>CAVPLI010000003.1:0-658692 GCA_963705965.1 uncultured Actinomycetes bacterium | reverse complement strand
CTACTCGCCGTGCAGCGTCAGCGTGAGCGTGCGGCCACCTGCGTGGTCGCGGTGCTCGCACAGGTAGATCCCCTGCCACGTGCCGAGATGCGGTCGCCCGTTGCGCACGGGGATCGTGACCGACGGGCCGAGCAGCGACGCCTTGATGTGGGCGGGCATGTCGTCGGCGCCCTCGAGCGTGTGCGTCCAGCCGCCGAACGCCTCCGGCACCGCTGCGCTGAACCAGGTCTCGAAGTCGCGGCGCACGTCCGGTGACGCGTTCTCGTTGAGCGTCAGCGAGGCCGAGGTGTGCTGGATGTGGACGTGGAGCAGCCCGGCTCGCAGCTCGTGCGAGCTCCGCGAGCTCGCCGACGACCTCGCGCGTGACGAGGTGGAAGCCGCGCGGGCGCGGCTGGAGCGTGATGTCGCGCTGCACCCACATCGGTCGGGAATCGTGACAGGTGCACCCGCGGCCGCTCCGGCGCGCGCCTCACCGTGAACCGAGAGCGCCCGCACGGCGTAATCCGGGCAATGACCGGAACTCCGCGAGCCCGCCGGCGACAGACGTCGCCACGCCGGGTCGGTTCACAGCGAGATCCGGGGCGGTGAAGGCCGTGCTTGACGGTGCGTACGCCTTCTGGCTGCGCGAGCCCGGCTGCGGCGAGATCCGGCCGGCTGCGCTGCCCGAGCCGGGCCTGGACGACGTGGTGGTGCGCACCTTGCTGTCCGGCGTCAGCCGCGGCACCGAGACGCTCGTCTTCCGGGGCGGCGTGCCGCCGGATCAGCATGCCGCGATGCGCGCGCCGTTCCAGGAGGGGACATTCCCGGGGCCGGTCAAGTACGGCTACCTGAACGTCGGCGCCGTCGAGCAGGGACCGCCGGAGCTGCGCGGCCGAACGGTCTTCTGCCTGTACCCGCACCAGACGGCCTACGTCGTGCCGGCCGGCGCCGTGACGATCGTTCCCGAAGGCGTGCCACCCGCTCGCGCCGTCCTCGCGGGGACGGTCGAGACCGCGGTCAACGCCCTCTGGGACGCAGGTCCGCTGCTCGGCGACCGGGTCACGGTCGTCGGCGCCGGCATGGTCGGCTGCTGCGTCGCACGCCTGCTGAGCCGGTTCCCGGCCGTGCAGGTCACGCTCGTGGACGTCGATGCCGGCCGCGCCGATGTCGCGGACGCGCTCGGCGTCGGCTTCGCGCTGCCGGCCGACGCGGCCGACGGCCGCGACCTGGTCGTGCACACCAGCGCGACGTCCGCCGGGCTCCAGCAGTCGCTCGAGCTGCTCGCGCCCGAGGGCACGGTCATCGACCTCAGCTGGTACGGCGACACGCGAGGTCACGGCTCTCGCTGGGCGGCGCCTTCCACTCGCGCCGCCTCGCCATCCGCGCGAGCCAGGTGGGCACGATCTCCCCGGCCCGCAGCGGGCGCCGCACGACCTCCGACCGGCTGGCGCTCGCACTCGACCTGCTGCGCGACCCCGCCTTCGACGTGCTCATCACCGGACAGTCGCGCTTCGCCGAGTTGCCCGACGTGATGGCGCGGCTGGCCGCGGGAAGCCTGCCGGCGCTCTGCCACACCATCAGCTACGACGGGGGCTAGCGCGTGTTCAGCGTGACGGTGCGCGACCACATGATGATCGCCCACAGCCTCCGCGGCGAGGTGTTCGGGCCCGCGCAGCGCCTGCACGGCGCGACCTACGTGGTCGACGCCACGTTCCGGCGCGCAGACCTCGATGCCGACGGCATCGTGGTGGACATCGGGCGGGCCGCCGCGGAGTTGCACGCCGTGCTCGCGGACCTCAGCTTTCGCAACCTCGACGACGAGGCCGCCTTCGCGGGCATGAACACCTCCACCGAGGCTCTGGCGCGGGTGATCGCGGATCGGCTCGCGGAGCGCGTGCACGCAGGCAATCTGGGCGAAGCCGCTCGGGAGCTCGACGGCCTGGCCGTCACGCTGCACGAGTCGCACATCGCCTGGGCGAGCTACGAGCGGCCGCTGTGACGGCCGTGCACGTCGTCGTCCCCGAGGGCATCGACGACCCGGCGCGGCCGAGCGGGGGCAACGTGTACGACCGCCGTGTCTGCCACGGGCTCGGCTCGATCGGCTGGTCGGTGCACGAGCACGCCGTGCACGGTGGCTGGCCGCAACCCGACGCGCTGTCGCTGGCCACCCTCGCGGACGTCGTCGCGGCGGATCCCCGACGACGCAGTGGTGCTGGTCGACGGACTGGTCGCCTCGACGGCTCCGGAGGTACTCGTGCCGCACGCGAGCCGGTTGCGGCTGGTCGTGCTCGTGCACATGCCGCTGGGCCACTGGCCCGCCGGCTGACGCCCGTCAGCGAGAGCGCGCGGTCCTCGGGGCCGCCACCGCGGTCGTCACCACCAGCGCGTGGACACGTCGCCGGCTGCTGGAGCTGTACTCCTTGCCGGCCGACCGGGTGCACGTCGCCGAGCCCGCCGTCGACGCCGCCGACCTCGCTCCCGGGACCGGGGCTGGCGGGGCGCTGCTCTGCGTCGCGGCGGTGACCTCGGGCAAAGGGCATGACGTCCTGCTGGATGCGCTCGCGACGGTGGCGGATCTGTCCTGGCAGTGCGTCTGCGTGGGCAGCCTGGAGCGCGAGCGCGGCCTACGCCGAGCGCCTCCGCCGCCGCGCGCGGGACAATCGGGTTGGACGACCGCGTGAGCTTTCCCGGGCCGCGGACGGGAGCCGATCTCGATCGCAGCTACGCCGCCGCCGACCTGCTCGTGCTGGCGTCGCGCGCCGAGACGTACGGCATGGTCGTCACCGAGGCTCTCGCCCGGGGCCTGCCGGTCGTCGCGGCCGAGGTCGGCGGGGTACCGGAGGCGCTCGGTCATGGGGCGAACGGGACCCGGCCGGGGCTGCTCGTCCCGCCCGGCGACCCTGCGGCCCTCGGCGCCGCACTCCGCTCCTGGCTCGGCGACGCAGATCTCCGGAGCCGATTGCGCCGGGCCGCGCGCGAGCGGCGCGAGTCGCTCGCCGGGTGGCCGGTCACCTCGTCCGTCCTCGCAGGCGTCCTGGCTGGGGCGTCGCGATGATCGCCGAGGCGATCCGCGTCAGCCGGGGATGGCTCGCCCTGCGCGAGCCGGCCGATGCCGCGGCCCGTGCCCGCGACCTCGTCGAGCACCTCCCGGCAACCGACCGCCACGTGATCCACGACCTCGGCTGCGGCACCGGGGCGATGGGCCGCTGGCTCGCGCCGCTGCTGCCCGGCCCGCAGCACTGGGTCGTGCACGACCGCGACGCCGACCTGCTGGAGGTCGCCGCCGCCGAGCCGCCCGGCCCGGCCGCAGACGGGGCCGCGGTCACCGTCGAGGCGAAGCACTCCGACCTCACCCGGCTGCGCCCCGGCGATCTCGCCGGCGCGACCCTCATCACGGCCTCGGCTCTGCTCGACCTGCTGACCGGCGACGAGCTGGCGGGGCTGATCACCGTCTGCGCGGGCGCAGGCTGTCCCGTCCTGCTGACGCTGTCCGTCGTCGGTCGCGTCGACCTGGCCCCGGCGGATCCGCTCGACTCCCGCGTGGCCGCGGCCTTCGACGCCCACCAGCGCCGCACCACCGAGCGGGGCCGCCTGCTCGGCCCGGACGCCGTCGCGTTCGCCGTCGGGGGCTTCGGACGGCTGGGCGCGGAGGTCCTCGTCCGGCCGAGCCCCTGGCGACTCGGCGCCTCCGACGCCGGCCTCGCGGCCGAGTGGTTCACCGGGTGGGTGGGCGCCGCGTGCGAGCAGCAGCCCGAGCTGGCCGCCGAGACCGGCGCCTACGCACGCCGGCGTCTGGCGGAGGTCGCGTCCGGACAGCTCGCGGCCACCGTGGATCACGCCGACCTGCTGATCCTGCCCCGAGCGCAGAGGGCGCCCGGATGAGCCGGACGGCCTGGACGTGGGCCCGCTTCGCCGGTGCCGCCGTGACGTTGATCGTCGTTGTCTGGCGATTGGGCGCAGGCCCGTTCCTCGACGGCATCCGTACGGTCGACGGCCGGGCGCTGGCGGCAGGGGCGGTCCTCGCCCTGTTCGTCACCCTCTGCTGCGCCTGGCGGTGGAAGATCGTGGCTCGTGGTCTCGGCATCGACCTCCCGCTCCCCGGTGCGGTGGCGGCGTACTACCGGTCGCAGTTCCTCAATCTCGCACTTCCCGGCGGCGTCGTGGGCGACGTCCACCGCGGCGTCAGCCACGGTCGCGACGTCAGCGACGTCGGCCGCGGGTTGCGGGCCGTCGCCTGGGAGCGCTCCGCCGGTCAGGTCGTGCAGGTCGTCCTGACCGTCGTCGTTCTCCTCGTCCTGCCGTCGCCCGTGCAGTCGTCCATGCCGCTGGTCGCGCTCGCGCTCGCGCGTGGCGGTCGCAGGCGTCGTGCTCGTGGGGCGGGCCCGACCCGCCGACGGTGCATCGCGATGGGCGCGGCTCCGGCGCGCGGTGGCCGGCGACATCCGCGACGGGCTGCTCGCCGGCAGGGCGTGGATCGGCATCGCGCTCGCATCTGCGCTGGCCGTCGGGGGTCACGCCGTCACGTTCATGATCGCCGCGCGGACGGCGGGCACCACCGCCCCGGTGTCGCGGATGCTGCCGCTCGCGCTGCTCGTGATGCTGGCCATGGTGCTGCCGAGCATCGCCGGCTGGGGGCCGCGCGAGGGCGCGACGGCATGGGCGTTCGCTGCGGCCGGCCTGGGTGCGGATCAGCGGCGTCGCCACCGCCGTCGTCTACGGCGTCATGCTGCTCGTCGCGAGCCTGCCGGGCGCCGTGTTCCTCGTGCTCGCATGGTTCCGGCGCACGCGGCATCCGCACCAGCTCGAGCCGCTGCCCTCGTGGCAGGTCGCCGCGGTCGCGCAGCCGGACGGAGTGCCCCGTGCCTGACCGCCCGTACACCCTGCTGAGCTGCGGCATGTCGATCGACGGCTACCTCGGCAGCGCGGCGCCGGTGCGCCTCGCGCTGTCCAACGACGCCGACTTCGACCGCGTCGACGCCGTGCGCGCCTCCTGCGACGCGATCATGGTGGGCGCGGGCACCGTCCGGATCGACAATCCGCGGCTGCTCATCCGCTCGCAGACTCGCCGCGACGAGCGCACGGCCCGCGGGCTCGCGCCGTCGCCGATCAAGGTCACCGTGACCGAGCGGGTGGAGCTGGACGCGTGCTCCGACTTCTTCACCACCGGCGACGCCGAGAAGCTCGTCTACTGCCCGAGCTCGCGCGTGGCCGATGCGCGCACGCGCCTCGGGCCGGTGGCCACCGTGGTCGACGCCGGCAGGCCCGTCGAGATGCGCAGGATCAGCGAGGACCTCGGCGCCCGCGGCGTGCAGCGGCTGATGGTCGAGGGCGGCGGCAAGGTGCACACGCAGTTCCTCGCGGACAACCTCGCCGACGAGCTGCAGCTGGTCGTCGCGCCGTTCTTCGTGGGCGACTCGCGGGCGACGCGGTTCGTGAGCGACGCCAGCTTCCCGTGGAATCCCGAGCGGCGAGCGACGCTCGCGGGTGTCCAGCAGATCGGCGACGTGGTGCTGCTGCGCTACGCCCTCTCGTCGCGGTTCAGGACCGACTGAGCGAGGAGACGGATGCCGCTGCCACCGCCCACTGCGACGATCCGCACCCAGGTGTCGCTGCCCCTGCGGTTCGCCGACGGGTACGCCACGGCCGCTCGCGTGTTCAGCTTCGACGGGCTCGTCGACGGCCTGGAGCATCTCGCCTTCGGGCTCGGCGATCGCGCCGCAGCCGTCACGGCGAGAGAGCCCGGGTCGGCACCGCTCGTCCGGCCGCACAGCGAATGCCTCACCGGCGACGCGTTCGGCAGCCAGCGCTGCGATTGCGGGGCGCAGCTGCGCGAAGCCGTCGAGCGCATCGCCGACTCCGGCGGCTACCTGCTGTACCTGCGGCAGGAGGGGCGCGGCATCGGGCTCTACGCCAAGCTCGACGCCTACGCACTGCAGGACACGGGGCTGGACACCTACGAGGCGAACGTCGCGCTGGGACACGGCGAGGACGAGCGCAGCTACCTGGTCGCGGCGCAGATGCTGCGCGCGTTGGGCACCTCGCGGATCGCGCTGCTCAGCAACAACCCGGACAAGGCGAGTCAGCTGCGCCGGTTCGGGGTGACCGTGGCCGAGCTGGTGCCGACGGGCGTCCATCTGTCCGCCACCAACGCCCGCTACCTGGTGACGAAGGTGCGACGGGCCTCGCACACGCTCGACCTCCCGCTGTGAGCGGGGTGGGACACCGCCCTCGGGTCGGAGACTACGAGCGGAAGGCGCTGAAGAAGCGGTCGCGGAAGGCGTCCATCGGCCAGACCGGCGCGTCCGGGCGGGGCCGGAGCCCGTTCTGCCAGCCCCACCCGCTGATCCGGTCGAGCACCGCCGGATCGTGGGCGATGACCGAGATCGGCACGTCGTGACTCGGGTTCTCCCCCGTGATGATCTTCGAAGGCTGATGGTCGCCCAGGACGACGAGCACGAGGTTGTCGTCGCCGTAGTTCTCCACGAAGGAGACGAGGGCGTTCAGGCTGTACGCGATGGACTGGCCGTACGCCGCGCGCACCCGCTGGAGGTCGCCGAAGAGCTCGGAGCGTGTGAGGTCGTCGACGGGCATGCTGTTGAAGATCGAGCCGTCGCCGACATCGCTCCAGTCGATGAGATGCGGGATGCGCGTCCACGGCGTGTGGCTCGAGACCAGATCGACCTCCGCGAAGATCGGAGGGCGGCCGGTCTTCGCGAGCTCGAGGCGTTGCAGCGCTGCGAGGACGTACTGGTCGGGCATGGATGCGTACGAGAACTTCGGGCCGCGATACCCGACGTTGCGCCGGTCGTAGAGCTTGTCGTAGTGGTAGAACGACGAGCCCTCCGGCCAGGCACGGTTGTTCGACGGCACGTCGCCGACGGTCCGCCAACCGGCCCGCTTGAACGCGCTGGTGAGCGTCATGCGCTTCGTCTTGACGAGCTGGTCGTAGCGCAGTTGATTGTCGACCCAGACGCCCGACTGCATGGTCGAGTGCGCCAGCCAGCTGAGCCCGCCGAACGTCGACGAGGTGAGGAAGGCGCTCCGGGACGAGAAGCCGGCGGCCTGCAGGCGCGTGGTTCCCCGGGCGAGCGCGGCATCGACCCGCGGCGAGAACGAGGGATCCTGGATCGCGACCCGTCCCGTAGCTCTCGACGAACACGAGCAGGACGTCCTTGCCGCGCAGGCCGGCCAGGAGCTGGCCGGGAGCCGTGCCGCTGAAGCGGTCGTGGCGGATCTCGTCCGCGAAGACCGCGTGGTCCTGGACGCCGGCGTGCACGGCACGGACCTCGTGGGACACCAGGCCCGCGGCACTCGTGGAGGCGATGGGCGCGTACGAGACGACCTGGGCTCCGAACGCCCAGCAGAGCACCCAGACGACGCCGAGCGCCGTGACCGCCGGGAACGACCAGCGGCGATGGCAGGCCGCGACCCGGGTCAGGCGCAGCACCGCCAGGGTCGTGAGGACGAGCAGGCCGACGCCGAGCAGCGCCGCGCCGGCGATGGCCAGATTCGCCTCCGTCCGGCCGATCGAGTCGCGCAGCGTCTCGATGCCGATGCCGGTGTAGCTCCCGTCGGCGACGGGGTCGAACGGCCGGTCGAAGGCCTCGAAGAACCCCATGTCGAGGACCTTCACGATCACGAGCAGACCGAGGGCCGGTCCGACGACGCAGGCCAGGAGGCGCCTCATCGGGGTGGGCAGCACGAGCGCCAGGGCGATGACGACGAGGCCCTCGAGCGGGAGCCGCACGAACGCTCCGGGCGTGAGACGGCCCAGTTGGTCGGGAGCGACGAGGGCGATCCAGACGACCAGCGCGGCGAGAACCGTGAGCACCGCGGCGATGCCCGTTCGCACCAATCCGCGTTCGGAGTGCGCGCCCTGCGCCGCGACGCTCTCCGTCCGCAGCGGCCGCCACGCGAGCGTGCCAGGCGTAGCGGTGGATCCACAGCCACGCGACGTCGCGGCCGAACGACTCGGAGAGCAGCGCGAGTGCGACGAGCAGGGCGACCTGGGTCACGGCCAGGGGCAGGACGTCGGCGGCGGCGATCGCCAGCACGATCCCCTGCGTCGCCGCGACGACCTTGCGCCAGTGGCGCGGCGGAAGCTGCTCGCGCATCCACGGAAACAGCCACCCGGCTGCGAGGAACGCGTAGCGCGCCGCGCCGATCGCGAGCACCCACGGCGCCGGCCGAGCGGGCGACGTACACGCTGAGGACGAGGATCAGGAACGCGTCGACCTCGCCGTCGAACTGCGCACCCAGTGGGGTCGCCGTACCCATGCGCCGCACGATCCATCCGTCGACTGCGTCCAGCACGAGCGCGACGACCGTGAGCGTCACGAGCAGCGCGACCTCGGCGGGCTCGTCGAACGAGTCCGCGACCAGCGCCGCGACGGCGACCGCGAGCGTGGCCCGCGTCAGCGTCACCCAGTCGGCCGGGCCCAGCCGCTCGGAGCCGTGGCGGGAGAGGCCGCGCGCCAGAGCCGTGTTCACGATCACGGCGCAGGCGACTCCGACGCTCCAGCCGGCACCGCTGAGACCGACGCTGCCCGCGAGCGCGGCGAGCAGCAGCGTCTGGGCGATCAGCCCGGCGACCGGCCCGGCGTGAGCCGCCCGCACCGCTCCTCTGCGCTCGATCCGAACTGCCTGCACCGTCGCTCCGCGTTCGTGTGCCTCTGGGGCAGTACGGGGCGCACCCCGAACCGGTTTTCCTTCGATCTCGCCGACCGCGTGCGCGGGGAACAGCCGTGAAGCAGGACGAGCGCACGTCGTTCGACGAGGCCCTGCTGCGAGCCCGCCTGTCGGCGTACGCGCCCGGCGAATTCGTCGGGCAGGAGAGCTTCATGCGCGCCGGGGAGATCCGCGACCTGGCGCGCCGGGCCGGCATCGCCCCCGGGGTGTCGGTGCTCGACCTGTGCTGCGGCGTCGCTGGGCCTGGGCGGCTCATCACCCGCGAGCTGGGTTGCGCCTATCTGGGCGTGGACTTCAGCTCCAGCGCCATCGACATCGCGCGTGAGAGCGCCGGCGACCTCCCCTGTCGCTTCGAGATCGCGCGGATCCCGCCGATCCCTCCCGGCCCGTTCGACGTGGTGCTCCTGCTCGAGACCATGCTCGCCTTCCCCGAGAAGGAGACGCTGGTGCAGGAGATCGCCGGGGCGCTCACGACCGGCGGGCGGTTCGCCTTCACCCTGGAGGAGGGCGTGCCGCTGACGGAGACCGAGCGGGCGAGCATGCCCGACGCCGACACGGTCTGGCTCACCCCGCTACCCGAGATGCTCGCGTACCTGGAGCGGGCCGGGCTGGTCGTCCGCTGGCAGGCCGACTGGAGTCGATCCCACATGGCCGTCGCGGATGCGCTCATCGACGCGTTCATCGCGGACGCCGCGGACATCGCCGCGCAGATCGGGCGCCGGGCGCTGGACGAGCTGGTCGCCGCCCATCGGCTCTGGAGCGAGTGGCTGGGGGAGGGGCGCGTGCGCAAGATCGCCGTCGTCGCGGAGAAGGCGGCCACGTCCGCCGGGACCTGACGCGTGCAGCCTGGCGTGCGAGACGCAGTACGGCAGGCGCGGAGCGAAATACGGTAGTTTCGCGCTTGACTTCGTGTCGAACGCTGCGAGATCATCCGGGCATGAGCTGGCAGCTGTCGGGGACATATTTCGAGAACTGCAACTGCGACGTGACCTGCCCGTGCGCGATCAGCAGCTTCAGCGTGCCGGGCGACTACGAGCGCTGCATCGTGCTGCTCGCCTTCCACGTCGACGCGGGTGAGATCGACGGTGTCGACGTCTCGGGTCTGAGCTACGCCGTGCTCGCAGATGCGCCTGGCGCGATGGCCGAGGGGAACTGGCGCGTCGGGTTGCTGATGGACGCGGAGGCATCGCCGGAGCAGGCCGAGGCACTGGCCGGTGTCGCATCGGGTCAGCGCGGCGGCGCGCCCGCGGGCTTCAATCCGTTCATCGGCGAGGTGCTCGGCATGGAGTCGGCGGCGATCGACTACCGGGACGACGGCGCGCGGCACTCGGTGCGCATCGGCGAGTTCGCCGATGTCGAGATCGAGGATTTCGTGCCGGAGGGTGCGACCGAGCCCACGCGGCTCGTCGGCGTCGCGCACCCGGTGAGCTCGACGTTGACGGCTGCGCGCGCGACGCGCTCCAAGGTGCGCGCGTTCGGCATCGAACTCGACGCCGTCGGCAAGAACGGCCACGCGGCGCCGTTTTCGTGGAGCGGCTGACACCCCGCGCAAGCGCGACCGTCGTCGCCGTTCTGCTCGCTGCCGCGCTCGTCGCGTGGATCGTGACCGTGCAGCGGATGCGCGGGATGGACGCCGGGCCGGGCACCGATCTCGGCACCCTCGGTTGGTACATCGGGATCTGGACGACGATGATGGCCGCGATGATGCTGCCCTCGGCGGCGCCGACGGTGCAGATGTTCTCGCGCTCGCGCGGTGGCGCGCAGACCGCGGCGTTCGTCGTCGGCTACCTGCTCTCCTGGATCGGCTACGGACTCATCGCCTATGCCATCTACCGCGCGATCCGCGCGGAGGCTCCGTCATTCCTGGCCTGGGATGAGCAAGGGCCCCTGGTCGCCGGCGGGGCGCTCGTGGTGGCCGGCGTCTACCAGCTCACGCCACTCAAGACGGCCTGCCTGCGGCACTGCCGCTCGCCGCTGCACTTCCTCTTGCGCGGCCGCCCGGGCTTCGGCGGTGCGCTGTGGATGGGGATCGAGCACGGCACCATCTGCGTCGGCTGCTGCCTCGGCCTCATGCTCGCGCTGTTCGCGCTCGGCGTCATGAGCCTGTTCTGGATGGGCCTGGTCGCGCTCGCCATCCTGATCGAGAAGGTGCTGCCCGGCGGCGAGGCGTTCGCGCGCGCCCTTGCGGTCATACTCATCGCTCTGGGAATCTGGGTTGCCGTCGCGCCGGACAGCGTGCCGGGTCTGACACAGCCGGGCGAGATGCAGATGCCGATGGAGATGTAGGGAATGAGCTGGCGGATCCGCGGGACGTATTTCGAGTCGTGCAACTGCGATGCGATCTGCCCGTGCCGTCGCATCAACGGCGTGCCGGGCGGGCGATCGACGCACGGCGTCTGCATGGGCGTGCTCTCGTGGCTGATCGAGGAGGGCGCCTCGGACGCCATCGATCTGTCCGGGCTCCCGGTCGCGATGGTCGTGCGCTACAGCGACGACGAGCCGGGCTCGCCGTGGACGTGGATCCTGTACCTCGACGAGCGGGCGACCGACGAGCAGCGCGCAGCGCTGGAGGCGATCTACAGCGGACGTGCCGGCGGCGATGCCAAGGCCCATTTCCCGTGGGCATGGAAGGAGAGCGAGCTCGCCGCGGTCCGGCCCGTCGCGTTCGACGTCGACCACACGCGCCGGCGTCAGATGCTTCGCATCCGCGACCGCGTCAGCGTCCGCATCCGCGACCGCTACCAGGGCGAGGAAACGGTCAGTTGCATCATCTCGGGACACGACCGGACGGGCGAGGAGCTGGTCACGGACGAGCTCGTGGTCGACGACGAGCGGCTGCAGTTCTCGTACCGCGGCGTCTGCGGCTACGGGTCCACGTTCGACTACGCGGGCGCGTAGCGTCCTCGCGGCCATGCGAGTCGCCGGCGCGGCCGCCGATACGATTCGCCCCCGATGACATTGCCCATTGCAGCCGCGCCGGTCTCCTACGGCGTCTTCGAGATGACCGTCGGCCGCCCCGGGCTCCCGGATGGCCCCGCGCTGATCGAGGCGATGGCCGATGCCGGCTACGCGGGCAGCGAGCTCGGACCTCCCGGGTACCTCGGTCGCGGCCGCGAGGTCGGCGAGCTGCTCGCCGCGTACGACATGCAGCTGGCGGGATCGTTCCTGCCGCTCCGCTTCAGTCGCGACGAGGGCTTCGCCGAGGACATGCGCGAGCTCGAGAGCGCGCTCGGCCTGCTCAGCGAGGCCGCCGAAGGCCGGGATCAGCCCGTCGTGCTGCTCTCGGACGCCTCCTGCGAGCCCGACCGCCTGCGCTACGCGGGCGCGATCGAGGCCCACCCCGAGGCGTGGCTCGGCGAGCGGCGTCAGCAGCTGCTGTTCGACAACGCCCACCGCGCGGCCGAGCACTGTCGCGAGCGCGGCTTCGTGACGTCGTTCCACCCGCACGCGGGCAGCTACATCGAAACGCCGCGCGAGGTCGATGCGCTGCTCGAGCACATGGACACGAGCCTGCTCGGCCTCTGCTTCGACACGGGCCACTCGGCCTTCGGCGGCGGCGATCCGCTGGCGCTCCTGCGTCATGCGCGCGAGCTCGTCAACCACGTGCATTTCAAGGACGTCGACCTCGAGTTGCTGGCCCGGTTGAAGCAGGAGGGCAAGGGGCTCGCGGAGATCTGGGCGGCCGGCGTGTTCTGTCCACTCGGCACCGGTGGCGCGCAGGTCGACGAGTGCCTCCTCGAACTCATCGCTGCGGGCTACGACGGCTGGATCGTCGTCGAGCAGGATCGCGTGCTCGCGCCCGGCGAGTCCTTCGAGGTCGCGCTCGAGGCGGCCGAGCACAACCGAGCATGGCTCCGCGAGCGCGGCCAGTAATCGCACGTCGCGCCGGCAGCGCTCCCGGGAGGAGCCGTGGGTAGCGACGGGGCGCGCATGCGCGTCGGACTGGTCGGGGCCGGTCTCGTCGGCCAGGCAGTGCACGCGCATTTCCTCTGGGAGGAGCGCGAGCGCTTCGAGTTCGTGGCGGTGGCCGATCCGTCGGCCGCGGTGCGGGCAGCGGTTGGCGATCGCTACGGCGTCGCGGAGCGGCACGCCGGCCTCGACGACCTGCTCGGTCTCGGCCTCGACGCGATCGTGGTCGCAGTGCCCGACGCCTTCCATGCGGATATCGCCTGCGGTGCCCTAGAGGCCGGCCTGCACGTCCTCTGCGAGAAGCCGCTTGCGCTCTCCCTCGAGGAGTGCGATCGCATCGCGCGCGCGAGAGATACATCCGGCCGCGTGCTCCAGGTCGGCACGATGAAGCGCTTCGATCCGGCATACCTGCGCCTGCTCGAGTTGCTGCCCGAGAGCGCCGGGGACGTGCGCTACTTCTCGGTCGAGGTGCGCGATCCCGGCCACCTGCCGTTCGTCGCGCACCTGCCGATGACACCGGCATCCGACCTCGCTCCCGAGCTGGGCAGTGAGCTACGAGCGCGCATGGCCGCACGTCTTCGCGAGGCGGCCGACGGCGAGCCGCCGGCCGGCGGCTCGCGTGCGTTCGTGGGATACCTGTCGTCGCTCGTCCACGACGTCAGCATGCTGCAAGGAGTGCTCGAGCACCTCGGCGAGCCGTGGTGCGAGCAAGCCGACGACGGCGCCTGGTGGGACGAGGGGCGGGCCGTCTCGCTCTCGGCGACGCTCCCCGCCGGCGGGCGCGCGCACCTCGTGCACCACCATCTGCCGGGCGTGAGCGACTATCGCGAGCGCGTCACGGTGCACTGCCGCGACCGCGTACTGGAGCTGACGTTTCCCTCGCCCTACCTGCGGCACGAGCCCACGCGGCTGGTCGAGTACCGCTCCGAGGGTGCGACCGGATTGCGCACGACCGTGCACCGCGTCTCCTACGAGGAGGCGTTCCGCGAGCAGTTGCGCGCGTTCGCCGAGGCCTGCGCGGGCCGCGCGCCGGTCGTCACACCGGTGGAGGCGGGACGCGCGGACGTCGGGCTCCTGCTCGACGGTTACCGGCTTGCGGTTGCGCGCGCTCGATCTGCGGGTTGAAGCTACTTCGGGCTCCGCGCCGGTGGCTCCGCGCTTGTGGTGTTTCGCGCGTCACAGGGAGCCGGTGAGGTTCGCGACCGCGTCTTTCCTGAGGGCGTGTGGGTAAAAGCCCCGCATAACGGCACAATTTCGTCACATTTCGGCGTCACGCCCTGGTAGTATACGAACGTATGTTCGCCACACTCGAGGGGACGGTTGACCAGGCGCGCGAGCGTCGCCGCGAGGCGCGCATTCGGGAGGTGCAGGCGATCTACGCCGAGGACGCGCGTCGCAAGCAGCGGCTCACCGAGATCGTGCGCGAGGCAGAGGACGACGGCGACTGGCGCGACGCAGGCTGCACGTCGGGCGCGCAGTGGCTGGCCCAGATCTCCAGCAGCGACTACCGAAACGCCCAGCGCATCACGCGCACGAGCGACGCGTTGCGTAGCTTGCCCGCGCTCGACCACGCCATGAGCACCGGCGTACTCACGCTCGACCAGGTCGCAGCCGCGAGCGAGTTCGCGACCCCGGCGACCGACGCCGAGCTCGCGCGCGTCGCGGTCGGTAAGGCGCCCAGCGAGATCGCGCTGGCTGCGCGCACGCTCGCTCCGCCGATGGTCGCCGACGACGCAGCGCTGTATGAGCGCCGTTCGCTACGGATGCAGTGGACGAGCGGGAAGCGCGAGCTCGCGATCAGCGGTCGCCTGCCGCTCGAACAAGGCGCGGCGTTCGAGCACGCCATCTGGAGCATCGCCACCGACCGGCGCGCCATCGACAAGCACGCCGGCACGGTGCTCGAGTGGCAGCAGTCGGCCGCCGACGCACTCATCACGCTCGTCGGAGAGCAGGGTGCGCGCAGCGGCACCGACGACGCGATCAAGCGCAGCCCCGTCGCGCTGATCGTGCACGTCAGCGCGGATGCGCCGCCGATGATCGAGGGCGCCGGCCCGATCAGCGTCGAGACTGCAGAGCGGCTCACCTGCGACGCCCGGCGCCTCACGATCAAGCCGCATGGCCGCGACCTCGTGCACTCGCGCGTCGGACGCTGTGCCTCCTACGCCCAGCACCGAGCACTGCACAAGCGCTCAGCCCACTGCCAGTACCCAGGCTGCACCGCCACCCGCGAACTCCAAGCCCACCACATCATCCCGGACGAGCACGCCGGCAAGACCGAGCTGGCCAACCTCATCCTGCTCTGCCCTCGGCACCACAAACACCTCCACGACCACCACATCCGCTCGAGCGGCCCCGCCGACAACCCCGTCTTCAAAGACGACGACGGGCGCGCGATCACCACCAACCAGCCACACGCACCACCTGCCTGAGGCGGCGGTCAGACCTTCGGGCCGGGCGCGGAGTCGAGGACGCCCACGACCTGGAGCCACTCCGGCTCGTCGTGGGGGTTCGCGCGCATCGTCATGCCGAGCCTGCGCATCACCGCCTGCGAGGCCGTGTTCGTTCGCTCGGTCATCGCGATGAGCCGCTTCGGATGGAGCGCGGCGAAGAGCGCCCGGCAGAGTCCCGCGGCCGCTTCGGTCGCGTACCCGTTTCCGCGATGCGCGGGGGCGAGTGCCCAGTAGAGGCCGAGCTCGGGCGTCCACGGACCGCCGGGCGGTGCGCCGTCGAGTTGGTCGAACGGGCCGACGGCAGGCACCAGGCCGACCAGGCCGACCAGTTCGCCCGTCGTCGCGAGCACCACCGCTCGCTCGCCGTAGGGCGGCTGATGCAGGTCGGCGAGCGCCGCCGGCGCCGCCACGGCCCAGGTGAGCCAGCGCCGGTACGCATCTTCGTCGGGCACGGCGAGCACGGATCGGCACGCCTCCTCATCCGGGTCGCCGAGCGGCCGGATCACGAGCCGCGACGTGCGAATGACCGGCAGAGCCGTGCCGTTCGCCGCCATCGGAGCTGCGTCCCCGGTCACGCGCGAGGCTATCGCGCGGCTCAGATCGCTGTCAGCGTGAGCGACGCGCCGTCCACGCGCTGCTCGGCTGCCGTCGCCGGCGCCGGGAAGCGGCGGCGCCAGGCCCCCGGAGACGAGCAGCGCGAGCCGGCCTCCCGGAGGCAGCTCGATGCAGACGTCGCCGAGGTCGAGCGTGATCTCGCTCGCTCCCGCAGGGGCCGTGCAGGCGCCATCCGCGATGTTCACGAGTGCGCCGTCGGCGTCCTCGAGGCAGAGGATCCCGACCCACTGGCGCGGCTCGTCGCCGGTCGCGGCGACCGTGACCTGCGCCGTGACCCGGCCCGCCGCGACGAGCCCGCCGGCCGGCACCGGGCGTCCAGGCGCAGGGCGTACCCGCTCTCGGCGACGGCGCGCTGGTCATGCGGCCCGAAGCCGCCGCCGGGCACGCCGCCCTGCAGGCGCCTGCCTCCGCGGGCACGCGGCAGCTCGCCGGGACCCGCGTCGGAAGGAGCCGGCGCCCGCGAGCGTCGAGCGTGAGCGTCCGCGCGCCCGGCGGCGGCCACGAGTCGAGCTCGAGCCAGCGACGGCCGCCGAGCAGGTAGGCGAGCACCCGCGGGCCGGGAGGGTCCTCGCCCGCCAGCGCCGCGCGGTAGAAGTCCAGCGCGCGCTCGCGCAACCCGAACACGTCCGAGGATCCCGACGAGCCCGAGCGCGCGTTCGCCGACGAGGTGCGTGAGCGTCGGCTCGTGGCCCCACGGGCCGACGATCAACCGGTCGCGAGTGCCCTGGCGATCGGCGAACGAGCGCAGGCTGCCGGCCAGGAAGCAGTCGTACCAGCCCGCGATGATGAGCGCGGGCAGGTCGCGGGAGACCGCACCCGGAGAGCGCTCTGCCCAGTAGGCGGAGTCGGCGGGCTCGCTGAACCACGGCGCGGCCCAGGGCGCGATCGCGGTCACATCGCCGCCCTCGGCCACGGCGTCGAGGTCGTCGAGGATCCGCAACTCGGGCTTCGCGAGCGAGCTCGCGACCCACGTGCGCAGGAAGCCCGACTCGAGCACGCCGCCGCGGAACGACCAGCCCTCGGCGACGGAATCCGTCGTGATCGTCGGCGTCAGCGCCGCGAGCGCCGGCGGGCGACGCGCTGCGGCGAGCCACTGCACGATGCCGACGTACGACATGCCGGTCATCACGACCCGGCCGTCGCACCACGGCTGCTCGGCGACCCAGGCGATCGTGTCGAAGCCGTCGTCCGCCTCGTTCACGTACGGCTCGAACTCGCCGCCCGAGGTGCCCGTGCCGCGCACGTCCTGCACCACGACGGCGAAGCCCGCGGCCACCGCGGTTGCGGGATCCAGCACCGGCCGAAGGCACGCCGCGCTCCTTGCCGTACGGCGTGCGCATGAGCACGGCCGGCACCGGGCGCGTCCTCGACGGGCCTCCAGACGTCGGCGCGCGTGATCGTCCCGTCGCGGAGCGGCACGGCGACGTCGCGCCAGAGCGCGAGCGCCGCCCCGTCGAGCCCCAGCTCTACGGCGGACTCGGGCTTCACGAGGCCGCGCGCGAGCAGGCTGCGGAAGCTCTCGATCGTCTCGGTCACGCCCTCGCGCAGGGGGATCGTCGGGAGGTCGCCGATCAGGTCGACGAACGGCCCCGAGTCGCCCTTGTCGGGCACGCCGACGCCGACGACGTCGTCGAACCCCACCGAGTCGACCGACTCGGGCACGACGGCGTGGATGGCGTCGATCACGTCGCTCATCGCCACCGGGCTGCCCGGCGGGTCGAGCACGATCGCGCCCTCCACCGGCGTACGCGAGGTGGCGATGAACTGGCGCGCGACGTCGCGCGCGTGCTGCAGCTCCGCCCGCCCGCCGTAGGGGACCTGGTACGACGTGCCGCTCGCGGCCGCGAGCATGGCCTTCGTGGGAGCCGACGTCACGCCCTGATCGCGGCCGAGGCCGTAGACCGTGTGCGGCCGCAGGCCGATGCTCGGGATCTGGTGGTCGGCCCAGTAGACGCCGGCCGTCTCCTCGTTGGCACGCTTGAAGACGCCGTAGAGCGTGGCCGGGGTGCCGCGCTGCTCGTACTCGTGGCCGGGCTTGGGCGGGTCGTAGGCCGCGACCGACGAGGCGTACGCGAGCGTGCCGGTGAGCGGCCCGAGCGCGCGCACGGCCTCGAAGACGACGACCGTCCCGACGACGTTGACGCTCGCGCCGAGCGGCGGGTTCGCGCGCACGAACGGCACCTGCAGCGCCGCGAGGTGGATCACGTGCGTGATCCCGCGCTCCTGCATCGTGCTCGTGAGCTGGGGCAGGTCGGTCACGTCGCCGCGCACCTGGTCGAGCGCCGCGAGCTCGGCATCGTCGAGCAGCAGTCTCAGGCGGTGGTCGCTGCCGCCGAGGTCGTAGGTCGTGACGGTGTGGCCTTCGTCCAGCAGCAGGCGGACCGCCCAGGCGCCGATGCACCCGTACGCGCCGGTGACCAGGTATTCGCTCACGAGACTCCTTCGGCGGTGGCCTCGGCCCGCGAGCGCGCCGGCCTGGCGGCCAGGTTGCCGTGCGGGACGGTGCCGGATTCGATCCAGACGATCATCGCCTCCACCGTGTCGCGGCGCACCTTCGGCCCCGACTCGGTGGAGAACCATGCGACGTGCGGTGAGAGCAAGGTGTTGGGCGCGGCCAGGATGCGGGCGTCCGCCGCGAGCGGCTCGCGCGCGAAGACGTCGAGTGCCGCGCCTCCGATCTGACCTGCCTCCAGTGCGTCGGCGAGGGCGTCCTCGTCGATCAGCGCACCGCGCGAGACGTTCACCAGCAGAGCCCCGGAGCGCATGCGCTCGAACTGCGCGGCGCCGAGCAGCTTCTCGGTCGCCGGCAGCAACGGCAGGTGCAGCGAGACGAGGTCGCTCGACTCGAGCAGCTCGTCGAGGGAGTCGCAGCGGGACACGCCGTCGGGCAGGGGCGGGGAGGCGGGATCGTAGGCCTGGATCGCGCCGACCAGCGGCGCGCATGCGCTCCGCCATCGCCCGGCCGATGCGGCCGAGGCCGACGAGCCCGAGCGTGAGCGACTCGAGCGGGCGCATCCCCTCGAGCCACGACTGCTCGCCCCACGGCTGCGCGGGCGAGACCGTCGGCCTCGACGAGCCGCCGGTGCAGCGCGAGCAGCATCGCGACGGCGTGCGTCGCGACCTCGTTCGTGGCGTAGTCGGGGAAGTTGATGACGGCGACGCCGGCCGCCTCGGCGGCCGGGAGGTCGATCGCGTCGAGCCCGATTCCGGCCCGGCCGATGACGCGCACGCCCGGCCCGAGCGCCGCGATGTGATCGGCGCCGAAGGGGTGCGTGGTGATGATGATCCCGTCGGCGCCGGCGGTCTCGCGCGCGACGTCCTCGGGTGTGTCGAGAGCCGCGTAGCGCACGACCGCGCGGCCCGCCGCCTGATCGTTCTCCAGCGAGGGGCCGCCGAAGATCTCTGCAGCCGTCACGAATTCGAGCATCAGACCGCCACGCCAACGATGTCGCGCAGGGCCGCCGAGACGCTGTCGAGCGATGGGACGAGCGCCTCGAAGAGCGGCGGCGAGTGCGGAATCGGAGAGTGGCGCCCGCCGAGCCGGACGATCGGCGCGTCGAGGTAGTCGAGCACCGACTCCTGGATGCCCGGCCGCGACCTCGGCGAGCACGCCGCCGACGGTCGGGGAGTCGCTCAGCAGCACCACGCGGCCGGTCTTGCGCACCGACTCGTTGATGGTCTCGCGGTCGAGCGGGGCGACGGTGCGGAGGTCGATCACCTCGACGGAGATGCCGTCGGCCGCGACCGCCTCGGCGGCCTCGAGCGCCTGGCGCACCGTGAACGAGTACGTGATCAGCGTCACGTCGGTGCCCTCGCGCGCGACCGACGGCCTTCCCGAACGGGATCGGCTCGATCGGCACGTCGACCTCGCCGCGCACCGACGACAGCCGCTTGTGCATCAGGAAGACCACCGGATCGTCGCCGCGCAGCGCCTGCACGAGCAGCCCGCCCGCGTCGGCGGGCGTCGCCGGCGTCGCCACGACGAGGCCCGGCGTCGCCGCGAACCAGGACTCGACGCTGTTCGTGTGCTGGGCGGCGAAGAGCCCGACGCCCGAGGAGCCGCGGATCACGAGCGGCACCTTGGCGCCGAACATGTAGCGCATCTTGGCCGCCTGATTCACGATCTCGTCCATCGCGCCCATGGCGAAGTCGGCGAAGTTCAGATCGACGACGGGCCGCATGCCGTGCATCGCCGAGCCGACGCCGGCGGCCACCATCGCGGCCTCCGAGATCGGCGTGTCGCGCACGCGCGCCTGGCCGAAGCGCTCGCCCAGGCCCTTCACCTGCGCGAAGTGGCCGCCGCGCACGTACAGGTCGGTGCCGAGCACGAAGATCGTCTCGTCGCGCTCCATCTCGTCGCCCATCGCGCGCTGGAAGGCCGCGGCGTACGTCATCGTCTCGCTCATCGGGACTCCCAGGACTCGGTCGGCAGCGACGTCACGTTCGCCGGCGCGGTGGAGAGGTCGGGGAACGGCGAGGCCTCGGCGAACGCGACCGCCTCGTCCACGCGCTCCGTGGCGCGCCGGTCGATCTGCTCGATGTCGCCCTCGCCGATGATCCCGGCCGCCGCGAGCGCGGCGGAGAAGCGGTTGATCGGGTCGCGCAGGCGCCAGTCGGCGACCTCGTCGTCGGTGCGGTAGGTGATGATCTGGCCCGTGTTGTGGCCCTCGTAGCGGTACGTGCGCGCCTCGACGAAGCTCGCCCCGCCGCCCGAGCGCGCGCGCTCGGCGGCCTCGTGCACCGCGCGGTAGACCGCAGCGACGTCCTGCCCGTCGACGCTCACGGACGCGAGCCCGAAGCCCTCGGCGCGGCGCACGGCCGATCCGCCGCCGAGCACCAGGTCGAAGCGCGTCTCGACGGCGTACATGTTGTTCTCGCACACGATGACGAGCGGCAGGTCCCAGATCACGGCCAGATTCGCGGCCTCCCAGGTGCGGCCGACGTTGAGGCCGCCGTCGCCGACGAAGCCGACCGCGACGCCCTCGCCCTTGAGCTGACAGGCGAGTGCGGCGCCCATCGCGATGCCGACGCCCGCGCCGACGATGCCGTTGCCGCCGAGATAGCCGCGCTCGAGGTCGCCGATGTGCATCGTGCCGCCGCGCCCGCCCACCGAGCCCGTCGCGCGGCCGTACAGCTCGGCCATCACCTGTGGCGGCTGCAGGCCCTTCGCCAGCGCCGTGTGATGCGAGCGATGCGTGCCCGCGACCGGGTCGAGCGGGTGCAGCGCGCGCATCGTGCCGACGGCCACGGCCTCCTGCCCGGCCGCCGAGTGGATGCCGCCGGGGATGCTGCCGCGCGAGCCGAGCCGCTCGGCCCGCTCCTCGAAGCGGCGGATCAGCATCATCGTCTCGAGCCATTCGACGAGATCGTCCTTGGGCAGACCGGCGAGGTCGACGTGGATGTCTTCGGCGGCCGCCGCCTGTGCTTCAGTCACGGGAGCGCTCCCAGGAATCGGGGCGTTCGACAGCGGTGGCGAAGCGGTCGAGCAGCTTCGCCGCGTCGCTTCCGTCGAGCGCGCGGTGGTCAACGTTGAGTGTGGCGAACATGGTGGGCCGCGCCTCGAGCGCGCGTCCGCGGACGACGACCCGGTCGCGGATGCGGCCCACCGTCAGGAGCGTCGTCTGCCCGCTGGCGATGATCCCGGTGAACTGGTCGACGCCGAACGCGCCGAGGTTGGAGAGCGTCGAGACGGGGGCGGAGCTGAGGTCGGCCGCCTCCAGGCGACCCGAGCGTGCTCGCTCGACGGCGCGCGAGCGCTCGCCGGCGAGATCGCCGAGCCCGAGGCCCGCGACGCCGCGGATGACCGGGATCAGGACGCCGTCGTCGGTGGCGACCGCGAGGCCGAGATCGGGGTCGGGCACCTCGGGCGTCGCGACTGCGCGCGCGAGGGCCGCGAGCAGGAGGTCGGTGACGGTGACGCCCATGGCCTCGCGCTTGCACCAGGCGGCCAGCGCGAGCAGCTCGTCGCAATCGATCTCGCGCGTCACGGCGAAGTGGGGGATCGTCGTCCAGGCCTCGCTGACCTTGCGCGCGATGAGGGCGCGATAGCCGCCCGCGGGTGCGCCGGACGGTACGCCCGCGCCGTTGCCGCCGGCGGGCTGTGCGGCGATCTGGGCGAGCACGTCGCTCGCGCGGCCGGCGCCGCCGACGGACTCGTACGGGATGCCGTGCTCGCGCGCGATGCGGCGGGCGCGCGGCGTGAGGCGATGCGGCCGGCGTCCGGCGGCGACTGTCGCCGCCGGCGCTGCCGCTGGGGTCGCTGAAGGCGCGGGGGAAGGCGTGGCCACAGCGGGCGCAGCCGTAATGCCCGCCGGCGCCGCGGCCGCCTCGTCCTCGCTCTCGCCCGGGCGCGAGCACGCGCACGAGCGCCTGGCCGACGAGCGCGGTCGCGCCTTCGGCGACGAGGTGCCGCCCGAGCACGCCGTCGGCGGGGGCCTCGAGCTCGACGGCGGCCTTGTCGGTCTCGATCTCGGCGATGGCCTCGCCGGCCGTGACCGCGTCGCCCGGCTGCTTGAGCCAGCGCGCGAGGGTGCCCTCGTCCATCGACACCCCGATCTCGGGCATCACGACCTCGTTCAAGAGCACGTCCTTTCCGCCGTATTCATAGGTCTTCGAGCCGCGTCCGCCGCACCCGCGTGCCCGGGCGCTCGAGGATGTCCGGCTGCAGCGCAGTGCCCAGGCCGGGGCCGTCCGGGGGCGCGATCATCCCGTCGACGACGGTCGGCAGCTCGGTCACGAGATCGCGATACCAGCCACGGTAGAAGGCCCGCACGGATTCCTGGAGCACCGCGTTCGGCGTGCTGATCGCGAGGTGCGTCCCGGCGGTCAGGCCGATCGGCCCGGTGCAGTCGTGCGGTGCGATCGGCACGCCGTGCAACTCGGCGAGGGCCGCCACCTTCTTGGCCTCCGAGAGGCCTCCGCACCAGCCGAGGTCGAGCATCAGGTAGCCGAGGTCGCAGCGCTCGAGCAGCTCGTAGTAGCGCGCGCGTGTCCCGATCGTCTCGCCGAAGGTGCAGGGGAGGGGAGTGCTGTCGATGAAGCGGGACACCGCGAGCATGTCGTCGAGCTTGACGGCGTCCTCGACCCAGTACGGCTCGTACTCCTCGAGCGCGCGGGCGATCGCCTTGGCCGGGCCCGGCTTCCAGAGCGCGTGCAGCTCGACCATGATGTCGATCCGGTCGCCGACCGCCGCTCGCACCTTGGCGATCGGCTCGAGCGCGTCGCGCATCTCCTGGGCCGAGATCGAGAGCCCGTCGTGCGCCAGCGCGGCGCTGTCGAACGGCCAGATCTTCATCGCCGTGAGGCCTTCGGAGAGCAGGTTCTCGGCGAGCTCGTCGGCCCGGTTCAGAAAGGCGTCGAGATCCTCGTAACTTGCGGTCGACACCATCGGCCGGGAGGTTCCAGTTGTGGATCGGCTCTGCTGCCCGCACCTGCCCGTACCAGGGGCCGGCGCACGTGTTGTACGTGCGGATGCTCTCGCGGCAGCGCCCGCCGAGCAGGCGGTAGATCGGCTCGCCGACGGACTGCCCGAGGATGTCCCAGAGCGCGACGTCGACCGCCGAGTTGCCCTTCGTCTCGGCGCCGCTGCCGCCCCAGCCGGTGAACGAGTCGTACAGCCGCCGGGCGTGGCGCTCGATGTCGCGCGGCTCCTCGCCGAGCAGGCGCGGGGCCGCGACCTCGTGCAGGTAGCCCTCGACGGCGTCGAGGTGCAGGCACGTCTCGCCGAGGCCGACGATGCCCTCGTCGGTGACGAGCTGCAGCCAGCCGAGCGACGGCAGCTCCTCCCGGCGGATGGTGATGAGCTCGGTCAGGCGCAATTAGCTCTCCCTCGAGCTCGCGAAATCGGCAGGGGCGGGGTTGTCGAGCAGGACGCCGCGCGGGCGCTCGCAGACGCGGTAGCCGCCGTCGACGGGCAGCTCGATCCCGGTCACGAACCCGGAGGCGTCGGACGCCAGGTAGAGCGCCGCGCCGACGAGGTCGCCGGGCTTGTCCGAAGCGCCCGGCCGGCGTCGTGCGGTGCACCTCGTAGCCGATCTCGCCGCCGAGGGGCTTGGCCGTCATGGCCGTCTCGATCCAGCCGGGGAGGATGGCGTTGGAGCGGATGCCGTGCGGCGCGAGCTCCACCGCGAGTGCGCGCGAGAGCCCGAGGATGCCGGCCTTGGCCGAGGCGTAGCCGACGGCGCGCGGCGGTCCGAAGACCGAGTACATCGAGCCGAGGTTGATGATCGCGCCGCCGTTGCCCGCCTCGATCATGGCGCGCGCGCCGTGCTTGGCGCACAGGAACGATCCGGTCAGGCTCGTGTCGACGAGCAAGCGCCATTCGTCGAGCGTCATCTCGAGCACGCTGTAGCTGCCGCCGACGCCGGCGTTGTTCACGAGCACGTCGAGCCGGCCGTGCCGCTCGACGACGGCCGCGATGCCCGCCGCGACCGAGTCCTCGTCGCGCACGTCGACCTCGAGCACGTTGCCGGCGCCGTGATCCTCTACCGCTTCGCGATTCTTTTCGGCATCCCGGCCGGTGACGACCACCTCGGCCCCGGCCGCTCGCAGCCCGAGCGCGATCGCCTGGCCGAGCCCGCCGTTGCCGCCGGTGACGAGGGCGACCTTGCCGTCGAGGCGGAATGCCGCGAGCGGATCGGCGCTCATCCCTTCACCGCGCCCGCCGTCAGCCCCGCAACGATCAGCCGCTGCACCATGACGTAGAACAGCACGGGCAGGATCGCGAACAGGATGCCCGCCGCGAGCAACTGCTGGACAGGACTGTCGAGCTGGGAGATCAGCGTCGCGATGCCGACGGAAGCGGGTATGTCCGAGGTCTCGGTGATCAGCGTCGAGGTGAAGAGGTACTCGTTCCAGCTGAAGAAGAACGCGACGACACCGACGGCCACGATGCCGGGCATCGAGAGCGGCAGGACGATGCGCCAGAGCACGCCGATGTCGCCCATTCCGTCGACGCGCGCGGCATCGAG
This sequence comes from uncultured Actinomycetes bacterium, assembly GCA_963705965.1. GTDB lineage: Bacteria > Actinomycetota > Thermoleophilia > Gaiellales > JALYLC01 > JALYLC01. Next base: position 634,082 of record CAVPLI010000003.1, on the reverse strand, counting down.
CACGTCCTGCGGCAGCGCCGAGAACAGGCGCATCAGGATCCACACGCCGATCGGCAGGATGAACGCCGCGTGCAGGAGCGCGACCGCCCAGAGGTGCCCGGTCAGATTCTCCTCGCGGAAGAGCTTGAACACCGGCACGACGATCACCGCGCCGGGCATCATCTGCGTCAGCAGCAGCATGAAGCCGAACGGCAGCTTGCCGCGCCAGCGCAGGCGCGACATCGCGTAGGCCCCCATCGTCGCCAGGACGATCGTGACCACCGTGGTCATGAGTGCGAGCTTCGTCGAGTTGAGGATCCAGGTGCCGACGGGCCGTCCGTTCAGCAGCTCGCGATACGTGTCGAAGTTGAACGCCTTGGGGTAGAGCGGCGGGGGGAAGTGCAGCGCGTACTTCAACGGCTGGATCGAGCTCACGAACATCCAGTAGATCGGGAAGAAGATGATGACGGCGACTGCGGCGACGCCCACATAGAGGCCCACGCGGCCGATGTAGTAGCGGGCGCGGCGCTTCTTACGGCGCGTGCGCACCGTCCGGGGGGCGTCCGAGGCCGCGGCGCTCATGCGAGCTCCCCGACGCCGGCGCGCTTCTCGATGACGATGAACAGCACGACGGCGAGAGCCGAGGTGACGATGCCCGCCACCGCGACGGTGGAGGCGTACGTGAAGTCGTAGAAGCGGAAGGCCTGCTGGTAGATGTTGATCGCGAGCGTCGACGTCGCGGTCACCGGCCCGCCGCCGGTCGTCAGGTAGATCAGCGTGAACTGCTGGATCGCGAAGATCGACGAAAGGATCGACGAGCAGGCTGAGCGTCGGCGTGATCGCGGGGATGGTGACGTAGCGGAAGCGGCCCCAGGGCGAAGCGCCGTCGACCCGCGCGGCCTCGTACAGGCTGCCGTCGACGGTCTGCAGCGCGGCCAGGATCACGAGGGCGTAGAAGGGGAAGCCCTTCCAGACCGTGATCACGATCACGCATGCCAGTGCGAGCTTCTCGCTGTTCAGCCACTGCGGGTTGTCGGTCACCCATGGCAGCCAGCGAGCGAAGACGTTGGCGACGCCGAACGTCGGGTTCAGCATCCACAGGAACGCGATCGTGGTCGGGACGTCGGGGAAGGCCCACGGTGTCGTGAGCAGGGCGCGCATCACGCCGCGGCCCTTGAACGTGGCGTTCATGAGCAGAGCGGTGCCGAGCCCGATCAGGAGCGACAGCACCACCACGAAGAAGGTGTACTCGAGGGTCACCTTGATGGTGTCCCAGAAGAGCTCGTCGTGGATCAGCCGGTCGAAGTTGTGCAGCCCGAGGTCGCCGTTCTTGTCCTCGAGGCTCAGCTTGAGCCCTTCGTACATCGGGTAGAGCAGGAAGATCGCCTCGTAGATGACGATCGGGAGGATCAGGACGTACCCGAACGGGATCTTGCGCGGCCCGCGCCGTGCCCGTGGACGCTTGGCGTCCACGGGCACGGAGGGTGCCGTCTGGCTGACGTGTGCCACGGGCTACGAGCCGATCGCGCCTAGAAGACGCGGTCGGCCAGCGCCTGGGCCTGCTTCTGGGCGTCCGCCATCGCCGATTCGACGGAGGTGCTGCCCGTGAGCGCGCGCTGGTAGTTGGTGAGGATGATCTGACCGAACTCCGTGTCGTGGTAGACGAAGTCGCCCTCGACGTCGAGCTGGCTCTGCGGCTTGATCGCGCGATAGCCGGTCGACCACTTCAGCCCGTCGAGCCACTTCTTCATGCCCTTGACCTCGAGGATCTCCGGGAATGGTGGCACGACGTCGAGCGAGCCGCGCATGAGCTGCGCCATGTTGTCGGGCTCCGCCATGAACGTGACGAACGCCTTGGCGCCGTCCATGTTCTTCGTGTTGGCCGGAATCGAGAGCGGATGCAGACGCGAGATCTGCTTGCCGCTCTTCCACGGAGCCGGGACGCTGCGCAGGTTCGGGTAGACCTTCGGGCCGGTCGTCTTGATGATGTTGACGGCGGCCGAGACGATCAGCTCCTGGGCGACCTGCCCGTTCGAGAAGAGACGCGCAGAGGCCGCGTCGTTCGAGCCCTGCGGGATCGTCTTGTCGTAGAACTCCTTCCAGAGGGTCAGCACCTTGATGACCTTCGGGTCGGTCAGGTTGGGCTTCTTCCCGATGGCCCACTTCGCGTCGTAGGCGCAGGCCCAGTCCTGGAGCGTGAACCAGAACGAGAACTGCTCCGCCATCGTGTTCGGCTGGTAGAGACCGAACTGGTTGGGCTTGTTCGTGAGCTTGATCGTCTGCTGCAGCCACTCCTGCGGATCCGTCGACGGCTTCTTGATGCCGGCCTTGTCGAGCAGCGCCTTGTTGTAGAGCAGGCCGAACGCGACCTCGACGATGCTGAGTGCCGTAGAGGTTGCCGTTCTTGCGGATGTAGTTGTGCGAGGCGCTCGGGTGGACGCCGACCTTCTTGACGATCGAGTTGAGCGGCTCGAGGACGTCGCCCTGCTGCACCAGGCGCGCGGCCAGGTCGGGGATCAGCGTGATGACGTCGGCGTCGATGCCGCCCGCCTGCACCTGCGTGTTGACGTGATCCGAGAACTGGTTCGCCGGCCAGCCGGTCCACACGACCTTGTACTTGGTCTGGCCCTTGTTGAACTTCGAGATCATCGCGTTCCACGCCTCGTGGCGGCCCGGCTCGTACTGGAACCAGCTCATCAGCTTGAGCGTGGTGACCTTGCCTGCGGTCGTCTTCGCGATGCGGGTCTTCTTCAGCGGGCTCGCGCTCGCTGCTCCTGCTGCGCTCAGCGGCACGGCGGTGACGGCGGCGAGAATCGCGCCCCGCTCGAGCAGCTGTCGCCGGTTGACCGAGCCTTCGACGGGCTGCGGCTTCTCCTCGTTGTGCACTTCGTCTCCCATCTGCATCGATGTCCTTGGAACTCTCATCGTTGAGAGCCGTGCGGAGTGAAAAAGTTGGAGCTCCCTAGGTGAGGTTCGTCGTCATCGCACCTCCGGCGACGGCACTCGGGATCGGCTCACCATGTCGTGCTCCCGCCCGCGTTGAGCGCGAGATTGCCGCCATCCACGGGCAGCGTCGCGCCCGTCGTCATGGCGGCCGACGATGAGGCCAGGAAGAGCACCGCGCCGACGACGTCGTCGGGCGATGCGAGGCGGCCGATCGGGATGCCGCCGAGGAAGCGCTGCATGAGCGCGTCGGTCTCGAATTGCTCGTCCGCCAGCAGTGCGCGGAGTCCGGGCGTGAGCACCTGGCAGGGGGCGACGGCGTTGACCCGGACGCCCCTCGTGGCCCATTCGACGCCGAGCTCGCGGGTCAGGGCGATCACGCCCGCCTTGCTCACGTCGTAGGCGAAGTTGCCGCGGCCGATGGCGCTCACGCCGCCGATCGACGCGATGTTCACGATCGCGCCCGAGCCCGCGGCGAGCATCCGGCGCCCGCACTCCCGGGCGAACAGGAAGTACCCGGTGAGCGAGACGGCGATGACCGCGTTCCACTCCTCGAGCGTGAGCTCCTCGGGGCGGGTGTGGCTGCCGAGCGCCGCGTTGTTGACGAGCACGTGCGGGCCGCCGAGCTCCCCCTCGGTCGCGTCCACGGCGGCGACGACGTCGGCCTCGCTCGACGTGTCGCAGCGACGGGCCAACACCTTCGCGCCGTTCGCTCGCAGCTCCTGCGCGAGCGCCTCGACGCCGTCCTCGTTGAGGTCGAGCAGGGCGAGCGAGGCGCCGCGTGCCGCGAAGCCCTGTGCCATCGCGGTTCCGATGCCGCCGGCTGCGCCCGTGATGATCACGGTCGAGCCGCTGAAATTGAGGTCGGCGAGGGTGCTCATGAGGCCTCCGCGGGGGTCGGCGCGGCGACGAGACCGTCGCGCAGTTCGAGCAGGGCGTTCCAGATCGCGGGCGGCACGGGCACGCCGTTCGCGCGCCGGTCGGCGCGCGCCCGCGCCTCGGGGTCGCCCGGCAGGGTCACCTGCGCTCCGCTCGCCTCGGCGCGTTCGCGCACGTCGCCGCACCAGGCGTCGACGGCCGCGAGGAAGCCCTCGGCGGTGCCGGTCGCAGCGGGGTCGAGAGCCAGGATGAAGAGGCTGTAGGGCGTGTCGTGCCCGTCGTCCTCGGCGCCGGCGGCAAAGCCGCGGCCGAGCAACTCGGCGACCACGCTGAGCGCGTAGCCCTTGTGCCCGCCGAACGGCACGAGCGCACCGCCGTCGTAGAAGGTCGCCGGGTCGTGCGAGGGCCGGCCCTGTGCATCGACCACCGCAGGCACCTTGAGCTGCTCGCCGCGGGAGACCGCGACGCGCAGCTTCCCCTCGGCGAGCTCGGCCGTCGCGAAGTCGACGAGCACCGGCTCGCCCTCGCCGCGCGGCACCGCCCAGGCGACCGGGTTCGTGCCGAGCGCGCGCACCCCGGTGCCCGGCGCGGCGACCGCGGGCTCGGCGTTGCAGAGCGCGTGGCCCACGAACCCCGCGGCGGCGATCGTCTCGACGTACTCGCCGACCCGTCCGACGTGGCCGCAGCGATCGACGACCACGACGCCGACGCCGTGGCTGCGCGCCAGCCGCACGGCTGTCGCGGTGGCGAGCTGGGCCGCGAGCTGGCCCCATCCCCGCCTGCCGTCGACACGGGCGATCGCGCCGCGCTCGAACGCCACGGCGGGCTCGGCCGACGGCTGCACCTCGCCGCGCTGGACGAACTCGACATACGACATCAGCCGCAGGACGCCATGCGAATCGTGGCCCGCGACGTTGGCCTCGACGAGCGACCGCGCGACCACCTCGGCGTGCTCGGGCGCCGTGCCGGACGCGACGAGAATCGCCGCCGCAAGGGCGATCAGGTCGTCGGGGGGAAGGAGAAAATCGTCGTGCACAGGGCGTCCCAAACGGTTAACCGAATCTGTTAACCGTTTCGGGCGGTGACAATAGCCACCCGGTCGGTGGGCGTCAAGGGGCTATAGCGAATTGCCCCTGCTGGGGCTTGGACGCCCGCTACAGGCCGGAAGTCAGCGACCGCGGCGTCAGCGTCGGCACATCCGGACGCACCTGCCGGAGGTAGTCCGTGTTCTCGAACTGACGCTGCAAGAGACGCGCGAGCTCGTCCGCATCGCCGGCCAGGAGGCCGTCGATGAGCGGCGTGTGCATGTCGCGGACGAGCTGGTTGAGCTGGTGTGCGGAGAGCTGGGTACGCCGGTTCGCGACGACGAGCACGGTCGTCACGACGGGCGCCAGGGCGCTCCATGCGCTCATCAGCGCCCGGCTGCCCGAGAACGCCACGAGCGCGCGGTGGAACACCATGTCGAGCTCGGCGAGTTCCTCGCCCGACGCGCCGTCGGCGGCCTCGAGCGCAGCGAAGGCCGCGATCACGTCTTCGAGGTCGTGCTTGCGCTCGAGGCCCCAGCGGACGGCCTGCGACTCGAGCTGCCAGCGCACGGCGAGCAGGTCGAGGAGGCGCTCGTGGTCGAATCCGACGACGGAGCTGCGGCCGGTCGGGGTGATCTCGACGAGCCCCTGCGCGTGGAGCTCGTGGAGGGCGGTGCGGACAGGCCCGCGGCTGACCCCGAGCGTGCGCGCGATCGCGGTCTCTACGAGCGGCGCGCCGTCCACCATCGCGCCGGACACGATGGCCTCGCGCAGCGCGTGCACGACGCGCAGCGAATGGGCGCTGCGCGAGAGCTTTCCGTCCGACGGCAGGCTCGCAAGACCGATTCTCTCACTCACGGCCGCAGCTCCCCCTCCCCGGTATGCGGGGGCCCATCCAGCAAGCGTGCTCTCCGTGTCTCAAGGCAGGCGAGTGTATAGAGCCAAACGCCGCGCCTGGCAAACCTGTCGCTTGACGGCATCGCGCAGGCGCTCCTAGGATCCCGCCCCGATGTCCCCCGAGCCGGCCTCCGATCCGTTCCGCCTCGATGGCCGCGTGGCGCTCGTCACGGGCGCGGGAGGCGGCATCGGGAGTGCTACGTGCGTAGCACTGGCACGAGCGGGCGCGGCCGTCGCGGCGCTCGAGCGGGATGCGGGCGACGCTCGCGGCGACGGTCGCGGCGGTCGAGGGGACGGGCGGCCGTGCGGTCGCGCTCGCCGGCGACGTGCGCCGCGAGGACGACGTGCGCCGGCTGTTCGACGAGGCCGAGGCACAGCTCGGCCCGGTCGACCTGCTCGTCAACACGGCGTTCGCGGCGCGGCACCACCGCCCCGACGAGATGCCGCTCGACGACTGGGAGTTCAACCTCGAGATCAACCTCACCGGGTACTTCCTCTGCGCCCGCGAGGCGGCCCGCCGCATGATCGAGCGGGGCACCGGCGGCGGGATCGTCAACATCAGCTCGATCGCCGGGCAGAACGGCATGGGCAGGCGCAATTTCGCCTACAGCGTGTGCAAGGGCGGGGTCAATCAGATGACCCGCGAGATGGCGGTCGAGTGGGCCAAGTTCGGCATCCGCGTGAACGCCGTCGCGCCCTGCCAGATCCTCACGCCGGGCTTCCGCGAGCGCATGCAGCACCCCGATTTCGACGACGCGCTGATGGATCGGATCCGCGCCGGGATCCCGCTCGACCGGCTCGGGAATCCCGAGGAGATCGCGCAGCCGGTCGTCTTTCTCGCGTCGCCGGCGGCCTCGCTCATCACCGGTGTGATCCTGCCGGCAGACGGCGGAAACCTGGCCATGAACGCCGGCGGCAGTCACACCTACTGAGCACTCTTGGAGGGCTCGATGCTGTTCAATGCGGAGCGCGCGAAGGCCCTTCTGAGCGACGCCGGCGTCGACGCCGTCGTCGCCGCCGCACCGCTCAGCGTCGACTACGTGACCGGGCACCGGAGCTCCTTCGAGAGCACGTTCCGCAGGTACCACATGATCCCCGGTGCGGGCCCGGGCACCTCTTCCGCTCCTTCGCGATCGCCACGGCGACGGGCGAGCGGACGCTCGTCGCGCACGCCGCGACCGTCGCGACCGCCCTGCCCGGGTGGAGCGGCGGGCTCGAGGTCTACGGCGCGGGCGGCTTCGACCCGGCCGGGGCCGAGGCGGTGGACGAGAGCTTCCGCGAGCTCGCGCGCGTCCTCGCGCGCCGGAGCGCCGACGTCGACCGCGCTCGAGGCGCTCGCCGCTGCGATCCGCGGCGCCGTGCCGCACGGCGGCCGCGTCGCGGTCGAGAGCGCGGGGCTCGTCCCGGGCGAGCTCGACGACGTTGCGCGCGCTCCTGCCCGGCATCGAGGTCGGCGACGGCTCGGTCCTGCTGCGCCTGATCCGGATGGTCAAGTCCGCCGACGAGATCGAGCGCTCGCGGCGCGCGGCCGAGCTGGCCGAGGGCGCGCTCGCGGCGATGGTCGATGCGGCCGCGCCCGGCCGCACGCTCGCCGAGCTCGCACAGGTGTTCCGGCCGGAGGTCGCGGCGGGCGGCGCCGACCTCGAGCACGTGCGCGATCAGCCCGTTCGGGCTCGGCATCGCGACCGTCTCGGGCTATCGCGTGCGAGAGCGCGACGTCCTCCTGCTGGACGTCGGCTGCCTGTACGAGTCGTGCATCTCGGACACCGGCGTCACGCTGGCGATCGAGCCGCTGAGCGGGCGAGGCCGCCGAGCGCTACGACCTCGTGCGCGACTGCCTCGAGGCCGGCGCGCGGGCGCTCGCCCCCGGTGCGCCCGTCTCGGCGGTCTACCGGGCCATGCGCGACGTCGTCGACGGCACGCTCGCCGAGCGCTCGCTGCCCCAGGGGCACGGGCTCGGGCTCGAGCCGCGCGAGCTGCCGTTCATCGGCCCGCCGACGCGATCTCCGCCTCGCCGACGACGTCGTCGATCTCGCCGTCGATCAGCTGCTCGAGCCCGGGATGGTGATCAACCTCGAGGTGCCGCTCGACAAGGCGGGCCACTACGCCGTCCACGTCGAGCGCACGTTCGTGATCGCCGACGACCGGCGTCGAGCCGATCACGCGCGCAGGATCGGAGTCGCCCGCTCGTGCCGTGGCCGCTAGCTCGACCTGATCCCGCGCGGATCGGTCGGCGCCGTGCCGCGCTGCGGCGTATCCTTCTCGGTACCACCACCTGCAAGGAGCGCCATGTCCTTCCGCGACGAGACGTATCCGTCGGTCACCACGCGCGACGCAGACCCGCACGCTGTTCGCGCACACGATGACGCTCGTCGCCATCACGGCGGCGTTCTTCGCCGGGGGCGCCTACCTCGGCCGCGACATGTCGCGCGGCGCGGGCATCTTCTGGTTCATCGCGGCGTTCGTCTGCCTGTTCGGGATCCGCTTCGCGATCAGCCGCTCGGAGCAGCTCTCGGTCGGGCTGCTCTTCGGCTTCGGGGTGCTGATCGGGCTCGCGGTCGCGCCGACGATCGCCTTCTACATGGAGACGGATCCGCAGGCCGTGTGGCAGGCGGGAGGCGCGACCGCGCTCTTCATCGCGGGATTCGGCGCCGCCGGCTACGCGACCCGGCGCGACCTCTCGGCGCTCGCGCGCATCTGCTTCTTCGCGCTGATCGCGCTGATCATCTTCGGCATCGTCCTGATCTTCGTCAACATCCCGAACGGCGATCTGATCTACGCGATCCTCGGGCTCGTGATCTTCGCCGGCTTCACGATGTTCGACTTCCAGCGGCTGCGCAAGACGACCGACATCAAGGCCGCGCCGCTGCTCGCGGCGTCGATCTTCCTCGACATCCTCAACGTCTTCCTGCTGCTGCTCTCGATCTTCGGCCGGCGCTAGACCGGTCAGGCTGCGCGGAGGTCCGGCTGAGCCTGCGCGATGACCTGCGTGAACGCCTCGATGACGGCGGCGTCGAACTGCGTGCCGGCGCAGCGACCGAGTTCTGCGATCGCCTCGTTCACGCTCATCGCGCTCTTGTAGGGGCGCGCTGAGATCATGGCGTCGAAGGCGTCCACGACGGCGACGATGCGGGCGGCGATCGGTATCTCGTCGTTCACGAGCCCGTCGGGATAGCCCTTGCCGTCGGGTCGTTCGTGGCTCGCGCGCACGACGGGGGCGATCTTCGCGAGCGCGGGCGCCGCCGCCACGATGCGCTCGCCGATGAGGGTGTGCCGCCGCACGAAGTTCCACTCGTCGCGGTCGAGCGGGCCGGTCTTGCTGAGGATCGCCTCGGGCAGCGCGGTCTTGCCGATGTCGTGCAGCTCGGCCGCGATCCGCGTGCAGGCGACGTCCTCGCGGGAGAGGCCGAGCATGCTCGCCGTCGCCGCCGCGAGGTCTGCGACGTTGACGGTGTCGGGCGCGAGCTCGCGCCGTTGCTCGGCGATCAGCTGGACGAGCGCATCGCGCACCTGGCGGCTCTCGCTCACGCGGTTGGTGCGCTTGTCCGCGTAGAGCCGCTCGTCGGCGAGCTGCAGGGCGCGCTCGAGGTCGGCTGCCTCGGAGGGCAGGAGCGCGGTGCCGCGCGAGCAGCGGATCGAGAACCCTTCGCCCTGGTCGCACAGCGCCAGCCTCGCGTTCTCGAGCACCCGGGCCGGCTCGGCCGCCCACGTGAAGACGCAGAACTCGTCGCCGCCCATGCGATAGGCGGCGGCCTCGGTGCCGATCACGGCGGAGGTACGGCGGCCGAGGCGCTCGAGCAGGGCGTCGCCTGCGGGATGCCCGAACGCGTCGTTGTAGGCCTTGAAGCCGTCGAGGTCGTAGAGGCCGAGGGCGAACGTCCGCCCGCCGGGATCGCTCAGCGCTCCCGCGACGTCGCCGTAGAGCTTGCGGCGGTTGCCGAGCCCTGTGAGCGCGTCGTGCGTCGGCCTGGTGCTCGTTCAGCCGCGCCTGCTCGTGGTGGCGCGCCTCGGCGAGCTTGCGCTCGGTGATGTCCTCGAGCATGGTGATCGCGTAGTTGCGCTCGCCGTTCGCGTCCCGCTCGGCGGCCGAGGTGACGCGCACCCAGATCATCTCGCCGTCCTTGCGGAAGCAGCGCTTCTCGAACTGGTAGGCGTGCAGCGGGCCATTCATGATGGCGTCGAACTGGCGGAGGTTCTCCTCGACGTCGTCGGCGTGCGTGTACTCCTGGAACTTCATCGCCGCGAGCTCGGCCGCGCGAGTAGCCGAGCATCGCCTCGAGCGCCGGATTCACCTCGACGACCTGGCCCGTGCGATCCACGCGGATGATGCCGATCGACGCTCCCTCGAAGATCGTCCGGTAGCGCGCCGAAGCCTCGGCCTCGGCGCGCCGGCTGGCGAGCTCGGCGGCGTCGCTCTCGCGCTGGCGTGCGAGCGCGTCGTCGCGGGCGAGCTGCACGTTGCGCAGGTCGGTGATCTCGATGACGGTGGAGACGACGCCGACGACCGAGCCGTCGGCCGCGACGACCGGGCAGCGGATCGAGCGGAAGTACTGCGTGTTCGCCGGATCGCCGGGATCGCGCCTGACGAGCTCCTGGATCGCCGGAACGCCCGTCTCGAGCACCGACAGCGTTGCGGGCACGATCTGCGCCGCCAGCAGTGGCACGGCCTCGGCGATCGTCTTCCCGATCAGCTGCTGCAGGCGACTGATCGCCGAAGACCCCGAAGACGGGGTTGACGCGAACGATGCGGAGATCCTTGTCCACGATCGTCATGCCGACGCCCGACTGCGAGAAGAGCGCGTCGAGTTGCGCCTCGGCCTCCATCGGCCGAGCGTCGTCGGAATCCGGCGGCGGGTTCACCGTTCGAGTATCGACGCGGCCTGCCGAAGCTTGAGGGGTGCGAGACGCCGCGAACGCTCCGTCAGGGCGCAATCGCGGGTCGTCGCGGCCGATCTCGTCTACGGTCAGGAGACGATGACCGCACTCGAGCAACGCTCCCTCGTTCACCTGACGCACCTGCAGCGGCTCGAGGCCGAGAGCATCCACATCATGCGCGAGGTCGTCGCCGAGTGCGAGAAGCCGGTGATGCTCTATTCGATCGGCAAGGACAGCGCGGTGATGCTGCACCTGGCGATGAAGGCGTTCTATCCCGGCGAAGCCGCCGTTTCCGCTGCTGCACGTCGACACGACGTGGAAGTTCCGCGAGATGATACGCGTTCCGCGACCGCATGGCGCGCCGAGCTCGGGCTCGACCTGCTCGTCCACATCAACCAGGAAGGCGCTGGAGCGCGGCATCAACCCGTTCACGCACGGCTCGGCGGTGCACACCGACGTCATGAAGACCGCAGGGGCTGAAGCAGGCGCTCGACAAGTACGGCTTCGACGCCGCGTTCGGCGGCGCCCGCCGCGACGAGGAGAAGTCGCGCGCCAAGGAGCGCATCTTCTCGTTCCGCTCGGCGCAGCACCGCTGGGACCCGAAGAACCAGCGGCCCGGAGCTGTGGCGCCTCTACAACGCGCGCAAGCAGCAAGGGCGAGAGCATCCGCGTGTTCCCGCTGTCGAACTGGACCGAGCTCGACGTCTGGCAGTACATCTACCTCGAGAACATCCCGATCGTGCCGCTCTACTTCGCCGCAGAGCGGCCGGTCGTCGAGCGCGACGGCACGCTGATCATGGTCGACGACGAGCGCATGCCGCTCGAGCCCGGCGAGCAGCCGATGCTGCAAGCAGCGTGCGCTTCCGCACGCTCGGCTGCTATCCGCTGACCGGCGCGGTCGAGAGCGACGCCGACACGCTGCCGGCGATCATCCAGGAGATGCTGCTCGACGCGGACCTCCGAGCGCCAGGGCCGCGTCATCGACCACGACGCAGCCGGGTCGATGGAGAAGAAGAAGCAGGAGGGCTACTTCTGATGGCGCACGCGTCCGACCTCATCTGCCGAGGACATCCTCGAGCGTACCTGCAGGCGCACGAGCACAAGGAGCCTGCTGCGCTTCATCACCTGCGGCAGCGTCGACGACGGCAAGAGCACGCTGATCGGCCGGCTGCTGTACGAGTCGAAGATGCTCTTCGAGGATCAGCTCGCGGCGCTCGAGGCGCGACTCGCAGAAGGTCGGCACGCAGGGCGGCGACCTCGACTTCGCGCTGCTGCTCGACGGCCTGGCCGCCGAGCGCGAGCAGGGCATCACGATCGACGTCGCCTACCGCTTCTTCTCGACCGACCGGCGCAAGTTCATCGTCGCCGACACGCCGGGCCACGAGCAGTACACGCGCAACATGGTCACCGGCGCGTCGACCGCCGACTGCGCCGTCATCCTGATCGATGCGCGCAAGGGCGTGCTCACGCAGACGCGCCGGCACAGCTACCTCGTCTCGCTGCTCGGCATCCGCCACGTCGTGCTCGCCGTCAACAAGATGGACCTCGTCGACTACTCGCAGGAGCGCTTCGAGCGCGATCGAGGCCGAGTACCGCGAGTTCGCGGCCGAGATCGGCCTCGACGGACGTCACCTGCATCCCGATCTCGGCGCTGCACGGCGACAACGTCGTCGAGCGCAGCGCGGCAGATGCCGTGGTACGCGCGGCCCGACGCTGATGGAGTACCTCGAGACCGTCGCAGGTGGACGACGAGCGCATGCAGCGCGCGCCGTTCCGGCTGCCGGTGCAGTGGGTGAATCGCCCGAACCTCGACTTCCGCGGCTTCGCCGGCACGATCGTCGAGCGGCACGGTCGCGCGCGGCGACCGCATCGTCGTGCTGCCGTCCGGGCAGGCGAGCGCACGGTCGCGCGGATCGTCACGCTCGACGGCGATCTCGACGCGCGCCGTCGCCGGGCAGTCGGTCACGCTGACGCTCGACGGACGAGATCGACGTCAGCCGCGGCGACGTCATCGCCGCGCGCCGACGCGCCGGCCGGCGTCGCCGACCAGTTCGAGGCGACGATCGTCTGGATGGACGAGCGAGCCGATGCTGCCCGGCCGCAGCTACCTGATGAAGATCGGCGCGAGCACCGTCGACCGCGACGATCGCGCCGCTCAAGTACAAGGTCAACGTCAACACGCTCGAGCAGCTCGCGGCGAAGAAGCTCGAGCTCAACGAGATCGGCGTCTGCGACGCTCGAGCTCGACCGGCCGATCGCGTTCGACCCCTACGCCGAGAACCGCGAGACCGGCGGCTTCATCCTGATCGACCGGATCACGAACGAACACGGTCGGCGCGGGCCTGCTGCACTTCGCGCTGCGCCGCGCGCACAACATCCACTGGCAGGCGATCGACGTCGACAAGGCACGCGCGCGCGCAGCTCAAGGGGCAGAAGCCGTGCGTGCTCTGGTTCACCGGCCTCTCGGGCGCCGGCAAGTCGACGATCGCCAACCTCGTCGAGAAGAGGCTGCACGCGCTGGGCCGGCACACCTACCTGCTCGACGGCGACAACGTCCGCCACGGCCTCAACAAGGACCTCGGCTTCACCGACGCCGACCGCGTCGAGAACATCCGCCGCGTCGCCGAGGTCGCGCGGCTGATGGTCGACGCCGGGCTGATCGTGCTCGTCTCGTTCATCTCGCCGTTCCGCGCCGAGCGCCGCATCGGCGCGCGCGCTGCGTCGACGACGGGCGAGTTCGTCGAGGTCTTCGTCGACACGCCGCTCGCGGTCGCCGAGGCGCGCGACCCGAAGGGCCTCTACAAGAAGGCGCGCGCGCGGCGAGCTCAAGAACTTCACCGGCATCGACTCGCCCTACGAGCCGCCCGAGCACCCCGAGATCCGCATCGACACGACACGCTCACGCCGGAGCAGGCGGCCGAGCGGATCGTCGAGACGCTCGAGCGGGGCGGCCGCCTCGGCGGGCCCGGCGGGCGCGTCCAGGCCTGATCTCAGCCGGCGAGCTGGCCGCCGTCGACGGGCAGCGTCACGCCGGTGACGAAGTCCGAGGCCGGTGAGGCGAGGAAGGCCGCGGCGCCCTTGAGGTCGTCCGGTCCTCCGAAGCGGCCGAGCGGGATGCGCGCGACGAGGTCGTCGCCCGCGCGCTCGAGCGTCGACGCCGACAGGTCGGAGGGGAACCAGCCCGGGGCGATCGCGTTGACGCAGATGCCGTGGCGCGCCCACTTCACGGCGAGGTCGATCGTCATCGCGACGAGCCCGCCCTTGCTCGTGTTGTAGGGAATCGAGTTCAACGCCTCGGGCGCGGCGCCCTGGAACGCGGTGACGGAGGCGATGTTGACGATCTTGCCCCCGTCGCCCTGCCGGATCAGCTCGCGCCCGACCGCCTGGGCGAACAGGAACGCGCCGCGTGAGATTGACGTCGAGCACCTTCTGCCAGCCGGCGAGCGGCACGTCCTCGGGTGCGGCGCCCCATGACGTCCCCGCGTTGTTGACGAGGATGTCGACGCGCCCGAACGTCTCGACGGTGCGGCGCACGACCGCCTCGACGGAGGCGGGGTCGCGCACGTCGCATCCGAGCCCGAGTGCGCGCACGCCGAGCAGCTCGAGCTCGGCCGCGGCGGCCTCGCAGCGCTCGGCGTTGCGCGCGCAGACGACGATGTCGGCCCCGCACTCGGCGAGCGCGCCCGCGATCTGGCGCCCGAGGCCGGTGGCGCCGCCGGTGACGATGGCCACCTTGCCGGTGAGGTCGAAGAGCTCCTGGACGCGCATGGGTCAGCCGACTCCGCTCGTGGCGACTTCGCGTGCGACGGCTGCGAGGGGGAGGTCGTGCTCGCCGGCCCAGTGCTCCCAGTCGGAGGAGCTGCGCTCCCGGAACGCGTCGGCGAGCGCGTCCGTCGTACCGGCCGGGATTCCGAGCTCCGCGGTGACGCGCGTGCGGAAGTGCGGCTCCAGCGCGGCCAGCGCGACCCAGCCGTCGGCGGACTCGTAGACGCCGTAGAACGGATCGCCTCCGCCCAGCGGCCCGTCTGCGGCGGTCACGCCGTGCGCCCAGGTGCTCGCGAAGAACGCGGCGCTGTCCTCGAGGGCGACCTCGGCGTAGCGGTCGGCGTGGCCCCGCTCGCGCCCGAGCAGCAGCGCGACCGCGGCGGTCGCGGTGCGCTCGGCGCCGCCGAGGTCGGCGAGCAGCGTCTTCGGCAGCGCCGGCGGCGACAGCAGGCCGTGGCGGGCGACGTAGGTGAGGTCGTGCCCGGCGAGCTCCTGGTGGGGAGCCGCGTGCCCGACCATCGCGACCTGGACGAGCCGGGGGTGGCGCGCGAGCAACTCGCCGCGCTCGAGGCCCATCCGCGCGAGCGCCGAAGGCCGGCTCGAGGTGAGCAGGACGTCCGCGCCGGCGAGCAGCTCGGTCATCGACGCCCGGCCCGTCCGGCGCCTTGAGGTCGAGGCGCACGACGGTCTGGCCGTCGGTGAAGTGCCGGTACAGGCTCCCGGCGAGCGTCTCGCTGGGGTCGCCGGCGGGCGGCTCGACCTTCGTGACCGCCGCGCCGAGCTCGGCCAGGCGGGCACGCCGCGGCCATCACCGGCAGGTTCACGCCCGCATTGACGACGGCGATGCCGCTCAGGACGCGAAGGCTGTCCATCCGGCCGGAATGATCCCACACGGCCGCACAACTGGGGCCTGGCCCCGCACGTGCGGGGCCAGGCCCCATCGTGCGGCTGCCGGGGCCCGGTCAGAAGACCGGCAGCTCCCGCCAGGTGCCCCAGACCTCGCGCCAGGCGTCGCAGATCTCGCCCATGGTCACGTGATCGCGTGCGGCGTCGATCAGCACCGGCATCAGATTGCGATCGCCCGCCGAGGCCCGCTTGAGCTCGGCGATATGCCCTTCGACGCGGGCGGAATCGCGCGCGGCGCGCACGGCCCGCACCGCGCGCCACCTGCTGCGCCTCGCCGGCGGGATCGACGCGATGCGTCTCGATCGGCGTGTCCTCGGCCTGGACGTAGCGATTGACGCCGACGATCACGCGCTCGCCGCGCTCCACCTCGGTCTGGTAGCGGAAGCTCGCCTCGGCGATCTCGCTCTGGAAGAAGTTCTGCTCGATCGCGGCGACGACGCCGCCGCGCTTGGCGATCTGCTCGAAGTAGTCGTAGGCCTGCCGCTCGAGCTCGTCGGTGAGGTGCTCGAGGTAGTACGAGCCGCCGAGCGGGTCGACCGTGTTGACGACGCCGGTCTCGTGGGCGATCACCTGCTGCGTGCGCAGCGCGATGCGCACGGCATCCTCGGTCGGCAGCGCGAGCGCCTCGTCGAAGCTGTTCGTGTGCAGCGACTGCGTTCCGCCGAGCACGGCGGCGAGCGCCTCGATCGCGGTGCGCACGATGTTGAGCTCGGGCTGCTGCGCCGTCAGCGACACGCCCGCCGTCTGGGTGTGGAAGCGCATCAGCAGGCTGCGCTCGTCCTTCGCCCCGTAGCGCTCGCGCAGCTCGCGGGCCCAGATCCGCCTGGCCGCGCGGTACTTCGCGATCTCCTCGAAGAAGTCCTGATGGGCGTTGAAGAAGAACGACAGGCGCGGAGCGAACTCGTCGACGCCGAGGCCTCGCTCGAGCGCGCTGTCGATGTAGGCGAAGCCGTCCGCGAGCGTGAACGCGAGCTCCTGCGCGGCCGTCGATCCGGCCTCGCGGATGTGGTAGCCGGAGATCGAGATCGGATGCCACCGGGGCATCTCGCGCGCGCAGAACTCCACCATGTCCGTCACGAGCCGCATCGACGGCACGGGCGGGTAGATGTACTCCTTCTGCGCGATGTACTCCTTGAGGATGTCGGTCTGCGCCGTGCCGCGCAGATCGGCGCGCGCGACGCCCTGCTCCTCGGCCACGCACACGTAGAACGCGAGCAGGATCGCGGACGGCGAGTTGATCGTCATCGACGTCGAGACGTCGCCGAGCGGGATCCCGTCGAAGAGCGTGCGCATGTCGTCGATCGAGTCGACTGCGACGCCCTCGCGGCCGACCTCGCCGAGCGAGCGGGCGTGGTCGGAGTCGTAGCCCATCAGCGTCGGCATGTCGAAGGCGGTGGAGAGGCCGGTCTGACCGTGCTCGAGGAGGTAGTGGAAGCGTGCGTTCGTCTCCTCCGCCGACCCGAAGCCCGCGAACTGCCGCATCGTCCAGAGGCGGCCGCGGTACATGGACGGATAGACGCCGCGCGTGAACGGATAGACGCCGGGATGGCCGAGGTCGGTCTGCGTAGTCGACGTCGACGTTGTCGGGCGTGTAGAGCGGCTCGTTCTCGATGCCGGAGATCGTCGAGCGCGTCTCGCCCGTTCGCTCGGGAGCCGCCTCGTACACCTCCTGCCGCCACCTCTCGAGAGGGGCTCTCGACCGGGGTTCGCGCCATGACTGGACCTCATCAGCAGGGTTTCAGATAGTAGGAGTATAGACTACTGGTGTGGCCAGGCTGACTTCCGCACCCGACGCGGCCTTCGACCCGATCGCCGAGGCGCGCCGCCAGTGGGTCAAGCACTGGGGCGGCGCGCCCGCGCCGTCGATGAGCGCGGTGACCGCGCTCATGCGCGTGCAGCAGATCCTGATGACGCGCCTGAACGCTCTGCTCAAGCCCTACGACCTGACGTTCCCGCGCTACGAGGCGCTCATGATCCTCCGCGTGAGCCGGCGCGGGGCACTGCCGCTCGGCAAGATCGGCGCGCGCCTGCAGGTGCACCCGACGAGCGTCACCAACCTGATCGACGGCCTCGAGCGCGCCGGGCTGGTGCGCCGCGAGCCGCACGCACAGGACCGGCGGGCGACGCTCGCGATCATCACCGAGCGCGGGGCGGGAGCTCGCCGACGCCGCGACGGAGGTGCTCAACGCCGCGAGATTCGGCACGGCGCCGCTCCAGGCGGGCGATCTCGAGACGATCTCGCGGATCCTGCGCGAGTTGCGGGCCGACGAGGACGGCTTCGACCCGAGCGACGACGGCTAGCCCGCCGAAAGTGAAAATTGGACACGGGTGCGCGCGCCCCTGACAATTGCACCCAGCTTGTTCGCCGCCCGCTCCGCCGTGCCCGCACCCGTCGTTCCCGGCGAGTCGCCGGCGGCCGACGACCGGCGTCTGCGGTGGGCGTGGCCGCTCGCGCTGTTCGGCTTCCCGCTCGGCGGCGTGCTCGCGAACGTCATCGTCGGCGAGGTCGATTCCGCGGGCGCCGCGTTCGCGGGCGGTCTCATCGCGGGCGCCGTCATCGGGATGGCGCAGTGGCTCGCTCTGCGGCCGCGCGTCGTGTGGCTCTGGCATCCCGGCCACGAGCGTGGGGATGGCCATCGGACTGACGGCCGGCGCGGCGCTCGTCGACTACGGGATCAGCCGCGGCGATCTCGTGCTGATGGGTGCGGTCACCGGCGCCGGCGTCGGCGCCCTGCAGGCGCTCGTGCTGGCGCGGAGCGTCCCGGGTGCGGTGTGGTGGGCGCTCGTGAATCCTCCGGCCTGGGGGATCGCCTGGCTGGTGACCTCGGTCGTGATCTCGGGCAACGTCAAGGATCGCTGGACGAACTTCGGCGCGGGCGGAGCGCTCGTCTTCGCGCTCCTGACCGGTTTGGTCCTGATGTCCCTGTTCGGCCGGGCGAGTCGCGAGGCACCCGCCGCTTGAGCACCGATCGAGCGGTCGGCGTGCTGCTGATCGGCCTGCCGATCGCGTTCAACGTCTTCTTCTTCCTGCTCGGGCGGTCATTCGACTACCCGGGCATCCTGCGCAGCCCGCCCGGCACGGTGCTGAGCCGCTTCCCGCGCTCGCGCGCTTACGAGGATCCGAGCTCGAGCCCTGCCACCCGCGAGGCGGCGGCGGTCGTCTTCGACGCGTTCAACCGCTGCCTCGGCGTCGCTTGTCGGCGAGTGCCTCGGCTACCTGCTGGATCGAGTTCGTCGGGCGCTTCGAGGAGGACGGCTGGAAGGCGGCCGGGACACTCGTCCCGATCGCCTACACGGTCTGGTCGCGCTGGCTCCTCGTGGCCGGGGTCGTCCTGCTCGCCTGATCGGCGCCCGCGCTCCTCACCAGGGCTCGCCGTCGAGCCAGCTGAGCGCCGATTCTCCTCGCTGGAGCGCGTCCGCGGCGTCACTTCGGCGCGTGTGCACCAGTGCACGCGGAATCGGGCGCAGCAGCGCTCCCCTCCGCAGAACGGCCTCGGCGGTGTGCGGCTCGAGCCGGCCGTACAGCGCGGAGGCCCCGCCGGCGTAGGCGTCGCGGTACAGCTCGCCGACGACGAGATCGGAGTGGCGCTCGCGCGTCATGACCTGGAGGACGCGGCACAGGCCGCCCGGCTCGAGGTAGTACACGTACCAGCCCACGAGGACGCCCCGGTTGCGAACGAGGTGGAAGCGCGCCTCGCCGCGAGCCCTGCCGACCGCGAGCTCGCGGAACAGCCAGGCGAGGAACTGCTCGTCGTAGTCGGGCACGAGGCGCGCCGGGCGCGCACAATCGGCGAGGTGCTCGAGCACCGCGCCCGGGGTGAGTTCTTCCTCAGCGACGCTCTCGGCGCGGGCAGCGCGGGCCTCGCCCGCGATGCGCCCGGTGCCGTGGTCGAAGAGCCGTGCGAGGGGGTTGAGCGCCCGCGCTACGAGCGCGAGCCGGCCACCGCGGCTGCGCCCGATGGCGGACACGGCTCCGATCGGCCGCAGAGGTTGCAGCCATCCGGTCGCGAGGTGGTGGAGAGGCACGCTGCCGAGGCCGACCCAGAGCGCGCGCGCCTGGACAGTCGCGGTGTCCGTGAGCGTCAGATCCTGCGGCCCGCGCACGAACGCGCGCAGGAGGAACAGGCCGATCGTCCGGTTCGGGAAGTCGGGGTCGGCCACGAGATGCGATGCGTAGGCCGCGCGCAGGGGCTCTCCGTCGAGCCGGACGTGTCGCACGCTGGATCCGATGAAGCCCACGATCGTCCCGTCCGGCGCAGCCGAGACGAGGGACGGAATGGCCTCGTCGGCCCACGGATCGTCGACCAGCGTACGCTGCAGCAGGTCGCGCGCGTCGTCGGCGCTCTCGATGCCGGGCTTGTGGAGCTGGCGCAGGTAGAGCGCGGCCACGCTCGCGAGATCCCCCTCGGCGAGGGGCCGCGTCGTGATGCTCTGCGCGACGTTCTCCTCGACGGCCATCGATCTCACCGTAGTCCCGCGCGGGGCAGACGATCGGATCGGCTGAGCCTATGGTGAGAACGATGGAACAGTCCTTCGACACCCAGAGCTACTGGCAGGAGCGCCTCGAGGCCGACGACTCGCTCGTGGGCGTCGGGTTCTCGACGCTCGGGCACCGCTACAACGGCTGGATCTACCGCATGCGGCGCGACGTCTTCATGGATCGCGTCCCGCAGCTGGGCATCGACATGGCGAGCGCGCACGTGCTCGAGATCGGGCCCGGGACGGGCTTCTACATCGACCTCTGGCACGAGCTCGGCGTGAACAAGGTGACCGGCATCGATCTCGCGCCGGTGGTCGCCGAACGGCTCGCCGCTCGCTATCCGCAGCACACCTTCATGCAGGGGGACGTCGGCGCGGTCGACGCGCCGCTCGAGGACGGCGCCTACGACGTCGTCACGGCGTTCGACGTGATGTACCACATCGTCGACGAGGCGGTCTTCGAGCAGGCGCTCGCGAACATCTCCCGATCGCTCCGGCCCGGTGGCCTGTTCCTGGTGGCCGACCACTTCCTGCATCACGAGCAGTCGAACTCGCGCATCGCGGTCCACTACCTGAACCGGACGCTGGCCCGCTACGAGGACGCGCTCCAGCGGCACGGCCTCGAGGTCGTGCAGCGCCGCCCGATGTTCGTCCTGATGAACGCGCCGCCGGATTCGCGCAGCCCGTGGCGCCGCGCGTGGTGGCTCGGTGTCGCCGGCACGGCGTCGCTGGCGGAGCCGCTCGGCTTCGCCGTCGGCGCCGCGCTCTACCCGCTGGAGCGCCAACTCGTGCGGCACCGGTCCGAATCGGCCTCGACGGAGCTGATGGTCTGCCGCCGCGTCGCGGGCTGACGTCCTACAGCGCAAGCCCGCGGTCACCCGCGGGTGCCGCGTCAGGATTGAGGAAGCCCTCGCACACCGCGTCATAGGCCGGAGCGAGATCCGGGTCGGCGCGATCCAGCTCGCTGAGCGCGAGGTGCAGGTGGATGACGGCGTGAAGGCCCGCCCGTCGCAGCAGGAAGCCGTCGAGCGATCGGAGGGCATCGATGACCTCGTCGAGGTCTCCCTCGACCACCGCCTGGTAGATGTCCAGCTCGACAACTCGCACGCCGAAGGGCTCGAAACGGTTACGGACGATGTCTGCGATCGGCACCATTCCGACACTCGGATCGGGACTGAACGTCAGTGTCACGCGCATGCTGTGAGCATGTACGGTCGCGCCGGCGCAGCGCATCGGTGACGGGCCACCGGCGATGTGCGGGTTTTCCGCACATCGCCCGTTGCCGGCGTGCGGGCCATCGGCCTAGGCCTCCTCGGCGGTGGCCGTCACAAGCGCTACGGATCCGAGGGCGATGAACGCGAGGAGCGCCGGGACGCCGACCGCCTGCCCCCAGCCCGAGTCGAACGCGAACGTCGCGACGACGCCGATGACGAGGCAGATGCCGGCGGCCGGCAGGAGTCGTGGGGCCGGATGCGCCCCGACGGGTCCGGTCTCCCGCGTCCGTGGCCCCGGCTCCTCGTCGAAGCGCCCGCGCAACAGGAGGGAGAAGAGCAGGCCGAGCGACGGGATCAGGATCAGCGCGCCGAGGCCGAGCGCGACGAGCATCGAGACCAGCGTCGAGCGGCCCGCGGCGGCTTCCTGGATCGTGAGCCCGGGGAGGAGCTCCGGGCGCTGTGCGAAGCCCCAGCCGGCGATGATCGCGACGACGGCCGCCGCAGCGGTCGTGCGTGCGAGCTCGTAGCGACGGCGGTGGACGAGCAGGAAGGTCGCGACGCCTGCGAGCGCCGAGACGATCACCGCCGCGAGTCCCGCACCGCTCGTCAGCCCGTCCCAGATGCGCTCGGCGTCGCTGCGCACGACGATCAGCCCGGCGGCGGCGGCCCCGCCGGCGACGACCGCCGTGGCGAGCGCTCGCCCCCGGAACGCGTTCTCGAGATCCGGCCGGTCGATGCGCACGGCGTCGGCGGCGAGGTAGACGGCCGCCAGGTACGCCGCGGTCGTGACGGCGATCACGCCCACGGCCGCCGACGTCGGGTTGAGCCAGCTCGTGACGAGATCGCCCTCGGCGTTGCCGACCGGGACGCGCCCGGACGCGATGCCACCGATCACGGCGCCGAGTGCGAACGGCGTCAGGATCGAGGAGGCGGCGGTTGCGATCTCGATCTCGCGCAACTCCTGCGCGCCCTTCGCTCCCGATCGCAGCGCGTAGGCCGTGCCGCGCAGGATGATCCCGATGCCTGCCGCGAAGAGCGGGATCGCCATCGTCGAGGCGATCGAGCCGAACGCGGTCGGATACGCCGTCCACGCGACCACGAGCACGAAGATCAGCCAGACGTGGTTGGCCTCCCAGACGGGGCCCATGGCGTGGTGGGCATGCTCGCGCAGCGCGCGGTCGCGCTCGCCGCGACCGCCCAGCATCTGCCAGATGCCCGCGCCGTAGTCGGCGCCGGCGAGCACCGCATAGGCCGCGAGCCCGATCAGGATCAGGACGACGGGAGCTTCAGCCAGATCCATGGTCGCCTCCACCGGTGGCCGGAGCGCGGGTCGGCTCGGGCAGATCGAGTGGTGCGCGCGCGAGGCGGCGCAGCAGCCATGCGGTCGCGACCACGAGCGCCGCGTAGACGAGCGCGAGCGTCGCGTAGCCGACCGGGATGCCGCTCGCACCGGTGACGGCCTGCTCCGTGCGCATCACGCCGTAGACGACCCACGGCTGGCGCCCGACCTCCGTCGTGACCCAGCCCGCCAGCAGGGCGACGACCGAGAGCGGCCCGGCGGCGACGAGCGCGCGGTAGAACCACGGCGAGGCCGGTAGCCGCCGGCGTCGCCACCAGTACGCGACGAACACGATGGCGAGGGCGGCGAGCGCCGTCCCGATGCCGACCATGGTCTGGAACGCGAAGCGGACGACGTTCACCGGCGGCCGCTCGTCCACCGGCACCGAGTCGAGGCCCTGGACCCTCGCGTTCGGGTCGTGGTAGGCGAGCAGCGAGAGCAGCTTGGGGAACTCGATCCCGTACTCCACGCTGTCGCCGTCGTACCAGCCGAGCAGGTGCGCCGGGGCTCCGCTCTCGGTCTTCGCGAGCCCCTCGAACGCGGCCAGCTTGACCGGCTGCGCTTGCGCGACGTCGCGCCCCGCCCAGTCGCCGACGACGACCTGCACGGGCGAGGCGAGCGCGGCGAACGTGAGCGGGATGATCAGCCCGACGCGGTGGTAGCGCGAGGCGTTACCGCGCAGGACGATCCACGCGTACGCGCCCGCGGTCACGAAGCCGGCCACCATGTAGCCCGCGATGTACATGTGGATCAGCTCGTGCCAGAGGTAGCTGTTCTCGAACAGCGCCGCGAACGGGTCCACGTCCACCGCGCGGCCGTCCACGAGCCTGAAGCCGCTCGGGTGGTTCATCCAGGCGTTGACGGCGATCACCATCAGCGAGCCGGTGAAGCCCGAGATGATGATGGGGATCCCGGTCAGGATGTGCGCGCGCGGCGACAGGCGATCCCAGCCGTAGACGTAGATCCCGATGAAGATCGCCTCGACGAAGAACGAGATGCCCTCGATCGCGAAGCCGAGTCCGAAGACGTCTCCGAACGTCGCCATGAAGTTCGGCCAGAGCAGGCCCATCTCGAAGCTGAGGATCGTCCCGGTCACGACGCCGACGGCGAACAGCGCGAGCATCACCTTCGACCAGCGCCTCGCGAGCACGCGATAGGTCTCGTCGCCGGTGCGCATGTGCAGCCACTCCGCGAAGACGACGAACGCCGGGAACGCGACGCCGAAGCAGACGAGCGGGATGTGCACGACGAACGACAGCGTCTGGAGCTGGCGCGCCTCGAAGAGGTAGTCCTGATCGGGCGTTCCGAAGGCGGACGACGCACCACTGACTGTCTCCGCCAGCAGGGCGTACGTCATGGGGCAGCGATCGAGTCGGCCATCTCCACCTGCGCCGTCACTCTACTCCGGCGCGGCAGTGGCGAACACGGCAGCGCCCGGGTTCTCGAGGCTCGCGCCATGACCGGCGACGCCGAATCCCGCCGCGAGATCCGCGAGCTCGTCGAGTCCTGGGCGGTCTGGCGGGACGCCGGCGACTGGCAGCGCCTACGCACCGTGTGGCACGACGACGGCCGGATGATGGCCACGTGGTTCCAGGGCAGCGCCGACGGCTTCATCGAGGCCAACCAGCAGGGCTGGGCGCGGGGCGTGCGCATCCTCCACTTTCTCGGCGGCAGCTCGGTCGACGTCGCCGGCGATCGCGCCGTGAGTCAGACGAAGATGACGATCTCACAGCGCGCCGAGGTGCACGGCATCCCCTGCGACGTGGTGTGCACCGGGCGCTTCTACGACTTCTTCGAGCGGCGCGAGGGCCGCTGGGGACTGGTGCTGCGCCAGCCGATCTACGAGAAGGACCGCATCGACGCGGTCGACCCGTCGGCCGAGCTGCGGCTCGACGCGGCGACGCTCGAGCGCTTCCCGCAGGGCTACCGCCACCTCGCCTACCTCCAGACCCAGGTCGGCTACGAGGTGAAGCCCGACATGCCCGGCCTCGAGGGCCCCGCGGTGGAGGAGCTCTACGCGCGCGGCGCGCGCTGGCTGCTCGGCGAGCCCGCTGCCTGAGCGGTCGCGTCACCTGGGCACGGCACTTCTACTTGGAGCGGCGGATTGCAGTCGCGACCGCGCGCTCGGCACGCTTCGATGGCCGCTGGAAGCCCGTGCTCGGCCGCTGGGACAGCCTCGTGGGAGGCGTGCCGTACAGCACTGATCGAGGAGGCTTCAGAACAGCAGGGAATCGAGCCCGCGCACGAGACCGCTGATGCTCTGGATGCGCCGGGCCGCGAGCAGCGTGCCCGCGACGAAGATCGACGGGTCGCCCAGCTCCTCCTGACGGATCGTCAGCCGCTGGCCGGGCGCACCGAAGACCACCTCGACCCGCGGACTCGTGCCGGGCAGCCGGATCGAGTGCACGGGCACACCGCCGATCGCCGCGCCCCGTGCCTCGCGCGGTCCGATCAGCTGGAAGGGATCGTCCGCCAGGGGCTCCCGCTCGCGCGCGAGCAGCTCGGCGAGCTCGCGCGCCGTGCCGCTGGGTGCGTCCGGCTTGCCCGCGCCGTTGTGCTCGATCACCTCGAAGGCGGGCACGTGGCGGGCCGCGATCTTGGCGAGGTGCTGGAGCAGCGCTGCCGTGAACGAGAAGTTGCCCGTCGCCACGCCGACGCCCGCCCGGCGCGCGGCCGCGTCGATCTCGGCGAAGTCCTCGTCGAGGAGGCCGCTCGTGCCGATCACGACGGCCACTCGCCGCTCGAGCGCGAGCGCGACGTGCCGCCGCACGACGGTCGGATGCGTGTAGTCGATGAGCACGTCGGGAGCCAGCTCGAGTGCCTGCTCGAGATCCTCCGTCAGCGCCACGCCGAGGCGGTCGCCGCCGAGCGCCTCGCCGAGATCGCGGCCGGCCTCGCGCCGCGCGACCGCCGACTGCAGGACGAG
Source organism: uncultured Actinomycetes bacterium (assembly GCA_963705965.1). Classification (GTDB taxonomy): domain Bacteria; phylum Actinomycetota; class Thermoleophilia; order Gaiellales; family JALYLC01; genus JALYLC01. The sequence continues at coordinate 608,855 of CAVPLI010000003.1, read as the reverse complement.
GTCGTCGGCCGCGACGATGGCGGGAGCGAGCACTCGCCCGACGGCGCCGAGGGCACCGGAGAGGCAGACGGTGAGGGGCGCGGCGGCTATTGGAAGAGGGGGAGGTACGGGGCGTTCGCCGCGAGCATCTCGTCGAGCAGCGCCTGGGTCTCGTCGAGGTCGAGGCGCGCCGCGATCGTCGGCTCGAGCAGGAACGCATGCAGCGCGGCCTTGCGATCGCCGGAGAGCGCGGCCTGGACGACGTGCTGCTGGAAGTCGTAATAGCGGCGCAGGTGGGCGGCCAGCGGCTCGGGCAGCGGACCGGCGTGGATCGGACGCACGCCGTACGCGTTGATCTGCGCGTTGACCTCGACCATCGCACCGTCCGGCAGGTTCGGGATCGCGCCCTCGTTCGGCGCGTTCACGATCAGCGTGATGTTGCCGTTGGTCAGGATCGCCTCGATCAGGTCGATGACCTCGATGCCCTCGTCCTCGTCGCCGACGGGGAGATCCGCGAGCGTCACGAGTCCGGCGTCCGGGGCCGTCCACTCCTTCGCCAGCCCCTCGAGGCCGGCCACGCGCGCGCGCTCGTAGTCCATGTCGTGGGTCTTGATGCCGTAGCGCATCCCGATCCCCTGGGCCTTCCCGGCATAGGGCTGCTCGAGGCGCTGCATCTGCGGGAAGAACTCGGTCCAGTGCTCCCAGCAGTACGGCAGCACGCCGTAGGTCTCGAGCGCCCACTTGACCACGGGCTCCGTCGCCCGCGCGCGCACCAGCGGCATCGCGTCCGTGCCGTCGTTGCAGGCGCAGCTCCTGGATCGACGCGCAGTGGTTGATGCCGGCCACGACCGGCGGCATCGCGATGTCCTCGGGCTTGACGCCCGCCTGCGCGGCCAGCCACTCGCGGCTGCTCGCGTGCGCGGCGCACGAGCAGAGGCTGTAGATCTTGACCTGCGGCGCAGCCGCGCGCATGGCCAGGGCCTCGATCGGCGCGGGATTCGTGTAGTTGAAGATGTACGCATCGGGCGCGACCTCGGCGGCGTTGCGCGCGACCTGCGCGAGCGCCGGGCGCGTTGCGGAAGGCGCGCATCACGCCGCCGGGCCCGAGCGAGTCGCCGATCGGCATGACGATGCCGTAGCGGCCCGGGATCTCGAGATCGCCGGCCCACGCGTCCATGCCGCCCTCGGCGATCGCGGCGATCACGAAGTCGGCGCCGACGAGCGCCTCGCGCTGGTCGAGCGTGCTCGTGACCCTGATGTCGCTGCCCTCGCTCTCGACGAGCTTGTCGGCGAGCGCCTGCATCACGCCGAGCCGGCCCTCGTCGATGTCCATCAGCGAGACGCGCGCGGCCTCGAGCGCCTCCGACTGCATGAGGCGGCGGATCAGCACGGGCACGAAGCTGCTCGAGCCCCCGCCGATGATCGTGACCTTCGGTGCCATCGAATCCCTCGCCTTCAGTTCATCGAGTCGTCGCTCATGGGCAGGATCGTCGACTCCAGCACGCGGTGCGTGCGCGGGCGCGTGACCGCGTGCAGCACGGCGTCCGCGACCTCCTGGGCGCGCATCATGCCCGGCAGGTCGGCATCCTCGGGTGTCCGGCCTCGCCCCTCGCCCATCGCGAACTCCGTCCAGACGCCGCCCGGGGCGATCGTCGAGCAGCGCACGCCGCGCCGGTACAGCTCGTGGTCGAGCGAGCGCATGAACCCGACCTGCGCGAACTTCGACGCCGCGTAGACGGCCTCGCCCTCGGGCGCGCGCTGACCGGCGATCGACGCGACCACGACGAGATCGGCGGCGGGCTCTCGAGCAGGTGCGGCAGACCGGCGCGCACCGTGTAGAGCAGGCCCTTGACGTTGACGTCGATCATCTCCTCGAGGTGGTCCGGGGAGATGTCGAGGAAGTCGCCGTAGGCGCCGACGCCGGCGTTCGCGACGACGATGTCGAGCCGGCCGAAGCGTCTCGACCGTCTCGGCCACCAGCCGCTCGATCTGCTCGGAGTCGCGCACGTCGCAGGGGCGCGCGAGCGCCCCGGCGATGCCCTCGTCGCTGCCGCGGCGCGAGGCCAGCGCCACCTTCGCGCCCTGCGCGGCGAACGTCCTGGCGGTTGCGGAGCCGATGCCGCTGCTCGCTCCGGTGACGAGGGCGACGCGCCCGTCGACGGTGCTCACGCGGTGCTCCCGGGTCGGCAGTGGTCGGAGTGCGGCTGCGAGCGGCGGCACGTCGAGCGCGGGATTGCGCTCGAAGAAGCCGACCGGCTTGAGCGAGAAGCCGGCGGTCGTGACCGGCATGATCGGCCAGTCCTCGGGCCGCGGGACGTGGTGGTGGCCGAACGTGTACCAGACGACGACGTCCTCGCCGTCGATCGGCCGGTCGGCGCTCGTCCACTCGGGCAGGCCCTGCCCCGCCGGGGTGGAGGTTCGGGTACTCGCCGGCCGCGTAGCGCTCGTCGGGGCGGTACGGCGTGACCCACAGGTGCTCGCGGATGAAGCCCGCGCGCTTGCTCACGGGCGCGTCGGGCTGGGCGAACGGGAACGTCGTTCTCGCCCGGCAGGAGGCGGTAGCCGATCGGCTCGCCGAGGCGGTGGAGGCGGGACGGATTGACGATCTCCCACCAGCGGGCGGACGCCGTGTCGACGCGGCGCCTGGCCTCGATCTCGCTCGCGAAGCGTCGCCGGCGCGGGCTGAAGGCGTTGCCGTGCGGATTGCCCGGACCGGGCGGGAGCGATTCCGTCCAGACCTCGTCGACGCCGTTCGTCTCGGCCGTCGATGTCGAGGTCGAGGCGCATGTTGAAGAAGTGCTGGTGCACCATCGCGTTGAGGCCCGGCGCGACGAGCGTGCCGTGTGCGGGGCGCTCGCCCGGCGCGACCGCGCCCGTCGAGAGCACGCCCGTGAGCTTGACCTCGAACGCGATCGTGCCGTCCTGGTAGAGGTACCAGAAGAAGCCGTAGTCGTAGTTCCCGATCGCCGAGAACGAGGAGATCACGAGCCTGCGCGAGCGGCGCACCTCGCCGGATCCGTCGCGCCACTCCACGTGGCGCCAGAGCACGCCCACGTCCTCCTCGTGGATGCAGATCGCATTCGGGATCGGCAGCGGCTCGCCCGCGGCGTCCGAGACGACCGCGTCGAGGTACACGATCTCGCCGAGGCAGTCGCAGCCGCGCGTGAGCGGCGATGCGGCGATGCCGACGCCGTTCTCGCCGCCGTCGAAGGCGTTCTTCCAGTAATGGCTCGGGCTCGGGTCGCCGTACGGGACGACCATCTCCGACAGCGACGCGCGATACAGGATCGAGCGCTGCCGCCCGCCGTCGTCGTAGGAGACCTGGTTGAGCACGAGACCCTCGCGCGGCGTGAAGCCGACGTGCACCTGCCAGCGCTGCCACGACAGCACGCGGCCGTCGAGCGCGAAGCCCGGGCCGTCGGGCTGCGTGATCTCGAGCGGCGCGATGTCGTCGCGCAGCGGGGCGGCGGCAGCCGACGTCGTAGTTGCCGCTCTCGGGCGGGATCGGCACGACGCCGTGGTCGTCGATGCGCAGCACCTCGAGCTTGTTGAGGTCGACGAGGGCGATCACGCCGTCGACGGGGTGGGCCCACTCGCTGTCGCCCGGCTGCGGCTTGATGAACGCGACCGCAGCGCCCGAGCCGCTGCCCCGTCTCCTCGTCCGGGCCGAAGTGCCCGGCCGGCCAGGCGTCGACCTGGATGGCCTCGAAATCGGTGATGCCGCGCAGCGCCATCGCCGCCTGGAAGCGCGGGTCGGCGCGCACGAGCTCCTCGGCCTCCATCAGCTCGGTGACGACCGCCATGGGCTGGATGTCGGTCCGCTCCCGCCACGTCGCGACGCTCCCGGAGTCGAGCGAGACGACGGCCTCGATCGTGCGCTCGGCGTCGCGGTCGAGGATCACGATCTCCGCCTCGCGCGGCGGCGGCGGACCGCCGTCGCCCCAGGCGAGAATCGCGTCCTTCGCGGGCTCGAGGAGCGCGATCGTGATGAAGCGGCTGCGGGCGCCGAGCGAGGCGAACCCGTCGTGACCGCGCACGATCGCGGCCGCGCCGGCGACCTCCGTCGCAGTCAGCGGATCGAGCGGATGGCCGCCGTGTCCGACTCGTTGTAATCCATCCAACGCTCTCGTAGTATCGCCATCCAGATCGTCGAGCGGGCCAGGACCCCCAGCGCCCCGCAGAGCGCGCAGCGCACGGAGGAATCGATGAACAGGTTGCAGCGTCGCGTGGTGGCGGTGGCGGCGATGGTGATACTCGTCGTGCTGGCAGCGACGGCGCTCGAGCGGCGCCGCGCAGGCCAGAGAGGACATCCGCGGTCAGACGATCACGGTGCTCGTGCCGTACAAGATCCCGCCCGAGGTCATCTCGTCGTTCACGAAGGCGACCGGCGTCAAGGTCAAGTACGTCGTCACCGGCTGGGACGCGACGCACTCCAAGCTCGTCGTCGCGAACACCGCGCGCACCTACATCGCCGACGTGGCCGAGTTCGACTGGTCGTTCACCGGGTCAGTTCGCGGGCGCCAAGTGGGTCGAGCCGCTCGACGACCTGCTGCCCAAGCCCCTGCTGGCCGACCTGGCGAGCACGGACGCGGCCTTCAAGTCCGGCGGCAAGACCTACGCGGCCTGCTTCTCGAACGACTTCCGCATCTCGATCTACAACAAGAAGCTGTTCGCCAAGGCGGGCATCAAGACGTTCCCGCGGACGCTCACCGAGCTCGGCCAGGCGGCCGACAAGCTCAAGGCCGCCGGCGTCAAGTACCCGCTCTCCATCCCGATGGCCGCGACCGAGGGCGGCGTCACGCCGTGGTACCTGCTGACGCTCGCGCACGGCGGCCAGCTGTTCGACAAGAACTTCCAGCCGACGTTCCAGCAGCCGGGCTCCGCCGGCTACAAGGCGCTGCAGTGGGAGGCCCTCGCGGTCAAGAAGGGCTGGGTCTCGCCCGGCGCGGTGTCGCTCGACGACGCCGCCGCGTTCGACAAGTTCACCGCCGGGCAGACCGCGATCGTGCTGGCGACCGGCCCGGGCAACCTCGTCGACGGCGAACGACCCCAAGGAGTCGAGCGTCGCCGGCCAGGCGGCCGCCGCGCTCGTGCCCGGGCGTGAACGGGCCGCAGGCGTCGTTCGGTCTCCCCGAGGGGCTCTCGATCCCCGTCACGGCCAAGCACAAGGAGGCCGCGGCGGCCTTCATCCAGTGGTGGCAGAAGCCCGCGAACGCGATCTCGATCTACGAGAAGGAAGGCAACCTGCCGTGCGGCGCCTCGGTCATCAAGCAGCTCTCCGCGAGCGGCGATCTGCAGGGCGGCAAGGTGCTCGGCGCGCAGCTGAAGCTCGTCAAGCCGCTCTTCCCGCAGGGCGCGCCGGTCTGGTACTCGCAGTTCAGCTCGGACGCGCAGGGCCTGCTCAACGCGGCGGTCAAGGGTCAGATGAGCGTCGGGGACGCGCTCTCGCAGCTCGCCTCGAAGGCCAAGACACACGCCAGCGCATAACCGGAGGGCATCGCCGCGTGAGGGCCTGGCTGCGCGCCCACGAGACGACGGCCGTCGGCATCTCTCATGATCGCCCCGGCCATGGCTGGCGGTCGGTGGCCTGATCGTCTATCCGCTCGTCAAGGGATTCCAGCAGAGCATCCAGTCGTCGGGTCAGTTCGGCCAGCCGCAGCGCTACGTCGGGCTGCGCAACTACCGCCAGGTGATCGACGATCCGACGGCGATCGACGCGATGCGCCACACGTTCGAGTACGTGGCGCTCGCGGTCTCGCTCGAGGTCGTCCTCGGGATCTTCGTCGCGGTCACGCTGCGCCGCCTCTTCCCGGGCCGTGGGATCGTGCTCGCGATCCTGGTGCTGCCGTGGGCGCTGCCCTCGGTGGTCAGCGCGGTGCTCTGGCGGCGCGTCTTCGACCCCGACAACGGCCTGCTCAACAGCCTGCTGATCAACCTCCACCTGATCAACGAGCCGCACGTCTGGCTGGCCGGCGGTCGCTGGGCGATCGCGTTCATCACGATCGTCCACGTCTGGGGCGTGCTGCCGCTCGTGAGCCTGATCTTCCTGGCCGGCCTGACGAGCATCCCGCAGGAGCTCTACAACGCGTCCTCGGTCGACGGCGCCGGCGGCTGGCGCCAGTTCCGCTACATCACGCTCCCGCTGCTGCGGCCGTCGATCGCGGTCGCGGCCACGATCGGGACGCTGCTCGCGGTCGCGATCTTCGACGAGGTCTACGTGCTCAACGGCACGGCCCTGAACACGCGCTCGATCCTGATCCAGGTCTACACGACGTCCTTCGTCGAGGCCGACTTCGCCCACGGCATGGCGCTCGCGTTCCTGCTGGCCGGGGTGACGGCCGCTCTTCGGGACGGTCTACGTGCTCGCGCTGCGGAGGTCGACGAGATGACCAGGCGCCTCGGCTCGCGCGCGATCCGGACGATCTCGATCGCATGGATCGTGGCCTGGTCGCTCGGCCCGATCGTGATCGGGGTCGTGACGAGCATCTCGAGCCAGCCCGACGTGCGCGCGGTGCCCGCGCGCTGGATCCCGCACACCGTCTCGCTCGACGCCTACCGCCAGCTCCTCCAGGGCATCGAGCTCGACGAGGTCGGGCGGCACGGTGACCGAGGCCGGCGTCTTCGGTCACGCCATGTGGGCGAGCGCCCAGGTGGCGCTGATGTCGACGGTGCTGACGCTCGTCGTCGCGGCGATGGCGGCGTACGCCTTCGGCCGCCTGCGCTTCCGGTTCGGGCAGACGCTCTTCATCGCCGTCCTCGCGACGATGCTCGTTCCCGTCTTCGTCGTCGCGGTGACGCTCTTCAAGGTCATGGCCGACGCGCACCTGATCGACACCAAGCGCGGCCTCACGCTCGTGTTCGTGGCGACGCTCACGCCGCTCGCGACCTGGCTCCTCTACAACCACGTGCGCGAGATGGACGTCGGGCCGGAGGAGGCGGCGCTCGTCGACGGCTGCCGGCGCTGGCAGGCGTTCGTGCGCGTGGTCGTGCCGCAGATGGGCTCGGCGCTCGCCGCCGTCGCCGCGATCGTCGCGCTCTCGGTGTGGGGCGAGTTCCTGATCCCGCTGCTGCTGACGTCGACCGAGAACTCGAAGCCCGTGACCGTGCTGATCACCGAGTACGTCGGCAAGTACACGACCAACTACACGATCCTCGCGGCGGCGGGCGTGCTCGCGCTCCTGCCGCCCGCGCTGCTCGTGCTGGTCCTCAACCGGCGTATAACGAGTGTGATGGCGGGCTCCTCCTGATCCGGCACGTCGGCTATGTGCGCGACCGCCTCGCGCTGATGTCGGCGCGGCTGCGCGAGGGGATCTATCCGCGACTCGCGCCCGGCCGATGCGGTGCTGGTCGCCGGGCCCGTGGACCGGATCTCGTGGGACGAGGCGCAGGCGCTGGAGTACCGGCCGGCCGAGATCGGCGAGCGCTTCGGGCCGCTGTGGGCGACGTACTGGTTCCGCGTGCGCGTCACCGTGCCCGAGGAGTGGCGCGGCGAGCGCGCCGACCTCCTCTTCGTCTCGCGCAGCGAGGCGGCGCTCTGGCGCGACGGGGCCATCGCCCAGGGGCTGAACACGGGCGGCGGGGGCGAGCGGCCCGATGCCGTGCTCGCCGCGACCGCAGTGCCGGGCCCGATCGACGCTGCAGATCGAGCTCGCCTGCAACGGCACTCATGGGCGCGATGGACGAGCCCGGCGGAGTTGCTGCGCTGCGACATCGCCCGCTTCGACGCGGGCGCGTGGCAGCTCTACTTCGACTTCGAGACGCTGCGCGCGCTGGAGGCCGAGACGCGCGACGAGGCCTGGTCGGGTCGGCTGCGCGAGGAGCTCAACCGCTTCTGCAACGAGGGCGACCCGGCCATCCTGAGCGCGCTCTACGAGCACCGCAACGCGACCCACGCGCACGAGCTCGCCGCGATCGGGCACGCGCACATCGACACCGCCTGGCTGTGGCCGCTGGCCGAGACCTACCGCAAGACGCTGCGCAGCTTCAGCTCGCAGCTGCGCTACATGGAGGACTACCCCGAGTACCGCTTCGCGTGCTCGCAGGCGCAGCAGTACGCGTGGATCAAGGAGCGCAATCCCGAGCTGTGGGGGCGGTTGCGCGCAGCCGTGGAGCGCGGTCAGTTCGTGCCGGTCGGCGGCTGCTGGATCGAGCCCGACTGCAACCTCCCGTCGGGCGAGTCGCTCGTGCGGCAGTTCCTGCACGGTCAGCGCTGGTTCGAGGCGGAGTTCGGCCGGCGCCACCGCGAGTTCTGGAGCCCGGACGCATTCGGCTACGCCGGGCAGTTGCCGCAGATCATGCGCGAGGCCGGCATCACGCGCTTCCTGACGCAGAAGCTGTCGTGGAACCGCTTCAACAGGCCCGAGCACCACACGCTCGTGTGGCAGGGCGACGACGGCAGCGAGGTGCTCGCGCACTACCCGCCGGCCGACACCTACAACAGCGACGTCAGCGTGTCCGAGCTGCTCAAGACCTCGCGCGACTACAAGGACCACGATCACTCCGGCACGAGCCTGCTCGTGTTCGGCTTCGGCGACGGTGGCGGCGGTCCGACGAAGGACATGCTCGAGACGCTGCGGCGGGCACGCGACCTGCAGGGCCTGCCGCGCACGACGCAGCGCACGAGCGAGGAGTTCTTCGACGCGCTCGAGGCCGAGGGCGGCGATCGCCCTGTCGTCGCGGGCGAGCTCTACTTCGAGTACCACCGCGGCGTCTACACGTCACAGGCGCGCACGAAGCGGGGCAACCGCCGCGGCGAGCAGGCGCTTCACGACGCCGAGTTCCTCGCGTGCCTGGGCGGCGACTATCCGCGCGCCGAGCTCGACCGGCTGTGGAAGCTGCTCCTGCTGCAGCAGTTCCACGACATCCTGCCGGGCTCGTCCATCGGCCTCGTGTACGCCGACGCCGAGCGCGATCTCGCCGCGGTAGAGGCGGGCGCGAACGCGCTCGCCGGCGCGGGGGAGACGCTCGTCAACACGGTCGGGTTCGCGCGCCGCGAGGTCGTCGGCGATGCGGTCTACGCGGCCGCGCCGTTCGGGGCTGCGCGTCGCGTCGAGGCCGGCGACGAGGTCCGCGTCGACGGCCTCACGCTCGAGAACGCCCACCTGCGCGTGACGCTCTCGCCCGAGGGCTCGGTCGAGTCGGTACTGCACAAGGCGAGCGGCCGCGAGACCCTGGCCGCGCCCGGCAACCGGCTCGAGCTCGCCGAGGACCGCCCGGTCAACTTCGAGGCCTGGGACATCGACCCCTCGACGCTCGAGACCCGGCGTGACTACGCGCCCGCGACGTCGTGGAGCGCGAGCTCGACGCCGCTGCGTGCCGAGATCGCGTTCGAGCGCCCCTCGCTGACGCAGGTCGTACGGCTGGATGCCGGGGCGCGCCGCGTCGAGTTCCACACGACGATCGACTGGCAGGAGGCGCACACGCTGCTGACGGTCTGCTTCCCGCTCGCCGTGCACGCCCGCACCGCGACGTACGAGATGCCATTCGGCTACGCGGAGCGGCCGACGCACTGGTCGACCAGCTGGGATCGCGCGCGCTACGAGGTCCCCGGGCCACCGCTGGGCGGACGTCTCCGAGCACGGCTTCGGCGTCGCCCTGCTGAACGACTGCAAGTACGGCTGGAGCTGCTACGGCAACGAGCTGCGCCTGAGCCTGCTGCGCGGTCCGCGCAGCCCCGATCCGGAAGCGGACATCGGCAGGCACGAGTTCGCCTACGCGCTCCTGCCGCATGCCGGCGGCTGGCGCGACGCCGCGATCGTGGGCGAGGCGGTGTGCTTCAACGCGCCGCTGCGCGCGACCTGCGTCACGGCACCCGAGTCGTTCGCGTCCGTCGACGATCCCAATCTCGTGCTCGACACGATCAAGCGCGCGGAGGACTCGGACGCGCTCGTGTTGCGGCTCTACGAGGCGCATGGCGCGCGCGGCCGGGCACGTCTGCGGGTGGCTGCGCCGTTCTCGTCGGCGCGTCGCGCGAACGCCCTCGAGGACGACGGCGAGGCACTCGAGGTCGACGGCGATGCAGTGCTCCTCCCGTACCGGCCGCACGAGATTCTCACCGTCAAGCTGGCCTGAGGCGCGTTCCGCTCAAGCTTGTGCCGAAGGTGCCGATGCTCGTGGCAGGTGCGACGGTCGACGGATTTCACGGCACGTGGCGCCATGCCTGAACGCGGGCTGGACGCGCAGTACTCGTTCGCCCTGCCCCAGGGGATGTCGTGCGAGATCGCTCTCGATGGCGTGCTCACGCGCGTCAGCGAGGGCTTCGCTGCGATCCTCGGGCAGGATACACGATGCCGTGCTGGGCCACCGGCTCACCGACTTCATCCACTCCGACGACCATGCGGCCGTGCTGGCGGCGCTCGCGCGGCTCGCAAGCGGCGGCGACGCGGTCACGCTCGAGAACCGCTGCTACTGCGAGGACGGCTCGTACGTCTGGCTCGTGTGGCTGATGACGCGTCCCGGGCCGTCGGGCCCGATCTACGCCGCGGCCCGCGGGCTGACCGCCCACGCCTCGACGAGCGCCGGTGTCGTCGCACGCGAGCGGCGGACCCGCCGGCGCGCGACGCGACTGGAGCAGGAGAACCATCTGCTGCGCGAGCAGACCGAGGAGCTCGCAGCACATCGCAATGCGCTGCAGCGCGTGCTCGAGCTGAACCACGCGCTCCTCGACGCGAGCATCGACGGCATCCGGCTGGTCGATCTCGACGGGCGCACGATTCTGTCGAACAGCGTCATCGAGGAACTCACGACCGACGTCTTCGGACTTCCGCGCGATGCGACGCTGCCGGAGCGCTCGTCGATCTCATCCCGTCTGGAGGAGCCCGAGCGCTACCTCGCCACGATGGAGACGATCGCCTCCAATCCGGCCGCCGAGACCGAGGACGTCTTCGAGCTCGCCGACCTCGGGCGCGTCTTCCAGCGGCATACCGGGCCGGTGCGCGACTCCTCGGGTGCGCTGATCGGCCGCATCATCATCGTGCGCGAGATCACCGCGGCGCGCGTCGCCGAGCGGGAGGCCGCCGATCTCAAGGCGGCGGAGCGCCTCAAGTCCGAGCTCGTCGCGACCGTCTCGCACGAGTTGCGAACGCCGCTCACGGCCGTCCTCGGCTTCGTCCACCTGCTGATGGAGCACGACCTCGCGGAGGAGGAACGCCGGCGCTATCTCGAGACAGTCCAGCGCGAGGCGCAGCGGCTGGCCGAGCTGATCGACGACTTCCTCGACCTCAGGAAGATCGAGGCGGGCCAGTTCACGCTCGCGTGCGACACGTTCGATCTGGGCACGCTGCTGCGCGCACAGGCCGAGCTGTTCGAGCAGCAGTCGGAGAGCCACACGCTCGAGGTCGACGTCCCGGACCAGCTGAGCTTCTCCGGCGACCGCAAGCGCCTCCGGCAGCTGATCGGGAATCTGCTCTCGAATGCCATCAAGTACTCCCCGGACGGCGGCGTCGTCGCGCTCGCAGCGACGCGCTCCACGGACGGCGTCCGGATATCGGTGCGCGACCACGGCATCGGCATCCCCGCCGATCAGCAGGCTCACGTGTTCACGGAGTTCTTCCGCGTCGAGTCGAAGGCCATGCGCGAGATCGGCGGCACCGGGCTCGGGCTCTCGCTCTGCCAGGAGATCGCGGAGGCCCATGGCGGCCGGATCCGGCTCGAGAGCACCGCCGGCGAGGGCTCGACCTTCGTCGTGGAGCTGCCGCACGCCGCGGAGCGCGCCGAGGCGGCATAGGCCTCGGCCGACGCGGCCTACGATCCGGCGCAATGGCGGACGATGCGCTGCAACGCGACCCGGCCGAGCCGGTGCGCTTCGACACCAAGCTGGCGGTGATCCTCGACGAGTCGCTGGCCGTGTGGCAGAAGGCGAACGTCACCGCCTTCCTGATCAGCGGGCTGGCCGCGACGGATCCGTCGCTCGTGGGCGAGCCCTACGAAGACGCATCGGGCAATGTCTACGCGCCGATGTGCCGGCAGCCGATCCTGGTCTTCGCAGCCGACGCGGCCGGCATCCGCCGCGCCTACGAGCGCGCGATGGCGCGCGGGGTCGAGCGACTCGCCATCTTCACCCACGAGCTCTTCGCCACCTCGCACGATGCCGCCAACCGAGCCGCCGTCGCGGCCGTCCAGGCCGACGACCTCGCGCTCGCAGGCATCGCGCTGCACGCCGATCGCCGCACGGTCGACAAGGTCGTCGACCGGCTGCGTCCGCACCCGTAGGCCGCGATGAGTTTCCCGCTCGCCGTGGTGTCTAATCCCCCGAGTGCTGCCGCAACCGATCAGGGGGTGTTGAGATGAGCCTGCCCGAGATCTCGTCGCGAGAAGAATGGCTCGCGGCCCGTATGTCTCTGCTCGCGCGCGAGAAGGAGCACACGCGCGCCCGCGACGCCCTCAATGCCGACCGGCGCCGGCTGCCGATGGTACGGATCGAGAAGGCGTATGCATTCGAGGGCCCCGGCGGCCGGGTCGGGCTGCTCGATCTCTTCGAGGGGCGGCGGCAGCTCTTTCTCCAGCACTTCATGTTCCACCCGTCGTGGGACGACGGTTGCCCGAGTTGTTCGGCCGGGGCCGACGAGCTTGCCGCGGGCACGTTCGACCACCTGCACATTCGCGACACGACGTTCGCGGCGGTCTCGCGCGCACCGCTCGCGAAGATCGAGGACTTCCGTCAGCGCAAGGGCTGGAGCTTCCCGTGGTACTCGTCGTTCGGGAGCGACTTCAACTACGACTTCCACGCCACGATCGACGAGTCGGTCGCACCACTCGAGATCAACTACCGCTCCCGGGAGCAGATCGAAGCCTCGGCCGGCGAGTCCGTGAAGTGGGCGCTCACGGCCGAGCAGCCGTTCGAGATGCCTGGCTTCAGCTGCTTCCTCCGGGACGGCGAGAGCATCTTCCACACCTACTCGACGTTCGCCCGAGGCACGGAGGAGATCGGCGGCGCCTACGGTTTCCTCGACCTCACCGCGCTCGGCCGCCAGGAGGAGTGGGAGGAACCGAAAGGCCGCGCCGAGAACGCGCGCGGCGCGATGCCGAACTTCGCGAGCTGAGGTTCAGGCGAAGAGAGCCCCGGGCTGGGTGAGCGCGGTCGCGGGGAGCCGGAGCCACCGGCCCTGCGAGAACCAACGGCGCATCGTGCGGATGCTCGGTACGGTGGCGGCGCCGGACGCGTGACGTTCGCGGAGTCGCGCGATCGTCGTCAGCACGGCGCTGCCGCGGGCGAAGTCGTGCTCCGCTTCGCGACGCAGCCGAGGCCAGGCATATGACCCGGGCCGAGGGCGGTTGGTGCGGGTCCCGCTGGCCTTGATGGCGTGGAGATGAGCATCGAGTGCACGTGCCCGCGCGCGCGTCATGCACCCGTGTGCGCGCCAGCTGCGCATGAGCGTGACAGCGAAGTCGCGTCCGGCGTTGGCCCGCATGAACTCGATGGAGTGGTGCCCTGGACAAAGCCAGATCCGAACACCGTGAGTAAGTTGCCGCTCGAGCGTCTTGCCGCGAGTCCGATCGACGCAGATGGCGCAGACAGGCGACTTGACGGGAACTCCGCGTGCTTTGTAGAGACTGGGGAGGCGTGTCATGTCGTGAGCGTGCCAGCGAGCGCCGGCACCGGTGTGTGCCGAGGTGTCACGCGTTGGTGTCGATTTCCAAGTGGCACTCGCCGCGAGTGCCACTTGGCCTACCGCACTCACGACGCCGACCCGCACGAACCTCTTACGAGGTCAAGAGCGCGAGCATCGCAAGTGGCACTCGCCGCGAGTGCCACTTGGCCCAATGCGAGAAAAGGTCGCGCGGGAGCAGAAAGCCCCGCGCCGTCGTCCGCATCTTGCTCGTCACCTCGTAAGAGGTCTGCTCGAGTCAGCGACGCGAGGTCTTCCCAACTGGCACACCGTGAGCAGCAGTCGCCGACCTCAGGCGTGGGCGCCGATGAAGGCGAGCACGCGGCCCCAGGCGTCGTCCGAGGCGGCCTGGTGCTCGGACTGGCGGCGGTCGAAGAAGCTGTGGGGCGCGCCGTCGTAGGTCACGACCTCGTGCTCCACGCCCGCGGCTGTCAGGGCCTCGTCGAGGGCGGCGTTGTCCTCGGGGGTGATGTGGTCGTCGTCGCCGGCCTGGAGGGCCAGGATCGGCGCCTCGATCTCGGAGGCGAGCTGGATCGCGCCCGGCTGCCCGTTGCGCTCGCCGGGGCCGCCGTAGAAGCCGACGGCGCCCGCCAGGTCATGGCCGGCTGCGGCGGCGAGCCAGGAGTGGCGGCCGCCGAAGCAGAAGCCGACGGTGAAGATCCGCTCGCGCGAGCCGCCCTCGGGCGAGCGCAGCCGGGCGACGGCGGCGGCAACGTCGGCCTGGATCGACGCGGGGTCGGTCTGGGCGACGTGATCCATGTACGGGAACTCGTCGTCGCGCTTGCCGACGCCGGCGGTGCGGCCGAAGTAGTCGAACGCGACGGCCGCGAAGCCGCGCTCGGCGAAGCGCAGGGCGAGCTCCTCGTAGAAGCGATACAGCCCGCGCACGTCGGGGAGCACGACGATCCCGATCGCGGAGGGGTCGTCAGGCGTCGCCGAGAACGCTGCGAAGCGCGTCCCGTCGGCGGATTCGAGGACGAGATCCTCGTGCGAGATCGCCGCGCCGGCGATGCTCGGAATGGGCGGGAGGGAGTCCAGCTCGAAGCACACGAGCGGAGTCTAGTGCTCGGCCGGACTCCCTCCGCCGCCGCGCTACGGCAGGAAGTAGTTCGGGTTCGGGAGCTTGAACGTCGAGTCCGCGAAGCCGCCCTGCAGGTCGCTGAACTGGTCGCCGAAGTTCGCGACGATGTCGTATCCGAGCGACTCGATGTGCTGGCGCGTGGCCGACTTGTAGTGCAGCGTCGTGCACGAGCCGTTCGGGTCGCCGGCGCACGCGGCCGTGAGGTACGCCGGGTAGTCGGCGACCGCGGGCTTCGTGAACAGGCCGTCCTCGCCGTTGACGAGCTGGGTCGGCGCGGGGAAGCCCGCGTCGACGCCGACGCCGTCGGCCGTCAGGTTGCCGAGCGTCGCCGGCTCCTGCACGGCGGGCCGGCCCGTCAGGTAGAAGACCGCGTAGCCCTCGGCGGATGCCTGGGTCGCCATCGCGACCATGCCCGGAACCGCCGGGAACTGCTGGCCGGTGACGAACGTGGCGTTCGTGACCGGGTTGTAGGCCCAGTTGCTGAAGATCTCGTAGTTCCAGGTCGCGAGCGACGTGTCGTCGACGTCGAGGACGATCGCGGGCGTCCCGTGCTTGTGCCACGTGATCGTCTTCGCGAGCCGCTTCGAGCCGTCGGCGGCCACGCTCTCCGCCTCCTTGGCATACGAGCTGTCAGGCGCGAACGCGCCCGTTCCGAGCGGGTCTCCGTAGTAGTTCCGGATTTGCTGCCGGAGCACGTCGATGTTCGTGATCTGCTTCTCGGAGCGCGGCGTGAACGTCTGGATCGCAGGCGCGGTGGCCGCGTACGCCACGGCTCCGGCGGCGATGACCGCTGCCAGACCGAGTGCGACGGCGAGCCGTGGCCTGCGCATCGGCGACCTGAGCCCCTTCATGCGTCCTCCTTCGGGGTGGGTCTAGATCTTGCGGTAGCGCGCGTCGGCGATGGAGTACGCGCCGAACGCGATCAGGCCGGCCGCGACGATCGAGAGCGCGGTCGTGCCGTAGGCATGCTGGGCGAGCTTCGCGAGCGCTCCGTCGATGCCGACCGCGTCCTTGGGCGAGTAGTCGATCGCGGCCTTGAGCACGAAGATCCCGATCAGCGCGAACGCGACGGCGCGCGCCACGAGCCCGACCACGCCGACCGTCGTGAACGCCCGCAGCACGGAGCGGGACATCTGGCCGGTCTTCGAGTACTCGAGGAACTTCTTGCTGAGTCCGAGGTACGCCTGGTAGATGCCGATGCCGATGAACAGCAGGCCGACCGCGCCGACGAGCTCGCGCCCTGCGGGCCATTCGAGGACGCCGGCCGTCGTCTTCTTGGTCTGGGCGGACGAGCTGCTGTCGGTGCCGCGAAGCACGCTGATCGCGAGCAGGGAGAACGCGCCGTAGGCGACCGCGCTTCCGGCGGCGCCGATGCGATCGAGCTTGCTGTGCTCGCCGTATTCGGGCGTGTGCCCGACGAGCGCCTGCGCGAGCCGCCACAGTGCGTATCCGCCGAGACCGATGGCGATGATCAGCAAGAGTGCGTGCCCGAACCGCTGCTGGACGATCTGGTGCATCGCGCCCTGCTGGTTCGGGCGCGGCGCGGCGACGCCGTCGGCGAGCCGGATGGCGAGCACGCCGATCATGGCGTAGATCACGCCACGAGCCACGTACCCCACGCGGGCGAGCCCCTCGAACAGCGGGGTCTCGGTAAACGCCTCGGCGGCTTGCTCAGCGGCTTCGGCGGAGTTCTCGGCGGTTTGGCCGGCGGTCTTCTCGGCGACGTTTGCATTCATGGGCCGGGGGTTCCCCAGCTCTGCGCGAATTACACCTTCGCCGGCGCGCGACCCCGCGCCTCCGTCCCCGGCTCCCCCGGAGGGGCCACGGCCGCCGCGGCCTCCATCGGCTCCGCGAAGCGCAGGCGGCGACCGCCGAACGCGATCGCGCAGAGCGCGAACCAGGCCCAGCCGAGGAAGAGGCCGGCGATGACGTCGGAGAGCCAGTGCAGGTCCATGAGGACGCGACTCGCCGCGACTCCCACCGCGATCCCGCCGGCCGCACCCGCGAGCAGCGCGCGGACGCGGGGGCTCCGCCGGCGCGCCAGGATCAGGGCGAGCGCGGCGTAGGTCGAAGCAGCGGTCGAGGAGTGCCCGCTGGGGAACGCCGGTCCGAGCGTCTCGGCAATCGGGTTGAGCGTGGGCCGGGCCCGGTCGACGAGATCCTTGATCCCGTTCGTCACGAGCTTGTTCCCGATGAAGACGACGAGCATGAACAGCACGATGTGACGTCCGGGAATGCGCCGGAGCTCGTATGCGAGGACCGCGAGGATCAGCAGGATGGCCGGCGTGTCGCCCAGATACGAGATCCGCTCGAGCACGCTGGTCGAGAGGTCCGTCGCGTGATCGGCGCCCCACTGTGCCGCGCTCGAGTCGATCGAGGCCAGCGTCGCGTTGCCCCGGCTGAGCAGCGCGAGCACGCCGACCACGACTCCGGCGGCGATCATCATCGCGACGGCGGCGCTGAGCGCGAGACCCGTCGCCAGTGCGGGGTCGGTCCGCGCGCGCCACCACATCCGCAGGGAGCTGGTCTCGGCCAGGTGCTCGACCGCCTCCGCCGCCGCGGCAGTGGCGCCCTTCGCCGGTGCGAGCCGATCGAAGACCAGGGCGATCAGCAGGCCCGAGACGAGCGCGAGCAGGAGGAGGACGAGGATCGGCATCGTGGAGGGGCGCGCGGGGTGGAACGACCGCCGGAAGGTTTCTCACAATCGCAGATTGGAGAAACACGCAACCATGAACCTGCTCCGATCCCCAACGCCTGCGCACCCCGCGCAGAAGCCGCCGGTCCACGACGAACCCCGTGCGGCCGGCCGCGCGGACGATCGCGCAACCGGCTCGTCCGTGCTCGAGCCGGTCCCCGGCAACGCCTCGGAGCGCCTCGGGCGGCACTTCGGTGATCGCCCGCCCGTCCTCGTCTACAGCCTCGCGCTGCTCGCCGGCTATCTCTTGCTGGTGGCCGCGGCGATCGGCCTCGGCTTCCTCCTGGTCGACGTCCTGATCCCGGTCCACGCGATCGGGCACTCCGACGAGGCCGTGAACGACTGGCTCGCGTCGAATCGCAGTTCCGCGCTTACCGACGCCTCGTACATCGGTTCCTCGATCGGCGACATCCCCTTCATCCCAGCGCTCGTGATCCTCGTAGCGGTCGGGGCCGCGATCATGCGCCGCTGGCGGATCTTCGGCTTCGTCGTGGGCGCGATCCTCATCGAGGTGGCGACCTACCGGGTCACGAGCCTCGTGGTGCACCGGGATCGCCCCTCGGTGCCACGACTCGACCACCTTCCCGTCAACCAGAGTTATCCGTCGGGACACGTGGCGGCCTCGATCGTCGTCTACGTCGGGCTCGCGCTCCTGATCTCCTCGCGCCTCCGGAGCGAGAAGCTCAAGGCGCTGCTGTGGACGATCGCGATCCTGCTTCCCCTCATCGTCGCCGCTGTCGCGCATGTATCGCGGGATGCACCATCCGCTCGACGCCGGCGCCGGCGTGCTGGTCGGTCTCGGCTCGGTCGCGATCGCCCTGTTCGCGACGCGCGCTGCCGTCGAGGCGGCGCGCGTCCGCTCCGGCGAGGATCCGCGCATGACCCGCGTGGCCGTGATCGCACACCGCGGAAAGTCCGTCGGCGGGGGCCTGCCCGAGCTGCGGCGCGTTCTCGAGGAGCGCGGCGTGTCCGACGTGTTCTGGCGTGAGGTGGGAAAGAGCAAGTTCGCGCCCGAGCAGGTGGAGAAGGCGCTCGATCGCAAGGCCGAGCTGATCTTCGTGTGGGGCGGCGATGGGATGGTGCAGCGCTGCGTGGATGTCATCGCCGGCACCGACGCGCGCGTGGCGATCATCCCGGCCGGTACCGCGAATCTGCTCGCGAGCAACCTCGGCATTCCGAAGGACATCGGGGAGGCCGTCGACATCGGGCTCGCGGGCAACGCCCATCCCATCGACGTGGGGCGCCTCAACGGCGAGCGCTTCGCCGTCATGGCGGGGGCCGGCCTCGATGCGCAGATGATCGGCGACGCCGACGGCGGGCTGAAGGATCGCGTCGGGCGGGTGGCCTACGTCTGGACGGGCGCAAAGCACCTGCGCGAGAAGCCGTTCCGCGCCAAGATCCTCGTCGACGGCGCGCGCTGGTACGACGGCGAGGCGAGCTGCATCCTGCTCGGCAACGTCGGCAAGCTGTTCGGCGGCGTCGAGGCGTTCGAGGACGCGCAGCCCGACGACGGCGTGCTCGAGCTCGGCGTCGTGACGGCCGACGGCCTCCGCGAATGGGCGGGGACGATCGCTCGTGCCGTCGCCGGAACGGCCAGCAAGTCTCCGCACGTCTCGACCACGAAGGCGCATTCCGTGCGGATCACGTTCGATCGCAAGGTGCCCTACGAGATCGACGGCGGCGACCGCAAGAAGGTCAAGAAGCTGCGCATCGACGTCGAGCCGGACGCCGTGCAGATCTGCATGCCCGCCCCCGGCTAGCGATCAGGGCGATGTGAGGTCGCGGTAGAGCAGCTGCTCGAGCGGCCAGCCGCCGGCGGTCTCGGCTGCGCTCCGCCGGATCGTGAGCTGCGCTCGCCGCTCGTCGACCTCGAGCACGGCGACAGAGTTGTCGAACGTCACGGGCGAGACCATGCGCCAGGTCACGTCGCTCCGGCGGACGCCTGCCGCGCGTGCGAGCGCGCGAGCGGCCACGCCGGCGGCGCGTGTGCTGAGCACCTTGATGACGCGCCGCTCACGCGGCTGCAGGGGGTTCCTGAACGGCGAGCACACGATCTGGAAGACCTTGCTGCGCTGCCGGTCGCCGAGTGCGACCTCCGCGACGTAGGCCGTGTGCACGTCGCCGCCGATGAACGAGATCGTGGCCGGTGCGTCCGGAGCCTCCGCGAGCTCGTGGAGGAGCTCGATCATCGTGCGGAACGAGCGCTGGAACGCGGGCCAGTGCTCGAGATCGAGCGCACGCCGGAGCTTCTCGCCCAGGCGGGCGGGGATGCGACCCCAGGCACCGGCGCAGATCGCCTCGCTCCAGGCCTCGATGCCGTCGACTCCCGGCGCCATGAACACGGGGAGCGTGCTCGCGATGATCAGGTGGTCGAACGCGCCGCGCGCGTGATCGGCGATCCACTGCCACTCCTCCTCGTCCACCATGTCGCGCCGCCCCTCGGTCAGGATGCGCGCGGCGCGCGAGTCGATCACGACGAGCCGCGTGCGGCCGAAGTCGCGATGGAAGGCGAAGCGGCTCGCTGCGGGCTCGCGGTCGATCGCGCGGGCGAACTCGCGCAGGCGAGGACCGCCGTCCTCGGCCGCGCGGAGCTCGGCGAGCAGGGTCTCCTCGGCCAGCTCCGGCGGGGCGAGGTTGCCGACGTGCTGGTAGAGCCAGTACGACATGAACGCGCCGGTGATGCGCTCGTCCCACCAGGGCTTGGTGCGGATGTCGCGCACCCAGGCCTCGGAGCTGTTCCAGTCGTCGTGCACGTCGTGGTCGTCGAAGATCATCGTGCTCGGCACGGTCGCGAGCAGCCAGCGGATGTCGGGGTCGCTCCAGGCCTCGCGATACAGCCGCGCGTACTCCTCGAAGTCCGCCACCTGCTCGCCCGGCGGCAGGCTCGTGTCGCGGCGCGAGCGGATGAACTCGCGCGTCTGCTCGGAGGTCTCGTCGGCGTAGACCTGATCACCGAGCAGGAGCAGGCAGTCGGGCCACTCCTCCTGACCGGACTGAAGCCTGCGCGAGAACGCCCAGAGGGCGTCGATGCCGAAGCCGTGCGGGTGCTCGGTCGTCGGCAGCGTGAACGGCGGGCGCTCCGGGTCGCCGACCCGGCACGAGCCGAACACGAGGCGCGCGCGGCGCTCGCCCTCGCGGGTGTGGATGGTCGAGGGCGGCCGCTCGTCCTCCGGTGGCCACACGCGGACGCCGTCGAGCGCGACCTCGTACGGCCGCACGGACCCCTCGTCGAGATCGCTCAGCACGACGAGCGCGTAGTGGTGGCCCTCGACGCAGAACGTGCGCTCGCGCGCGTCGAGCACGGCGACCTCGCAGGGCGCGTCCGTCTCGACCCAGACAGTCGCCTGCGTGCTGCCGGTGTAGCGCAGAAGCGGTCCGAGAAGGAGTTCCGGCATGGCCGCGAGACACTACCGGTCCGCCCCTCGCGGGGTGGCCTTTGACGTCGGCGCTGACTGTTCTAGACTCGCGCCGCCGGGTCAATAACGGCGCGGCAGACAGCGAGGATGGTGCACCGTGGCGACCGATCCGGCACTCCTCGACGACCTCGCCGGCCGCCTCTCGGGGCGCCTCCTGCGGCCGTCGGACGATGGCTACGACGCGGCCCGCCGCGTCCACAACGGCCTCGTCGATCGCTCTCCCGCGGTCATCGTGCGCTGCCTCAGCGCCGAGGACGCCGCCGCGGGCGTACGCTTCGCGCGCTCGGCCGGGCTCGACGTCTGCGTACGCGGCGGTGGCCACAACGTGGCCGGGCGCGCCGTCGCCGACGGCGCCGTGATGATCGACCTCGCCGAGATGAAGGGCACCGACGTGGATCCCGCGGGCCGCTCGGTGCGCGCGGAGGCCGGGCTCACCTGGGCCGAGCTGAACGACGCGACCGCCGAGCACGGCCTCGCCGTCACGGGCGGCGCGATCTCGTCGACCGGAATCGCCGGTCTCACCCTGGGCGGCGGGCTCGGCTGGCTGATGGCCAAGTACGGCCTCGCGGCCGACAACCTGCTGGCCGCCGAGCTCGTGACGGCCGAGGGCGACATCGTCGAGGTGACCGCGGCGTCCGACCCCGACCTCTTCTGGGCGCTGCAGGGCGGCGGCGGCAACTTCGGGATCGTGACGACGTTCACGTACCGCCTGCAGCCGGTCGCGATGGTCACCGGCGGGCTGATCGCCCACCCGATCGACGCCGCAGCGGACATGCTCCGCTTCTACCGCGACGCCGTCGCCGGCTGCTCCGACGACCTCACGGTGTTCGCCGGGCTCGTGCACGCCCCGGACGGATCCGGGACGAAGCTCGCGGCCATGGTCGTCTTCCACACCGGCAGTCCGGAGGAGGCCGACCGCGACCTCGAGCCGTTCACGACCTGGGGCCCGCCGGCCGTCGTGCAGATCGGGCACATGCCGTATCCCGTGATGAACACGATCCTCGACGCCGGGTATCCCGCCGGGGCGCTCAACTACTGGCTCTCGAGCTTCGCCGGCGGTCTCAGCGACGGGCTGATCGACGCCATGGTGGAGCGCTTCGCGTCCGTGCCGTCGCCGATGACCGTGATGCTGCTCGAGCACTTCCACGGCGCGGTCACGCGCGTGGGCGTGACGGACACCGCCGTCCCCCATCGCTCCGAGGGCTGGAACCTCGTCCTCCCATCGGTGTGGACGGATCCGGCGGCGACGGACGAGAACATCGCCTGGACGCGCGAGACGCACCGCGCGCTCGGCCCGCACCTGGGCAAATCGCGCTGGGTCAGCTACCTCGGCGACGACCAGGGCGACGACGCGGTGCGCGCGGCCTACGGGCCGAACTACGAGCGTCTGCTCGCGATCAAGCGCCGCGTCGACCCGCAGAACGTCTTCCACCACAACCACAACATCGATCCGAGCTGAGGTCGTGCCCGAGCGCGTGCGGCTCTACGAGTAAGAAACGGCGCCAGGTGGCAAGATCCCGGAATGCCGACCGATCAGTACCACGAACCCCCGGAAGAGCTCTCTCCCGAGACGCGCACCTTCGCGCGGCTGTGCACCTCGCTGACCGAGGAAGCCGAGGCGATCGGCTGGTACCAGCAGCGTCTCGCCCTCGAGGCCGACCACGAAGCGCGGGCGATCATGGCCGACGCGCAGGGCGAGGAGTTCAAGCATTTCTGCATGGATCTGGAGTTCCTGTTGCGGCGCACGCCGCTCTGGCGCGAGATCGCGCAGGGGATCCTGTTCCAGGACGGTGACATCGTCGAGCACGGCGAGGCGGCCGAGGAGTCCGCGGTCGAGGGCGCCGCGGAGCGCGGTGCGACGCCGTCGGGCACATCGCTCGGCATCGGCAGCCTGAAGGGAGCGGCAGCGTGAGTCATCTCCTGCGCGAGCACGCGCCGATCACCGAGGAGTCGTGGGCGCGGATCGACGAGGAGGCGCGCGAGCGCCTCACGCCGGCGCTCGCGGCGCGCAAGCTCGTCGACTTCGCCGGGCCGCGGGGCTGGCAGCACTCGGCCACGAACCTCGGCCGCATCGCCGCGATCGACGCGCCCTTCAAGGGCGTCACGGCCGCCCAGCGGCGCGTGCTGCCGCTCGTCGAGCTGCGCGCGCTCTTCACCGTCGCGCGCAGCGAGCTCGCGGACTCCGATCGCGGCGCCGAGGACACCGACTTCGATGCCCTCGACAAGGCCGCGCACCGGCTCGCGGTGGCCGAGAACGCCGCGGTCTTCCACGGCTTCGCGGCATCGGGCATCGTGGGCATCGCCGAGGCCTCGCCGCACGATGCGATCGCGCTCGGCACCGACTGCAACCGCTACCCGCGGCATGCGGCCAAGGCCGTCGATGCGCTGCTCGCAGCCGGTATCGACGGGCCGTACGGGATGGCGCTCGGGCCTGCGGCGCACGAGCTGGTGCTCGAGAGCGCCGAGCACGGCGGAGCGCTGCTGCTCGACCACCTGCGCAAGATCCTCGACGGCCCGCTCGTGTGGGCGCCGGGCGTCGACGGCGCCGTCGTGCTGAGTCTGCGCGGCGGGGACTTCCTGTTCGAGTCGGGCGAGGACATCTCCGTCGGCTACGCCAGCCACGACGCCGATGCCGTGACGCTGTATCTCGAGGAGAGTTTCAGCTTCCGCGTCGCCACGCCCGAGGCGGCCGTCGCGCTGACGCCCTGAGCTACGCTTCGGCGAGAGCCGAAGGAGCGCGAGATGCTGTCGTGGATCGTCGTCGTCGTCCTCTACCTGTGCGGCATGGGGTTCTTCCTCCTGCTCGGAGGGTTCGGTGGTGCGGCCGATGCGCTCGAGCGGTGGGGCAGCAACAGCGCGTCGATGCGCAGTCGCAGGGCGTCGTCGAGCAGCAGCTGACACGGCGGGTAGCGCCCCGTTCAGAGCGGTGAGGCGATGCGCGCGGACGTGCCCAGCACCATCAGCGTCTTCGTCCCGGTCACGCGTCCGCTGCGGCGGAGGCGGTCGACGACGCGCTTGAGATCGGCGACGTCCCTGACGCGGATCCACACGAGCGCGTCGGGGTCGCCGGCCGTCGTGAAGACCGCCTGGACCTCGGGGATGTCCTCCGCGATGCCCGCGATCTCGTCGACCGGCGTGGTGCCGGCGAAGCGCAGCTCCGTGAACGCCTCGAGCGGCCTTCCGAGCTTGGCGTGATCGACGCGGACGGTGTAGCCGAGGATGACCTCGAGCCGCTCGAGCCGGTCGATGCGCCGCTTGACGGCCGGCGACGAGAGGTGGACGCGCTGGGCGATGTCGACGAGTGGCCGCCGCGCGTCGTCGCGCAGCAACTCGAGGATCTCGAGATCCGTCGCGTCGAGCTCCATCTGGACGTCCGGCACGCAAGAAGCATACGCAGGACGACGGTGTGGCGTTCGATTGTTGCGTCGAATGTGCGACACGGCGGTTGGTGACGTCGCGTCATCGCCGGGAGGCGTTCAATTCGCGCCAGGTCATGCCCGAACCGCGCGGAGACAGCCTCGACCAGCTCGTGCAACCGTCGTCGCTCGACGTCCTCTACGCGGTGCAGCAGCGAGTGCTGTGGCTGGCGACGAGCATGGTGCACCACGCGAACAAGGTGCGCACGACGGCCTCCGGCGTGAAGGTCGGCGGCCACGAGGCCTCGTCGGCGTCGATGGTCGGGATCATGACCGCGCTCTACTTCGAGCATCTGCGCGCGCCCGACCGCGTCTCCGTGAAGCCGCACGCGGCGCCGGTCCTGCACGCCATCAACTACCTCCTCGGCACGCTCGACCGCAGCTATCTGACGAGGCTGCGCGAGTTCGGCGGATTGCAGAGCTACCCGAGCCGGGCCAAGGACCCCGGCGTCGTGGACTTCTCGACGGGCTCCGTCGGGATCGGCGCCACCGCGACGCTCTGGAGCGCGATCGCGCAGCGCTACGTCGCCGGGCACTTCGACGTGCCGCAGGGCGGGCGCCAGGTCGCGCTCGTTGGCGACGCCGAGCTCGACGAGGGCGCCATCTGGGAGGCGCTCGTCGACCCGATGGTCGCGCGGCTCGGCGAGGTGCTGTGGATCGTCGATCTCAACCGGCAGTCGCTCGATCGCGTCGTGCCGGACATGGCGGTCGGCCGCCTGCTGGGGATGTTCGAGGCGGCCGGCTGGGAGACGATCACCGTCAAGTACGGGCGGCGCCTGCGCGCGCTGTTCGAGCGCGACGGCGGCGCGTCGCTGCGCGAGCGGATCGACTCGATGAGCAACGAGGAGTACCAGCGGTTGCTGCGCAGTCCCGCCGCCGAGCTGCGCGTGCGGCTCCCGGGCGAGGGTCGCGGGCGGCGCGACGTCGAGCGCCTGATCGGCGATCTCGACGACGCCGAGGTCGTGGCCGCGGTCGCCGACCTCGGTGGGCACGACCTCGCCGACCTGCTCGAGGCGTTCCGCCGCGCGGACGAGGTGCGCGACCGCCCCGCCGTCATCTTCGCGTACACGATCAAGGCCAAGGGGCTCCCGACGCAGGGGCATCCGGCCAACCACTCCGCGCTCATGACGGGCGAGCAGTGGGCTCAGCTCGCCGAGGAGCTCGGCGCCGACATCCTCGATCCGTGGGCGTCGTTCGCCGAGGGCTCGCCCGAGGCGGAGCTGTGCCGCAGCGCGGCCGAGCGGCTCGAGCGCGAGCCGCTCGCGCTCGGACGGCCGTGCGCCGTCCCGCGGGACGTCGGGCGCGTGCACGCCGGCAGCGCGTCGACGCAGCAGGCGTTCGGGCGCTTCTTCGTCGACCTCGCGCGCGCGGATCCGGAGGTCGCGAAGCGCGTCGTCACGGTCTCGCCCGACGTCGCCTCGTCGACGAGCCTCGGCGGTTGGATCAACCGCGTCGGCGTCTGGAACATGGGTGACCGCATCGACTGGTTCGCCGACGACACGGACACGCTCGTGCGCTGGCGCGAGTCGTCGCACGGCCAGCACCTCGAGCTCGGCATCGCCGAGGGCAACCTCGTCGGCCTGCTCGGCGAGCTCGGCGCGACCTGGTCGCGCGCCGGACTGCCCCTGCTGCCGATCGGCGCGCTCTACGACCCGTTCGTCAACCGCGCGCTCGAGCCGTGGTCGTTCGGGATCTACGCGGGCGGCCAGTCGATCCTCGTCGGCACGCCCTCCGGCGTCACGCTCGCGCCCGAGGGCGGCGCGCATCAGTCGATCATCACGCCGTCGGTCGGGCTCGAGCAGCCGCGCTGCGTCGCCTGGGAGCCGGCGTTCGGCCAGGATCTCGAGTGGACGCTGCTCGCGGCGCTCGGGAGCCTCGGCCACAGCGACGGCACGTCCGCGTACTTCCGCCTCAGTACCCGGCCGGTCGACCAGACGCTCGCCGCCCTGCCCGACGACCCTGCTGCGCGCGAGGAGCGCCGCCGCCAGGTGCTCGCCGGCGGCTATCTCCTGCGCGTCGCCGACCGGCCGCCCGACGTCGTCCTCGTCGGCATGGGCGCCGTGCTCGCCGACGTGCTCGCGGCGGCGGACGAGCTGTCGGCGGCAGGTGTCGCCGTGGACGTCGTCTGCCTCACGTCCGCCGATCTCGTGTTCCGCGCCCTGCAGGCGCGCCAGGGGCTCATGGCCGGCGACACGGCGATCCTCGACGCGCTCTTCCCGCCGGCGCGCCGCGCGCCGATCGTGAGCGTCCTGGACGGCCATCCCCACACGCTCGCGTTCCTCTCGGCCGTCCGCGCCATGCCGATCGCAAGCCTCGGCGTCCACGACTTCGGCCAGTCGGGCGACGTCCAGGACCTCTACGCCCACTTCGGCATCGACACGGAGACGATCATCGGCGCAGCGCTGGACCTGACCGCGGACGCCTGACCGGCGCAACAACCGGGTCTGGCCCGCGCAACAACGGGGTCTGGCCCGCAACGTGCGGGTCTGACCCCGGTCTTGCACGGTGCTGACCCCGGTCTTGCGGATCGCGCAACCGCCCTAGCCATCACGCATCCGGCTGGCGCTGGCCGGGTCTCTGGCAGTCCTAGGCCGCCGCTGCGTGTCCACCGGCACTTAATGATCGGCATGCCTACGGGCTTTGAGGTCGGTCCGCAAGGGCGGTGCCAGGTCCGCAACGACGGGGTCAGACCCGCACGTTGCGGGCCAGACCCCGTTGTTGCGGTGCTGGGGCCGCTCGGCGTTTCGAAACTGCGGCGAAATGGCATCCATCTGCCGTGAATGCGACCCGCGCCGGAGCCGCCCTGCTGGTTGCGGTCGCACTCTTCGTTGCCGCTGGGTGCGGTGGGGGAGGGACGCTCGGGCCGGAGAGTCTCGCGAAGCAGGCCGAGGCGGTGCAGTCGCTGGCGGCCGAGGGAGCCCTGCTCGCCGGGGACTCCGCGGCGGGCCGGTCGACCCGCGTCTTCCGCGAGGAGCACTCCGCTGAGCTGGCGAAGGCGGCCGCTTCGGCGGCCACGGCGCTGAAGAAGGGGGAGGCCGAGCCGCCGCTCGGGCCGAAGCTGCAGCGGCTCGCGGCCATCGCCGCGCACGTGCAGACGGATCTCGAGCGGCTCGGCAGCGCCTCGACCGCGGAGCAGCGGGAGATCGAGCGCCGCCTCGAGGCGGCCGCGAAGGCGAGCGAGACGCTCGGCGAGGAGCTCGCGTGAAGCTCAAGAGCGTCCTCGCGGTCGCGCTCGGCATCCTCTCGGCGATCGGCGGCTTCGTCGACATCGGCGACATCGTCTTCAACACGCAGGCCGGGCGCGATCTTCGGGTACCAGCTGCTGTGGGTCGTCGTGGTCGGCGTCGTCGGGATCATCGTGTACTCGGAGATGTGCGGCCGGGTCTCGGCGGTGTCCGAGCGGCCGGTCTTCGACCTCGTGCGCGAGCGCGCGGGCTTCGGCCCGGCGCTCGCGACGCTGATCGCGTCCCAGATCGTCAACCTGATGACGTGCGCGGCGGAGGTCGGCGGCGTCGCGATCTGCTTCCAGCTGCTCTCGGGCCTGCCCTACCGCCTGCTCATCCCGCTCGCGGTGGTGGCGCTCGTCCTCTGCTCCTGGGTGCTCCCGTTCGAGTGGCTCGAGCGCGTCTTCGGCTACGCGGGCCTCGGGATGCTCGTGTTCGCGGTCGCGGCGATCAAGCTCCACCCCGAGTGGGGCGAGGTCGCCCACGGGTTCGTGCCGGGATCGCACACGGGAGGCAGCCTCTCCGTCTACCTCTACTTCGTGGTCGGCCTGCTCGGCGCCGCGATGACGCCGTACGAGGTCTACTTCTACTCGTCGGGCGCGGTCGAGGATCGCTGGGGCGTCAAGGACCTCAAGCTCAACAGCGTGACCGCGACGATCGGGTACGCGCTCGGCGGCTTCCTCTCGTTCTCGCTCATGATCGTCGCGGGCGCGCTCTTCCTGCCGGCGGGCATCTCGCCCGAGTTCCTCGGGACGCCGGCCCTCGCCGTGGAGCACGAGCTCGGGCAGATCGGGCTGCTGATCGCGCTCGTCGGCATCCTCTTCGCGGTGGGCGGCGCGGCCGTCGAGACGTCGTTCGCCGGCGCCTACAACGTCTCGCAGTTCTTCGGCTGGCGGTGGGGGAAGAAGGAGCGGCCCGCGGTCGCATCGCGCTTCACGCTCTCGTGGCTGATCATCTTCGCGCTCGCGGCGCTCGTCGTCATGACGGGCTACGACCCGGTCAAGATCACGGAGTACTCGGTGATCTTCTCGGTCGTCGCCCTGCCGCTGACCTACCTGCCGATCCTGCTGGTCGCGAACGACCGCACGTACATGGGCGCGCACGTGAACGGGAAGCTCGCGAACGTCCTCGGGGTGCTCTACTTCGGCGTGATCCTCGTGATCTCCGTCGCTGCCATCCCGCTCATGCTGCTGACGAACGGAGGACAGGGATGAGCAACGAGCGCGCCGAGGTCGACATCGCGCTCGGCATCCTCGATCACCAGCTCGTCGACGCCGACGGCCAGAACTGCGGCAAGGTCGACGATCTCGAGATCGCCGGCATCGACGGCGGCTGCGCCGGAGGTGGTGGAGATCCTCGTCGGCGGCAACGCGTGGCGCTCGCGCGGCCGGCTCGGGCGTCTGGCCGCCCGGCTCTCGGGCAACGCCGTGCACGTGTCCTGGCAGGAGGTCGAGTCGGTCTCCTCGGTCGTCACGCTCAAGCGGCCCTCGGCCGAGCTGCGCCTCAACCGCGGCGACGATCGCTGGGGCGAGCTCGTCGGAAAGCTGCCGGGTTCCTGATGCGTCTCTCCGAGCTGCTCAACCGCAAGGTCGTCACCGAGTCCGGCGCGAGCCTCGGCCGCATCCACGACATCCGCGGCGAGATCGCGGACGGACGCCTGCGCGTGACGGGGCTCGCCGCCGGCGAGCTCGGCGTCCTCGAGCGCTTCGGCATCGGCACCCACGGGCAGCGGCGGGCCGGGTCAGGCCAAGGTGCACGGCCACCACATCATCCCGTGGGAGCGGGTCGTGCGCGTCGGCGCCGAGGTGGTCGTGCGCGACTGAGGCATCCTGTGCCGTATGCCCTATGAGGTTCACGCCGTGCGCTACGCGACGCTGCGGTCGTCGAAGGCGGAGCTCTACTACCGCCACCAGAGCTACGGCGAGCCCGACGCCGAGGCCGAGATGGCGTACTACTTCTGGCTGCTCCGGGACGGGGAGGAGACGATCGTCGTCGACTGCGGCTTCGACCCGGAGGCCGGCGCACGGCGAGGGCGGACGTGCCTGTGCGCGCCGCTGGATGCGCTGCGGGCGCTCGGCGTCGAGCCCGAGGCGGTCTCCACGGTGATCGTCACGCACCTGCACTACGACCACATCGGCAATCTCGCGGCGTTCCCGGCGGCGACCCTCTGCGTCCCCGCGCGCGAGCTCGATTTCTGGACGGGGCCCATGGCAGCGCGCTTCCAGTTCGCCTCGATCGTGGAACCGGCGGAGATCGGCTTCGTGGTCGCGGCAGCTGCCGAAGGACGGGTTCGCACGACCTCGGGGACGGAGGAGATCTGCGACGGGGTCACCGCGATCACGGTCGGCGGCCATTCGCCGGGCCAGCAGGTCATCGTCGTCGAGGGTGAGGGCGGCGACATCGTGCTGGCCTCGGACGCCGTGCACTTCTCGGAGGAGCTCGAGCTGGAGCGGCCGTTCGCCGTCGTCCACGACCTCGAGGGCATGTACGCCGCCTACGACCTGCTCAAGGGCTTTGCGCGAACGGGGGCGATCGTCGTCCCGGGGCACGACCCGGACGTCGCCGAGCGCTACCCGCTCGTCGCCCGCACGGGCGGCGGCGAGGCGGTCCGCATCGGATGAGGGGGAGGGAACGCGGATGACGGATGCTCCTGGCACGACGAGCGGGATGATCGGCCTCGGCAACATGGGCGGCCGGATCGCGCGGCGGATCCGCGACGCCGGCCGGCAGGTGCTGGGCTACGACCTCGATGCCGGGCAGGCGGCAGCCGCGGGCGTCCCGGTGATGTCCTCGATCGAGCAGCTCGCGGCGGCGGCAGAGATCGTGTTCCTCTCGCTGCCCGACAGCACGGCCGTCGAGGCGGTCGTGCTGGGCGAGCGAGGGCTGCTCGAGAACGCCCGCGCGGGCCAGGTCGTCGTGGATCTGAGCACGGCTGCGCCGGCCTCGACGGTGAAGATCTGCGCGGCGCTGGCGGAACGGGACGTCGCGTTCGTCGATGCCGGCATCTCGGGAGGCGCGGCCGCGGCCGAGGCCGGGGCGCTCACGATCATGGCGGGCGGCTCGCGCGAGGCCCTCGCGCGAGCGACGCCGGTCATCGAGACGTTCAGCGCGCGCATCTCGCACATGGGGGCGTCCGGCTCGGGCCATGTCGCGAAGCTGCTGAACAACTTCCTCAACGCGATCAGCCTCGCGGCCACGGCCGAGGTGATGGTCGCGGCCAGGCGGGCCGATCTCGACCTGGCACAGTTCCTCGACGTGGTCAACCATTCGAGCGGAGTCAACTTCGCGACCCTCAACCGCTTCCCGAAGATCATCGAGGGCGACTACCTCGAGGGCGGCCTCACGAGCGCCCTGATGGCGAAGGACGTCCGGCTCTATCTCGAGTACCTGCAGGGAATCGAGGTCACGAGCTTCACCGGGCCCGCGTGCCTCGGCGCGTTCAACCTGGCGGGCGCGCTCGGCTACGGCGACCAGATCAGCAACCGCGTCGTGGACGCCATCGGCGATGTCGCCGGCGGCGTGCGCGTCCAGCAGACAGCGAGGACAGAGACATGAGGGTGGCGAAGGCAGGACGCATCGACAAGCCGTCGGAGCAGCGCGGGCCGACCTTCACGGGTCGCGTCTGGGCCGATCCCGTGCTCGGGGCCGAGGACGGGATCATGGTCAACAACGTGTTCTTCGAGCCCGCCGCGCGGACGCACTGGCACACCCACGAGGTTGCCCAGGTGCTGCAGGTGCTCGCCGGCGAGGGCCGCGTGCAGTCGCGCGACGGCACGGGCTCGCGACTGCAGGCCGGTGACACGGTGCACATCCCCGCGGGCGAGGAGCACTGGCACGGCGCCGCGCCGGGGAGCTTCCTGCTCCACCTCGCCGTCTCGGTGGGCGCCACGGACTGGCTGGATGCCGTCAGCGACGAGGACTACGGGAGCGCGATCACGTCGGGGTAGCGCTGCCCGCGGTCAGCCGGCGACCATCCACTCGCGGTGCTCGCCGTAGCGCTCGCTTCCGCCCTCGGTCACGGCGAGCGTGTCCTCGAGCTTGATGAAGCCGCAGGTCTCGTGCCGGAGCTCGGTCTCGATCGAGAGCACCATGCCCGCCTCGAGCGGGCGGTGGCGATGCGTCGCCGCATAGGGGATCGGCCCGCTGTCGGTGAAGCGCGGCGCCTCGTGGCTGATGAGGCCCACGCCGTGCGCGACGAACGTGATCACGTCGCGGTGCGGCAGCCCGGCCTGCACCTCGGCCGCGCTCGCATAGACCTCCGCGCCCGTCGCGCCGGCGCGCACGGCGCTCTCGGCCGCGACCTGCATCGCGAGCACCTCGGCGTGCAACTCCTGCTGCTCCTGGGTCGGCGCGTCGTGGACCGCCATGCGGCAGAGGTCGGCGATGTAGCCCTCGAGGCAGCCGCCCGAGTCGAGCGAGAGCACCGCTCCCGGCGCCCAGACGGCAGCCGACGCGTCGCGGTTGTGGCTCGCGCCCGCGGCGATCAGGCAGTACTCGAAGTCGAGGCCGCGCCGGATCTCCTCGCCATGGAGGCGGTCGACGATCTCGCGCGTGCTGGCCGCTCGGCCCACGCCCTGCACGGTCGCGGCCATGGCGTCGACGACGCGTTCGGAGCCGGCCCGGAGGAGTGCGAGCTCGTCGGGTCGCTTGACGGCGCGCAGCTCCTCGAGCAGCGCGGTGCCGTCGACGAACGCGGCCGGCGCGAGCACGGACTCGAGCGACCGGGCCGCGGCCTCCGGCAGGAACCAGGGCTCGACCGCGACCACCGCGGGCCGCAGGCCGAGCTCGCCCACGAGGCCGGCGGCGGCTTCGATGGAACGCGTCGCGCTCACGCCGCCGTGGCGCACGTTGCCGATCCACGACGGCGCGTGCTCGTGGCGCCAGCGATCCAGTGCACTGTCGACGAGGAACGCCAGATCCGGCCGGCCGCGCGGGTAGCCGAGGAGCGGGAGATAGCGCTCGACGCCGATCGCGTCGAAGTGCGCGAAGAACGTGCTGTAGTCGCCGAGCAGGTAGCGGACGTTGTGGCGCGACGTCGCCAGCACGAGGTCGACGCCTGCCTCCTCCATCAGCGCGTCGAGCTTGGCGCTGTCGAACGGCGGCACTCCCGTTGCGGCACTCATCTGCTGCGGAGCTTAGGACGCTGCGCCAGCCCGTGTTCCGCGTACGGCCAGGCCCGAGATGCGTGCCGGACACCCCGGCGGCGATAGCCTCCTGGCGGACTGTCACGAAATCGTCATCGGGAGCACGGGATGAGCAAGCCAGAGGGTTCCGCAACGGTCGTGCTGGTGCACGGTGCATTCGCCGACGCATCGAGCTGGGCGCCCGTGATCGCGGACTTGCGCGCGAGCGGCGTGTCCGCGGTCGCGCCGGCCAACCCCTTGCGCGGGGTGGCGGCGGACGCCGCCTACATCGCGAGCTTCGTCAGCCAGATCGAGGGACCGGTCGTCCTCGTCGGTCACTCCTACGGCGGCGCCGTCGTCACCGTCGCGGGTGCAGCGACGGAGAACGTCACGGCGCTCGTGTACGTCGCGGCGTTCATCCCCGACGTGGGCGAGTCGCTCGGCGAGATCAACGCGCGCTTCGCGGACATGCCGCTCGGGGCCGCGCTGCGACCCGGCGCGTTTCCGCTGAGCACCCCCGGAGAGACGTCGGTCGAGCTCTCGATCGCGCCCGAGCTGTTCCCGTCGGTCTTCGCGGCGGACGTTCCCGCCGAGGTGCTCGGGCAGGCGGCGTACTCCCAGCGGCCGGCCGCGGTCTCGGCGTTCGAGGAGAAGGCGCAGGCGGCGGCCTGGAAGAACCTCCCGTCGTGGACGGTCGTGGCGACCAGCGACCTCTGCATCGATCCCGCCGCCGAGCGCTCGATGGCCGAGCGCGCCGGCTCCCAGACGATCGAGGTCGATGCATCGCACGCCATCGCGCTCTCCCAGCCGCGCGCGGTCGCAGACCTGATCCGCAGCGCGCTCGCCGGGGCCTGACGTCCGGAGCTGCTCGCTATGCTCCGTCGGCCTCCCCACCGGGAGGTGACGAGAGGTCCTAGCGAAGTCCGGTTTGATCCCGGCGCTGTCCCGCAACGGTAATGCCCCCTCGGGGGCCGAGCCCGGTCGACTGCCTCTTCGTCGTCTGACGAGCCCTCGGGAGAAGGGCAGGCTGGCCGAGCGCCACTTCGCACTCCTCCCCCGGAAGGAGCAGCGCTGTGAGCATCGGAGAACGGCAGTGGGTACCGGCACCCGGCGGAATCACCGTCAAGCGCGGCCCGATGCGACCTGCGCGGACCTGGGAGGCGATCGCCGCCGAGTTGTGCGAGGCGGTGCGCGGCAGGAGCGCCGAGCCGCTCGCCGTTCGCGCCGTTCAGTCCGACGCGGCGGGCAGCGCAACCGGCCGGCGCCGGGGGATGATCGGCTGACCGGTCATGACGCGCTGGGCGGTCGCTGCGAAGACGAGGCCGATGGTCGTCCAGAGCACCGCCTGCATGCCGATCGAGGCCTCGCGGAAGCGGAAGAGCGTCTCCGCGGGGAACGTCTCGGGCACCTCGTGAACCGACGGCAGCGCGAGCCCGGCGACCACGACCACGACGAGGTACGCCGCGCAGGCCGCCAGTGTCGCCGTCGAGCCCGATCGGCGCTCTGCAAGCAATCCCCGGAGGCGCAGCGCCGCGACGGCGGCGAGCACGGAGACGAGGATCATGACCAGGTAGACGGCGGTGCGCTTCGCGATCGTGTCCGGATCGCCCACCGACGGCGGGTTCGCCGGGTACTTCACGAACGGCACGAGAAAGACGACGACGAACGCGAAGGCGGCGAGCAGGACGCTCGTGCGCGCCGGACTGGCGCGGCCGACGCGTCCGTAGACGGCCGCGAACGCGAGCGCGAACAGCCCGCCGAGCGAGAGGCCGTAGACCACGGCCGCCGTGACCAGCCCGAAGCTCTTCTGCACAGCGCGCGAGACGACCGGCGCCTCCTCCTGGTGGTCGTGCGCCGAAGTCGCCTGCTGCTGCTCGAACGCGATCGCGCGATCCACCTGCCGTTCGCCGACGACGCGCGCGAATCCGGTGGCGAGCAGGCCGCCGCACAGCCCGGCGATGAGCCCGCAGATGAGAAGGTTCCTCAGCACGTCGTCACCTAGTGGCAGGGGAAGCCGAGGAGATGTCGTCCGTCGTGAACCCACTCGTGCACCGCGTGGCCCGGGATGAGCGACGCGGCGCCCTCGTCGAGGCCGACGAAGTACAGGGCGGCGAGCAGGGCCGCTGCGAAGATCGCCCAGGGCCACGCGTCGTGCAGCGAGACGGCCGGCGGATACGCGACCTCAGGGAGCTCGGCGGACCTCGCAACGGTGTCGGACATGCTCGAACCTCCTGGCGGTTTCGCGACCGGATCAGTCCGGCTCCCCGCGTCGTGGCTGGAAGACCGGTCGAGTCTACAGGCGTGATCAGCCCGGGAGATCGGCGGCGGGCTCGGTGTCGAGCTGGGCGAGCCGCATCCGGTCTACGGCTACGTCTAGGACGTCGGCGGGCCGCCTGAACGAGGTCGCGGGCGCGACCGCGGCGGGCCGCGCCGCCTGATCCACCGCAGTCGGGGCGGAGGTGGGCGCACCGCGCGCTCGGCGGGTAGCGTTCGTGCGCATGGCGCACCCGACTCCGCCCCTGGAGGGCCCGCGCGTGATCGTGCGCGCCGCGGTCGACGGCGACCTCGCGGCGCTCGCGGAGGTGCGGGCCGACGAGGACGTTCGCCGCTGGTGGGGCGCGCCGTCGGCGGACGACTTCGACCCGCCCGAGGACGGCGCGCTGCTCGTGATCGAGGTGGACGGAGCGATCGCGGGATCGATCCAGTACGAGGAGGTGACCGATCCCCAGTACCGCAGTGCGGGCATCGACATCTTCCTGGCGGGTGCCTGGCAGGGCCGCGGGCTCGGGCGGGAGGCCATCGGCCTGCTCGTGCGCCACCTCTTCGAGACGCGCGGCCACCACCGGCTGACGATCGACCCCGCCGCCGCCAACGAGCGTGCGATCCGCTGCTACGAGGCGGTCGGCTTCACCCGCGTCGGCGTCATGCGCCAGTACGAGCGCGACGACGACGGGGTGTGGCACGACGGGCTCCTGATGGAGCTCCTCGCGGACGACTGGCGAGCGCGGTAGCGCCGCGTGCGTCCCGCCATCGGGCGGGGCGCACGCGGCGCACGCTCACGCGGTGCCTACTTGCTGCTCGGGTCGGGCACGATCCGGATGTACGGCTTGGGCGACTTCCAGCCGTCCGGGTACTGCTCCTTCGCGGCCTCGTCGGAGACCGAGCCCGCGATGATGACGTCCTGGCCCTTCTGCCAGTTGACCGGCGTCGCGACCTTGTGCTTCGCCGTCAGCTGCAGCGAGTCGACCACGCGCAGCACCTCGTCGAAGTTGCGGCCGGTCGTCATCGGATAGATCAGGATCAGCTTGACCTTCTTGTCCGGCCCGATCACGAACACGTTGCGCACGGTCTGGTTGTCGGCCGGCGTGCGCGACGTCGGGTCGCCCGAGACGTCGGGCGGGAGCATGCCGTAGAGCTTCGAGACGGAGAAGTCGGCGTCGCCGATGAGCGGGTAGTTGAGCGCGGTCCCCTGCGTCTCCTCGATGTCCTTCGCCCACTGCTCGTGGTTGCCCACGGGGTCGACGGAGAGGCCGATGATCTTGACGCCGCGACGGGCGAACTCGGGCTCGATGCTGGCCATGTAGCCGAGCTCGGTCGTGCAGACGGGCGTGAAGTTGCGTGGATGCGAGAACATGACGGCCCAGGAGTCCCCGAGCCAGTCGTGGAACCTGATGCGGCCTTCGGTGGTGTCGGCCTCGAAATCGGGCGCGGTATCGCCCAGATGCAGAGCCATGCTTTCCCTTCCTGTGATCTTCGACTGAACGCCTAGAGAATGAACGATGGCGGCTGCCGGTGCATTCCTAGGTGGGCTTCGCGCCCATCGCCCAGACGGTGACCACGTAGGCCGCAACGAGCAGCGTCGCAACGGCGCCGCTCGTCTTGAGCAGCCCCGTGCCGCCACCCGCGCGCGACTTGCGGATCCCGATTCCGCCGAGGATCAGCGCGATGAGTAGGAGGAGACCGCCCAGGTCGGCGGTGATGTACCCGATGCCGAGCCAGGCCGGGTCATCGGGCAGGTCGTCGAGATGCTCCTTCGCCTCGACCCACTGCGCTCCGACGCGCATCACGATGTAGCCGGGGAACGCGACGGCGAGCAGCGTCCAGTACGAGAAGCGCCGCAGGGCCGCAGCCTCGTCCTTCCACCCGATGATGGCCGCCGCCGCGGCGGTGAGCAGTCCGCCGACCAGGACCATCGCGCCGATGACGTGCACGAAGAGCGCGATGTTGATGCTGTCGGATCGCATCTCAGGCTCCCGGCTTGTAGATCATGTCGAGGACGATCAGGACGAACAGCGCGACCGTCGCGAAGTGCAGCACCGCTCCGGTGGGCGCGCGCAGGCGGGCGAGCACCTCGGCCTCGTTGCCGCCGCCCGGCTCCTCGGCGAGCTTCTGGACGTCCATGTAGTACGCGCCCGTGCGCTGGCCGACGCCGCCGGTCGCGATCAGCAGGACGATCGCGGCGATGATCCAGCCGTCCCAGAGATCGAACGTGTCCGAGTCGAGCGCGAGGATGACGCCGAGCACGAAGACGAGAACCATTCCCGCGGCGACGAGCACTCCGCCGACGGGCGCGAGGCGGAAGAGCGTGCGCGTCTCCTCCAGCGTCTGCATGCGCCGCCCGCTGAAGACGAGCACGCTGTAGAGCACGAGCGCCGCAGCGACCGCGAACGCGGCGATCAGGTGCAGCGCGAGCATCCAGTCCGTGAAATCCACGGCGCGAGGCTAGCGCATCCGGGCGCAGGATTGAAGCGACGAGTTTCCGATGGCGGGTGATAGCCGATCGGGCTCGGATGAAAACCCGTGAATCTCAGGCGCCCGCGTGCCACACCGGCGCCTGATAGTGCTCGGCGATGCGGCGCCCGAGTTGCGCCATCCACGCGCGATCGTCCGGGTTCCGCCGTGCGATCGCAGACGCCGCGGCGTCTGCGACCTCCGCCATGATCGCGTCGCGGTCGAGGTGCTGGAGCGTGCGCCCGCGCATCAGCACGCGGCCTCCCGACGACCACGCTGTCGACGTGGGCCGCCTTGCCGCGCGACACGAGGAGCTCCCACACGTCGATGTCGTCGACGGCGTAGGGCGCGCGCAGGGCACGCAGATCGGCGACGACGAGATCGCCGCGGTGGCCGGGCTCGAGCCGCCCGACCGGCGCTCCGATCACCTTCGCGCCGCCGTCCCACATCAGGCCGAAGACCTCGGCGGCGCGCAGCCGCGGATACTGCGCCTCGCCGTGGACGCGCTGGAGGGCGTGCGCCATCCGCACCTCCGCGAGCATGTCGTCGTCGTCGGCGATGCCCATGTCGTCGAGGCCGAGCGCGACACCGGCGCCCGCGGCGACCAGCCGGCGGAGCGGAGCGACGCCGGCTGCGAGGCGCAGGTTCGACGAGGCGTTGTGGACGACGGTCGCGCCGCTGCGCGCGACGAGCTCGATGTCGGAGTCGCGCAGCCACACGCCGTGCGCGAGCGCGCTGCGGTCGCCGAGGACCCCGGCGTCTGCGAGCCGCTCGAGCTCGCGCCCACCGGCGAAGGCATCGCCCCAGGCCCGCTGCAGGCGGCTCTCCAGCGAGTGGAGATGGATCCCGGCGCCGAGCTCCGCGGCAGCCGAGCCGACCGCCTCGACGAGCGCGTCGCTCGCCCACTGCGGCGCCATGATCGCGAACTGCGCGCTCAGCAGCGGGTCGCCGGCGAGCTCGCCCACGAGGCCGCGGATCGTCGCGATGTACGCACTCGTTGGAGATGGACGAGCTCGCGAGATCCCGCGCTCGCCGCTGCAGATCGGGCGGCAGCGCGGCGAGGAACGGCTCGTCGCCGTCGTAGGCCAGGCGCGAGCGGTCGCGCCAGTGCGGCGCGAGCGCAACGCGCTGCCCCGACTCGCGGTGCGCGCGCAGCGTGTCGCCCAGCTCGCGGGCGTAGGCCTCCTCGGGCGCTCCGTCCGAGTGGCCGGACGGGAAGTGCATGTGCAGGTGGGAGGTCACGCCGGACTCGAGCAGCAGCACGTTCTTGGCGAGCGTCCCGAGATACGGATCGACGGCGTCGAGCGCGAGCATCGTCGCCATCCACGACTCGAACGGGGTGTCGCGCAGCCCGGGCTCGGGCGGTCCCGGATCGGGGAATCCGAGCTGGACGGTCGAGACGGCCATGCCGTGGTGGTGGGCGTTGATCAGGCCCGGCAGCACGAGCATGCCGTCGCCGCCGAGCTCCGCGACGCCCGGGTTCCCGCGGCGCAGCTCGTCGCGGTCGCCGACGGCCGCGACGTCGCCGTCGCGGATCAGCACGGCGCCGCCGGGCAGGGGGGCGGCGTCGGCGGAAGCGAGCAGGATGTCGCCGTGAACGAGGAGGTCGGGCATGTGGCCGGGACGCTAGCGGCAGGCGCTAGTGTCCGGAGATGGACTCGACCGAGGACGGCCCCGAGATCGCGATCTGGTCAGACTTCATCTGACCGTTCTGCCGCATCGCGGAGCCTCGCGCGGTGTGGATGGAGCGCCAGTTCGGCGCTCGCATCACGTGGCTTCCGTTCCACCTGCACCCCGAGTACCCGCCCGAGGGGATCACGCGCGCCGAGCTCGAGGCGCGCTACGGGCCGCGCTCCCAGGACCGGATCCGCCAGTGGTTCGAGGATGAGGGGCTGGTCTACGCGCCGCCGCCCGACGTCGTCTCCAACACCCGCCTCGCGCTCGAGCTGGGGGAGGGGGCGCGCGAGGAGGGACTGCACCGCGCCTACCACGATCGCGTCATGGACGCCTACTGGGCCGAGGGGATCGATCTCTCGGAGCGGCCGGCGCTGGAGGATCTGGCGCGCGGCGCCGGGATGTCCGACGAGGGCATCGCGCGCGCCCTCGACGATCGCGCGTGGGCTCCCGTGGTCGATGCCTCGACCGCTCGCGCCCAGGCCGCCGGCGCCACCGGCGTGCCGGCGTTCGTGATCGACTGGCGCGTCCTCGTCGTCGGGGCGCAGCCGCGCGAGGTGCTCGCCCAGGCGATCGCGCAGGCGCGCGAGGTCGCCGGCGAGCCGCAGTAGAAGCGCGACGCGGCGCCGCCGAACCTGAGGTTCAGGCCGCCGCCTCGCCGATCGGCTTGACGAGGCGCGCCAGCCACTCGGCGAGCTCGGCGGGCGGAAGCGGCCGGCTCAGCCAGAAGCCCTGGGCGGTGTCGCAGCCGAGCCGCGCGAGCTGGTCGTAGGTCTCCCGGGTCTCGACGCCCTCGGCGACGACCTCGAGGCCGAGATCGTGCCCGAGCGTGATGATCGAGCGCACGATCGCGGCGTCGTCCGCGCGCTCGCGCATGGTGAGCACGAACGAGCGATCGATCTTGAGCTGCGTGATCGCGAGGCGGGCGAGGTAGGCGAGCGACGTGTAGCCGGTTCCGAAGTCGTCGATGGAGATGCCGACGCCGAGCTCCTTGAGTCGGCGGATGACGTCCGACGTCCTCGCAGGATCCGAGACGATCGCACTCTCGGTGAGCTCGACGGTGAGCAGCTCGCCGGGCAGCTGCCACTTGAGCAACAGGCGCGCCACCTGCTCGGGGAGCGTCGCATCGTGCAGGTTGCGCATCGAGAGGTTCACGGCGACGCGGACGAGGAGGCCGTCGGATCGCCAGCGCGCGAGCTGCCCGAGCGCCTCGTCGAGCACGTAGCGCGTCAGCGGCGCGATCAGGCCGGTCTTCTCGGCGGCCGGGACGAACTCGCCGGGCGAGATGAGGCCGCGTGTCGGATGCTGCCAGCGCGTGAGCGCCTCGATGCCGGCGAGCTCGCCGGTGCGGATGTCGAGCGTCGGCTGGTAGTGCAGCACGAGCTCGTGGTTCCGGATCGCGCGCGGGAGCTCCGAGAGCAGCGTGAGGCTCGCCGTGTCGTGACGATCGAGCTCCTCGTCGTAGAGCGCGTGATGCGCTCCCGTGTCCTTGGCGAGGTACATGGCGACGTCGGCGCGCTGCAGGAGCAGGTCGACGTCGCGGCCGTGCGCCGGATAGCGCGCGATGCCGATGCTGGCCTCGACGTGGAGCGGCAGACCGTCCGCCTGGAACGGCTGCTCGAGCGCGGCGAGGATGCGCTCGAGCGCAAGGTCGAGGTCGCGCTCCGAGTCGGAGAGCTGGCGCACGAGGATGCCGAACTCGTCCCCGCCCAGCCGCGCGACCGTATCGCTGCGACGCAGCACCGACTCGAGCCGCCGGGCGAGCTCGACCAGCAGCAGATCGCCGTAGCGGTGGCCGAGCGTGTCGTTGATCTCCTTGAACCGGTCGAGGTCCATGAGCAGGACGGCGAGCTGCGAGCCATCCGCGTCGGCGACGCTGATCGCGTGCTCGACCTGCTGCCCGAAGCAGGCGCGGTTCGGGAGGCCCGTGAGGTCGTCGTGCAGCGCCTGGTGGCGGTTCAGCTCGGACAACCGCCGCAGCTCGATGTCCGCCTGCTTGCGCGCGGTGATGTCGCGGCAGATGCCCTGGACGCCGATGGGGCGGCCGTTCTCCATGATCACGCGGCTCGACACCTCGAGGACCACGGTGTGCCCGTCCTTGTGGATGAACTCCTGCTCGAAGACCGTGCCCGAGAGCTCGCCGGAGACCTTGCGCTCCGTCGCGCGAGCGGACATCTCGAGACCCTCCGGCGTGAGGTAGGTCTCGAGGTTCGTGCCGATCAGCTCCTCGCGGGTGTAGCCGAGGACGCGCTCGAACGCGCTGTTCACCTCGGTGATCGTCTCGTCCATCGTGACGGTGGCGATCGGCTCGTTGGCGTTCTCGAAGAGATCGCGGTAGCGCTCCTCGCTGGCATGGGCCGCGTCCTCGGCGCGGGCGCGCTCGATCGCGATTCCGGCGACATGGGTCGCGAGCTCGACCAGCTCGACGTCGTCGGCGCCGCTGTCGCGCGCGTCGCGGTAGTAGAGGGCGAACGTGCCGAGCAGCGCGCCGTCCGTCGCGAAGATCGGCGTCGACCAGCAGGCTGCGAGCCCCGCCTCGAGCGCAACGGCGCGGTAATCGAACCACAGCGGATCGTTCGCGATGTCCGAGACGCACACGCGCTCGCGGCGGTACGCGGCGGTGCCGCACGACCCGACGCTCGGGCCGATCGCGATGCCGTCCACCGCCTCGCAGTAGGAGCGCCGGCAGGCTCGGTGCGGCGCCGTGGCGCAGATGCACCCCGTCGCGGTCGAGCAGGAGGATCGACGCGAGCACTTCCTCGCCGTGCTCCTCCACGAACTCGGCCAGGCGCTGCAGGACGTCGGGCAGCGGAGCGCCGCCGGCCACGAACTCGAGCAGCTGGGCCTGGCCTGCCGCGAGCGCCTGGGCGCGCACGCGATCGCTGATGTCGCGCGCGGTCGATGCGGAGCCGATGATCGCGCCCGAGGGCCCGAAGATCGGCGAGATCGCCGACTCGACGACGATGTGCTTGCCGTCCTTGCGGATGCAGACGGTCTCGAGCGGCTCGACGCGCTCGCCCCGGCTGAGGCGCTCGTCGATGAGCCTGAGGAGGTCGCCGTTGCCCGGCAGCAGGAGCTCGACGGCGCGGCCGATCATCTCCTCGGCGCTGTAGCCGAAGATGCGCTCGGCCGCCGCGTTCCAGCTCGTCACCTTGCCGTCGGGGGAGCGCGCGACGATCGAGTCGAACGACGAGCCGACGATGGCCTCGCTCGCGAGCAGCGCCGTTTCCCGCTCCTTCTGCTCGGTGATGTCGAGGATGTAGCCCTGGATGCAGAGCGGCACGCCGTCCTCGTCGTGCACGAGCACGCCCTCGTCGCGCACCCACGCGTAGCTGCCGTCGCTGCGCAGCATCCGGTACTCGCACTCGAGGCGCTCGCCCGTGTCGATCAGGGCGGCCGTCTGCGCGATCACGCGGTCGTAGTCGTCGGGATGCAGGACCTTCACGAAGAAGTCGGGGTCCGACGCCCATTCCTCGGGCGTGTAGCCGAGCACCTGGGTGGTCTGGGGACTGATGTAGAGGCTCGGCGACGAGGGGTCGGGCACGTCGATGTAGATGATCAGCGGCAGCCGCTCGAGCAGATCGCGGACGTCGCCGGCGGCGGGCGGCAGCCGGTCCAGCGCAAGCGGGGCCTTGCGATCGCCCCGTTCGGATTCGTCGCGCGCGGTCATCAATGCATGCATCGGCACTATCACGCGATCGTGCAAGCGATTTCTCGCCGCGCCGGGAGTCTGAATCCGCGCGCCGGCCGTATGGTGGACGTGATGCGACTGCGCCGATCCGGCATCGTCGTCGCGGCCGGCGCCCTGCTCGCGCTCGCCGGCGCCGCCACGTGGGCTCTCGCCGGGAACGACTCGCCCGGCGGCGTGGCCGTGCCGGTCGTTCCGCCCGCCACGGCGCGTGCCGGCACTCCGCCCCCGCCACCGCACGGCGCGCTCGTGCTCGCACGCGGTGACCGCGGCCTCGCCGTCGCACTCGCCGCGCGGCGGGCTGGGAGCGACGTCCGGCTCACGGCGACGGTGCTGGCTCCCGACGGCACCGGCCTGCGCGGCCTGCGCGTGCACTTCGCGGTCGACGGGAAGGCGACCGCGGCCGCGACTCCGTGCGGGCCCGGGTGCTACGCGTCGAGGGCGAGCGGTGCGGCGGGGGCAAAGCGTGTCTCGATCGACCTGAGTGGCGGCGGGCGGGAGCGCTCGGCCGTCTCCTTCGCGCTCCCCGCTCGCTGGCCGGTCTCCGCGCTGCCGCTGCTGCGCCGCGCCGAGCGCGCGTTCCGCACGCTGCGCAGCGTCGCGTACCGCGAGCATCTCTCGAGTGGAGCCGGCGTACCGATCGACACGCTCTGGAGGAGCGAGGCTCCCGATCGTCTCAGCTATCGCACGACCTCGGGCAACGCCGGCGTCGTGATCGGCCGGCAGCGCTGGGACCTCGTCGTCGGCGGTGGCTGGAAGGCCTCGCCCCAGAACCCGCCGCTCGTGCTGCCCGCCGTCCCGTGGGGTGCCGGGGCCTACGACGTGAACCTGCTCGGCCGCGGCCGTGTCGGCGGCCGAGCAGTCGTCCGCCTCTCGCTCTACGAGCCGACGACGCCCGCCTGGTACGCGGTCACGCTCGACCGCGCGACCCTGCGCCCGGTCACGGTGGACATGACGGCGACGGCGCACTTCATGCGCGACCGCTACGTGTCGTTCAACGCCCCGCGCCAGATCCGGCCGCCGCTCGGCGACTGAGCCGCGAGTAGACCTCACCAGTCGGCGCGCGTCTCGGCGACGGCCGCGGCCTCGCGGTAGGCGCGCTGCTCGCGCCGGATGAGATCGGGATTGCTGCCCACGAGGTGGGCGAGCTCGAGCGTCAGCAGCTGCAGGGCGACCGCGCCCGTCAGCAGCGCACCGGCGACGGTGCCGCCGGTCGGCAGTGCGAGGCGTTCGACGCCGGCCGGGCAGGCCCGCGAGCGCGGCCTCGCCGCCGAGGGCCACGGTCGGGATGCCGATGGCGCGCGCCGCGCCCGCGGCCCCGCCAGCCGGTCGTCGCGCCAGCGCGCGGGCCGCGGATCGGCGGCGAACAGCACCAGTCCCGTCGTTTCGCGCGTCGCAGCCGGCGAGGTGCCCGTGGAGGAGCGACTCGAGCTGCAGTGCGGTCGCGGCGATGCGCGCGCCTTCCTCGATCTTGAGCGCGAGCTCGCGGGCCGTGACGAGATCGGCGCCGAGCCCGACCGCGAGGATCCGCTGCGCGCCCTGGAGCCGTGCGGCGAGCTGCTGCGATCTGCGGCCGCAGCGCCAGCGTCTCGACGATCGGCGAGCTGTCCTGCGCCGCGCCTCCCGCGATCTCCCGCGCGATCGCCGCCCCGGCCAGGATCGTGCTCGGCATAGGCCACGGTGTGGCACCAGGAGCGGTCGCGGAGCGGCGTCACCATGACGTGATCCGAGGCGGCCGCGATCGGCGAGTCGTCGCGGAGCGCCGATCGTCGCGGTCACCGCCCCGGACTCGCGCGCCGAGGCGAGCGCGTGGATCGTCGCCCGCGTCGTGCCGTCGTGCGAGATGCCGATGCAGACGCCGCCGGCGCGCGGATCGAGCGCGGCATCGAGCGCCTGCCGCGGCTCCGGCACCGCGCGCGAGCCCGTCGCGCGCAGTGCCTCGCCGAGCAGCGCGGCAACCGCCATGCAGCCGTGCTCGGACGTGCCGCAGCCCGTGACGACGATCGGCTCCCCGGCGTTCGCGGCCCGGGTGACGGCCGCGGCGATGGCGTCCGCGCCGGCCGCCGCGGCGATCGGCTCCGCGAGCCCCGCCTCGGCCTCGATCATCTCCTCCATCACCCATGGAGGCCCGTCGCGCAGCTCGGGATAGCCCTCGCCGTGCCAGCTGAGATCGGCGGGGATCATGCGAGCTCCGGCGGCTGCAGCTCGGTGGCGACGGCGACGCGGTTCCAGGCGTTGATCGCGATGATCACGCCCATCA
Source organism: uncultured Actinomycetes bacterium (assembly GCA_963705965.1). Taxonomy (GTDB): domain Bacteria; phylum Actinomycetota; class Thermoleophilia; order Gaiellales; family JALYLC01; genus JALYLC01. The sequence continues at coordinate 563,961 of CAVPLI010000003.1, read as the reverse complement.
GATTGCCGAGCTCCGCCTCGTCGAACGCGGCGGCGGCTGCCTCGTAGACGTCGTCGGGCACGCCGCCTTCCGGGAGCCTCGTCATCGCCTCGGTGAGGGCGAGTGCGGCGCGCTCGCGCTCGTCGAAGAACGGGCTCTCACGCCAGGCCGCGACCGCGAAGATGCGGCGGTCGTCCTCGCCGGCCTTCTGCGCGTCGACGCGAGTGCATGTCGACGCAGAAGCGCGCAGCCGTTGATCTGCGAGGCGCGGATGCGCACGAGCTCGCGCAGGCGCGGCTCGAAGGGGGCGCTCGCGTCGAGCGCGGAGATGGCGCGGTAGACGTCGCGCGCCGCGTGCGAGAAGGCGATGCGGGAAGTGGTTGTCATGGAGGTACCGTAGACTCGAAGTGATCCAATCGTTAGAGCCATTTAGATGACTGATTCTGGACCACTTCGGGGCCGGATCTGCACCTCTCGCTGCCGTCCGAGGGCACCCGGCACGCCGCGCTCGAGGACGCGCTGCGCGCGGCGATCCGCGACGGCCGACTCGCCGCCGGCACGCGCCTGCCTTCGACCCGCGCGCTCGCCGGCGATCTCGGCCTCGCGCGCGGGACGGTCGTGGAGGCGTTCGCGCAACTCGGCGCCGAGGGCTATCTCGAGTCGCGGCACGGGGCGGGCACGTGGGTCGCCGACCTCTCGCCTGCGGACGCCGTCCCGCCGCGACGACTGGCGGGGGAGGCGCGCCCCGCGCGCTTCACCTTCAGCCCGGGCGTCCCCGACCTGACGTCGTTCCCGCGGGCGGCGTGGTCGAGCGCCCTGCGGCAGGGCCTGCGCGACACTCCCGCCGCGACGCTCGGCTACGGCGATCCGCGCGGACGGCGCGACCTGCGCGAGCAGCTCGCCTCGTATCTCTCGCGGGCGCGCGGGGTGCGTGCCGATCCCGAGCTCGTGATCGTCTGCGCGGGGTTCCGGCACGGCCTCTCGCTGGTCGCGCGCGTCCTCGCGCCGCCGGCGGCGACTCGCTGGCGATGGAGGACCCGTGCGTGCCGCAGCACCGCGCGACCGCCGAGGCGAGCGGCCTGGCGCTGTCGCACGCTCCCCGTGGACGCGCGCGGCGCGCGCACCGATCTGCTCGCGCAGGGCAGCGCCTGCGCTGCGGTCCTCTCTCCGGCGCATCAGTTCCCGACGGGAGTCGTCCTGCACCCCGACCGGCGCGCGGCGGCGATCGCGTGGGCGGCTGCGAGCGGCGGACGTCGATCGTCGAGGACGACTACGACGGCGAGCTCCGCTACGACCGCCAGCCGGTCGGCGCCCTGCAGGCGCTCGCGCCCGCACACGTCGTCTACGGCGGCACCGCCAGCAAGACGCTCGCGCCGGGCCTGCGGCTCGGTTGGCTGGTCGTGCCACCGCGGCTGCATCGACGCCGATCTCGAGCCTGCGCACGGCCGAGGACGTGCACGTCCCGGCGCCGGATCAGATCGCGCTCTGCCACCTGCTGCGCTCGGGCGCGTACGAGCGGCACGTGCGCCGCATGCGTGCGCGCTACCGCGCACGTCGCGACCGCCTGGTCGCGCATGCTCGCCGAGCGCGCGCCGGCGCTCGTGCCCGTCGGGATCTCAGCGGGCCTCGGGGTGCTGCTGGAGCTCCCCGACGGAGGTCCGACCTCCGCCGAGCTCATCGCCGAGGCGGAGCGCCGCTCGCTCGCCGCTGTACCCGCTGGCGCCGCACTACCGCTCCGGGCGCGCGCCGCGCGACGGCGTCGTGATCGGCTACGGCGCGCTGCCGGAGCACGACTTCGAGGCGGGCCTCGCGGCCCTCGGGGCGCTGCTGGAGGAGATGCTCCCCGCTAGGGCGCTACCACCAGGGCGAGATGCCGCTCCCGCGCACGGCGGCGCCGACCGTCGCCTCGTTCCCGTAGCCCTGCGCCGTGCGAACGTCCGGGGCGATCCTGATCTCGCGATCTGCAGCCGAGGCGGGAACGGGCGGTGGAGTCATGGCGGCAGCCTGCGACGCCCTCCGCGATAGGTTGCGGCCGCAACAACGCTTGGGAGGCACGACAGCAGATGATCGAGTTTTTCCAGATCACCGGAAGCGCGTCGTTCGCGGCGCGCATCGCGCTCGAGGAGGCCGGCGCGGAGTACGAGCCGGTCGACATCCATCCGCGCCGGCGCGACGAGCCCGCGAGCTTCGCCGAGGTCAATCCGCTCAAGCGGGTCCCGGCGCTGCGCGAGGGGGCCGCGACCGTCTACGAGACCGGTGCCGTGCTGCTCTGGCTGGCCGACCGCTTCCCCGAGCGCGAGCTCGGACCGGCCGTGGGCGATCCCGCATCGGGCGTCGCTCTATCGCTGGATCCTGTGGCTCGCCGACACGTTGCATCCCGCCTGGTGGCCGATCATGAAGTCGCCGGTCACGGAGCCCGAGGAGGCCGCGCACGCGGCCATCCGCGCGCGGGACGCGAGCACGATGGACGCGCACGGCGCGTATCTCGAGCGCGAGCTCGCGCGCGGGCCGTGGTGCCTCGGCGACCGGTACTCGGTGGCCGACATGTACCTCTACATGCTGGTCGGCTGGGAGAGCTACATCGCGGGCGGCTACCAGCTCGGCGGCGAACGCGTCCGCGATCACTACCGGCGCGTCGGCGAGCGGCCCGCCGTCGTGCGCACGCGCGAGCTCGACGATCTCGACGAGCGCCTCATCCGCTACCACCCGGAGCTGCGCGCGGGCCGGCCGATCTGACCGCGATGCGGGCGACCGCTATCGTCGCCGCATGGCGATTCAGCATGTGACTGCCCATCCGCTCGAGCCGCTTGCGCCGGCCGAGCTCGAGCGTGCCGCCGACCTGGTGCGCGGGCGACTGGACGGCGCGCGCTTCGTCTCGATCGGGCTGCAGGAGCCGCCGAAGGCCTCCTACCACGCCTGGCTCGCGGGCGGCCCGCGGCCGCCTCGCTGCGCGCTCGCGATCGCGGTCGATCGCGAGCACTGCGTGCGCGAGCTCGTGTGCGATCTCCCGGCGGTGCGCTACATACGGAGGGGTGCGAGAACGGGGCTTCCGGTATCCCCCTTCCGAGGGAGTCAGGCCAGGCGGCCGACGCGCGGAAAGCGTTTTAGCGGGAAGGTCTCGACCTGCGGCGAGCGCTGCTGGTGGAGCACGCCGCCGTCCACGTAGAGGCACGATCCGGTGAGGTAGCTCGCGTCCTCGCCCGCGAGGAACACGGCCGCTCCGGCGATGTCGGCGCCGGTGCCCTGGCGGCCGAGCGGCACCGTCGCGGCGCTGGCCTGCGCGCGGTCGCCGTCGTTCGGCCTGCCGCCTTCCATGAGCCCGGGCACGATGCACGCGCAGCGCACGCCGTAGGGCGCGAGATCGACGGCGACGGCGCGCGTGAACGCCTCCACGCCGCCCTTCGACGCGTCGTAGGCGACCATTCCCCGGTGCGCCCGGCTCGCGCCGCCGCTCGACACGTTGATGACGACGCCGCTGCCCTGCTCCACCATGTGATCCGCGGCGCGCCGCGTGCAGAGGTAGTGCCCCTTCAGGTTCACGGCGAGCACGAGGTCCCACGTCTCCTCGTCGAGCTCGAGGAAGTGCCGGACCGCCGGCCCGACGACGGCGGCGTTGTTGACGAGGATGTCGATGCGCCCGAAGCGCTCCAGGCAGGCGTCGAACGCCCGCTCGACGTCCGCCGCCTGCGACACGTCGCACTGGACGCCGAGCGCGGCCTCGCCGAGGGTCGTCGCGGCGTCGCGCGCGAGGTCGCCGTCGATCTCGGCGATCACGACGCTGCGCGCCCTCGGCGACGAAGCGCTCCGCCACGGCGCGCCCGAGCCCGCGGCCGGCGCCGGTGACGAGCGCGACCTTGCCGGCGAGCGCCTGCGCGCCGCTCACGCTCCGGCTCCGCGCTCGCGCTCGACGAGCACCCGGCGCAGCAGCTTGCCCGAGGGCGATTTCGGGATGGCGTCGATCAGCTCGCACGCGCGCACCTGCATGTGCGGCGCGACGCGGGCGGCCACGTAGGCCATCACCTCGCCGGGATCCGGCTCCTGCCCCGCGTGCGGGACGATGAACGCCTTCGGCACCTCGCCGGCCTCCTCGTCGCGGACGGGCACGACGCAGGCGTCGGCGACCTGCGGGTGCGTGAGCAGGATGCCCTCGAGCTCGGCCGGGGGCACCTGGTAGCCCTTGTACTTGATGAGCTCCTTGAGGCGGTCGACGATGCGGAAGCGGCCGGCCTCGTCGACCGTCGCGATGTCGCCCGTGCGCAGCCAGCCCTCGGGCATCAGCGTCGCCGCGGTGGCGTCGTCGTCGCCGAGGTACCCGAGCATCACCTGCGGCCCGCGCACCCAGATCTCGCCCGGCTGCCCGGCTGCGGCGTCCTGCCCGTTCTCGACGTCGACGAGGCGCGCGTCGGTGCTCGGGAGCAACGTGCCGATCGTCCCGTGGACGACCTCGTCGTCCTGGTGGACGTGGTGGGTGACCGGGCTCGCCTCGGTGAGCCCGTAGCCCTGCTGGACGCGGCAGCCGACGCGTCTCTCGGCCGCGTGCTGGAGCTCCGCGTCGAGCGGCGCAGCGCCGCTCGTGATGAAGCGCAGGCTCGAGAGATCGTGCTCCTCCACGAGCGGATGCTTCGCGAGGGCGAGCACGATCGGGAGGCGCGACGTAGCACGCGGTGATGCGGTGCCGCTCGATCGCGGCGAGGAACTCGGCGAGGTCGAAGCGCGCCATCGTCACGATCGTCGCCCCGCGCCGCAGGGCGTCGTTGAGCACGAGCGTCTGCCCGTAGATGTGGAAGAACGGCAGCACCGCGATCACGCGATCGCGCTCGTCGATCGTCCGCATGGGCTCGTACTGGCAGAGGTTGGCGACGAGGTTGCGGTGCGTCAGCATCACGCCCTTCGGGAACCCCGTCGTGCCGCTCGAGAACGGCAGCGCGACCAGATGCGTCGCCGGATCGACGTCCGCGTCCGGGGCGGGCGTGCCCGGCGGTGCCAGCAGCTCGTCGAAGGGTGTCGTCCCCGCCGCCTCGCCGATCGAGAACACCTCCTCGACGCCGGCCGCCGCGGCCGCCTCGAGCGCTCGCTCGGCGAGCTGCGGCACGGTCACGAGGAAGCGCGCGCCGGCGATCCGCAGCTGGAACGCCACCTCGTCGGCCGTGTAGAGCCCGTTCACCGTCGTGGTCGTCCCACCCGCCCGGACGACGCCGTGGAACGCGACCGCGTACTCCGGCACGTTCGGCGCGTAGATCCCCACGCGCTCCCCGCCCGCGAGCCCGCGCGCCACGAGCCCCGCGGCACAGCGATCGACGCGCTCCGCCAGTTCCGCGTACGTCAGCCCCGCACCGCTCAGGTTCTCGACGATCGCCGGCCGCTCCCCGCGCGCCGCGGCCCCGCCGAGCACGTACTCGGAGAGCGTCACGTCCGGCACGACCACGTCCGGATGCGGGCTGCGAATCGGCACGGGCCGACTCTACGGGCTGGGCGGTGCCAAGTGGCACTCGCTGCGAGTGCCACTTGGCCGAGTGCGCGGTGCGATGATCCGCGGCATGGCCGGCGTCCGATCCTCGCGTCCGCGTTCGCCGTGGGCGGGCGACGATCACGAGTTGTTCCGCGAGACGGCGCGGGCGTGGGTCGAGCGCGAGGTCGTGCCGAACGACGAGCGCTGGCAGGCGCGCGGGTGGGTCGATGCGGAGTTGTGGCCGAGCGCCGGGGCGGCCGGGCTGCTCGGCACCGACGTGCCGGTCGAGCACGGGGGACACGGCGGCGACTTCGGGTTCGAGTGCGTGGTCTACGAGGAGCTGCTGCAGGCGGGGTTCTCGTGCTTCGGCAAGGGCGTGCACGAGATCGCGACGCACTACGTGCTCGAGTACGGCAGCGACGAGCAGCGGGAGGCGTGGCTGCCGGCGCTCGTGCGCGGCGACCTCGTGGGCGCGATCGCGATGACGGAGCCGGGCGCCGGCTCGGACCTGCGCGGCATCACCACCTCGGCCGTCCGGGACGGCGATCACTACGTCGTCAACGGGTCGAAGACGTTCATCACGAACGGGCTCCTCTCGACGCTGATCTGCCTCGTCGTGCGCACGGACGCGGGTGCCGGCTCGCAGGGCTTCACGCTGCTGATGGTCGAGACCGAGGGCCTCGAGGGCTTCACCCGGGGGCAGCCGCTGCACAAGGTCGGCCAGCATGCGCAGGACACCTGCGAGCTCCACTTCCAGGACGCGCGCATACCGGTCTCCGCGAGTCTGGGCGAGGGCCAGGGGCTCTACCAGCTGATGCAGCAGCTGCCGTACGAGCGCACGGTGGTCGCCGTCATGGCCGTCGCGGCGCTCGAGCGCGTGATCGCGGACACGGTCGCCTACGCGAACGAGCGGCAGGCGTTCGGGAAGCCGCTGATGGCGCTCCAGAACACGCGCTTCAAGCTCGCCGAGGCGCACACGGCGGCGACGATCGGGCGCGTCTTCGTCGACCACTGCATCACGCGCGTGATCGACGGCACGCTCGACACGGTCACGGCGTCGATGGCGAAGTGGTGGATGACCGACCAGCAGTGGCGCCAGATCGACGAGTGCCTGCAGCTCTTCGGCGGCTACGGGTACATGCTCGAGTACCCGGTGGCGCGCGCGTTCATCGACGCCCGCGTGCAGCCGATCTACGCCGGCTCGAACGAGATCATGAAGGAGATCGTCGCGCGCTCGCTCGAGCGCGAGTAGCGTGCTCGCGGCATGTCCGAGCTCCCAGTGACGATCGACGACGTCCGGCGCGCAGCCGGCGTCATCCAGGGCCACGTCCGGCGCACGCCGGTCTTCAGCTGCGCGTCGCTCGGCGAGGGCGTCTGGCTGAAGGCCGAGCTGCTGCAGCGGACGGGCGCGTTCAAGGTGCGCGGTGCGTTCTCGCGCATCGCCGAGATGACGCCCGACGAGCGCGCGCGCGGCGTCGTGACGTGCTCCGCGGGCAACCATGCGGCCGCGGTCGCGCTCGCCGGCCGCGAGCTCGGCACCCACGCGCTCGTGATGATGCCGAGCTGGGCGAGCCAGACCAAGGTCGACGCCACGCGCGCCTACGGCGGCACGGCCGACCTCGAGGCGGCCGACGCGACGGAGGCATTCGCGCGCATGGAAGCCGAGGCGACGGCGACCGGCCGCGTCGTCGTGCACCCGTTCAACGATCGCGCGGTCATGGCCGGCCAGGGCACGGTCGGACTCGAGCTGTGCGAGCAGGTGGAAGGCGTGACGCAGGTCGTCGTGCCGGTCGGGGGCGGCGGGCTGATGTCGGGCGTCGCGACCGCGGTGAAGGCGCTCTACCCGGACGCGCGCGTGATCGCCGTCGAGCCCGCGATGATCGCGACCGTCGCGGCGTCGATCGCCGCCGGCGCGCCGGTGAAGCGGCCCGCGGGCGTCAGCATCGCCGACGCGCTCGGCCCGCCGAGCGTGGGAACCGGGCCGTTTCCGGTGCTCCGCGAGCTCGTGGACGAGGCCGTCGTCGTGACCGAGGAGCAGATCGCCGAGGCGTTCCGCTTCCTCTATGCCCGCGCGAAGCTGGCGGTCGAGCCGGCCGCGGCGGCGCCGGTCGCGGCCGTGCTCTCCGGCCTCGTCGAGCCGCTGCCGGGCACGGTGCTCGTGCTCAGTGGCGGCAACGTCACGCCCGAGGTCGCCGCCTCGCTGCTCGCCGGCTAGGCCACGCGCTCGGCGTGTGCACCGGGCGGCTCGGCCGCCCAGTCGATCTCGATCAGCCGCAGCTCGGGCGCGCCCAGCTCGTGGGTGCGCGCGATCAGCTGCTGCATCAGCGCGGTCGCGCGTGCGACCGACTCGCCGAGCGGCGTCCCGGCCAGGCGCAGGCCCGTGAGCAGTCCCGTGAAGACATCGCCCGCGCCGCCCCAGAACTGCGCGATGTGCGGCGCGCGCGAGAGCCATGCAGCGTCGCCGTCGACGCCGACGACGTGCTGCGTCGGCCGGCCGTCGTGCTCGAGCACGAGGCCCTTCACGACGACCTCGCGGGCACCCGCCGCGTGCAGCTCGCGCGCCGCCGCGACGGCCTCGGCAACGCTCGCGACGGGCCGGTCGACGAGCCACTCGAGCTCGAAGCGATTCGGCACGAGCAGGTCGGCGCGCGGCACGGCCTGCTCACGGAACGTGCGCACGAGCTCGGCCGGCACGTAGAGCTCGCCCTCGTCGCCGAGCACGGGATCGCAGACGTACCACGCGTCGGGCCGCTGCGCACGTACCGCGGCGAGCGCCTCGAGCACGAAGCGCCAGGCCTCGGGCCGGCCCAGGTAGCCGCTCAGCACCGCCTCGCAGCGATCGAGCCGCCCGAGCGCCTCGAGACCGGCGAGCAGCTCGCGCAGCGTCGAGATCGGCGTGCGGCGCCCGCGCACGCCCGGGTAGCCGGCGTGGCTCGAGTACACGACCGTCGGCAGCGCCCAGACGTCGAAGCCGAGCCGCTGCAGCGGCAGCGTGGCGGCCGTCGACCCCACGTGCCCGTAGACGACGGACGACTGGATCGACATCACGGCGCGCACCGTGCGCATGGTGCCAGTGCGGCGCCCGCCCGACGCGCAGGCGTGCCGCCCGGCGGGCCGTCGACGCGGCTACAGGATCTTCGCGCCGGACATCGAGGTGAACATCTCGACGCGCTTGCGGCGGAACGTGCCGGGCTTGTACTTGGCGAGCCAGGCGTCCGTCTCCGCGAGGAACAGGCTCACCGAGGTGTCCGCCGCCGCTCCCGCCGGCGGCTGCCTGCCCTGGGTGGCCTCCTGGACGGAGCGGAAGTAGTAGTGGAAGAACAGCCGGTTGAACTCGGTGAAATAGATGTCCGCCACGCGCTTGTCGCCCCGGATCGCGAGCATGTTCTCGTCGTTGTCGTTCGTCGAGGCGTCCGAGAAGTTCGCCGAGCCGGTGACCACGAGCGGATCGTTGCCGAGCGGGTCCTTCACGAGGAACTTCGAATGCACGTAGCTCACGTGCGTGTTCAGCCCGAGCGCCTTCGCGTTCGTCTCGCGCGTCCACTGGTGGAGCGGATCGCGCAGGAACGAGCCCCAGGCCTGGTAGACGTTGTTCCGCGAATTGAGCGACACGAACGCCGTCGTCGCGCTCGGATTCTTCACGTCCCGCTTCTCGAGCAGGAAGAACGTGATGTGGCTGCTCGGAGTGTTGTCGGCGATCCGGTCCTTGAAGCGCTTGTTGATGCCGAACGCGAGCGTGATGCAGGCAACCTTGTCGGCCTCGTCCACCATGGCGACGTACATGTCCAGCACCTGGCTCCCCGAGCGCGGGCTGAAGATCGTCGTGCTGCCCTTCGCGACGTCCTGCCAGCGGGCCGGAACGGCGGAGAGTGCCATGACCGCCTCGCGGTACTGCTTGCGCTTGGCGTTCGCCTCCGTGCGGGTGTCTCCCTTGGCCGTGCCCGGATCGCCCTGCACGAGCTCCCAGTAGTTGCGGTACGCAGCTGCGACCGCGGCGTTCCTCACCCAGTGCCCGACGTTCGTCTGGCCGTGGATGCCGCCGAGCGAGAGATTGGTCGAGCCGGTCCACACCTCGGCGGGCGCGGCGGCCTGGCCGCGTAGCAGCACGAGGAACTTGTTGTGCTCGATGTCACTCGGATTGTGCTCGCGCCAGAGCGCGATCGCGCTGTCGGGCAGCTTCGCCTTCGCGACCGTGCGCTTGTTGTCCTCGCGCGGGAAGGATTCGTGGAATTTCCCGTGCTTGTCGGTGAACTCATTGACCTTCGCGTCGAGGATCAGCCGCACGTTCACGCCGCGATCGACCGCGGCCTTGAGGCGATCGGCCGCGGGCGCGTAGCGGAACTCGTAGAAGCACCCGAGCAGCGTGTCCCCGGCCTTCGCCTGGTCGATGAACTTGAACAGCGCCTCGTCCAGGTCGCGGCTCAGCCACTGGAACGCCTTCTTCCGCTTCACGGGATCCGCGATCTGATCCGGCTTCTGGTTCTGGAAGGCACGCGCGTACGCCTGGCTGCTCGCGACGCCGCGGTTGAAGAACACGTCGTGCGTGCCGTCGCTGAAGAGCGGCTCGGTGCGCACGCCGATGCGGATCGGCGGTGCGCTGCGGTCGAGGTTCTTCGGCTCCCCCTTGAGCGGATGGAAGAAGTACTCGTACTCGCGATCGGGCTTGGCGGTGAAGTCGTCCCACACGAAGCTCTGCACGGGCTGGTCGAACGTCGAGACCGTCGTGAGCTCGTCGGGGTTCGGGATGACGCTCTCGAACACCTTCACCCCGTAGATGAAGTAGCGCTCGTTCTCCGTCGGATCGTGGCGCTCGACGGCAAACCCGAGCAGTCCGGACGTGTCGGCGCCGCGGAAGTCGATGGCGAAGGAGACGGTATTGACACCCGTCACCGCGTACGCGCGATAGCCCGCGATTTTCCTCGATTTGAAGCGCATGGCGGCGTGCCTCCTGGCCGAGTTGCACAGCACTACATCACGAATTGCCACTTCGTGCCCGGAGGGCGAGGATTCGTGTCAGGCCGCGGCGGTGCTCGCGAGCGCCGGGCGCCGTCGCAGGCGCCCCTGGCTCGCCGCGACGCCGAGCAGGACGAGCAGTCCGCCGACGGGCTCGTTCCAGGTCAGGCTCTCGCTCAGGAACGCCACGCCCGCGACCGTCGCGAACACGGGGACCAGGTAGGTCACCGTGGAGGCCGCGGTCGCACCGGCGTCGCGGATGATCGAGTAGTTGAGGAGGTACGCGGCTCCCGTGCCCACGGCGCCGAGCGCCGCCACCGCCACCAGCGGCCCGGGCGAGAACGCCTCGGGCACGCCGCCCGCGAACGGGAGGACGACCGCGAGCTGCAGCGTGCCCATCGCGAGCTGGCCGAACGCGAGCACCGGGACCGAGAGCCCTCCGGTCGCGAGGTTGCGCCGGAGGTACGGGAAGCCGATGCCGTAGAGGATCGCGGCAGCGAGGCACGCTGCACTGCCCAGGAGCTCGCCGCCGGCGATCCCGCGCCACGCCCCGAGCACGACGAGCACGCCCGCGAAGCCGAGCGCGAGCCCGAGTGCCCGCTCGCGGGTCGGGCGCTCCTCCGGCAGCGTCAGGAGCACGACGACGAGCACGAAGAGCGGCGTCGTGCCGTTCCAGATCCCCGCGAGCACCGAGTCGACGTGCTGCTCGCCGAATGCGAAGAGCGTGAACGGCGCGCTGTTGACGAGGAACGCGGCGACGAAGAGATGGCCCCAGGTGCGCCGGTCGCGCGGCAGGCGCCCGGCCTGCGCGAGCAGCACCGGAAGCAGCGCGAGCAGCCCGAACAGCATGCGCCCGAACGAGACCTGGACGGGCGTGAAGCCGCGGTTGCCGATCTTGATCAGCACGAACGACATGCCCCAGATCGCACCGAGCAGCACGAGCCGCGCCGGCCACGAGGTCGCGCGCTCCCTCACGCGCCGGCGCGCTCGAGATCGAGCAGGAAGCGCTTGGCCTCGAGCCCGCCGCCGTAGCCGGTGAGCGTGCCGTTCGAGCCGATCACGCGATGGCACGGGATCACGATCGAGACGGGATTCGCGCCGTTCGCGGCGCCGGCCGCGCGGATCGCCGTGGGCCGCCCGATCCTCGCCGCGAGCTCGGCGTACGTGATCGTCGTCCCGTAGCCGATGCGCTGCAACTCGGCCCAGACGCCCTGCTGGAACGGCGTCCCGGCCGGCGCGACCGGCAGATCGAACGAGCTGCGCTCGCCGGCGAAGTACTCCTCGAGTTGCCGTCGCACCGCAGCGAACGCCGCGTCGTCGCGCCGTGCGCTCCCGGGATTCGCGGCGGCGTGTCGCGCGTACCGGTCCGACGGCATGTAGAGGCCCGTCAGGCGCCCGTCCTCGCCCGTCAGCAGCAGGTCGCCGACCGGGCTCGGCATCGTCGTGTACGTCTCGCTCATGTCGCGCCTCCGCTCTCGAGCGCCTTCCAGAGGTGCAGGACGGTGTAGGCCCGGAACGGCCGCCAGGCCTGGGAGCGCCGCTCGGCCTCGCGCGCGTCCGCTTCGACTCCGAGCGCGCGCAGGCCGTGCAGGACGCCGAGGTCGCCGGCCGGGAACGCGTCCGGATCGCCGAGCGCGCGCATCGCCACGTACTCGACCGTCCAGGGGCCGATGCCGGGCAGCGCGAGGAGATCGCGCCGCGCGCGCTCGCGATCGGCGCCGGGATCGAGATCGATGGCGCCGTCCCGGATCGCTGCGCACACGCCGCGCAGCGTCTCGCGCCGGCGCACGGGCATCGCGAGGACGTCGTCGTCGGCGTCGGCGAGCGCCGCGGCGTCGGGGAAGACGTGCGTGAGCGATCCGTCCGCCGCCGGCAGCGGCGCGCCGTGGCGCTGCACGATGCGGGCGGCGTGCGTGCGCGCGGCCGCGACGGAGATCTGCTGCCCGAGCACGGCGCGCACGACGATCTCGGTGCCGTCGACGCAGCCCGGCACGCGCAGGCCGGGGTGCGCCGCGACGAGCGGCGCGAGCACCGGATCGCTCGCGAGCGCCGCGGCGACCGACGTGGGGTCGGCGTCGAGGTCGAGCAGCCGGCGGCAGCGCGCGACGGCGACGCCGAGGTCGCGCACGTCGGCGAGGCGCAGCGAGCACTGCACGCAGCCGTCGCCGGGCGCGAGCTCCGCGATCGCGGTGCCGTGCGGGAGGCGCAGCGTGCGCCGGTACGCGCCCGCCTCGCGTCGTCTCCTCGACGCCCGCGATCGCGCGCGTCGCGAAGAACGCGAACAGCTCGTCCACCGCGATCGGCGCGCGGTAGGGGAGGCGCAGCGCGATCGTGCCGGCGCCGCCCGCGTTCGGCGCTCCGCGCCGTCGTCGCAGCTCCGTCGGCGACAGCGCGAAGACCTCGCGCACGGTGTCGTTGAACTGGCGCACGCTCGCGAAGCCGGCGGCGAACGCGACCTCCGCGAACGCGAGGTCGGTCGTCTCGATCAGCGTGCGCGCCGTCTGCGCGCGCTGTGCGCGGGCGAGCGCGAGCGGCCCGGCCCCGAGCTCTGCCGAGACGAGGCGGTTGAGCTGCCGCACGCTGTAGCCGAGGCGCGCCGCGAGCCCGGCGACGCCCTCGCGATCGACGACGCCGTCGCCGATCAGGCGCATCGCGCGCGCGACCGCGTCGGCGCGCGCGTTCCACTCGGGCGAACCGGGCGAGGCGTCCGGCCGGCAGCGCTTGCAGGCCCGGAAGCCCGCGCGCTGCGCCGCGGCCGAGCTGCGGTAGAAGCGCATGTTGGAGCGCTTCGGGCCGACGGCCGGGCAGCTCGGGCGGCAGTAGATGCCGGTCGACGTGACGCCCAGGTAGATCCAGCCGTCGAAGCGGCTGTCGCGACTCTCGACGGCCCGGTACCAGTGTTCCTCGGCCGACTCCACCACGGCAGCATGCCAGGGGAACTAGCGGAAATCGGACAGGACGGTCAGGACCGCTTGAGCGCGCCGAACGAGCCCTGCGTGCGCTCCGGCGCGCCGGCCTCGCCGGACGGGAACGCACCCTCGGCGAGGAAGCGCTCGTGGCAGCGCGCGAGTGCGCCGGCGTCGAGCGTGACTCCCAGCCCGGGGCCCTCGGGAACCGGCAGGACGCCGCGCCGCGGGCAGAACGGCCCCTCGGCGATGACGTCGTCGGCGTACCAGTGGAAGAGCGCCTGACTGGGCTCGCGGATCGGCTCCAGCGCGGCCGACAGCTGCAGGTAGGCCGCGCTCGCGACGCCGGTGTCGCCGGAGTGGAACCAGAAGCCGATGCCGAACATCTCGCACGCGCGCACGAACTCGACGGTGCGCCGGATGCCGCCCAGCTCGACGATGTTGAGCACGTAGAAGTCGGGCACGCCGAGCGCGACGGCGCGCCGCAGGTCGGGCGCGTGCGCCGAGAACGCGATGTCCGTGAACGGCCGCAGGCGGGCCAGCTCCTCGTGCGACCCGACCGGCTCCTCGATGCAGCGGATGTCGTACGGCGCGAGCCTGCGCAGCACGTCGCGTGCGGTCGGGACGGTCCAGGCGTGGTTCGCGTCGAGTCGCAGCGGGCGGTCGCCGATCGCGGCGCGCACCTCGCGCACCATCTCCAGCTCGTCCTCCAGCCCGACGGTCGCGAGCTTGCCCTCGAACGTGGGGGAGTCGTACTCCTCGATCATGCGCGCGCAGTAGCGGGCGACCTCGAGCGGCGTCGACTCGCCCGGGTGCGCGGCGCCGGGATGGCGCAGGGAGAAGTACTCCGTGAACGCGATCTCGCGCCGCACGGCGCCGCCGAGCAGCACGTGCAGCGGCTTGTCCTCGGCCCGGCCGCGGAGATCCCAGAGCGCCATCTCGATCGCGCCGAACGCGCGCTTGAGCGTCGTCACGTTCTCCCACAGCGAGTGCTCGAACGCCGGCACGCAGCGCCGCTCGCACTCGTTGAGGTCGAGCGGGTCGAGCCCGATCAGCCGCGCGCCGAGGCGCTCGACCTCGGCGCTGCGATCGCCGTCGGCGCACTCGCCGATCCCGGTGAGGCCGTCGACCGTCTCGACCTCGACGATCGTCTTCGTGACCGAGGCCGTCGACCCGAGCGAGAAGCGGTAGGGCGCATGGAACGGGATGTTGACGGGCGTCGCGCGTACGGCGGCGATGCGCATCAGCGAGATCCGCCACGAGCGGCGCGTGATTTGCGCTCCCGGTCACGGTGCGCACGACGGTAGCCTTGCAAGCATGCGCATCGCCCGCGTCGCCGCCTACCGGCAGCTGCAGCCGTTCCGTGACGGCCCGTACCGCTGCCGCAATCAGTCCGAGGACGGCACGGACTCCACGATCGTCGTGCTCGAGAGCGACGACGGCCTCGTCGGCGTGGGCGAGATGGCGTCGCTCGGCGCGTTCTATGCACCCGCGTTCGCCGCCGGAACGCGCGCCGGCGTCGCCGAGCTCGCGCCACTGCTCGTCGGCGCCGACCCGCGCGAGCCCGCGCGCGTACGGCGGGCGCTCGACGACGTGATGCTCGGCCTGCCGTTCGTGAAGTCGGCGCTCGACATGGCCGTCTACGACCTCGCCGCACAGGCCGCGGGCGTGTCGCTCTGCGCCTACCTCGGTGGGCGCTACGGCACCGCCGTCGACCTCTACCGGTCGGTCTCGCAGGCGGCGCCCGACGTCATGGCGCGCAGCGCGGCCGCCTACGTCGCTGCCGGCTACCGGCGCCTCCAGGTGAAGGTCGGCGCCGATCCCGGCGGAGGACGTCGAGCGCGTGCACGCCGTCCGGGCCGCCGTCGCCGGGACGTCGTGATCTTCTGCGACGCCAACGGTGCGTGGACGACGGGGCAGGCACGCGCGTTCCTGCGCGACACGCGCGACCTCGAGATCACGATGGAGCAGCCGTGCATGTCGTACGAGGACTGCCGCGCGGTGCGCCCCCACTGCCCGCACCCGCTCGTGCTCGACGAGTGCATCGACTCGCTGCCGGCGCTGCTGGCCGCGAAGCGCGACGGCGTCGCCGACGGCGTGACGATCAAGATCGCGCGCGTCGGAGGCGTCGGCCCGGCGGCCCTGCTGCGGGACGTCGCGGTCGACCTCGCGCTGCCGGTCACGGTCGAGGACACGGGCGGCAGCGACATCGACACGGCCGCGATGGCGCACCTGTCGCTCTCGACGCCCGAGGAGCTGCGCATCCACACCGTCGACTTCAACGCCTGGGTGACGGTCGGCAACGCGACGGGCATGCCGCCCGCCGAGGGCGGGCGGCTGCGCGCGCCCGACGGGCCGGGCCTCGGTGTCGCGGTCCGGCTGGACGAGCTCGGCGAGCCGTTCGGCGTCTGGTCGTAGGCGCTACGTCGCGGGCTCGGACGGCCCCGGCCACCAGGCGCGCGCCGCGGCGGTGATCACGGCGGACGCCGCGGCGAGGCCGCCGAGGACGAGAGCCCGCACGAGGTCCGGGTCGAGCGTCGTGACGATCACGCCGTGGCGCAGCACGGACAGCCGGCCGATCAGCGGCAGCACGAGCAGGATGGCTGCGACCGCGAGCACGCCCTGCTCGAGTGCGGCGTCGCGGCGCAGCCGGAACGCCGCCGCGAGACCGGCGAGCCCGACGACGGCCGCGACGATCTCACCCCACGGATCGCTGCCCGTGGCCTGGCTCTCGCCGTAGGAGATCGCGACGACGGCGATCGCGAGCGCCCCGACGAGCGCGTAACCGGCGCGCCGGCGACCCTGCATTCCGAGCACCATGCCCGCCGCCACCGCGGCACCCGCGCCGATCGCCCAGGCGAGCGGCGGCTGCGCGACGCGCTCGACGGCACCCGTGATCCTGGCCGCGCGGCCGTCCACGCGCAGCGGCACGCTCCAGCGGTGCGCGACGAGCCCGTGGGTGCCCGGGTAGTGAAAGCGCAGGCGTGTTCCCGCTCCCGGCGCTCAGCCAGGCGGGGTCGCGCGGATCCGGCGCGCCGGTCGTGATCGAGAGCACCGTCACGATGGGCGCGCCCTTGCGCGCCCAGGCGCCGGCGGCATCGAGCTTCAGCGCGGGCGCGCCCTGCAGGTCGAGCACCTCGACGACGCGTGCGCCGTCGCGGCGCAGCACGAGATGCGTGCCGTCGGCCGTGATGGAGGCGTGCGTGCCCGGCGCCTGCGAGAGCACGACGTCGCGCTCGTCGTGCACGAGGCCCTTGATCGTGTGCGCCCCGGCGCTCGCGGGCAGCGCCAGCAGCGCGGCGAGCGCGGCGAGCGCGAGCCGCGCCGTCATTCCTCGTCGGCCGCGCGGAACCAGGCGACGCCGGTCGTCACGGCCAGGGCGATCCAGATCACGGCGCTCGCGAGGCACCACGCGCAGTACGCGTGGATCTCGAATGCCTGCAGCCCCGCGAGGTAGAGCGAGAAGAGCGCGCCCGCGACCGCGAGCACGAATGCGACGGTGCGTGCGCGCGGGTCGTTCACCAGCGTCGTCACGAACATCGTCGCCGCGCCGATCAATCCGAGGATCGGCAACGGCACGCCCGCGAGCTTGCTGTAGCTGCTCTGCTGGACGGTCTCGCATCCGCCGCCGCCGATCGGACATGCGACCGAGCGCCCGCGCGCCCGCTCGACCTCGAGGTAGACCGCGATGGCCAGCTCGAGGAGCGCGAGCACCGCGGCCAGGCGGCGCGCGCTCACCCGGCCGAGCCGCTCGCCTTCTGCACGGCGGCGGTGATCGCCTCCAGCGTGGCGTCGACGGTCACCGTCCCGTTGGGCCCGCTCACGCGGATCGTCGGCGTGCCCTGGAAGCCGAGGTCGGTGGCCTCCTGGTTGACCTGATCGATCGCGGTGACGGCGGCGTCGCTCGCCCGGTCCTTGTCGAACTTGGCGAGATCGAGTCCGAGCGCCTGCGCGACCGAGCGCGCGAACGCGGGCGTGAACCAGTTCACGTTCTCGTCGCCCTGGTTCAGGTAGGTCAGCGCGGCGTAGCGCCAGAGCGCGTTCTGCTGCTTGGCCGCGTAGGCCGCCTTGGCCGCGTCGACCGAGTTCGGCCCGAGGATCGGCCAGACCTTGAACTGCATCTTCGCCTTGCCCGTGCGCACGAAGTTCTCGACGAGCGTCGGCACGACCTCGTTGTCGAACGTCTTGCAGATCGGGCAGCGCAGGTCGCCGTACTCGGTGATCGTCACCTTCGCGCCCGCCGGGCCGATCGTGCCGGCCCTCTCGGTCAGGCCGTCGAACTCCGCCTGCACCTCGGCGAGGCCGGTGAGGTTGCTCGGGTCGGGCGTGTTCGAGTCGCTCTTCGTGACCTGCTGCACGACGATCAGCGCGATCACGAGCACGACCGCGGCCCCGGTCACGATCAGCAGGCGGCGCATGCGCGCCTGCCGTCGCTCTTGCTCACGGCTCTGCCGTGTTCGGCGCGCTTTGCCCACGGCCGCAATCTATCTAGGATGGCCGCATGCGCCCCCCGACCGCCCTCCTCGTCCTCGCCGCCGTCCTGATCGCGGCCACGAGCGCGGGAGCCGCGACGCAGAAGGTCACGCTGACGCCCGCCTCCGGCAAGGCCGGGAAGCGCATCGTCGTGCGCGGCTCCGGCTGGGCTCAGATCGAGTTCTGCAAGCCGCGCGTCGTGCTCGCGGTGAACGACGTGGTGTTCGCGCGCGCCGTGCTCGACGGGCACGGCCGCTTCGCCGTGCGCTGGCGCATCCCCGGCTTCGCCCGCGGCACGCACCGCGTGTACGCGACCCAGCACTGCGAGAGCGGGATGGACGGCTCGCCCATCCTCGTCACGCGGCACGCCGACCTGCGCGTCACCTGACCGGGATCACGGCACGAGCTGCTGCGCCGCGCCGCTCTCGATGCCCGGTTCGAGCCGAGCCGACCAGCGGGCCTCGATGCGCCCGAAGCGCCAGACGGCCACGGCGAGCAGCCAGGTGACGACGAACAGCCCGACGATGAAGTAGCCGACGATGTTCAGGTCGAGGTTGGAGACGAAGTCCCAGATGCCGCCGTTCAGGCTGAACTTGTCGGCGAACACCGCGAGCAGCTCGACCGTGCCGATGATCAGCGCGACGGCGACCGAGAGGGCCGTCACGGTGATGTTGTAGAAGATCTTGCGCACCGGCTTCGAGAACGCCCAGCCGTAGGCGAAGTTCATGAACGCGCCGTCGATCGTGTCGAGCAGGCACATGCCCGCGGCGAAGAGGATCGGGAGGCACAGGATCGCCGTGATCGGCAGGCCGCCCGCGGCGGCGGTGCCGGCGGTCGCGAGCAGCGCGATCTCCGTCGCGGTGTCGAAGCCGAGGCCGAAGAGGAGCCCGAGCGGATACATGTGCCAGGGCTTCTTGACGGCCCGCGTGGCACGACCGAGGAAGCGGTTCATGAAGCCGCGCGCGTTGAGCTGCTGGTCGAGCTCCTGCTCGTCGAACTCGCCCTGCCGCATGCGCAGGAACACGCGCACGATCCCGATCAGCACGATGAGGTTGAGGATGCCGATCAGGAACAGGAACGAGCCCGAGATCGTCGGTCCGATCAGGCCGGTCGCGGTGTGCAGGGCGGAGTCGTCGTCCGCGACGCCGCCGCTCAGCCCCTTGATCCCGACGGCGAGGCCGATGGCGAGCAGGAAGACGATGCTGGAATGGCCGAGCGAGAAGAAGAACCCGACGCTGAGCGGCCGCTGGCCGTCGCTCATGAGCTTCCGCGTCGTGTTGTCGATGGCGCCGATGTGGTCGGCGTCGAAGGCGTGGCGCATGCCGAGCGTGTAGGCGGTGATGCCGACACCGATCCCGAACGCGCCGCTCCCGAGCTGCAGGTGCTGTGGCGCGACGAATCCGAAGAGCAGCCCGAAGCCCACGACGTGCAACGTGACGATGACGAGCGCGAGCAGGCCTGCGCGCCTCCACTCGGCCCGGCTGAGCGAGCCCGATACTCGCGCCCATCGCGAACTCCGTGCCGGCATGGACCGTGCAGCCATCGAATTTCTCCCCCCGGATCGTCGCCGCTCGCCTACTGGCAGGAGGCGCTCTATGCGCAGCCATTCGGACGGCGCACCCCGTCGGTTCACCCGCCTCGGGAGGAGTGCGCCGGCCGCCGTTCCGGGCCGCGCGGCAGAGCCGAACTACGTCTGCGAAACTATCGGGTCGGAGCCCTTATTGCAACGAATTCGCAGTAAGGGTGTTCCTGCTTACCTCGCCTCGAGCAGCGCGCGCGTGCGCCGCTGCCGGCTGCGAAAGGTGGCCAGCAGGATCCGGCGGACGACGAGCGCGTTCGCGGCCCGGCCGAGCGCCCCGGCGGGCAGCCGGTATTCCACGTGATCGGTCAGCCGGGTGCGCCCGTCGGGCAGCTCCGCGAAGCGGTGCTCGTGCCGCCAGGCGGGAAACGGGCCGCGCAGCATCTCGTCCACGACGAGCGTGGGCTCCTCCAGCTCGCACGACGCGCACGAGCCAGGTCTGCGCCCAGGGCGAGGGCAGCTGCCGCACGCGCAGGCGCACCTCGCTGTCGAGCCGGAGCGGGAACGTCCCCTCGACCGACAGCACCTGCTGGCCGGGCGGCGCGATGCGCGCGGCGTTGCGCGTGTCGAGGTGGAACGCGAAGACCTCGGCGATCGGCGCGTCGACGATGCAGCTGCGTTCCATGACGCTCGGGGCCGGAGTGCTCAGGCCGTCGATTGTGTCAGAGGGCCGGGTCGCGCAGACTGCCCGGCGTGGACGACTGGCCGGAGACCGAGGGGCGGGTGCGGGCGAGCTTCGCGCGCCAGGGCCTGATGGCGCACATCGGCGCGCGCCTCGTGTCCGTCTACCCGGGGCGAATGCGCGATCGCCTGCGCTCCCCGCAGCGAGCTCTCGCAGCAGCACGGCTACGTGCACGCGGGTGTCGTCGCGGCGATCGCCGACAGCGCTGCCGGCTACGCCGCGATGTCGGTCGCGCCCGCGGACAGCGAGGTCCTGACGGTCGAGTTCAAGCTCAACCTGCTGGCGCCGGCCGCGGGCGACCTCCTCATGGCGCGCGGCCGCGTGGTGCGCGCCGGGCGCACGCTGACGGTCTGCGAGTCGACGGTCGGCGCGCTCCGCGACGGCGAGGAGACGCAGTGCGCGATCGCACTCGTCACGATGATGCACCGCTCGTGACTGCTTGCGCCCCGCTGCGGCTTCGACCAGACTCGGAGAGGTGAAAGCCACCCCCGCCGACCTGCCGGTCGCCTTCGTCGAGATCCCGAAGGGCAGCCGCAACAAGTACGAGTACGACGCGCGCCTCCAGCGCCTCGTGCTCGATCGCACGCTCTACGCGAGCGTCGTCTACCCGTGCGACTACGGCTTCCTGCTCGAGACGCTCGGCGAGGACGGCGATCCGCTCGACGCACTCCTGCTCGTGACCTCGCCGACGTTCCCCGGATGCCTCGTGCCGTGCCGGCCCGTCGGCGTGCTGGAGATGCACGACGAGGCCGGCCAGGACGAGAAGATCCTCTGCGTCCCGCACGACGACCCCACCTGGACGCGGGTCGCCGACGCGACCGACGTGCGGCCCGAGCTCCTGGCCGAGATCAAGCACTTCTTCGAGGTCTACAAGGACCTCGAGGCCGGCAAGCACGTGACGGTCGGCGAGTGGGAGGGACGCGATCTCGCGATCGAGGCCTGGG
This sequence comes from uncultured Actinomycetes bacterium, assembly GCA_963705965.1. Lineage (GTDB taxonomy): Bacteria > Actinomycetota > Thermoleophilia > Gaiellales > JALYLC01 > JALYLC01. Next base: position 542,996 of record CAVPLI010000003.1, on the reverse strand, counting down.
GCCGCGGCCACGATCGCTGGCGCCAGCAGCGCGGCGTCACGATGCAGGGCACCTGACCGGCCGAGCTACGCGGCGGGAGCCTCGGCGGGCGGCGCTTTCGTGTCGAGTCCGCTGAAGTGCGCGAGGCGCAATCCGAGCGCCGCGATCGCGAAGAAGAAGATCGAGCACTGCACGAACGCGAACGCGTCGAACGTCAGCATCGCCGCCACGAAGCCCGCCGCCGCTGCCGTGCAGGCGCTCAGCAACGGCAATGAGCCGCGCGCACGACGCGAGTAGCGGAGCAGGCGGAACACGATCGCGCCGACGAGCCACAGCACCGCGCCCAGCCCGATCACGCCGTGGCCGACCAGTGAGGTGAGGTACTGGTCGTCGAAGATGATCGGATCCGGCGGTGTCGAGTCGACCGTGTCGATGGGGTTCTCGGCGAGGTCGGGCGGCGGCGGCAGCGGATCGCCGGTGCCGAAGAACGCGTTGGCCTGCACGAGCTTGAACGCCGGATCGAGATCGGCGAGGCGCCCGGAGCCGACGCCGCCGGCGCGCACGGACTGCTCGCTCGTGATGCCGCCCTTCGGGAAGAACGAGTTGTAGAGCCGGCCCATGCCGCCGGGCAGCACGGTGTGCGCGCCGATCAGCAGCACGATCCCGAGCGGCCAGAGCTTCAGCAGCAGCCGGCGCTCGACCGCGAGCCCGACGAGGATCATGACCGCGACGGCCAGGAACGCCGTGCGCGAGATCGTCGCGACCATGCCGATCACGAGCAGCAGCGCGCAGGCGCCGAAGACGATGCGCCGCAGCATGTCCTTGACGTGGATCGCCATCGCGAGCGAGAGCGGCACGGCGAGCGCGAGCGCGACGCCGAGTGCGATCGGGTGCTGGGCCGAGGCCTCCGCGCGGAGCGCGCCGCTGCGAACCTCGGCGGCGCGCGCCCCCGTGTCCTGCAGGAACGGGAACACGGTGCGCAGGTGGTTGAAGACGTTGTACTGCGTGCGCGTCTCGACGATCGCGCAGAACGCCACGACGGCGCCGCCGACGATGATCGCCTTGAGGCAGCGCTCGACGTCCCTGCGCGAGCGCACGCCGGAGGCGACGAGCACGAACACGATCGGGAACGTGAGCAGGTACGTGGCCGCCTTCGTGGCCTCGGTGCCGAGCGCGCGCTCCGTGAACGAGGAGTAGTTCACGGCCAGCGAGATGACCGCGGAGGCCGAGAGCGTGAGCAGCGCGCCGCCGACGCCGCAGGTGCGGATGCGGCGGGCGCCCGAGATCGCGCCGAGCAGCAGCGCCACTGCCAGCAGGAGCACCATCAGCCGGTAGGGCTCGAGCTTGACGGGGCCCGGTGCCGGCAGCGTGTAGACCCGGATCGGGATGAACCACACGATCGCGACGAACGCGACGAGCGAGAGCGCCCGGGCAGGTGCCTCGACGGCGTCGATCGCGCGGGTGAGCGGCGTCGGGACCGGTTGTGCGACCGCAAGCCGCGCCGGGCGCGGGGCGAGCAGCAGCCCGGCCCCGCAGGTGCCCGCGAAGACGGCGGCGCCGACGGCGATCGCGGCACCGCCCACGGGCAGCGTCGCGATCAGCGCGAGCAGGCCCAGGATGGGCAGCGCGAGCGCGAATGCGCGCCTGCGTGCCTCGCCCGCAGACCCTGGTCGCAGGTGGCCGGTGGATGCGCTCACGGGCGCGGGCTAGCTGGCGTCGTCGGTGGAGGGCGCGACGCGCGGGGTGCTCGCGGCGCGACGGCGGCCGGTCGATCGCGAGCCGTTGCTGGAGCCGTTGGAGCCGTTCGCGGAGCCGTTGTCCGAACCGTTGGCGGAGGCCTTGCGCGAGCGCGGCGACGCCCTTCTTCTTCGGAGCCGGCGTCGTGCCCTCCTCGACCTGCGCCGCGAACATCATGGTGGGCACCTCGAGTGCGGGCAACTCGGGCCCGGCGACCGGGGCGAGGGGCTCGGGTGCGGCGGCAGCGGCGACGCGCTCCTGCGGGGCCGGGGCGGCGACGGCGCGCTGCGTGCGGCCCGAGCGGCGCGGGATCAGACGTTCGAGTGCGAGCGCGAACCCGGCCGCGCCGAGCAGCACGAGGGCCGCGGCGGCGACGCCGAGGAGCGGCTTCGAGCCGCCCGTGGCGGTCGCGTGCTCCGCGCTGTTGACCTGCTCCACGAGCACCCGGTTCTTGACCGGGACGCTGTTCGTGACCTGCCGGTTCTTGAACCAGTTGATGAACGCGAGCGCGGTCTGGTTGGTGATGTCGATGGCGTCCTGCTGCGACTTCGCGGTGCCCGTGATCTTGATGTACGGGAGCGGGCCGGAGCGGAAGCCGCCGGCGCCCGAGAAGGCGTACGGATTGACGGCCGTGACGCTGCCGTCGATGCGCCGGTAGTCCTTGTTGCGCGCGCGGATCACGGTGTCGCTCGTGACGCGCGGCGGCAGGCTGTTGGCGATCTCGACGAGACGCTGGAGGTCGCCGTCGGGGCCGCCGCCGCTGTCGTACGTGGACGCCTGCTGCGTGCCCGTCGTGGTTCCCGTGGTGTCCGTCGTCGTCGTGTCCCCGAGATCGACGATCTTCGCGCTGGTGTTCGCCGACGAGAGGTACGGCTCGCCCTTGCTCGTGATCAGCAGCTGCGTGGAAGCGGAGTACGTGGGCTGACTGCGCGCCTCGAGCTTCGGAGGCACCCCCAGCGTGACGTTGTACGTCGCGTAGACGAAGACGATCCCGGCGAGGAGCATTCCGACGATCGCCACCCACCAGAAGCGGACAAGGGCGCGCAGCATCTGTTGGATTGGCGTTTCGCTCGTCACGGCGGCGTCGGTCCTTTCGGGAGTCACGGGGAGAGGGCTCGCAGGCTGCGAGGCACGAGGCAGTGCTCGTCAGGCGCTCTCCGGTCATGCTACGGGGGGGTTGCGGGTGGCCTGTACCGGCGATCGTCCAGCCAGACCCCACCCGGTTGGGGAGGGAGGGCCGGAGACCGCCTGGGATAGCTTGGGTGTGTGGCTTCGCCCACCCTCACCGTCATCGGCCTCGATGCGATGACCCCCCTCGTGCTCGAGCCGCTGCGCGCCGCAGGCGCGGTGCCCAATCTCGACCGGCTCCTCGGGCAGGGTGCTTCTGGGGTGCTTCGCTCGACCACCCACCCACTCACGCCGCAGGCCTGGACGACCATGTTCTCGGGCGTGGGCGCGGGCCGGCACGGCATCTGGGACTTCCACGAGCGCGACGACAGCGGCTACGGATTGCGCCCCGTCAACGGCTCGTACCGCCGCGAGCCCGCGGTCTGGCAGCGCCTCAGCGCCGCCGGTCGCCGGGTCGGCGTGATCAACGTGCCGTTCACCTGGCCCGTCGACGACGTCAACGGCTTCGCGCTCGCGGGCTTCGACGCGTACGGCCGGCGCGAGGGCTTCGCGACGCCCGGCGGGCTGCTCGAGGAGCTCGAGGCGCGCTTCGGCCCGCTCCAGCAGGATCACGCCTTCCCGGTCACGCCCGACGGCCGCATCGACCTCGATCAGGTGCGCCGCGTCGCCGAGCAGCGCGTCGAGCTCACGCTCTGGCTGGCCGAGCGCTTCGACCCGGAGTTGCTGATCGTCGTCTTCATGGCCGCCGACCACGCGCATCACCTGGGCTGGGACGAGTGGGAGCGCAGCGGCGCCGACAGCCCGCTCGCGAAGGTCTACGGCATCCTCGACGAGGCGGCCGGCGCGCTCGCGGGCGCGCTCGGCGGCGACATCATGCTCGTCTCCGACCACGGCAGCGGGCCGCTCCACGGCGTCGTCAACCTGAACGCCTGGCTCGCGGAGCAGGGGCTGCTGCAGTACGCGGGCGCTGCCGAGCTGATGCGCGGCGGGCAGTGGAAGCGCATCGCCGCGGCCCACGCGCTCGCCGCCTGGCGCCGTCTGCCGCTCGACTTCCGCACGCGCGTGAAGCAGCGGCTGGGCGGCCTGCGCGAGCGCTCGTACGAGCTGCAGAACTTCCACGTCGTCGACTTCGAGCACACCAAGGCATTCGCGTACGGGACGTTCGGCAACATCGTGATCAACGTCCAGGGGCGGGAGAGCAACGGCATCGTCGCCCCGGGTGCGGAGTACGAGGCCGTGCGCGACGAGATCGCGAAGGCGCTGCGCGAGCTGCGCGACCCGGCGAGCGGACGCGCCATCGTCGCCGCGGTGCACCGGCGCGAGGAGCTCTTCAGCGGCCCGCACGTCGATCGCGTGCCGGACCTCGTCGTCGAGTTCGTCGACTACGAGTGGCTCGGCAAGGGCAATCTCAAGAGCCGCACCGAGACCATCTGGGACAAGGTCGAGATCGCCGGCACGGACGCCGCCTACGTCGGCAGCCACCGCCACGAGGGCATCGTCGCGCTCTCCGGTCCCTCGGCCGCGCCCGGCGGGCTGTTCGCGTCGATCGAGGACGTCGCGCCGACGATCCAGTACCTGCTCGGCGAGCCGATTCCCGAGAGCATGGAAGGCCAGCTGATCGACGCCGCCATCGACCCGGCGCTGCTCGAGAGCAGGCCGCCCACCTACGCGGCGGACGACGTCGAGGTCTCGGCGGGCGTGCGCGTATTCGAAGACAACGAGGCCGGTGACGTGCAGGAGCGCCTGCGCGGCCTTGGCTACATCGAGTAGGGATAGAGCATGAGGATCGCTGTCTTCGGACTCGGCTATGTCGGGATCGTCTCGGCCGCCTGCCTCGCCGAGCGCGGGCACGAAGTGATCGGGGTCGACCCGAGTCACGACAAGGTCGCGATGGTCGCCCAGGGACGCTCCACGATCGTCGAGGAGCGCATCGGCGAGCTCGTCGCCGAGGCGGTCGAGTCCGGCCGCCTGCGCGCGACCGCGGACGCCGCCCAGGCCGTGGCCGAGAGCGATCTCGCGCTGATCTGCGTGGGCACGCCGTCGAGCGGCAACGGCTCGCTCTCGACGATGTACCTCGAGCGCGTGGCCGACGAGCTGGGCGCCGCGATCGCGACGCTCGGCCGCCGCTACACCGTCGTGTTCCGCTCGACGATGCTGCCCGGCACCTGCGAGGGCACGCTCATCCCGCGCCTCGAGGCGGCCTCCGGCCTGCGCGCGGGCGACGACTTCGGCGTCGCCGTGAACCCGGAGTTCCTGCGCGAGGGCACCTCGGTGCGCGACTTCAACGACCCGCCGAAGACGGTCGTCGGTGCCGGCGACCCGCTCACCGCCGACACGGTCGCCTCGCTCTACGACGGCCTGCCGGGCGTCGTCCACCGCGTGCCGATCGCGGTCGCGGAGATGACGAAGTACGCGGACAACTCGTTCCACGCCCTCAAGATCGGCTTCGCCAACGAGATGGGCGCGATCTGCCAGGCCTACGGCGTCGACTCGCACGCCGTCATGGAGGTCTTCGCCTCGGACACGAAGCTCAACATCTCGCGCGCGTACCTGCGCCCGGGCTTCGCGTTCGGCGGCTCGTGCCTGCCCAAGGACCTGCGCGCGATCGTCTACCACGCACGCCGCGCCGACCTCTCGGTGCCGATCCTCGAGAACGTGATCAACTCGAACGAGGCGCACCTGCGGCGCGTCTACGACCGCCTCATCGAGGGCACCGCGCGGCGCGTCGCGCTGCTCGGGCTGGCCTTCAAGCAGGGCACCGACGATCTGCGCGAGAGCCCGCATGGTCGAGCTCGCCGAGCGGCTGCTCGGTCGCGGCTTCGACCTCAGCATCCACGACGCGCACGTGCGCATCTCGCACCTCATCGGCTCGAACCGCGCCTACGTGGACGCGCGCATCCCGCACCTCTCGCGGCTGATGGTCGCGTCGCCCATGGCCGCCGTGTTCGGAGCCGAGGTCGTCGTGCTGGCGAGCACGGAGCCCGAGTCGGTCGACGCCGCGGCGGGCGCGAAGGACGCGCTGCTGGTCGACCTCGTGCGCCGTCCGGAGCTGGCCGGGCACGCGGGCGGCTATCTCGGCGCGGCCTGGTGAGGGGAGGCGCATGGCGCGCATCCTGATCCTCGTCGAGAACCTCTCGGTGCCGTTCGACCGGCGCGTCTGGCAGGAGTGCCGCGCGCTCACCGAGGCGGGACACGAGGTCTCGGTCATCTGCCCGCGCGGCTCGAAGCGCGACACGGAGCCCTATGCGCGCATCGAGGGCGTCGAGATCCACCGCTACGCGCTCGAGGCCGCGACCGGCGGTCCGGCGGGCTATCTCAAGGAGTACGGCACGGCGCTCTGGCAGACGCTGCGGCTCGCCCGCCGGCTCGATCGCGAGCGCCCGTTCGACGTCGTCCAGGCCTGCAACCCGCCCGACCTGCTGTTCCTGGTCGCGCTCCCGTTCAAGCTCCGGGGCGCGCGCTTCGTGTTCGATCACCACGATCTCGTGCCGGAGCTGTTCCGCTCGCGCTTCGGGGCGGGCGGGCCGCTGCTGTGGGCCACCGAGCTGCTCGAGCGCGCCACGTTCCGCATGGCCGACCACGTCATCTCGACGAACGAGAGCTACCGGAACGTCGCGCTGACGCGCGGCCACATGGCGCCCGAGCGGACGACGGTCGTGCGCAGCGCGCCCGACCTCACGCGCTTCGTCCCGGTGCCGCCCGACGACACGCTGCGCCGCGGGCGGGAGCACCTCGTCTGCTACCTCGGCGTGATGGGCCCGCAGGACGGGGTCGACTACGCGCTGCGATCGCTCGCGAGCCTGCGCGACGACCTCGGCCGCGACGACGTGCAGGCCGCGTTCCTCGGCCATGGCGACGCCTGGGACGATCTCGTGCGCGCTCGCGCGCGAGCTCGGGCTCGACGATCGCGTCGAGTTCACCGGCCGTGTCTCCGACGAGGACGTCGCGCGCTACCTCTCGACCGCCGACGTGTGCCTGGCGCCGGATCCGAAGAACCCGCTCAACGACGTCTCGACGATGAACAAGATCGTCGAGTACATGGCGATGTCGCGGCCGCTCGTCTCGTTCGACCTGATCGAGGCGCGCGTGTCGGCCGGCGACGCGGCCGTCTACGCGACGCCGAACGACGAGCGCGAGTTCGCCCGCCTGGTCGCCGAGCTGCTCGACGACCCCGAGCGCCGCGGGCGCATGGGCGCGCTCGGCCGGCAGCGAGTCGAGCAGGAGCTGTCGTGGGAGCACTCGCGCCGCAACCTGCTCGAGGCGTACGAGACGCTGCTCGCGCGCGGCGGGGCGCTGCGCAGCGGTGGGCGCAAGCAGCTCTGACGAGCTCTCGTCAGACGCCGGTGTAGGCCGCGGTCGTCCGCTCGGCGGCGGCGCGCGCTTCCTCGGGATCGGCTCCGGCGGCGATGGCCGCCTCGCCCCAGCGCTGACTGCTGAGGGTCATGAACTCCCTGCCCTCGTCGGATGCCATCCAGGCGAGGGCGTCGGCCGGATCGACCGCCGTGGCAGCCCCGAGGTGACCGGCGAGGCCCAGGAGTCCCATGTCCCAGCCGACTCCGACCGCACCAGGGCCGAACTGCGCCCAGTGGCCGCCGTCCTCGACGAGCGCGGTGTGCTCGAGCTCGAAGCGCGCGCCGCCTTCCGGCGTCGCGGCGACACGAACCTCGATCCAGCTGGTGCTTCCGCCGTACTCCCACGTCGCGGCGAAGCTGCGCGGTGGATCGCAGCGCTCGATCACGCCGCCGGCGTTGCCCTCGAGCTGGTAGCGGCCACCGAGGCGGACGTCGCCGGAGATGGGCAGGAACCAGCGCGGAATGCGCTCCGGGTCGGTGCACGCCTCCCACAGGTCAGCGGGCGTCGTGTCGAAGGTACGGGCGATCGCGACGGTGCGGGCGCTACCCGCTGCGATCTCGCGATCGCCGACGTGACGGGTCACGAGGTCGACCTCGCGGGCGACGTCGCTCATGGCTTGCTCCTCTCGTCGTGGCCGGTGCTGCGCCGGCGCGAGCGCTTCCCCCGGGCGATTTCCGTCTCGAGCGCGTCGAGGCGCGGCGCCCAGAACGCGCGGAAGCGCCCGAGCCACTCGTCGACGTCGCGCAGCGGGTCGGCGTTGACGGCGTACAGCCGTCGCGCGCCGTCGGGTCGCACGTGTGCGAACCCGGCCTCGCGCAGCACCCTGAGATGCTGCGAGACCGCAGGCTGCGAGATCCCGAACTCCGCCTGCACGACGGCGCCGACGGCACCCGAGCTGCGCTCGCCGTCGGCCAGCAACTCGAGGATGCGGCGGCGGACTGGGTCGCCGAGGACGTCGAACGCGTGCATGGCCGAACTTATATCAGAGGGCAGTTATATAAGTCCAGAGCTATGAGCGAGGCGCCGGCACCAGGCCCGCGCGCCAGCAGGCACCGATCCAGTAACCGTCGAGGGGTCATTGCGAAACCCGCCGCCGACGCGTGAACCCGGCCGCGGACCGCAATGCCACCACCCAACCTCGCGGGTCCAACGGGGGCAGACCTATTGCACGCTTCGAACCCGCCACCCAGGACGACAGACAGGTCTGACCCCTGCGCCGACGTTCGCACCCACCACCCGGAGAGGCAGCGTCACAGGTTGCCACCGTCATCGGAGGCGTGTGCATCTCGGCGCGACCTGTCGCGCTGCCCCTCGCCGACTACGGGTTTGGACGCTCGCGCAGGGGTCAGACCTGTCTCCCGTCCTTGACGCTGGTGCTGACCGTGCAACAGGTCTGCCCCCGTTCGACCCGCCACGTCGGTGGTGGCATTGCGGTCCCACCTCGGGTTTGATCGTCCGCGGCGGGTTTCCGCAATGACCCCTCGACGGTTACTGGATCGCCGGCTTGGAGGGGCGCGTACTTCCGGGTCTAGTACGCGCCGCGGCCGCGCGTGACCGCGGGCATCGTGCGGGCGAGCAGCTTCAGATCGCCCCAGAGCGACCAGTTGGTCACGTAGAGGTAGTCGAGCGTGACCATCTCCGCGAACGGGATGTCGCTGCGGCCCATGACCTGCCAGAGGCCGGTGAGGCCGGGGGTGAGGTCGAGGCGCCGGCGGCCGTGGCCGACGATGTGGCGATCCTCTTCGATGATCAGGGGGCGCGGGCCGACCAGGCTCATCTCGCCGCGCAGCACGTTGATCAGCTGCGGCAGCTCGTCGACCGACCACTTGCGCAGCCAGCGGCCGAACGGCGTGATGCGCGGATCCTCGGGGATCTTGAACATCGTCGGGCCGTCCTCTTCGTGCTTGTTGAGGTGACCGACGTCGCCCTTGCGCGCGTCCGCGTCCATGTACATCGAGCGGAACTTGTAGATCCGGAAGCGGCGCCCGCGCCAGCCGATGCGCTCCTGGCGGAAGAAGACCGGGCCCGGGGCCTCGAGCTTGATGCGCAGCGCCACGTAGGCGAAGAACGGACTCAGCAGCGTGAGCATGACCGCGGCGACGACGATGTCGAGCGCGCGCTTCACGACACGGGCGCTGCGCGGCAGGCGCGGCGCGTGCAGCGAGACGAGCGGTAGGCCGTCGAGCTCGTGGACCTGGGTCTTGGACCCCAGCACTTCGTACAGGCGCGGCACGACGTCGACCTGGACACCGACCTGGTTGCAGCGCCGCACGAGGTCGACTCCGCGGCTGTCGCCGGCGCGAGAGAACGCCAGAATCACTCGATGGACGCCGTGCAGCTCGACGAGGCGCTCGAGCTCGTCGGTCTCGCCGAGGTACGGGGCGTCGCCGATGTGGTCGGTCAGCGGGTCGTCGTCGACGAATCCGACGACGCGGATTCCGTACTCCGGCCGGGCGGCGAGCTTCTCGACCACGCGGCGTGCGATGCGGCCCGTTCCGACCACGAGCGTGGGCTCGGTCGGCATCAGCCAGCGGCGGACGATCATGCGGGCGATGGCGCGCATCGCGGTGGCGAGCACCACGAGCGTGATGAAGAAGACGGCGAGCTTGTTGATCGGCGGCTGCTTGACGCCGAGCGCGGCGTCGGCCAGCTGACCCGCCCACGTCGTCGCCGCGGCCAGCAGCACGATTCCCGGGACGTCGTCGGCCGTGCTGTGCGCCATCCGCAGCTCGTCCTGCGTGTAGTAGCCGTAGAGCCAGGAGAGCGTGATCCACGCGAACAGCCCGCCGAAGATCAGCGGCGGATGGGAGAGCGTCTGCGCTCCGTTGTGGAGCGCGCCGACGCCCATCGCGGCGATCAGGAACGCAAATGCATCGGCAGCGACGAGGCCGCGCCGCAGGAACCAACCCCGGCGGCGCCGCTGGGTGTGTCGCAGGCCCGCCGGCGTGTGATCGTGGAGGCTCGCGTCGTCATACGAGACCGCGTCTTCCGCGATCAGGGAGGTGACGTCCGAACGTGCCTCGAGCGGCGTTGCCGACATACGTTCCCGTGCCTCCCAGTCCAAATTGACCGCGGTTGGTATTCCGCGGAAAGCTGCACCAATCTACGGTGAGCGGGACGGGATCTGTAGGCCAGTATGGCCTCTGTCCATGGGAACTTGACGAAGGTGGAGGTAGGGGGCTAGCCACCCACGGATACCCACCCACGAGAGTCCGAAGGGGACCCAGATTCAGGCCAGGCGGCAGGCCCCAAGCAGTAGGCCCTCGCGGTCGGCCTCGTCGTAGCCCAGCTCCGCGAGCACCTCGGCCGTGTGCTGACCGAGCAGCGGCGGCGCCGCTGCGGCCGTCGGGTACGCGCCGTCGAGCCCGATCGGCGAGCGCACGGTGCGCACCGTGCCGAGCTTCGGGTGAGCGTGCTCGACGACGGCGTAGGGGGCGTGCGCGAAGGCCTCCGGGATCGTGCGCACCGGTCCGCCCGGGACGTTGGCGCTCGCGAGCACGGCCAGCCAGTCGGCCGTCGGACGCAGGCTGATCGCATCCGCGAGCCGCGCCGCGAGCTCGAGGCGGTGCTCGACGCGCAGCGGATTCGTCGCGTAGCGCTCGTCGGCGGCCAGGTCGGGCAGCCCGGCCGCGAGGCAGAAGCGCGCGAACTGCTCGTCGGTGCCGATGGCGACGATGACGTGACCGTCGCTGGTCGGGAAGGCCTCGTACGGCACGATCGCCGGGTGGGCATTGCCGAGCCGGTGCGGTTCCTCGCCCCCGACGAGCCAGTCCGAGCCGCGATTCGCGAGCCAGGCGAGCTGCGAGTCGAAGAGGCTGACCTGGACGTGGTGGCCCTGACCGGTGCGCTCGGCGTCGCGCAGCGCGGCCAGCGTGCCGATCGACGCGAACATGCCCGTCGTGATGTCCGCGATCGCGACGCCGACCTTGAGCGGCGGGCCGTCGGGCTCGCCCGTGATCGACATGCCGCCGGCCTCGGCCTGGATCGCGAAGTCGAAGCCCGGGCGGTGCGCGTCGACGCTCTCGGGCGCGTAGCCCGCGATCGACGTGTAGACGATCTGCGGGCGTGCCGCCGAGAGCGCCGCGTAGCCGAGGTCGAGGCGGTCCGCGCCGCCCGGGAGGAAGCTCTCGAGGACGACGTCGGCCGTGAGTGCGAGCCGTTTGGCCACCGCGACGCCGGCGGGGTCGCCGAGGTCGATCGTGACCGACCGCTTCCCGCGGTTGACGCACAGGTAGTAGGCGGACTCGCCGTCGCGGAAGGGCGGGCCCCAGGCCCGCGTCGGGTCGCCGGCGCCGGGCCGCTCCACCTTGATGACGTCCGCGCCGAGATCGGCCAGCAGCATGGAGCAGTACGGCCCGGCGAGGACACGCGAGAGATCGAGCACGCGCACGCCGGCGAGCGGCGCAGCGGCGCTCATGCGGACAGTGCCGCCAGGGCCTCCGGGGTGGTGTCCTCGGGCTTCACGTTGTAGGACGCGCGCAGGATGCGGCCATCGGCTCCGACGACGAACGCGCTGCGGACGATGCCCATCGCGCCGTTCGGGCGCTCGCCCCACGCGCCGTAGACCTCGGCGATCGCGTGGCCGGTGTCGACCAGCAGCGGGAACGGCAGCGCGTACTTGGCGCGGAATGCGCGATGCGACTCGGAGTCGTCCGGGGAGATGCCGTAGAGGGCGGCGCCGCTCGCGAGGATGTCGCCGTAGCTGTCGCGCAGCGAGCAGGCCTGCGCCGTACAGCCGGGCGTGTCGTCCTTGGGATAGAAGTAGAAGACGACCGGCTGTCCGCGCAGCGCGGACAGCGTGACCGTTTCGCCCTCGTCGCTCTCGAGCGAGAAGTCGGGTGCCTCGTCACCGGTCTGCAGCATGCGTTGCTCCTGGGAGGGATTCGGGCGGACGCGCGACCGGCGGATCGGCGCGCTCGCGGCTCTGCCGTGCGGCAGGGCACGGATAGTCTATGGCCGTGCTCGAAGCCCACATGGCCGTCGGTGGCCTCTTCATCGCCATCAACGTGCTCGTGGGCATCTGGGGCTTGTGGACGTGGCGGCGCTCGCGCCCCGTCACGGCCGCGCTGAGCCAGTTGCTCGCGCTCTCGCACACGCTCGCGCTGCTGCAGGGGGCGTTCGGGCTGTACCTGCTGGCGGGCGGGTACCGTGCCCCCATCCAGCTGCATTACGTGTACGGGCTCCTGCCGTCCGCCGCCGTGCTGTTCGGCTATTCGGCCCGTACTGCCGACGGCCGGCGCAACCTCCTGCAATTCTCCATCATCGCTTTCGTCATCGCAGGCCTCGGTACGCGCGCCTTCATGACAGGGAGGGGGATGTGACGCTGCACAACACGCTCTGGCGCAACCTGGCCATCGTCGGCCTCATCGCAGCCGCCCTGACGGCGGCGGGGGAGGCCGGCAGCCAGGTCACCGACATCCTCTTCCTGATCCTGCGCGTGGCGTTCCTGATCGCGCTCGGCTGGCTGGCCTGGACGGTCTGGCGCCAGAACCGCGGCACGTTCCGGCTCATGCCGCTGCGCTCGCAGGTGATGCTCTACGGCTCGGTCGTCGGGCTCGTCCTGCTGATCGTGACCGCAGACCTGTGGGCCAGCTCGTCCCCGCTCGCCTCGCTCGTCTTCTTCCTCGCCCTCGGCGGCTGCGGCTACCTGCTCTACCGCGGGTGGCAGGAGTCGCGCCGCTACTACTACTAGCGCGCGAATTGTGCGAGACCTGTGAGCGACGATTGACGCGACGTTGCGGTTCGGGCAATCGCCAGCGACTCCAGGCTAGGCTTCTAAGCGCACCTCCGGGCACGGCTGCCCGCCCCCAGGTGGCTCTCCTCCAGACGGAACCTCGCCCATGCCCCGACGCGTCCCCATACGGCTCGTGCGACTGCTTGCGGTCGCAGGTGCGTGCCTCGTGCCCGCCGCTGCTGCCCACGCCGCTGCGCCGGGCAACGACATCCCCACGGCCGCGACTCCGGTCACGCTGCAGTGGACGGCGCAGTCGGAATTCCAGTCGCTCGTCCAGGCGTCCGATTGGGGCGAGGCGACGACCGGGCCCGAGGACGCCAATCCGCTGCCGTCGTGCACCGGCTCGACCGGCTTCCGGAGCATGTGGTACTCGCTCCAGGTGAAGGAGGCCGCGGTCCTGCGCGTGACCGTCGTCTCGACCGACCCGGTGCGCTTCCAGCCCGTCGTCAACGTGATCAGCCCGGCGCAGGAAGAGGTCGGCTGCGGTCTCGCGAACGACGTCAAGCAGGGCGCGACCGCGAACGCGACCGCGTACGTCACGCCGGCTGTCAATGGGACGCCGCAGACGTATCTGATCCGCGTGGCCGAGGTCGCGAACAACTCCCCGTCGGGTGGCCTGCCCTCGCTGACCGTGCGCTTCGCGGCGCAGGACGTGACCCCGCCGCACATCCGCGTCTCGCAGTCCGACACGACGCCTGCGCCGGGTGTGCCGACGACCTACGACGCGCTCGGCAAGAACCCGACGACGGACGACGCCTCACAGGTGAATCCGGCCACCGCGCTCTGGGACTTCCACGACAAGCTGGCGGATGGCCGTGACATCACGAAGTCACGCCCGGGCCTGCGGGTCAACTACACGTGGACATCGCCGGGGCCGCACGACGTCGTCTTCCGCGTCTCGGACTTCGCCGGCAACCAGTCCATGTATCGCTTCTCGACGCTCGTCCGTGACACGACGCGCCCGGACGTCAAGTTCAGCTTGCGCCCGCCCGAGCCCGGCGCTCGCCGGCTGCGCATCACGGTGCACGCCTCCGAATCCGTCCACGTGCGTCTGCTCATGACGCAACTGGGCCGCGCGAAGCCGCTCATGAAGCGCGACGTGGACTTCTGGGGCGACCGCTCCCAGTCGCGCTCGGTGCCGCTGCGCGGCGCCGTGCGCAAGGGCCTCCTGATCATCAGCGGCTACGCGCGCGATCTCGCAGGCAACCGGACCGAGTTGCCGCAGTGCATCGTCGATCCGGTGACCGGCCAGGGCCGCTGCACCGCACCGTGACACTTCCGGCACGGCCCGCCACAGACGCGTGACATAGGCCGCTCCTAGCCTCCTCCCATGGCGGCGGAGCGAGGACAGGCGGGAGTGGAACTGGTCGCGCTGCTGCCGTGCCTGCTGTTGCTGGTGGCGGCGCTGACGCAGGCCTGCCTGTTCGCCCTCTGCGCCGTCGCCGCGGAACGCGCTGCGAGCGCCGGCGCCCGCGCGGTCGCGCGGGGCGCTCCCGCCGGCGCCGCCGTGCGCGCGGTGCTGCCCGGCGCGCTCGCGCGCGGCGTGCGCGTGCGCGTGGGAGCCGACGGCACCGTCACCGTCACGCTCGCGGTGCCGCGCGTACTTCCCGTACCGGTGCTGACCGTGGGAGCGGCCGAGCGGTGAGGAGGGGCGAGGCGGGCCAGGCGGCCGTGGAGCTCGCGGTGCTGGCGCCGGTGCTCGCGCTCGCCGTGCTGGTCTTCGCGCAACTCGCGCTCGCGTTCCGGGCACAGCTCGCGGCCGAGCGCGCAGCCGGGCGCGCCCAGGCGGCCGCCGTGCTCGGTCAGCCGGTGCTCGCGGCAGCGCGTGCGGGAGCCCCGGCGGGCACGCGCGCCCTCGTGCGCGACGGAATGCTGGAGCTCGACGTGCCGAGCGGACTGCGGCTGCCGCTGCCGCAGCTCGCCCGGGTACGCGTCGCGTGGCCGCTGGCGCCGGGTCCCGCATGAACGCTCGCGGCGAGCGCGGCTCGGTCGCGATCGGGGCGGTCGCGCTGCTCCTCGTGCTCGCGCTCGTCGCGGGCGCAGCACTCGTCGCGGGCAGGGGGCTGCTGCTCGACGAGCGCACGCACGGCTCGGCCGATGCCGTCGCGCTGGCCGCGGCGAGCGTGCTCGAGCTGCGCTACGGCGGCGACATCGACGGTGGTGGCGCACGCGCGAGCGTGGACGCGACGGAGAGCGCCGCGCGCGCGGCTGCATGGCGCGTCGCGGAACGACTCGGCGCGACGCTGGTCTCGATCGAGTTCGAGCGTGGGCCGCGCGACCCGTCGCCGCTCGCGGTGCGTGTGACCGTGCGTCTCTCGAAGCCCGGCCCGGCAGCGTCCGCGCGCGCCGGGATCGGCTTTGCGCAGCCCGCCCCGGCGGTGGGCTTCCGGATCGCCGACGTACGCGGGCTGGACGCGGCGGGCGCGGTCGTCGCAGCGGCGCTCGCCCAGCTGGGCTGGCCGTACGTGTGGGGCGGCGAGAGCCGCGCCGAGGGCGGATTCGACTGCTCGGGGCTCGTCGACTATGCGCTCGCTGCGGCCGGGCGACCGGTCGGGCGCCTCGACGCCGCGGGCCTGCAGCGACTCGCGCAACCCCTGGCCGCAGGCACGGGGCTGCTGCCGGGCGACCTCGTGTTCGTGGGCCTGCCGGCGCATCACGTCGGGCTGGTCGTTGCGCCGGGACTGGCCGTCGAGGCGCCGCACCGCGGCGCTCAGGTGCGGGTCGAGCCGCTCGGCGACGGCGGCTGGACCGGCGCCGGGCGGGTCCTGCCGCCGGCGGCGGGCGGAGGAAGCGCGCGACGGCGACCTCGTCGTGCCCGCCTACGTGCCCGTGCCGCTGCGTACGCTGGTGGCGCGCGCGGCGCGCGCCGAGCAACTGCCCCCGGCGCTGCTCGCGGCGCAACTCGAGGCCGAGAGCGGATTCGATCCGAGGGCCGTCTCGCCGGCCGGTGCGCAGGGCATCGCGCAGTTCATGCCCGCTACCTGGGGTGCCGGCTGGAATCCGCAGCGCGAGCGCAGCCCGTTCGAGCCCGGCCCGGCGATCGCCGCGCAGGCGCGGCTCATGCACGACCTGCTCGAGCGCTCGGCGGGCGATGTCGCCTCGGCGCTCGCGGCCTACAACGCAGGCCCCATGGTGCTCGAGCGGGCGTGGCCGCGTGAGACACGGGCCTACGTCGCGCGGGTGATGCGGCGGTTCGGCGGCCCCGTCGCGTTCGCTGCCGAGGTGCCGTCGTCCATCGCCGGCGCGGGCGCGGCGCAACCCGGAAGGAGCCCCGAAGTGCGACTGCTCCCGTAGCTCTCAGGCGCACTGCTCCGGCGAAACCGAGGCCCTGCAGGCGCATTGCGCGCCGTGTTAGCTTTGCCGCTCCTTCCGAGACAGGAGCATCGCCATGAGCAGCGTCGAGAAAGCCAAAGCGTTGTATGGAGCATTTGCCACCGGCGACGTGCCGACGGTGCTCGCGGGCATGGACCCGGGCATCCGGTGGAGCGAGGCCGAGGGCAATCCGTATCAGCCGAGCGGCGTGGCCTGGGTCGGCCCGCAGGCGATCGTCGACAACCTGTTCATGAAGCTCGCGACGGAGTGGGAGAACTTCAGCGTCCACCCGGCGACGTTCTACGACGCCGGCGATTCGGCCGTGGTCGAGGGCCGGTATACGGGGAAGTACCTGCCGACGGGTGCCGAGCTGGATTCCCAGTATTGCCACGTCTTCACGTTCGCGGGCGACAAGCTCGTGCGCTTTCAGCAGTACACCGACACCGCCCAGTACCAGAAGGTATTCGGACAGTAGGGCCGCGGTGAAAGTGGGCAGTGGCGTTGTCACTGCCCACTCACTGCACCTCGCCCGCTCGATTGTCAGAAGGGAGTGGCCGGCACGGCAGCGAATGCAACGGTGCCGTGCCGAGAGCTGCCGAGTATCCAGCTGGCTACAGTTGCGTCATGCCTCGCGCAACCTGCTCGGGCGTGATCTCGGAGTGAGCCGCGGGCTCGCCAAGGTTTTCGGAATCCTGGTCGCCACGGAGCTCGTCGCGCTCGCGGTCGTCGTCGCGATCGTGCTCCATGGCGATCAGCGCACGGAATTTCCCACCTCCGTTCCGATCAACTCTCCGACGGCCGTGGCGACGAGGTCATCCGTCCCCGTTTCGGTCACGCTCAAGATCGTTGGCGCGACGACGACGGCGGTCGTGGTCGCGCGCGGCGGACACGCGCAGAGCGTCCCGCCCAGCTCGGGTTAGCGCCAGTCCTGCGAACCGGAGCGGCGCTCGCGCGCGGCGACGCCCCAATAGGGGTACGTCGGCGAGATCGTCCCGATGGGGGACACGGAGAGTCGTTCCACTGCCGATGCGGCGGACATGGAGTCGTCCGGACTGGGCGGCCCGGAAAGCATGCAGGAGGAGTGGGATGGCTGAGCAAACCGGATCGGGAGACCCGCGGGAGCGCATGACCGCAAAGCGCTCCGCTGGCGTTGCCGCGCTGGTCGCGGCGGGACTCGCTGCGGGCGCCCTCGCCGCAGGCTCGCTCGCGAGCGGCGCGACCGCCGACCCAGGCGATCCCACGACGACCACCAGCACCGATCCGGGAGCCACCACCGACACGACGACGACAGACACGACGACGACCACGACCGATACGACGACGACCGACACCACCACGACGACCACGACCGATACGACGACGACCACGACGACGACCGATCCGGGCGCGCCGCCGCCCGACACCACGACGGTCGCGACGACTCCGGTCGAGCCGCCGCCGGCCGTCGAGCCCCCGGCGGCCCCCGAGGTGGCGCCGCCCGTCGCCGAGCCGACGCCGCCCGAGGCCACGGCGCCCGCCGCGCCGCCTGCGCCAGAGACCGCGCCCGCGACCGCCGAGCCGCCCGCCGACACGGGGACGGGCGGAGGACGTGAGCAGCCGCCGACGCACGCCGGCTCGGGCAAGGCCGCGACCGTCGTCCCGCCGCCGCCGGCTGCCCCGCCCGCGCCGGTGCTGCCCGCGCTGAGCGCGCGCCTGCTGCCGACACCGGCGCAGATCCGCTTCTACGTGCACGCCACCAGCACGCCGCCGCTGCCCAAGCTGCGCACGATCGACCACGACCTCGCGCTGCGCGTGTCCACGATCGCGGCCGAGTCGCACATCCACTGGGCGCTGCTGGCGGCCGTCGCGCGCGTCGAGTCGCGCCTCGGTGCGGGCAAGGGCCCGATCGCCGGCAAGCGGCTCTCGACCGTGCCGGCCGGTGAGGCCGACCAGCTCCGCGCACTCGCAGCGTTCCTGCGCGAGAACGGCGCCAACCGCAACCTCAGCGCCAAGGTGACGCAGGACGCGCTGAAGGAGTACTTCGGCTCGGAGAAGACCGCGAAGCGGGTCGGGGCGCTGGCCGCGTTCTACGGCGCGCTCGGTCTCGGGCGCATGCAGCACGGCCTCGGCTGGCACGGCGGGCAGTTGCGCAAGCGCGTGCTGCACGACCGCCGCCTGCACATCTATCCGGGCGGCCGCGCCGACATCCGCGGGCGCCGCGTCGATCCGCGCGTGCTGATCACGATGGAGTACCTCGCCAACTCGACCGGCTCGGTGCGCGTCTCGAGCCTCGTCAGCGGCCATCGCCTGTTCACGGCGGCCGGCAGCGTCAGCGCGCACGTGTACGGCCGCGCGGTCGACGTGACCGCCGTCGGCGGCACGCGCATCAAGCACCACCAGGGCCCCGGCAGCGTCACCGAGAGCACCGTGCGGCTGCTGTTGATGCTGCCGCAGCGCATGCGCCCGCGCCAGGTCGTCTCGATGATGGACGTCGACGGCCCGACGGGCAACCGCGGCTCGTTCGCGCTGCCCGATCACAGCGATCGCATCCAGATCGGGTACTAGCCTCGAGCCCGAGGCCGGGCGCGCTCAGCTCACACGCCGACGCGCACCAGCACCGAGCTCTTCACCGTCGCGCCGTTGGCCTGCGCGCGAGCCTGCACGCGGATGACGACCGTTCGCATGCCCTTGAGGCGTGCGAGCGGGATCCGCAGGCGCAGCGTGCCGTTGCCCGCGTGCGCCTGGAACGTCTTGCGTGCGAGCCGGCCGCGTGACGTGCGCAGCTGTGTCGGCGCCCACCCTGGCGACCTTGCGCATCGTCGCGGTGACCCGCCAGGTCGCCGAGGTGCTGCTGCGGAAGCGCACCAGCAGCCCGCGCTTGCGCACGGTCTTGAGCTTCTGCTTGCCCGGCACCGAGATCTTCGCCGTGAGGGTGCCTGCGCCGCCGGCTCCGCCTGCGCCCTTGCCGCCGACGAAGACCGCCTGCGTGCGCGACGAGCGCGCCCCTGCGGCGTCCCCGACCGTCAGCGTGATCGGGCGCGCGCCGGCCGTCGGGTAGCTGACGTCGAAGGCCACGCCCTTGCCGTCCGTCTTCCCGTCGCCGTCGACGTCCCACAGGTAGCTGATGATCGGGCCGTCGGGATCGGTCGAGCCGGAGGCGTCGAGGTGCACGTTCGCGCCGACCGCCGGTGTCGTGGACGAGAGCGTGAAGCTGGCGACGGGCGGCTTGTCGGCCGCACCCGTTCCGGTGACGCGCCAGACGCCGCCGTCCAGCGAGGTGATGTAGAGGTGACCGTCGGAGTCGGAGCCGAAGCCCGCGATGTGCCTCGCGGCGCCGAGCACGCCGATGTCCGGAGGCGAGGCGACGGGCAGGTTGAGCGCGCCGGCGCCGGGGCCGCAGTAGTCGGCGAAGAGGTAGCGGCCGGCGAGCGTGGGGACGGTCGGGTCGCGGGCGACGTAGCCGCCGGTGATCGGAGCAGTGGGCGGCGTCGTGCGCGTACTCGTAGATCGGCGGGATGGCGCCGGGAGCGGTGCAGTTCGCGTGGGCGTGGGTGCCCTCGAAGCACGTCCACCCGAAGTTCGCGCCGGGCGCCTGGCCGGCCGGGAGCTGGTCGATCTCCTCCCAGCTGTTGTCGCCGACGTCGGCGATCAGCAGATCGCCGGTCAGCGAGTCGAACGAGAAGCGCCACGGATTGCGCAGGCCGTAGGCGTAGATCTCGGGCGACTGCACCGGGCGTGAACGGCTGGCCCGGCGGGATCGTGTACGCGGAGCCCGGGTGCGGGACGATGCGCAGGATCTTGCCGAGCGGGGTGGTGATGTCCTGGCCGTTGCCCGAGTTGCCGTTGTCGCCGATGCCGATGTAGAGGTAGCCGTCGGGCCCGAACTGCAACTGGCCGCCGTTGTGGTTGGTGGCGGAGTGGGGGATGCTCAGCACCGGGTAGTGGCCGGCGTCCGCCACGTCGGCGCCCGGCGCCGCATGGAACTGCCACACCACGAGCGTGCCGGTCGGCTGGGTCGCGAACGCGTAGACGAGTCCGGACACGGCGTAGTCGGGCGCGAACGCGATGGACAGCAGTCCGCGCTCACCGCCTCCGCCGATCTCGTCGGACACGTCGATGAACGGCGTGGGGAGGACGACGCCGTTCTTGACCACGCGCACCGTGCCCTCGCGCTCGACGACGAAGATGCGACCCGGGTCGCCGGGGGGCGACGTCGCGTAGAGCGGCGAGGCGAACGTGCCCAGCGAGGTCAGCGCGACGTCGGGTACATCGGCGTCGGCGCGATCCGAGGATGCGCGCACGGCGACGACCGCCACGGAGAGCGCGAGGAGACCGATCGAGAGAGCCACGCGGACGCGTCGCCCCATGCGTGCTGGGGACACCACCGCCAGGAAGGTACCCGGTAATTGCAAAAGGAGGCGCGTGCTATGGGGTGTCGGATGGGGTGGATCCCCCCCATCCGATGGGGAGTCAGTCCTTGACTGAGCCGGAAACCGCCCATAGCTTGGCGGTGTGCCGACAGCCGCCTTTGCCGGGGATCCGCTCGCGCCCGTATTCACGTACGCGGACGGCCCAGAGGATGCTGCGCTCGCGTTGCTCGTCACCTCGCCGCTCGCCAGCGAGGCGGTCGGCTCGCGCCGCGCGCTGGTGCAGCTCGTCCGCGCGCTGGCCGCGCGCGGCCACGGTGCGGTCCTGATCGATCCGCGCGGAACGGGGGAGAGCGCGGGCGATCCCGAGGACGTCACGTTCGAGGCGCTCTGCGACGACCTTCGCCTCGGCCTCGCCGAGCTCGCGCGCCGCTTCCCGGACGCCCGGCGCCACCTGCTCGCCTTTCGCTACGCATCGGCCGCCGCGCTCGCGGTTGCCGACGACGAGACGCTTGCGCGACTGCTCCTGATCGACCCGTGCCTCGATCCCGAGGCGGCGCTCCGCCATGACCTGCGTCACGAGATCGCCCGCCGCGTGATGCGCCGCGGCAGCTCGGGGGAGACGCGCGACGACCTGCTCGCCCAGCTCGGGCGCGGGGAGGCGATCGTCGTCGACGGCCAGCGCCTGTCGCCCGCGCTCTTCGCCGGTCTCGTCGCGGCTCAGCCGTCGGACGCGCTCGAGCGCCGCGGCGAGCGCGCGACCGTGCTCAAGAGCGGGCGTACGACGTTCCCCGGCGTGCACGCGCACGCCAACCTCGGCGCGTTCTTCGACAGCGTCCCCGAGCTCGAGGCCGCCGTCTCGGAATGGCTCGAGCGATGAGGCGCAGCGTCCTCAGCGTGACCGGGGCCGACGGCTCCGAGCTGATCGCCGTCGTGCACGAGCCCGAGGGGCCGCCGGTCAGCGTCACCGTGCTCCTGGCGGGCGGCGTGCTGCCGCGCATGGGAGTCAATCGCGTGCTCGTGCGCATGGCCGATCGCCTCGCCGCGGCCGGGCATCGCGTCGTGCGCGTCGACCCGCACGGGCTGGGCGAATCGGCCGGGACGCTCCCGGAGGAGCCGTTCTTCGATCTGCTGCGGCGCGTCGAGTCGGGCGCCTTCGTCGACGACGTGCGCCTCACGGCCGAAGCGGTCGCGCCGGCCGAGGAGGGCGTTCCGCTGGTGCTCTTCGGGACGTGCGGCGGTGGCATCACTGCGCTGCGCGTGGCCGAGCAGATGGACCGTGTGACCGGCGTCATCGCCGTCGGCGTGCCGCTCAAGCGCAGCGGCGCGCGCATCCCGCCGGGCTATGCACGGCGCACGGAGCGCCGCCGGGCGCTGCGCCAGCTCGCCGAGTTGCGCCACCGCACGGGCTCGGGACGCGTGCGCCGCGTCATCCGCCCGCTCGTCTGGTCGCTCGTGCCGCGCTTCTCGCGCCGCCTGCCGGCCGACGCCGACAACTGGCTCAACACGCCGCTGCTCGGCTCGCTGCGCGCGCTCTACGGCCGGCGCCTGCCCGTGTCGCTGCTGTACGGCGAGAACGACATCGTGCGCGACGAGATCGTCGAGCTGTTCCTCGGGCTCAGCCGCCTCGGCGAGCGGCCCTGGTTCGAGCTCGGGCTGATTCCGGCCGTGGGCCATCAGCTCGACGACCCGGACGAGGTCGATGCCGTCGCCGCGCGCATCCAGGCCTTCGCCGAGCAACTCCGCGTGCCGGCCGAGCGCTCGGCGGCCACCGCCAGTGCCGTGCTGCGCCCTGCCGGTGATCCGGCTGCTTCCTAGGAGCCGCCTGGCGGTCGCCGGCCTCGTGCTGCTGTGCGTGCTCACGGCGAGCGCGTACGGCGCGCACCGCGTGCTCGAGCGCGGTCACCATCGCAGCTTCCCGCTCTACACGTTCGCGGACAATCCGGAGTGGTTCAAGGCCGAGCTCGACCGCGTGGCGGTGAGCGGCGGCACGATCCGGCTGCCGGGCGGCCGGGTCGCCCCGCTGGAGCTCCGCGACCTCACGCCGAACACTCCCATCCGGCTCGTCGGGCGGCCCAAGACGGTGCTCACCGACCTCTCGATCCAGGGGTCCCGGCGCATCGTGGTGAGCGGGGTGCAGATCCGGCCGGTGGATCAGCCCGCGGTCGTCGACGTCAGCGACTCGCGCGACGTGACGTTCCGCAACGTGCGCTTCCTCGGCGTCGAGGAGGACATCGGCGTGGCGCTGCAGCTCGACCCCGACGATCGCGACGTCACGGTCGCCGACTCCGAGTTCGCGCGCTGCCAGCACGGGCTCGCGTGCGTGCTCGCGCGCGGGAAGGGACTGACGATCGACAACGTGCGCTTCCGCGACGTGCGCGACGCCGACATCATTCGCGGGGCGGCCGACAACGTCGTGATCCGCGACTCCGACCTGCACGACGCGCTGACGGGGACGCACAGCGACAACCACAACGACCTCATCCAGATCCTCGGCGGCGGGCCGTGGACGATCGAGCGCAATCACTTCGGCGTGCGCGCCAACGGCGCGGCCCAGGTGTACGTCGATCCGCGCGCCGGCGACGCGGGAGCGGTGCACGACGTGACCGTCACCTCGAGCGTCTTCACGGGCTCGAACAAGGACATGTTCTTCGCGATCAACGTGCGTCAGCCGGCTTCGTCCTCCGTTCCGCTGGCGACCCGCGTGGCGATCGTGAACAACACGATCGTGTCCGCGAACATCGCCGCGATCGTGCTCGCCGACGAGTACGCGAATGTCCCGAGGTCGGAGCGCCCGCTCGTGGGCAACAACATCCTGGGCCGGCAGAAGCACGCGCTGTGCGACGTCGCCCGCACGTTCTCGAACGTGATCGTGAGCGGCAGCGGCTGCCGCGGCGATCGCACCGGCAATCCCCACCTGGATGCCGACGGGCGTCCGACGGCGGCCTCGAAGGCGCTGCTCGCGGGCGGTACGCCGAACGGCACGCCCGACACCGACCGCACGGGCGCCAAGCGCGCCGACCCGCCGGCCATCGGGGCGTACGAGCTGCCCTAGGGGCGCCCCGGGATCGCCCCACGACCCGTCGCGGGCGCACGCCGCGATCGTCTAGCGTGCTGCGCGATGGAGATCTCCAGCGGCGTCCGCACGCTCACGCTCGCGGAGACGTTCACGATCGCGCGCGGCACGACCGTCTCCGAGGAGGTCGTCTGGGCCGAGATCCGCCACGGCGGGCACGTCGGCCGCGGCGAGGGCGCTCCCGACGATCGCTACAGCGAGTCGGTCGAGGCATGCCGCGCGTTCATCGACGGCGCCGGCGACGCGCTCGGCGACGACCCGTTCGCGCTCGAGGCGATCGAGACGCGACTGCGCGCGCGGGGCGGGTCGGTCGTGGGCTGCTGCGCGGTCGAGTGCGCGCTCCACGACCTCGTCGGCAAGCTCGTCGGGCAGCCGACCTGGCGCCTGCTCGGGCTCGCGGACCGCACGCCGGAGACGTCGTACACGATCGGCATCGACTCGATCGAGGGCACGGCCGACCGCGCCCGCAGGGCAGCCGAGGCGGGCTACCGGCGGCTCAAGATCAAGCTGGGCGGCGAGGGCGATCTCGAGCGGCTGCATGCGATCCGCGCCGTCTGCGACCTGCCGCTGCGGGTCGACGCGAACGAGGGCTGGAACCTCGACGAGGCGCGCCGCCTCGTGCCGACGCTCGTCGAGCTCGGCGTCGAGTTGATCGAGCAGCCGTTCCCGGACGGCGAGCGCGACGCGTTCCGTGCGCTACGCGACGCCGCGAGCGGCATCCCGCTCGTCGTCGACGAGGGCTGTCACACCCTGCGCGACGTGGCCGACGTGGCCACCTACGCCGACGGCGTGAATCTCAAGCTCGCGAAGACCGGCGGCATCCGCGAGGCCGTGCGCATGGTGCACGCGGCACGCGCGCTCGGCCTCGTCGTCATGCTCGGCTGCATGATCGAGAGCTCCGTCGGCATCTCGGCGGCGGCCCAGATCGCGTCGCTCTGCGACTTCGTCGATCTCGACGGGCATCTGCTGATCTCGGACGACCCGGCCGAGGGGCTCGGGCTCGAAGACGGCCGCATCGTCCTCTCGCAGCGACCCGGCCTCGGCGTGGAGCCACTCGGGTGAGCGAGCGCGTCGCGGTCTTCGCCGAGGCCTGGCTGCACACGTCGAACGGCAAGGCCGCGCACGGCCTCATCCGCTACGGCGAGCGCGAGGTCGTGGCCGTCGTCGATTCGATGCACGCCGGGCAGCTCGTGAACGAGGTCGTGCCCTATGCGAACAAGCCGGTGCCGATCGTCGCCACGGTCGCGGAGGCGGCCGCGCGCGGCGCGCAGTGCCTGGCGATCGGCGTCGCGCCCGCGGGAGGCAAGCTGCCGCCGGAATGGAAGGAGGCGCTGCTCGAGGCGCTCGCGCTCGGCCTGCACGTCGAGGCCGGGCTGCACGACGAGCTCGGCCGCGATCCCGACCTGGTCGCCGCCGCTGCGGCGGGCGGGCTCGAGTTGCGCGACGTCCGCCGCGTCCCCGACGGCCTCTCGACGCCGAGCGGCGCCGGCCTCGGCGTCCCGGCGCGCATCGTGCACACCGTCGGCACGGACTGCGCGATCGGCAAGATGACGGTCACGCTCGAGCTCACCGCTGCCGCCAGGGCAGCCGGCGAGCGCGCGGTCTTCGTGCCGACCGGGCAGATCGGCATCTCGATCGCGGGCTGGGGCATCGCCGTCGACCACGTGATCGCCGACTACGTCGCGGGCGCCGCCGAGCGGCTCGTGCTCGAGGGCGCCGAGCGCGGCGATCTGCTGTTCGTGGAGGGCCAGGGCGCGATCCTGCACCCGCTCTACTCGGGCGTCACGCTCGGGCTCCTGCACGGCTCGACGCCGCACGCACTCGTGCTCGTGCACGAGGCCGGCGCCGAGCGCGTCGACCTCGAGGATCGCGGCGGGCCGCCGGGCCCGGTGATCCCGCCGCTGCTCGAGCTCGCCGACCTGTTGCTGCGCCTGACCACCCCGCTGCGGCCGGCTCCGGTCGTCGCGATCGCGCTCTCGACGCGCACGATCGCGAGCGACGAGGACGCGCGCGCGGCGATCGCGGCCGTCGAGGCCGAGACCGGCCTGGTCTGCGACGACCCCGTGCGTTTCGGCGCCGAGCGCCTCTGGCGCGCCGTCGAGGGTGCGCTCGCATGAGCGACCCGCGGCTCGTCCGCTACGCGCAGCTGATCTGCGAGCACTCGCTCGGGATCGACGAGTCGCACCGCGTGCACATCTCGACGCCGCCGCTGGGAGCGCCCCTGGCGCTCGCAGCTGCGCGCGAGGCGTGGCGGCGCGGCGCGCGTGTGAGCGTCGAGATGCAGCCCGAGTGGGCGCGCGCCGACCTCCTGCGCTTCGGCAGCGACGAGCAGGTCGCCTTCCTCGATCCCGCGGAGGTCGAGGCCGCGGAGCAGTTCGACCGCTGGCTCTTCGTCTGGGCCTCGGGCAACACGGCGGAGCGCGCCGGGATCGCGAGCGCGCGCGACGCCGCGCTGGCGCGGGCCCGCGCGCCGTGGCTGCGCCGCCACGACGAGCGCGAGGCCGCGGGCGAGCTGCGGTGGGTCGGCGCCGCGTTCCCGACCGCGCTGGGAGCGCAGACCGCGCGTATGGGCACGCACGCCTGGGAACAGTTCGTCTACTCCGCGCTGCTGCTCGACGAGCCCGATCCGGTGGCCGCCTGGCGTGCGCTCAGCGAGCGCCACAAGCGGCTGATCGACCGGCTCGCGGAGGTGCGCGAGCTGCGCGTCGTGTCGGCCGGCACGGACCTGAGGGTGAACGTCGAGGGCCGTGCGTGGGAGTCGTGCGCGGGCGAGGCGAACCTGCCCGACGGCGAGGTCTTCTGCTGCCCGCCCCTGGGCGGCGTCGAGGGCGAGATCCTGTTCGACGTGCCGTCGCTGCAGAGCGGCCGGACATATCGCGACGTGCGGCTGCGCTTCGAGGGCGGCGTCGTCGTCGAGGCGTCCGCCGCGCTCGGCGAGCAGGAGCTGATCGCCCGCATCGACACCGACGAGGGCGCGCGGCGCGTCGGCGAGTTCGCGATCGGCACGAACGAGATGGTGCAGCGCGCGGTCGGCTCCACCCTCTTCGACGAGAAGATCGGCGGCACGTGCCACCTCGCGCTGGGCCGCTCGTTCCCGATGCTCGGCGGCGAGAACCAGTCGGCGATCCACTGGGACCTGATCTGCGACCTGCGTCGCGGCGGCCGCATCGACGCCGACGGCGAGCCACTGCTGAGCGACGGAAAGCTGCTGGTCTGATGGATCCGTTCGACGACCTCTATGCGCGCGTGATCGTGGAGCACGCCCTCGCCGTCCGCTCCGGGCAGACCGTGCTGATCGAGGCGGGCGAGGCCGCCGAGTCGCTGGCGCGCGCGGTCCACCGTCGCGTCCTCGAGGCGTCGGGCCATCCGAGCGTGCAGCTGATGCCGGACGGCTGGATCGAGGCCAAGGCCGAGTGCGCGGCGAGCGACGTGCTGGGCGAGGCCGATCCGCTGAAGCTCACGTGGTACGAGCGCGTGGACTGCCGCGTGACGCTGCTCGCGCTCGCGAACGTCGAGCAGCTCGCGCACGTCGACCCGGCGCGCGCCGCGGCCGTCGAGACGGGCCGCCTGCGCGCGGTGCACGTGCTGGTCGACCGCGACGCCCGCGGCGAGGCCGCGTGGTGCGGCGCGCAGTACCCGACCGCCGCCTACGCGCAGGCCGCGGGCCTCTCGCTCGACGGCTACCGCGAGCTGCTGGGGCGCGCGCTCAAGCTCGATCAGCCCGATCCCGTGGTGGCCTGGCGGGCCCAGGGCGAGCGGCAGGACCAGCTCGTCTCGCGGCTCGCGAACGTCGACGAGCTGCGCATCGTGGCCGAGGGCACCGACCTGCGCGTGCGCGCCGGCGGCCGGCGCTGGATCAGCGCCTCCGGCCGCCACAACCTCCCCGACGGCGAGGTCTTCACGGGCCCGCACGAGAACGCCACGGAGGGCGTCGTGACGTTCGCGATGCCGTCGGCCTGGGGCGGCCAGCGCGTCGAGGGCGCGCGTCTGCGCTTCGTGGGCGGGCGCTGCGTCGAGGCAGAGGCCGAGAGCGGCGGGGGATTCCTCAACGCGGCGCTCGACACGGACGCGGGTGCGCGCACGCTCGGCGAGTTCGCGTTCGGCCTCAACGAGGCGATCCTGTCGCCGACGCTCGACACGCTCCTGGACGAGAAGATCGGAGGCACGGTGCACATGGCGCTGGGCGCTTCCTACGCCGTGACCGGCGGAACCAATCAGAGCGCCCTGCACTGGGACCTCGTGTGCGATCTGCGCGACGGCGGCGAGGTCTACGCCGACGGGAAGCTGATCCAGCGCGACGGCCGTTTCCTCGGCGACTTCGCGTAGGCGTCGCGGTTGCGCGGCGCGCTCGGCCCCCTGTAGGCTCGGCCGCGGACCGGCGAGGGGGGATCATGCCCGACAGGCGACGGCGCGCGATGCGCGCGGCAGTGCTCGGAGTGTTCGGTGTCCTCGCGCTTGCGCCCGGCGCGCAGGCGGCGACCTGCATCCACACCGGCGGCGTGAACGGCACGGCGACGCTCACGTTCGCGGCCGGCGACGGCACCGTCACGCTCTCGCAGGACGCGGACGGCGCGCTGACCTATGGCGTCGGCGCCGGTGCGGCCGCCCTGTGCGGGACGTCCACGCTGACGAACACGGCGCAGATCAACGCCGTCGGCAGCGCCTCGGCCGACGTCCTCGTCGTCGACCTCACCGGCGGCCTCTTCGCGCGGCCGGACGAGTCGGTGACGGCGCTCGACGCCGCGCTCGCGGGTGCCGCGGACACGCTCGACATCCGGCTTCCCGACGAGGACAACGTGGTGCTCGGCGGGACGCTCGGAGCCGACCTCGACGGCGACGTCGCCCCGGACGTGACCTGGAGCGCGACCGAGCGCCTGAGCGTGACGGGCCTGTCGGGGGACGACGACCTCGAGTTCGGCGGCGACGGCGCGGATCTCGGCAACCCGCTCGACATCCCGGTGACGCTGAACGGCGGGGACGGCGACGACACGCTGCGCGGCGGCGCGGCAGCGGACGCGTTCGCGGGCGGTCCGGGTGAGGACGTCGTCAGCTACGACGACCGCACCGGAGCGGTCGGCGCAAGTCTCAACGGGCTCGCCGACGACGGCGCGGCGGGTGAGGGCGACCGCATCGGCACCGACGTCGAGGACATCGTCGGCGGATCGGGCAACGACACGCTGGCGGGGAATCTGCGCGACAACGTGCTCGACGCGGGCCCGGGCAACGACGTCGTCACCGGCGGCCGTGGCGGCGACACGCTGACCGGCGGCCCGGGCAACGACAACGTCGCGGGCGGCGACGGCGACGACTCGCTCGACGAGGCCGCTCCGGCCAACGGCAGCGACGTGCTCTCGGGCGGCGACGGGAGCGACACGGTCGACTACTCCGGACGCACGGTGGCGGTGGCCGTCCTCTTCGACGGCAAGGCCGACAACGGCCAGGCCGGCGAGAACGACAACGTCGCGAGCGACATCGAGGGCGCGACCGGCGGCGCGGGCAACGACACGCTGACCGGCACGGGCGCCGACGACACGTTCGACGGCGGGGCCGGCAACGACGCCGTGAACGGCGGCGCGGGCGCGGACACCGTCACGGGCGGAACCGGCGCGGACACGCTGGACGGCGGTCCCGGCGACGACACGATCGACCCCGGCGCCGGTGACGACACCGCGCGCGGCGGGGCCGGCCGACGACGAGATCGACCAGCCCGGCTCGGCTTCCGGTCTCGACGACGTGGCCGACGGGTCGGACGTCGTCGACGGCGGGGACGGCTTCGACACGGCGTCCTATGCCGGGCGGACGCTGCCCGTCGCGCTGTCGCTCGACGGCCAGCGCAACGACGGTCAGGCGAACGAGCTCGACAGCCTGCTCGCGCTCGAGGCCATCGTCGGCGGCCAGGCGAACGACTCGCTCCTCGGCGGCGCCGGCGACGACACGCTCACCCCGGGCCCCGGCGACGACACCGTCGCCGGTGGTGCCGGCGAGGACGCGGTCGACTACTCCGATCGCACGCAGGCGGTCGTCGTGACCCTCGGAGCCACCGGCACCGGGGGCGCCGCCGGCGAGCACGACGCGATCGCCGCGGACATCGAGGACGCGACCGGCGGATCCGGCAACGACACGATCACCGGCACGAGCGACGACAACTACCTGGTCGGCAGCGCCGGCAACGACGTGGTGACGGGCCTCGCCGGTGACGACGACCTCGACGGCGGTGACGGCGCCGACAGCCTCGACGGCGGCGCGGGCGAGGACACCGCGGACTTCTCGACGGTCTCGCACGGCATCGACCTGCCCGGTGTGGACGCGGACCTGGCCCGCGGCACTGCCATCTCGCTCGACGAGGGCGGCGCATCCGCAGTCGACACCCTCAAGGGCTTCGAGGATCTCCTCGGCTCCGACTACGCCGACAAGCTGACGGGCAACGGCGGCGCCAACACGATCGACGGCGGCTTCCGCGACGACGTCCTCGCCGGCGGCGACGGCAACGACGACGTGCGCGGCGGCTCGGGCGACGACACCGTGGCGGGCGGCAAGGGCGCCGACGACGTCGACGGCGGCGACGGCTTCGACTCGCTCAACGGCGGCGCGGGCGCGGACGAGCTGAACGGCGGCGCCGACGACGACTCGCTCTCGGGCGCCGCCGGAGCGGATCGCCTGAGCGGGGCCGGCGGCGATGACACGCTCGCGGGCGGCGACGGCGACGACGCGCTCGTGGGCGGGGCCGGCGACGACCGCGAGACGGGCGGGAAGGGCCGCGACCGCTTCAACCAGGGTCAGGCTGCCGACGGCGGCGACCGGGTGGACGGCGGACCGGGCACCGACACCGTCGACTATCGCGGGCGCACCGCCAAGCTCACCATCACGCTCGGCAGCGGCGCCAACGACGGGGCCAAGGGCGAGGGCGACAACCTCCTCAAGACGGTCGAGGTCGTGTTCGCCGGCTCGGGCGCCGACAAGCTGACCGCGGGCGTCCGGGGAGCCGTGCTGCACGGCGGCGACGGCGCCGACGGGCTGACCGGCGGCAAGGGCGCCGACTACCTCGACGGCGGCGGCGGCGATGACACGGCACGGCGGGTGGGCGCGGGCGACCGCGTGACCTCGTGCCGCATCGCGTGACGCCGATCCACGTCGTCGTCACGGGCGATACGCACCTCGGGCCGCGGCGCCGGAGTCCGCTGCCGCCTGCCCTGCTGGCCGCGTGCGCGCGGGCCGATCGCATCCTGCACACCGGCGACGTGACCGATGTCGCGCTGCTCGACGAGCTCGCGGCGCTCGCTCCGCTCGACGGTGTCGCCGGCAATTGCGACGGCTGGGACGTGGCCGCGCGGCTGCCCGTCGAGCAGACGGTCGAGATCGGCGGGGTGGCGATCGCGCTCGTGCACGACTCCGGGCCCGAGCGCGACCGCCGCGCGCGGCTGCGCGCCCACTTCCCGGGCGCTCGCGTCGTCTGCTTCGGCCACAGCCACCAGCCGGTCTGCGAGGACCGCGACGGGCTCCTGCTGCTCAATCCGGGCTCGCCGACCGAGCGCCGGCGCGCCCGCTGGCACTCCTATGCCGAGCTGACGATCGGGCCGGATGCGGCGGTCGAGGCGCACATCGTCCGGCTCTGAAGCGGGCTCAGCGGCCGCTCGGCCACCAGCCGGGGTCGTTGTCGATCGAGTGCTGGATCTCGGCCTCGAGCGGATCGGGCGGCGGGGGCGGGGCGTGGGACGCCCGCCAGCGGCGGATCGCGACGTTCCAGATGCGCGTCATGACCTCGTCGCCCACGGACAGCAGGGAGCGCCAGATGATCATCACCCAGAGCACCGTCGAGAGCTTCTGGGGGATGACCACGAACGCGTCGCGCGGCGGCGCGTACGGCTCGGCGCCGCGCAGGCGCGAGAGCCCGTAGGGCACCGTCATCAGGCAGCCGATCACGAGCAGCGTGAGCAGCCAGCCGGAGACCAGCAGCTCGAAGGGCGCCGAGCCGCCGAGCACCCAGACCACGAAGCGCAGGCCGACGGCGATGGCGGCGAGGCCGATCAGCCAGCAGCCGACCCGCCAGAGCGGGCTCTTGGTCGCCGGTCCGCGCCCGATGTGCCAGACCTCGTCCGCGGCGGGCGAGACTCGAGCGGCGCGTCCGAATGGACTCGCCACCCGGATCAGGGGGTCGTAGACGTGACCGTGTCCGGCGAGTGGAACGTGATTCCCGAGCCATTCGCGCCAACACAGCCCACGTTGGAGAGGCAGGCATCGCCCTTCACCACGCCCGTGGACGCGAGCAGGATCATCACAACCACGAACCCGACGAAAGAGAAGAGGGTCTTCATCGGGAAAGGCGTTCGCTGACCGCCGGCGTTCTCCTTTGCGGAGAGCGCCGGCGGTCAGGAGTCGCCTCGCGCTAGGCGATCGCGGCGGGCGCCGGCTCGAGCGCCACCGCGAGGGCCTCGTCGACGTGATCGACGAGGTGGAAGCGCACGGCCTCGAGGACGCTCTGGGGGAGCTCGTCGAGGTCGCCGCCGTTGCGCGCGGGCAGGATCACGTCGGTGAGCCCGGCCCGGTGAGCGGCAAGCACCTTCTGCTTGATGCCGCCGACCGGGAGCACGCGGCCCTGGAGCGTGACCTCGCCCGTCATGCCGACATCGGCGCGCACCGCCCGCCCGGACATGAGCGAAACGAGCGCGACGGTCATCGTGACCCCGGCGGACGGTCCGTCCTTGGGGATCGCGCCGGCCGGCACGTGGACGTGCACCTCGCGGTCGGCGAGCGCCGCCACGTCGATGCCGAGCAGATCGCCGTGCGAGCGCACGTACGAGAGGGCGATGGTCGCCGACTCGCTCATGACGTCGCCCAGCTGACCGGTCAGGGTGAGCCCCTTGCCGGCCATCTCGGTGGCCTCGACGACGAGCACGTCGCCGCCGGAGCCGGTCACTGCGAGACCCGTGGCGACGCCGGCGACCGGCTCGCGCCGGGCCATGTCGACGTCGGGCCGCGGGCGGCCCAGCAACTCGCGCAGGTCGCCGGCGACGACGGTGACCGGCGTCTCGGCTCCCTCTGCGAGCTTCTTGGCGGTCTTGCGCAGCACCTTCTGGATCAGGCGCTCGACGTTGCGGACGCCGGCCTCGCGCGTGTACTCGGTGACGATGCGCCGCAGCGCCTCGTCCTCGATCACGACCTCCTCCGGCCGGAGCCCGTTGCGGCGCTCGGCCCTCGGCACGAGGTAGCGGCCCGCGATGGCGACCTTCTCGTCCTCGGTGTAGCCGTCGATGCGGATGACCTCGAGGCGGTCGTAGAGCGCCTCGGGGATCTGCTCGGCGACGTTCGCCGTGGCGATGAAGAGCACCTTCGAGAGGTCGACCTTGAGGTCGAGGTAGTGGTCGCGGAACGTGGAGTTCTGCGCCGGATCGAGCACCTCGAGCAGGGCGGACGACGGGTCTCCGCGCCAGTCGGCGCCGAGCTTGTCCACCTCGTCGAGGAGGATCACCGGGTTCATGGTGCCGGCGTCCCGCAGGGCGCGCACGAGGCGGCCCGGCAGTGCGCCGATGTAGGTGCGGCGGTGACCGCGGATCTCGGCCTCGTCGCGGATGCCGCCGAGGCTCATGCGCACGAACTCGCGTCCGAGCGAACGGGCGATCGACTCGCCGAGCGACGTCTTGCCGACGCCGGGGGGCCCGACCAGGCAGAGGATGGCTCCGCCGCCCTCGTCCTCGATCTCGCGCTTGCGCCGGAAACTGCGCACCGCCAGGTACTCGAGGATGCGGTCCTTGACCTCTTCCAGGCCGGCGTGGTCGGCCTCGAGCACTGCGCCCGCGGCTGCGACGTCGTCCTGATCCTCCGACTCCTTGCCCCACGGCAGCGACAGCAGCCAGTCGAGGTAGGTGCGGATGGTGGAGGCCTCGGGGTGGCCCGGGCCGGTGCTCTGCAGACGGCCGAGCTCGCGCTCGGCCTCCTTGCGCGCCTCGTCGGAGAGGGGCGTCTCGGCGATCCGCTCGCGATAGCGCTCGGTGTCGTCGCCGCCGTCCTCGTCGCCGAGCTCCTTGCGGATGGCGTCGAGCTGGCGCCTCAGCACGTACTCGCGCTGCGACTTGTCCATGTCCTCCGCGACGTCGTCGCGGATCTTCCGGCGCAGCTCGATCTCGGCCAGCGTGTCACGCGCCCACGACAGGGCGCGCTCGAGCCGGATCTCGACGTCGAGCGTCTCGAGCAGCTCGATCTTGCGCTCGAGCGACAGGTCGGGCGAGTAGCCCGCGGTGTCCGCGAGCGCGCCGGGGTGGTCGATGGTGCGCAGGAACGCGACGATGCCGCTCGCGCCGCGCGCCTCGAGGATCTCCTCGATGACGATGCGGTACTCGCGTGCGAGCTCGTGCGCGTGCTCGCTGACCTCGGTCGAGTCGGGGTGCTCGGTGACCTCGATGCGGAGTGCGCCGCCGGGCCCTTCGCCCTGGCCCGTGCCGAGCTCGGCACGGTGCAGCGCGCGGATCGTGGCGCCGTAGACGCCGCCGGGCAGCATGGCCGGCTGGCCATCGAGCTCGGCGACCACGCCGATCTTGGAGAAGACGCCGTTGCGGCGGGTGGCGATGACGACCCGGGGCGGGCCGTCCGTGGCCAATGCGTCATCGACGGCGGCGCGTGCCTCGTCGCTGGTGATCGCGATCGCGATCGCCATGTTCGGAAGGATCACACCGTCGTCGAGAGGGACGAGGGGGAGGATGGTAGTCCTGATATCGCTCATGTCGGATGTACTAACGCGGGGGTGGGCGTTCGCATTCCGCCCTTGACACGAACATGCGTTCGCTCTATCATCGAACACATGTTCGCTTCGCCCCACATCCGCCGCAGGGCCTCCGCGCTCTGCGTGATCGTCTGCATCTTCGCCCTCGCGCTCCTGGCATTGCCGGGCTCGTCCTCGGGCGCACACCCGGCCCGCGAGCACGTCGTCCAGCCCGGCGAGACGCTGTGGGCCATCGCCGGCTCCGAGTACGGCGGGGACGCGCAGTCCCACGTCCAGGCGATCGCCGACGCCAACGCGCTCGAGAGCGCCCTGATCGTGCCGGGTCAGCGGCTGGTGCTGCCATGAGCGCGCTGCGCGTGCTCGCTGGCGGCGGCGAGGGCGGGAGCGCTCCCTGGACCGGCAGGCTCGTCTCGCTCGATCTCGCCGACGCGATCGAGGAGAGCGCGGGCTTCTACGACGGCGACGTCGCCGGCTTCATCGGCCGCGCGCTGCCGATCCTGACCGAGCTGGTGCCCCTGCCCGCCTCGGCGGGCGCACTGCGCCGGGCGCGGCTGCACGCGCTCAACGGCGGTGGCGAGGTCACGGACGGCCGTGCCGTGCTGCGCGTCGCCGGCTGACCCGGCGCCTCTGGCCGCACGCCGCGTCGTACACTCGGTCCGGTGGACCTGGACGTCGTCTTCCTGGGCACCGCGGGCTCGACGCCTACGGCCCGCCGCGCGCCTGCCGCGACGCTGATCCGGCGTGGCGGCGATCGCATCCTGCTCGACTGCGGCGAGGGGACGCAGCGCCAGTTGCTGCGCTCTCGGATCGGCCTCGTCGACCTCGACGTTGTGCTCTTCAGCCACTACCACGCGGACCACGTGCTGGGTCTGCCGGGTCTGCTCAAGACGTACGACCTGCGCGGGCGCGAGCAGGGACTCGAGCTCTACGGACCGTCCGGGCTCGGCGACCTGCTGACGGTGTTCGCGCCGATCGTCGGCCGGCTCGGGTTCCCGCTGCACGCGCGCGAGCTCGGCATCGGCGACGAGGTGCCCGGCGACGGCTACCGCCTGATCGCGCACGGCGTCGACCACCGCGGCCCGGCCGTGGCCTGGGAGCTCAGCGAGGACGAGCGGCCCGGGCAGTTCGACGTCGACGAGGCGCGGCGCCTGGGCGTGCCCGAGGGCCCCGCCTTCGGCGAGCTGCAGCGCGGCATGAGCGTCACGGCGGCGGACGGGTCGACGATCGCGCCGGGTGCGGTCGTCGGACCTGCGCGGCGAGGGCGCACGCTCGTCTTCAGCGGCGACACGCGCCCGTGCGCCTCGGTGCGCCGGGCCGCGCTCGGCGCCGACCTGCTGGTGCACGAGGCGAGCTTCTCCTCGGAGGATCGCGCGCGTGCGCTCGAGACCCGTCACTCGACGGCCGCCGAGGCCGCCGAGCTCGCCTCCGCGAGCGAGGTGAAGATGCTCGCGCTGACACATCTGGGCTCGCGCTCGACGCCGCGCATGATCAAGGACGAGGCGCGGGCGGTGTTCGCGAACACCGTCGTTCCGCGCGACTTCGATACCATCGAGCTCCCGCTGCCGGAGCGCGGAGCGCCCGAGTTGCGGCGCGGGGGTGCGCACCCGGAAGAAGAGAGGGCTCCATGACTCACGGACTGGTGACGATCGCCGTCGCGGGCGATGGCGCAGAGGCCGACTCGATCCTGCGGACGCTGGCGGGTGCCGGCATCACCGCGCGGCTCGAGGGGGCCGAGGGAGAGCTCGGCGGGTCGCCGCACGATGGCCCGTGCCGGGTCCTGGTCGAGTCGGAACTCGTCGG
Source organism: uncultured Actinomycetes bacterium (assembly GCA_963705965.1). Taxonomy (GTDB): domain Bacteria; phylum Actinomycetota; class Thermoleophilia; order Gaiellales; family JALYLC01; genus JALYLC01. The sequence continues at coordinate 506,817 of CAVPLI010000003.1, read as the reverse complement.
CGCGGCGCAGGCGGCGCTGCTCGACGAGGACGCGGATGAAGCCGACGAGCTCGAGTACTGATCTCGACGGCAGCACGCCGCGGTCGATCTTCGACTCGATGGCGGAGCGCTACGACGAGCTGCGCGGGAAAGAGGATCAGCTCGCCGAGCAGTTCGAGTTCACCGTCGCGTCCGGTCTCGGCGCCGCTACGCGGCTGCTCGACGTCGGTTGCGGTACGGGCGCGCTGATCGCGGCCGCGGTCGAGCGCCTGGGCGTGCGGGCGTGGGGGGTGGACGCCTCCGAGCCGATGCTCGCCAAGGCGCGCGAGCGGCGCGTGCGCGGCGCCGCGTTCCGGCTTGCGCAGGCCGATGCCCTGCCGTTCCGCAAGGGCTGGTTCGACGCGGTCACGATGCGCCTCGTCGTCCACACGCTCGGTGAGCGGCGAGAGCTCGCGCTGAGCGAGGTGCGCCGTGTGCTCGCGCCCGAGGGTCGCGTCTTCATCTGGACGTTCGCGCCGGAGCACTTCACGGGCCACCACCTGCGCCCGTACCTGCCCGACCTCCCCACGATCGACCTCGAGCGCTTCCCATCGGCCGAGACGCTCGCGAGCGAGCTGACCGCGGCGGGCTTCGCCGACGTGCAGCTCCGGACGTTCGAGCAGGACGGCTCCGTCACCCGCCGGCACGCGGCCGAGCAGCTGCGCAACCGGCACCTCTCGACGATCCACCTCCTGCCGGAGCAGCAGGTCGCCGCAGCGGCCGAGCGCCTCGAGCACGAAGCCGCCTCCGCGGAGCCCCCGCTCGCCACGATGCTGCGCTGGCAGCTACTTGTTGCGAGAGCGGAATAGCGCGAAGAAGCTGTGGCGCGGATACGGCCTGAGCGAGTTGCCGAGCGCCATTCGCATGCGGTCGACCGTGGCGTCCGGCAGCGAGCGCGCGAGCAGCAGCGAGCCGTCGCCGGCGTCGTGCGCCCACAGCAGGACCTCGTCGCCACGGTAGACGGCGAGGTGGAACGCGACCTCGGGCGCCGCGTAGTTCTCGGCCAGAGCGCGGAGCTCGCCGAGGTTGCCGTCGGCCACTGGCAGGTGGAACGTGACCACCTTCCCGTCCGCGTTCGCGACGAGCTCCCGCCGGTCGATCGCCTCGTGCTCGCGCAGGAACTCGGCGAGGGCCGGCGCAGTCGCGTCGCCTTCGAGATACAGGATCGCGTCCTCCGGCATCGTCTCGTCGATCGCGCGCAGGAGGATGTGGAAGTCGATCGCGTAGCCGAGATCGATGGCGTCGCTCCGGCGGAGCTCGAGCGGCTTCTCCGTGATCGCCTGCCATGCACCGAGAGCCTAATCTCCACAGCCAGATGGAAACTCGCTCGCTCCACACCGCGGAGCCGTTCACGACGAAGGACGGCTCGACGATCCGCGAGCTCTTCGGCCTCCCGACCGGCGGCACGAAGCTGCAGAGCCTGGCCGAGGCGCGACTCCCGCCCGGCGGCCGGACGCAGCGCCACTACCACGCCGACACCGAGGAGATCTACTTCATCACGGCCGGCCGGGCCGAGATGGAGCTGAACGGCGAGCGCACCGAGCTCGGCCCCGGCGAGACGGTCGCCATCCCGCCCGGCGCCTGGCACGAGATCACGGCGCTGGGCGACGACGAGCTCCGCTTCCTGTGCTGCTGCGCCCCGCCCTACCGCCACGAGGACACCTACTTCGAGTAGGCGCGCGTCGTGCCCGGTCGCGCCGGCGGCGATCGTGCGCCGGGCATAAGCGGACTCAGAGGAGACGCTTAGCCGTTTCTCACACTCGCGGCCTACGTTTGCGGACATGACAACCGAGACCGCATATCAGGAACACCACGACCACGGCGACGGCCTTCACGAGGACCTGGTCAGGCTCGCCACGCGGCGCGATGCGCTGCGGATCTTCGGCGCCGGGAGCGTGGCCACCATCCTCGCGACGCTCGGCGCGTCGAATGCGCCGGCGGCGACGCCGACCGCGGAGGTACCCGACGAGACCGGCGGCCCCTACCCGGGCGACGGCTCGAACGGCGTCGACGTGCTCGACGACTCCGGGATCGTCCGTCATGACATCCGCCGCAGCTTCGGCGACAGCCGGACACTCGCCAAGGGCGTGCCTCTGCGCGTCAACCTGGCGGTGACAGATGCCTCGGACGACTATGCGCCGCTCTCCGGACTTGCCGTGTACCTCTGGCACTGCGACCGCTCGGGCAGGTACTCGATGTACTCGTCCGGGGTCGAGGACGAGAACTACCTCCGCGGAATCGCGGCGACGGACGGCGAGGGGAAAGCCTGGTTCAGGACGATCTTCCCCGCCTGCTATTCGGGCCGCTGGCCCCACATTCACTTCGAGGTCTACTCGTCGGTCGCCAAGGCCGTCGCCAACGGGCCCATCGTCAAGACGTCGCAGATCGCGCTGCCGCAGGCGGTCTGCCGGAAGGTCTACGCGACCAGCGGATACGCGGGCAGCCTGAGCAACCTCGCGCAGACCTCGCTGTCGACCGACAACGTCTTCAGCGACGACAGGGCGATCCACCAGCTCGCGACCGTGACCGGGAGCGTCGAGCACGGATTCGTCGCGAACCTCACCATCGGCATCTGACGACGGAGCGACGGCCGCCGCGGCGCCCCGGCGCTGCGGCGACCCCTCCTGCTAGCCTCCGTGAGCGGCGCACCTCGCGTCGCACGCCAGTCCCTTTAATGCCGCGGCCAGTGAGCCCGGAAAGGAGCTGAACGAGTGTCCTCCCCTGCCTCCACGGCGCCCACCGTCCTGCTCGACGCCGAGCAGATCGGTCGCACGTTGCGCCGCATGGCCCACGAGATCGTCGAGCGCGAAGGCGAGACGCTCGACCGCCTGGTGCTCGTCGGCATCTACACGCGCGGCGTCACGCTCGCGCGGCGGCTGGCAACGCTGCTGGCCGAGATCGGCGGCGTCGAGGTGCCGGTCGGCGCGCTCGACATCACGTTCTACCGCGACGACATGAGCCTGCGCGCGGCGGCGAGACGCGGGCCCATCCGCAGCCGGTCGTCAAGGCCTCGCAGCTCGACTTCCCGCTCGACGGCGCGACCGTGGTGATCGTCGACGACGTCCTCTACACCGGGCGCACGGTGCGCGCCGCGATCGAGGCGGTCTTCGACTACGGGCGCCCGGCCCGCGTGCGCCTGGCGGTGCTCTGCGACCGCGGGCACCGCGAGCTCCCGATCCGCGCCGACGTCGTCGGCAAGAACCTGCCCACCTCGCGCGCCGAGCGGGTGCGCGTCCACCTCGGCGAGGACGACGCCGCGGACGAGGTCGTGCTCGAGCGGGGTGCCGCATGAGCGCATCGCTGCTCGAGCCCGTCGCGACCGCCGCGCGCGGGACGCGCCACCTGCTCTCGAGCGAGGATCTCGATCGCGCGACGATCGAGCGCCTGCTCGAGCTCTCCGCCAGCTTCGAGGCGGTCGCCGAGCGCGAGGTCAAGAAGCTGCCGACGCTCCGCGGCCGCACCGTGCTGAGCGTCTTCTTCGAGGCCTCGACGCGGACCTCGTCGTCGTTCGAGCTCGCGGCCAAGCGGCTCTCGGCCGACACGATCTCGCTGAAGTCGAGCGGCTCGTCGGTCGAGAAGGGCGAGACGCTCAAGGACACGCTGCTGACGCTCGACGCCTACGGGCCCGACGTCGTGGTCATCCGCCACGCGCAGGTCGGGGCGGCCGCGCTCGCGACGCACTACACCCGCGCGTCCGTCGTCAACGCCGGCGACGGCGCGCACCAGCACCCGACGCAGAGCCTGCTCGACCTCTACGCGATGCGCGCCGCGCTCGGGCGCGTCGAGGGAGTGCACGTCGCGATCGTCGGCGACGTGCTGCACTCGCGCGTGGCCCGCTCGAACCTGGCGCTGCTGCTCGCCTGCGGCGCACACGTCACGCTGATCGGGCCGCCCTCGCTGATCCCGCGCGGCATCGAGGCCACGGGCGTCTCCGTCTCGCACGACATCGCCGACATCGCGGCCGCCGACGTGGTCTACGTGCTGCGGATGCAGCGCGAGCGCATGCTGCCGGGCGAGGCCTACGTGCCGAACCTGCGCGAGTACACGCTGCGCTGGGGCATCAACGCCGAGCGGCTGCGGCCCGGGCAGGTCGTCATGCACCCCGGGCCCGATGAACCGCGGCGTCGAGATCAGCGACGAGGTCGCCGACTCGGCCGCCTCGCTCGTGACCCAGCAGGTGCGCGCCGGCCTCGTGGTGCGCATGGCGGTGCTCTACGACGTGCTCGCCGGCGGAGAGGCGGCGGCGTGAGCGGACGCGAGCCAGGGCGGCTGATCGCAGGCCGCCGGTCCCGGCGCGGACGTGCTCGTGCGCGGCGCCCGCGTGCTCGATCCCGGCGAGGGCCTCGACACGCGCCTCGACATCCTCGTGCGCGGCGGCGAGATCGCCGCGCTCGGCGACGCGCTCGACGCCCCGTCCGGCGTCGAGGTCGATCGACGGCGCCGGCTGCACCGCCCTGCCGGCCTTCATCGATCCGCACGTGCATCTGCGCACGCCCGGCCAGGAGCACAAGGAGGATCTCGCGACCGGCACCGCGGCCGCCGCCGCCGGCGGCTACTGCAGCGTGCTCGCGATGCCGAACACGGATCCGGTGGTCGACACCCCGCAGGTGCTCGACTCGCTGCACGAGCGCGCGGCGCTCGACGCGCGCGTCCGCGTCGGGTTCCTGGCGGCGATCTCGGTCGGCCAGGGCGGCGAGCAGCTCGCGCCGCTCGGCGAGCTCGCCGACCACGGCGCGTGCGGCTACTCCGACGACGGCCGCCCGGTGCTCTCGGCCTCGCTCCTGCGGCGCGCGCTGCAGTACGCGGCGACGACCGGGCGGGTGCTCTCGCTGCACTGCGAGGACACGTCGCTCTCGCGCGCGGCGCCGACATGCACGAGGGCGCGGTGTGCGCGCGGCTCGGGCTGGTCGGCTATCCGTCCATCGCCGAGTCGACGATGATCGCCCGCGATCTCGCATCGCCCGCTACGAGAGCCGCCCGCTCCACATCTGCCACCTGCACGTCGAGGAGTCGGTCGAGGAGGTGCGGCGCGCGCGCAGCCTGGGCGTCGACGTCTCGGCCGAGGCCTCGCCGCACCACCTGCTGCTGACCGACGAGGAGGTGCTGTCGCTCGACGCGGCGCGCTTCAAGATGAGCCCGCCGCTGGCCGCCGAGTCCCACCGGCGAGGCGCTCATCGAGGGTTTGCTCGACGGCACGATCGACTGCATCGCGACCGACCACGCGCCGCACCATCCGGCCGAGAAGGAAGTGCCGTTCCCGGCGGCGCCCAACGGCGTGATCGGGCTCGAGACGGCCTTCCCGGCGCTCGTGCACGGACTCGTCGAGCCGGGCGTGCGTCGCGCTCGAGCTGATCGTCGAGCGCATGACCGCAGGCCCGGCGCGGGCCTTCGGGCTGCCACGGCCGCGCATCGCGGTCGGACGCCCCCGCCGACCTCGCGCTGTGGGACCTGCGCGAGCGCTACGTCGTCAGCGAGGCCGACCTCCGCTCGCGCAGCCGCAACTGCGCGTTCCTCGGCCGCGAGGTGCAGGGGCGCTGCCTGCTGACACTCGCCGGCGGGCGCACGGTCGCACACCGCGACCGCCCGGGTGGCGGCATGAGCGACGTCGCGCTCTACCTCGCGGACGGCACCGTCTGGCCCGGCGTGAGCGTCGGCGCGCCGCGGCGCGGCAGTCGGCGAGGTCGTCTTCTCGACGGCCATGACGGGCTACCAGGAAGCGCTCACGGATCCGAGCTTCGCCCGCCAGATCCTCACCTTCACGGCGCCGATGATCGGCAACTACGGGGTCGAGGAGGACGCGTCGGAGTCGACCCGCGTGCAGACGACCGCGATGATCTGCCACGAGGCCCGCAACTACGCGCCGAACGGCCGCACGGGCCTGCTCGACTGGCTGCGCGAGCAGGGGATCGTCGTCCTCTCCGAGCCTCGACACGCGTGCGCTCGTGCGCCACCTCCGCGACCGCGGCGCGATGCTCGCGGTCGCCGTGCGGCGAGGGCATCGCGCGCGACGCGGCGCTCGAGCTGCTGGCGGCCGAGCCCCCGATGGCGGGCAGGCTGCTCGCCGACGAGGTCTCGGGACGACCTCGACGGGCTGCCGCAGGCGGCACGCGCGCTGCCATGTCGTCGTCGCTCGACTACGGCGCCAAGGCCTCGATCGTGCGCCTGCTCGAGGCGGCCGGAGCCCGCGTCGACGGTGCTCCCGCACGACGCGACGGCGGCGCAGGTCGAGGAGCTCGCGCCGGATGGCGTGCTGCTCGCGAACGGGCCCGGCGACCCCGGCTCGATGCACGCGCACGTCGCCGAGGTGCGCGCGATGGTCGACCAGGATCGGCCGCTCTACGGCATCTGCCTCGGCCACCAGTTGCTCGGCCGCGCGCTCGGGCTCGAGACGTTCAAGCTGCCCTTCGGCCACCGCGGCGCCAACCACCCGGTCTCGAGACGCGAGTCGGGCCGCGTCCTCGTCACGAGCCAGAACCACGGCTTCGCCGTGAAGGCGCCGGAGAACGGCGACGGCGGCGCTCGAGGTCACGCACCGCTCGCTCTACGACGGCACGGTCGAGGGCCTGCGCCTGCGCGGCCGGCAGGTCTGGAGCATGCAGTTCCACCCCGAGGCGTCGCCCGGGCCGCACGACGCACGCGAGAAGCTGTCCGAGTTCGTCGAGGCCTGCGCCGCGCGGGCAGGGGGGAGACGGCTGATGCCCCGCCGCGACGATCTCCACACGATCGCCATCATCGGCTCCGGCCCGATCGTGATCGGCCAGGCCTGCGAGTTCGACTACTCCGGCGTCCAGGCCCTCAAGGTGCTGCGCGAGGAGGGCTACCGCACGGTCCTGATCAACTCGAATCCGGCCACGATCATGACCGACCCGGACTGGGCCGACGCGACCTACCTCGAGCCGCTCGACCTCGAGGGCGTCACGGCGGTTCTCCGCAAGGAGCGGCCCGACGCGCTGCTGCCGACGCTCGGCGGCCAGACGGCGCTCAACCTCGCGATGGAGCTCGAGCGCGCGGGCGTGCTGGAGGAGCTCGGCATCGAGCTGATCGGCGCCTCCGCGAAGGCGATCCACACGGCCGAGGACCGCGAGGCGTTCGGCGAGGCCATGGCCTCGGTCGGCCTGCGCGTGCCGCAATCGGTGATCGTGCGCACGCCCGACGAGGCGCGCGCCGCGATCGAGACCGAGCTGCGGCTGCCGGTCGCGATCCGCCCGGCGTTCACGCTCGGGGGCCACGGCGGCGGCTTCGCGCGCACGGCCGAGGAGCTGGACGCGATCGTGCTGCGCGGCCTCAACGAGAGTCCCGATCTCGCAGGTCCTCGTCGAGGAGTCGGTCGAGGGCTGGGGCGAGTTCGAGCTCGAGGTGATCCGCGACCGGCTCGACAACGTCGTGATCGTCTGCTCGATCGAGAACCTCGACCCGATGGGCGTGCACACCGGCGACTCGGTCTGCTGCGCGCCGGCCATGACGCTCTCGGATCGCGAGTACCAGAAGCTGCGCGACGCGGCCGCCAAGGTCATCCGCGCGGTCGGCGTCGAGACCGGCGGCTCGAACGTGCAGTTCGGGGTCAACCGCCACACCGGCGAGATCGTCGTGATCGAGATGAACCCGCGCGTCTCGCGCTCGTCGGCGCTGGCCTCGAAGGCCACGGGCTATCCGATCGCGAAGGTCGCGACGCGGCTCGCCATCGGCTACACGCTCGACGAGATCCCGAACGACATCACCGGCACGACGCCGGCCTCGTTCGAGCCGACCATCGACTACGTCGTCGTCAAGGCGCCGCGCTTCGCGTTCGAGAAGTTCGCGGGCTCGGACGAGACGCTGACGACGCAGATGAAGTCGGTCGGCGAGGCGATGGGCATCGGCCGCTGCTTCAACGAGGCCTACGGCAAGGCGATGCGCTCGCGCGAGCTGGATCGCGATCCGCGCGAGGGCGGCGAGCTCGCCACGCCCGCGTGGGATCGCTTCGACGCGCTGCTCGGCCGCCTGCGCGAGGGCGAGGACGCCGATGCGCTCTCCGACGAGAGCAGCGTGCACCCGTGGTTCTGCCACGAGCTCGCCCGCCGCGTCGCGCGCGAGGAGGACGCGGCCGCGCGCGGTCTCGCCGGTCTCGACGCCGAGGCGCTGCGGCTGCTCAAGCACGAGGGCGTGTCCGACGCGCGCATCGCGCGCCTCTGCGCCTGCGAGGAGACGGCCGTGCGCGCCCGCCGCCTCGAGCTCGGCGTGCGCCCGGTCTTCAAGACCGTGGATTCGTGCGGCGGCGAGGTCGCCGCCGAGACGTCGTACCTCTACTCGAGCTACGACCGCATCGACGAGCCGCTCGAGGACGACCGGCCCGCCGTGCTGATCCTCGGCTCCGGCCCGAACCGCATCGGGCAGGGCATCGAGTTCGACTACTGCTGCGTCCAGGCCGTCCGCAGCTACCGCCGCCAGGGCTACGCCGCGGTGATGATCAACTGCAACCCCGAGACCGTCTCGACCGACTACGACACGGCCGACCGCCTCTACTTCGAGCCGCTCACCGCCGAGGACGTGCTCGAGGTCGTCGAGCGCGAGAAGCCGATCGGCGTCGTCGTGCAGTTCGGCGGGCAGACGCCGCTCAAGCTCGCGCGGCGGCTCGTCGACCTCGGCGTGCCGATCCTCGGCACGAGCCCGGCCGCGATCGATCTCGCCGAGGATCGCGAGCGCTTCGGCGACCTGCTCGGGGAGCTCGGCCTGCGCGCGCCCGACTGGGCGATCGCCGGCGACGCCGACGAGGCGGTCGTGGCGGCCGAGCGGATCGGCTACCCGGTGCTGGTGCGCCCGTCCTACGTGCTCGGCGGCCGCGCGATGCGCGTCTGCTACTCGGCCGACGACCTGCGCTCGGGGCCGATCGCGCCGAACACGCTCGTCGACCGCTTCGTCGAGGACGCCGTCGAGGTCGACGTCGACGCCGTCGGCGACGGCGAGGACGCGATCGTGGCGGCGGTCATGGAGCACGTCGAGGAGGCCGGCGTGCACTCGGGCGACTCGGCCTGCGTGATCCCGCCGCTCTCGATCGGGCCCGAGCTCGAGGCCGAGATCCGCCGCCAGACCGAGCTGCTCGTGCGCGGGCTCGGCGTGCAGGGGCTCTGCAACGTGCAGTTCGCGCTGCACGAGGGCACGATCTACGTGCTCGAGGCGAACCCGCGCGCGAGCCGCACGGTGCCGTTCGTGTGCAAGGCGATGGGCATCGACCTCGTCGACCTCGCCTGCCGGGTGACGACGGGCTCGAAGCTCGGCGACATGAACGTCGTGATCCCCGAGCCGCGCGGCGTCTCCGTCAAGGAGGTCGTGCTCCCGTTCGCGCGCTTCCCGGGCTCGGATCCGGTGCTCGGGCCGGAGATGCGCTCGACCGGCGAGGTCATGGCGATCGCGCCCGACTTCGCCACGACCTACGCCAAGGCGATGCGCGCGGCCGGCCTGCGCCTTCCGGCGCGACCGAACGGCCACGCCGCGGTCGCGTTCCTCTCCGTGTGCGACCGCGACAAGCCGGCCGCGACGCTGCTCGCCCAGCGGCTCGCCGATCTCGGCTTCGACCTCGTCGCGACGCCGGGCACCGCCCGCCGCATCAAGCAGCTCGGCATCGAGGTCACCGAGGTCGCGAAGGTGGGGGAGGCGGACGGCAATTCCGTCGTCGACCTCGTCCGCGGCGGCAAGGTCGATCTCATCGTCAACACGCCCGTCGGGCGCGGCGCGCGCACCGACGGCTACCAGATCCGGCGCGCCGCGATCTCGGCGAAGGTGCCGTGCATCACGACGCTCGCCGGGGCGAGCGCGGCCGTGCAGGCGATCGCGCGCGCCTGGGAGGTCGAGCCGAAGAGCCTCCAGGAGCTGCACGCTTGACGCTCGCGCGCGTGGCGGCGTGCGAGCCGCTCGGGCCGTACCTCCAGGTGCGGATCGAGCGCTCGTTCGCGGCCGGCGAGCCCGGCCAGTTCCACATGCTCAGGGCGCTCGCGCACGACGGCTTCCTGGCGCGGCCGCTGTCTGCCGTGGCGTCCGACGACGCGAGCGTCACGTTCCTCTGCCAGCCTCGCGGCCCGGCCCTCGCGGCGCTCGCCGAGGCCGGCGCGGAGGTCGAGGTGCTCGGTCCGTTCGGGCAGGGCTTCGACGTCACCGCAGCCGGGTCGTCGCCGCTGCTCGTGGGCGGCGGCTTCGGCGCTGCGCTGCTCGCACCGCTCTCGCGGAGACTTCCTGCGGCGACGTTGCTGGCGGCGTTCCGCGACGCGGACGCGGCTCGCGCCGCCGAGCTCGTGCCGGCGGGCGAGCGCGAGATCGCGCTCCCGCCCGCCAACGTCCTGGAGCTGCTGGCTCCGCGTCTGGCCGGGGCCAGCAGCGTGTTCGCGGCGGGGCCCGACGGCCTCGTGCGAGCCGTCGCCGCGGCGTGCGCCGCCGCCGGCGTGGCGTGCCAGGTCGCGCTCGAGGCCCCGATGGCGTGCGGCTACGGCGCCTGCTACGGCTGCGCCGTCCGGCTCGGAGATCGCCTCGTCCGTCTCTGCGTCGAGGGTCCGGTCGTGTCCGGCGCCCGCCTGGCGGCGGCATGAGCGCCGACCTCGCAACCCGGGTCGGGGCGGTCGCGCTGGAGCATCCGGTGATGAACGCATCGGGCACGCTCGATCCGCTGGCCGCCCGCGACGCCGGGCTCGAGATCCACCGCGAGCTCGCGCTCGTCGTCACGAAGACCGTCACGCCGCTCGCGCGCGAGGGCAACGAGGCGCCGCGCGTGTGCGAGGTCCCGGGCGGGATGCTGAACTCGATCGGCCTGCCCAATCCGGGCCTCACCGCATTCGCGGACACGACCCTGCCGGCGGTGCGCGCGCTCGGGCGCCCGCTCGTCGTGTCGATCGGCGGCTTCGAGCACGCCGACTACGAGCTGGCCTGCCGGCGGCTCGACGGCGAGGCGGGCATCGCCGCGCTCGAGCTCAACGTCTCCTGCCCGAACGTCAAGAGCGGCTGCATCTCGATCGGGAGCGACCCCGCCGAGACGGAGGCGGTCGTGCGCCTCTGCCGGTCGGTGACGGATCTGCCGCTCTGGGTCAAGCTCTCGCCCAACAGCGCCGACCTCGCTGCCATCGCCGCCGCGGCCGAGCACGGCGGCGCCGACGCGCTGGTGCTCACGAACACGCTGCGCGCGCTCGCGATCGACCACCGGACGCTGCAGCCCCTGCTCGGCGGAATCACCGGCGGGCTCTCGGGGCCGGCGCTCAAGCCGGTGGCCCTGGCGGCGGTCCACACGTGCCGCGAGGCCTGTGCCCTGCCCATCGTGGGCGTCGGGGGCATCGCGAGCGGATGGGATGCGCTCGAGTTCATGGCGGCGGGCGCGAGTGCCGTCCAGGTCGGCAGCGCGGCGTTCCGCGAGCCGCTGCTCGCCCGGCGGGTCCGAGACGAGCTTGCCACCCTACTCGCTGAGAGGGACCTGACGGCGGATTCAGTCGTGAAAACCACAACACTCGACTAGAGGTTCACGTTTTTCCCGCTCCCGAGCGGGTTTTCTGCCCTCTAGCGCTTGCGCCACCCCTCATGGGGTGCCTACGATCAGCCGACAATGACGACCGGCCAGAAGATCCCGACCCAGGCACCTCTCCGATCGCTCGACCAGCGCATGGAGGCGCTGCGCCGCGCGAATGCGGTCCGGGTGGAGCGAGCGCGCCTCAAGCGCGAGCTCAAGGCCGGCGATGTGTCGGCACGCGAGGTGCTGACGAGACCGCCCGAGTACCTGATGACGGCGAAGGTGTTCGACGTGTTGCTCTCGTTGCCGAAGTTCGGCCGCGTCAAGGCGACGCGCTGCCTCAACCAGTGCCGGATCAGTCAGTCCAAGACGGTCGGCGGTCTCTCCGAGCGCCAGCGCGACGAGCTCGTCGCGCTCCTCGGGGCGCGCTGAGCCGGGGCGCCTGCTGCCGAGACTGTTCGTCATCTCCGGTCCGTCGGGGGCCGGCAAGGGCACGCTCATCCGCGGGCTGCTGGAGCGATCCGACCGCTATGTCGTCGCGGTCTCGGCGGCGACGCGCCCGCGAAGGCCCGGCGAGGTCGACGGCAGGGAGTACCACTTCCTCACCGACGCGGAGTTCCAGCGTCGCGTCGACGGAGGCGAGTTCCTCGAATACGTCGCCTACGCGGGCGGGCGCTACGGCACGCTCGAGGGCGAGGTGGACCGTCTGCTCGCGACCGGCAAGGGCGTGATCCTCGAGCTGGAGGTGGAAGGCGCGTTCGCCGTCCGGCGCCGCAGACCGGACGCCACGCTAGTCTTCGTCTGTCCCCCGTCGTTCGACGACCTCGAGCGGCGGCTGCGCGCGCGAGCGACCGACTCGGCCGGGGAGATCGAAGTCCGGCTTGCGATCGCCCGTGAGCAGTTGCGCGAACGGGACCAGTTCGACATCGAAATCACCAACGACGACGCTGAACGAGCGACCGAAGAGCTGCAGGCGCGGCTCGACGCACTGCTCGATGCCGACTCCGTGAAGGGCTCCGAATGATTCACCCGCCCATCGACAAGCTGCTCGAGCGCATCGACTCCAAGTACGCGCTCGTCATCGTCGCGGCCAAGCGCGCGCGGCAGCTGAACACCTACCACCACCAGCTCGGCGAGGGCAACATCGACACGTTCGCGCCGCCGATGGTGGAGTCGCGCTCGAAGAACTACCTCACCATGGCCCTCGAGGAGATCGCCCAGGGCAAGCTGCACTGGGAGCTCCCCGAGCGGACGTAAGCCGGTCGCCCGGACCGTGGGATGGGGGACGCGCCGCCACTCGTACTCGTGGGCGTCACGGGCGGCGTCGCGGCGTACAAGACCTGTGAAGTCGTCCGCCGCCTCGTCGAGGCCGGCCGCGACGTCCGCTGCGCGCTGACGCCGGACGCCGAGCGCTTCATCGGCCCGCAGTTGCTGGCCGCCCTGACGCGCAGGCCGGTACTCGACGACCGCCCGGTGCTCGACGGCACGTATCCGCACCTCGACGCCGCACGCGATGCGGCCGTGGTGTGCATCGCGCCGTGCACCGCGAACACGCTCGCGAAGCTCGCGTGGGGGCTCGCCGACAACGTCGTCACGCAGAGCGCGCTGTCCACCCCGGCGCCGCTGCTCGTGGCGCCCGCGATGAACGTGCGCATGTGGGAGCACCCCGCGACGCAGGCCAACGCCGAGCGCCTGCGCGGGCGCGGCGTGCACTTCGCCGGCCCGGCCGCGGGCGCGCTCGCCGAGGGCGAGAGCGGCGTGGGGCGGATGGCCGAGCCGCTCGAGATCGTCGCTGCGATCGAGGCGCTGCTCGCGCGCGGAACCGGCACGCTGGCCGGCCGGCGCGTGCTCGTGACCGCCGGCGGCACGCGCGAGCCGCTCGACGGCGTGCGCTTCCTCGGCAACCGCTCGTCCGGCCGGATGGGCGTCGCGCTCGCCGCCGAGGCGAGTGCGCGAGGGGCCGAGGTCGTCACGCTGCTCGCCAACGCGAGCGTGCGTCCAGAGTCTGGATCTGTGGTCGAGGTCGAGACTACGGAGGAGCTCGAGCGCGAGGCGCTCGCCCGCGCCGATTGGGCCGACGTCGTGCTCATGGCGGCTGCCGTCGCCGACTACCGGCCGGCCCGGATGGAGGCCGGCAAGCGCGAACGCAGCGGTGCGTGGTCGCTGGAGCTCGAGCCGACGGCCGACGTGCTCGCCGGGCTGGCGGCGCGGCGGCGCCCCGGCCAGGTGCTCGTCGGCTTCGCGGCCGAGGCCGGCGCGGACGTGGAGCGCGCAGAGGCCAAGCGCGTGCGCAAGGGCGTGGACCTGATCGTCCTCAACGACGTGTCGCGCCGCGACATCGGCTTCGACGTCGACCACAACGAGGTCGTGCTCGTCGCTGCCGGCGACGTGACCCACGTGCCGCGCGCGACGAAGCGCGCGATCGCAGGCGCCGTGCTCGATCGGGTCGAGCAACTGCTCTCTTCCTGACCCCGGCGGCCCGTAGGATGAGTTCGATGGAGGCAGCACTCGCCGAGGAGCGGGATCTCGAGGGCGCCCGCGATGCCGCGCTGCGCGTGATCGCGAACGTGCGGCGCGCCGTGAGCGGCGAGCCCGCCATCGTCGAGCGCGCGGTCGTCGCGCTGCTCGCCGAGGGGCACGTGCTCGTCGAGGACGTCCCGGGCGTCGGCAAGACGACGCTCGCTCGTGCGCTGGCGCGCTCGCTCGACTGTTCCTTCGCGCGCGTCCAGCTCACGCCCGACGTGCTGCCGAGCGATGTGACCGGCGTCAGCGTGTTCGACCAGCGCACGAGCGAGTTCGCGTTCCGGCCAGGGCCGGTGTTCGCGAACGTCGTGCTCGCCGACGAGCTGAACCGCGCCTCCCCGCGGACGCAGTCGGCGCTGCTCGAGTGCATGCAGGAGCGCCAGGTGACCGTCGACGGCGTCGCGCGCCCGCTCGCAGCGCCGTTCTTCGTGATCGCGACGCAGAACCCGATCGAGCAGGACGGCACGTTCCCGCTGCCGGAGGCCCAGCTCGACCGCTTCGCGCTGCGGCTCGCGCTCGGCTATCCCGAGCCCGGCGCCGAGGCGCGCATGCTGGCCGACCAGACCGCGCCCGCGGGCTCGCCGCTCGAAAGCCTGGCGGCCGTCGCCGACGCGGCGGAGGTCGTCGCGGCCGTGCACGCCTGCCGCGGCGTTCACGTCGCGCCGGCGCTGCACGACTACGTCGTCGCGCTCTGCGGGGCAACGCGAGAGGACGCCCGCCTCGCGCTCGGCGCGAGCCCGCGCGCAGGGGTGACGCTCGTGCGGCTGGCGCGGGCGCATGCGCTCGTGCGCGGGCGCGACCACGTGCTGCCCGACGACGTCAAGGAGCTGGCGCCCGACGCGCTCGCCCACCGCCTGCTGCCCGCCCCGGGCGCGCCCGCGGATGTCGCATCGGTCGTCGACGAGCTGCTCGCGCGGGTGCCCGTGCCGTTGTGAACGGCGCCGCGGGCCCCGCTGCGCTGACCGCACGCGGGCGCGCCGCGCTCGTCTGCGGCCTGGCCGCGATGGTCTACGCGCGGCTGTTCGGGACCGCCGATGTCGCGCTGCTCGGAGCGGCGCTCGTCGCCGCGGCCCTGATCGCGCGCGTCTGGGTCGGGCGCGCGGGCGGGCCGCATGTCGCGGTGCGCACGCTGCCCGCCTTCGCGCACGCGGGCGAGCGCGTGCGCGTCGAGGTCGAGCTGCGCCCGCTGGAGGGAGCGCATCCGGGACGCGCCGCCTTCATCGAGACCGACGTCGGGCAGGCCTGCGCGCTGCGGCCGGTCACGACCGGTGGGCTCCGGGTGCTGCGCGGGAGCTACGAGCTCGGCCCGTTGACGCGCGGCCTCCGCGAGCTGGGCGCCGGGCTGCTCGTGCGCGAGGACCCGTTCGGCCTCGCCCGCCGCGCGGACGCCACGCGCGGCAGCACCGCGCTGACGGTGCTCGCGCCGCCGCTCGTGCTCGAGGACGGGGCGCTCGGCGGCAGCGGCGAGGTCGCGTTCACGCGCAACCGGCTGCGCAGCGGCGGGCACGAGCTGCACGGCGTGCGCGAGCACCAGCCCGGCGAATCGCTGCGCGGCGTGCACTGGCCGGCGACCGCCCACCACGGCCGCCTCATGGTCAAGGAGCTCGACGACCCGGCCGGCGACGACGTCGCGATCGTGCTGGATGCGCGCGCGTCCGCCGATGTCGGCAACGCGCCGGACTCCAGCTTCGAGCTCGCGGTCGCGGCGGCCGGCGCGCTCGCCGCGCGGGCGTTCGCGGGCTCGCGCCGCGTGCGCCTCGTCGTCGCGGGCGGCGACGGCGAGCCCGCGACCGCGACCGAGCGCACGGCGGTGCGCAGGCTGCTCGCCCGCGCGCGCCCGGCCGGCGAGCGCCCGCCGGGCGACCTGCTCGGGCGCCTGGCGGCCGAGCGCATCGAGGTCGTGACGAGCCGGCCGGCGGCGCTCGTCGGAGCCGGCCGCCCGCGGCAGCTCGGCGTCGTCGCGATCGACCCGTCGAGCTTCGACCCCGCGGTGCCCCGAGACGCCGAAGCACTGGCAGCGTTGGAGGCGGCCGGCACGCGCGTCGTCGAGCTGAGGAGGCAGGAGCGCGAGCCGGAAGCGACGACCGCCGACCGCTCGATCCGCGAGCTCGGCCTGCGCAGCGCCCTCTACGCCATCGTCGCGGCCTTCGGCCTGCTCCACGCGCGCGACCTCCAGATCCCGGCGCTCTCGACCGCGAGGCTGGCGGCGATCGCCGCCCTGGCAACGCCCCGGCCCTCCTGGCAGCGCTGCCGCGAACGACGACCGCACGTTTGGGGTCTGGCCCCAAACGTGCGCTCGCTGCCGCAGCAACTACCGCACATGTGGGGCCAGACCCCAAACGTGCGGCCCTCGATCGCCGGCTTGGTCTGTGGGCGCTGGTGCCTGCGATGCTGGCCGCCGCGTGGATCTCGGCGGGCTCGTGGCCGTCGTGGCGCTCGCCGCTCGGCGGGCTCGCGGGTCAGCTCGGCGATGCCCCGGGGAGCTGGGTCCAGGTCGTGCTGCCGTTCGCGCGCGGGGAGTTCCCGGAGCTGCGGGCGCTCGTGCTCGTCGTCCTGTTCGCGTGGCTCACCGCGCTCGCGTGGCTGTGGCTCGCGCGCCCGCGCCCGCTCGCGGCCGGGCTCGTCGCACTGCTGCCGTTCGCCGTCAGCGCGACCGTCTACGAGTTGCCGCAGCATCCACTGCGCGCACTTGTCGCCGGCGGGCTGCTGCTCGCGTTCCTGTTCACGGGCCGCGCCGCAGGGGGCGGCCCCGGACTCGCCGTGGCGTTCGCGGCGCTGGCGCTCGCGATCGGCGCCGGCTGGGCCGCCGTGCCCGCGGCGTCGCATCCGGCCGTGCTGCCCTGGACGACGTGGACGTTCGCGGACGCCGACGACCGGCCCGCCGTCGATCTGGTGTGGGACATGAGCTACCGCCCGCTCGTCTTCCCCGAGAAGCCCGTGGAGGTGCTTCAGGTGCGCGCCGCGCGCCGCTCCTACTGGCGGGCGGTCGTCCTCGCCGAGTTCGACGGCTCGCGCTTCTCGCGCTCGCTCCAGGCGATCGTCGACACGAGCGCCGGAGGCAGCGTGCGCGTGCCGGTTCCACCGACCGGGCGACTGCTGCGCGCACAGGTGCAGGTCACGGCCACCGTGAGCTCCTTCCTCGTTGCTCCCGGCCGGCCCGTGCGCTACGCGCTGCCGGCCGGCGCCGGGCCGGTCGATCTCGCCGAGGACGGGACGGCGGAGCTCCGCATCGCGCCGCCCGCCGGGTTCGGATACGCCGCCGACGGCGTCGATCCCGACCCGGGGGCGGCCGACCTGCGATCGCTGCCGGCGGCCTATCCCGGCGACGTCGCCGGCGAGCTCCGCTTCGCCGGCGAGGCGATCCCGCCGTTCGGCCGCGCGGGTCGCGAAGCAGCCCTGGCCGCGCTGTTCCGACTGCGTCGCGCCGATCCCGTCTGGCGCGCCTGGCAGGCCGCCTACGCGCAGGCGCGCACCGCCACGCGCGGAGCCGCGACGCCGTACCAGGCGGTCGTCGCGCTCGAGGCGTGGCTGCGCACGACGCGCGCGTACGACGAGCACGCCGGTCTGCCGAGCACGCCCGACGCGCTCGCGCGCTGGGTCGTGTCCGGGGATGCGGGCCACTGCCAGATGTTCGCCGCGTCGCTGGCTGCGCTGGCGCGCCTCTCCGGCGTGCCGGCTCGCGTCGCCGAGGGGTTTGCGCCCGGCGACCGGCGCGACGGCGTCTTCCACGTGACCGATCGCGATGCGCACGCGTGGGTCGAGGCGTGGTTCCCGGGGTACGGCTGGCTGCCGTTCGACGCGACGCCCGGGCGCTCGCTCCCCGAGCGCGCCTCGTCCTCCTCGGCCTCGTTCGACGGCCTGGCGGCACAGGCGCGCCCGAAGGCCGGCGGGCCGACGGGCACGCTGCCGCCCCTGCAGTTGCCGCTCGCCCGGCTGCGCACGACCGCGGAGCGGCGGCGACTCCGGCCGTTCGTGGTGGGACGCTCGCGCGGCGCTGATCCTGGCCGTGCTCGCCGGCGTCCCCGCGGGGCTGCTGCTCGCGAAGCGGTCGCTGCTGCGGCGTGCGCTCCCGCGCGATCCGGCGAGTGCCGCGCGCGGCCGGGTGGGGTCGTTCGCCGCCGACCAGGGGCTGGAGCTGTCGCCTGCGCTCACGCCGCGCGAGTTCGGCGCGGCACTGGAGCGGCGATTCGGCGTCCCCGCCGGCGGTTTCGTCCTCTGCGCTCGAGCGCTCCGCCTACGCCGCGCCCGGAGCGGGGGAGGCGGCCGGCCTCGCCGCCGAGACCGACCGGTTCCTGGATGCGCTGCGCGGCGTGCTCGGACGCGTCCGCCGGCTGCGCGGCGCGTTCTCGCTGCGCGGACTCAGCGCCGCGCGAGATCGCGCGCGATGACGATGCGCTGGATCTCGGTCGTGCCGTCCACGATCTGCAGCATCTTCGCGTGCGCGATGAAGCGCGCGAGCGGATACTCGTGCAGCAGGCCGTACGCGCCGAGCACCTCGCTGCAGGCGATCGCGGCCCGCAGCGCCGCGTCCGGGCAGAAGCGCTTCGCATGCGCCGCCAGCACGGTGCCGCGCCCCTCGTCGAGCGCGGCGGCGGCGGCGCGGTAGAGCATGCGCCCGGCGACGACGTCGGTCTCGACGTCGGCGAGCGCGAACTGGATGGACTGCAGGTCGAGCAGCGTGCCGCCGAACGCCTCGCGTCCGCGTGCGTACTCGAGCGCGACGGTCAGCGCCTCGGCCGCCAGCCCGACGGCGATCGCCGCGATGTCCACCCGCGCCACGTCGATCGCTCCGAGTGCAGCGCGCATCCCCTGACCCGCGGGCGCCAGCAGCGCATACGACGGAACGTGCACCTCGTGATAGGAGACCTCGCCGATCGGCAGGAACGCGCCCGCGGCCTTGTCGTAGAGACGCTCGACGCGCACGCCGTCGGTGCGGGCGTCGACCGCGAGCATGAGCACGTCGCCGGTGCCGCGCTCGCTGCCCGTGCGGCAGACGAGCACGAAGATGTCGGCCTCGCCGGCCAGCGACACCCAGGCCTTGCGTCCGGTCACGCGCCAGCCGTCGTCGACGGGCACCGCCTGCGTCGTGATCGCGGCGGCGTCCGAGCCGGCGTGGGGCTCGGTCAGCGAGAAGCCGCCGAGCAGCTCGCCCGTGGCGAGGCCGCGCGCGTAGCGCTCGCTCAGCTCGGGCGTGCCGAAGCGCGCGACCGTGTTGGCGACCGCGTTGTGCATCGAGAGCGCGAAGGCGTAGGCGGCATCGCCGCGCCCGAGCTCCTCGAAGACGTCCATCGCCTCGGCCAGCGACGCTCCCTGCCCGCCGACCGTGCCGGGCGCGAAGAGGCCGCAGCAGTCCGTCGCCGGCGGCTGCGACCGCTGCATCGCGCGGGAACGCCGCCGCCGCTTCCCAGTCGCGCACCTGCGGCTTGACCACCTCGTCGGCGTGGCGGCGCGCGGCGAGCGCGAGGGGCGAGCTGGGCGGGTCGGCGTGCATGGCTCGCAATCTACTGTTCGCACATGCGGGCGGTCGTCCAGCGCGTGACGCGCGCGGAGGTGCGCGTCGAGGGCGCGGTGATCGGCGCGATCGGCCCGGGCCTCGCGATCCTGCTCGGCGTCGGGCGCGGCGACGGCGAGGCCGACGCCGACCGGCTGGCAGCCCGCCTGGCGCGCCTGCGCGTGTTCCCGGACGCCGAGGGCCGCTTCGACGAGAGCCTGCTCGACACCGGTGGCGCGGCGCTCGTCGTGAGCCAGTTCACGCTCTACGGCGACACCGCGAAGGGCAACCGCCCGAGCTTCAGCGAGGCCGCCGCGCCCGAGCTGGCCGAGCCGCTCTACGAGCGCGTGTGCGACCGCCTCGCGGCCGAGGGCGTGCGCTCCGTGGAGCGCGGCCGCTTCGGCGCGCGCATGGCAGCTCGAGCTCGTCAACGACGGCCCCGTGACGATCGTTGTCGGGTAGTTAACGCATGCGTAAGCGCATTGCCCGGTCCGCAAACGCCTGCTACCGTGCAAGCGGTCCGTTCGTGTCCGCAGTCGAGGTGCAGGTGCTGAAAGGTGGGTTCTCGGACCCGCCTTTTTTGTGCCCCGGCCCGGTCATGACGGCCGGCCAGGAGGACACTGACATATGGCTGTGCGGCACACAGAAGCGATCGCAGAGGACGTCGAGCGCGTGCTCGGCGCCGCCATGCCCGCGATCGACGTGGTCGACGTCCGTGTCCTTCCCGGCGGCACGATCCGTGTCCTGATCGACCACCCCGACGGTGTCGATCACGAGCGCTGCGTCGAGGTCGGACGCGCGCTCATCGCGTTCCGCGAGCGCTTCGCGCTCGAGGTTTCATCCCCCGGTATTCCGCGCCCGCTGACCAAGCCCGCGCACTACGCACGTTTCATCGGCCGCGAGGCCGATGTGCGCTTCCACGCTGTGCACGAGGGTCGCCGCCGCATCCGCGGCGAGCTGCTCGAGGCCGACGCCACCCGCGTCGTCGTGCGTGACGAGGACGGCGCTCTTGAGATTCCGTTCGCGGTGATCAGCCGCGCTCATCTGGTTGAGGAGTTGTAGATGTCCAAGGAGATCCTCGACGCCATCGGCGTCGTCGCCTACGAAAAGGGGATCGACCCCGAGATCCTGTTCACCGCGCTCGAGGACGCGCTGCTGGCTGCGTATCGCAAGACGCCGCATGCCAAGCCGTTCGCGCGCGTCGAGTTCGATCGCGAGACGGGCGACATCCGCGTCTTCACGCTCACGCTCACGGCCGAGGAGCTCGAGGGCCATCCCGGCGTGACCTATCCGGAGCCCGAGCCGCCGGCCGAGGGCGAGCCCGTCCCGCTCGAGCCGGTCGAGCCCGAGGCAGTGATCGACTGGGCGCAGTTCCCCGAGAGCCAGATCGAGTCGGCCGACGTCACGACCGCCGACGACTTCGGCCGCATCGCCGCGCAGACCGCCAAGCAGGTGATCCTGCAGCGCATGCGCGAGGCCGAGCGCGAGATCATGTTCGAGGAGTACAAGGACCGCGTCGGCGACATCGTCACGGGCGTCGTCCAGCAGGCCGACTCGCGCGCCACGATCGTCGATCTCGGCCGTGGCGTCGAGGCGCTGCTGCCCGGCTCCGAGCAGGTGCCCGGCGAGCGCTACGAGCACGGTGCGCGCATCAAGGGCGTGATCATCGAGGTGCGCACGGGGACGCGCGGACCGCAGATCGTGCTCTCGCGCCGCTCGGACGAGCTGATCCGCAAGCTCTTCGAGATGGAGGTGCCCGAGATCGAGGGCGGGCACGTCGAGATCCGCGCGGTCGCCCGCGAGCCCGGCTACCGCTCGAAGATCGCCGTCGAGTCGCACATCCACGGCGTCGACCCCGTCGGCGCCTGCGTCGGCCCGCGCGGCTCGCGCGTCCGCATGGTCGTCTCCGAGCTGCGCGGCGAGAAGATCGACATCATCCCGTGGAACAACGAGCCGGCCCGGTTCCTGGCCAAGGCGCTCTCGCCCGCGCGTGTGCGCGAGGTGCTCGTCGACGACGAGCACCAGCAGGCGACCGTCGTCGTGCCCGACGACCAGCTCTCGCTGGCGATCGGCCGCGAGGGCCAGAACGCCCGCCTCGCCGCCCGCCTGACCGGCTGGCGCGTCGAGATCAAGGGCGAGACCGAGTTCGCGGAGGAGGAGGCCGAGATCGCCTTCTCCGGCGGCGAGACCGACGACGTGCTCGGCGGCCGCTGCGCCGCCGTGATGGCGTCGGGCAAGCGCTGCCCGAACAACGCGATCCCCGGCTCGCGCTTCTGCGACCTGCCCGCCCACCAGGCAATGGCCGAGGTCGCCTGATCGCGGATGCGATTCGCACGTGCTGCGGGTGCGGCGTCAAGCGCCCGCAGCACGAGCTCGTCCCGTTGCACGTCGCTCCCGACGGCGTGGTCGTCGTCGGACGCGCCCCGGGACGCGGCGCGTATGTCTGTCCGAGTGAGGCCTGCGTGGCCGCGATGGGCAATCGCCGGGGCCTGCTGAGTCGCTCGCTGCGCGCGCGCGCGAGCGTCGGCGATGGGCTCTGGCAAGCCGTCCGGAGCGCGGCGGGGGGCGCCGCGGCACCCTGATACTGTTCCTCTTCCAGAAGCTGAGAAAGCGTGTATGCCTAGAAAGCGTGTAGCCGATATCGCCCGCGAGCGCGGGCTCGATCCCGGAGAGGTGGCCCGCCGCCTCGCCGAGGCCGGCGTGCGCCTGCAGGGAGACACCGTCGACGAGGCCGCCGCAGCGCGTGCCCTCGGCGGCGGCCGTTCCAACCGCGCCGCGCGCCCCGCGCCGGCAGCCGCGCCTGCAGCGCCCGCTGCAGCGCGCCCCCCGGCGCCGCCCGCCGGAGGCCCGCGTCCCGCGGCAGCCGCCTCGAGCGGTGCCGCGCGCCCGCAGGGCCAGCGCCCGGCAGCCGGCGGCGGTCGCCCGCCCGCCGGAGCCAACGGCGCCGGCGCCAACCCGCCCGGCGGCTCGCGCGTTGCGCGGCCCCAGCGCGGACCCCAGCTCGGCGGTCGCCGCCGCGTCGTGATCGACACGGCGGCCTCGCGCCCGCAGCGCGACACGCGCCAGCGTGGACGCCGCGGCCGCGGCGAGCACCGCACCGAGCGCCGCGAAGAGGTTCCGGCCCCGACCGGTCCCGCGACCGTCCGCTCCGGCGTCACGGTCAAGGATCTCGCAGCCGCACTCGGCATCTCGACCGCTCAGATCCAGAAGATCATGATGGGCCTCGGCGAGCTCGTCGGCATCACGCAGACGCTCACGAACGAGGCCGTCGAGATGATCGGCGCCGAGCTCGAGCGCGAGATCACGATCACGAGCGCCGCCGACGAGGTCGAGGCCGCCGAGATCTTCGACGACGCCGACGGAGGATCTCATCCCGCGCGCGCCCGTCGTGACCATCCTCGGCCACGTCGACCACGGTAAGACGAGCCTCCTCGACGCGATCCGCGAGACGAGCGTCGTCTCCGGCGAGGCCGGCGGCATCACGCAGCACATCGGTGCGTACCAGGCGGTCGTCGGCGACGACGGCCGTGCCGTCACGTTCCTCGACACGCCGGGCCATGAGGCGTTCACCGCCATGCGCGCACGCGCCGGCCGCGTCACCGACGTCGCCGTGCTCGTCGTCGCCGCCGACGACGGCGTCATGCCGCAGACGGTGGAGGCGATCGACCACGCGAAGGCCGCCGAGGTGCCGATCGTCGTCGCGGTCAACAAGATCGACCGCCCCGACGCCAACCCGGAGCGCGTGCGCACCGAGCTGACGCAGCTCGGGCTGCAGCCCGAGGAGTGGGGCGGGGAGACGATCTTCGTCGACGTCTCCGCCAAGGAGCACACCGGGCTCGACCAGCTGCTCGAGATGCTGCTGCTGCAGGCCGACGTCCTGGAGCTCAAGGCCAACCCCGATGCCGACGCCCAGGGCGTCGTGATCGAGTCCCGGCTCGACATCGGCCGCGGCCCCGTCGCCACCGTCCTGGTGCAGCGCGGCACGCTGCGGGCCGGCGTCGCGCTCGTCGCAGGCGATGCCTGGGGCAAGGTGCGCGCGCTCGAGGACGACCACGGCCGCAAGGCCAAGGAGGCCGGTCCCTCGGTTCCGGTCGAGGTCCTCGGCTTCGATCACCCGCCGCCCGCCGGCGAGCGCTTCCGCGTCGTCGAGTCGGAGCGCGTCGCGCGCCAGGAGGCGCAGCAGCGCGCCCAGCGCCTGCGCGAGGAGCAGCTCGCACGCCGTCAGAAGTCGGTCTCGCTCGAGCAGCTGTTCTCCCAGATCAAGGAGGGCGGCGCCCGCGAGCTCAACCTCGTCATCAAGGCCGACGTGCAGGGCTCCGTCGAGGCGGCGATCGGCGAGGTCGAGAAGATCAAGCACTCCGAGGTCTCGGTGCGCGTCATCCGCACGGGCGTCGGCGGCATCGCCGAGTCCGACGTCATGCTGGCGGCCGCCTCCAAGGCGATCGTGGTCGGCTTCAACGTCCGTCCCAACGCCGAGGCCAAGGCAGCGGCCGAGCGCGAGGGCGTGGACGTCCGCACCTACCGCGTCATCTACCAGCTGACCGAGGACATCCAGAAGGCGCTCGTCGGCATGCTCACCCCGGATCAGGTCGAGGAAGTCCTCGGCGAGGCCGAGGTGCGCGCGACCTTCCGCGCCTCGCGCCTCGGCGTCATCTGCGGCTGCATGGTCACGAACGGCGTCATCCAGCGCAACGGGCGCGTGCGCCTCGTCCGCGAGGGCGCGGTCGTCTGGGAGGGCAACATCGCCTCGCTGCGCCGCGTGCAGGAGGACGTCCGCGAGGTCGCTCAGGGCCTCGAGTGCGGCATCCTGCTCGAGAACTACAACGACGCCAAGGTCGGCGACACCATCGAGTGCTTCGTCACCCGGCAGGTCGAGCGCACCACGCTCGACGAGCCGGCCGCGACGCCCTCCTAGGAAGCCGACCGCGAGGCGAGCGTGACGCGCGTCGCGCCGTCGGCGCTCTCGCTCGCATGCCGCTCGACGAGCGGGTGGCGGTCGAGCTCCTCGCGCACGGCCGAGCGAACCGCGCCCGTGCCGCGGCCATGCACGATCTCGACCTCGGGCAGGCCCGCGAGGTAGGCGTCGTCGACGAGCTGGCGCACGGCCTCGCGCGCCTCGTCGGCGCGCTGGCCGCGGAGGTCGAGCAGGCTCGGCGCGTGCGACATGGCCGCCGCGCGCACCCGCACGGCCGGCTCGGAGGTGCTGGACGGGCCGCCGTGCGGGTCGGGCTCGAGCTGGTCGAGGGCGACATGCACGCGCATCGCCCCGCCCTGGACGAGCGCGACGCCGTCGGTGATCTCGGTGATCACGCCGCGCAGGCCGAGTGCGCGCGCACGCACGGGGTCTCCGACCTCGAGCGCGCGCGGTCTGGCGCACCGGCGCGTCGAGCGCTCGGTCGATCGCCCTGGCGGCGGTGCGGGCGTGCTCGTCCGCGGAGCCGAGCCGGCGGTCGCGCTCGGCCTCGGCGGCACGGGCCGCCTCGCTCGGCGCGTCACGGCGCGCGCGCTCCTCCCGGCGCGCCGCGCGCAGCTCCTCGCGCAGTGCCTCGAGCTCGCTGCGATGCGCTGCGAGATCGCTCTGAGCCTCGACGCGGGCGCGCTCGCGCTCGTCGGCCACGGCTGCGGCCGCCGCCTCGGCCGCAGCGCGCTGGGCCTGCTCGTGCCGGGCCGTCTGCTCGCGCAGGCGTGCCGCCTCGGCCCGCTCGTCCTCGGCCTCGCTGCGCAGCCGCACCGCGGCCTGCTCGGAGCGCGCGGCCTCGCGCAGCAGCCGCTCGGTCTCGACGCGCTCCGGCGCGAGGCCGTCGCGCGCACGCCCGATGACGGTCGCGTCGAGCCCGAGCCGGCTCGCGATCTCGAGCGCGTGGGACGGGCCGGGCCGGCCGAGCGTGAGCGTGTAGGTGGGCGCGAGCGTCTCGGCGTCGAAGCCGACGGCGCCGTTGAGCGCGCCGGGCGTCGCGCTCGCCCACTGCTTGACCTCGGCGTAGTGCGTCGTCGTGATCGTCAGCGCCGCGCGCTGCGAGAGCTCGTCGAGCAGGGCTCGCGCGAGCGCCGCGCCCTCGATCGGATCGGTGCCGGCGGCGACCTCGTCGAGCAGCACGAGCGTCCGCGGCGTCGCCGCCTCGAGCACGTGGACGAGGTTGCGGAGATGGCCCGAGAACGTCGAGAGCGAGGCGGCGATCGACTGCTCGTCGCCGATGTCCGCGAGCACGTCGGCGAAGACGGGCATGCGCGCCCGCTCGGCCGGCACGTGCAGACCGCACTGGTGGAGCAGGGCCAGGAGCCCGAGCGTCTTGAGCGCAACCGTCTTGCCGCCGGTGTTGGCGCCGCTGAGCACGAGCACGCGCACGCCCGTGAGCGGCAGATCGACGGGCACGACAGTCGCCGGGTCGAGCAGCGGATGGCGCGCGGCGACGAGCTCGACGTCGTCCGACGGCTCGATCGGGCAGCCGCGCCAGCCGCGCGAGAGCGCGCCGCAGGCGAGCGCGAAGTCGATGTCGGCGAGCACCTCGACGGCGTGCGCGAGCTCGTCCGAGTAGTCGCCGACCTGGCGCGAGAGCTCGGCCAGGATGCGCGCGACCTCGTCGCGCTCGTCGCCCTCGAGCTCGCGCAGCCGGTTGGACAGCTCGACGATCGCGAACGGCTCGACGAACAGCGTCTGCCCCGAGTTGCTGGTGTCGTGGACGATCCCCGGCACGGCGCCACGGGCACTCGCGCGCACGGCGACCACGGGCCGCCCGCCGCGCTCCGTCACGAAATCTTCCTGCAAATGCGGCTGAAGATCGGGATCCGACGCGAGCGAGCGCAGTCGGTCGCTGGCGCGTCGGCGCGCCGTCGCGAGCTCTGACCGGAGCGCCTTCAGCTTGGGCGAGGCCGAGTCCTTCACGCCCGGCGGATCCAGCTCGAGCGTGCGCTCCAGCCGGTCGGCGACGATCGTCAGCGTCTCCGCGATCTCGTCGGCGCGGGCAGCGAGCAGCGGCGCCGTCTCGCTGCGCTCGGCCAGATGCCCGCGCACGCCGAGCGCCGCGCGCGCCGTCTCGGCGATCGCCACGAGCCCCTCGGCGCCGAGCGAGCCACCGCGACCCGCGTGATCGGCATCCACCCGGACGTCGTGCGCCCCCGACATGCGCGGCGGGCCCTGCTCGACGAGGATCAGCGCCTCCGCGCACAACGCCTGCCGCGCGCCGACCTCACCGGCGTCCGGCGAAGGCAGAAGCTCCTCGGCGAGCGCGCGGCTGGCCGAGAAGGACGTGTGGTTCGCCAGCCGCTCGCGAATCGCGGCAAGCTCGAGCACGTCGAGCGCGTGACCGTCCATCACGGCGCAGGATAGGCGCCCCGCCCGCGCCGAACGGGTTGGCTGCTGGCGTTGGAGCGGCCAAATGACACTCGCGGCGAGTGCCACTTGGCCGAGAAAAGCACGAACGCGCTCGAACGGCGCGTCGCGCACCCAGTCGCGCACTCCGTCAGATCAGCACTCGGGCTCGCCGCGCGGCAGCAGATGGAGCCCGTCCACCTCCGCCTCGCTCGGCGCCGGCGGCTGCGTTCCCGAGATCCGCCCGACGGTGCTCGGCGCCACCCGTCACGGCACTCGGCGACGTCGACGCACACCAGATCGGGCCGCCGGATCAGCATCGCGGTCGCCGCCTGCTCGGCCGCAGCCCGCTCGGCGTAGCGCTCGGCGCCGTCCTCGGCGTGGCCGTCGGGCAGGAGCTCGTACCAGGTGGTCGCGTCTCCGCTCATGCGCCTGATCGTACGTCCACGGCGGGCGGATGGGCCGGTGGCCAAGTGGCACACGCCGCGAGTGTCACTTGGCGCGCTCGTACCCCGAGCGGTGGATACCGCGAGGCAGCGGCGCGTGACATCCTCCGCCGGTCGGCGGCGCCGGCTTCGGTCTACCGGGATTCGGTCGGCGCCGCCGACACCATTGCTGCCGAGCGCGCATCTAGCGTTCGCACATGACTGAGACCAAGAACCCCACGCCCATCGACGACGCGCGTCAGCTGATCGTCGAGATGATCGTCTCCTTCCGAAACAGGCCGGTGACCCCGGAAGGCGTCCTTGCGCTCGCACAGGCGTACGCCGCGATCAAGTCGCCCGGCTAGCCCCGGCGCGGCGCAAGGTTCTTCGCCTTCGCCGAAAACCCGCATGGTTGAGCGATCTCGTCACCGTGTGACGCTGCGGGTACACGCGCTCTATCTACTCTCCGAGGTATGGCCGTACCTGCACCTGTCAGTACGGTCGATCCTCCTGACCTCAGCTTCGGCCCGACCGCGCGGCATCTCACGCGCGAGTGGTGGGTGGAGCGTCGTCTCGTTGGCGTCGGCCTGCTGTGCGCGCTCGCGACGACCGCGCTCGGGATCGCGATCCCCGTGCTGGTGCAGCGCGTGATCGACAACTCGATCGTCGCGAAGGATCACTCGGAGCTCGCGCTCTACCTCGCGCTCATCACGGTCTGCGCGTTCCTGCGCTTCGCCACCAACTCGACGCGCCGCGCGATCACGTCGCGCATCGGGATCGTCATCGAGAACCGGCTGCGGGCGAAGCTCTACGACGCGTACCTGACCTACCCGCGCGCGTTCTACGACCGTCACGCGACCGGGCAGGTGCTCTCGCGTGCGACCAACGACCTCTACCCGATCCGCTACTTCATCGGCTGGGGCGTGGTGCAGGTGTGCTCGAGCGTGATGATGATCGTCGGCGTCACGATCGTGCTGCTCAACGTGAACGCCCGGCTGATGCTGTACGCGGGCCTCACGATGCCGCTGATCGCGCTGCTCACGTGGCGCTTCGCGCGCCTCGTGACGCCGCTCTCGAGGATCGTCCAGCAGCGCAAGGCCGACCTCACCGAGGCGGCGGACGAGTCGATCGTCGGCATGGAGATGGTGCAGGCCTTCGGGCGCGAGGCCGAGGTCAAGGAGCGCTTCCGCGAGCGCGCCCAGGGCGTCCGCGGCGCCTCCCTGCGCGAGGCCGTCGTGGAAGCGCGCTACCTCCCGGGCCTCACGTTCCTGCCCTCGATGGCGATCGCGAGCGTGCTCTTCTTCGGCGGCCGCGACGTGATCAACGGGAACCTCACGATCGGCGAGTTCGTGCTCTTCAACAGCCTGCTGCTGCAGCTCGTGTGGCCGCTCGAGGCGCTCGGCTGGATCCTCAATCTCGCGCAACGCGCGATCGCATCGGCCAGTCGCGCGTTCGCGTGGCTGGATGCCGTGCGGCCGCTGCCGGAGGTCGAGCAGCCCGCACAGCTGCCCGAGGGCGGACTCGACGTGCGCTTCGAGGACGTCTGCTTCGCCTACGCCGGCGGCTCGCCCGTCCTCTGCGATCTCGATCTCGAGATCAAGTCCGGCTCGATCGTCGCCGTGTGCGGCGAGACCGGCTCGGGCAAGTCGACGATGCTCAACCTCCTGTCGCGCTTCTACGACCCCGACACCGGCAGCGTGCGCGTCGGCGGCGTGGAGGTGTCGGACCTGCGCAAGGCCGACCTGCGCACGGCCGTCGCCCTCGTCACGCAGCGCCCGGTGCTGTTCTCGCTGCCGCTGCGCGACAACCTCTGCGCGGCGCGGCCGGACGCCACCGAGGACGAGATGATCGCCGCCTGCGAGGTCGCAGGCGTGGCGGCGTTCATCGACGATCTGCCCGACGGCTACGACACGCTCATCGGCGAGCGCGGCGTCAACCTCTCGGGCGGGCAGCGCCAGCGCGTCGCGCTCGCGCGCGCGCTGATCTCGAGCGCCCGCGTGCTCGTGCTCGACGACCCGCTCTCGGCCGTCGACACCGAGACCGAGGAGCGCATCGTGCGCGCGCTCCGGCCGGCGCTCGCCGGTCGCACCGTGCTGCTCTCGAGCCAGCGCCTCTCGACCGTCTCGCTGGCCGACCGGGCCGTCGTGCTCGAGAACGGCGTGATCGTCGAGGACGCGCCGCCGAGCCGCCTGCTCAACGCCGGCGGCACGTTCGAGCGGCTCTTCGGGGATGAGGTCCGTGTCGCGTAAGCGCCGAGTCGGGCTCACCCGCCTGTCGCTCTACGTCGGCGATCAGCGCGCCCGCATCGCGCTGCTCGCGCTCGCGGCCGCCTTCACCTCGGCGGTGCAGGTCGGCGGCTGGCTGCTCGTCGGCGACGCGATCGACAACGGCATCCGCGCCCAGGACACCGGGCGACTCGACCTCGACGTCGCGATCTACGTCGGCGCCAACGCCATGGCGTGGCTCGTGGGCTCGTTCCTGATCATCGGCCTGGCGCAGCTCGGTCAGCTGATCGTCCTGCGGCTGCGCGAGCATCTCTTCGAGCACCTCACGGACCTCTCGCTGCGCTACTTCTCGGAGCAGCGCGCGGGCTGGATCATCTCGCGCATCACGAACGACGTGGACGCGCTCTCGGACGTGCTCTCGGAGGGCCTCTCGACGCTCGTCGGCAACGTCCTCACGCTCACGGGCGCGATGATCGCGCTCGCGATCCTCGACTGGCGCCTCGCGCTCGCGACGATGGTGATCCTGCCGCCGACGCTGCTCGTCGCGCGCTGGTTCCAGACGCGCTCGCACACCGCCTTCGCCGACGTGCGCACGCGCATCTCGGCGCTCACCGCCCAGATCGCCGAGTCGCTCGCCGGCATGGCCGTGATCCAGTCCTACAACCGCGAGGGCGCGTTCCGCAAGCAGTTCTCCGATCTGAACCGCGAGAACCAGCGCTCCAACCAGCACGCGCAGAACCTCTCCTCGCTGTTCTTCCCGGCGATCGAGCTGTTCGGCGTGATCGCGACGGTCGCGGTGCTCGCGCTCGGCTCGCGGCTGTACGAGGACGGCACGCTCACGCTGGGCACGCTGATCGCGTTCATCGGGCTGCTCGCGCTGCTCTTCCAGCCGCTGCAGGAGCTCTCGGAGCTGTACGGGCAGGTGCAGTCGGCGGCCGCCGCGATGGAGAAGATCACGCGCGTGCTCGACGAGGAGACGGACATCGCGAGCCCGGCGGATGCGCGCCGCATCGACCGCGTCGAGGGCCACGTCGCGCTCGAGGGCGTCACGTTCGCCTACGGCCGCGACCCGGTGCTGCATGGCATCGACCTCGACATCCCGGCCGGCGCCTGCGTGGCGCTCGTGGGCATGTCGGGCGGCGGCAAGTCGACGCTCGCGCGGCTCGTGGGGCGCTTCTACGACCCGCGCGAAGGCGCCGTGCGCGTGGACGGCAACGACCTGCGCGAGATCGACCTCGTCCACTACCGCCGCCAGCTCGGCGTCGTGCTGCAGGATCCGTTCCTGTTCGCCGGCAGCATCGCCGACAACCTGCGCTTCGCCGCGCCCGATGCGAGCGACGAGCAGGTCGAGGCGACCGCGCGCGCGATCGGGCTCGACCGCGTCGCCGGGCGCTTCTCGGAGGGCCTCGACCACGCCGTGCGCGAGGGCGGCTCCGGTCTCTCGGCCGGCGAGCGCCAGCTGATCTCGATCGGGCGCGCGCTGCTCGCCGATCCGCGCATCCTGATCCTCGACGAGGCGACCTCGAACATCGACCGGCCGACCGAGGTGCTGATCGAGAAGGCGCTCGATCGCCTGCTCCACGGACGCACCTCGATCGTGATCGCCCACCGGCTCGCGACGGTGCGCCGCGCCGACGAGATCGTCGTGCTCGACCGCGGCCGCATCGTCGAGCGCGGAACCGAAGCCCAGCTGATGGCCATGCACGGGCAGTTCGCCGCCCTCGCGCGCGAGCTCGCGGCTCCGGCCACAGCGGTCGTAGACTGATGAGCGCGGTGGCGTCCGGGTACGTCGGAATCCTGTCGTTCGACCTGCTCTTTCCCGGCGAGCATTCCCTCAAAGGCAAGCGCAAGCATCTGCTCACCCTCAAGAGCCATCTGCAGCAGCGCGCCGGTGCCTCGGTGGCGGAGGTCGATCATCACGACGTCTGGCAGCGTGCGCGGCTGACGGTGACGCTCGTCGATCGCGAGGCCGGGGCGCTCGAGGAGCGCCTCGACCGCTGCGAGCGGCTCGCCTATGCCTCCGGCGCCGAGGTCGGACCCTTCACGCGCCTGGTCGTCACACCCGAGGATCTCGAATGAGCGAGCGCGTACGCCGTGTCAACGAACTGATGCGCCAGATCCTCGGGGAGGCCCTGGGGGAGATGACCGACCCCGGACTCGGCTTCGTGACGGTCACGAGCGTCGACGTCTCGCGCGATTTCGAGCACGCCATCGTCTACGTGTCCGTGCTCGGCAACGACGTCAAGCGCAAGCGCTCGATGCAGGCGCTGGAGCGCGCGACCGGCCACCTGCAGGCGCGCGTCGGTCGCGAGGTGACGCTGCGGCGCACGCCGCGGCTGCGCTTCGCCTACGACGAGACGTTCGACAAGGGCCGCCGCATCGAGCAACTGCTCGCCGAGCACGAGCCGATGCCCGACTACATCCCGGACCCGGACGCCGACCCGGATGCAGAGCCCGGCGAGGACGCCGATACCGAGACCGGCGACGCGAAGTGAGCCGCGCCGAGGTGATCGAGGTCCTGCGCGACGGGGGTCCCGTGTGCGTCTGCGCCCACGCCTCGCCCGACGGCGATGCGCTCGGGTCGCTGATCGGCCTGGGCCGCTCGCTCGCCGCGACCGGCCGGAACGTCGTGCTCTATCAGAACGGCGATGACCCGTTCCCGCGCGAGCTCGCGTTCCTGGGGCTCGACGAGATCAAGCGGCGCGTCCCGGCCGACGCGTCGCGCCGCACCCTGATTGCGCTCGACTGCGGCTCGGCGCTCCGCATCGACCGCGACGGCGAGGTCGCGGGCCAGTTCGCGCAGGTCGTCAACATCGACCACCACCACGACAACACCCTCTTCGGCACGTTCAACCTCGTCGATGCCGGGGCCTCCTGCACCGCCGAGATCGTGGCGGGGCTGCTCGACGAGGCGGGCATCCCGCTGGCGGAGGGCGCCGCCCTCGCGCTCTACGTGGGACTCGTCACCGACACCGGGCGGTTCCAGTACGCCAACACCACGCCGCGCGCGCACGAGCTTGCGGCGCGGCTGCTGGAGGAGGGCGTCCAACCCGCCGTTGTCTTCTCCACGCTGTTCGAGTCGCTGCCGCTCGCGCGGCAGCGCCTGCTCGGCCTGGCGCTCGGCCGTGCGCAGGTCGCGGGCGGCGGACGCCTGGCGCTGACCTGGCTCGCGCGTGACGATTTCGACGTCACCGGCGCCGACGACGCCTCCTCGGACGGCGTGGTCGACGCGCTGCGCGCGATCGAGGGCGTCGAGCTGGCCGCGCTCGTGCGCGAGCCGCGCGACCGCAGCGGCCCCGCGCGCAAGGTCTCGCTGCGCTCGCGCGGCGGCGGCATCGACTGCTCGGCGATCGCGCGCGAGCGCGGAGGCGGCGGGCATCCCGGCGCCGCCGGGTTCTCGACGGACGAGTCGGTGGAGGAGATCGTCGCGTTCCTCGAGCGAGCGGTCGTCGCGTGAACGCCGCCGTGCTGCTCGTCGACAAGCCCGCCGGGCCGACGTCGTTCGGCTGCGTCGCGCGCGTGCGCGGCGCGCTCGGCGGCCGCAAGGTCAAGGTGGGCCACGCCGGCACGCTCGATCCGTTCGCGACCGGTCTCCTGGCACTGCTGATCGGGCGCGCGACGCGGCTCGCGCCCTATCTCGTCGGCCTGGACAAGCACTACCGCACCACCGTGCAGCTCGGAGTGCGCTCGGACACCGGCGATCCCGAGGGGACGCTCGAGCCGGTCGCCGCGCCGCTGCCGGAGCCCGAGGCGCTCGCGCGCGCCTGCGAGGGATTCGTCGGCGCCATCGCCCAGGTGCCGCCGGCGACGTCCGCGATCAAGGTCGACGGCAAGCGCGCGTATGCGCTCGCTCGCGCCGGCGTCGCGGTCGAGATGCCCTCGCGCGAGGTGCAGGTCTACGCGCTCGACGTCGTCGGATACGAGCCCGGGAGTGGCCGCGCCGTACTCGACATCCGCTGCTCGAAGGGCACCTACGTGCGTGCGCTGGCTCGCGACATCGGCGAGGCGCTCGGGTGCGGCGCCTACTGCGCGGAGCTGCGGCGGCTTGCGATCGGGCACCTGCCGATCGAGCGCGCGGGCACCCTGGACGCGGTCGCGGCCGATCCGCTCGGCGGCGGCTGGCGCATGTCGTGCAGCGAGGCCCTGGCGCACCTGCCGGCGCGCGAGCTGCAGTCCCCCGAGCGCGACGCGCTGCTGCACGGCCGCGCGATCGAGGCGCACGGGGAGGAGGCGCCGGTGCGCTGCCTGTGGGAAGGCCGGCTCGTGTGCGTCGCCGGGCCGCAGGGGCCGGAGCTACGCTCGCTCGTCGTGGTGGACGAGCAATGAAGATCGTCGAAGGACTCGACGCGCTCGATGCGCGCCCGCGCGTGATCGCGCTCGGCACGTTCGACGGCGTGCACCTGGGGCACAAGCGGCTGATCCACGAGGCGCTGGAGCGCGCCCAGGAGCTCGGCGCGACCAGCACGGTCGCGACGTTCGAGCCGATGCCGTCCGAGATCCTGCGCCCGGGTCAGGTCCCGCGCCGGCTCTCGGGCATCGATCGCCGCGCCGAGCTGATCGCGGAGGAGGGCGTCGACGAGCTGCTCGTGATCGCCTTCACCCACGAGCTCTCGCTGCTCTCGCCGGAGGCCTTCGCCGAGCAGGTGCTGGTCGCCCAGGCGGGCGCGGTCCACGTCGTCGTCGGCGAGAACTACCGTTTCGGCCACGCTGCGGAGGGCGACGCGGACACGCTCATCGCGCTCGGCGAGAAGCTCGGCTTCGGCGTGACGTCGGTGTCGCTCGTGACCGCCGACGGCGAGCGCGTCTCGTCCTCGTGGATCCGCGAGCTCGTCCGCCAGGGCGAGGTCATGCACGCCACGCGCCTGCTCGGGCGCCCGCCGTGGCTGGACGGCACGGTCGTCCGCGGCTTCGCACGCGGCCGCGCGCTCGGGGTGCCGACCGCGAACCTGCGCTGGACGCCGGGCCGCGTCGTCCCCGCGCCGGGCATCTACGCCGGCTTCGGCGTGCTCGGCCCCGGCGAGGGCGAGCGCTACGCCGCCGCGATCTCGGTCGGCGGCAACCCGACGTTCGGCGACGTCGAGGGCACGGTCGTCGAGGCGTACCTGATCGGCTTCGACGGCGACGCCTACGACCGCCCGCTGCGCGTCGAGTTCACGCGCTTCCTGCGCCACGAGCTGGCGTTCGAGACCGTCGAGGAGCTCGTCGAGCAGATGTGGCGCGACATCGAGACCGCGCGTCAGCTGGCGGAGGAGTCCGAGCAGACCGGCTTAGGTCTCCTCGTTGCTCTCCTCGGACTCCTCGCGCTCGGCGAGGTAGCGCTCGATCTGGGCCGCGATGTCGTCGCCGCTCGCGAGCAGCGGGGGCGACTCCTCGTCGGCGTCGTCCTCGGCGCGCTCGTCGGCGCGGCTCTCGAGGTCGCGGACGTAGCGGCTGATCTTCTCGTCGGCCGAGACCGCGTGCGAGACCTCGCGCTCGAACGACACGGCCTCCTGCGAGAGCTTCGTCATGTCGAAATGCGTGTCCAGCAGGAGCGCCAGGCGCGAGAGCAGCGCGAGCGCCGCCTTCGGGTTCGGCGACTGCGAGATGTAGTGCGGTACCGCCGCCCACAGGCTCGCCGACGCGATTCCCGCTTCCTTGCAGGCGTCGTGGATGACGCCGACGATGCCGGTCGGGCCCTCGTACGCGGACGGCGCGAGGCCGAGCTGATCGGCGAGCTCGCCGTCGGCCGAGCCGGTCACGGGCACCGGGCGCGTGTGGGGCGTGTCGGCCAGGAAGCCGCCGAGCGTGACGACGAGCTCGGCGCCGCTCTCGCGCGCCACCTCGACGACGCTGCGCGAGTAGTGCTTCCAGCGGTTCTGCGGCTCGATGCCGATCATGACCGCGATGTCGTTGCCGCTCGGCAGCGGGGCATAGGCGAACGAGTTCTCCGGCCACGACAGACGGCGCGCGTCGTCGTCGCCGAGCGACACGATCGGCCGGACTTCCTGGAAGTCGTAGAACTCGTCGGGGTCGAGCTCGCAGAACTGCGTCGCCTCGAGCTGCTGGCGGAGGAAGAGCGCGCTCGTCGTGGCGGCCTCGCCGCCGTCGTTCCAGCCGTAGAACGCGCACACGAGCACGCCCTTGCGCAGCGTGGGCCGTGCGCTCCAGACGAGACTTTCCATACCGGCAGTCTAGGCCCTCGGGATTGGGTGCTCTCCGCCGCCCTTCCGCGAGGCCGCCTGTACACTGCATGCGTCCCCCGATTCGGCGGCGGCGCGCTTGCCCGGTGCGCATGGCTGCTACGGGCGGAGAAATCGTAGGAGGAGGCACCAATGACGCTGACCAGCGAGGGCAAGCTCGACATCGTGCGCAAGTTCGGCCGCGACGAGAAGGACACCGGCTCGGCCGAGGTTCAGATCGCGCTGCTGACGTCGCGCATCAACGAATTGACCGAGCATCTGCGGTTGCACAAGAAGGATCACCACTCGCGGCGCGGTCTGCTGTCGCTCGTGGGGCGGAGGCGCCGGCTGCTGTCGTATCTGTCGCGCACCGATCTCGAGTCCTACCGCAAGTTGATCGCAGAGCTCGGCCTCCGCCGCTGAGCCGACCGGAGCGAATCCGGCATGAAGCACGACGGCCCCGGGACGGGGCCGCGAATCGCCGCGCACAGACGCGGCAGGGTTTGAGGAAGCAGGAAAGAGAATGAGCGAACTGCAGTTGCACGAGACCACCGTGACGGTCGACATCGGGGGAGAGGAGATCTCCTTCACGACCGGCAAGCTGGCCCGACAGGCCCACGGTGCAGTCACCGTGCGCAGCGGCGCCACGGTCGTGCTCGCCACGGCCGTCGGTCGCAGCGAGGCGCGTGAGGGAACCGACTTCTTCCCCCTCACCGTCGATATCGAGGAGAAGATGTACGCCGCCGGCAAGATTCCCGGCGGCTTCTTCAAGCGCGAGGGCAAGGCCTCCGAGAAGGCCACGCTCAACGCGCGCATGGTCGACCGGCCGATCCGGCCGCTCTGGCCCAAGGGCTTTCGCAACGAGGTGCAGATCATCGGCACCGTGCTGTCGATCGACGGCGAGCACAGCCACGACACGATGGCCATCAACGGCGCCTCCGCGGCGCTGACCATCTCGCCGCTGCCCTTCTTCGGGCCGGTCGGCGCGGTGCGCATCGGCCGCATCGACGGGCAGATCAAGGTCAACCCGCTGATGACGCAGATGGAGGACTCCGATCTCGACCTGATCGTGTGCGGCACGATGGATGCCATCACGATGGTCGAGGCGGGCGCCAAGGAAGTGTCCGAGGACGTCATGCTGCAGGCGTTCGACGCCGCGCACGCGGCGATCAAGACGCTCTGCCAGGCGCAGCTCGACCTGCGCGCCAAGGTCGGCCAGCCCAAGTGGCAGGACGAGGGCGTGCAGTCCGAGATCGACGCGAAGTACGCGTCGCGCTTCGACGCGCTGCTGGCCGAGCACGGACTCGCCGGCATCGCGCTGGCCGAGGGCGAGGCCACCGCGGCCGAGCTCTCCGGCGTCACCGGCAACGCGACCGAGGCCGACATGGTGCGCCGCGTGCAGGTGCGCGCGGCGATCGCGGCGATCGGCGAGAAGCGCCGCAGCGACGCCGTCAAGTCGGCGGTCGACTCGCAGTTCCGCCAGGCGCTGCGCGAGCTGTCCGACGCCGAGCAGGACTCCAAGGAGCTCAAGTCGGCCAAGCGCTCCGCGCTCTACGCGCGCATCGAGGCGGAG
Organism: uncultured Actinomycetes bacterium; assembly: GCA_963705965.1. Classification (GTDB taxonomy): domain Bacteria; phylum Actinomycetota; class Thermoleophilia; order Gaiellales; family JALYLC01; genus JALYLC01. Next base: position 469,634 of record CAVPLI010000003.1, on the reverse strand, counting down.
CTTCAGCTGCCGTTCCCGTCGCGCGTCGACGGCAAGCTCGACTCGCTCGCGCGCAGCTACGCGCGCACCGCGGCCGACTCGGTCTACAAGCAGATCGTGCGCGAGAAGATCGCGATCGAGAAGCGCCGGCCCGACGGTCGCGCCGCCGACGAGATCCGCGCGATCGCGACCGAGGTCGGGGTCACGCCCCGCACGCACGGCTCGGGGCTCTTCACCCGCGGCCAGACCCAGGCGCTGACGCTCGTCACGCTGGGCACCGCGAAGGAAGAGCAGCGCATCGACGACCTCTCGCTCGACACGAAGAAGCGCTACATCCACCACTACAACTTCCCGCCGTTCTCGGTCGGGGAGACGGGCTTCATGCGGGGCCCGAAGCGCCGCGACATCGGCCACGGCGCGCTCGCCGAGCGCGCACTGGTGCCGGTCATCCCGGACGCCGAGACGTTCCCGTACACGATGCGAGTCGTGTCCGAGATCCTGGAGTCGAACGGCTCCTCGTCGATGGCGTCGGTGTGCGGCTCGACGATGGCCCTGATGGACGCGGGCGTGCCGATCACCTCCCCGGTGGCCGGCATCGCGATGGGTCTCATCAAGGAGGGCGAGAACTCCATCGTGCTGACCGACATCCAGGGCGCCGAGGATCACCTCGGCGACATGGACTTCAAGGTCGCGGGCACGAAGGACGGCATCACCGCCCTGCAGATGGACATCAAGATCACGGGCGTCTCCGCCGACCTGCTGCGGCAGGCGCTGGCGCAGGCGCGCGAGGCCCGGCTGTCGATCCTCGCGAGCATGGCGAAGGCCATCTCCGAGCCTCGCACCGAGCTCTCCCCGTACGCACCGCAGGTCGTCACCGTCAAGATCGACTCCGACCAGATCGGGCTCATCATCGGCAAGGGCGGCGAGACGATCCGCGGCCTCGAGGAGGAGTTCGACTGCAAGATCGACATCGAGGAGGACGGCTTCGTCCGCATCTACGCCTCGAGCGCGGCGATGGGCGAGGGCTGCCGGCAGCGCATCGAGGAGATGACGCGGCCGATCGGCGTCGGCACCGTCTACCGCGACCGCAAGGTCGTCAAGACGGCCGAGTTCGGCGCGTTCGTCGAGCTCCGCAAGGGCACCGACGGCCTGCTGCACGCCTCGCGCATCTCGCCGGGCGTGCGCGTCGACTCCGTCGACCAGGTGCTCACCCGCGGCGACGTCGTCACGGTCGAGGTGACCGAGGTCGACACCGAGCGCGGCCGCGTCGGTCTCAAGCTCGTCTCCAAGACGGAGAACGGCGCCGAGATCACGGCCGAGGCGATCGGCGTCCGCTACAAGGAGCAGTTCCCGAACGCCGGCCAGGGCGGCGGTCAGCGCCCGCCGCGCGACGGCGACCGCTCCGGCGGCGGCCGCGACCGCGGCGAGCGCCCCCGGCGCCACAGCGGTGGCGGCGGCGGCAACCGTCCCGAGTAGTGGTCTGAAGGACGTGCGTGCGGCGGGGCTGGCCGTCACCCTTGCGGGCGACGAGTCGGCCCCGCCGCTCGTGCTGCTGCACGGCCTCGCCGAGCGCAGGCAGGTCTTCGACTGGCTGGTGCCGCTGCTCGCCCCGGCGCTGCGGACGGTCGCGATCGATCTGCCCGGCTTCGGGTCGTCTCCGCCGCTCCCGGGCGGCGGCTTCGACCTCGGCGTCGTCTGCGAGCGCATCGAGTCGGCGATCGCCGAGCTCGGCCTCGAACGCCCGGCGATACTCGGGCACTCGCTCGGCGGCGGCGTCAGCGTGCGCTATGCGGCCGAGCGCCCGGGTGCGTTGCGCGCACTCGCGCTCGTCGCCCCGGCCGGCCTGATCGCGACCGGCGCGGTGCGTGCGTCATGGCGGCATCCGCGGCGGCACGCGCTCGGGCGCAGAGCGCTGCGCGCGGCGATTCCCGTGATCTCGGCGAGCCGCCCGCTGCGCGAGCGGGCGTTCGCGCGCGTCACCGGCGATCCGCGGAAGCTCGACGCGCCGCTCGCGCGCGAGCTGCTGATGGGGGCGGCGGAGGGGCGCTCGACGCCCGTTGCGGGCATCGAGATCGTCTATGCGGGTCTGCGCGACCGCCTGCCGGCGCTCACGCTGCCTGCGCTCGTGGTCTGGGGCGGCCGCGATCGCGTCGTCTCCCCGCGCTATGCCGAGCCGCTGCGGGATGCGCTGCCCGACGGCCGTCTGCTGCTGCTTCCCGAGGCCGGGCACGTGCCGATGTGCGAGCAGCCGGGCGAGGTGGCGGCGGCCGTCCTGGAGCTGATCCAGACAAGCTGAGCGGCGGGCGGCGCGCGTTCCGGTGCGAAGGTCGCGCGCGTTGAGTACGATCGTCACAATGTTGCGCAAGGACGGCAAGATCGCGTTGCTGCAGGGCGTTCAGCTGTTCTCGCGCTGCTCCAAGAAGCAGCTCGCCGCGATCGCGCGCCTCGCCGACATGATCCAGGTGCCGGCCGGTACCGAGCTGATCACGGAGGGCGCCTCCGGCCGCGAGTTCATGATCATCGTCGAGGGCACCGGTGAGGTGCGGCGGGCGGGGCGGAGGATCGACACGATCGGCCCCGGCGACTTCTTCGGCGAGATCGCGCTGCTCTCGGGAGGTCCGCGCAACGCCACCGTCCGGGCGGCGAGCGAGGCGTTGCTGCTCGTGGTCACCTCGCGCCAGTTCTGGGCGCTGCTCGAGCAGGCGCCCGAGATTCAGCGCAGCGTGATCAGGGCGCTGGGCGAGCGCCTGCAGCCCGGCGCGCTCTGACTCCGCGGCGCACGGATGGCCGTCATGCGCGGGGCCGCATCTCGCGTAGGCTCAGGCCCGTGCATCAGCAGACAACTCTTCCCGACGGCCTGCGAGTCATCTCCGAGAAGATCGATTCGGTGCGTTCGGTCGCGGTCGGCGTCTTCGTGGGCGTCGGTGCGCGCGACGAGCGGCCGCGCGAGGCGGGCGTCACGCATCTCATCGAGCACCTGCTGTTCAAGGGCAGCGAGCGCTTCGACCAGGTCGAGATCGCGCGCGTCTCCGATCGCCTCGGCTCCGAGCTCAACGCGTTCACGACGCGCGAGTCGACCGTCGTCCACGTGCGCGTGCTCGACGAGCACCTGCCGCTGGCGCTCGACGTCATGTGCGACATGGCGGCGAGCCCGCGCTTCGAGGACGAGGCGCTCGACTCCGAGCGCGAGGTGGTGCTCGAGGAGATCGCGATGATCGAGGACGACCCCTCCGATCTCGTGCACGACCTCGCGGCCCGCTGCGTCTTCGGCAAGCACGAGCTCGGCCGGCCGGTGATCGGCAGCGCCGCGACGGTGCGTGGCGCTGACGAACGCCGGCATCCGGAGCTACCACGCGAGCCGCTACGGCGCGGGCAACGTCGTCGTGGCGGCCGCGGGCAACGTCGAGCACGACGCGTTCCGCGAGCTGGTCGTCGAGCGCCTGAAGCTCGGCAAGGCGACGCGTGCCGTGCGCACGACCCCGCCGATCACGGGCGGCCGGCAGCAGTTCCTCTCGCGCGACACCGAGCAGTACCACGTCTGCCTGTCGGCCCCGGGCCTGCCGCGCGACGACGAGCGCCGCTTCGCGCTCGCCCTCCTCGACCACGTGCTCGGCGGAGCCGCCTCGTCGCGCCTCGTGCAGGAGATCCGCGAGCAGCGCGGCATGGCCTACAGCGTCTACAGCTACACGTCGAACTACGACGACGCCGGGCAGATCGGCATCTACGTGGGCACGCGCGGGGAGAACGTCGGGGAGTGCGTCGAGATCGCGCGCGCCCAGATCGCCGACCTGCGTGCGGGCGGTCTCTCGGCCGACGAGCTCGAGCGTGCGAAGGAGAGCGTCAAGGGGCGCATGCTCCTGGCGCTCGAGTCGACGTCCTCGCGCATGTCCCGCCTCGGCCGTGCGGTGCTGAGCGGCAGCGAGATCCTCTCGCTCGACGACGTGGCCGCCCGCGTCGACGCCGTCACCCACGAGGCCGTGACGGAGCTCGCGAACGAGCTCATGGCCCCGGAGCTCTTCTCGACGGCGGGCATCGGCCCCGACTGCGATCGCTTCCGCGCGGCGCGTGGGAGGCGAGGTCGCGCTGCTGGAGGCCGTGGCGTGACCCGCGTCATCCTCGCGGGCGCGAGCGGACGCACCGGGACGCCGGTGGCGGCGAGCCTCGCCGCGGCGGACGATCTCGATCTCGTGGCCCGCGTCGCCCCGAGCCTCGCGGGAACCGGGCCAGACTGCTACGGCTCCGTGGCCGAGGCGCTCGCGGCAGTACCCGCGGACGTCTTCGTCGACCTCACGCGTCCCGAGCTCGCAGAGGAGCACGCGCTCGCCGCGCTGGCGCAAGGCGCGGCGGTCGTGCTCGGTACGACCGGGTTGGACGCCGCCGCGCGCGAGCGGCTCGACAGCGCGGCGCGCACTGCCGAGCTGCCCGTCTTCTACGCGCCCAACTTCGCGCTCGGCGCCGTGCTCGCGATGCAGTTCGCCGAGCAGGCCGCGCAGCTGTTCCCGCACGTCGAGATCGTCGAGCTGCACTCGGAGCACAAGCTGGACGCCCCCTCGGGCACTGCGGCGGCCACGGCCGAGCGCATCCGCGCCGTCACGGGACACGCCGTTCCGATCCACTCCGTGCGCCTGCCGGGCCTCGTGGCGCACCAGGAGACGCTGCTCGGCGGCGAGGGACAGCTGCTCACGATCCGCCACGACGCGACGTCGCGCGAAGCCTTCGCGCCGGGCGTGCTGCTCGCGGTGCGGCGCGTGCGCGAGCTGCCGCCGGGCCTGACGATCGGGCTCGAGACGTTCCTGGCGGGGTAGTTGCGCCTCTCTGGAGCTATGATCGTCGGGTGATTCCCGAGCGACAGAGCCGCGTCGATCCGCCGGCCGGACGCATCTGCACCGCCATGGCGACGCCGTTCGCCGCTGACGGCTCGCTCGATCTCGACGCCTCGCGCACGCTCGCCCGCTACCTCGTCGAGCATGGCTCCGAGGGACTCGTGCTGGCCGGAACGACCGGTGAGGGGCCGACGCTGACCGACAGCGAGAAGCTCGCGCTCTTCGACGCCGTCCTCGACGAGGTCGGATCCGACGCGCGCATCATCGCGAACACGGGCACGTACGACACGGCGCACTCGGTGCATCTCACGCGCGAGGCCCGGCAGGCCGGCGTCGCACGGCTTCCTGGCCGTGACGCCGTACTACAACAAGCCGCCGGCCGAGGGTCTGGCGCGCCATTTCGCCGCGATCGCGACGGCCGCGGCCGGCCTGCCGGTGATCATCTACAACATCCCGCAGCGCGTGATCCTCAATCTCGAGCCGGATCTGCTCGTGCGTCTCGCACACGAGAGCGAGAACGTCGTGGCGGTCAAGCAGGCGACGACCGACCTCGACCAGGCCCGCGCGATCCTCGCAGCCGGTCTCGTGCTCTACGCCGGCAACGACGACCTCCTCGCGCCCTTCCTCGAGCTCGGCGGCGCGGGCGGCATCTGCGTCGCCTCGCACCTCGTCGGCAGCGAGATGCTGCGCATGTGCGACCTGGCCGGAGTCCGGCGACTTCGACGGCGTCCGCGCGCTCGATCGCGAGCTGACGTCCGTCTACGACGCGCTCTCCATCACGACCAATCCCATCCCGCTCAAGGCGGCGCTCGAGCTCATCGGGCTCCGCGTGGGCGCCCCCCGGCTTCCGCTGGTCGAGGCGACCGATGAGCAACGTGCCGTGCTGCGCTCCGCCCTTGAGGCGAGAGGCCTGACGGCCGCCGCGTGAGCGACGTCGTACGCATCATCCCGCTCGGGGGCCTTGGCCAGATCGGCAACAACCTCTGCGTCGTCGAGCAGGGCGAGCGCCGCATCCTGGTCGACTGCGGTCTCTCGTTCCCGCGCGACGAGATGCCCGGCGTCGATCTCGTGCTGCCCGACTTCGCCTACCTGCGCGAGGCGCCCGGCGGAATCGACGCGGTCATCCTCACGCACGGCCACGAGGATCACATCGGCGCGCTGCCCTATGTCATGCGCGAGATCGGCGTGCGCGAGGTCTGGGGCACGCGGCTGACGCTCGGCATGGTGAAGTCGAAGCTCGACGAGCACGGTCTGCTGCGCGACGCCGAGTTCATCGAGATCGACCCGGACGGCGACCCCGTCGCGTGCGGGCCGTTCGCGGTCGAGTTCGCGCGCGTCACGCACTCGGTGCCCGATGCCGTCGCGGTCGCACTGCACACGCACCACGGGACGATCCTGCACACGGGCGACTACAAGATCGACCACACGCCGATCGACGGGCGCCCGACCGATCTCGCCAAGCTCGCGCGCTTCGGCGCCGACGGCGTCGACCTCATGCTGGCCGACTCCACGAACGCCGAGCGCCCGGGGATCACGCAGTCCGAGCAGCTCGTCGCCGCCGCGCTCAAGCGCATCATCCGCGACGCTCCCGGCCGCGTCATCGTGACGAGCTTCTCGTCTCACATCCACCGCCTGCAGGGCGTGATCGACGCCTCCGAGGCGTGTGGCCGCAAGGTCGCAGTCGTGGGCCGCTCGATGATCAAGAACCTCAACATCGCGCGGAACCTCGGGTACGCGGACGTCGAGGACGGCACGATCATCAAGCCCAACGAGATCGAGGACCTGCCCGACGATCAGGTCACGGTGCTCTGCACGGGCTCGCAGGGCGAGCCGATGTCGGCGCTCACGCGCATCGCCTACAGCGATCACCGCCAGGTGCAGATCCAGAAGGGCGACACGGTCATCATGTCGGCCAAGCCGGTGCCGGGCAACGAGCTCGCCGTCCACGACACGATGAACGCGCTCACCCGCAGCGGCGCGCGCGTCCTGCACCAGGACAACGAGGCGGTGCACGTCTCGGGCCACGGCTCGGCCGAGGAGCTGAAGATGATGCTCGCGCTCGTGCACCCGCGCTCGTTCATGCCGGTGCACGGGGAGCTGCGCATGCTGGCCGCCCACGCTGCGCTGGCCGAGTCCGTGGGCGTCCCGGCGGAGCGCATCCACGTCTGCGACAACGGCGACGTCCTCGTGCTCGAGCGCGGCTCGGTGCGCCGCGAGGGCGAGGTGGAAGCCGGAGTCGTGTTCGTCGACGGTCTCGGCATCGGCGATCCGAAGGACGCCGTCCTGCGCGACCGCCGCCAGCTCTCGGCCGACGGCACGCTGATCGTCGTCTGCCAGCTCCACCGACGGCCCCAATCGCGTCGAGCCCGAGGTCATCGCCCGCGGCTTCGCCCCCGAGGGCGCCGACGCGGCCGACGAGCTGCTGGACGAGGTGCGCGCCCGCGCGAGCGAGATCCTCGACCGCCTCGACGCCGACGGCGTGCGCGAGCACAAGCTGCTCCAGAGCCACCTCCACGACGAGCTCGCCGAGCTCGTCTGGAACCGTGCGCGCAAGCGCCCCCTGGTGCTGCCCGTCGTCGTCGACGTCTGAGCTGAGCCGAGCCGCAGGGCGCTACCGATCCACGAGGAGACGACGATGGAGTACCACCAGCTCGGGCGCTCGGGCCTGCAGGTCTCGGCCCTGTCGCTCGGCACGATGACGTTCGGCGGCAGCGGCGCCTTCCAGCATGTGGGCACCACCGATCGCGACGGTGCGCGGCGCATCGTCGACCTGAGCCTGGACGCCGGAGTCAACCTCGTCGACACGGCCGACGGGTACTCCGACGGCCAGTCGGAGGAGCTGCTCGGCGCCGCGATCAAGGGCCGGCGCGACCGGCTGCTCGTTGCCACGAAGGCGCGCTTCCCCACGGGCGAGGGGCCGAACGACGAGGGGCTCTCGCGGCATCACCTGATCGCCGCCTGCGAGGCCAGCCTCCGGCGGCTCGGCGTCGATCACATCGACCTCTACCAGTCGCACGAATGGGACGGCATGACGCCGCTCGAGGAGACCGTCGAGGCGTTCGACACGCTCGTCCGCCAGGGCAAGGTGCGCTACGTCGGCTGCTCGAACTTCTCCGGCTGGCATCTGATGAAGGCGCTCGCGACCGCCGACCGGATGGGCGCGCAGCGCTACGTGAGCCAGCAGATCAACTACTCGCTGGAGGCGCGCGAGGCCGAGTACGAGCTGATCCCGGCCGGCATCGACCAGGGCGTCGGCGTGCTCGTGTGGAGCCCGCTGGCCGGCGGCCTGCTCTCGGGCAAGTACCGGAGCGACGGCGACCGCCCGGCGCACTCGCGCCAGGATCCGGGCTGGCACGGCCAGGCCATCAAGGACTGGCCCGGCCTGTGGCGGATCGTCGACGAGCTCGTCGCGATCGCGGCTGCGCGCGGCGTTTCGGCCGCACGCGTGGCGCTCGCGTGGCTGCTCGCCCGCCCGGGCGTCACCTCGGTGATCGTCGGAGCGCGGACCGAGGAGCAGCTCGCCGACAACCTCGCCGCCGCCGACCTCGCGCTCACGGACGAGGAGGCCGCGCGTCTCGAGGAGGTCAGCCGGCCGCCGCTGCTCTATCCGTACTGGCACCAGGCCGCGAGCATCTCGAACCGCATGAGCCCGGCCGACCACGCGCTGCACGCGTCGCACCGCGGGGACTGACCGCTAGTGCCGCGCGGGCTTGCGCGGCTTCCCGCTGCGCCGGAGCGCGATGCCGCCGAGCGCCTCCTGGATCACCCGGTGGCCCGCGAGGGCCGTGATATCGGCGACGTCGTAGGGCGGCGAGACCTCGACGAGGTCGACGCCGCAGAGATCGACCTCGCAGGCGATCCGGCGCACCGCGCCGAGCAGCTCGCGCGAGGTCAGCCCGCCCGGCTCGGGCGTGCCCGTGCCGGGCGCATATGCCGGGTCCATGGAATCGACGTCGACCGTGAGATACGTACGCGGGGCGCGCTCGCGGGCGTGGGCGATCGCGTCGTCGAGCACGGCTCGCAGGCCGCGGTCGTCGATCTCGCCCATCGTGTGCCAGCGGAAGCCCTGCCCGCGCATGCGGTCGAAGTCCTCGGGGAACGGCCAGCAGCCGCGCAGGCCGATCTGCACGATGTTGCCGCCGAGCAGCACGCCCTCGTCGACCGCGCGCGAGAACGGCTCGCCGTGGTTCGGGATGGGATCCTCCGGCACGCCGGTGTCGGCATGCGTGTCGAAGTGGATCACGCTGAAGTTCTCGGCGCCGTGGTGCGCGGCGAGCGCGCGCAGGATCGGGAGCGTGATCGAGTGGTCGCCGCCGATCACGGCCGGGATCGCGCCGGCCGCGAGGATCTCGCCGACTCGCTCCTGGATGGACCGGTGCGCGCCCAGGATGTCGCTCGCCGGCGCGGCCGCATCGCCGTAGTCGACGATGTTGAGCTCCTCGTACGGATCGATCCCGAGCTCGATGCTGACCCGCCGGTCGACGCCGACGTCCTCGGCCTGTCGCACCGCGCGCGGCCCGAAGCGCGTCCCGGGGCGGTACGTCACGGCCAGGTCGAAGGGCGCGCCGAGGATGGCGACGTCGGCCCCGGCGAGGTCTTCGGGGGCGACCGCCATGGGCACGCGGGCGAACGTCAGCGCAACGCCCGCGAAGCCGTGATCGCTGTCGCGCGAATGCTGGTGAGGAGGCATCGGCGGATCATGCCGCCTCCGCCGTGGTGGTGCGCGACGGTCAGGCGGTCGCGGCGGCGAGGCGCTCGTTGGCCTCGGCGCTGAGCGTGAGCTTGTCGATCTTGCCGGCCGTGGAGCGCGGCAGCTCGTCGCGGATCTCGATGCGCTGCGGGACCATGTAGTCCTCGAGCTTGGCGGCGCAGGCGCGCTTGAGCGTGCGCTCGTCGAGCTCCGCGTCCTCGAAGACCGAGACGTACGCGTGGATCGCGGAGCCGAGCAGCTTGTCCGGCACGCCGATCACGGCCGCGTCGCGCACGCCCGGGACGGCGTAGAGGACTTCCTCGACCTCGCGCGGCGCGACCTTCTCGCCGCGCGACTTGATCATGTCGTCCTTGCGCCCGACGAAGTAGAGATGGCCCTCGGCGTCGCGCTTGAAGAGGTCGCCGGTCATCAGCTCGCGCTCCCAGGGCCAGCGGCCGGGGCGGAGGCGCTTGGCGGTGGCCTCGAGATCGTTCCAGTAGCCCTGCATGACGTGGGGCCCGCGCACCATCAGCTCGCCGACCTCGCCCGGGGCGCACTCGTTGCCCTCGGCGTCCTCGACCCACACCTCGGTGCCGGGGATCGCGACGCCGACCGACGCCGGCTTGACGTCGATCAGGTGCGGCGGCAGGTACGAGACGCGCTTGCACTCGGTGAGGCCGTACATCGAGTAGATGCGGGCCTTCGGGAACGTCTCGCGCAGGCCGGCGATCGTCGTCACCGAGAGCGCCGCGCCGGTGTTCGAGAGATAGCGCAGCGCCGGCAGCTCGCGTGCCTCGAGGCCGCGCAGGCCGAGCAGCACGCCGAACAGCGTCGGGACGCCGGGCAGGCCGGTCACGCCCTCGCTCTCGAGCAGCTGGACGACCTTGCCCGGGAAGGCGAAGCCCTTCTCGAGCACGAGCGTGCCGCCGACCATGATCGTCAGGAGCAGCTGGTAGAGGCCGTAGTCGAACGAGAGCGGGAGGCACAGGAGCACGACCTCGTCCTGCTGCATCTCCAGGTACTCACCCAGGGATGCGGCGGCGAAGGTCATGTTCTGATGCGTCAGCGTGACGCCCTTCGGCTTGCCCGTCGAGCCGGACGTGTAGATCAGTGCAGCGAGGTCGATGGCGGTCGCGCGCAGCGAGCGCGGCGCCTCGTGGGCGACGAGTTGCTCGAACGGGACGTCGCCCGCCTGACCCTCGCCGACGCACACGACGGTGCGGAGCGTGGGCGCGAAGGCGGCCGCATCGGCCACGACGCCGCGGTGCATGCTCTCGCAGATGATTCCCGCGGCGCCCGCGTCGGCGAGCACCTGGCCGAGCTTCTCGGCCTTCATCGTCGGGTTGAGCGGCGAGAAGCCCGCGCCTGCGCGCAGCACGCCGTAGATCGATGCGGCGCCCTCGACCGTGTTCGGGAGGAAGACGCCCACGCGGTCGCCGCGCTCGATGCCCGAGGCGATCAGCCCGCCGGCGATGCCGTCGGCCAGGCGGTCGAGCTCGCCGTAGCTGACGCGGCGATCGCCGGCGACGATCGCGATCTTGTCGGGCGTGCGCGCCGCGGACGCGCGCAGATGGTCATCGAGCGTGCGGACCGCCATGGCTAGACCGCCGCGACGCGCTTGCTGGAGACGAACCGGACGAGGCCTGCGAGCGACCCGAAGTTGTCCTCGGTGATCTCGTTGTCCTCGACCGTGATGCCGTAGCGCTCCTCGACCTCACCGACCAATTCGACCACGCCCGTCGAGTCGATCACGCCGAGCTCGAGGAAGCGATCCTCGTCGGTCAGCTCGAGATCGGGCTGGAGGTACAGGAAATTCTCGTTGATGTATTCGTACAGCTCGTCGCGAACGGTCACTACGTCTCCTCGTTGTCAGGCGCTCCCGGGACCCTCTCAGCCCGCCGTCACCATGGTCGGTGATGCGGTGCGAAATGCCACCCCCCGATAGGGCTAGGCGGCGCTACCCACCCGTACGGGTAGCTCGAGGCGGAGGTGGACGCGCGGCTCCGCGGTCTCCTCGGGGAAGCTCATGGCGCCGGTGCAGAACGCCTCGTGCCAGATCTGGGTCGAGAGCACGCCCATCAGCGCCATGTTCTCGCGGAAGCCCGTCGCGCGGCCGGCGCGGCAGCGCCGCACGAGGCCCGCGACCGCGCGCTCGTCGAAGATCCCGACGGCCCGGACGGCCTCGGGCGACAGGCGCTCCGTCACCCACTCGGGCTCGTCGGCGAAGAACGCCGCGGCCTCGGGGGCGCGGTACGGCTGCTTCGGGCGCTGCGCGACGATCGGCGGCACGACCTCCGCGGCCACGCGGCGGATCGCGATCTTCTCGTGCAGCCCGACCATCTTGTCGCGCGGGCGCGTCGCCACGGAGTGCGCGAAGACGCGGTGGTCGAGGAACGGGAAGCGTCCCTCGATGCCGTGCGCCATGCCGACGCGGTCGGCCTGTGCGGCCAGCAGGTGGTTGCCGAGCAGCGTGGTCAGCTCGAGGTAGGCGGCGCGCTCGAGCACGCTCATGCGCCCGAACTCCTCGGGGAGGTCGTCGCGCAGGCGCTCGAGCGGATCGACGCCGGCGAGGGCCGTGCGCGTGTCGCCCGAGTACAGCGACTTGACGCCGGACGTCGCGGCGATGCGCGTCTGGTGCGAGAAGAGCGGATCGCTGGCCGGGCCGGCGTCCAGGAAGAACCGGCGCCAGGACTCGCCGCGGCGCCCGCCCGTCGAGGCGAAGTACGGGTACATGCGGTCGAACAGCGATGCGCGCCAGGCGGCGTCGGGGTCGCGGGCGCAGAACGCGCGGACCTTCGCCTCCTTGAAGAGGTCGTAGCCCCAGTACAGCTCGTCGGCGCCCTCGCCCGTCGCGACCACCGTGATGCCCTGCTCGCGCGTCGAGCGCGCCAGCAGGTACAGCGGGACGCCCGCCGAGCGGATGACCGGCGTCTCGAGGTGCCGCATGACGTCCTGGAACGCGTCGGTGATCTCCTCGGGGCCGATCTCGATCACGTGGTGCTGCGTGCCGAGCTCCTCGGCGACCTGGCGCTGGAAGGCGGACTCGTCGAACAGCGGGTCGCGGAAGGCGAGCGAGAACGTGCGCAGCTGATGGTCGGTCTGCTCGACGGCGAGCGCCGTGGTCAGGCTCGAGTCGAGGCCGCCCGAGAGGTAGCAGCCGACCGGCACGTCGGCCCGCAGCCGCAGCCGCACCGAGTCGCGCAGCAGCTCGCCGAGCTCCTCCGGAGCGGGCTCCGGGGCGTCGACGGCGTAGTGCGGCTCCCACCACGGCTTCTCCTCGAGGATCTCGCCGTCGCGCCACACGAGCGTGTGGCCGGGAGGCAGCAGGCGGATGCCCTTGAACGCGCAGCGCGGCGGCCGCGCGGCCCAGAACGTGAAGACCTCGTCGATCCCCTCGAGATCCGGCACGGCCTCGACGAGGCCGGAGGCGAGGATGCCCTTGACCTCGCTCGAGAAGACGATGCCGCCGTCGGGCAGCGTCGCGTAGTGCAGCGGGCGCACGCCGAAGCGGTCGCGCATCAGCGTCAGCGTGCGCGAGGGGCGGTCGAGGTGCGCGATGCCCCACTGGCCGTTGCAGCGGTGCAGGGCCTCCGGGCCGTCGCGGTCGAGCAGGCGCAGGAGGATCTCCGTGTCGCTCGTCGTGCGGAAGCGCTCGCCCTGGGCCTCGAGCTCCTTGCGGAGCTCGTAGTGGTTGAAGACCTCGCCGTTGTAGACCATCACGGTGTCGCGGTGGGCGCCCTGCATGGGCTGCCAGCCGGACGGGATGTCGAAGATCGCGAGTCGCGTGGAGACGAGCCCGACGCCGCCGCCGGACGCGATGCCGTAGCCGTCCGGGCCGCGATGGCGGATGGCGCCCGCCATGCGGCGCAGCGTCGACTCGTCGACCGGGCGCGCCGGATCGGCGTGCAGGATGCCCGCGATGCCGCACACGTCAGCGGCCGGCCGGGTGGTTCGATCCGTCGATGTCGATGACGCGCGCGCTGGCGTGCAGGTACGCCGTCGCCGTGCGCACGCGGCGCACCTCGTCGTAGGCGCTCGCGACGCCGTCGGCGTCCAGGCCCACGAGCGGCGCCAGGTCGGCGGGCGCGATGCCCTCCTCGACGCCGTGCACGAGCAGGTCCATGCGGTCGTAGGGGTGGCCGAAGTAGAACTCCTCCTGCGTCTGCGGGAGGCTGAAGGTCTCGGTCGTCGGGTCGCGCTCGGCGATCGCCGCCGGCAGCCCGAGGTGGCGCGCGAGCGCGTACACCTGCGTCTTGTAGAGCTTCGCGATCGGCTTGATGTCGGCGAGGCCGTCACCGCCCTTGACGAAGAAGCCCTGGTCGTACTCGAGCCGGTTGGGCGTGCCGATCACGGCGTAGCCGAGCGAGTCGGCCCACGTGTACTCGATCAGCTTGCGCACGCGCTGCTTCATGTTCGTCGCGGCGATCAGCTTGCGGTACGTGAGCGCCGGGATCCGCTTCTCCTCGCGCGATCCGTCGGGGCGCTCGATCACGAGCGCGAACAGGATCACGCCGCCGGGCGCCGAGCGCACGACCTTGTGCTTCCAGTGCGACTCGTACTCCGGGAAGACCTCGCGGATCGCCTCGTCGCGGCGGCGGTAGCAGCCGAGGCCCTCGAGCGCGGCCGAGATCGACTCCTCGCGCTGCGGGGCGCCGAGGCTCTCGGCCAGCTCGAGGCCGAGGTCGGATGCGCCCTGGCCGATGTCGCGCTCGGGCATGCGCAGGAGCAGGACGTGCTTCGGTCCGAAGGCGCGCACGGCGAGCGCGGCGCAGACGCCGGAGTCGACGCCGCCGGACACGCCGAGAACGGCCCCGCGGCGGCCGAGCTCACGCACGGCGTCGCGGATTCCGGTGGCGAGGGCGTTGGCAGTGGCCTCGAGATCGAGGGCGAGGGGATCAGTCACGGTGGGTGCGGTCACGTATCCCACCCTACCCGCGACCAGACCCGCCGGGCACTCTGCGCTCGGGCAGGTGCTCGGCCGAACCCCTACCCGATAGGACAGGTGCCGCGCAACGAACGGGGTCTGACCCGCACGTTGCGGGTCTGACCCCGCGTGCGGCTGTCCCCGCGTTGCGGACCTGTCCCGGAGCGTTGCATGTGCCTATCCATCGCTGCATCGGCGGCCGTGTGGTAACCGTGCAGCGGCCGGCACTCACTCCCCGGAAGCCGTCCGCTCGCCTTTCGACGGAATGTGGCATGGCAGTGGGCTTTGCGCCTGGTCCGCAACGACCGGTGCCAGGTCCGCAAGACCGGGGTCAGACCCGCAACGTGCGGGCCAGACCCCGGTCTTGCCGCCGGTCTGCCGGTCTTGCGGTGGAGGAGTCGACGGATCTGCGTCGAAGCGCCAGTCGATGGCAACCCGCCGCAAGACCGCGACGGCGCGGCGAGCGCCCGCCCGTACCTCTCGTCCTGCTCGCAAGCGGCCGGCTGCCGCGCGCCGCAAGCGGACGCGCGAGCCGCTGCTGGCGCCGCACCAGTACCGCGACCTCGCCGGCCTCGCGCTCGGCGCGCTGGCGGCGTTCTCCGTGCTCGTGTTGTGGGCCGGAGCGGGTGGCGGCCAGGTCGGTGGGGCGCTCAAGAGCGGTCTCGAGCTGACGGCGGGGCGCGGTGTCGTCCTGGCGCCGCTCGCGCTGGGCGTGCTCGGTGCGAGCCTCTTGCTGCGCGCCGATCCGCGCCGGCTGCGGCCGTTCCGCGTCGGTGCGATCGCGCTCGCGCTGGGCCTGCTCTCGCTGCTCGGATCCTCGCGACTCGACGACGAATCGCTGCGCGACGGCGGCGGCTACGCCGGCAACGGCTTCCACGCTGTCGCCTCCGCGGTCGCGGGCGAGCCCGGCGCGCTCGTGCTCGCGGTGTTCGCCGTGATCGCCGGTCTGCTGCTGCTCTCGGGCGCCTCCGCGTACGTGCTGCTCGGCCACAGCGCCACCGCCGCGCGCCGCTCCGCCCAGGGTGTCGTGCGCGTCGCCGCCACCGTCCGCGACGTGCGCATGCCCGCCGACATGCCGGCGCGTGCGCACCCGGGCGAAGCGCACCGGCCGCCTCGACGATGCCGCCGGTCGATCTGGAGCAGCAGTTCCCGGACGTGTTCGAGCGCGCGCCCGAGCCGGAGATGACGTTCGAGCCGCCGCTGCCCGTCATGCCGCCGCTGCCGCCGCCGTTCCAGCCGGACGACCCGGAGAACGAGGTCACCGAGGCGCATGACCGCGAGGAGCCGCCGCAGGAGTCGGATGCGCACGAGATCACGATTCCGCTGCCCGTCTCCAACTACAAGCTGCCCGACGCGCGCGTGCTCCAGCGCGGCACGCGCCCGACCGGCAAGGACGTGGACGTCGAGCGCGTCGGGGCCTCGCTGCTCGCGGCGCTGACCGAGCACGGCGTCGAGGCGCGCCTGATCGGCACCGTCTCGGGCCCGCGCGTGACGCGCTACGAGCTGCAGCTCGCGCCCGGCACGAAGGTCTCGCGCGTGACCGCCCTGCGCGACGACCTCGCCTACGCCCTGGCGACGACCGAGATCCGCATCCTCGCGCCGATCCCGGGCAAGCAGGCGGTCGGCGTCGAGGTTCCGAACCGCTCGCCCAACCTGGTCTCGCTCGGCGATCTCGTCGACGAGCCCGCGACCGGCTCCCCGCTGACCGTCTGGCTCGGCAAGGACATCTCCGGCCACACCGTGATCGCCGACCTCGCGCGCATGCCGCACCTCCTGATCGCGGGCACCACGGGCTCGGGCAAGTCGGGCTGCATCAACTCGATGCTCTGCTCGATCCTGCTGCGGGCGACGCCGGACGAGGTGCGGATGATCCTGATCGACCCGAAGAAGGTCGAGCTCAACCACTACGAGACGATCCCGCACCTGCTCACGCCCGTCGTCACGAACATGAAGAACGCCGCCGCGGTGCTCCAGAACGTCGTGCGCCAGATGGAGGAGCGCTACGAGCTGATGGGGCTGCACAAGGCGCGCAACCTGCCCGAGATGAACCGCGTGCGCCTGCGCGACGGCAAGCCGCCGCTGCCCTACATGCTGGTCGTGATCGACGAGCTCGCCGACCTGATGATGGTCTCGCCGGCCGAGGTCGAGGACGCGATCATCCGGCTCGCCCAGAAGTCGCGCGCGGTCGGCATCCACCTCCTGCTCGCGACCCAGCGGCCGTCCGTGGACGTGATCACGGGCATGATCAAGGCCAACGTGCCGAGCCGCATCGCCTTCGCCGTCTCCTCGCAGACCGACTCCCGCGTGATCCTCGACACGGCGGGCGCCGAGGCCCTGCTCGGGTCGGGCGACATGCTCTACAAGCCGCTCGGCACCTCGCGGCTGCAACGGGTCCAGGGCGGCTACATCTCCGAGGAGGAGATCGCCCTGCTCGTGCAGCAGTGCCGCACGCAGGCCGAGCCCGAGTTCAGCGAGGAGCTGCTCGAGGCCGCGCCCGACGTGGAGGCCGAGGAGCTGGATCCCGACGAGGACGACCTCCTCGACGACGCGATCCTGTGCGTCGCCCAGCACGAGACGGCGTCGGTGTCGCTGCTGCAGCGGCGCCTGCGCGTCGGCTACACGCGTGCGGGCCGCCTCGTCGACATGCTCGAGCGCCGCGGCGTGATCTCGGGCTACGAGGGCTCCAAGCCGCGCCGCGTGCTCGTCACCTACGACGAGGCCCAGCGCATGGTCGGTCGCACCCCCATCGAGGGGTGAACGGCTGGACCTGGCAGGCGCGCACGGCGGTCGCGCTGCTGATCGGCGCGTTCGCACTGGGCATCTGCGGGCTGCTCACGATCTACGTCTCCGGCGCGTTCGCGCTGGCCACGATCCCCGTTGCCATCGCGCTGGGATGGTTCCTGGGGCCCGTGTACGGCGGCGTGGGCGCCGGATTCCCGCCCGTGGGGCTCGCGCTCGTCCCGTCGGACGACGTGATCGGTGCGCGCATCTCGGCCGCCTTCGCGGTCGTCCTGCTCCTGGGCGGCAGCGCGTGGTTCACCGGACGCATCCGGGAGCGCTACGGCAACCCGCCGTGGGGGCATTCCACGGGGGTCTCGCGGTAGACTGGGCGCCGCGCGGGCCTCAGTCGCCCGCCGGAGACTCACATGTTCGAGATCGGTGCCACTCTGCGCGAGGCGCGTGAACGCCGCCAGCTGACCTATGAGCAGGTCGAGGCGGAGATCAAGATTCGCGCCAAATACCTCCGTGCGCTCGAGGAGGAGGAGTTCGACAGCCTTCCGTCGGGCACGTACGTGCGCGGCTTCCTACGCGCCTACGCCAGCTATCTCGGGCTCGACGGGCGGCTGTTCGTGGACGAGTACGCCTCGCGCTTCGGCACGCGCCACGACGACGAGCTGTTCCGCAGACGGCGCGAGCGCCCGATGACGCAACGCAAGGACTCGTCGAGCGCCGTGCTCGTCGCGCTCATCGCCGTCGTCGCGATCGGCGTGCTCTTCTTCGTCGCCTGGCGCTTCGGCCCGGGCGAGGCGACCTCCCCGCCGATCAGTGTCCAGACCGTGACGTCGCCCGGCGACACCAGCCCCAACAAGAACGACGCGCTGACGCGGACGGAGACGACGACCGTCACCACCGAGGTCGAGCGCGGCACGCCCATCACGAAGGAGCCCGTGAGCCTGCGCGTCGACATCGACCCCGACGCCGGGACGACCTGGGTCAAGATCACGCGCGTCTCGACGCGCAAGGTGATCGCCGAGCAGGAGGTGCCCGCGGGCGGCCATCTGGGCGGCGGGGCGCTCAAGGACCCGGACGGCTTCCTGGTCGAGAGCGGCATCCCGGGGAACGTCACGCTGGCGGTCAACAAGCGCGTGTTCACGCTCGTCGGCAAGGGGCCGTGGCTCGTCACGGCCGACACCGAAGGCCCGCGCGTCGTGCCGGGCACGATGCCGCCGCGCACTCCGACCGAGCAGCAGTGACACCAGGCCGGCCGTCGGCGGCCCTGCTCGTGACCGGGCAGGAGCTTCTGCTCGGCCTCGTGGCCGACGCCAACACGCAATTCCTCGCGCACGAGCTCGACGCGCTCGGGATCGAGCTGCAGCGCGTGAGCGTCGTCGGCGACGCGCACGACGAGATCGTCGCGGGGCTCCGCGAGCTGGCCGCTCACGACCTCGTGATCACCTCGGGCGGGCTCGGGCCGACGCACGACGATCGCACCGTGGAGGCGGTGGCCGAGGTCGCCGGTGCGGAGCTGGCCGTGGACGAGCAGCTGCTCGCGACGATCGCCGAGATCACGGCCGGCTATGCCCGCAGGCGCGGTACCGACCCGGCGCTCAATCGCGACGGCGACCGCAAGCAGGCGCTCGTGCCGCACGGCGCGACCGTGATCCCGCCCGCGGGAACGGCGCCCGGCCTGCTGCTGCCGCTCGGCTCCGGGCAGGTCGTCCTGGTGCTGCCCGGCCCGCCGCGCGAGCTCGCGACGGTCTGGCGCTCGGCGCTCGAGCTCGAGCCGATCGCCGACCTGCGCGCCCGCGCCGGGGCGTTGCTGCGCAGCACGCTGCGGGTCTACGGCGTCGGCGAGCCCGCCGTGGCACGGGCCTTTGCGGCCGTGGGCGGTGATGCCGGCGGCACGCGCACGACGATCTGCGCGCGCCTGCTCGAGGTCGAGGTGACCGTGCGCGCCGAGCCCGAGTCCGCAGCCGCGCTCGAGGCGCTCGTGGCGGGCCTGCACGAGCAGCTCGGTGAGGCCGTGTACGCCGAGGACGAGCGGCCGCTGGCCGAGCACGTGCTCGCCGCGATGCGCGGGCGCGGCCTCCACATCGCGGTGGCCGAATCCTGCACCGCAGGCCTCGTCGGTGCGGCGCTCGCGTCGATCCCCGGCTCGTCCGACGTCCTGCTCGGCGGCGTGATCGCCTACGCGAACGAGGTCAAGCAGCAGCTGCTGGGCGTGCCTGCGGAGCTGCTCGCCGAGTACGGCGCCGTCTCGGCCGAGTGCGCCAGGGCGATGGCCGCGGGTGCGCGGGCGGCGACGGGCGCCGAGGTCGCGGTCTCCGTCACCGGCGTGGCGGGCCCCGGAGGCGGCACGGCGCTCAAGCCGGTCGGGC
The DNA here is from genome assembly GCA_963705965.1 of uncultured Actinomycetes bacterium. GTDB lineage: Bacteria > Actinomycetota > Thermoleophilia > Gaiellales > JALYLC01 > JALYLC01. The sequence goes on along the minus strand of CAVPLI010000003.1, from coordinate 450,119 downwards.
TCGTCTACCTGCACGTCTCGGCGCCCGGGGCGGAGCGCGGGCAGGAGCTGAACCTGCCCGGCGACCGCTCCCAGGTGCGCGAACTGGCGGCGGTTGCGGCGCTCCAGCTCGTACGCATGACGGTTTCGTGACTCCGCGCGCCGTTGCGGCGTACCCCAGTCGCTAAGCTACCGGGAGAACATACGTTCGTACAGTCGGCGGCGCTTCGTCCGGGGCCGCTGCGAAACTAGCGAACCCGGTTGGCGTGGAGGAGACGAGATGGCAGATTCGAAGGATCAGGCGCTGACGGCAGCGCTCGGACAGATCGAGAAGGCGTTCGGCAAGGGCGCGATCATGCGCATGGGCGACGAGTCCAACATCCCGGTTGCGGCGATCTCGACCGGCTCGCTCTCGCTCGACCTCGCGCTCGGGGTCGGCGGCGTCCCGCGCGGGCGCATCGTCGAGATCTTCGGCCCGGAGGCATCCGGCAAGACGACGCTCTGCTACCACATCCTCGCCGAGGCCCAGAAGGCCGGCGGGACGTGCGCGTTCATCGACGCGGAGCATTCGATGGATCCCGGCTATGCCGCGGCCATCGGCGTCGACATCGACGAGCTCCTCGTCTCGCAGCCCGACTCGGGCGAGCAGGCGCTGGAGATCTGCGAGCTGCTGGTGCGCTCGGGGGCGATCGACATCGTCTGCATCGACTCGGTCGCGGCGCTCGTGCCGAAGGCGGAGCTCGAGGGCGAGATCGGCGACTCGTTCGTCGGCATCCAGGCACGGCTCATGAGCCAGGCCCTGCGCAAGCTGGCGGGCTCGCTCAACCGCAGCGGCACGGTGTGCGTGTTCACCAACCAGCTGCGCGAGAAGATCGGCGTGATGTTCGGCTCGCCGGAGACGACGCCGGGCGGCCGCGCGCTCAAGTTCTACGCCTCCGTGCGCCTCGACATCCGGCGCATCGAGACGCTCAAGGACGGCGCCGAGGCGTACGGCAACCGCGTGCGCGTCAAGGTCGTCAAGAACAAGGTCGCGCCGCCCTTCCGCCAGGCCGAGTTCGACGTCATCTACGGCCATGGCATCTCGTGGGAGGGCACGGTGCTGGACGTCGGCATCGAGAAGGCCGTCGTGCAGAAGAGCGGTTCGTTCCTCTCGTTCGAGGAGGAGCGCATCGGCCAGGGACGCGAGAAGGCCAAGGCATTCCTGCGCGAGAACCCGGATGTGACCCTGCGCATCCTCAACCGCATCCAGGCCGTCTCGGAGGGCTCGATCATCCCGGGCGCGACAGTGCCGCCGCCCGGCCTCGCACTGGGCGAGGTCGCGGCCGAGGTGCCGCCGGCGGAGCCCGAGGCGTCTGTGGAGCCCGAGGCGCCGGCCAACGGCGTGCCGGTCACAGCAGGCGTCGGCGACGCCTAGACAACACGGCGCCTCGAGCGCGTAGGCGGCGAGGATGGACGACGTACGCGAGCGAGTGCTCGACGCGGCCGGCAAGGCGCTGGCGCGTCGGGCGCTCTCGCGCGCGGCGCTCGCGGAGCGCCTGGCGAAGGTCGCCTCGCCGGACGTCTGCCAGGCCGTGCTCGACGATCTGGAGCGGCTCGGCTACGTCGACGACGAGGCGCTGGCGCTCGCGCTGGCCGAGCAGCGGCTCGCGTCCGGGTGGGGCCCGGGGCGGGTCGAGGCCGACCTCGAGCGGCTCGCCGTCGGCGACTCCGCCCTGCGCGCCGGCGTGCGGGCAGCCGAGGCCGGGGAGGAGGAAGCGGCGCGCACGCTGCTCGCCTCGCGGACGGCCGCCGGCCGCACGCCGGCCCAGCGGCTCGGGTTGCTGGCGCGGCGCGGTTTCACCGCCGAGGCGGCCGAGAGCGTGCTCGGCGTGCTCGACGACTGATGCCGCCGCCCGCAGTCGAGCGCCACGCCGAGACGATGCGCCGCATCTGGGACGACGGGACGCTCCAGGAGCCGCCGAGCGCCGGTGACGAGGCTTTCGGAATCGACGACGCCTACGCGATCTCGGCCGAGTTGCTGCGCCGGCGCGAGGACGCCGGATGGCAGCGGCTCGGGCGGAAGATCGGCTTCACGAACATCGCGGTGATGCGCGAATACGGCATGTCCGCGCCGATCTTCGGCTACGTCTACGACCGCACGCTGATCCACGGCGAGTCCGGCCGCGCCGCGCTCTCGCTCGCGGGCACCGTGCAGCCGAAGATCGAGCCCGAGATCGTCTTCAAGCTGCGCCGCAGCCCGCCGCGGACGCGCGACCCCGTCGCGCTGCTCGAATCGGTCGAATGGCTCGCGCAGGGGTTCGAGCTGGTGCAGTGCCACTACCCGGGCTGGGTCTTCGCGGCGCCCGACGCGATCGCCGACTCGGGCTTCCACGCGCGCTACGCCGTCGGCGCGCCGACTCCCGTCGACGAGGACGACATCGCTCGGCTGGCGGACGATCTCGCCGGCTTCCGGATCGAGCTGCTGCTGAACGGCGAGGTCGCGGCCGAGGGCGGCGGTGAGCTGGTGCTGGGGAGCCCGCTGCTCGCGCTCGCGCACCTGATCGAGGTGCTGGCCGGATTGCCGGGCCATCCGCCGCTCGCGGCCGGCGAGCTCGTCACGACCGGCACGCTCACCGCAGCGCTGCCCGTGGTGCCGGGACAGACCTGGACGACCCGCATCAGCGGGCTCGCGGCCGCGCCGCTGGAGCTGCAGCTGATCTGACCGGCGCTCAGGACGCCGCGGTCAGGCCACCGGAACGACGCGCGGCGTGCCGCGGGCGATGACTGCGAGCCCTGCCAGCAGCGATCCGCACACGATGGCCACGACGGTGTAGGTCACCTTGTCGCCGTGGTGGTCGGCGAGCACGCCCGAGGCGAGCGTGCCGACCGCGAACGCGGTCGCCCAGGTCACCGAGATGACGCCGTTGACGACGCCGTGCGAGACGCCGCGGGCGTCGGCGCCGCTCGTGGAGAGCGGGTACATCGCGGTCGAGAGCATCGTGAAGGCCGGGGCGACGGCGACCAGCACGACGAGCAGCAGCGGGTCGGAGAGCCCGAGGATCAGGATCGTCGGCATGGCCACGAGCGCCGTTGCGGCGAGGAGTCCGACCCGCAACGGCCCGATCCGGTCGGAGCGGCGGCCGACGAGCGGCCCGGCCACTGCCCCGAGCGCGGCTCCGACCATCAGCGCGGCTCCGATGTGCCAGGTCGGCACGCCGTTTCCGTGCAGGTGCCGCGGCACGAGCAGGTCGATGGCGCCGAGCGAGATGGGATCGATGACCGAGAGGATGATGGCCGCCAGCACGAGGCGGTTGCGCAGCACGGACCCGAGCGAGCGGACGTAGCTGTGCTCGGACGGGATCTTGATGCCCACTGGCGCGCGCCAGGCCAGCGGGATCGTCAGCGCCGCCGCGCCCGCCAGGCAGGAGAACGCGAGCAGCGGCGAGGTGGCATGGGCGAAGGAGCCGACGCCTGGCCCGATGACGGCCCCGGTCGAGAACAGGCCCATGACGATGCCGGCCTCGCGGCCGAGGCGATCGCGCGGCGTATTGGCCGAGAGCCAGGCCATCGACGCCGCCCAGGTGATGCCTGCCGCGCAGCCCTGCAGACCGCGTGCGAGGTCGAGCACGATCACGTTGGGCGCGAGCGCGAACGCGAGCGTCGAGACCGTGAGCAGGGACGACCCCGTGAGCGCCATGTTCCGTCCGCCGAAGCGGGGGGTGAGGAAGCCCGCGAGCAACCCGATGATGGGCGTCGGCAGCGGATAGGCGGCCAGAACGACGCCCGCGCCGGTCTTCGAGAGGTCGAAGCGGTCGGCGTAGCTCGGGAGCAGCGGCACGACGGCCTGATAGAGCGTCGACTCCACGAGCATCGTCAGCCCGACCGCGATCGTGATGCGCCGCGCGTTCACGGCTCGATTCTGCCCGCTCGGGACGCTTCGCGGCCGCACCGTCGCGGCCCGCCGGGGGAGGCAAAAGCTCTACGATGTGGTTGCACGCTCATTCGATCATTCGCCGACGTGACGCACGCGCCGGCAGCTCGCGACCACGACCCTCCGACTCGGCGCCCAGGCGCCTCTTGACCGCTCCGTACGGGAGCGACCGGAACGCAATCCCCCCGCGACCTGCCTGCGTGCCTCGCCGACGCGCGACTGCACGGGGCCGCTCGGCGCCCGCCGGCCGGCCCGGGGAGAACGGACATGCTCGGGGTAGTACTCGCCCTTGTGGGACTCGCCGTCGGGGCGGCGCTCGCGTTCGTGCTGATGCGCGGCCGCGGCGGCTCGGCCGAGGTGCTCCGCGTCGAGGCCGAGCGCGAGCTCGCCAGTGCGCGCCGTGAGGCGGATGCGGTGCGCAAGGAGGCGGAGGTCGCCGCCAAGGAGCACATGCTCGCTGCCCGCAGCGAGGTCGAGGAGCAGCTCAAGGGCCGCAGCCTCGAGGTCGCCCGCTCGGAGGAGCGGCTCGGCGCGCGTGCGGCCCAGCTCGATCAGCTCGCGGCCGACGTCGCGGCGCGCGAGGGTCGCATCTCCGAGCGCGATGCGGCACTGACCGAGCGCGAGGCGCGCACGACGCAGATCGAGGAGGCGCAGCAGCGCGAGCTCGAGCGCGTCGCTGCCATGACCCAGATGCAGGCCCGCGAGGCGCTGCTCGCGCGCGTCGAGGAGCAGGCGCGCCACGACGTCGCCCGCCGTATCCGCACGATCGAGGACGAGGCGCGCCACGAGGCCGACCGGCGCGTGCGCAACATCATCTCGATCGGCATCCAGCGCACGGCGTCCGCCCACGCCGCCTCGACGACGGTGTCGAGCGTGACGCTGCCCTCGGACGAGATGAAGGGGCGGATCATCGGTCGCGAGGGCCGCAACATCCGCGCGCTCGAGAACCTCACCGGCGTCGACGTGATCATCGACGACACGCCCGGAGCCGTGCTGCTCTCGGGCTTCGACGGCATGCGCCGCGAGATCGCGCGCCTCACGCTGCAGCGGCTGATCGCCGACGGGCGCATCCACCCGGCGCGCATCGAGGAGTGCTACGGGCAGGCCAAGCAGGAGGTCGAGGAGGAGATCGTGCGCGCCGGCGAGCAGGCCAGCTTCGACGCCAAGGTGCCGGGCCTGCACCCCGAGCTGCTCAAGGTGCTCGGGCGCCTGAAGTACCGCACGAGCTACGGGCAGAACGTGCTCAGCCACTCGGTCGAGGTCGCGCACGTCGCCGCGATCATGGCGGCCGAGCTGGGCGCGTCGCAGAAGACCGCACGGCGCGCCGCGCTGCTGCACGACGTCGGCAAGGCGCTCACCCACGAGGTCGAGGGGTCGCACGCGATCATCGGCGCGCAGCTCGCGCGCAAGCACCGCGAGTCGGCCGCCGTCGTCCACGCCATCGAGGCCCACCATTTCGAGGTCGAGCCGCAGACGATCGAGGCCGTGCTCGTGCAGGCGGCCGACGCGATCTCGGCCGCGCGGCCGGGCGCGCGCGGCGAGACGATGGAGCACTACGCCAAGCGGCTCGAGGACCTCGAGCGCATCGCGACGTCGAAGCCGGGCGTCGAGCGGTGTTTCGCGATGCAGGCCGGGCGGGACGTCCGCGTGATGGTGAAGCCCGAGATGATCGACGACGACGCCGCGACGGTGCTCTCGCACGAGATCGCGCGCGAGATCGAGGACAGCCTGGAGTACCCCGGTCAGATCCGCGTGACCGTGATTCGCGAGCTGCGCGCGACGGACGTCGCGCGCTGATACGTGTCTGAGCATGACGTCGCGTGCGTGGGCGCGGCCAGCGTCGATGTCATCCTCGACGGGCTCGAGGCCCTGCCCGCGCACGGCGAGCTCGCACACGCAGCGCGCTCGGAGGTCGCCCCGGGCGGCGCCTGCAACGTCGCCATCGCCTGCAGTCGCGCTCGGTCTGCGCGCGGCGCTCGTCGCGCCCGTCTGCCAGGACGACCTCGGATCGCTGCTGGCCGCACGGCTGGCCGGCGCGGGCGTCGACTGGATCGGGCCGCCCGGCGTGCGCACGCCGGTGAGCGTCGCGCTCGCGAGCACCGGCGAGCGCGCATTCGTGCACTCCGGCGATGCGCGCCCGCTGCTCGCGGCCGATGTCGCGCTGCTGGCGCCGCGCGCCGTGATCGGCGATATCGAGGGAATCCCCGCCGATCCGGACGCGCCGCGCACCTACGCGACCTGCGACACCGTCCAGGCGCACAACTTCGCCGGCCGGCCCGAGCAGCTGATCGGCTCGGCCGGCACGCTCATCGTGAACGCGGGCGAGGCCGCGCTGCTGACGGGCCAGAGCGATCCGGAGGAGGCCGCCGTCGCGCTCGCGCGGCTCGTGGCCACGGCGATCATCACGCTCGGTGCCGACGGCGCGGTGGCCGTGAGCGGCGGCGTCGTCGCGCACGCCGAGGCGCCGCGGCAGTCGGCGCGCGCGCTCGTCGGCGCCGGCGACGTCTTCGCAGCCGCCTACGCGTGGGCCGATCTGGCGGGCTCGCCGCTGGCCGAGCGGCTCGCGCTGGCGTGCCTCTACGCGACGCTCTCGCTGCGCGCCCCGAGCGTGCTGCGCGGTGCTCTCACGCTGCGTGAGCTCGTGCGTGCCGCCGAGACCCACGGCGTGCCGCTCCCGCCCGGCAGCGGCTCCTAAGATCCACAGGCGAGACCGACCTTCCCTCGCCTGGAGGCACGCGCCCGATGAGCACGCCCGACGTCACGCCGTTCCATTCGCAGCTGCCCGGTGAAGCTGAGCTTCGGCGACGGGGTGATCGCCGAGCTGAGCGACGTGCTGACGTCGCTCGGCGCCACGCGCGCGTTCGTCGTGATCGAGGAGCCGGTGGTCGGCAATCCGGGCGTCGAGGCGGCCCTCGCGGCCTGCGCGGAGAGCGGGGATCCAGCTCGAGCGCTACCTCAAGGGCTCGGGCGAGCCGACGATCGACGCGGCGAACACCGTCACGCGCGCCATCGTCGAGGACAACTGCGATGCCGTCGTGGGCATCGGCGGCGGCTCGGCGCTCGACCTCGCGAAGGCCGCGCGCCTGCTCGCCGACGCCGGCGGATCGGTGCGCGACTACCTCGAGGACGGCCGCCCGTTCGCCCCGCCGACGCTGCCGCTCGTGCTCTGCCCGACGACGTCGGGCACGGGCTCCGAGGTCTCCGGGGCGTCGGTGCTGACGGATACCGACCGCGACCGCAAGGTCGGCCTCGCGAACGGGCTGATGCGCGCCCAGCACGCGCTCGTCGATCCCCTGCTCACGCTCGGCCTGCCGCCGGGGCCGACGGCGCACTCCGGCGTCGACGCGCTCGCCCAGGCGATCGGCGCCTGCACGGTGCGCGACGGCAGCCCGCTCTCGGTCGCGTTCGGGCTGGAGGCGGTGCATCACATCGGCCTGTCGCTCGAGCGCGCGGTCGCGGACGGCTCCGATCGCGACGCCCGGCGGCAGCTGGCCTGCGGCAGCCTCACGGCCGGGCTCGCCATGAACCTCTCCGATTGCGCCGCCGACCACGCGCTCGGCCAGGCGATCGGATCGATGCTGCACCTGCCGCACGGGCTCACGATCGGGCTCGTGCTGGCCGAGACCCTCGATCGCTCGCGCGTGTCCTGCGCGCCGCGCCTCGAGCGCGTCGCCGACGCCCTCGGCGAGCCGGACGACGGCTCGGGCGACGGCTCGCGCGCCGTCACCGCCGTGCGCCGCATCCTCCGCTCCGTGTCGTTCCCGACGGCGTCCGAGGCGGGCGTGCGCGAGGAGCACGTCGAGCAGCTCACCGAGCTGACGCTGACCGAGCAGGCCTTCTTCTTCGACTACGACTGCCACGACTGGTCGCGTGACGAGGTCGCAGGCGCCTTCCGCGAGGCGCTCGCCCTGGCTGCGCGGTGACGGCGGTCCACGACAACCACAACCATCTCGTCGCGAACGGGGACGCCATCGCGATGGTGCGCGCGGCCGAGGCCGCCGGCCTGGCGGGCTTCGCGTTCACCGAGCACGTCTTCCACCTCAACGAGGCGCGGGCGGCCAGCCGCTACCTCGGCACGCGCTGGGACGGCGAGCTCGAAGGCCCGCCGATCGACGTCGAGCAGTACCTCGGCGAGATCGCCGCCGCCGCCGAGGCCGTGCCGGCAGTCGCGGTCACGGTGGGGCTCGAGCTCGAGCACTGGCCGGACGATCCGCGCGTGCGGGAGGTGCAGGAGGCGTTCATCGCCGAGCAGACGGAGGGCTGGGACATCGTGCTCGGCTCGGTGCACTGCCTGACCGGCGACCACTCGATCTTCGATCCGTACATGCCGCTCTCGGCCGCCGAGGCCTGGGACGACTATCTCGCTCGCCTCGAGGACGCGGTCGAGCACGGCGGCTACGACGTCGTGACGCATCCGGTGCGGCTGGCCGTCAGCCAGCCCGAGGTGCCCGCGGATCTGGCCGGGCGGCTCGACCGGCTCGCCGAGCTCGCCGCCGCGAGCGACACCGCGCTCGAGGTCAACGGCTCCGACGTGCGCGGGTATCCCGAGCTCGTGCAGCTGCTGTGCGAGTCGATCGGGCGCGCCGGCGCGCCGGTCAGCCTCGGCTCGGACGCGCACTATCCGCGCCGCGTCGGCGGGGTGCTCGGCGGCATCGACTTCCTGCGCGCGGCCGGCGTGCGCCACGCGGTCGCGTTCGAGCGCGGTCGCCGGCGCGACGTTCCGTCTGTGACCGGGAGCCGCGGCTCGGCGTTCGGGCTGCTGATCTTCGCCATGAGCGTGTTCGTCGTCTCGTTCCCGCTCATGGTCGTCGCGCTGCGCGACTTCGGGCCCGCCACGGCGACGCTCGCGCGCATGCTCGCCGGCGCCGCCGTGCTCGCGATCGCCGCGCGCGGCACGTTCGGCAGGCTGCGCGGCTACGTGCCGCGCATCGCGATCATCGGCGCGTTCGGCCTCGGCATCCAGTCGTGGCTGCTCGCCTATGCGATGACGCACGTCGGCGGAGCGCTGCCGGCGCTCGTCCTCGGTCTCGAGCCGATCGTGATCGGCCTCGTGGGCAGCCTCGTGGTGCGGGAGCACGTCAGCGGGCGGCTGAAGGTCGCGTTCGCCCTGGGACTCGTCGGCGAGGCGGTGATCGCGGGCTTCGTGACCGCAGGCCCCGGCGAGCGGCCCCTGCTGCCGCTCGCGGCGCTCGCCGCCGTCGTCCTGCTGTTCTCGGCCTACAGCGTGTCGCTGCGGCAGCTGGCGGCGCTGCCGTCGGCCGCGATCGTGTGCGTGTCCTCGCTCGGCGGCGCCGTCGCGGTGCTGCCGATCGTCCTGATCGAGGTCGTGCGCGGCGATGCGATCGACGCCATCCACCCCGGCAGCCTCGGCGCGCTGGCGTTCGCGGGGTTCGTCGCGGCGGGCCTCGGCTCGCTCGCGTGGGCCGCGGTGCTCTCGCGGATGCGCGCCGCGATCGCGGCGCTCGGCCTCTACCTGGTCCCGCTCGGCGGCGCGATCGCGTCGCACGTCGGCCTCGACGAGCCGCTGTACGCGCGCCACGCGATCGGTGCGCTGATCGTGGTCGCTGCGATCCTGCTCGGTCGCTCCGAGCACCGGTCTCACGCCCGGGTCGAAGCGGCCTCCTAGACTGGAGGTCGATGCGCCGCTACAGCGTCACCACGTTCGGCTGCCAGATGAACGTCCACGACTCCGAGCGCATGAAGGGGCTGCTGGAGTCGCTCGGGCTCGGCGAGGCGACGACGCCCGAGGACGCCGACGTGCTCGTCTTCAACACCTGCACGATCCGCGAGAAGGCCGACGAGCGCTTCCACTCGCGCCTGATGGACGCCCGCATGGCGAAGCTGCGCGATCCGTCCAAGGTGATCGTCGTCGGCGGCTGCTGGTCGGAGTCGATCAAGGACGAGCTGTTCGAGCTCTATCCGTTCGTCGACCTCGCCTACGGGCCGGGCAACATCTCCCGCCTCGGCGAGTTCATCCAGGCCGGGGGAGACGTGCCGCGCGGGCACTTCTCGACGTTCGACGAGTTCTCCGGCGACCTGCCGATGCGGCGCGAGCGGCCGTTCCAGGCGTGGCTGCAGATCTCGCAGGGCTGCAACTCGACGTGCTCGTACTGCATCGTGCCGTCCGTCCGCGGGCGCGAGCAGTCGCGGCCCGCGGAGCTGCTGATCGCCGAGGCCGAGCGCTTCGCGAGCGAGGGCGTGCGCGAGCTGACGCTGCTCGGGCAGAACGTCAACTCGTGGGGACGCGACCTGCCCGTGGCCGAGCGCCGCGGCTTCGGCGAGCTGCTGCGGCTGCTCGACGCCGTGCCCGGCATCGAGCGCATCCGCTACACGAGCCCGCACCCCAAGGACATGCGCGACGACGTGATCGCGGCGCACCGCGAGTGCGCCTCGGTGTGCGAGCACGTGCACCTGCCGCTGCAGTCGGGCTCGACGCGCATCCTCAAGGCGATGCGCCGCACCTACTCGCGCGAGCGCTTCGTCTCGCTCGCGCAGAAGCTGCGCGACGAGGTGCCCGGGCTCGCGCTGACGACGGACATCATCGTCGGCTTCCCGGGCGAGACCGAGGCCGAGTTCGCCGAGACGCTCGCGGTCTGCGAGGAGGTCTCGTTCGACCACGCGTTCACGTTCATCTACTCGCCGCGGCGCGGGACGGACGCGGCGCGCATGGACGAGCAGGTCGGCGAGGACGTCAAGCGCGAGCGCCTCGAGCGGCTCGTCGAGGTCATCCAGCGCCACGCCCACGCACGCAACCAGGAGCTGCTGGGCACGCTGCAGGAGGTGCTCGTCGAGGGCCCGTCGCGCACCGACGCCGAGGTCATGCGCGGGCGCACCCGCACGAACAAGACGGTGCTGCTGACGGGTGCCGAGCCGGGCGAGCTGGTGCGCGTGCGGATCGAGGCGGCGACCTCGCAGACGCTGCGCGGCGTGCGCGAGCGCGTCCCGCTCGCCGTCTGAGCCGATGGTCGTCGCGATCTTCGGCGCGACGGCGTCGGGCAAGTCGGCGCTCGCGCTCGCGCTCGCCGAGGCGCACGGCCGCCGAGATCGTGAGCGTGGACTCGATGCAGGTCTACGCCGGCGTCGAGACGCTCACGAACCAGCCGAGCGCCGCCGAGCGCGCGCAGGTCCCGCACCACCTGGTCGGCTACCTGCCGATGACGGCGGCGAGCTCCGTCGGCGCGCACACGCCGCGTGCGCACGCGGCCATCGACGCGATCGCCGAGCGCGGAGCGACGCCGCTCGTCGTGGGCGGCACCGGGCCTCTACCTGCGCGCCGCGCTGACGGATCTCGCCCTGCCTCCGGCGGTGCCCGCCGCCGAGCGCGCGCGCTGGGAGGCGTTCTACGACGAGCGCGGCGGCGCCGGCCGCGCTGGCCGAGCTCGCGAGCCGCGACCCGCGCGCGGCGGAGCGCCTGCACGCGAACGACCGGCGGCGCGTCGTGCGCGGGCTCGAGCTCGCCGAGCAGGGCGCCAGCCTGGCGCCGGATCGAGGACCGGCTGTGGGGAGCCGGTATGCGGCGGCCGGCGCGTCGTCGCCGTCGTCTCGTGGCCGCGAGCGGAGCTGCGCGCGCGCATCGCGGCGCGCACCGACGCGATGCTCGCCGGCGGCGCGGTCGAGGAGGTGCGCGCGCTGCGCGAGAGCGGCGTCGAGCCCTCGCCGACCGCCGGGCGCATCCTCGGCCTCGCGCAGATCGGGGCGTACCTCGACGGCAGGGCGACGCTGGAGGAGTGCGCCGCGGAGATCACGCTGCGCACGGGTCAGTACGCCCGCAGGCAGGAGACCTGGGCACGTAGGATTCCGGAGGTCATCGAGCTCGCAGGCGCCGACGGCCCGGAGCGCAACGCCGACCGCCTGCTGGAGCTGATCGCTTGACGTCCGACCCCGAGGCCCTCGCGCGGCTCGCGCTCGAGCTCGTCGCCGTCCCCAGCGTGACCGGCGAGGAGGCGGCGCTCGCCGACCTCGTCGAGGCGCGCTGCCGTGCCCTGCCCGGCGTGGCGGTGGAGCGCCTCGGCAACGCGCTCGTCGCGCGCGTGGGCGACGTCGGCGATGCGGTCGCCCTCGTCGGGCACCTCGACACGGTGCCGCCGTGGGAGGGGCACGAGCCGCGGCTCGAGGGCACGCGCGTGATCGGGCGGGGCGCGGCCGACATGAAGGGCGGCGACGCGGCGATCCTGGCCGTGCTCGAGGAGTGCGCCCGCACCGGCGCTCCGGTCGTGTGCGTGTTCTACGACCGCGAGGAGGGCCCCAACCGCGAGAACGGCATCCACGCGGTGCTCGCCGAGTCGCAGCTGCTCGGGAGGCCGGCATTCGCGTTCGTCGGCGAGCCGACGGGCTGCGACATTCATGCGGGCTGCGTCGGCGTCGTCAACGCCGATCTCGTCTTCCACGGCCGGACGGCGCACAGCGCGCGCCCCTGGGAGGGCGACAACGCGATGCTGCGCGCCGTGCCGTTCCTCGAACGGGCGGCGCAGGTTGCCCAGCGGCCCGTCGTGGTCGAGGGCCTGACGTTCCACGACACGCTCTGCATCACGCAGATCCACGGCGGCGTGGCGCGCAACGTCGTGCCCGATCGCGTCGAGATCGCGCTCAACGTGCGCTTCGCGCCCGGGGCGCGAGGCGGCTGCGGCGCGCGCCGAGGTCGAGCAGCTGGTCGCGGGCGAGGGCGAGCTGACCTGGATCGACGAGAGCCCCGCTGCGCCGCCGCGCCTGTCCGAGCCGGTGCTGGCGCGGTTCCTGGCCGAGACGGGCGTGAGCGTGCTTCCGAAGCAGGCCTGGACGGACGTCGCCTCGCTGCAGGCGCACGGGATCCCGGCCGTGAACTACGGGCCGGGCGAGGCGCATCAGGCGCACCAGCCGGGCGAGTGGGTCGACGGCGAGGCGATCGCGCGCGTGGCGTCGGCGCTCGCCCGCTTCCTGCAGCCCCGCTGATCGTTACCGTTGGGCCATGCGCGTCGAGAAATGGCACGCGCTCGGCAACCACTTCCTGGTCGTCGAGACGCCGCCCTGGCCGATCACCCCGGCGCGTGCCCGGCTGCTCTGCGACGTCGCGCTCGGACTCGGGGCCGACGGCGTGCTCGAGCTCTCGCTGGACGGCGACGAGGTCGCCGTGGTCGTGCACAACCGCGACGGCTCGATCGCCGAGATCTCCGGCAACGGCACCCGCATCGCCGCCGCCTATGCCGCCGAGCGGCTCGGGCGGGCGAGCTGCGCGTCCGCACGGGCGCGGGCGACGGGCACGGCGACCGTCCTCGACGACGGCCGCATCGCGGTGCGCCTCGGGCAGGCCTCGCTCGCAGGGCCGCAGGAGGATCTCGCCGCGCCGGATCCCGGGCGTCGCCTACCGCTTCGTCTCGGTCGGCAATCCCCACTGCGTGCTGACGGTGGACGATCCCGGGTCGTTCGCGCTGGCCGAGGAGGGGCCCCGGCTCGAGGTGCATCCGCGCTTCCCCGAGCGCACGAACGTCGAGGCCGTCGTCCCGGTGGATCCGCACCGCGTGCGCATGCGCGTGTGGGAGCGCGGCGTCGGCGAGACCCAGGCCTGCGGATCGGGCGCGTGCGCCGTGGCGGTCGCCGCCATCGTCGACGGCACCTGCTCGTCGCCCGTCACGGTCGAGATGCCCGGCGGCGACGTCGAGGTGGGCGTGGACGACGCGCTCGCGCTCACGCTGACGGGGACCGCGCAGCGCGTCTACGCGGCCGACCTCGACGCCGAGCTGCTCGCGCAGCTCGAGCGCGCGGGCTGATGCGCGGATCGCGCCGTCTCGACGGCGTGCCGGAGTACCTCTCGACCCGGCTCATGCGCACGGTCGCCGAGGCGCGGGCGCGCGGGGTCGACGTGATCTCGCTCGGCATCGGCGATCCGGACACGCCGCCGCCGCTCGAGCTGCGCGAGGAGATCGGCCGGCAGGCGCTCCGCGACGACCTGCACGTCTACCCGTCGAATCACGGCATCGCGCCGCTGCGCGAGGCGGTCGCGGCGCACTACCGGACGCCGCTTCGGCGTCGAGCTCGATCCGGAGCGCGAGGTGATGCCGCTGCTCGGCGCCAAGGAGGGCCTCGCCCACCTGTGTCTCGCTCAGCTCGATCCGGGCGACGTCGCGCTCGTCGCCGATCCCGGCTACCCGGTCTACTACGGCGGCCCGGCGCTCGCCGGCGGCGAGGCGATCGGCCTGCCGCTGCGCGCCGAGAACGGCTTCCTGCCCGATCTCGACGGCGATCCCCGAGGCCGACAGCCGGCGGGCGAGCCTGCTGATCTGCGGCTATCCGAACAACCCGACGGGCGCCGTCGCCGACGTCGCGTTCTTCGAGCGGCTCGCGACCTGGGGGCTTCAGCGCGGCGTGCCGATCTGCCACGACAACGCCTACGCCGAGCTCACCTACGACGGCATCGTCGCGCCGAGCTTCCTCTCGGCGCCGAGCGCGCGCGAGGCGGGCATCGAGATCTACTCGCTCTCCAAGTCGCTCTCGATGCCCGGCTGGCGCGTCGCATTCGCCGTCGGCAACGCCGAGCTGATCGGCCGGCTGCGCACGCTCAAGACGAACATCGACGCCGGCATGTGGCTCGCGATGCAGCACACGGCGATCCGTGCGCTCGAGCTGGTGCCGGCGTTCACGGCGGGCCTGCGCGAGCTCTACGGCCGGCGCCGCGACCTGCTGTGCGACGGCCTCGACCGCCTCGGCCTCGAGTTCGTGCGCCCGAGCGGCGCGCTGTACGTGTGGGTGCGCGTCCCGGGCGGCGGCGGGTCGGTCGCGTTCGCCGAGCGGCTGCTCGAGGAGGCCGCGGTCGTCGTCGGCCCGGGCGCGGCCTACGGGCCCGCGAGCGACGGCTACGTGCGCCTGTCGCTCACGGTGGCGGACGAGCGCCTGGGCGAGGCGGTCGAGCGCATCGCCCGCGTCCTCTGAGGCGACGCGCGCCCTGCAGGGCCGCGGCGCCGGCCCCGCGCAGCCGCACGCCTACGTATGCTCCAAGCGTGGGGGAGGACTCGAAGATGATCGAGTACGACGCACGGCCCGAGCGCGCCGTGCTCGTCGCCGTGCTCGCGCAGGGTGCCGACGAGGAGCGCGAGCTCGCCGAGATGCGCGAGCTGCTGCGCACCGCGCAGGTCGACATCGTCGCGACGTGCGTGCAGCACCGCGCGACGATCCACCCGCGCACCTACGTGGGCAGCGGCAAGCTCAAGGAGCTCAAGGAGCTGGCCAAGGAGCTCGAGGCCGAGGTCATCGTCACCGAGGACGAGCTCTCGCCGAGCCAGCAGCGCGTGCTCGAGGACGAGCTCGGCATGCGCGTCGTCGACCGCACGCGCGTGATCCTCGACATCTTCGCGCTGCACGCGCACTCGGCCGCCGGCAAGCTCCAGGTCGAGCTCGCGCAGCTGGAGTACAACATGCAGCGCATGCGCGGCATGTGGAAGCACCTCGAGCGCCTCGGCGGCGGCGTCGGCACGCGTGGCCCGGGCGAGTCGCAGCTCGAGACCGACCGCCGGCTGGCGCGCACCCGCATCTCGCTGCTGCGCCGCCGGCTGCGCGAGCTGCGCAAGCAGCGCGCGACGATGCGGCGGCAGCGCGAGCGCAACGAGGTGCCGAGCGTGGCGCTCGCCGGCTACACGAACGTCGGCAAGTCGACGCTCCTGAACGTGCTCACCGGCTCCGAGGTGTCGTCGGCCGAACCGCCTGTTCGAGACGCTCGACCCGACGACGCGCTCCTACGACTACCTCGGGCGCACCTATCTCATGACCGACACGGTCGGCTTCGTGCGCAAGCTGCCGCACCAGCTCGTCGCCGCGTTCGCCTCGACGCTCGAGGAGACGCTGCTCGCCGACCTCGTGCTGCACGTCGCGGACGCCTCGGCCGACGAGGAGGAGCGCGGGCGCCAGATCGCATCGGTCGAGCGCGTGCTCGACGAGATCGGCGCCTCCGAGATGCCGCGCCTGCTCGTGCTCAACAAGATCGACCGCCTCAGCGAGGAGGACCGCCGCCGCCTGCGGAACCGCAATCCGGACGCCGTCCTCGTCTCGGCCGTCACCGGGGAGGGCGTCCTCGACGTCGAGCAGGCGATCGGCGAGCACTTCGCCGGGCGCTTCGAGCGGGTCGCCCTGCTCGTCCCGTTCGACCAGGGCGGCATCCTCGCCGAGCTCTACGCGCTCGGCTCGCCGCTCGAGCGCGAGGACACGGCGGAGGGCGTGCTCATCCGCGCCCATCTCCCGCACTCGCTGGCCGAGCGCTACGCCGCATTCCGGCTCGTCCCGACCGGTGCGTGACGACGCCGTGCTCGAGCTTCCCGTCCGCCTCCTGCATCCCGACGCGCGTCCGCCGTCACGTGCGTACGAGGGCGACGCGGGGTTCGACCTCGTCAGCGTCGAGGCGGCCGAGCTCGCGCCGGGCGCTCGCGCCTCGCTCGGCTGCGGCATCGCGATCGAGCTGCCGGAGGGCACCTGCGGCCTCGTGCTCCCGCGCTCGGGCCTGGCGCGCGACCACGGCGTCACCGTCGTCAACTCGCCGGGCCTCGTCGACAGCGGCTATCGCGGCGAGCTGCGCGTGACGCTGCTCAACACGGACGCGTCCGAGGCCTTCCGGGTCGAGCCGGGCATGCGCATCGCGCAGCTCGTGGTCGTCGCGCTGCCGGCGATCGCCGTCACGGTGCGCGAGTCGCTCGCCGCGAGCGCGCGCGGCGAGCAGGGCTTTGGATCGAGCGGCCGGGTGTGAGCCACGAGCCGCCACGGTTGCGCGTCAGCGGGCTCCTCTACCGCGGCGAGGACGCGCTCGTGCTCGTGCGGCACGAGAAGGCGGGGAGGACCTACTGGCTCCTGCCCGGTGGCGGAGTCGAGGCCGGCGAGACGATGGAGGCCGCCCTGCGCCGCGAGCTGGCCGAGGAGTGCGGCCTGCGCGGGCTGCCGGCCGGCATGCCGATCGCGCTGGCGGAGTCGATCGCGCCGCCCCGCGACGGCTCGCGCCGCCACGTCGTGCACGTCATCTACGCCATTCCGCTGCCCGACGCCCCGCTGTTGCCGTCGACCGACCCGGCGGTGCGCGACGTCCGCGTCGTCCGCCGCCCCGAGCTCGGCGAGCTCGACCTGCGCCCGCCGATCACGCCGGTTCCTCGAGCGCTGGCGGCCGGGCGACCCGTTCGTGCACCTCGGCGCGCTCTGGACGCCCTGAGCGACCTCAGGCGGCGGCGACTCAGCGCGGTGACGAGCTTCACCGCATCGGATCGATCGACGCCGCCCGCCGACAGCGAGCGCCACGTCGAGAACGCGAGCGCGTGGCGCAGCGCCGCCCGAGGCGTTCTCGGCGCCGGCCGCGGATCCGGCGGCCGGTCGCCAGGACGTCGGCGGCTTCGTCGAGGTACGCGCCCAGCGGGGCCATCGCGTCGCGGGCGAAGTCGAGCAGCTCCGCGTCGCGCAGGACGTTGCTGAACATCGGCTCGGTGCGCTCGTAGTAGGCATAGAGCTCGTCGAGCGCACGCGCGAGCCGCTGCTCGGATCGCGGATCGCGCGCCAGGCAGCGAGATCCGGCCACGGGTTGGCGGCGAAGTAGTGGGCCGAGCAGGCAGCGAAGAGGCCGGCTTCGGTGGGGAAGTGGCGGTGGAGGGTGCGGCGCTCCACGCCCGCCCGCTTGGCGACCGCGCTCAGCGTCGTGCGCGACGGCCCGATCGATCCGTGCAGGTCGATCGCCGCCTCGGTGATCCGCAGGTGCGTCTCGGCGACCTCCTCGGCGCGCTTCTTCATCTCGTATTTCCGCTTTGTGCGAATTTCGTGACTCATCATGGTGTAGTGAATCTTGACAGATCGTGAGGCGGCGCGTATCGTCCGCCTAATTCCGCGACTTCACTATGGTAACCCCGCGAGCTTAGTAGAGCGACGGAAGCCGTGAGTTCCACTCACCGACAAGGAGAATCGACATTGGCGTGCTGCAACACCCGAGCAGGTGCTCGAAACGATCGTCACCGTGATCAACTCCGGGAATCTCGAAAGCCTCCTGCCGCTCTACGAGAGCGACGCAGCATTCGCCAGCCGGCCCGGGAGCCTCGCCCACGGCGCACCCGGCGTCCGCGAAGCCCTGACCGGCTTCATCTCGATGAAGGGCAAGCTCGACCTCGACGTGACGCGTGTCCTCGAGGTGGACGACCTCGCCCTCGTGATCGGCGTCTGGTCGTTCGACGGCACCGGGCCGGACGGCGAGCCGGTGCGACTGGAGGCCCGCAACGCGGACGTCCTGCGTCGTCAAGACGACGGTTCCTGGCGCTTCGTGATCGACAACCCCTGGGGCACCGCCTGACGCGCGTCGGTTCGTGAATGCCGCTGAGACCCGCCGCGATGGCGGGCCTCAGCCGCTCCGGCGTAGTCACGCCGCCTCGGACTGGTCCGGGCCACCCGTGGGTACCACCCACCGTGGCCCCGGTCGATCATCTAGCGTCTGACGTTATGCAGACCATGCAAGCGGCGGTGGACGATTTCGAGCACGAGCTCGAGCCCCTGGTGCAGGCGCAGATGCTGGCGGACTGGGATGCCGCGATCGATGCGAGCGACGAGCACGAGCGGCAGCTGGTCGAGGCCTCGAAGCGGGTGGACGCCGTGCTCTCCGAGCGCGAGCGCTTCGCGCGGCTCGTCGAGGCCGACCGCAACGGGGGCGTCGAGGGCGGCGAGCTGGCGCGGCGGGTGCGGCTCGCGCGGCTGGCGAGCGAGTCGGGGCAGCGGGATCGCGCCCTGGCCGACCGGATCATCGAGTCCGAGGCGCGGCTCGGGTCGCTCTTCTCGCGGCATCGCGGGCAGCTGCGCGGGCGAGAGGTCAACGACAACGAGATCGCGAAGGTGCTGCGGGAGTCGTCGGATCGCGCGTTGCGCCGCGAGGCCTGGGATGCCTCGAAGTCGATCGGCCCGCATGCGGCGCCGCTCGTGCGCGAGCTCGCGCATCTGCGCAACCAGGCCGCGCAGGCGCTCGGCTATCGCGACCACTTCGCGTTCTCGCTGACGCTCGACGAGCTCGACGAGACCTGGCTGCTGAGCCTGCTGGACGACCTCGAGGGGCGCCTGTCGGCGACCTGGGAGCGCACCAAGGCCGCGATCGACGAGGGCCAGCGCGCGCGCCTCGGCATCCCGGACGGCGAGCCGCTCCAGGCCTGGGACTACGCGGACGCGTTCTTCCAGGATGCGCCGACGGCCAGCGACGATCCGCTCGAGGCGGCGCTCGAGCACCTCGATCCGGTCGAGGTCGCCCGCAGCTACTTCCAGGCGCTCGGCGACGACGTCGACGGCGTGATCGCGCGCAGCGACCTCTATCCGCGCGACGGCAAGAACCAGCACGCGTTCTGTGCCGACATCGACCGCCGCCACGACGTGCGCGTGCTCGCGAACTGCGAGCCGGGGACGCGCTGGCTCGCGACGATGGTGCACGAGCTCGGGCACGCCGTCTACGACCTCGCGATCGACGCGCAGCTGCCGTGGCTGCTGCGCCAGCCCGCGCACACGTTCACGACCGAGGCCATCGCGATGCTGCACGGGAGGCTGGTGCGCGACGAGGCGTTCCTCGAGCGCTTCGCCCGCGTCGCGCCGGCGATCGCGCGCGATCCGCGCAACGCCGAGATGGAGCGCCGCGAGCTGCTCGTCTTCGCGCCCTGGGTGCAGGTCATGACGCGCTTCGAGCGCGAGCTCTACCGCGATCCGGACCAGGATCTCGGCGCGGTCTGGTGGCGGCTCGTCGAGCGCTACCAGCGCGTCACGCCGCCGGCCGGGCCGCGCCCCGACGACTGGGCGTGCAAGATCCACGTCGCGCTGGCGCCGGTCTACTACCAGAACTACCTGCTCGGCGAGGTCACGGCGTCGCAGCTGGCGGCGGCGCTGGCGCGCGAGATCGGCGCGCCGAGCCCGGCCGTCGACCCGGCCGCCGCGGGCGAGATCCTGCGCGAGCGCTTCATGCGCCCGGGCTCGTCGATGCGCTGGGACGCGCTGATCGCCCACGCGACGGGCGAGCCGCTCACGGTCGACCATCTCGCCGGCTGGCTCACCGGGGCATAGTTCTCGGCGGGAGACCTCGAGCAAGGAGCGCCGGGCGTGCTGTTCATGATCGTGGAGCGGTTCAAGAACGCGGATCCACTGCCCGTCTACCGTCATCTGCGCGACGCCGGGCGCGGGCTGCCGGAGGGCCTGCGCTACGTCGACAGCTGGGTCGAGCCCAACTTCGACCGCTGCTTCCAGGTCATGGAGTGCGACGACGCGGCGCTGCTGCAGGAGTGGGTGCTGCACTGGGCCGGGCTCGCGGACTTCGAGATCATCCCGGTGGTGCGCTCGGCCGAGACGCGGGCGGTCGTCGAGCCGCTGCTCTGAGGCTGGATCAGCGGCGCGCCGCAGCGGCGTCCGCCGCGGCCAGCTCGACGCGGTCGTCGAGCGGCGCCAGCTCGACGTCGTCGTGCCGGCGCTCCAGCGCCCGCTCGATCAGCCAGTCGGCGAGCCACGGGTTCTTGGGCAGCAGCGGGCCGTGGACGTACGTTCCGAGCACCGAGCCGGAGCGCGCTCCCTCGAAGCCCGAGGAGCCGTCGTTGCCGTGGCCGCTGACGACGCGTGCGAGCGGCTGCGATCCGGGGCCGAGCAGGGTCTTGCCCGCGTGGTTCTCGAATCCGACGAGCGTGCGCGCACCGGCGCCGTCGCCCAGGTCGCACTCGCACACGACGTCGCCGATCATCCGCGTCGTGCCCGCGAGCGTCTCGAGGTCGAGCAGGCCGATGCCCGGCATCTCGCCGCCGTCCTGCGCCGAGGTAGCGGTGCCCGGCCAGCTGGTAGCCGCCGCACACCGCGAGCACCGCGGCCCCTCCTGCGACGGCGCCGTGCATGCGCCTCGCGGTGGCGCAGGAGATCCTCCGCCACGAGGAACTGGTCGCGATCCTGGCCGCCGCCGATCAGGTAGAGGTCGGCGGCCTCGGGGTCGAGCTCCTCGCCGATGCGCAGCGGCCGCTCCTCGAACTCGATGCCGCGCCATTCGAGGCGGCGCCGGATGACCTGGACGTTGCCGCGATCGGCGTAGATCGAGAGGTGCTCGGGGTACAGCTGGCAGAGCACGAGCTTCATGCCGCCGCCTCCTCCCAGTACGGCCGCGAGAGTCCGCGGGCGGCGGCGATGCGCTGCAGCTCGAGCATCGCCGTGTAGGTCGGCAGCACGTAGCCGGTGCCGCCGGCCGACAGCTCGGCGAGGCGGTCGAGCGCCTGCGCCGACGTCCGGGACGACCTCGATCGCCGCCGGATCGACGCCCGCGTACTTCAGCCGCAGCGCGGCGTCCCCGGCGCGCGTCCCCGAGCAGACGACGTTGCGCAGGCGCGGCGCGACGACCTCCCAGTCGACGTCCCAGACCCAGGAGACGTCGCGGCCGTCGGCGATGCGGTCGTTGAGCGCGAACAGCATCGAGGCGGCGTCGGCGGGCAGGATGCGCAGCACCTCGTTCGCGCCGGCGGGGTTCTTGATCAGCAGCAGCACGAGCTCGGCGGTTCCCACGCTCAGGCGCTGGAAGCGCCCGAACGCGCCGTGGAAGCGTGCGAGTCCCTCGGCGATCACGTCCAGCGGCTCGCCCAGGACGCCCGCCAGAGCGGCCGCTGCGAGCGCGTTCTCGACGTTGTAGAGGCCCGGCAGCGCGAGCTCGACGCGGACGCGCTCGTCGCCGCGGCAGAGATCGAAGGCCGTGCCGTCGAGGCCGCGCAGGTCGATCGCGCGCGCGGCCAGGTCGAGCGGGGCGCGTTCGTTGCCGCAGTTCGGGCAGGAGTAGTCGCTGAGGTGCCCGACATAGGTCGCGCGGTAGTCGTAGGCGTGCCCGCAGCGCACGCAGAAGCGCGCGTCGGCGGCGTGGGGCGTCGCCGCGAGGGCCACCGACGGGATCGTCGATCCCGTAGCGCACGACGGTCGGATGCTGCTCGACGAGCGAGGCGGTGAGCGGATCGTCGGCCGCGACGACGAGCGTCGTCTCGGGCGGGAGGTTCTCGATCAGGTCGCGCCAGCGCGCCGCGACGAGCTCGAGCTCGCCGTAGCGGTCGAGCTGGTCGCGGAAGAGGTTGCCGAGCGCGATCGTGCTCGGGTGGAGCTGGTCGGCGATGCGCGGGAAGCGCCGCCTCGTCGCACTCGAACAGCCCGAGCTCCGCCGTGGCGGCCTCGCGCACCGCGAGCGCCGAGGCGATGCCGGAGGCGAGATTGGCGCCCGCGCTGTTGCGCGCGAGCTGCACGCGCCCGCGCAGCACCTCGGCGAGCAGCGCGCACGTCGTGGTCTTGCCGTTCGTCGCGGAGACGAGCACGCAGCCGCGCGGCAGCCGCGCGGCGAGGCGCCGCGGCGCATCCGGCGCGAGCGCCGTGAGCACGCGACCGGGCAGCGTCGTGCCGCCGCCGCGGCCGCTCGCGCGCGACGCGAACGCCGTGGCGCGGGCCGCGGCGAGTGCGAGCTTCATCACCGCCGCGTTCCCTCCACGCGCTGGAGTGTATGTCGGTGCCCGTCCGCGCTCGGAGGCTGTCTGCGCGTATACTCGCCCGCGGTTGCAGCGCGTCCGACACGATCGGTGCGGCAGACGAAGGGACGCAGTGGTGGAGGGCAGCAGGTACTCGCAGATCGCCGGTATCGATCCGGAGCGTCTCGACGCGTTCCGCGCGGGCATCCGCAAGCGCTACAGCGACGAGCAGATCCTGACGGAGCTGCGTGCCAGCGCCGAGCGCCTCGGCCGCTCGCCGACGATGCGCGAGTTCGCCGCAGACCCGGACACGACCGTGCACCCGCAGACCGTGATCGGGCACTTCGGCTCGTGGAACGCGGCCAAGCGCCAGGCGGGCCTCGTGCCGCGGCGCTTCGCGACGCGCGAGGAGCTGCTCGACCGCCTGCGCGAGCTGGGGGAGGAGCTCGGGCGCACGCCGACGGCGCGCGATCTCGAGTCCCGCCGCGGCTCGATGCCCTCCAAGTCGCTCTACTGGCACACCTTCGGCTCGCTCACGACCGCGCTGCGCGAGGCCGGCTTCGACGTTCCGGTGGGCGAGGAGCGCCTCGCGCGCGCGATCGAGCAGGGCGTCTTCCTGGCCATCCGCAGCGGCCGCCTGCCGAAGTTCGCCGACTGGGCCGAGGCGCGCCGCTCGGATCCGTCGATGCTCACCGAGTGGCAGGTCTACCGCATGTTCGAGGCCCGGCGCGGTGCCTGGTCGACGTTCCAGTTCCTGGTGCGCGAGCCGCTCGCCAACCAGGGCGTCGAGGTCGCGCCGGACGGCACGCTCGCGGCCGGGAAGTAGCCGCCCCGGTCAGGCGGCGAGCTGGTCGCGCTCCGCGCACAGCGGGCACGTCTCGTGCGCGAGCAGCGGCAATCCGGTCAGCTCGGCCGCGAACGCGCCGTACGCCGAGGGATCGCCGATCATCAGCTTGCGGTTCAGCTCGCGCCACGAGATCGTCGCGTTCTCGAGCGTCAGCACGACCGCCCACACGCTGCCGGGGCCGCAGGTGAGCTCGTAGAGCGCGTCGTCCGTCGTGGCGCAGCGCTCCAGCACGCCCGCTGCCGGTCTCGATGTCGATGCCGGCGAGCAGCGTCACCGACGCGCCGCGGCCGTCCTCGAGCGTGAAGCGGCGCGTCAAGAAGCCGCCGAGCTCGTGGCCGATGCCGCGGTAGAAGCGATAGCCGCGCCGGACGATGGCCGGATCGCCCGCGACGTGGCCGCACGCGCGGCGCAGCGGCGGGGGCGCATGCTCGGAGAGGGACTTCGGGTCACCCTGGATCGCGCGCAGCCTCACTCCCGTGCCATCGGCAGCGGGAGGCGCGAGCATGAGGGCCGGTTCGCGCCGAATCCCGCTGCGCGCAGCCGCGGCTCCGGACACCTCATAGAATCGGGCTCCTATGGGCTCTGTCAGGACATCCGACGAGATCCGCCGCGCGTTCACGGACTTCTTCGTGGAGCGCGGGCATCTCGCCGTGCCGTCGGCCTCGCTCGTGCCGTCGGCGCTCGACCAGTCGGTGCTGCTCACGACCGCCGGCATGCAGCCCTTCAAGCCGTTCTTCCTGGGCGAGGCGACGCCGCCCGGGCCGCGCCTGACCTCGGTGCAGCGCTGCTTCCGCGCCGTCGACATCGACGTCGTCGGCTCGACCGAGCGCCACATGACGTTCTTCCAGATGATGGGCAACTTCTCGTTCGGCGACTACTTCAAGCCGGGCGCCGTCGAGATGGCCTACGAGCTCTCCACCGGCGCGTTCGGCCTCGACCCGGAGCGCATCTGGGCGACGGTCTACGAGGGCGACGACCAGCTCGGCCCCGACGACGTGGCGCGCGACCTCTGGCTCGGCCAGGGCATCCCCGCCGGCCGCATCGTCGCGCTCGGCGAGGACAACTTCTGGAAGGCCGGCCCGACCGGCCCGTGCGGCCCGTGCTCGGAGCTCTACTACGACCGCGGCGCCCAGCACGGCTGCGGCGGCGCCGATTGCAAGCCCGGCTGCGACTGCGATCGCTTCCTCGAGTTCTGGAACCTCGTGTTCATGGAGTTCGACCGCGGCGACGACGGCTCCCTGACGCCGCTTGCCGGCGCAGAACATCGACACGGGCAGCGGCCTCGAGCGCGTCGCGATGCTCCTGCAGGACGCACCGCAGCATCTACGAGACCGACCAGACGGCGCACGTGATCGCAGGCGATCGAGCGCCTCTCGGGCAAGCGCTACGCCGACGGCGGCGATGCCGTGCGCTCGTTCCGCGTGCTCTGCGATCACGGGCGCGGCATGTCCGCGGTCGCGACCGACGGCGTGACCCCGTCCAACGAGGGGCGCGGCTACGTGCTGCGGCGGCTGATCCGGCGCGCCGTGCTGCACGGCACGCGGCTCGGCATCGAGACGCCGTTCCTGGGCGCCGTCCACGAGGCCGTGCTCGAGTCGCTGGCCGATGGCTACCCGGAGCTCGCGGCGCATCGCGACGACGTCCGCCGCCTGCTCGAGGCCGAGGAGGAGCGCTTCTCGCAGACGCTCGCGACCGGCTCGCGCCTGCTCGACGACCTCATCGCGAGAGCGCGCGACCAGGGCGAGTCCAACCTCCACGCCGGTGACGTCTTCGAGCTGCACGACACGCACGGGTTCCCGGTCGAGATGACGGCCGAGCTCGCCCGCGAGGCCGGGCTGGGCATCGACCTCGAGGGCTTCGAGGGGCACATGCAGGCGCAGCGCGAGCGCGCCCGCGCTGCCTCTCGCCGCGGCGATCGCGTCGACGACGAGCGCGTCGCGCGCTTCGCGCGCTCGGCGCCGCGCAGCGATTTCGTGGGCTACGACGAGACCGACGTCGAGACCGAGGTGCTGGCCGTCGAGCCCGTCGCCGAGGGGCTCACGCTCGTCAAGCTCGCGCACTCGCCGTTCTACCCCGAGGGCGGCGGCCAGGTGTCGGACAGCGGTGAGATCTCGGCGCACGCCGTGCGCGGGCAGATCGAGTCGGCGTACCGCCTCGACGGCGACCAGGCGCTGCTCGTGCGCCTCGACGGCGATCTGCGCGCCGGGGACCGGGTGCACGCCCGCGTCGACGAGGCGCGCCACCGCGCGACGATGGCGAACCACACCGGCACGCACCTGCTGCAGCGCGCGCTGCGCAACCAGCTCGGCGAGCACGTCCGCCAGGCGGGGTCGGCGGTACGCCCCGAGGGTCTGCGCTTCGACTTCACGCACCCCGCGCCGCTCTCGGCCGAGGAGCTGCGCGCGGTCGAGGACGAGGTCAACCGCGTCGTGCTCGAGGATCATCCGCTCGACATCTTCGAGACCTCGCAGGACGAAGCCCGATCGCTCGGCGCGACGATGCTGTTCGGCGAGAAGTACGGCGACGTCGTCCGCGTCGTGGACATCACGGGCTATTCGAAGGAGCTGTGCGGCGGCACGCACGTGCGCTCGACCGCCGCCGTCGGCCCGTTCACGATCGTGCGCGAGTCGTCGGTCGGCCAGGGCGTGCGGCGCATCGAGGCGATCACCGGGCCCGAGGCGCTCGGCGCCCTGCGGCGTGCGGACCGGTCGGTCAAGGAAGCGGCCGCCGCGCTGCGGAGCTCGCCCGACAAGCTGCCCGAGGCCGTCGCCGCGCTCAGCGAGCGCGTGCGCGAGCTCGAGAAGGCGGCGAAGGCCGGCGGGGGCAGTCCCAACGGCGGCGGGCCCGATCTCGCCGCGCTGACGGCCGGCGCCGCCGAGCGCGGGAGGCTCAAGGTGCTCGTCGTCGAGGCGCCCGAGGGCATCCTCGGGGATTCGCTGCTCGAGCTCTCCGACCGTCTTCGCGGCGCGCTCGGACCCTCCGCGGTCGTACTCGGCGCGCGTGACGGCGAGCGCGTCCAGCTCATCGCGAGCATGACGCCGGAGGCCGTCGAGGACGGTCTCGACGCATCTGCCGTGATCAAGGCGATCGGCCCGATCGTCGGCGGGGGAGGCGGTGGGCGTCCCTCGATGGCGCGCGCCGGCGGCAAGGACGCGAGCCGCCTCGACGAGGCGCTCGACGCCGCGCGCAGCCTGCTCTCGGCGTGAGCCAGGACGCCAAGGCGCTCGCGCTCGATTACGGCAGCGCCCGCACGGGCGTCGCCGTGAGCGATCCGAGCGGCACGCTCGCGCGTCCGCTCTGCGTGGTCGAGAAGGTCGGTGGCAAGCAGGGTATGGCCGAGTTGTGTGCGATCATCGACCGCGAGTCGCCCGGGGTCGTCGTCGTCGGTCTGCCGCTCACGCTCCGTGGCGAGCGGGGGCCTCAGGCGATCGAGACCGAGGCGTTCATCGCCCGATTGCGCAGCCGATGCCGGATCCCGATCCTTACCGAGGACGAGCGTTTGACGACGTCGATAGCGCGACGGATGCCTTCGTCATCCCGCCGCCGGAGCTCGACGACGGGCGACGACGCCCAGGCGGCGGCGGTGCTCCTCCAGACCTACCTGGACCGCCGCGCGGGGTGAGGCGCGGGCGGCGCCGGCGCGTCCTGATCGGCGCGCTCGCCCTCCTGGTCGTCCTCGCGGTGGTGATCTTCGCCGCCGACCGGATCCTCTTCGGAGGCGCCGTCCGGGCCGCCGGGCGCTCCCGTCCAGGTGCGCATCCCCGAGGGATCCTCGGTCGAGCACATCGGCGACATCCTCGACAGCGCGGGCGTCGTCGGCAACGGGCGGCGCTGGGCGCTCGACGTGCGCCTGCACGGCGACGGCGGCGGACTGCGCGCCGGGACGTACACGCTGCGCCAGAACGAGCGCTACGGGATCATCCTCTCCACGCTGAAGGCCGGGCCGCTGGCCGCTCCGACGGTCAGACTCACGATCCCGGAGGGCAAGGCGGTGCGCGACATCGCGCGGGAGGACGCGCCGCGCGCCGGCATCTCGCCGAAGGCCTACCGCGCGGCGGTGCGAGCCGCGAAGCCGCCTGCGGGCTACCGCGCGACGGGCAACGAGCGCCTCGTCATGGAGGGCTTCCTCTTCCCGGCCACGTACACGCTGACGAAGCCCGTCTCGGCCACGCGCCTCGTCTCGCAGCAGCTGAACGCCTACCAGCGCGCGGCCGCCAAGGTCGACTTCAGCGCCGCCGCGAAGAAGAACCTGACGCGCTACGACATCCTGATCATCGCCTCGATGATCGAGCGGGAGGCCGCGTATCCGGCCGACCGCGCGAAGATCGCGGCCGTCATCTACAACCGCCTGAAGGCGAACATGCCGCTCGGCATCGACGCCACGATCCAGTACGGCGTGGGCTCGTGGGGCGCGCTCGACGCGGGCGACCTGCGCATCAAGGGCGGCTACAACACGCGCACGCACCGCGGACTGCCGCCGACGCCGATCAGCAACCCCGGGCTCGCCTCGCTGCAGGCCGCGGCCCACCCCGCGAAGGTCAAGTACCTCTACTACGTCGCGATTCCCGGCGACAAGAAGCGGCGCCACCACTTCTCGCGCACGTTCGCCGACTTCCAGCACTTCCAGGAAACGCACCCGGCATGACGATCGGGGGCGCGACCCGCGTCGCCTGCGTGATCGGCGACCCGGTCGAGCACTCGCGCTCGCCGCTCATGCACAACGCGGCGGCGGAGGCGCTCGGGCTCGACCGCGTCTACGTCGCGCTGCGCGTCGCCCCGGCGGAGCTCGAGGCGGCGATCCGCGGCCTCGCGGCGCTCGGCTTCGACGGCGCCAACGTCACGCTGCCGCACAAGGCCGCCGCCGCGGCGCTGTGCGACGAGCTGGGCGGCGAGGCGCGCGACGCGGGCGCGGTCAACACGCTGAGCTTCTCGTCCGGCGGAGAGGTGCGCGGCGATCTGACCGACGGCCTCGGGCTCGTGGCGGCGCTCGGCGAGGTGCCCGAGCGCGCGGTCGTGCTCGGCTCCGGCGGCAGCACGCGAGCGGCCGCTGCAGCGCTGCTGCGGGCCGGGACGCGCCGGCTGACGATCGTCGCCCGGCGCCCCGAGGCGGCGGCCGAGCTGGCCGAGCTGCTGGCCGTCCTCGAGCCCGACGCGCAGGTCGAGGCGGCCGCGTCGGTCTCGGGCGAGCGCGGCGGCCTGCTCGTCAACTGCACGCCCGTCGGGGGCATCACCGACCTCAAGGCGCTTCCGGTGCCTGCCGATGTGATCGAGCGAATGGACACCGTCGCCGATTTCGCCTACCGCGCAGATGGCTCGCCGACGCCGCTCGCCGCCGCCGCGGGCGCGGCGGGGCTGCCGGTCGTCGACGGACTCGAGTTGCTCGTGCGGCAGGGCGCCCTGTCGTTCCGGCGCTGGACGGGCATCGAGCCGCCGCTCGACGTCATGCGCCGCGCGGCGCGGGGCGAATGAGCGCTGCCGTCGGCGCGCTGGCCGCGCTCGGCGGTGGCCTCGGCGCGCTCGCCTGGGAGCCGCTCGAGCCCTGGATCATCGCCCGCTCGGAGGGCGACGACGAGCTCCTCGAGCAGCCGGCCTGGACGCGGCGCGTCACGAGCCCGCCCGTGCTCGCGCTCGTCTCCGCGATCGCCTGCGGCGCGGTCGGATGGCGCTACGGCGCGACGCGCGAGCTGATCCCGGCGCTCGTGCTCGCATTCGCGCTCGTCGGCATCAGCGCGATCGACCTGCGCTACCGGATCATCCCCGATCGCATCACGCTCCCGCTCGCGGTCGTCGGCGTCGTCCTCGGCGGCGCGCTCCGGGCCTCCGACCTGCCAGAGCTCGGGATCGCGGCGTTCGGCGCCGGCCTCTTCCTGCTCGTGGCGGCGCTCATGGCTCCGGGCGGCATGGGGATGGGCGACGTCAAGCTCGTGTTCGTGCTCGGGCTCTTCCTCGGGCGCACGGTCGTCGTGGCCGTGATCGTGGGCCTCTGCTCCGTGGTCGTGCCGATGCTCGCCATGCTCCCGAGCAAGGGGCTGCGCGCTCGCAAGATGCACCTCGCGCTCGGCCCGTTCCTCGCGCTCGGCGGCATGGTTGCGCTGCTCGCGGGCGAGGACATCATCGCCTGGTACACCGACTGAGCACGGCTCCCGTCTGAGAGGGTGAAACGGGCCTCCCCTCACCCGGAGGGGGGATGCGCGCCGAGGGGTGACTGGACGCATGCTTCTGGGGATGAGTGCTGTGCAACGAGAGGCCGTGGGAATGCCGGTGGCCGGCGCCCGATTGACGCTCGCGACGCTGCTCGGCGCCGCTGACGCACTCGTGGTCGAGAGCGTCGAGGGCGACGTCGTCGTGCTCACCGACGGCTGCGGGTTGCACAAGGGCGCGAAGGCGAGCACCCGCATCTACGACGGCGAGCGCGTCTGGCACCTGACGTTCTCCGTCCGCGAGCAGCACGTGCTGGCGCCCAGCGCGGCGCGCGTCGCGCTCGCGCTCGAGGAGCGCACGCTGGTCGGCGAGGAGCGCCGGCTGCCGCGCGTCGCCTGCAGGCTCGCCGCGACCGTCCGCCGCGCCGGCGACCAGAGCGCGTCCGCCTGGGCGCGCGTGCTCGACGTCTCGCAGGGCGGCCTCGCCCTGCGCACCGGCTGCACGTACGGCGCCGGCGATCTCATCGACGTCGACCTCGACGACGGCACCGGCGCCGTGATCAGCGCACGCGTCGAGGTCGTCGACCTCATCGACGACTGCGCAGGCGGCGTCGCCCGCGCCCGCATCGTCGCCGTCGCCGACGACGGCGCCCAGCGCCTCGCCGCCCTGGTCGACCGCCTCCGCGACTCGCCCAGCGACACCGAGTCCGAGCACGAGCCGCTGCCCGCCCTGCGCGAGGCCCTGGCGGCCGAGCGCCGCCTGGGCTGACGAGCACGGGGTCAGGCCCCGTACGTGCACGAGCGGCCAAGTGACACTCGCCGCGTGTGCCACTTGGCCCCGCGCCCGCTCGCTACGCTCAAGCGGTGGAGCTGAGCTATGTCACGTCCGGGGAATCGCACGGGCCCGGGATCACCGCCGTCGTCTCGGGACTGCCCGCCGGGCTGGCGCTCGATCGCGATGCGATTCGCACGGATCTCGGGCGCCGGCAGGCGGGGTACGGGCGCAGTCCGCGGCAGAAGATCGAGACGGACGACATCGAGATCCTCGGCGGCGTGCGGCACGGGCTCACGCTCGGCGGGCCGCTCGCGCTGATCGTGCGCAACCGCGACCACGCCAACTGGGGCGCCGCGATGAGCGCCTGGCCGGTGACCGAGGAGGAGCTCGCGGAGGTCGCCGCGCGGCGCAGCCGCAAGGTGCAGCTGCCGCGGCCGGGCCACGCCGACCTCTCGGGCGTCATGAAGTACGACCTCGACGACGTGCGCAACGTGCTCGAGCGGGCCTCGGCGCGGGAGACCGCGGCGCGCGTGGCCGTCGGCGCGATCGCGAAGGGGCTGCTGGAGCTGCTCGGGATCGCGGTCGTCGGGCGCGTGCTCTCCGTCGGCGATGTCGAGGCGGCGCCGGACGCCGGCGACGAGGAGGCCTTCGCACGCGCCCGCTCGAGCGAGATCGGGTGCTCGGATCCCGCCGCCGAGAAGCGCATGCTCGCCGCGATCGACAAGGCGGCGGCCGATCGCGACACGCTCGGCGGAATCATCGAGATCCGCGCCTTCGGGTGCCCGCCCGGGCTCGGCTCGCACACCGAGCCGCGCCTGCGCCTCGACGCGCGCCTGGCGGCGGCGGCGGTCAGCATCCAGGCCATGAAGGGCGTCGAGATCGGCGATGCGTTCGCCAACGCAGCTCTGCCGGGCTCCGCCGTGCACGACGAGCTGCAGTACGACGAGACGCGCGGCTACTGGCGCGAGACCAACCGCGCCGGCGGCATCGAGGGCGGCATGTCGAACGGCGAGCCCGTGGTCCTGCGCGTGGCGATGAAGCCGCTGCCGACGTTGATGAAGCCGCTGCGCTCGGCCCGCCTGGACACGCACGAGCCGGCCGACGCGCTCGTCGAGCGCAGTGACACGACGGCGATCGCCGCCGCGGCCGTGGTCGGCGAGGCCGTCGTCGCCTTCGAGCTCGCGCGCTGCGTGCGCGAGAAGTTCGGCGGCGACTCGACGGGCGACATGCTCGCGGCCCACGCGCACTATCTCGAGCGCATCCCGTGGCACCCGCACTAGACGCGCACACGCGCCCGATCGCCGTCACCGGCTTCATGGGAGCCGGCAAGAGCACGGTCGGGCGGCTGCTCGCGCAGCGTCTCGGACGGCCGTTCGCCGACGCGGACGCCGGCGTCGAGCGCCGCGCCGGCTGCTCGGTGCGCGCCCTGTGGGAGCGCGACGGCGAGGCCGCGTTCCGCGCGCTCGAGGAGACGGTGACCCGCGAGCTCCTGCTGCGCGACGACGCCCCGGTGATCGCGCTCGGCGGCGGCGCGCTGGTGTCGGACGCGACGCGGGCGCTGGTGCGCGAGCGCGCGTTCTGCGCCTGGCTGGACGTCCCGTTCGCGGTCGCCTGGGAGCGCGTGGAGGGCGCACCCGGCGCGCGCCCGCTGGCGGGCGACCGTGCGACGTTCGAGCAGCTCGGCGCGCGCCGCGCCGAGCAGTACACGGCTGCGGCCGACGCGATCGTGGCGGGCGAGGAGTCCGCCGAGAGCGTGGCCGGCGCGCTGGCCCAGCAGGTCTGGACGCGCGCCGGGCTCGCGCAGCTCGCACTCGGAGCGGGCGCCGTCGCGATCGTCGACAACGACCTCGCGCTCCCGCGCACGGGCGCCGTGATCGCGATCGAGGGCGGCGAGGACGCGAAGTCGCCGGCCGGGCTCGAGCGGCTCTGGCGCGCGCTCGCCGAGCAAGAGCTCGAGCGCGCCGACGTGATCGTCTGCGTCGGCGGCGGCTCCGTGACCGATGTCGGCGGGTTCGCGGCGGCGACGTTCCGGCGCGGCCTGCCCTGGCTCGCGGTGCCCTCGACGCTGGTCGGCCAGGTCGACGCGGCGATCGGCGGCAAGACCGCGATCAACGTCGCCGCCAAGAACGACGTCGGCGCGTTCTGGCAGCCGTCGGCGGTGCTGTGCGACCCCGAGCTGCTCGAGACGCTGCCCCCGCGGGAGTGGGCGGGCGGCATGGGCGAGGTCGTCAAGACCGCGCTGCTCGTGGGCGGCCGCCTGTTGGAGTTGGTGCAGGGCTGGGAGCCGGGCCCCGGAGACGTCGCCCGCCGCGCCGAGCTCGTGCAGCGCTGCGCGGGCGTCAAGACACTCGTCGTGGCCGACGATCCCGAGGACCGCGGGCGCCGCGCGATCCTCAACCTCGGGCACACGATCGGGCACGGGATCGAGTCCGTGGCCGGCTACGGCGGCCTCTCCCACGGGGAGTGCGTCGCGATCGGCCTGGTCGCCGCGCTGCGCCTCTCGGAGCAGCTCGCGGGCCTGTCGGCGGGCACCGCGGACGAGACGGCGGCGCTGCTCGAGCGCCACGGGCTTCCCGTGCATGCGCCCGGCCTCGACCCGCGACGCGGTGCTCGCGGCCATGCGCCACGACAAGAAGCGGACGGCCGGAACGCACCGGATGGTGCTGCTGGAGGCGATCGGGCGGCCGGTCCACGGAGTCGCGGTCGACGACGGCGTGCTCACCGAGGCTGTACGTGCTGCCACTAGACTGACCCGGTGAGGGTGACCGTCCTGAATGGCGTGAACCTCGGAATGCTGGGCATCCGGGAGCCAGACGTGTACGGCACGCTGACGCACGCAGAGCTGACGCAGCGCATCCAGGCCTGGGCCGGGGAGCGCGGCCAGCGCGCCGAGGTGCGCCAGACCGACAGCGAAGGGGAGTACGTGCAAGCGATTCATGCGGCCTGCGGGGAAGCCGACGCGGTGATCGTCAATCCAGGTGCCTGGACGCATTACTCCTGGGCGATCCGCGACGCGCTCGCGATCCTGCCGGTGCCCGTGGTCGAGGTGCACCTGTCGGAGCCGCTCGAGCGCGAGCCATGGCGCCACCTCTCGGTCGTGGCCGAGGTCGCCTCCGCCCGCTTCGCCGGCATGGGCGCCGACGGCTACCGCGCGGCGCTCGACTGGCTGCAGGAGCGTGCGGCGTGAACCGCGTCGCCCGCCGCGAGCGGCTGGGGGCGGTGATGGCCGAGCGCGGCCTCGCCGGATTCCTCGTCAATCAGCCCTCGAACGTGCGCTACCTGACCGGCTACACCGGCTCGAACGGCATCGTCTGCCTGGGCACCGAGCCGCGCTTCCTGACCGACTTCCGCTACGCGACGTCGGTCGCGGCGCTGGCCGTCGACTGGCAGGTCGAGATCGTCCAGCAGAGCCTGCTCGCCGATGTCGCCGCCCGCTTCGGCGAGCTGTTCGGCGCCGAGCGCGTCGGCTTCGAGGTCGTCGGCGCTGTCGTATGCCGCCTGGCAGGGACTCGACGAGGCGGCGCGCGCCGCGGGCGCCGAGCTCGTCCCGTGCGAGGGCGTCGTCGAGGATCTCCGCGCCGTCAAGGACGAGGACGAGATCGCGCTGATCCGCGCCGGCGGCGAGATGTGCGACCAGATCTACGCCTGGCTGGCCGAGGAAGGACTGGCGGGCCGCGAGGAGCGCGAGGTGGCCTGGGCGATCGAGCGGCACGCGCGCGAGCTCGGCGCCGAGGGCGCGTCCTTCGCGCCGATCGTCGCCTCGGGCGCGAACGGCGCCCAGCCGCACGCCGTGCCCGGCCCGCTCGAGATCGAGCGCTCGACGCTCGTCGTGCTCGATCTCGGCGCGCTCGTCGGCGGCTACTGCTCGGACTGCACGCGGACGTTCGCGACGGGCCCGAGCGAGCCGCAGATGATGGACGTGTACGAGACCGTCCTGCGCGCGCAGGAGGCCGCGCTCGCGCTCGTCGCCCCCGGGCAGGACTGCCAGGAGGTGCACGAGACGGCGCGCCGCGTGATCGACGAGGGCGGCTACGGCGAGTTCTTCAACCACGGCACGGGGCACGGCGTGGGGATCGACATGCACGAGGAGCCGCGCTTCCGCAACGGCATGGGAGGCACGCTCGAGCAGGGCAATGTCGTCACGGTCGAGCCGGGCGTGTACCTTCCAGGGCGCTTCGGCGTGCGCATCGAAGATCTCGTCCTCGTCACCGAGGACGGTCACGAAGTGCTGACGCGGTTCCCCAAATCCCTCCTGTCGGTGTAGGCCATGGCTGAGACGATCAACACGAGTCACTTCAAGAACGGCATGTGCATCGACCTCGATGGCGTGGTCTGGAAGATCGTCGAGTTCCAGCACGTCAAACCGGGCAAGGGCGGCGCGTTCGTGCGCACGAAGCTCAAGCAGATGGAGGGCGGCAAGGTCGTCGAGAAGACGTTCCGCGCCGGCGAGTCGATGCCGCGCGTGCACACGACCGTGCAGGACATGCAGTTCCTCTTCGACGACGGCGCGAACGTCGTGCTCATGAACACGGACACCTACGAGCAGATCGGCCTGCCGCGCGACGGCGTCGCCGACGAGCTGCAGTACCTCAAGGAGGGCGACGTCGTCCAGCTGCTCTCGCTCGACAACCGCCCGGCCTCGCTGCAGCTCCCGGCTGCGGTCGAGCTGGTGGTGCAGTCGACCGAGCCCGGCGTCAAGGGCGACACGGTCTCCAACGTGACCAAGGCCGCGGTGCTCGAGACGGGCGCGACGGTGCAGGTTCCGCTGTTCGTGAACGAGGGCGAGCGCGTGCGCGTCGATACGCGCGACGGCCGCTACCTCGGCCGTGCCTGAACCCCGATGACCCGCTTCGTCGACACCACGCTGCGCCTGCTGTCCCAGGACCCCCTGGCGCGCACGCTCTCGAGCGCCACCATCCTGCACCTCGCCGAGAAGCTCGACGAGGTCGGGTACAGCGCGCTCGAGGTCTCGGGCGGCGGCTGCTTCACGACCGCGGTCGAGCGCGGCCTGGAGAGCCCGTGGGAGCGCATCCGCGCGGTGCGCGCACGCACGCGCACGCCGCTCGCGATGGCTCTGCGCGGCACGTTCCTGGTCGGCGGCCGGCCTGCGGCGGACGATCTCGTGCGCCGCTTCGTGCTGTGTGCGGCCGAGTCGGGCATCGACGTCTTCCGCATGCACGACCCGCTCAACGACATCGACGACCTCGCCGTGCCGGCCGCCGCCGTGCGCGAGGCCGGCGCGCGCCTGTACGCGGGCCTCGTCTACTCGGACGGGCCCGAGGGCCACGACTACCTGCTCGAGCACGCGCGCCGGCTCTCCGACATGGGCGCCGACCGCATCCTCCTGCACGACCCCGCCGGCGCGCTCGACCCGGCGACCGCGGGCGAGCTCATCCGCAAGCTGATCGCGGCCGCCGGCGTGCCCGTCGGCCTCTACGCGCAGGGGCCGGGCGGCACGGCGCTCGCCGTCGCCATCGAGGCGGCGCGCGCGGGCGCCGATCCCATCGCGACCGCGTCGTATCCCGTCGCGATGCTGACCACGCGGCCGGCCGCCGAGCTGCTCGGGCAGGCGCTCTCGGGACTCGGCTTCGATGCCGGGCTCGACCGCGAGCACGCCTGGGAGGCCGCGCGCGAGATCGAGGCCGCGCTCGGCGACGCGGCCACCAGCGCGCCGCCCGTCTCGCCGCACGTCGCCCTGCGCGCGGCGCTCGCCACGGTGCCGATCGGCGTCGTCGCGGGCATCGAGCGCAGCCTGCGCGCGGCGGGCTCCGAGGACCGGCTCGACGAGGTGCTCGACGAGCTGCTGCGCGTGCGCGCCGAGAGCGGCTATCCGCCGCCCGCCTCGCCGGTCGGGCGCATCCTCGCCGGCCAGGCCATCCGCCACGTGCTGCACGCGCGCCGCTGGTCCGAGGTGGACGGCGACATGCGCAGCCTGCTGCTCGGCGAGTGGGGCCACGCACCGGCTCCCGTGGATCCGGTCGCGCTCGCGGCCGCCGAGCGGGCGCCCGCCTCCACCGCGACCGAGCCGTCGCTCGAGGAGGCGCGCGAGGAGGCCGGCAGCCTGGCCGCCTCCGAGGAGGATCTCTGCCTCGTCGCGCTGTTCGGCGAGCGCGCCCTGCCGCTGCTCCAGCGCCTGCGCGGACGCGAGGCCAACATCGCCGACGAGGATTCGCTCGACGACGACGAGGCCCGGCGCGTCCGGCGCCTCGTGCGCCTGCTCGAGGAGTCGGATGCGGGCGAGCTGACGGTCGAGGAGGACGGCGTGCGCATCACGGTGCGCCGCCGCGAGTCCGGGCCGTCGCAGCAGCAGCCGATCCTGGCGGCGCCCGCGGCGCCCGGCCCGGCGCCCGACCTGCCGGCCGCGCCGCCGTCGGGCATCGTGCTCGTCGAGAGCCCGATGGTCGGCAACTTCTACCGCTCGTCGTCGCCGGACGCCGATCCGTTCGTGGAGGAGGGCGACCGCGTCGAGGTCGGGCAGGTGCTCTGCATCCTCGAGGCCATGAAGCTCTTCAACGAGTTCAAGAGCGATCACGCCGGCACGGTGCGGAAGGTGCTCGTGGACGACGCGCAGCCGGTCGAGTTCGGCCAGCCGCTGTTCGAGCTCGCTCCCCTGTGAAACGAGTCCTCGTCGCCAACCGGGGCGAGATCGCGGTGCGCGTGATCCGCGCCTGTCACGAGCTGGGTCTGGAGGCGGTCGCGGTCTACTCGACGGCCGATCGCGACGGCGCCTGGGTGCGGCTGGCCGATCGCGCCGTCTGCATCGGCCCGCCGTCGGCGCGCGAGAGCTACCTCAACCAGAGCAACGTGATCGGCGCGGCCGAGACGACGGGCTGCGACGCCCTGCACCCGGGCTACGGCTTCCTCTCCGAGAGTCCCGTCGTTCGTCCGCGCGTGCGAGGACAACGATCTGATCTTCGTCGGGCCGACCGCCGAGTCGATGGAGGTCCTGGGCGACAAGTCGCTCGCCAAGGGCGCGATGCGCGACGCCGGGATGCCGCTCGTGCCGGGCTCCGAGGGCCGGCTCACGGGCGTGGACGAGGCGAGGCGCGTCGCGGCCGAGGTCGGCTATCCCGTGCTGCTCAAGGCGGCGTCCGGCGGCGGCGGTCGCGGCATGCGCCCGGTCGCCGAGCCCTCCGAGCTGGAGGGCGCGTACGGAACGGCGACCGCGGAGGCCCAGGCGGCCTTCGACGACGGCGGGCTGTACCTCGAGAAGATCGTCGTCGACGCCCACCACATCGAGGTGCAGGTGCTCGGCGACGGCGCCGGCGGCGCGCTCGTGCTGGGCGAGCGCGAGTGCAGCGTCCAGCGCCGCCACCAGAAGCTGCTCGAGGAGTCGCCCTCGCCGTTCCTGCAGCGACGAGGCGCGCGGCGCAGCTGTACGACGCCGCGCTCGGCGCCGTGCGCGCGACGCGCTACCGCAATGCCGGCACGATCGAGTGCCTGCTGGGCGGCGATCAGTCGTTCTACTTCATGGAGATGAACACGCGTCTCCAGGTCGAGCACCCGGTGAGCGAGGAGGTGACCGGCATCGACCTCGTGCGCTCGCAGCTGCGGCTCGCCATGGGAGAGCCGCTGCCGCTCCAGGGCATCGCCCCGGTGCACGGCCACGCGATCGAGTTCCGCATCAACGCGGAGGATCCCGCCCGCGGGTTCATGCCGTCGCCGGGCCCGCTGCGCCGCTTCCGCCCGCCGCTCGGGCGCGGCGTGCGCGTCGACACGCACGCCTACGAGGGCTACACGGTGCCGCCCGACCTACGACTCGCTGGTCGCCAAGCTGATCGTCTCGGACGACGACCGGCCCTCCGCGCTCGCGCGCGCGGCGCAGGCGCTGACCGAGTTCGAGGTCGAGGGCATCGCGACGACGCTGCCGCTGTTCCGCGAGATGGTCACGAGCGAGCCGGCGTTCCGCTCGGGTGTCTACACCACCGCCTATCTCGAAGAGGCGGCGGGGCGGCTATCCTCGCTGTCCGCGTGATGACCGATACCCCGCCGCGTGCGGTCTCGCGGCGCCAGGCGCGCCGCGCGGCCTTCGTCCTGACCTACCAGCTCGACGTGCGGGCCGGCTCGGATCTGGACGAGCTTGCCGTGCGCTATCTGGCGGACACGGGCATGGAGGTCCCGGCCTACACCCGCGAGGCGGTCGAGGGCGTGATGCGCGACCAGAGCGCGATCGACGCCGCCGTGGACGAGGCGGCCTCGGGCTGGACGGCCGATCGCCTGGGCGCGGTCGAGCGCGCGATCCTGCGACTCGCGACCTGGGAGCTGCGCGGCGGCGAGCTGCCCGCCGCCGTCGTCATCGACGAGGCCGTGGAGCTCGCGAAGCGCTACGCGGGGGCCGAGGCCGCGCCGTTCGTGAACGGCGTGCTGGGATCCATCGCGAGAGACGGGGAGGTCTCGAAGTGAGCAGCAATCCTGCGCTCGCCGACCTGCTCGCGCGCATCGACTCGGCGCGCGCGCGCCTGGCCGAGGCCGCCGACGATCCGGATGCGGCCGTGGCCGCGCTGACCGAGATCAACGAGCTCGCCCTGGCAGCCGGCGAGGAGCTCGAGAGGCAGCGGCGCGCCGTGCGGGACGCGCGCGTCGATGACTGACGGCGCGGCCGCGCTCGGGCGGCTGCGCGCGCTGGTCGACGTCGGCCTGACGACGCTCGACTTCGGCGAGCCCGCCGACGTCGCCCCGCTCGCCGAGGCGATGCGCTACTCGCTGCTCGCCGGCGGCAAGCGCGTGCGCCCGGTGCTGTGCCTGGCGACGGCCGAGGGCTTCGGCTGCGCCGCCGAGTACGCGCTGCCGACGGCGCTCGCGCTGGAGCTCGTGCACACGTTCTCGCTCGTCCACGACGACCTGCCCGCGCTCGACGACGACGCGCTGCGGCGCGGCCGCCCGACCGCGCACGTCGTCTACGGCGAGGACATCGCCGTGCTCGCCGGCGATGCGCTCCTGAACCACGCCTTCGCGCTCGTGTGCGACTTCCAGGACGCGCCGGACGCGCTGCGCGCCGCCGCGCTCAGCGAGCTCGTCTCGGCCGTCGGGCTCGCCGGGCATGATCGGCGGCCAGTACCGCGACGTGCGCCCCGACGACGCGCTCGACGGGAGCGGCCTGGAGCGCACCTCGCGACTCAAGACGGGCGCCCTGCTCGGCTCCTCGGCCGCCTGCGGGGCGATCGTCGCGGGCGCGGACGACAGCGGGGTCGCGACGGCGCGGGCGTTCGGCGTGGAGCTCGGCCTGCTCTTCCAGATCGTCGACGACATCCTCGACCAGACCGGCAGCGACGAGGCCCTCGGCAAGCAGGCCGGGGCCGACGCCCGGCGAGGCCGCCGCACGTTCGCGAGCGAGCTCGGGCTGGAGGGCGCGCACGAGCGCGCCGCCGAGAGCGAGCGCGCCGCGCGGGCGCTGCTCGCCGAGCTGCCCGAGCCGGCGCACGCTCCGCTCGAGGCACTCGTGAGCCTCGTCGCGACGCGCGACCGCTAGGCGCCGAAGTTGGCGCGGGCGGCTTCCCTGGGCACCACCCGCACACGTGGGGCCTGGCCCCGCACGTGCGGGGCCAGGCCCCAGATGTGCGGCATACGCGAGTGCGCAGAACGTGCCGGAAGAGCCGCCCTGAGGCCCTTGGCGGGCGCACCGGGCACCCATGCCCGACAATGACGCCGTGACGCGACTCGATCAGCTGCTCCACGAGCGCGGGCTCGCCGAGACCCGCAGCCGTGCCCAGGCGCTCGTCATGGCCGGGCGCGTGCGCGTCGACGGCCGCGTCGTCACGAAGGCGGGCACCGCGATTCCGGAGAGCGCGGCGCTCGAGGTCGATCAGGGGCCGGCGTACGTCTCGCGCGGCGGCGACAAGCTCGCGACCGCGCTGGCCGCGTTCGGGATCGACCCGGCGGGGCTGAACTGCCTCGACGTCGGCGCCTCGACGGGCGGCTTCACCGATTGCCTCCTGCAGGCAGGGGCGGCGCACGTGACCGCGCTCGACGTCGGCCGCGGACAGATCCACGAGCGCCTCCGGAGCGACGATCGCGTGACCGTGCTGGAGGGCGTCAACGCACGCCTCCTGGCTCCCGGCGACCTGCCCGGGCCCCCGGCCACCCTCGCCGTCGTCGACGTCTCGTTCATCTCCCTCGCGCTCGTGCTCCCGCCGATCGTCGGCGTGCTCGCCCATCCCTATCGCCTGCTGCCCATGGTCAAGCCGCAGTTCGAGGCAGGGCGGGACGAGGTGCGCAAGGGCGTGGTGCGCGACCCCGGCGTCCACGGCGCGGTGCTCGAGCGGGTCGCCGCGGCGGCCACCGAGGCGGGCGGCGTGGTCCTGGGCGCGTGCGAGACGGGACACCCCGGCCCTGCCGG
Source organism: uncultured Actinomycetes bacterium (assembly GCA_963705965.1). Lineage (GTDB taxonomy): Bacteria > Actinomycetota > Thermoleophilia > Gaiellales > JALYLC01 > JALYLC01. Next base: position 409,720 of record CAVPLI010000003.1, on the reverse strand, counting down.
CAACCGCGAGTTCTTCCTCCACATCGTCTCGAGCGACCATCCGGAGGCCGCGAGCGCCCCGGCCGACCCGCTACCGCTGCTGCGCGATGCCGTCGCCTGAGCGCCTCACCGTGCGCCGCGTGGCGCTGCACGCACGCCGGAGCGCGGGCGACGCCGCCGACCTCGTCGCGCGCCTCGCGGCCGAGGCCGGCGTCGAGCTGCTCCCGCCCGATGCCGACGTCGCGGAGGCCGACCTCGTGATCGTGCTCGGCGGCGACGGCTCCGTCCTGCGGGCGCTGCAGCAGGTGACGGGCAAGGGCGTGCCGGTCTTCGGCATCAACTTCGGTCGCGTCGGCTTTCTCACGACGGCCGAGCCCGGCGAGCTCGAGACGGCCGCGCGGCGCGCACTCGCCGGTGAGCTCCGCGTCGTGGAGCTCGCGACGGTACAGGCCCAGCGAGCGGGGGAGGCCCCGGCGTTCGCCGTGAACGACGTCGTGGTCGCGAGCGACGTGCAGGGGCGCATCGCGCGCCTGGGCTGGAACGTGGACGGCGTCGACCTCGGCGAGCTCGCCTGCGACGCAGTCGTCGTCTGCACGCCCGCGGGCTCGACGGGCTACGCGCTGTCGGCCGGCGGGCCGGTGCTGGACTGGGGCGTCGAGGCGCTGGGCGTCACGTTCGTCGCGCCGCACACGCTCACGGCGCGGCCGCTCGTCCTGCCCCGCGGGGCGGTCGTCGAGGTGGCCAACCGCGCGCGCGAGCTGACGGTGCGGCTGATCCTCGACGGCGTCCAGAGCGATCGCGCCCTGGAGCCGGGCGAGTCGGTCACGGTCTGCCTGGGGCCGGAGCGAACCGCGCTCGGGCTGCTCCCCGAGGTCGCGTTCCTGCAGCGCTACCGCGACGCGTTCACCCGCTGATGCTCGAGGAGCTCGTCGTCGAGAACCTCGTGCTCGTGCGCTCGGCGCGGCTGTCGCTGCACCCGGGGCTCAACGTGCTGACGGGCGAGACGGGTGCCGGCAAGACGATCCTCGCCGAGGCCGTCGGCCTGCTGCTGGGCGGGCGCGCCGACGCGTCGCTCGTCGGCCCGGCCGCCTCCGAGGCCTACGTCGAGGCCACGTTCTCCGACGCCGAGCTGCCCGAGGAGCTGACCGAGCTCGCCCCGGAGGGAGCCGAGGGCGTCACCGTGGCGCGTCGCGTGGGCCGCGAGGGACGCTCGCGCGCGCTGCTCTACGGCCGCAGCTGCACGCGTGACGACCTCGAGCGCATCGGCCAGTCGCTGATCGAGATGGTCTCCCAGCACGAGGCGCGCCGGCTCGTGCGCCCGGCCGTCCAGCTCGACCTGCTGGATGCCTCCGGCGGCGACGACCTCTCGGGCCTGCGCACGGAGATGGGCGCCGCCTGGCGCGCGCTCGTCGCCGCGCGGCGCACGCTCGCCGAGGCCGAGGCCGGCGCCGCCGACGAGCAGGGGCGGCTGGCGGAGCTGCAGGCACTCGCCGATGCGGTCGAGGAGGTCGATCCGCAACCCGGCGAGGAGGACGGCCTCGCGCGCGAGCGCAGCCGCCTGCGCCATCTCGACATCCTGCGCGAGGCCGCCCAGGAAGCCGCGGAGCTGCTCAATCCCGACGAGGGCCCGGGCGCCGTCGCGCTCGCGGGCGAGGCAGCGCACGCGCTGGGGCGGGTGCGGGAGCACGACGCCGCGCTCGCCGGCCCCGGGGACGAGCTCGCGCGCATCGCCGAGGAGCTGCGCGAGGCCTCGGTGGAGCTGCGCTCCTACCTCAGCGGTCTCGACGCCGACCCGGCCGTGCTCGACCGCATCGAGGAGCGTCTCGAGCAGCTCGCCGAGCTGCGCCGGCGCTTCGGCGGGGTCGACGAGGCCGCCGACCTGCGCCCGCGCGCCGAGGCGGCCGCGACGGAGCTGGCCGAGGGCGTGCGCGCCGACGAGCGCATCGCGCGCGCCGCAGCCGCGGTCGCCGCGGCCGAGAAGACGGCGGAGCGCCTCGCGACTGCCCTCCACAAGGGGCGGGAGAAGGCGGCGAAGCCGTTCGCGCGCGGCGTCGAGGGCCACCTCGCGGACATGGGCATGGACGGCGCGCGGCTCGAGGTCTCGGTCGCCGAGGCGCCGCTGGGCGCGCGCGGGCGCGATGCCGTCGAGCTGCGGCTGGCCGCCAATCCGGGCCTGCCGGCGGGCCCGCTCGGGAGCGTCGCCTCGGGCGGCGAGCTCTCGCGCATCGCGCTGGCCGTGCGCCTCGCGGCGCGCGACGGGGGCGCGACCGAGATGCTCGTCTTCGACGAGGTGGACGCCGGCATCGGCGGTCGCACCGCGCGCGTCCTGACCGACAAGCTGCGCGAGCTCGCGGCGACCGCGCAGGTGCTCTGCATCACGCACCTGCCGCAGATCGCGGCGGCCGCCGACCGCCACTTCCTGGTCGAGAAGACGCAGGGCGAGACGAGCGAGGCGCACGTGGCCGAGCTCTCCGCCGACGAGGCGCTCGAGGAGCTCGTGCGCATGCTCGGCGCCGACGCGGGGGACACCGACGCCCGCGCGCTCGCGGTCAGCCTGCGCGGCGCCGCGACCTCCTCGTAACCCGTTCGAGGGATGCCCGCGAGGGCGTGGCTACCGATGGCGGACCAATGCGCATCTTCCTCCGCAGCGGCGTGCTCGCCATCCTCCTGCTCGCGACCGCGGTCGCGGCCACCGCGACGGCGGCGCCGCGTCCGCCGCTCTTCCAGACCGGCCGCTACGCCGCCCTGGGAACCGGGGGCTCGCTCAGCTTCGTCGTCTCGCGCCAGCAGATCACGCAGCTGCAGGTGCGCATGCCGCTGGCCTGCCAGGACAAGCGCACGCACGCGCACACGGCGCCGACGCTCGCCTTCGCCGCCTCGACGGGCAAGGGCCGCGCGAACACGTACTCCCGCATCTACCTGCCCGCCGACGGCGCGACCAACGTCTCGTTCGTCGTCGACGACAACCGCCGCCAGCCCGAGATCTACCTCTCGCTCCAGCTCAAGGGCGGCCTCGGCCACGTCAGCGTGCACGCCCGCAGCAACGCGGCCCGCGAGGCCTGCGAGGGCGCGCTCGGGTTCGACGTCCGCGTGCGGTAGCTCGTCCCGATCGGCCAAGTGACATTGGCCGCGAATGTCACTTGGCGCTCAGCCGAGCGCGAGCGCGATCACGCCGCCGACGATCGCCGCGGCACCGGCGATCCGCTGCCAGCCGCCGCGCTCGGCGAAGTAGTACGTGCCGATCGCCGCGCCGATCAGGATCGAGACCTCGCGCGCCGGGGCGACGTAGGCGACGCCGGCGAGGCGGGTCGCGAACAGCACGAGCGCGTAGGCGAACGGCGACAGCAGCCCGACGGCCACGACGATGCCGCGGTAGTCCCGCCAGCAGCATCCTCACGGTGTCGCGCTCGCGCACGGCGTTGGGCAGCAGCAGCAGCACGATCGTGAAGTTGGTGACCAGGAGGTAGAACAGCGGCTCCGCGTGCGATCCGCGCACCGCGTGCCCGTCCCAGATCGTGTAGATGCCGATCAGCAGGCCCGTCAGCAGCGCGTAGACGAGCGCGGGGCCGCGGCTGATCCCGCGCGTCGCGAGCAGCAGCACGACGCCGACGGCGATCGCGGCGGTGCCGGCGAGCGCGAGCGGGCCCGGGCGCTCGCCGAGCAGGGCGATCGCGCCGGCCGTCGCCCAGATCGGCCCCGTGCCGCGCGCCAGCGGGTAGACGAGCGAGAGGTCGCCGCGCTCGTAGCCGCGCTGCAGGAGCACGAAGTAGAGGGTGTGGGCGGCGCCGCTCGCGATGCCTATGAGGACGATCGCGAGCGAGACGCGCCCGTCGTCGTCGAGCCAGATGCCGGCCGCGGCGACCGGGATCATCGCCAGCGCGCCGACCGACCTCCTGCGACCACACGAACGCCGCACCGCCCGGTGCGCGCTTGGACAGGGCGTTCCAGCCCGCATGCGCGAAAGCGGCGACGAGGACGAGCGCGAGCGCGAGCGGAGTCACCCGGGGAGCCTAGGGAGCGCGATCTCGTGACCTGCCGACCGACCATCTAGGATGCCTTCAGGTCAGGGTCGAAGGATCGTCGGGGAGGAACCGTTGGAGTCGAAGTCCGCCAAGTACATCTTCATCACGGGCGGAGTCGTCTCCTCGCTCGGCAAGGGCATCACCGCCGCCTCGCTGGGCACGCTCCTCAAGGCGCGCGGGCTCAAGGTCGGCGTGCAGAAGCTCGATCCGTACATGAACGTGGATCCGGGCACGATGTCGCCCTACCAGCACGGTGAGGTCTTCGTCACCGAGGACGGGGCCGAGACCGATCTCGACCTGGGCCACTACGAGCGCTTCATCGACGAGAACACGTCGCGCTCCTCGAACTCGACCGCGGGCAGCGTCTACAACACCGTCATCCGCCGCGAGCGCAAGGGCGAGTACCTCGGCTCGACCGTCCAGGTGATCCCGCACATCACCGACGAGATCAAGAACCGCATCCTGCGCATCTCGTCCTCGAGCGACGTCGACATCGTGCTCGTCGAGATCGGCGGCACCGTCGGCGACATCGAGAGCCTGCCGTTCCTCGAGGCCATCCGCCAGCTGCGCACGCAGCTCGGCCGCGACAACGTGCTCTACCTCCACGTCACGCTCGTGCCGCTCATCGAGGCCGCGGGCGAGCTCAAGACGAAGCCGACGCAGCACTCCGTCAACGAGCTGCGCCGCATCGGTATCTCGCCGGACGTCGTCGTGGCGCGCTCCTCGAGCCCGCTGCCGCGCGAGCTGCGCGCCAAGATCGCCCTCTTCGCCGACCTCGACGAGCGTGCGGTCATCGCGGCCGAGGACGCCGCGCACCTCTACACGGTGCCGCTGAGCCTGCGCGATCAGAAGCTCGACGAGCTCGTGCTCGAGCACTTCGGGCTCGAGGTCACGCCGAGCCGGCTCGAGAGCTGGGAAGCGCTCTGCAGCCGCATCGACGAGCTCGAGGGCAGCGTCAAGATCGCGATCGTCGGCAAGTACGTGCAGCTGCAGGACGCCTACCTGTCCGTCGTGGAGGCGCTCAAGCACAGCGCGATCCACCACGGCTCGCACCTCGAGATCCACTGGGTCGACGCCGAGACGCTCGATCCCGACGAGGCCGCCGAGCAGTTCAAGGGCGTCGACGGCATCCTCATCCCCGGCGGCTTCGGGCCGCGCGCGATCGAGGGCAAGGTCGCGGCGGTGCAGTACGCGCGCGAGACCGGCACGCCGTTCCTGGGCATCTGCCTCGGCATGCAGTGCGCCGTCGTCGAGTTCGCCCGCAACGTGTGCGACATGCACGGCGCCAACTCGACCGAGTTCGATCCCGACACGCTCTACCCGGTGGTCGCGCTGCTTCCCGAGCAGCAGGACATCGAGGACATGGGCGGCACGATGCGGCTGGGCGCCGAGCCCGTCGAGCTTCGCAGCGGCACGCATGCGCACGAGGCCTACGGCGAGACGCTCGTGTACGAGCGCCACCGTCACCGCTACGAGGTCAACAACCACCTGCGCCCGCGGCTCGAGGCCGCCGGGCTGCGCATCTCGGGCGTGTTCGCGGCCAAGGATCTCGTCGAGGTCATCGAGCTCGAGGATCACCCGTGGTTCGTCGCGTCGCAGTTCCACCCGGAGTTCAAGTCGCGTCCGACGCGCCCGCACCCGCTGTTCCGCGATTTCGTGGGCGCCGCGATCGGCGTGCACGCGGGCGGCGGCGAGCGAACGGCATGAGCCCGGACGGTCGAGGCAGAAGGCGCCCTCGGCCTGTTCCTCGAACTGGCGGCGATCTCGAGTCCGTCGCGGCACGAGCGCGCCGTGACCGACATCTGCATCGCCTACCTGCGCGATCTCGGGCTCGATCCGCACGAGGAAGCGCCGCCGCGGCCCGGGGACGAGGCCGGCAACGTCATCTGCCGCATCCCGGCCACGCCCGGCGAGACCGGCGCGACGATCCTGCTGTGCTCGCACGTCGACACGGTCGAGCCGACCGCGGCGATCGAGCCGGTCGTGCAGGGCGGCGTCGTCACGAACAGGCTCGACACGATCCTCGGCGGCGACAACAAGGCCGCCGTCGCCGCGATGCTCGAGGGCGTGCGGCGGATCGTCGCCGAGGGACGCCCGCACGCCGGCCTCGAGCTCGTGCTGAGCGTGCAGGAGGAGACGGGTCTGCACGGCGTCAAGGCGCTCGACTGCTCGCAGTTCGACGCCCGCTTCGGCTACGTCTACGACCACGCCGCGCCGATCGGCGGGATCGTGACGGCATGCCCGTCGCAGTACTCGATCGACGCGACGTTCCTCGGCCGCTCCGCGCACGCCGGCATCGCCCCGCAGGAGGGCCGCAACGCCATCAAGGCGGCGGCGAACGCGCTCGCGGAGCTGCGCTTCGGCCGGCTCGACGACGAGACGACGGCCAACGTCGGCACGATCTCCGGCGGCGTCGCGCGCAACATCGTCGCCGACCGCTGCGACGTGCGCCTCGAGGTGCGCTCCCGCGACCACGAGCGCGCGCTCAAGGAGAGCCAGATCATGCTCGATGCGCTCGCGCACGCGGCCAACGCCGCCGAGTGCGAGCTCGAGACGGTCGCGACGCAGGAGTACCGCGCCTACAAGCTCCGCCGCACCGACCCCGTCGTGCAGGTCGCCTGGGGCGCGCTCGAGAGCTGCGGCTACGCGCCGAGCCTGCTCGCCACGGGCGGCGGGGCCGACGCGCACCTCTTCAACGAGCGCGGCATCCCGTGCGCGAACCTCGGCAACGGCATGGAGATGATCCACACGCCCGACGAGCGCATCGCGGTCGCCGACGTCGAGGCGATGGTCGGCGTCACGCTCGCGCTCGTCGAGGGTGCACGCGGCGTCAGCTGATCGGACTCGCCCGAGGGCCACGCCGACATCGCACCGCGGGACTACACTGGCGCCCGGTATACCGACCCGGGGGTAGGCGTGAAGATCGGCGTGGTCAAGGAGATCAAGCCCCAGGAGGCGCGCGTCGCGCTGACTCCGGCCGGCGCGCGCGAGCTCGTCGCGCGGGGCCACGACGTGGTCGTGGAGGCGGGCGCCGGCGTCGGCTCGGGCTTCCTCGACGACGCGTACGTCTCAGCGGGCGCATCGCTCGCCGCAGTCGACGACGTCTGGGCGCGCAGCGAGCTCCTGCTCAAGGTCAAGGAGCCGCTCGCAGCCGAGTACGCGCAGCTGCGCCCCGGCCTCGTGCTCTTCACCTATCTCCATCTCGCGCCCGCGCCGGAGCTGACGCAGGCGCTGATCGACTCGGGCGCGACCTGCGTCGCCTACGAGACGGTCGAGACCGACGACCACCGCCTGCCGCTGCTCGCGCCGATGAGCGAGGTCGCGGGCCGGCTCGCGCCGCAGATGGGCGCGCACGCGCTCGAGAAGGCGCACGGCGGGCGCGGCGTGCTGCTGGGCGGCGTCGCCGGCGTGCCGCCGGGCAAGGTCGCCGTGCTCGGAGGCGGGATCGTCGGCTACAACGCCGCGCTGATCGCCGTCGGCATGCAGGCGGACGTCTGGGTGCTCGACCGCTCGATCGACCGCATGCGCGAGCTCGACCCGATGCTCGACGGGCGCGCGACCGTGGCGATGTCGAACACGCTGCAGGTCGAGGAGGCCATCAGCGAGGCCGACCTCGTGATCGGCGCCGTGCTCGTGCACGGGGCGCGCGCCCCGAAGCTCGTGACGCGCGAGATGCTCGCGCTGATGAAGCCGGGCTCGGTGCTCGTCGACGTCGCGATCGACCAGGGCGGCTGCTTCGAGACGTCGCGCCCGACCACGCACTCGGAGCCGACCTACGAGGTCGACGGGATCGTCCACTACTGCGTCGCGAACATGCCCGGCGCCGTGCCGATGACCTCGACGCGCGCGCTCACGAACGCCACGCTGCCCTACGTCGAGGCGATCGCGGGCCGCGGCCTCGAGGGCGCGGTGCGCCTCGACCGCACGCTCGCGCGCGGCGTCAACGTGATGGCGGGGAAGGTCACCTACGAGCCCGTGGCGCGCGACCTCGGCCATCCGTACATCCCGCTCTCCGAGATCGTGGACGGCGCGCCGGTGTAGCGAAGCGCCAGGAGGCCGCCGAGGTCCGCCACACTGCGGCCATGCGCCGGCTCCTCGCGATGCTCGCAGGCACGCTCGTCGCCGTGGCCGCCCCGGCAGCTGCGGCACCGACCGCAGGCGGCCCGACGCAACTGCTCGTGATCCAGGTCAAGTCGGTCGATGCCGGGGCGAGCGCCGACGACAAGGCGCCGAAGGGGCCGAGCCGGGGCGACCGCCTGCTCGAGCGCAGCCGGCTGCTGAACGTCCGCAAGCAGTTCGGCAAGCCGGCCGGGGCGCTCGTCGGCCGCGACCAGGCGATCGTGATCCTCACGAGCACGCGCGCGGGCCGGGTCGCCGGGGTCGCCACGCTGCCCGGAGGCACGATCCGCTTCGGCGGCGCGGTGCGCCTCGACGGCGTCGAGTCCATTCCCGTGACCGGTGGCACCGGCCGCTACGCCAAGGCGCGCGGCACGCTCTTCGTCGGCAACGGCGACAGCCCGCTCAACACGTACCACCTTCGTCTCCCCGCGAGCGGGGACGGCGGAGGGCCGATCGTCTAGGAGCGGTTACGGCCGTATGCCGCGGCTCAGGAGTGATTCAGGTCGAGCAGCATGCGGTGATTGCCGAGCGTGTTCGGCTTGACGCGCTCGAGGTCGAGGAACTCGGCGACGCCCTCGTCGAACGAGCTGCGCAGCTCGGCGTAGACCTCGGCCGTCACCGGCGTCCCCTCGATCTCGCGGAAGCCGAACGCCGCGAAGAAGTCGCGCTCGAACGTGAGCACGAAGACGCGGGCGATGCCGAGCTCGCGCACGGTGGCGATCAGGCGTTCGACGATCAGCTTGCCGATGCCCTGGCCGCGCACCGCGGGATCGACCGCGACCGTGCGGATCTCCGCGATGTCCTCCCACAGCGGGTGGACGGCACCGCAGCCGACCACGCGCCCGCCCTGGTCGGCGACCCAGAAGTCCTGCACGTCCTCGTACAGCTGCACGCGCTCCTTGGCGAGCAGGATGCGGTCGCCGGCGTAGTGCTCGATGAGATCGTGGATGGCGGGCACGTCCGGCGTGCGCGCGCGGCGGAGGGTGGTGGGTGCGCTCACGTCCGCTGCAGCTCCCAGACGCGCACCCGTGCGTCCGCCAGCGAACCGGCGTGGCGCCAGATCGGGTCGTGCGCGATCGCCTCGTCCGCGAGAACGGTGGCGCGGGCGAATCCGTGGCGCTGCGCGACGGGCGTCAGGTCGGGTGCCGTGAGCGTCGAGATCGACGTGATCACGCGCGGAGCGGTCGTGCTCGCGAGGATCGTCTCGAGCTTCTCGAGGCCGTCCTCGCCGCCGGCGCCGATACCGCGAGCGTCCGCCGGCAGGTGCTCCCAGACGGCTCGGGGTCGCTGCGGTGGATTCGTGACGAGCAGGTCGGCCGGCACGTCGGCGAGGTCGTCGAACGAGCCGAGATGGGTGGAGAGGCGGGCCGGATCCGAGTGGCGGGCGACGTTCTCGAGCGTGTCGTCGATCGCGGCCGGAACGATGTCCCAGGCGCTCACCCGCGCGGCGCCGCGCCGCAGGAGCGCGACGGTCACCGAGCCGGCGCCGCAGCCTGCGTCGATGACGTTCAGCCCGTCCACGCGCGGCAGCGCCGAGATGAGCGCCTGCGTGAAGGGCGAGGGCGTGTGGACGCCCGGCGAGACCCGGATGGCGAACGGCTCGCCGTCGATCCAGACGACGCAGTCGACCGGCTCGGTGCGGCTCCCGCCGGCGTGGGTGCTCATGCCGCGACCTGCATCCGTGGGAGGGTACCGCCGACGGTCCGCGAAGGGACCGGCGTGGATCCGGTCGCGGATTTCCTCACGCATCTGACGCTCGAACGCGGAGCTTCCCGGCACACCGTCGCGGCCTACCGCGGCGATCTCACGCAGCTGCGCGACTTCCTGCGCGCGCGCGAGGTCGAGATCGACGACGCGTCGGCCGATGACCTCGAGGCGTTCGCCGGCGCGCTCGAGCGCGCCGGGCTGGCGCCCGCGACGCGCCGTCGGCGGCTGGCGGCCGCTCGCTCGCTCATGCGCCACCGCGGCCGCATCGGCGCGCGCCCGCTGGATGCCCGCGCCATCGTGCCGCTGCCGCGCCTGCCGAAGCGCCTGCCCCGCGTGCTCTCGGCCGAGCAGTGCAAGCTGCTCGTCGAGCATCCGGACGCGACGCCGCTCGGGCTGCGTGACCGCGCCGCACTCGAGCTGCTCTACGGCGGCGGCCTCCGCGTCTCGGAGCTCACCGGCCTGCGCCCCGGCGATCTGGATCTGGAGCGCGGGATCGTGCGCGTCGAGGGCAAGGGCGGGCGTCAGCGCGTCGTGCCGACGGGCCGTCTCGCGGCCGAGGCCGCTCGCCGCTACCTCGCGCGCGGGCGGCCGTACCTCGGCAAGAGCCAGGAGGCGGCGGCGTTCCTGCTGAACGCGCGCGGCCGCCGCATCTCGCGCCAGGGCGTCTTCCGCCTCGTGCGCAACCACGCGGCCGCGGTGGGCATCGAGCAGGCCGTCACGCCGCACGTGCTGCGCCACTCCTTCGCCACGCACCTGCTCGAGCAGGGCGCCGATCTGCGGGTCGTGCAGGAGCTGCTCGGGCACGCCTCGGTCGCGACCACCGAGATCTATACGCACCTCGGCGACGGGGCGCTGCGCAAGGCGTTCGACGGCGCCCACCCGAGGGCGCGACGGTTGAAGCCGAGTCAGGGATAGGCTCCCGGGCGTGTCCCGGCGGGCCTTCATCGTGGTGCTCGACGCCGTGGGAGCGGGGGCGTTGCCCGATGCCGCCGAGTTCGGCGACGAGGGGTCGAACACGCTCGGCAACGTCGCCCGGGCGGTCGGGGGCCTCGACCTGCCGCATCTGCAGGAGCTCGGCCTCGGCAACGTGGCTCCCCTCGAGGGCTGCCCGCCGCTCGCGTCGGCGCCGTCGGTGGCCGGGCGGCTGCTCGAGCGATCGCGCGGCAAGGACACGACGGTGGGCCACTGGGAGCTCGCCGGCGTGATCACCGAGCGCCCGTTCCCGACCTACCCGGACGGGTTCCCGCTGGAGCTCCTCGACGCGTTCAGCGCGGCCACGGGGCGCGGCGTGATCGGCAACGTCGCGGCTTCGGGCACCGAGATCATCGAGCGGCTCGGAGAGGAGCACCAGCGCACCGGCAAGTGGATCGTCTACACGTCGGCCGACTCCGTCTTCCAGATCGCCGCGCACGAAGGAACCGTGCCGCTCGAGGAGCTCTACGCGGCCTGTCGCACGGCGCGCGGGCTGCTGACCGGCGACAACGCCGTCGCGCGCGTGATCGCCCGGCCGTTCGAGGGCGAGCCCGGCGCATATCGCCGCACGCCGAACCGGCACGACTTCTCGCTCGAGCCCTCGCGGCCGAACTACCTGTCGCGCATTCGCGAGGCCGGGGCGCGCGTGACCGGCGTCGGCAAGATCAGCGACATCTTCGCCGGCTGCGACATCGACGACTCCTATCCCACGAAGTCGAACGCCGACGGGCTCGCGCGCACGATCGCGCTCGCGCAGGAGGGGCGCGACGGCCTCGTCTTCGTCAACCTCGTCGAGACGGATCAGACCTACGGGCACCGCAACGACCCGGAGGGCTTCCACCGCTGCCTGCAGGAGATCGACGCGGCGATCCCCGACCTTCGCGCCGCGCTCGGTCCCGACGACCTGCTGGTGCTGACCTCCGACCACGGCTGCGACCCGACGACGGCCTCGACCGATCACTCGCGCGAGTACGCCCTGCTCGTCGCTCACGTCCCCGGGCACGGGCCCGGCGGTCATCGCGACGGTGAGTTCTCCGACGTGGGCGCGACCGTGGCGGCGTGGCTCGGAGCGCAGACCGACGGGCTGCCGGGCACGCAGATCGACCTGTGAGAGCCGTCGAGCTCATCGAGCGCAAGCGCGACGGGGCCGAGCACGCGCCGGGCGAGATCGCCTGGCTGGTCGGGGCCTACGTCGCCGGGCGGGTGGCGCCCGAGCAGATGAGCGCCTGGGCGATGGCCGTGGTCTTCAACGGCCTCTCGGACGCGGAGACGCACGAGCTGACGCAGACGATGGTCGACTCCGGCGCGACGATCGACCTCTCGTCGCTCGGCCGGACGATCGTCGACAAGCACTCGACCGGCGGCGTGGGGGACAAGACCACGATCGCGCTCGCACCGCTCGCCGCCGCCATGGGCATGCCGGTCGCGAAGCTCTCCGGGCGCGGACTCGCGCATACGGGGGGCACGCTCGACAAGCTCGAGGCGATCCCCGGTCTGCGCGTCGGGCTGAGCGTCGAGGAGCTCGTCGCCCAGGTCGCGCGGATCGGCTGCGCACTGGCTGCTCAGACCGACGATCTCGTGCCGGCCGACCGCCTGCTCTACGCGCTCCGCGACGTCACGGGCACCGTCCCGGCCCCCGGTCTGATCGCCGCCTCCGTGATGTCGAAGAAGCTCGCCGCCGGCGCGGATGCGATCCTCCTCGACGTGAAGGTGGGGGAGGGCGCATTCATGCCCGACCTCGCCTCGGCGCGCGAGCTCGCGGTGCGGATGCGCGACATCGGCGTGCGCGCGGGACGCCCGACGGTGTGCGAGCTGACGGCGATGGACTCGCCCCTCGGTGCCGCCGTGGGCAACGCGCTCGAGGTCGCCGAGGCGTGCGAGATGCTGGCCGGGCGCGGCCCGGTCGACTTCCGCGAGCTCGTGCTCGGCTCGGCCGCGCGCATGGCGGTGCTCTCCGACCTCGGCGTCGACTTCTTCGAGGGCCGCCGGCTGGCCGAGATCGCCGTCTCCTCCGGTGAGGCGCTGCGCGCGCTGGAGCGGCTGGTCGAGGCCCAGGGCGGCAATGCGCGGCTCGCCGAGCGGCCGTGGGAGATACTCGAGACGGCGCCGGTCGTCGTCGCGGTCGCTGCGACGCGCGCGGGGTCGGTCCTGCGCTGTGGCGCCCTTCCGATCGGCCGTGCCGCGATGCGGCTCGGCGCCGGCCGTGAGCGCAAGGAGGATCCGATCGACCACGCCGTCGGGGTCGTCGTGCACTCCAAGCCGGGTGACGAGGTCGAGGCCGGCGAGCCGCTCGCGCATGTGCACGCGCGGGATGCCGCAGGCGCCGAGCGCGCCGTGGCCGAGGTGCTCGCGGCGTTCGAGATCGTGGACCGCCCGGTCGAGTGCCCGCCGCTCCTGCTCGAGACGATCGGCTGATGCCGGAGCTTCCCGAGGTCGAGACGGTGCGGCGCGGGCTGCTCCCGCACCTCAGCGGGCGGACGCTCGCCGAGGTCGAGATCCTCGACCACCGCCTGACCGATCCCGAGCCGCCCGAGGCTGTCGCCGCGCGCCTGGGGGGCGTGCGCATCGAGACGCTCCGCCGCCGCGGCAAGTACCTCATCGCGGAGCTGGACGACGGCGCGGCGCTGCTCGTCCACCTGCGCATGACCGGGAACCTGCTCTGGCTCGCGGAGCCGCCCGAGGAGGCGCCGCGCTTCCTGCGCGCCCGCGCCCTGCTCGACGACGGCTCCTACCTCGCCTACACCGACGCGCGCCGCTTCGGCACCTGGCGCATCGCCGAGGACGGTGCGGACGCCTGGCTCGCAGGGAAGCTCGGTCCCGAGCCGCTGGACGAGTGGGCTGCCGCCGATCTGGCGCGGGCGTTCTCCGGCCGCAGGGCCCCGGTGAAGGCCGCGATCCTCGACCAGCGCGTCGTCGCGGGCGTCGGCAACATCTATGCCGACGAGGCGCTGTTCGCCGCGAAGATCCACCCCGCCGTGCCCGCAGGCCGCCTGTCACGCGCGCGCATCGCCCGCCTGCACGCCGCCGTGGTCGCGGCCCTCGAAGCGGGCATCGAGGCCCAGGGCGCCTCGATCAGCACCTTCCGCACGTCCGACGGCGGCTACGGCTCGGCGCAGGAGCGCTTCGTCGCCTACGGCCGCGGCGGCGAGCCCTGTGTCGTCTGCGGCACGCCGTTGCGGCGCACCGTCATCGCCCAGCGCGGAACGTCGTACTGCCCGCGCTGCCAGCGGTTCTAGGGCGGACCCTAGGCCGCGAGGAGCTTCTCCAGCTCGCCGCTCGCGTCGAGCGCGCGCAGCTGCTGGAACCCGCCGATCGGCTCCGTGCCGATCACGATCTGCGGCACCGTGTACCCGCCGGTCAGATCCATGAGCCTCTGCCGGAAATCCGGCTGATCGTCGATGTTGATCGCCTCGAAGGCAATGCCACGGGCGTTCAAGAGTGCCTTCGCCCGGTCGCACCACGGGCACCAGGTCGTCGAATACACGGTTACGGATGTCATTGGCATGGAAAACGTACCTGTCCGGTCAAGCATTCCCGAAACGTCGCTTGCAACAACGGGGTCTGGCCCGCAACGTGCGGGTCTGACCCCGGTCTTGCGGACCTGACCCCGGTCTTGCGGACCGCCGCAAAGCCGTTCGGCATGTCGGTCTACACGTGTCAGCGGGATCCGCCGAGTAATGGGCCGGCGGGCCATGAACGCGCCGAGACGCTGGCGTGCCGCTCGAGGACGAGATGGATAGGTGGATTGAGCGGCTGTGCAAGGCCCGGGTCAGGCCTGCAAGGGCGGGGTCAGACCCGCACGTTGCGGGCCAGACCCCGTTCTTGCGCCGCTGTTGCGCTTCTGGAGGGCTCCGCCGCGCGGTTGTGGAGGGCATCAACTACCCTAGGCGCCGCGGATGCACGGCTCCTACAAGACCGAGGCGGTGGTGCTGCGCTCGATGCGATTGGGCGAAGCCGACCGCGTCCTGCACCTCTACACGCCCTCTCGCGGGCGCGTCGGTGCGGTGGCCAAGGGCGTGCGGCGCACCCGGTCTCGCGTCGGTGCGCGCCTCGAGCCGTTCAGCCATGTCGCGCTCGTGCTGCACGAGGGACGCGGCGAGCTGCACACGGTCTCGGGCGTCGACACGCTCGCCACGCACCACGCGGTCCGCGAGCAGCCGGAGCGGGCTCGCATCGCGGGGGCGAGCGGCGAGGCGCTGCTGAAGATGTTCGCCGAGGGCGACCCGTCGCCGCGGGTGTTCGCCGCGCTCTGCCGGCTGCTCGACGTGCTCGACGACTACGCGGCCGCTCCGGGCGACGTCGCCCTCGATCCGCTGCTGCTCGCCTTCCAGCTCAAGCTCCACGGCCTGGCGGGATTTGCGCCGCGCCTCGCGGCGTGCGCGTCCTGCTCGGCCGAGGGGGTGCCGCTCGTGCGCTTCTCGGCATCCGCCGGAGGTGCGGTGTGCGGCGGCTGCCCCGGTGCGGTGCCCCTCCCGCAGGGCGCACTCGAGGCGCTCGCCGCGCTCCTCCGCTCGCCACTCGCCGAGCTCCCCGAGCTCACCCCCAGCATCGCCGCCACCGTTGCCCGCTGCGCCTCCGATCTCAATGCCGAGCACGGGGGCTTCCGCCTGCGCTCGCTGGCGCTGACGGCCGGCGGGTGAGCCGGTTCGGGCAGCTCGTCCTCGTCGCCGCCGCCGCGACGCTGGCGACGGTGCTCGTACGCACCTTCGCCGGCGAGGCGCTCGGCAGCGACGCGTACTCCCATCTCGTGTGGGCGCGCGACGCGGTGCGGCACGGCGTCACGGGACACGCGGCGTTCGACTACACCGTCCCCAAGCCGTTCGCGCAGGGCGTCGCGGTGATCGGCACCAAGCTCGGCGCGGCCACGTTCGTGTTCGAGTGGGCATCGCTCGCGGGCGTGTTCGCGTGCGCTGCGGCGGCCGCTGCGCTCGCACGCAGGCTCGGGCCGTATCCGGCGGCGCCGCTCGCCGCCCTCTTCACGCTGTGCCTGCCGGTGCTCTGGCGCGGCGGCCCGCTCGGCGACTCGAACGTGATCTACGCCGCGCTCGTCGTGGCGGCGGCCGCTGCGGGCTTCGGCACGCCGGCCTGCGCGGGACTGCTCCTCGTGGCGGGCACGCTGCGGCCGGAGGCCTGGGGCCTCGCCGTCATCAGCGCGATCTTCGGCTGGCGCAAGGCGAACCCGGCGACGCGCGCCCTCTCGATCGCCTCGGTGGTCGTTCCGCCCGCGCTCTGGATCTGGCTCGACAACGCGTTCACGGGCGACTGGTGGTGGTCGAGCAACATCGTCGACGCCTACAACGACCGCTTCCATCCGCCGCTGCTCCACCTCACCGGCCTGCCCGGGGCGGTGATCGAGCGAATCGGCGACGTCTCGACCTGGCCGGTCGCGGTGCTCGCGGTCGCGGCCCTCGCCATCGGCCTGCGCAAGCGGCCGTACGACGCGGCCGTCGTCTTCCCGGTCGCGCTGGTCCTGGCGCTCGTCGTGGTCGTCGTGCGCGGGCAGATCTCCGCCGACGACGTGGGGCGGATGCTGACCGCGCTCGCCGTGTTCGCCGCCGCCGGGGCGGCGGTCGCGGTCGCGGCGCACACGGCCGGTGCCGTACGTGGCTCGCTGGCGGTCGTCGCGGTCGCGGCGGTCCCGCTCGCGGCAGCACCGTGGCTTGCGGGCGCCGTGCGCGACGTGGGCGACCAGGCGCGCCAGGCGCGGGCGCTCGAGAAGGTCGTCGCGCCGGCACTCGAGGGCGAGGCGCCGGCCGGGTACATCGCTCTCCCGCGCCAGTGGCAGGGCCAGCTCGCGCTCTCCTGGGACCGGCCGCGGAGCTCGTTCATCCCGGCGCGCGCGATCGAGGCCGGGACGCAGTACGACAAGTGCCACGTGGGCGCGCTGATCGTCCCCGCGGACGGCAAGCTGCCGCGCTGGATCCGCCAGGTCGCGCTCACGCACGACTGGCGCGCCGGCGTGCGCGAGAAGCCCTGCACGACGTAAGGGCCCGCGCCGGTCAGCGGGCGCGGCGGGGAACGCTAGGTACATTGAGGAACATGAGCGAAGCACCCGCCAAGAAGCCCGTCACGATGGACACGATCGTTTCGCTCTGCCGCCGCCGGGGCTTCGTCTTCCCGTCCTCGGAGATCTACGGCGGCCTCGGCTCGGCCTACGACTACGCCCACTACGGCGTGCTCATGAAGGGCAACGTGAAGGCCGCGTGGCTGCGCGCGATGGTGCAGGAGCGCGACGACGTCGTCGCGCTCGACTCCGCGCTGATGCTGCACCCGCGCGTCTGGGAGGCCTCCGGTCACGTCGGCGGCTTCTCGGATCCGATGGTCGACTGCCGCGTCTGCAAGCACCGCTTCCGCGCCGACGACCTCGAGAACGCGAGCTGCCCGCAGAAGCCCAGCAAGCACCCGGGCGAAGGCCCGAACTGCGATCTCACCGAGGCGCGCGACTTCAACCTCATGTTCGAGACGACGATCGGCCCGGTCAAGGAGAGCGGGACGAGCGTCTACCTGCGGCCCGAGACCGCGCAGGGCATCTTCATCAACTTCAAGAACGTCCTGCAGATCGCGCGGCGGCGACCGCCGTTCGGCATCGCCCAGGTCGGCAAGTCGTTCCGCAACGAGATCACGCCCGGCAACTTCCTCTTCCGCACGCGCGAGTTCGAGCAGATGGAGATGGAGTTCTTCGTGCCGCCCGCGCAGGCCGACGAGTGGTTCCGCTACTGGGTCGAGGAGCGCCGCAACTGGTACGTGCGCTACGGCATCGCGCCGGACAACATCCGCGTGCGCGCCCACGACGCGTCGGAGCTCTCGCACTACTCGAGCGGCACGAGCGACCTCGAGTACCTGTACCCGATCGGCTGGGGCGAGCTCGAGGGCATCGCGAACCGCGGCGACTACGACCTCAAGCAGCACACCGAGTTCTCGGGCGTGAAGCTCGAGGTGGTCGAGCCCGACGGCGAGCGCTACGTGCCGCACGTGATCGAGCCCGCAGCCGGCGCCGATCGCGCGTTCCTGGCCTTCCTCTGCGACGCCTACGACGAGGAGGAGGTCGCCGGGCGCGAGCGCGTGCTGCTGCGCCTGCACCCCGCGATCGCGCCGGTCAAGGCGGCGATCCTCCCGCTCATGGGCAACGACGCGGCGCAGGGCGAGCGCGCCGCTGCGCTCGCCGCCGAGCTGCGGCCGCACTTCCAGGTCGAGCTCGACACGAGCGGCGCGATCGGGCGCCGGTACCGCCGCCAGGACGAGATCGGGACGCCGTGGGCGATCACCGTCGACCACGAGTCGCTCGAGGACGATGCCGTGACGGTGCGAGACCGCGATTCGCTCGAGCAGGTGCGCGTACCGCTCGCCGGTGTGCGCCAGTTGCTCGTCGAGCGCCTGAACGACGCGACCGCACGGCGTTGACGGCGTCCGCTCCGTCGGTGACCATGCGGGGCATGGCATCGCCCGCCACGCCGATCGAGATCCACCTCATCTCCGACTCCACCGGAGATACCGCCGCACGCGTCGCGCGCGCCGCGCAGACACAGTTCTCCGGCCACCGCACGACGGTCGTGCGGCACCCGCGCGTGACGACGGTCGACGACCTCGCCGCGCACTACGGCCGCGTGGCCTCGCGCACGGGCGTCGTGATCTTCTACACGCTCGTCGACCGCGACCTGCGGCGCGCGCTCGAGGAGCTCTGCACGCGCGACGGCATGCCGTGCTGCGACCTGCTCGGCCCGCCGCTCGAGGCGCTCGCCGCCGCGGCCGGCCACGAGGCCGACCTCGCCCCGGGCCGCCCGATCGGCCTCGACGCCGACTACTTCCGCCGCATCGCGGCCATGGAGTTCGTCGTCAAGCACGACGACGGCCTCAACGGCGAGGGGCTCGAGGAGGCCGACATCGTGCTCATCGGCGTCTCGCGGACGGGCAAGACGCCGCTCTCGATGTACCTCGGCTTCCAGGGCTACAAGACCGCGAACGTGCCGCTCGTGCGCGGCATCGAGCCGCCGGGCAAGCTCTTCCAGATCGACCGCGCGCACATCGTCGGCCTCACGATCGAGGCCGACCGCCTGGCGCAGATCCGCGGACGGCGCATCGGCAACCTGGCGGGCGCGCACGCGCGCGACGGCTATGCCGAGCTCAACCGCATCCACGAGGAGCTCGACGAGGCCAACGCGCTGCAGCGGCGCCTGGGCTGTCCGGTCCTCGACGTCTCGAACCTCGCGGTCGAAGAGGCCGCGATGCGCGCGATCGAGCTCGTCGAGGCGCGCACCGCATGAGCGACGCCTACGTCTACGCCTTCGCCGACGCGACGGAGGTGCCGAAGGAGCTGCTCGGGGGCAAGGGCGCCGGGCTCGCCGAGATGACGCGGCTCGGCCTGCCGGTGCCGGACGGCTTCACGATCACGACCGCCGCCTGCGTGCACGCGATGCACTCCGGCGGCGCCTGGCCCGAGGGCCTGCAGGAGCAGATCGACAGCGCGCTCGCGGCGCTCGAGGAGCGCTGCGGCCGGAGCCTCGGAGACGCCGACGCACCGCTGCTCGTCTCGGTGCGCAGCGGCGCGGCCGTCTCGATGCCCGGGATGATGGAGACGATCCTCAATCTCGGCCTGAACGACGTGGCCGCCGCGGCGCTGGCCGAGGAGACGGGGGACGCGCGCTTCGCCTACGACTCCTACCGGCGCCTCCTGCAGATGTTCGGCGACGTCGTCGCGGGCGTCCCGTCGCACGTCTTCGAGGGCGCGCTGACGCGGCGCAAGGCCGAGCGCGGCGCGAAGCTCGACACCGACCTCACGGGCGACGACCTGCGCGGGCTCTGCACCGAGTTCAAGCGCCTCTACCGCGAGGGCTGCGGCGACGACTTCCCGCAGGACCCGCGCGAGCAGCTGCGCCTCTCGATCTCGGCCGTGTTCCGCTCCTGGGGCGCTCCGCGCGCGCATGTCTACCGCCGCGCGCACGAGATCTCCGACGACCTCGGGACGGCCGCGAACATCTGCCAGATGGTGTTCGGCAACCGCGGCGAGAGCTCGGGCACCGGCGTCTGCTTCAGCCGCGACCCCTCGACCGGCGAGCACGTGCTGTACGGCGAGTTCCTGCAGAACGCCCAGGGCGAGGACGTCGTCGCCGGCATCCGCACCCCGGAGCCGATCGCGCGCATGCACGAGCTGCTGCCCGAGGCCTACGACGAGCTCGTCGCCACCGTCGAGCGGCTCGAGCGCCACCACCGCGAGGTGCAGGACATCGAGTTCACGGTCGAGCAGGGCACGCTCTACATGCTGCAGACGCGCACCGCCAAGCGCACCGCGCAGGCTGCCCTGCGGATCGTGCGGGAGTTCGTCGCCGAAGGCGTGATCACGCCGGACGAGGCCGTGATGCGCGTCGATCCCGCGCAGCTCGAGCACCTCCTGCACCCGCGCCTGGACGCCTCCGCGCAGGTCGAGCCGGTCGCGCGCGGGCTGGGCGCCTCGCCGGGCGCCGCCGTCGGCGCCGCGGTCTTCGACGCCGACACCGCAGCCACGCGGGGCGCGGCGGGCGAGGCGGTCGTGCTCGTGCGCTGGGAGACGACGCCCGACGACATCCACGGCCTGATCCAGGCCCAGGGCGTCGTCACCTCGCACGGCGGCATGACGTCGCACGCCGCCGTCGTCGCGCGCGGCATGGGCAAGCCGTGCGTCGCCGGCGTCGAGAGCGCGAAGATCGACGAGGCCGCGCGCACGCTGACGGTCGGCGACACGGTCATCCGCGAGGGCGACATGATCACGATCGACGGCGCGGCGGGCACGCTCATGCTGGGCGCGCTGCCGCTCGTGGCGGCCGAGCTCGGCGAGGACTTCGACGCCATCGCGACCTGGGCCGACGAGCGCCGCCGCCTGCGCGTGCGCGCCAACGCCGACACGCCCGAGGACGCGATCCGGGCGCGCGAGCTCGGCGCGGAGGGCATCGGGCTGTGCCGCACCGAGCACATGTTCATGGCCGCCGAGCGCCTGCCGGTCGTGCGCGAGATGATCCTCGCGACCCAGGACTCCCGGCGCGAGGAGGCGCTCGCGAAGCTGCTGCCGATGCAGCAGTCCGACTTCGAGGCGATCTTCGCCGCGATGGCGGGGCTGCCCGTCACCGTGCGCCTGCTCGATCCGCCGCTGCACGAGTTCCTGCCCGACCGCACGGCGCTCGCCGTCGAGCTGGCGCTGGCCGAGCCCGGCCCGGAGCGCGACCGCCTCGAGCGCCTCGCCGAGCGCGTCCGCGGCCTCTCGGAGCAGAACCCGATGCTCGGCACGCGCGGCTGCCGCCTGGCGCTGCTGCATCCCGGCATCTACGCGATGCAGGTGCGGGCGATCGTGCGCGGCGCGCTCGCCGCCGCCGCGCGCGGCGAGGCCGCCGAGGTCGAGATCATGATCCCGCTGGTCGCCTACGCCGAGGAGCTGCGGCGCATGCGCGAGCTGGTCGAGGAGACGATCGCCGACGAGCTCGAGGGCGAAGGAGCTCGCGATCTCGATCGGGACGATGATCGAGCTGCCGCGCGCCGCGCTGCGCGCCGGCGAGATCGCCGAGTACGCGGACTTCTTCTCGTTCGGCACCAACGACCTCACGCAGACGACGCTCGGGTTCTCGCGCGACGACGCCGAGTCGGCGTTCCTCGCGACCTACCTCGAGGCCGGCGTGGTCGAGCGCAACCCGTTCGCGAGCGTGGACATCGACGGCGTCGGCGAGCTCGTGCGCATCGGCGTGGAGCGGGGCAGGGCCGCGCGGCCCGGCATCAAGCTCGGGATCTGCGGCGAGCACGGCGGCGATCCGGCCTCGGTGGCGTTCTTCCACGGGGCAGGGCTGGACTACGTGTCGTGCTCGCCGTTCCGGGTGCCGATCGCGCGCCTGGCGGCCGCGCGCGCGGCGCTCGGTGACCGGAAGTGAGCGAGCCCGCGATCGACGCGGCGCTGACGCCCGGAGAGGCGCTCCTGCCGTGTCAGGTCGCGATCGTCGTCGACACGATCCGCGCGACGACGACGGCGTTGTACGCGCTGCGCCAGGGCTATGCCGAGGTGATCTGCTGCGGCAGCGTCGACGACGCGCGCGACGCGGCGGCCGAGATCGGCGCGGGTGCGATCCTCGCGGGAGAGCGCGAGTGCGTGCGCATCGACGGCTTTCACCTCGGCAACTCGCCGCGCGAGTTCGACGCCGGCCAGCCGCTCGGCGACGTGCTCGTGCTGACGACGACCAACGGCACGCGGGCGGTGCTGCAGGCACAGGCCGAGGCGGCCGTGGTGCTCATCGGCGCGCTCGCGAACCTCTCTGCGACCGCCGCGCACGCGGCGCGGCTGGCGCGCGGCGAGCGCGGGCGCGTGGCGGTGCGCTGCGCCGGCGTCCGCGGCGCCGTCGCGCTCGACGACACGTATACGGCGGGCCGGCTCGTCGACGCGCTCACCGCGTACCTGCCGGAGTGGCCGGTCGGCGACGCGGCCGAGGTGGCGAGGGCGAGCGCCGCCGCCTATTCGTCCGCCTATGGCGCGCTCACCGACTCGCAGAGCGCGCGCGACCTCATCGCGGCCGATCTCACCGACGACGTGCGCGTGTGCGCACAGGTCGACGCCGTCGACATCGTCGCGCTCGCCGAGCCGCTCGACGGCGGCCGCGCGCGCATCACCGCGCTGGCCTGACGAATCGCACGTTTGGGGCCAGACCCCAAACGTGCGCTCGGAGCGAGCTAGACGGCGGCCGGCGCGTCGTCGTCGTGCTCGTGGAGCTTCTGCTTCTCGAAGCGCCGCCAGAACACGAGGCCCACGATGGCCGCGGTGACGACGGCGATCACGCCGCCGACTCCGAGCGCCTTCTCGATCGCGTGCAGGGAGTGGCCGAAGAAGTAGCCGAGGCCGATGACCGACGCCGCCCACGTGATGCCTCCGGCGGCGTTCCAGAAGAAGAACACGCGCCACGGCATGTGCACCATGCCGGCGATCCAGGCGCCGAAGATGCGCAGCCCGAAGATCCAGCGCGCGAGGAAGACCGTCTTCCCGCCGTGCACCGCGAAGAACTTCTCGCCCCAGGCCAGTGACTTCTCGATGTGGCCGATGTGCGCCAGGCGCAGCACGACGCGCCGGCCGCCGTAGCGACCGATCGCGTAGCCGATGTTGTCCCCGATGATCGCCGCGGCCGACCCGACGGCGATCGCGATCCACGGGTCGATGCGACCGGTCGACGCGGCGACGCCGGAGAGCAGCAGGATCGTCTCGCCCGGCAGCGGGACGCCTGCCGTCTCGAGCATCACGGGCACGAAGATGACGAAGTAGCCGTAGTCCCCGAAGAGGTCGAGCACGCGGTCGCGCGAGACCGACGGCTGGTAGTGGACGTACGCCCACACGACCACGGCGGCGACCACCAGGACGACGGCGGCGATCACATACCAGCGGCGGCGGCTGCGCCTCGCGGGCGGCGCGGCCGCGGCTGTTTCGCTCACCCCATCACCCGCAAGTCACCGTAGCATGCCGTTCCATGCTGCATGCCCTCGAAACCGTCCGCTCCGGCATGCCGTCGGCGCGCCACGCCGTCTACCTCAACGCCGGCACCTGGGGTCCGATGCCGACGCGCGCGGCGGATGCCATGCGCGCCCGCATCGACTCCGTCGAGTCCTACGGCCGCATCGGCACGAGCGGCTACGAGAAGTTCCAGGAGATCCGCGATGCCGCACGCGCGGCGATCGCCGAGTCCGTCTCCAGCGACCCCCAGCGGATCGCGCTCACGCACTCCACCAGCGGCGGCATGAACCTGGTGCTCGGCGGGATGGCGTTCGCGGCCGGCGACGAGATCGTCACGACCGACAACGAGCACGCCGGGCTGCTCGAGCCGCTCGCGGCGCTCGAGCGGCGCTACGGGATCACGGTGCGGGTGGCCGAGGCGCTGCAGAGCGCCGATCCCCTCGATGCGATCACATCGCTGATCGGACCGCGCACGAAGCTCGTCGCGCTCTCGCACGTGCTCTGGGCGAACGGCCGCGTGCTGCCCATGCGCGCGATCTCGGATGCTGCGCACGCCGTCGGCGCCCCGGTGCTCGCGGACGGTGCGCAGGGCGCGGGCGCGATCGACGTCGACCCGGCCGCGCTCGGCGTGGACGCCTATGCCGGGCCGGGCCAGAAATGGCTGTGCGGCCCGAATGGCGTTGGCTTTCTGTGGCTTGCGGATGGATTCGAGGACCAGTTCGAGGTGGCGGCGCCGAGCTATTACACGCGCGACTTCCGCAGCGAGGGGCAGCCGTTCTGGCCCGGCGCGCGGCGTCACGACGGCGCGTCGCTGACGACGTCGGCGCTCGCCGGTCTGGCCGCGGCGGTGTCCTTCCGGCGCGAGCTGGTGGGCTGGTCGGAGGGCGCCGCCCAGATGGCGGACGTCCGCCGGCGCACCGTCGCGCTGCTCTCCGCCGTGCCGGGTGTGACGCTGCAGGCGGAGACCGAGGGCGCCGCGCCACTCGTCGCGTTCACCGTCGCGGGCCACTCGGCCGAGGACGTCATCAAGGCGCTCGAGGCCAAGGGCGTGCTCGCGCGCTCGCTCCCGGGGCTCGACTGGGTGCGCGTCTCGCTCGGCTACTGGCTCTCGGACGCCGACCTCGATCGCCTCGCGGACGTGCTCGGCTCGCTGGCGACGGCCTAGTGACCGCTGGCGACTTCACGCTCGACGCGAACGACGGCAGCGCGCGCGCGGGCCGCCTGACGACGGCGCACGGCGTCATCGAGACACCGGTGTTCATGCCCGTCGGCACGCGCGCGACCGTCAAGGGAGTCGATCCCCGCGAGCTCGAGCAGCTCGGCGCGCAGGTCATCCTCGGCAACACCTACCACCTGCACTTCCGCCCGGGCGCGGAGCTCATCGAGGAGCTCGGCGGGTTGCACACGTTCATGGGCTGGGATCGGGCGCTGCTCACGGATTCCGGTGGTTTCCAGGTGTTCTCGCTCGCAGAGACGCGCCGGATCGACGCCGACGGCGTCACCTTCCGCTCCGTGTACGACGGCTCGGTCGCGCGCTTCACGCCCGAGCTCGCGATGGCCGTGCAGGCGTCGCTCGGCTCCGACATCGCGATGGCGTTCGACGAGTGCCCGCCGGCGGGCGCAGCGCGCGCCGACCTGGAGCGGGCGGTCGAGCGCACGTCGCGCTGGGCCGAGCGCTGCATCGCGGCGCCGCGGCCCGACGGGCAGCTGCGCTTCGGCATCGCCCAGGGCGGCACGGATCGCGAGTTGCGCGCGCGCTCCGTCGCGCAGCTCACGGCACTCCCGTTCGAGGGCTTCGCGATCGGCGGCCTGAGCGTGGGGGAGGAGCGCGAGGAGATGTTCGACGTCACCGCCTCGACCGCGGCGCTGCTGCCGGCGGAACGGCCGCGCTACTTCATGGGCATCGGCGACCCCGAGGGCATCCTGCGCGTGATCGGCTCGGGCATCGACATGTTCGACTGCGTGCTGCCGACGCGGCTCGGCCGGACGGGATCGGCGACGACGTGGGACGGGCGGCTCAATCTCCGCAACGCCCGCTTCGCCCGCGACGAGGGCCCGCTGCAGGAGGGCTGCGAGTGCCCGGCGTGCGTGCGCTTCTCGCGCGCCTACATCCGCCACCTCGTGACCCAGGACGAGCTGCTCGGACTGCGCCTGCTGACGTTGCACAACGTGCATTTCCTGCTCGAGTTGTGCCGCGAGGCGCGCCGTGCGATCATCGAGCGCCGCTTCGGTGCGTTTTCCGAGGCGGCACTCGAGCGACTGGGCTCGGGCACGGCGCAGAGCGCGCCTCGCGAAGCACGGGAGGGCTGAGCGGAAGATGAGTGAGGCGGAGATCACCGTCGTCTGGATCGTCGGCCTGGCGGCGTTGAGCTGGTTCCTGTTCATCCGCCCGCGGCGGCGCATGGTGGCGCGCCAGCAGAACCTGCTGGGTGCACTCTCGAGCGGCGACCAGGTCGTCACCGTCGGCGGCCTGTACGGCACGATCGTGGGCCTCGACGGCGACGAGATCCGCCTCGAGATCGCCCCGGATGTCGTCGTCCGCGTCGCTCGGCGCGCCATCGCCGGTCGTGTGGGGCCGCCGGCCGCCGCCACAGCCGAGGAGCCCGACCCCGTCGATTAAGGATTTGCGATCCCGAATTAAGGGTTCGCGAACCGTAGGGACCTGTGGGTCAGGGCCACTAGTATGAGTGGTCGCGTGACCGACAGAACCAAGAACCGCCTGACGCTGCTGGCCATGCTGGTCCTGCTCGCCCTCACGGGCGTCGTGGCGTGGGCGAAATCGCCGGTGCTGGGCCTCGACCTCAAGGGTGGTCTCGAGGTCGTGCTCAAGGCCGTCCCGAACGACCCCAAGAATCCGCCCACGGACGCGCAGATCGACCAGGCGATCTCGATCATCCGCTCGCGCGTCGACAAGCTCGGCGTGAGTGAGCCGGAGATCCGCAAGGAGGCCGGCAACCAGGTCTCGATCGCGCTCGCGGGCATCAAGGATCCGAAAGCTGCGGCCAGCATCATCGGCTCGACCGGCCAGCTCTACATGCTCGACTACACGGGCACGCTCGAGCCCATCGTCTCGAAGAGCGCGACCGGCACGGCGTCGTACCGCCCGACGCTGTACGCGCTGCTCAACGCGGCCAAGAATCGCCCGAACACGCATCCCTACGACGGCGCGACGCCGGAGCGGTGGTACGCGTTCGACAAGAAGACGCACAAACGCGTGCTCAACTCGATCGGGCAGGCGTTCCCGCCCGGCGCGTCCAAGAAGCAGCTGCTGGCCGACCTCAAGGGGAAGGCCGACGGCGCCGTCCTGCTGCGCTCGCCCGCCGGCACCATCTGGGCCGACGACCAGATCGACAGCACCACGGGCAACGTCAACGACACGCAGCACCGCTTCGTGATGTTCCGGATGCCGAACGACAAGAACATGGTCGTGTTCGGCCGCGACGTTCGCGACGCCAAGTCCGACTACGACCCGCAGAGCGGCCCGGACGTCACGATGGGCTTCTCCTCGACCGGGACGAAGGCGTTCAAGAACATCACGAACGAGCTCGCCCAGCGCGGGCGCCTGACGCAGAACACCGAGGTGCCGTTCGCCGTCATCCTCGACAACAAGATCGAGGCCACGCCGACGATCTCGTACGAGCGGACGCCCGGCGGCATCGACGGCAACGCGCAGATCACCGGGCTCTCGACCGGCGAGGCGAACCGCATCGCGCTCGTGCTGCAGTCGGGCTCGCTGCCGGTCTCGTTCAACACGCTCTCGCAGTCGCAGGTCTCGGCGACGCTCGGCAAGGACTCGCTGCGCCAGGCGCTGATCGCGGGGATCATCGGCCTGCTCGTCGTGATGATCTATCTCGCGTTCTTCTACCGGCTGCTGGGTCTGGTCGCCGACCTCGCGCTGATGATCTACGCGGCGCTCTTCTACGGGCTGGTGCTGCTGATACCCATCACGATGACCCTGCCGGGCATCGCGGGCATGATCCTGACCATAGGCGTGGCGGCAGATGCGAACGTCGTCATCTTCGAGCGCATCAAGGAAGAGGTGCGCCTCGGCAAGACCGTGCGCGCCGCCATCTCATCGGGCTACACGAAGGGCTTCCACACGATCGTCGACGCCAACGTGGTGACGCTGATCACCGCGGGCGTGCTCTTCATGGCCGGCACCGGCAGCGTCAAGGGCTTCGCGTTCACGCTCGCCGTCGGCGTGCTCGTCTCGATGTTCACGGCCGTCCTCGCGACGCGCGCCATGCTCGGCGTGCTGTCCGGGTTCCGCTGGTTCAACGACGCGGCGCTGTTGGGCGCCTCGGGCCAGAAGGTGCGCTGGCGCGCCGACATCACGGGCCGCAAGAACCTCTGGTTCACGATCTCCGCCGTCATCGTCCTGGTCTCGCTGGGCTCGCTCGTGACCAGAGGCCTGAATCTCGGGATCGACTTCAAGGGCGGCACCGCGATCGAGGCGACGTTCGTGAAGCCCGCGAGCCAGGAGCAGGTCCTCGACGTGCTCGCGAACGTCAACGGCAGCCTGCGCAAGGACGCCGTCGTCCAGGGCCGCAGCGATCCGGATGCCCCCTCGCAGGGCGACAAGTTCCGGCGCTACGAGATCAAGGCGCCCGCCAAGTCGCTGTCGCCGGCGGCGATCACCAAGGTCGAGGCCGCGCTCGACTCGAAGTTCGGCATAGCCATCGACAAGACCGAGAACACGCAGCTGTTCGACTCGAAATCCGTCTCGGCGTCGTTCGGCCGCACGATCCTCACCGGTGCGCTCTACGCGGTCGTCTTCTCGATGTTCCTGATCGTCGCGTACCTGACGTTCCGCTTCGAGTTCAAGTACGCGCTGCCGACGATCGTGGCGCTGTTCCACGACGTCATCATCACGATCGGCGTGTACTCACTGACGGGGCGGGTGGTGACGGCAGCAACCGTCGCCGCTGTGCTCACGGTCCTCGGGTACTCGCTCTACGACACGATCATCGTGTTCGACCGCGTGCGCGAGAACACGCCGCTGCTCCGGAAGAACTCGTTCGCGCAGATCGTCAACGTCTCGATCTGGGAGACGCTGACGCGCTCGCTGAACACGTCGCTGATCACGCTCTTCCCGATCCTCACGCTGCTGCTCTTCGGTGGCTCGACGCTGAAGGACTTCGCGTTCGCGCTGCTGATCGGCATCGCCGCAGGCGCGTACTCCTCGATCTTCATCGCGGCCCCGCTGCTGGCGCTCTGGAAGGGTCACGAGGCCGAGTTCCAGCGCCGTGACGCGGTCGGCATCGAGAAGGCGACGCTCGGCACGGTGGCTCCGGGAATGGCCGGAGGCACGGGCGGTGGTGTCGCGGTCCCGACCGCGCCGGTCGCCAAGAAGGCCGAGGGCGTCGAGGAGAACGTGCCGGTGCCCGCCGAGATCAGCGACGAGGAACGCGCCGCACGCGATGCCGCCAGGCGCAGGCGCGAAGAGCGCCGCCGCAAGCAGGGCCGCGGCCACGGCCGCCGCACCTAGCCGCTAGCTCGTCGGGAGCGGCTGACCGAGGGTGATCTGGTTGCCCTCGGGATCGGTGATCGTCGCCTTGCGCACGAGGTTCGGCAGCGTGTCGATCCGCATCGGCGCGAGCCCGCGCTCGGCGAACTCGGCGATGCGGTCGTCGAGATCGTCGACCAGCAGCGTGACGAGCGCCTTGCCGGCGCGCGTGCTGTCACCGACGACGTAGATCCAGCCGCTCTCGGTGATCTGCCAGGCGACCTCGTTCCAGTTCGGCACGAGATCGGCAGGCCGCCCCAGCAACCGCTCGTACCAGGCCGCCGCGGCCGGAAAGTCCGCAACGGCCACACCGGCGAATACGTGCGTGTAGTCCATGCCCAATTCGACCGGTCGAACCCGAAGAACTCATCGCCAAACCCGCGCGGGGACCGCAACGAACGGGGTCTGGCACGCACGTGCGGGCCTGACCCCGAACGTTGCGGACCTGTCCCCGGGTGTGTCATGGCTCAACCATGCGGTTTCTGGCGTCGTCCGTTCTTGCACTTTGCTTGCACCGACCGCTGGCGACACGTTTCCGGCACACTCGCGAACGCCCCACGTTCCGCATGCCTGCAGGGATCGAGGTCGGTCCGCAACGGTTCGGGGACAGGTCCGCAACGTTCGGGGTCAGGCCCGCAACGTGCGGGCCAGACCCCGTTGTTGCGCTGAGCTCGCAGTAGGCTTTGGGGATGCCCTTGGCCCGCCGCGCGCGCCGGGTGCCCGGACTTGCTCCCCGTGGCGGGTCGCGCATCCGCACCGGTGGCGATGCACTCGCCGCGGCCGTTCTGGCCGCGCTCGCCGTCTCGATCTGCTCGGGCATCATCGCGGTCCTGCACAGCTCGCTGCGGCGCGAACTACGAGGCGCTCGGCCTCGTCTACCTGCCCGCGGTGATCGGCGTGGCGTTCCTGTTCGGCCTGCGCGCGGGGATCCTGACCGCCGTCGCGGCGACGGCGGTGTTCGACGCCGTGCTGCTGCCCCCGGCGCACTTCAAGACACCGGACTCGCGCGTCTGGCTGCTGTTCGCCGCGCTGCTCCTCTCCGGCGTCGCCGTCGCCGAGCTCGCGGCGCGCGAGCGGCGGCGCTCCGAGCAGGCCTACGAGCGGGAGCGCGAGGCCGCGCTCCTGGCGGGGCTCTCGAGTGCGCTCGTCGGCGGCGCGAGCCTCGCGCTCGCCCAGATCGACGCCGCCCGCGTGGCCGCCGCCGCGATCGGGGTGCCGGCCGCGCGGATCGTGCTCGGCCGCGGGCCGCTCGCCGGGCAGGTGGCGCTGCCGCTGGACGTCGACGGCCGCGTGATCGGCCGGTTGGAGCTGATGGGGGCGAGCGATGCCGTGCTCGACGACGAGATCGCGCAGCGCGTGGCGCGCTCGCTGGCGGGCGTCCTCGCGCTCGCGCAGGAACGCGAGCGCCTCGCCCACGCGGATCTCGAGGCGCAGGCGCTGCGCGCGTCGGATGCGCTCAAGACCGCGCTGCTGCGCGCCGTCTCGCACGAGCTGCGGACGCCGCTGACCGCCATCAAGGCCGCTGTCGGGGCGCTGCGCGGCGACCAGGTGCAACTCGGCGAGGAGGCCGTGCGCGAGCTGCTGGAGGACGTCAGCATCGAGACCGACCGCCTCGACCGCCTCGTCTCCGACCTGCTCGACGTCTCGCGCCTGCAGGCCGGCACGGCGTCCACCGCGCTCGACTGGTGCGAGGTCGGCGACCTCGTGCGCGGAGCGGTGGCGGCGGCGCGCTCGCGCGCGCCCGGGACGCGCATCGAGATCGAGACCCAGGACGACCTGCCGCTCGTGCACTGCGACGCGTCGCAGATCGAGCGCGTGCTCGTCAACCTGATCGAGAACGCCGCCAAGTTCTCGCCGGCGGACGAGCCCGTGACCGTGCGCGCGCACGCGAGTGCCGGCGACCACGTCGAGATCACGGTCGTCGACCACGGTCCGGGCATCGAGCTGGACCAGCGCGAGCGCGTGTTCGAGCCGTTCTACCGCGGGCGCGGCGGCGGCGCGGGCGGGACGGGTCTGGGCCTCGCGATCGCGCGCGGGTTCGTCGAGGCCAACGCAGGAACCCTGACGATCGACGATGCTCCCGGTGGCGGCACGTGCATGCGCGTCGTGCTGCCGAGCATGAAGGTCAGCGAGGAGGTGCGGGCGTGAGCGGGAGCGGCGCGCGGGTGCTGGTGGTCGACGACGAGCGTGCGATCCAGCGCGCGCTCAAGGCCACGCTCGAGGCCGCGGGGTACCACGTCGACGTCGTGGGCACCTGTGCGGACGCGCTCGCCCAGGTCGCGCTCAAGCCGCCGGACCTCGTGCTGCTCGACCTGCTGCTGCCGGACGGCACCGGCGACGACGTGGCGCGCGAGATCCGCACCTGGTCGAACGTGCCGATCCTGCTCGTCTCGGCCGTGGGCGACGAGCGCGAGAAGGTGAAGGCGCTCGACGCCGGAGCCGACGACTACGTCACGAAGCCGTTCGGCATCGACGAGCTGCTGGCGCGCGTGCGCGCGATGCTGCGGCGAGCCGTCGACCGTCCGCGCCCCGATGCGGTGGTCGAGCTCGGTGAGCTGCGCGTCGACCTGGCGCGGCGGCTGGTGATGCGGAACAGCGACGAGATCCACCTCACCCCGATCGAGTACGACCTGCTGCGCACGCTCGTCGCGCACCCCGGCAAGGTGCTGACGCACAAGGCGATCATCCAGGAGGTGTGGGGGCCCGGGTACGGCGAGAGCCACCTGCTGCGCGTCCACATCGCGGCCCTCCGCCGCAAGATCGAGCGCGATCCGCGCGAGCCCGAGCTGATCGAGACCGTGACCGGCGTCGGCTACCGCATTCGCGAACCCGAGCCGCGCGAGCCCGCTGTCGCGCCGGCGTCTTGACGCGGTCTTGAGGCCGGGCCGCGCGGAATTGACGCGGCGTTGACCAGCCGCCTGCCAGGCTGAGCGCATGGGCTCGTCGACACTGCTTGGTCCCGATCACCCGCTCGCCCGCGCCGAGTCGCAGGAGCGGACGCTGCGCGCGCAGTTCGCCGTGACGGTCGTGTTCGGCATCGTCGCGGGCCTGCTCTCGCCGCTGCTCGGTGAGTCCGCCTGGCGCCTCTCGGTGGGCGCAGCGGCCGTCTCGGCGTTCTTCCTGGCGGCGGCGTTCGTCGCGCGCATCCGCCTGCGCGGACGCGCATTCGAGCTGATCGCGAGCGGGCGCGAGGAGCTGCCGCTGGAGTCGATCGCGAGCGAGCGCTCGCGCCTGCGCGACCGCCGCTACCGGCGCAAGCTCGCGCGCACGCTCCAGGTGATCACGCTGCAGCCGGAGTCGCGCGAGTGGTGGTCGCCGATCTACGCCGACCGCGCCTCGGTGGTCGCCGCGCAGGCCGAGCTGCTCGAGATCGCGCGCCTGCTGCGCGACCTCCCGAGCGTGAGCGCCCGCGGCGTCGCGCTCGTCACGCGGCTCGTCCGCGACGGTGCGACCTCGCCGCTGTACCAGGGGCCCGCCCTGCGGCTGCAAGAGGAGCTCGGCCGCATCCGGCACGTGCTCGTCCAGGCCTGACCTCGCTCGTCCCCGCCGGGCGGCGTCCGGCCCGGGGCCTAGATTGGCTGGGTGCCCGCGACGCTCACGATCCCTGCCTGCTGTCCCGACCGGGTGCGCGAGCTCGCGACCGAGCTCGGGCTCCAGCGCGTCACGGCCGAGGTGCTCGTCAGGCGCGGGCTGGCCGATGCCGCGAGCGCCCGCGCGTTCCTGGACAGCGACGGCCCGCTGCACGATCCGTTCGCGCTCGGGGACATGGCGGAGGCCTGCACGCTGATCGAGGGCGCGATCGCGGCGGGTCGCCGGATCGTCGTCCACGGCGACTACGACGTCGACGGCGTGTGCGCGACGGCGCTGGCCGTCGAGGTGCTCCGGCTGCTCGGCGCCGAGGTCGAGCCGTTCCTGCCGAGTCGCTTCGAGCACGGCTACGGGGTCGCCGTAGCGAGCGTCGAGCAACTCGCCGCCGGAGGCGCGGGGCTGCTCCTGACCGTCGACTGCGGCATCGCGGCTCCCGAGGCCGTCGCACGCGCCCGCGAGCTCGGGATGGACGTCGTCGTCACCGACCATCACCGGCCCGGGGAGGTGCTGCCGGACGCGCCGATCGTGGCGTCGCGCGCGCCGAGCGGCGCGGCGCTATCCGTTCCCGGACCTGTGCGGCACGGGCGTCGTCCTCAAGCTCGCGCAGGCGCTGTGGTCGCGCCGCCACGGCGGCGATCCGGCGGCCCTGCCGCCGGCGCTCGACCAGTTCACCGACCTCGTCGCCCTGGCGACGGTCGCCGACGTCGTCCCGCTCGCCGACGAGAACCGCGCGCTCGTCCGCCGCGGGCTGCGGCGGCTCGCCGAGGCCGATCGCCCCGGTCTGCGCGCGCTGATGTCGAGCGCCGGCGTGGATCCTGCGCGCCTGCGCACGTCGGACCTCAGCTTCCGGCTCGCCCCGCGCATCAACGCCGCCGGTCGCCTCGGCGACCCGACGCTCGCGCTCGACCTGCTGCTCGCGCCCTCGCGCAACGACGCCCAGCCGCTGGCCGAGCAGATCGAGGAGCGCAACCGCGAGCGCCAGCAGGTCGAGGACACGATCCTGCGCGCCGCCGCCGCCGAGATCCAGCGCAGCGGCGCGATCGAGCGCGGTGATCGCGTGCTCGTGGCCGCCGGCCAGGGCTGGCACGAGGGCGTGATCGGCATCGTCGCCTCGCGTCTCGTGGACCGTCATGCCCGGCCCGTGGTGCTCATCGCCCTCGACGGCGAGCGCGGCAAGGGCAGCGGCCGCTCGGTCTCGGCGTACGACCTGCACGCCGGTCTCGCGGCCTGCAGCGGCCACCTCGAGCGCTTCGGCGGCCACCGCGCCGCCGCGGGCCTCAGCATCTCCGCGGCCTCGGTCGAGCAGTTCGCGGCCGCGATGCGCGCGCATGCGGCCGAGCACCTGCCCGAGGAGGCGTGCGTCCGCGGCTCGGTCGTGGATGCCGTCGTGGCCGTCGGCGAGGTCTCGCTCGACCTGGCGCGCGAGCTCGCGCGCTTCGAGCCGTGCGGCTACGGCAACCCGGGCGTCAACCTGCTCGTCCCGGGCGCGCAGCTGATGGGCATGCAGGGCATGGGGGAGGGCGGCAAGCACCTGCGCCTCCAGGTGGCGGACGCCTCCGCGCACTGCGGCGCCGTCGCGTGGGGGCGTGGCGGCGAAGCCGAGTCGCTGCACGTCGGCGCGCGTCACGACGTCGTCTGCCGTCTCGAGATCAACGACTGGCGCGGCGCGCTCGCGCCGCGGCTCGTGCTGCGCGACATCGTGCCGTGGCCGGCGCGGGAGCCGGTCGAGCCCGCACCGGCGGCTCGGCTCGGCGCAGCCTGGCCCGCGGCAGCGGCCGGGGAACCGGTGCCGGTGGCGCTGGCCGAGCGAGCCGGGCGCGGCGAGGCCGCACTGGCCGCGCTCGCGGGCAGCGGCCGGCCGGTCGTCGTGCTCGTCGCCGACGTCGAGCGCCGGCTGGCGACGCTGCCGGATCCGCGCCGCTACGGGGCCCGGGAGCTCCTGATCTGCTCGCGCCGCGGCGACCCCGCCGTGCTGGAGCAGGCGCTCGAGGGCTTCGGGGACGGCGTCGTCGCGGTCGCCGACCACCACAGCTTCGCCCGGCTCGCGGTGCTGCGCGAGCGCTCGGCGCACGTGCTCGTGCTCGACCCGCCCGCGCACCCCGAGGAGCTCGCGGCGCTTGCGGCCGCCGGCGGGCGCGTGGAGATCGCAGCTCACGAGTCGGAGGCCGTGTTCGCCCGCGCCTGCGTCGAGGCCGACGCGCTGCGGGCCGTCATGGCCGTGCTCTGGCGCGCGGCCGCGCAGGATGCGACGACGCCGCTCGAGGAGCTGCGGGCGCGCGCCGCGTGGCCGGACGTGCCTCCGCCCGCCGACCTCGTCGATGCCGCGCTCGCGGCGCTGGCCGAGAGCGGGGTGGTCGAGCTCAGCGACGCAGGGCTTCGCCCGCTCGCCGTCGCGGGCAAGAGCGACCTCGCCGCATCTCCCGCCTACGCGCTGCACGAGGGTCGGCGGACGCGCGCGCTGGCGTGGCTGGACGCACTGCTCGCCGGGCGCCCCGCGCACCCGGCCGCCGCGGCGTAGAGGTGCCTGCCCGCACCACGTGAAGGGCCCGGCCTAACCTCAGGCGGCCGGGGGTACGATGAGGTTTCAGATGTCGACTCCGGCACGCATCCAGCAGCACGACGCGCAGCTCCGGCCTCTGGTCGACGATCTCATCGCGGTCCTGCAGGTGGCCGGCGACGAGACCGACACCGACGCGGTCGAGCGCGCCGTCGCGTTCGCCGCTGAGCGGCACGCGGACCAGGTCCGCAAGTCGGGCGAGCCCTACGTCGTGCATCCGCTCGGCGTCGCGCGGATCTGCGCCGAGTTGCGCGCGGAGACACCCGTGATCGTCGCCGCGCTGCTGCACGACACGGTCGAGGACACCGAGACGACGCTCGAGGAGATCGCCGCCGAGTTCGGCGACGACGTCGCGCTGCTCGTCGACGGCGTGACCAAGCTCTCGCGCATCCATTTCGACTCGCGCGAGCAGGCGCAGGCCGAGAGCTACCGCAAGATGGTGCTCTCGATGGCCCGCGACGTGCGCGTCGTGATCGTCAAGCTCGCCGACCGGCTGCACAACATGCGCACGCTCGGCCCGCTCGCCAAGCAGAAGCAGCTGCAGAACGCGCGCGAGACGCTCGAGGTCTACGCCCCGATCGCGCACCGCCTCGGCATCCACCAGATGAAGTGGGAGCTCGAGGACCTCGCGTTCACGACGCTGCACCCGCGCCGCTACGCCGAGATCGAGGCGCTCGTCAGCCAGCGCCGCGCCGACCGCGAGGAGGACGTCGGGGAGGCGGCACGCATCCTCGACGAGGCCCTGCGCGAGGTCGCGATCAGCGCCGAGATCCTCGGCCGCGCCAAGCACTTCTATTCGATCTACCAGAAGATGGCGCGCGGCGGCAAGGAGTTCAACGAGATCCTCGATCTCACCGCGATGCGCGTCCTCGTCGACTCCGTGAAGGACTGCTACGGCGCGATCGGCGTCCTGCACGCGCTCTGGAAGCCGATCCCCGGCCGCTTCAAGGACTACGTGGCGATGCCGAAGTCGAACGGCTACCAGTCGCTGCACACGACGGTGATCGGGCCGAAGGGCCAGCCGCTCGAGATCCAGGTGCGCACGCACGCGATGCACCAGACCGCCGAGTACGGCGTCGCCGCGCACTGGATCTACAAGCACCGCGGCGAGCCGCGGCAGCTGGCCTGGCTCGGACGCGTCGTCGACGCCGCCGGCCTGGCCGACCCGGCGGAGTTCATGGACTCGCTGATGGGCGAGATGTTCGACGACGAGGTCTTCGTGTTCACGCCGCAGGGCGAGGTCAAGGCCCTGCCGTCGGGAGCGACGCCGCTCGACTTCGCGTACGCCGTGCACACCGACGTCGGCCACCGCTGCGTGGGCGCGAAGGTCAACGGCCGCATCGTGCCGCTGCACTCCGAGCTCGCCTCGGGCGACATCGTCGAGATCCTCACCTCGAACCGCGAGCGCGGCCCGTCGCGCGACTGGCTGACGCTCGTGCGCACGTCGCGCGCCCGCAACAAGATCCGCCAGTGGTTCGCCCACCAGCAGCGCGAGGATCTCGAGCAGAAGGGCCGCGACTCGCTCGCCCAGGCCTTCCGCTCGAACGGCCTGCCGAGCCAGAAGCTGTCCTCCGCGCCGCTGCTCGCGCAGTTGATCCGCGAGATGGGCTTCAAGAAGGCCGACGACTTCTACGTCGCCATCGGCGGCGGCAAGGTGCCGGTCGGCCAGGTCGTGAACAAGGTGCTGCAGCGGCTCAAGACGACCGAGGTCGCCGAGGAGCAGTCGCCCGCGACCCGCAGGCACACGCGCGCCCGCGTCGGCTCGTCGTCGCAGTACGGCGTCATCGTCGACGGCACGACCGATCCCAACGTCCTCGTGCGCATGGCCAAGTGCTGCACGCCGGTGCCGGGCGATCCGATCACGGGCTACATCTCGGTCGGCCGCGGCATCACGATCCACCGCGAGGACTGCCCGAACGTGCGCGCGCTGATGCGCTCGCCCGAGCGCTTCAGCCCGGTCACCTGGGATGGCGAGGCGAGCCAGTCGTTCCGCGTCGAGGTCGCGATCGAGGCCTGGGATCGCCCGCGCCTGATGGAGGACATCGGCCGGACGTTCGCCGAGAACGGCTGCAACATCGTCGAGTACGGCGGTGTCACGCAGGATCAGATGTGCAAGAACTGGTACGTCGCCGAGGTCGGTGACGTGCGCGAGCTGAAGAGCCTGCTCTCGGCGCTGCGCAACGTGGAATCGGTGTTCGACGCCTACCGCGTCACACCGCGCGCAGGCGCGGTCGACTGACGCGTGCCGATCCTGGAGTGCGACGACCTGCGCAAGACGTTCGCGGGTGGCTTCGAGGCGGTGCGCGGGATCACGTTCGACATCGAGGAGGGTGAGGCGTTCGGCCTGCTCGGGCCGAACGGCGCCGGCAAGACCACCACGATGCGCATGCTCGGCACGCTGCTGCCGCCGAGCGGGGGGCGCGCCACCGTCGCGGGGCACGACGTCGTGCGCGAGGCCGCCGCGGTACGCCGCGCGATCGGCTTCGCCATGCAGGAGGCCGGCCTCGCGCGCTACGCGACGGGGCGCGAGCACCTGATGATGATGGGGCGCCTGTACGGCCTCTCGCGCGCGCAGGCGCGCGCGAGGAGCGACGAGCTGCTGATCCTGTTCGGCCTCGAGGACGCCGCCGACCGGCAGGTGCGCACGTACTCGGGCGGCATGCGGCGGCGGATCGACCTGGCCTGCGGTCTCGTGCACCGCCCGCGCCTGCTGTTCCTCGACGAGCCGACCACGGGCGTGGATCCGACCTCGCGCGCGGCGCTCTGGGACGAGCTCCGCCGCCTCCAGGGCGAGGGCGTGTCGCTGTTCCTGACGACGCACTACCTCGAGGAGGCCGATCGCCTCTGCGACCGGCTCGCGATCGTCGACCGCGGCGTGATCGTCGTCCGCGGCACGCCCGACGAGCTCAAGGCCGAGGTCGGAGCCGACGTCGTGACGATCGGCGTCGACGACGAGCGAGGCCGAGGCCGCCGGCGGCCGTGCTGGCGCCGCTCGGGCGGGTGCGCATCGGGGGCGGCGGCCGCAGCGTCGCGCTCGAGCTGACCGACGGCGCCGCGGCCGTGGCCGCGCATCGTCGAGCTGATTGCGCGGTGTGGGCATCGTGCCGGTCACGATCACGGTGGCGCGGCCCGACGCTCGACGACGTCTTCCTGCGCTACACGGGCGCGACGATCGAGGAGCACGACGAGCACGCAGAGCACGCACAGGCAGCGGTGCGGCGCTGATGCGGCTCGTCGTCGAGTCCGGAGTGCTCTTCCAGCGCGCGCTGCGCGAGATCCCGCGCGTGCCGACGCGCATCGCATTTCCCGTCATCGGCCCGGTGATGCAGCTCATCCTGCTGACGGCGGTGCTCACGAACGTGACGCAGTTGCGGGGGTACCCGGCGAGCTCCTCGGTGCAGTTCATGACGGCGGGCGTGCTCGCCCTGACGGTGCTCGCCGGCGCCGGCGGCGCGGGGTTCCAGATGGTTCAGGACATCGACACCGGCTTCTTCGACAAGCTGCGGGTCGCGCCGATCAGCCGGTCGGCGATCGTGCTCGGTCTGCTGCTGACGGATGCGACGCGCCTCGCCGTGCAATCGCTCATCGTGATCCTGCTGGCGCTGCTGCTCGGCGCGCACATCACGACGGGGTTCCTCGGGCTGCTCGGGATGCTCGCGCTCGCGGCGATCTTCGGCATGGCCTGGTCGGGGATCTCGCTCAACGTCGCGCTGAGGACGCGCAATCCGGAGGTGACGGCCGCCGCCGGCATCCTCACGTTCCCGCTCTACTTCGGCTCGACGGCGTTCATGCCGTACGAACTGCTGCCGGAGTGGCTGCAGTGGTTCAACAAGTTCAACCCCGTCAACTACCTGATCATCGCCGACCGCACCCTGATGTCGAGCGGCTGGGACTGGGGTGCGATCGGCGGCGCGCTGCTGGCGGCGCTGATCGTCGGCGCGATCACGATGCCGCTCGCCACGCGCGCGTTCCGGCGCGCCGTCTCCGGCTAACGACAGCGGGTCGCGCTGGTACTGTCGCGCCCATGGAACTGCTGGACGGAGAACACATCGTGTGGAGCGGCCGCCCATCGTGGCGCTCGATGCTCGCCTTCTACATCAAGTACGGCATCCTCGCCCTCGTCCCGGGCGTGGCGGGTGAGATCCTCGCGAGCACGGCCGACGCGGATCGGGCTCCGCTGGTGGTTGTGGCTCGCGACCGTCGTCCTGCTCGCTGTTCGTGCTGATCGCCGGCTGGCTCCAGCGCATCGACACGCACTACGCCGTCACGAATCAGCGCATCAACATCCGCAAGGGGATCCTCTCGCGCTCGGATCACTCGACGTCGTACGAGCGCTTGCAGAACGTCACGACGTACCAGAGCTTCCTCGAGCGCATCCTCGGGGTGGGCCTGGTCGACTTCGACACCGCGGCCGGCGACGACTTCGAGTTCAAGTTCACCGGCATCGACGGGCCGGCGGACCTCGCAAAGCAGGTCGCCGAGCTCCAGCGGGCCGCGGTGGCGGCGCACTCCGCCGGCGGGCACGGCGGGCACCAGGGCCTCTGAGAACACCTTCACCCGGCGCGCTTCGGCCGGTTCCGCTACGGCACCCATTCCTCGCCGCCGGTGTCCCAGCCGACGAGGCAGTACGGGGCGAGCAGGGCGGCCGCGCGCTCGAGCTCGGCGACGACCTCCGGCGCGACGGCGCTTCCGAGCCACAACGCCGCGACGGTGTCGCCGCGGTAGACGATCGGCACGGCGAGCGCGGGCGCCGGCGCATCGTCGGGCGCGGTGCCCGCGACCGGGCCGATCACCATCTGGCCTTCCTCCACGAACGCGATGGCGCTCCAGGGGGCGCCCGCGCCCTCGTGCACCGCCGCGAGCGACGCGCGCAGGATCTCGTCGGCCTCCTCGCCGCCGTCGATGACGTCCTGCACGCGGCCGTCGATGCTCACGCGCTGCCCTCGAACGCGGCGACCGCCTCGCGGATGTGCGCCGGCACGGGCTCCGGCGTCCGCGCGGCGCGGTCGATCAGCACCATGACCTGCTCGGCGTGGGCCAGCAGCTCGCGGGACTCGCACTCGTGCACGGCCATCTCCCAGCGCCACGAGGTGCGGCCGATCGACGACGTGCGGATGAAGACCTCGATCTCGTCGTCGAAGCGCGCGGGCGCCTCGTACTCGCACGAGACGTGCGCGCATCACGAACTCGAAGCCCGGCGGGAGCGAGTGCAGGAGCCCGAGGTGGCGCTGGTACTCGACGCGCGCGCGGTCGAAGTACGGGAAGTAGCGGCCGTAGTACACGACCGCCTGGGCGTCGGTCTCGTCGAAGCCGACGCGCAGCTTCGCGGAGAAGCGGTAGGGCGGCCGCGCGGTCGTCGGCCCGGCGCTCACGAGCGGATCAGCCCGAGCACCTCGTCGCGCCGCTGCTCCATCTCGGCGGCCGTGTAGGCCTCGAGGTTGAGCCGCAGCAGCGGCTCGGTGTTGGAGGGCCGGACGTTGAAGTGCCAGTCGTCGAAGTCGACGGAGACGCCGTCGAGGTGCGTGACCCGGCCGCCCTCGCCGCGCGGCCCGTAGCGCTCCTTGAGCTCCTGCAGCTTGAGCGGGACGTCCGAGACGGTCGAGTTGATCTCTCCCGAGAGGTGGTAGCGCTCGTGCAGCGGCGCGAGCAGCTCGGAGAGCCGCTTGCCCGAGCGCGAGACCAGCTCGAGCACGACGAGCGCCGGCACGATCCCGGTGTCCACGCTGTAGAAGTCGCGGAAGTAGTAGTGCCCCGAGACCTCGCCGGCGAAGAGCGCGTTCTCCTTGCGCATGCGGTGCTTGATGAACGCGTGACCGACGCGGCTCGCGATCGCCGTACCGCCGGCGCGCTCGACGACGTCCGGCACGGCGCGCGAGGCTCGCAGGTCGTAGAGGATCGTCTCGCCCGGGTGCTTGGCGAGCATCGACTCGGCCACGAGCGCCGTGATGAAGTCGCCGGGCACGAACTCGCCGGTGTCGTCGATGAAGAAGCAGCGGTCGGCGTCGCCGTCCCAGGCGATGCCGAGGTCGGCGCCGGTGCGCTTGACCTCGTCGATGATGAACTTCCGGTTCTCCTCGAGCAGCGGATTCGGCTGGTAGTGCGGGAACGTGCCGTCGGGGTCGAAGTGGCAGCGCTCGGCCGTGAGCGGCAGGCGATCGAGGATCGGCTCCATCATCGTCCCGGCCATGCCGTTCGCGCCGTCGAGCACGACCTGCAGCGGCGCGATCGCGCTCGCATCGACGATCGAGAGGCAGCGCTCCGCGAAGCCCTGCAGCACGTCGCGCTGTCCGAGCTTCCCTGCTGCCTTGGGTGTCTTGAACTCGCCTGCGAGCGCGCGGTCGCGCACCTTCTCGATGCCGCCGTCGCCGCCCAGCGGCAGCCCGCCGCGGCGCACGATCTTCATGCCGTTGTACTGCTTCGGATTGTGCGAGGCCGTGACGATCAGGCCGCCCTCGTAGCCGTGCTCGCAGACCGCGTAATAGAGCATCTCGGTGCCCACGAGGCCGATGTCGTCGACGTCGCTCCCGGCGTCGAGCGCGCCGCGCACGGCGGCCTCGCACAGCTCCGGCGACGTGAGCCGCATGTCGCGGCCGATCGCCATCGAGTGCGGCTCGAACTCGTCCACGTACGCGCGGACGATGCGGTACACGCCGTCGGCGTCGAGCTCGTCCGGGACGATGCCACGGACGTCGTAGGCCTTGAAGACCGAAGGATCCAGCGTCATGCGCCCAATGGTAGGGAGGCGGGCCGTCAGCTGGGCCATGCAGCGACGAGCGCCGCACGTGTTTCGGCCAGGTACTGCGGCATCACGCGGATGTCGGCGAGCACGGGCATGAAGTTGTAGTCGCCCGACCAGCGCGGCACGACGTGCATGTGCAGGTGGTCGGCGATGCCCGCGCCGGCGGCGGCGCCGAGGTTGAAGCCGACGTTGTGGCCCTGCGCTCCGAGTGCCGACTCGATCGCCTCGAGGGAGCGGTCGAGCAGCTCCCAGAGCTCGACGCGCTCCTCGGCCTCGAGATCGCGCGGCGCCGCGACGTGCCGGGTCGGCACGATCATCAGGTGCCCGCTGCCGAACGGGTAGAGGTTGAGCACGACGTAGGCGCGCTCGCCGCGATGGACGATCAGCGCGTCCTCGTCGCTCTGCTTCAGGTGGTTGCAGAAGACGCAGCCCTCGGGGCGCTCACCCGTGACATAGCTCAGCCTCCAGGGTGCCC
Source organism: uncultured Actinomycetes bacterium (assembly GCA_963705965.1). Taxonomy (GTDB): domain Bacteria; phylum Actinomycetota; class Thermoleophilia; order Gaiellales; family JALYLC01; genus JALYLC01. The sequence goes on along the minus strand of CAVPLI010000003.1, from coordinate 367,611 downwards.
AGAGCCGCTCCATTCTCAGAGGCTACACGCCGGAAATGCACACGGGGCCGGCCTGCTCGGCCGGCCCCGTGGCTTGGGGAGGGGGTTGCGGCTCTCGCCGCTGCTTGAGGAGTGCGGGGTGAGGGAGCCCCGCGGGTGGTGGTCGGTTCAGGTGGCGGGCAGCTCGGCGCCGTCGCGCAGGGCGAGCCGCATGGGCTCACCGAGCTTGACGCGCCAGAGCGGCGTCGCCAGGATCGTGGCGAGCGGCGTGTTCCAGGTCGCGCCGAAGACGCGCAGGGTGAGCGGGTCGCCGGCGTGGATCACGCTGGGATCGACGCCGATCGGCACGCCGTGGCGCCACTTCAGGAACACCGTGCTGGAGTCGTAGTGGAACGTCTGGTGCACGGGCTGGCCGAGCAGCGCGAACAGGCCGCGCCAGTTGCCGAAGTTCACGTCGACCGTGATCGTGTGCGCGGTCGTGTCGATCGCAGAAGCGGTCGCGCCGAACAGGAACAGCCGGCCGTGGGGACGCGTGCGCGCCGAGAGGTCGGTCACGCTGGCGGCGGGCGTCGCGACGAGGGTCGCGAGCGGCGTGTTCCGCGGGGCGCGGACGACGACGCGAACGACGTCGCCGGCGAGGACGGTGTCGGATGCACCGAGCACCGGCGTGTTGCCGTTGACCGCGATCCAGCGGGTCTTCGCGTCGAGCGCGAACGTCGTGGGCTGAGCGGCGCCGAGCAGCGCCTTCAGCGCCGGGCGGTTGCCACCGGTCACCTGGACCTGGATCTGCGTCGCGGCGCTGCCCGGCGCGACGACTGCGGTACCGCGGAACTCGTAGGCGATGCCGCGTGCATGAGCGCTGGCGGCGCCCGCGAGGGTGAGACTTGCGACGGCGACGGCGAGAGCGACAACCGTCAGACGGATCGTGCGGAACATGGTCTCCCTTTCCCTTGGTGTCGGCGCCAGTGGTTCGGTGCCCACGTCCTACGCTCGCACTCGAAGGTGAGGGATCAAGGGGCGGCCGGTAAGCATTCGCACCGCATTTGTGAGCTACGGGGCGTCGTCTGTATGGAAACCGTGAGGGCAGGCCCCGCGCCGCCTGAGCCGGGGGATGCTACGGTCCGCGGAGGCGCCCGTAGCTCAGGGGATAGAGCGTTCGCCTCCGGAGCGAAAGGTCGTAGGTTCGATTCCTACCGGGCGCATCTCTGACTGGCTTGGGCCAAGCGGTATCCGCATGGCGATCCGCGGGCAGGCGCACAGCCTTGGGCGGCCGGGCAGCTGGTTTCGACGCCGAGGATCGCGCGATGTTCCGATGAAGAGCGACGGACATCGACGATCCTCGCCGCGACGCGTGGGCGTGCCACTCGCGTGGGCCCCACGGGAGCGGCCGCGACGCCGAGGGCGTGGATGAGGCTACGGTCGAGCGCGTGCGGCCGAGCAGCGGCGGTACTACCGCGAGCGGCGCCCGAGTACGCGAGAAGCTCCGCGCGCTTCGCGACGGCTCCCCGTCAGACGTGTCTCAACCCCGAGTGCGGCAAGGCGCTGCAGCTTGTAGGACGACCGCTGGGCGCTCGCTGACGCGTCGCCGCCGTGACGCATCCAGCACCGCGTGTCTCGGCCTAGAGCTCGCCGTCCCAGTACCCGAGCGTGTCGCTCATCCGGTAGCGGCCGCCCGGCGGCCAGACGCCGACCTTGTCGCTGTCCGGGTAGACGCAGATGCTGATGTCGGGCGACGGTCTCGTCGCGAACATCAGGACGCGCGCGAGGCTCCGGGAGCGGTTCGTGACCTTGTGCGCCCCGGCGGGCTCGGGGGGAAGCAGACGAGGTCGCCGCGGACGAGCTCGTGCTCGCCGTCGGGATCGCGCAGCGTGACGGTGCCGACGAGGACGAGCAGCCATTCCTCCTCGACGCACTCGTAGTGGTACGGGCTGATGGTGTCGCCCGGATCGAGCTCGTAGAGCGAGCCGCCGAGCTGCGTGGCGCCGATGCTCTGGCCGAACTCGAGCATGCGGCGGCGATAGCCGGCCGGGAGCGACGGATCGCCCTCGACGGCGGCGTCGTAGAGGTTGAGCGGCTCGCTCACTCGCCGTCCCAGTAGCCGACGGCGTCGGCGGCTCGGAAGACCTGGCCGGACGGGCACACCATGATCTTGCCGCTGTCGGGGTACTCGATGGTGTCGAACGGGGCGTTCGCCGCGAGCATCAGCACGGTTCCGGGGCCGATCACCTGATGCGCGCCGGCGGGACCGGCCGGGAAGCACACGACGTCGCCCGCGCGGAGCGCGCGCTCGCCGTCCGGGCCGCGCAGGCTCGGCGTGCCGGCGACCACGACGACCCATTCCTCCTCCGCGTGATGGAAGTGGAACGGCCAGGCGCGCTGGCCCGCTTCGAGCTCGTACAGGCACGCGCCGATCTGTCTCGCGCCCACGGCCTGGCCGAGGAATGCAGCGCGCCAGCGATAGCCGTCGCGCTCCGACGACTCGTCGAACCCGGTGCTGAGGAGGTTCACCTTGCGCACGGCGGCATGGTTGCAGACGCCGGGTGAGGCGCTCGCGAGCACCTCACCCGGGTCGCGCCTTTAGAGCTCTAGCTCCGGGTCGATGCCCGGCGGCGCTTGGCCGGTGCGGGGGCGTCCGTCGCCTTGCGCGCGCTCGCGGCGGCGGACTTCTCGGTGGTGCGGCCGGCGTCGGCGAGGTGGCCGCCCGCGTCCTCGAGATGGGCGCGCACGAACCAGTGGAACTGCTCGAGCGCCTCGGTCTGCTCGATCAGGATGTCCTGCGTGACCGGATCGATCTCCTCGGTCTCGGCGATCGCGTCGCGATGGGAGGTGATCACGCCGATGTACACCTGGTCGAGCGCGCCGAGGTGCGCGTCCACGAGGTCGCGGCCGAGGCTGTAGTCGTCCCACTTGCGCTGCTTGACGATCGTGCCGGGCCGGCCGTCCGGGCTGCCGCCGAGCGTCGTGATCCGCTCGGCCAGCTGGTCGATCATCTCGTTCACGCTGGCCGCCTGCGGATCGAGCATCGTGTGCACGCCGATGAAGTGCGGGCCCACGACGTTCCAGTGGATGTGCTTGAGCGTGAGGCCCAGATCGATCAGAGAGACGAGCCGGGCCTGGAGGATGCCGACCAGCTGCTCGCTCGCCTTGCGGTCGAGGCCGGCCGGGAGGAACGTGACCTTCCTGCTCGTTCTGCCGTTGCCTTGCGCCATGGGAGTCGCCTTTCGAAACGGTTCGTTTGTCGGCCGCGTCGTACCCCGGGCGCCCAGGACGAAACGGTCGAAAGCGGAGGACTCGCCCGCGCTCAGCGCGAAAGCCGCGCGGTGGGGCGCGAGAGACCATGAGCGTGAGCCGGAGCCGATTGCCGGAGATCCCCGAGCGCGTCGTCCGCGTGCACCTGAGGACCGTGCTCTCGCTGACTGCGACGCTGATCGCGGTCTTCGTCTTCCTCAACCTGCTCTGGCTGACGCGCCAGATCATCGTCTGGCTCCTGATCGCGATCTTCCTCGCGGTCGCGATCGATCCGCTGGTGACGTTGTTCCAGCGCCACGGGGTGCGCTCGCGCGGCCTCGCCGTCCTGGCGACGGTGGTCGTCGTGCTCGCCGGCGTCGCGGGCATCGGGCTGCTGCTGATCCCGCCCCTCATCACGCAGATCGGCGACCTGGCGGACTCGCTGCCGAAGTACGTCGAGGATCTCACGAACGGCCGCGGGCCGCTCGGCTTCCTCGAGCGCGACTATCAGGTGGTCGAGCGGGTGCGCGAGCGAGTCGAGGAGGGTGGCGCCGGCGGCATCGTCATCGGCTTCGCGGGCGGCGCCATCAACGTCGCCGCGGGCGTGCTCACGGCGATCGCGGCGGTCGCGACGATCACGGTCATGGTGATCTTCCTGCTGCTCGGCGGGCCGCGCTGGATCGAGGCGTTCTACGGGACGCTGCCCGAGGACCAGCAGGATCGCTGGCGCCGCGTCGGCAGCGACCTCTACCGCTCCGTCGGCGGCTACGTGCGCGGAAATCTCGCGATCAGCCTCGTCGCAGGCGTCTCCGCGGCGGCGGTGCTGCTGATCCTCGGAATCGAATACGCGCTCGCGCTCGCGCTGGTCGTCGCGATCCTCGACCTCGTGCCACTCGTCGGCGCGACGCTCGGAGCGGCGATCGTCCTCGCCGTCGTGGCATTCGACTCGCTCACCGCGGCCATCGTGTGGCTCGTCTTCGCGATCGTCTACCAGCAGCTGGAGAACCACGTCCTCCAGCCCCTCGTCTACGGGCGGATGGTGCTGCTGCCGCCCTTCGCCGTGCTGCTCGCGGTGCTCGTCGGAGCGCAGCTGGCCGGTGTCGTCGGCGCGCTCGGCGCGATTCCGGTGGCGAGCGCGATCCAGATCATCACGGCAGACCTGATCCGCGAGCGCCGGGCGTCCCGTGTCGTCCACCCGGAGCCGCTCTAGGGCTCATTCCTCCGGGAAGCTGCGGGTCGAACCTATGATGATCCGGCGACGTGACTGGATCGGCCCGCACCATCCTCCTCGTGGAGGACGAAGACTCGATCGCGCTGCCGCTCGCGTCGGCGCTCGAGCGTGAGGGCTACGCGACCCGCATCACGGGATCGGCGCCCGAGGCCATCGCGCTCGCGGCCGAGCTGCAGCCCGACCTCATCCTGCTCGACGTGATGCTCTCGGACGGCTCCGGGCTCGACGTCTGCCGGGAGGTGCGGCGCGAGTCGAAGGTGCCGATCATCATGCTGACCGCCCGCGGCGACGAGACCGACCGCGTGGTGGGCCTCGAGCTGGGAGCGGACGACTACGTCGTCAAGCCGTTCTCGGCGCGCGAGCTGGTGGCCCGCATCCGCGCCGTGCTGCGGCGGGTGCCCGACGAGACGGCGGCGCCCCCGGCCGGGGGCGCAGAGCCGGGAGGCCGCGAGTACCGCGTCGACGGCCTGGTCGTCGACACGGCGATGCGCCGCGTCGTGCTCGACGGCGAGGAACTGTCGCTGACGCGGCGCGAGTTCGACCTGCTCGCGATCCTCGTGCGCAACGCGGGCACGGTGCTGACCCGCGAGCACCTCATCGACGAGGTCTGGGACACGAACTGGTTCGGCTCCACGAAGACGCTCGACGTCCACGTCTCGAGCCTGCGCCGGAAGCTCGGCGACGACGCGGTGGACTCGCGCTACCTGCACACGGTGCGCGGCGTCGGATTCCGCTTCGCGGCTCCCGGATCGCTCGCCGGATGACGTATCGCGGCCGTCTGCTGGCGGCCTTCGCCTACGTGCTGGTGCTCGTGATCGTCGCCCTGCTGGTGCCGCTCGCGCTCTCGACCGAGCGCCGGATCGACCGCGAGGTGCGCGCGCAGGCCGCCGACGGTGCGCAGCTGGCCGCGGCCAGTGCGTCCGGACGGCTTCCGAAGACGGGAGAGCTCGATGCGCTCGCGCGCGAGGTCGATCGAGAGCTCGGCGCTCGCGTCATCGTGGTCGACCGCACCGGCGCGTTGATCTCCGATTCGCAGCAGCCGGGCGTCCGGGGCGTCGCCTACGGCAACCGGCCCGAGATCGCTGCGGCGCTCGCGGGCCGGACCGTGCAGGGCCGGCGGCGCTCCGACACGCTCGACCAGGAGCTGCTCTACACCGCCGTGCCGATCGTCAACGAGGGGCGCACCGAAGGCGCGGTGCGGCTGACGCAGAGCGTGGACGCGATCGACCGCGAGACCCGTCGCGACCAGTACGCGCTGATCGGCGTCGGCGCGCTCGCGCTGCTGCTCGGGCTGGTCGTCGCGTGGTTCGTCGCCGGCTCGCTGGCGCGTCCGCTGCGCAGCCTCGCGTCCACCGCGCGGCGCGTGGGCAGGGGCGACCTCGACGTGCGCGCCGAGGTGGAGGGGTCGGCCGAGCAGCAGGAGGTCGCGCGCGCCTTCAACACGATGGCCGACCGGCTCACGCACTCGCTCGATGCCCAGCGCGAGTTCGTCGCCAATGCGTCGCACCAGCTGCGCACGCCGCTGACGGGGCTGCGCCTGCGCGTGGAGGCGGCGTCGATGGCGACGGACGATCCCGCCGTGCAGGAGGAGCTCGCGGCGGCCGAGGCCGAGACCGTGCGGCTGGCGCGCCTGATCTCCAACCTGCTCACGCTCGCGTCGGCCGATGCGCCGGCGCCGCCCAGCGAGCCGGTCGACTTCGCGCTCGCAGCGCGGGAGGCGGAGGAGCGCTGGCGGCGCCGCGCCGAGGTCGAGGGCCGGCGGGTCGTGTGCGAGCCCGCGGGCGAGGCGACGGGCCTCGGCAGTGCCGACGACATCGCGACGAGCCTCGACAACCTGATCGAGAACGCGCTCGTGTACGCACCGGAGGGCAGCACCGTCACGATCACCTGGGGGCGTGACGGCGACGAGGCCTTCGTCGCCGTTCTCGACGACGGCCCCGGAATCGCGCCCGAGGATGCCGCGGCGGCCTTCCAGCGCTTCCAGCGCGGTGCTGCGCGGCCCGTCGGGCACGGCGGCACCGGCCTGGGTCTGGCGATCGTCGGAGCGCTGACGGCCCGCTGGGGCGGCTCGGCCTCGCTCCGTCCGCGGGCCGAGGGCGGCACGCGAGCGGAGATCCGCCTGCCGGTCGCGGCGGACGAGAACGCCGCCGTTACCGTCCCCTAACCTTCGCCGCGGTACCGTGCGGTGGAGATGCGGATTCGCATGACCACGCTCGCGCTGGCTCTGGCCGGCCTGCTCGTCGCAGTCGCCGTCGGACTCGCCGCGAACTCGATTGCCAGCCGGTCGTTCACCCCCGGTGTGGATGCGCTGCCCGCAGCCGGCAGCCTGGCGCCGCCGGCAGCGCCCGCCGCCAAGCCCGTGACGACCGCGAAAGCGTCGACGACGCCGAAGCCCGCGACGAAGCCGAAGCCGGCGACGACCGCGAAGCCCGCGACCACGACGACGCCCAAGCCCGCAACCACGCCCGCGACGACGACCGACGATCACGGCGGCGACCGCAAGGGGTCGAACGACTCGTCCGGCAAGGGCAAGAGCGGCTCGGACGACGATTCGAGCGGCCATGGCAGTGGCCACGGCAGCGACGACTGATTGAACCCTGACCCACTCGTAGGCGGCAGCTAACCAGCCGCTAACCACCCGGTTGGCACCCTGGAGAAGTCAACCGAAACGAGAGGTTCATCGTGATCAGCACCACCGTCAAGGCCATCGGCACCGCGTGCACCGTCGCTGCAGCGCTCGCCGTGACGATCGTTCCGACCGCTGCTGCAAAGGGCGGCGACGGCATCCGCGTCGCCGGTACCTGCAGCGACGGCTCCAGCTCGAAGCTCAAGGTCAAGCACGACGACGGCCGCATCGAGGCCGAGTTCGAGGTCGACCAGAACCGCAACGGCGTGGCCTGGAACGTCGAGCTCCGCCGCGACGGCCGCCTCGTCTTCTCGGGCGTCCGCACGACCGTCGCGCCGAGCGGCTCGTTCAGCGTCGAGCGCAAGATCGCCGGCGGCGCCTCCAGCGCGGTCATCCGCGCCCGCGCCACGCGCAACGGCGAGGTCTGCACCGCAACGGCCAAGCTGCCGGCGCGCAGCGCGGCGACGACCGCCGCGACGAAGAGCGCCGCCGCGGCGCCGGCCGGTGCGGTCAAGCTGCGCGGCGACGGCAGCGTGGACGACAACAGCGCCGGCGCGTCGACGGTCGACGACCACGGCGGCGACCGGCAGCGGCTCGGACGACGGCGGCTCGGGCAACAGCGGCCCCGGCAGCGACGATCACGGGCACGGCGGAAGCGACGACTGACCGCGCACTCAGCGGTGCCGCGAGCAGCGTGGGCCGGGCGGAGACGCCCGGCCCGCGGTGGTTTTCGGGGCGCCTCGATCGGGGGATTCGCGGTAGGCGGAGGGCATGGGCCGAACCGCCGGGGGACACGTTGCGAAGGAGTGCCGACGGGTTTCGCCGCAGCCGCACTTCAGCAGCTGACCCGCGAGACGTTTCCGGTTCTGAAAGGACCCTCCATGACGTACGACGATGCTCTTACCGTGGGCGACATCGACCGCGACGGCGCGCTGCAGGAGACGGCTGAGCGTGCCGGCGTGACGCGTGCCGGCGCCCTGCGGACCGCCCTGCTCGGCAGTGGCGCCCTGATCGGCGGATCGGCGCTGCTGGGTGCACTGCCCTCCAGCGCACTGGCCGGATCGACGCGTGCCTCGGCCGGCGACGTCGACATCCTCAACTTCGCGCTCACGCTCGAGTACCTCGAGGCCGCCTTCTACGCCGAGGCCGTCAAGGGCGGCAAGCTCTCGGGCGAGGCCGTCAAGTTCGCCAAGGCCGTCGCGCACGACGAGGACGCGCACGTCAAGTTCCTCAAGGGCGCACTCGGCTCGAAGGCCGTCAAGACCCCGAAGTTCGACTTCAAGGGCACGACGGGCGCGCAGGCCACGTTCCTCAAGACCGCGATGGCGCTCGAGGACACGGGCGTCTCCGCCTACGCCGGCGCCGCGCCGATGATCGCCGACAAGAAGACGCTCTCGGCCGCCCTCTCGGTGCACTCGGTCGAGGCGCGCCACGCCGCCTGGGTCCGCGACATCCTCGGCAAGGGCAGCAACCCGCTGCCCGCCCCGGCTCCGTTCGACCCGGCGCGCTCCAAGGCGCAGGTCCTCAAGATCGTCACGGGCACGGGCTTCATCGTCATGTAGTGACGAGTCGCGCGGGCCGGGCTGCACGCCCGGCCCGCGCGGCAGCTCGCAGTGCGGCGGCCGCGAAAGCGGCCGCTGCGCGTTTTCGCCTCGGAGGCTCTCAGAGACCGAGGTCGACGACGATCGGCTTGTACTTCGGCAGGTAGTCCATGCCGCAGTAGGCGGCGTTCACGAGCGTCGAGGAGCCGCGCTGCCAGGTGCCGTGGCCCTGGTGCACGTGACCGAACGTGCAGAGCTTCGGCGCGCGCGCGTCGATGGCGGCGAGCAGCGAGGGCGATCCGATCGTCTGCCCGCTGATCCAGTCGCCGTAGCCGAGCGGCGGCGAGTGGACGCAGAGCACGTCGATCGCGGGCGGGATGAGGCTCCACTTCTCCGCGAGCTCGTCCTCCGTGAGCATGAACGCCCATTCCTGGAAACGTGACGTCCACGGGGAGCCGAAGTAGGACACGCCGCCGATCTCGACCGTCTCGTCCTCCAGGTAGTGCCAGTCGAGGTCGCGCAGGGCGGTCGCATCCGTCTCCCCGACGAAGTCGTGATTGCCGGCGACGCCGATCACGGTCTCTGCGGGCACCTCGTCGAGCCAGCGGGCGAACGTCGAGCCGAGCCAGCGCCGCTGTGCCGGCGGAGTCTCGTCGTCGGTCGGGCAGATGTCCCCCGCGACGAGCAGCACGTCGCACGGGGGAATGGGGGGCAGGTAACCGTGGAGATCGGCGACGCAGACGAAGCGCATCGCGTTACTTTGGCAGGCGGCGGTCAAGCGCAGTTCACTCGGTGCCCGAGCCGCCCAGTTCCTGGAAGATCGTCAGCTGCAGTCCGGCGGGTGCCTCGAGCCGGGCGTTGAGCGAGTTCCATGGCGTGCGCGTCGGTTCGGCGATCACGGTGGCGCCCGCTTCGGCGAGCGTCCTCGTCACCGCGCGCGAGTCGCCGACCTCGAGCGCGACGCGGATGTGGCCCGCGACGCGCCGCCCGACCTCGACCTCGTCGATGAAGGCGGCGTGCGACGGCTCCGTCAGCTCCAGCGTGGCGCGGCCGCCGTCGAGGATGGACACGCGCCCGTCGGGCGTCGAGTAGGCCTCCTGCTCGGTCATGCCCAGAATGTCGCGGTAGAAGCGCAGTGCCTCGTCGTAGTCCTCTGCCGTGACGACGAGGCGCAGCTGGCGCACGCCCGATTGCTCGCTCATGCCCGCAGGCTATCCGTCGAGCCTTGCAAGACCGCGTGCCAGGCGAGGGCCGCCGGTGCCCTCGTGCTCGACGGGCGCGCCCGTGACGCGGGCGATCAGGATCGCGACGTCGTCGTCGGGCAGCCCTGGCGCGAAGTTCATGACCGCGTCGTCGATCTCGCGCGCCACGTCGCTCGCGGCGCGGTTGGCGAGACCGCCGAGCAGCGAGAGCAGGCGCTCCTCGCCGAACATGGCGGTGCGATGGCGCCGCTCGGTCACGCCGTCGGTCCAGAACGCGACGAGGTCGCCGAGCGCGACCTCGCACTTCCGGTCGTCGTACTCGCGCTGCGCGAGCACGCCCAGCAGCGGCCCGCAGAACCCGATCTCCTCGACGCCGCCGCCGATCGCGCGCACGACGACGGGCGGGGGGTGCCCGGCACAGGCGACGGTGACCTCGTAGCCGTCGTCGACCTGCCGCAGCACTGCGAGCGCGGCGGTGCAGAACTGCTCGGGCGCGCTCTGGGCGCGGATCGTGTCGTTGACGACGGCGAGGATGCGGCCCGGCGACTGCTCGTAGCGGCTGACGACGCGCATCGCCTGGCGCGTCAGGCTGGTGAGTGCGGCCGCCGCCGGACCGTGCCCCGCAACGTCGCCGATCGCGAGGAAGTAGTGCGCGCCGGTCTGCCAGGAGTCGTAGAAGTCGCCTCCGACCTCGGCGCCCTCGCCCGCCGGCCGGTAGCGCGCGACGACCTCGATGCCGGGCGGCTGTACGAGCGTGCCCGGCAGCAGGCTCTGCTGGAGGGCGTGCGCGATGTCGTGCTCCGCGCTGTAGAGCCGCGCGTTCTCGATCGCCAGCGCCGCACGGCGCCCGAGCTCCTCGGCGATCGCCATGTCCTGCTCCGAGAAGCGCCGCCCCGAATCCGTGGTCGCGAGCGTCAGCGCGCCGAAAACGCGTCCGTGGCCCGCGAGCGGCGCGACGATGGAGGAGCGGACGCCGAGGATGCGCGACATCGTGACCAGCTCCTCGTCGGCGGTCTCCTGCGCCGCGAGCCACGCCGGGACGTCCTGGATGAGCTGTGAGCGACCGGTGCTCAGGGCGGCCGACACACCGCTCGACGCCTGCTTCCGGACGGGCCGCCGGGCATGCAGGCGCCGCGCCAGCCGGGCCATCTCCGGGTCGGCATGGGCGACGCCCATGGTGCGGATCTCGCCGTGGTCGAGCATGTCGATCGAGCACCAGTCCGCCAGTCGCGGTACCGCGAGCTCGACGAGCTCGGACAGCGTGTGTTGCAGGTCGAGCGTCTCCGTGAGCACCACGCTCGCCTCGGCCAGGAACGCGAGCGCCTCCTCGCGCCGGCGGTGCTCGGTCATGTCGAAGAGCGTGGCGACCGCGGCGACGATCTCGCCGTCCGCCGCGCGCACGGGCTCCGCGCTGAGCGAGACGAGGCCGCGCGTGCCATCGGCTCGGATCACGTCGATCTCGACGTCGGATGCCGACTCGCCTCCGAGAGCGAGGTGGATGAGCTCGGCGTGGGGGCCGGCGATCGAGCGCTCCGACGCGCCGGTCCCGAGCAGGGCCTGCGCGCGCTCGTTCGTGAACAGGAGCTTGCGCGACGAGGTCTCGGCGATGATCACGCCGAGCGGCAGCTGGCGCATCAGCGCGGCGAGCCGCTCGCGCTCCCCGTGCGCCTCCTGGTAGAGCGAGCTGTTCTCGAGCGCGAGCCCGACGCGCCGTGCGATCTGCTCGGCCAGCTGGGTCCGGTCGCGATCCGGCAGGCTGCGGCTCTGCCACCCGAACGTGAGCGCACCGAGCGTGCGTCCGCGCACGACCATCGGCACGGCGAGCAGGGTGCGGATGCCGACCGTCTGCACGGCGACGCGGTGCTCCGGGCTGCGGTACGCAATGTCCGGAAGCTCGTCGGCCGAGGGCACGAACTGCGGCTGGCTGGTGCGGATCGCGACGGCGACCGGTGTCTCACTCCCGAGCACCGGGGGGTAGCGCTCCAGGACGCGCGCCGCTTCCTGCACCTCGGGATCGGCGTTGACGACCACGAGACGGCGGACGGTCTGGCCCGAGACGAGATCGACGATGCACTGGTCGGCCAGTTGCGGCACGACGAGATCGGCCAGCGTACGCAGCGCCGCATCCGGATCGAGCGAGCGCGCGAGCTGCTCGCCGATCGCTGCGAGCAGGCCGAGCGCGCTGCGGGCGCGCCGCTCCGCGTCGTACACGCGGGCGCGCTCGAGCGCATGGGCGCACTGCTCGCCGAGCGTGACGGCGAACTCGCGCTCGGAATCGTCGAAGACGTGACCGCGCTCGAAGCGGAAGGCGAGCGCGCCGAGGGTGGTCGCGCCGACCCGCAGCGGCACCGACGCCGTCGGCGCTCCGCGGCCGCCGCTGTCGGGAAAGCGCTCCTCGCGCTGGCCCTCGTCGAGGAACACGGGCTTGCCGCTCTCGATGGCCTCGCCGACCGGAGTTCGCTGCGTGAGCGGGAAGCGGCGCCAGCCCTCGAGCTCCTCGTCCGTGAGCCCGTGGGTCGACGACCACATCGACGGCCGACCCGTCCTCGGCCGGGATCGCGACCACGCCCGCGTCGGCGCCCAGCAGCTCGCGGCCCTCGCCGAGTGCGACCGCGTACACGGCCTCGGCGGTGGGTGCGCGCGAGAGCGAGGCCGTGAAGCGCTGCAGGCGCGCGGCACGGCGGCCGGCGAGCTCGGCGCGCCGGCGCGCCTCGGTCTGCGATGCGCCGACGAGGCAGACGATCAGCTCCGCGAGTGCAAAGACCGCCAGGCTCACGCCGCTCCGCGTGTCCTCGACGCCGATGCCGTGATCGGGCGGCACGAAGTAGTACAGCTGTGCCGCGAACGCGACGGCTGCCGCCACGAAGCCCGCGATCGGGCCGCCGGCGAGCGCGGTGCCCAGCACGATGAGCAGGAAGACCATCGCAGGCGTCGTGGTGGCGACCACACCGCCCGAGTGCGGCGACATGAGCGCCGTCGCGACCAGCACGGTGACGGTGCCGCCGGCCGCGACCGCAAGTTCACGCCGACGGTCGATCATGCGCGTCGGGCTGCGCTCCACGCCTGCAACCGTATCCCGTTCCCCCGGTGGATCCAAACCCTCCGGGGGGTTTCGCAGAACGCGCTCCGGAGCGCGCTCCTCAGCTGCCGGGGGCCTCGCTGCCCTCGGTTGCGTCCGGCTCGAGCTGGAGCGACAGCGAGTTGATGCAGTAGCGCATGCCGCCGGCATCCTTCGGGCCGTCGGGGAACACGTGCCCGAGGTGCGAGCCGCAGCGCTTGCAGGTGACCTCGGTGCGGTGCATCCCGTGCGAGCTGTCGTCGACCAGGTCGACGGCTGCGGCGGTCGCGGGCTCGGTGAAGCTGGGCCAGCCCGTGCCGGAGTCGAACTTCGTGTCGGACGAGAACAGGTCGGCGCCGCAGGCGGCGCACTGGTACATCCCGCTCTCCTTGGAGTACACGTACTCGCCGCTGAACGGCCGCTCGGTGCCGCGCCGGCGCAGGACGTCGTACTGCTCGGGCGTCAGCTTGCTGCGGAACTCGGCTTCGGTATCGACGTTTGCGTCGGCCATGACTCCCTCGGGTCGATGGGTCGATTCAGCCGTCAGGCTAGCTGTTTGCGCGTGAATCTCGTCGTAAGCCGGGCGATGTCCGGGTAGTCGCGCACGAAGCCGTCGGGGGTGAGCTCGATCACGCGCTCGAAGCCCTCGTCGGGGCTGCGGAAGCGCACGCGGCCGGCACCGAGCGGCTCGTAGATCTGGTGATCGCGGTGCACCGCCAGATCCGGCACCGAGACCCAGGCGACGTCGATCGCGCGGGCCTCGCCGCCGTGCTGCATGCGGTCGCGGAGGACGGGCATCGCGTTGGTCAGCGGCGAGAACCCGAGGTCGCAGTCGAGCACTCCGTCGAGCTCGCCCGAGCTGCCCGCGCAGGAGCGTCAGCTCCGGCCCGCCGTCGATGCGCGCGTGCAGCCGCTCGGTGACGTAGCCGGGGCTCGTCTCCAGCTCGTACTCGAGCAGGTATGCGCCTTCGCCCGTGCACCACTGGCGGCCGCGCGCCGTCAGCGTGCGGTCGTCGCCCAGCTCGATCCACGCGATCTCGCGGCGCCGCTCCTCCTCGAGCGCCCAGACGAGAGCGAATGCCCCGAACGGCCGTCCGTCGCGGATTCCCGGGAACGCCGTGTCCACGCCGCGCAGGCTAGCCCGGTTGGGCGTCGGGGCCCTTCTCGCCGGGCGGCGCGGGCACGACCACGACGGGGATGTGCGCGTGGCGGGCGCACTGGTCGCTCACGGATCCGAGCACGAGTCCGATGAAGCCGCCGTGTCCGCGCGCCCCGACCACCAGCAGGTCGGCGTCGGCAGACTGCTCGAGCAGCACCTGCGTGCTGCCGCCCTCGATCGCGCTGGCAGCGAGCGTCGACGCCGGGCGCTGCCGCCATCGCCTGCTCGCGCGCCGCCTCGCAGATGCGCGCGGCGACCGTCTGGGACGCCTCGAACGACGCTTCGACGCCCACGTCGCTCGGCGTGTACCAGGGCGACGGATAGGCCGCGAGCCCGGGTGTCCAGGCGTGGATCACGTGCAGCTCCACGCCGCGCAGCGCCGCTTCTCGCGCCGCCCAGGCCACCGCCGCGCACGCGCTCCGGGAGCCGTCCGTTCCGACCACGATGCGTCCCATCGGGCACTCCAATCGTCGCGGCAGAGCGCACATCATCGCGCCTGGGGAGGCGCTCGGGAAGGGACCTGCCCGAGCGGGCGCCCCGTACACCGGGCATGAATCGCCGAGAGCTGCTCCTCGCCGCCGCGGCGGCGCCCGCCGTCCTCGCGCTGCCGGCTGCAGCGCAGGCCGCCGCCCGTGGCGGCACGCCGTTCGCGCTCGTGACCTCCGACAGCGACGACCGCGTCCTCGTGGTGCGTCTCACCGACCTGAAGGTCGTGCGCTCGCTGGCCGTCCCCGACCAGCCGCACGGCATCGAGGCGGTCGACCAGCTGGGCGCGGCACTCGTGCTGAGCGAGCAATCGGGCACGATCACGGTGCTCGACGTCAACGGACGGAAGGTGCGGCGGGTGCTCGAGGGGTTCGCGGGGCCGCGCTACGCCGCCGGGGAGCCGTCGGGCGGCTCGCACGCCTACGTGAGCGACGACAAGGCGGGGCAGGTGATCGCAATCGACGTGCCGCGGGCACGCGTGATCGGCCGCGTCGAGGTGGGGGAGGGCGCGCGCCACATCTCGATCTCGCCCGACGGCACGCGCGTCGTGACCTCGCTCGGCACCAAGGCGCCGCGTCTCGCGCTCGTCGACGTGTCGCGCCCGCAGCATCCGCGCCTCCTGCGCACGTTCCCGGCCGACGACCTCGCGCACGACGTCGCGTTCTCGCCGGACGGCAGGCAGCTCTGGATCAGCTCGGGGGCCGAGCACCGGCTCGCCGTGCACGATGCGAGCACGCTGCGGCCGCTGCGCTCCCTCGCCGGCGATGCGCCGCCCCAGCACGTCACGTTCGACGAGACCGCGGGGCGCGTCTACGTGGCGAGCGGCGAGAGCGGGACGCTGCGCGTCTATCGCATGGCCGATGCCCGGCTGCTCGGCACCCGTCGCGTGCCCGCCGGGTCGTTCAACGTCTGCGCCGATGCCGGCCGCGTGATCACGCCCTCGCTCGACCTCGGCACGCTCACGCTGCTCGACCACCGCGGCCTCCGGAGCGTGCGCATCGCGCCGAATGCGCACGACGCCTGCCTCGTCGTGGCGACGAACTAGCTCCCCGGCTTGACATGTATTCTCATATGGGAATATTGTTTCGGACATGGCCCGAGCAGCGACCACGGCGGACGTGTTCAACGCGGTCGCCGAACCCCGGCGGCGCGAGATCCTCGACGTCCTGAGCGGCGGCGAGCGCCCTGTCAACGACCTGGTGCGCGTGCTCGGGCTCGCTCAACCGCAGGTGTCCAAGCATCTGCGGGTGCTGCGGCTGGTCGGAGCGGTGGACGTCCGCGACGACGGCAGGCAGCGCCTGTACCGGGTCAACGGCCGTGCGCTCCAGCCCATCCACGACTGGGTGCAGGCCTACGAGCGCACCTGGTCGGAGCGCTTCGACCGGCTGGACGCCGTGCTGGAGGAACTCAAACAGGAGGACGGAGGAGATGGCGGTGACGAGCAGCGGGACGGCGAAGGTCACGCTCCCCACGGATGAGCAGATCCTGATCACGCGCGAGTTCGACGCGCCCAGGCACCTGGTGTACCGGGCGTACACGACGCCGGAGCTGGTCAGGCGCTGGTGGAGCGGTCTGCGAGGCGAGATGACGCTCGCCGAGATCGACCTGCGCGTCGGCGGGATGTGGCGCTACGTGATGGTGGCGCACGGCGGATTCGAAGTCGCCTTCCACGGCGAGTTTCACGAGATCGTCCCGAACGAGCGGATCGTGTCGACCGAGGTCTACGAGGGCATGCCCGACGCCTCGGCGCTGGACACGCTCACGCTCACCGAGGTGGACGGTCGCACGACGCTCTCGCTCCTGGTGCAGCACTCGTGCAAGGAGCACCGCGACGCCCACATCAACTCGGGGATGGAGGGCGGCATGCAGGAGGGGATGGATCTCCTCGAGCAGGTCGCGGTCTCGCTTCGCTGAGCTCGCGTTCGCCGCGCAGGCCGCGGGGCGTCGATTCCCGGTGGCCTGCGCCTCGCGGCTCAGGCGTCCGCGTTGGCCTGCATCGCGCCCATCACGTCGAGCTTCGCCTTGAACGCCATGTAGCCCGAGTCGAGCGGGATCACCGTGCCCGTCATGCGCCGCGACTCCTCGCTCGCGAGGAACACGACGAGCGGCGCGATCTCCTCGGGCGTCGGGATCTCGAGCAGGTGGAGCTGCTCGATGGTCGAGCGCGAGGCGTCGTCCTCGAGCCAGACCTTCTGGGGCTCGGTCGAGACGAAGCTCGGGGCGATCGCATTCACGCGGATGCCGTCGGGAGCGAGGCCGGCCGCGAGCGAGCGCGTGAGCGCGGTCACGCCGCCCTTGGCCGCCGTGTACGAGTCGAGGCCCGCGCAGCCGACGAGCGCGTCGACCGTGCTCGAGAGGATGATCGAGCCCGACTGCTGCTTCAGCATCTGGCGGCCGGCGTACTTCACGACGCGGAAGACGCCGGTCAGGCAGAGGTCGATCATGCGCGTCCACACGGCCTCGTCGAGCTCCGTCACGCGGCGGTCCTGCGTGTTGACGAACGGCACGTCGACGGCGCAGTGGTAGACGACGTCGAGCCGGCCGAGACGCTCGACCGTGACGTCGATCATGCGCTCGACGCTCGCGGTGTCGCACACGTCCACCGCGACCGCCAGGCCGCCGCAGCTCGCGGCCACGACCTCGGCGCGCTCGAGGGCGATGTCGGCGACCACGACGCGCGCGCCCTCTGCGGCCATCGCGACGGCGCCGGCCCGGCCCATGCCCGAGCCGCCGCCGACGACGAGCGCGACCTTGCCCTCGAGGCGTCCGCTCACGGCCGGTCCTCGCGCCGGAGCAGGTACGGCTGCCAGGGCAGGTACTGGCCCTCGCTGCGGTAGCGCCCGGCCGCCTCGTCGACCGCGTCGGCGTCGACCTCGACGCCCAATCCGGGCCCGTCGATGATCCCCCAGTGCGCACCGGTCGCGATCGGCAGCGGCTCGGTGAGCACGTCGTGCACCATCATCTGCGCCGTCTGCTGGTGCCCGTCGACGAGATTCGGCAGCGTCAGGAGCACGTGCTGGCACGCGGCCGCCGTGATCCCGAGCTCGCCGTGGGTGTGCTTGCAGACCTGCAGGCCCTCGAGCTCCGCGACGTGCGCGAGCCGCGAGAACGCCGCCAGCGACCCGACCCACGACGGCGAGAAGCAGTACACGTCGGCCTCGCGCGCGCGGATGCGCGCGTACGCGTCGTCCTCGGACCAGAGCCCTTCGTTGGCGCACACGGCGATTGGCGAGCGCGCGCGCAGCTCGCCGAGCTGGCCGCGCGGCGTCTCGCGCACGGGCTGCTCGACGAAGTCGATGTCGTACTGCGCGAGTCGCTCGAGCATGCGCACCGCCTGCGGCAGCGACCAGCTGGAGTTGGCGTCGATGCGCAGGCGCGGTCCGGGGCCGAGCGCGTCGCGCAGCGTTGCGACCATGCGCTCGTCCTCGCGATCGTCGACCGCCACCTTGAGGTAGAAGACGTCGTAGCCGGCCGCGAGCCCCGCCTTCACCTGCGCGCGCAGATCGTCGTCCTCCCCGCGCGAGAGGTAGAAGAAGTACGTCACGTCGTTGCGCAGCGCTCCGCCGAGCAGGCGCCAGAGCGGCTGGCCGACGGCCTTGCCGCAGATGTCCGCGAGCGCCATGTCGATCCCGGCCCAGGCGAAGTTCCCCGTGCCGGCGCGGAACTTCCAGAGGCCGAAGTCGAACGCGTCGGCGCGCATCGCGTCGCGGTTCCAGGGGTCGCGCCCGATCGCGAACGGCGCCATGGCCGTCACCGCGGCCTCGACCGAGGCGGCGTCGGAGCCGCTCGTCGCCTCGCCCCAGCCGACCAGGCCGTCGTCGGTCGTGACGCGCACGAGGATGTCCGTGACCCCGTCGCGGGCCACGATCGAGCTGACCTCGCGATGGCTGTAGGGCACGTTGACGACGATCGGCTCGACGAGGGCGACTTTCACAGCGTGTGCTCGAATCTGGTGAGGATTTCATTGCCGCCCGCGCGCACGACGAAGACGTGCTCGAGGCGGATGCCGCCGAAGCCCTCGGCGTAGTACGCCGGCTCGACGGCCAGGACCATGCCCTCCTCGAGCGGAATGCGCTCGTAGGGGGTGATGCGGGGAGGCTCCGACCACGACGCCCCGATCCCGTGGCCGGTGTGGTGCGGATAGGTGGCTCCGAGGTCGGCGAGCTCGGCGCGCACCGCGGCGTCGACGTCGCACGGCAGCGCACCCGGTGTGCAGAGCTCGATCGCGAGCTCGAGCGCCGCGGCGCACGCGGTCGAAGATGCGGCGCTGGTCGGCGCTCGGCGTCCCGGCGCACACCGCGTTGGCGCTGTCCGACCAGTGGCCGTCGATCCACGGCGAGGTGTCGCAGAGCACGAGGTCGCCCGCCTGGATGATCCGGTCGGTCGCCTCCCAGCCTCCGGTGGAGGTCGCCTCGCCGGTCGTGACGGTGAGGATCGCCGGCACGCGACGCCCGGCCTCCTTCGCCATCCGGGCCTGCGCCTCGGCGGCGACCTCGGCCTCGCTCATCCCCGGCTGCGCGAGCTCCTTGACGGCGGCCTGGACGACGTCGGAGAGGTGCGACGCGCGCCGGATCGCGTCGAGCTCGACCGGCAGCTTGATGCGCCGCGCCGCCACGACGAGATCGTCGACCGGCACGAGCACGCCGCCCTGCGCCCGCAGCACGTCCGCGACCGCGGTCGGCAGCGAGGACGCCTCGACCCCGATCGCTCCCGGCCCGCCCGCCAGATCGCCCAGCGCGCGCGTCAGCTCGCCCGCCGGGTCGGGCGGCCGCTCGTAGTCGTACGAGCGGTACTGCGCGACCGGCACCGGGCTGCGCGAGGCGTGGGACGCGTAGAAGCTCGCGACCACGAGCGTCGCCGAGTCGCGCCCGACCACGAGCAGCGCGGGCGAGGCCACGAAGGGATTCGCGACGGGCCACTCCTCGACGGAAGGATCGAACAGGCACAGCTGGGCGAGCGTCTCGGGATGACTCAGCACAGCGCGCTCGAGCCCGGCCTCAGCCAGCGCCGCACGCAGCCGATCGATCAGCTCCAGCATGGAGCGCAAGCCTAGGGCCTGACCCGCCGCGGGACCGCAACAACGGGGTCTGGCCCGCATCGTGCGGGCCTGACCCCGACCTTGCGGACCTGTCCCCGACCGTTGCAGGCCCCTCAATGCGCCTATCCACGCCATCGAGGTGCCCGTCCTCTGTTGCGGGCGACACCCGAGCGCGCGCCGACTCGCTCGTCGGGTTGCGCGCGAGACCGCCGCTTTTCCCTATGCCTAGAGGCTTTGCGGCGGACCGCAAGAACGGGGACAGGTCCGCAACAACGGGGTCAGACCCGCACGTTGCGGGCCAGACCCCGTTGTTGCGCGGGGCCCGGGGTGACGCTTTACCCGGGCTCGCCGTCTCGGGTGTGCGCTCGGTCGTAGTTCAGGCGCAGGAGGGCCACGACGTCCTCGATGTCCTCCGGCGTCTCGATCTGGCGCGCGGCGTAGCCGGGCTTGCCGGGGAAGACCGGGTGGTAGTCGATGCGGCCGGCCTCGTAGAGCTCGTGCCAGACGGCCTTCGGGAATGCAAGGTGCAAGACGCGGTCGCCATGGAGGTGGCCGATCTCTTTCCGGCCGAGCTTGAAGGACCACTCGCCGCGGCTGCCGTGCCCGGCCGTGACGCCGTCCCAGGACGTGACTTCCTCGGTGATCTGCTCGCTCGCTGTCTGTGTTTTCATCATGGACCCGACCGTACAAGCTCAAGTGCACTTGAAGTCAAGGCCGCTGCGTTTTCGCGCAGGGCCGACGTCTCGTACCCTGCAGTCGTGGCCACCGAAGCCCCAGCAGCCGATCTGCGCGACCAGGCGCGGGCGCTGCCCGATGCGCCCGGTGTGTACGTCTGGCGCACGGCCGAGGGGACGGTGCTCTACGTGGGCAAGGCCGCCTCGCTGCGCAAGCGCGTGGCGTCGTACTTCGCGAGCGTCAACCGGGATCGCAAGAGCGAGGAGCTGGTCGCGCGGGCCGCGTCGATCGAGCCGATCGTCGTCGCGAGCGCGAGCGAGGCGCTGCTGCTCGAGCAGCAGCTGATCAAGCGCCACCGCCCGCCCCTGAACGCGCGGCTGCGCGACGACAAGTCGTATCCGTACATCGCCGTGACGCTGGCCGACGAGTATCCGCGGGTGCTGTTCACCCGGGAGCGGCACCGCTCGGGCGTGCGCTACTTCGGCCCCTACGCCTCGGCGCAGAAGGTGCGGACGACGCTCGAGACGCTCAACAAGATCTTCCCGTACCGGCCCTGCGAGGGGCCGGCGCCGGGACGCCGTTCGGGCGTGCCGTGCCTCGACTTCCACATCGGCCGCTGTGCGGCGCCCTGCGTGGGCCTGATCACGCGCGACGAGTACCGCGCCGTGATCGACGACGTCATCGCGTTCCTCGAGGGACGGACGAACAAGATCGAGCGCGACCTCGAGCAGCGCATGCGCGAGGCCTCCGAGCGGCACCTGTTCGAGGAGGCCGCGCGCACCCGCAACCGCCTGATGGCCGTGCGCCACCTCACGGAGCGCCAGGCCGTGGCCGTCGGATCCGGCACCTACGACGCCGTCGCGCTCGCCGTCGAGGGCGACGTCGCCAACGTGCAGCTGCTGGCCGTGCGCGGCGGGCGCATCGAGGAGCGCCGGTCGCACTACCTGGAGAACGCCGACGCCGAGAGCGAGGACGAGCTGCTGGCGCGCTTCCTGCTCGACTACTACGACACGCAGGTCGGGATCCCGCCGCTGATCTGCGTGCACCGGGAGGTCGCCGACGCCGACCTGATCGCCGGGTTCCTGTGCCAGCGCCGGGGCTCGACGGTCGAGCTGCGCGTGGCCGAGCGCGGCGACAAGCGGCGAGTGGTCGGAATGGCCCTCCGCAACGCCGAGCTCGGCGTGCGCCACGACGTGCTGCGCGCGCAGCGGACGCGCACGCGCCGTATCGAGGGCCTCGAGGAGCTGCGTGAGAGCCTCAACCTCGAGGCGCTACCGATCCGCATCGAGTGCTTCGACATCTCGAACCTGCAGGACACGAACGCCGTGGCCTCGATGGTCGTGTTCGAGGACGGCGCCGCGAAGCGCTCCGAGTACCGCCGCTTCGGCATCCGCCACACGGGCGGCCAGGACGACTTCCGCTCGCTCGCGGAGGCCGTGACGCGCCGTTTCGAGCGCTACCGGCGGGTCGACGAGGACGGCTACGACCGCAGCTTCGCGACGCTGCCGAACCTGCTCGTGATCGACGGCGGCAAGGGCCAGCTGGGCGCGGCGCTCGACGCGATGCGCGGCTTCGACCTGCCGCGCGTCGCAGTCGTCTCGCTCGCCAAGCGCGAGGAAGAGGTCTACCTGCCGGGGCGCTCGCAGCCGGTGCTGCTGCCGCGCGAGTCGCCGGGGCTCCAGCTGCTGCAGCAGGTGCGCGACGAGGCCCACCGCTTCGCGCTGCGCGGTCACCGCACGCGCAGGGCCGCAGGCCAGACGGCGTCGCTGCTCGACACGCTCCCCTCCGTCGGCCCCGTGCGCCGCCGGGCGCTGATCGCGCACTTCGGCGACGTGGGACGGCTGCTCGAGGCCTCTCGCTCCGAGCTCGAGGCCGTGCCCGGTCTGCCGGCCGCCGTGGGGCGGGCGATCTACGACCACCTCCACCGCGTCGGCGGCGACGGTCCCGCCGCGGAGTCGGGGTGAGAACCTCTTAGAGTGGGCGCGTAGCCATGGCCGTCACGACCCTCTCTCCGCGTCTCACGCAGGTCACCTACGGCGTCTCGGGCTGGGGCACCGGTGAGCTCGTCCTGCGCGGCGACCGCCCCGTGCTGCACGAGCTGCCATGGCCGGCGCGCAAGCCCTCGAGCGCCCGCCACATCGACGACTTCGAGCTCGCCGGGCGCCGTCCGCGCGATGCCGCGGAGCGCTACGTCAAGGCCGTCGTGCGCTACCTGGGCGGTCGGCGCGTCAACTTCGGGGCCGAAGCCCTCGGTCTCGAGGAGACCTGCGAGGAGCTCGGCTACACCGAGCTCGAGCGCGCGATCGCCCACGCCCTCGCCGGCGTCGAGTGGGGCGAGCGCGTGTCCTACGGCGAGCTCGCGGCCCGCGCCGGACGCCCGCGCGCGCCGCGCGCCGCGGGCGCGTTCTGCGCGAACTGCCCGCTCGAGCTGTTCCTGCCGGCCCACCGCGTCGTCCGCTCCGACGGCTCGCTCGGCGAGTACGGCTCCCACGGCATCCGCTTCAAGCAGCGGCTGCTCGACCTCGAGCGGGCGAAGTGAGTCCCCGCCGCCAGTTGCGCATCGTCGCCCTCGGCGGCGGCACCGGGCTCTCGACGCTGCTGCGCGGGCTCAAGCTCACGGGTGCGCAGATCACCGCGATCGTGACGCTGACCGACGACGGCGGCTCGAGCGGCCGCCTGCGCCGCGACCTCGCGATGCCGCCCCCGGGCGACATCCGCAACTGCCTGATCGCGCTGGCCGAGGACGAGTCGCTGATGAACCGTCTCTTCCGCCACCGCTTCGATCGCGGCGAGCTGGCGGGCCACGCGTTCGGCAACATCTTCCTGGCGGCTCTCACCGAGGTCGTGGGCTCGTTCGACGCCGCCGTCGCGGAGGTCGGCCGCGTGCTCGCAGTCGAGGGCAGCGTGATGCCGGCGACCACGCATCCCGCCGCCCTGCTCGCCGAGATGGAGGACGGGCGCTACGTCGCGGGGGAGACGGCCGTGGCGCGCGACCGGCAGAACGTGCAGCGCCTCTTCCTCAGCCCGGCCGATGCGGTCGCCAACCCGCAGGCGCTCGCGGCGGTGGAGCGCGCCGACCTCATCGTGATGGGGCCCGGATCGCTGTTCACGTCCACGCTTCCGCCGCTGCTCGTGCCCGGGCTCGGGCGCGCCGTCCTCAACGCGCGGGGCCTGCGCATCTACGTCTGCAATCTCCTGCAGCAGCCGGGCGAGACGATCGGCTACCGCGCCTCCGACCACGTCGAGCGGCTGCATCAGCACGTCGGCGCGCGCGTCGTGGACAGCGTGATGGTGCCGCGGCGCGCGATCGTCAGCGAGAAGATCCCGGTCGAGTTCGATCGCGCTCGCCTCTCCGAGCTCGGCGTGCGCGTGGTCGCCGCCCAGATCGTCGCGCCGGACGGCTTCCACCACGATCCCGAGGCGCTGGCGCGCGCGCTCGTGCGCGCCGCCCAGCGGCGCGTGCGCAACGGCCGTGCCGTTCGCTGAAGACGTCCGCGCCGAGCTCGCGGAGGTGCTGCCGGCGCAGGGGCACTGCCGGGTGGCCCAGCTCGCGGGAGTCGTCCGTCACGCCGGCGCGTTCCACCTGCTCGCGGGCGGCGCGGTCGAGGTGCACATCGACCTCGCGTCCTCGCTGGCCGCGCGCCGAACCGTGGAGCTCCTGCGCACGCGCGGCGCCGCCTGCGAGATCCGCACCTACCGCGAGCACCGCTTCGAGCGCTCGACGCGCTTCCTGATCGTCGTCGGCGACGACGCGCGCTCGCTGCAGGCGATGCACGAGGCCGGCATCCTGAGCGCCGGCCTGGCTCCCATCGAGCGCGTGCCGGCGCGGATCGTCGCGCGCAGCTGCTGCCGTCGCTCGTACCTGCGCGGCGCGTTCATCGCCTGCGGGTCGCTGACGCGGCCGCGCAGCCCGGCGCATCTGGAATGGCGCGTCACGAGCGATGCAGCGGCGTTCCAGCTGCGCGAGCTGGCCGAGGCCGAGGGATTTACGCTCGGCGTCCACGAGACGCCGCGCTACTGGCTCGTCTACGCCAAGAGCCGCGAGACGATCCGCGGGCTGCTGGCGGCGCTCGGCGCGCACGGAGCCGAGCTGCGGCTCGAGGAGGAGGGCGTCTTCGCGTGGGCGCGCGAGGAGGCGAACCGCCTCGCCAACGCCGACGCGGGCAACCTGCGGCGTCAGGCCGCGGCGTCCGCGCGGCACACCGACGCGATCGAGCAGCTCGGAGGGCCCGACTCGCTCCCGCCCGACCTGCGCACCGTCGCGGAGCTGCGGTTGCGCCTGCCCGATGCCACGCTCACCGAGCTGGGCGAGGCGGCCATCCCGCGCCTGAGCAAATGGGTCGTCGCCGCGCGCCTGCGGCGCATCGTCCAGCGCGCCGAGGACTAGTCGAGTCCCGCTGGCGACGGCCCCGCACCACGACGCAAGGAGAACCATGACCCGGAAGATCGCCGTGCTCGGAGCCGGCGCCAACGGAGCCTCGATCGGGGCCGACCTCACCCGCGCCGGCGAGGACGTCCTCCTGATCGAGCAATGGCCGGCCCACGTCGAGGCCATGCGCGCGAACGGACTGCTGGTCAACATGCCGGACGAGTCGCAGCGCACCGATGTCCGCACGATGCATCTCTGCGAGGTCGCGACGCTCCGCGAGAAGTTCGATGTCGTGCTCATGCTGATGAAGGCGTACGACTCGCGCTGGGCGGCTCAGCTCATCGAACCGTATCTGGCCGATGACGGCCTGCTGGTCGGCGTGCAGAACGGGATGAGCGTCGATCCGATCGCCGACGTCGTGGGGGCGCACCGCACCCTCGGCTGCGTCATCGAGATCACGTCGATGATGTTCGAGCCCGGCGTCGTCGAGCGCCACTCTCCGCCTGCGCGCTCGTGGTTCGCCGTGGGCGCCCTCGAGGATCCCACCCGCGGCCGCGAGTCCGAGATCGCCGGGCTGCTGGGGCTCTCCGGGGCCGCGGTCGTAGTCGACGACATCCGGGCGACGAAGTGGATGAAGCTGGTCAGCAACGCGACCACTCTCGTCACCACGGCCATCCTGGGGCTGCCGATGGTCGAGGCCGCCGCCATGCCCGAGATGCGGGCGTTCATGCTCCGCTCGGGGCAGGAGGCGCTGGATGCCACGGTCGGGCTCGGCAACCCCGTGCTGCCGATCTTCGGCCTCACCGCCGAAGCGCTCTCGGAGCCGGGCCGCGAGGTGGAGACGCTGCTCGAGACCCTGCTCGGGGGTTTCGTGATGCCGGATTCGAAGACCACGATCCTGCAGGACTGGATCAAGCACAGGCGCAGCGAGGCGGACGACATCAACGGCCTCGTCGTGCGGACGCACGAGAAGCTGGGCGGATCGGCACCGGCGAACCAGGCCGTCGTCGAGTTCGCCCACCGGATCGAGCGCGGCGAGCTCGAGCCCGGGGTCGGCAACCTGACGGATCTGCTGGCGTTCGAGCTGGCGTGCCGCTAGTCCGAGAGCCCGAACCGGGCGGGAAACCAGGCGGTCCGGGCGAGCCCCCGCGTCGGTAGAATCGAGCAGGGGCCGCAGCGCATCGCTGCGCGGCGGCATGGACAGACGAGGGGAGAGCATGCCCGTTCGCGTCGGCATCAACGGCTTCGGCCGCATCGGCCGCAACTTCTTCCGCGCCGCAAACGCTGCGGGCGCCGATTTCGAGCTCGTCGCGGTCAACGACCTCACGGACGCGGCCACGCTCGCGCACCTGCTCAAGTACGACTCCGTCCTCGGCCGCTATCCGGGCGTCGTCGAGGCCGCGGCGGACGGCATCGTCGTCGACGGCAAGACGCTGAAGGTCGTCTCGCACCGCGATCCCGCCGATCTGCCGTGGGCCGACCTCGGCGTCGACGTCGTGCTCGAGTCCACCGGCTTCTTCGCCGACCGCCGCTCCGAGGCGCACCTCACTGCCGGCGCGAGCAAGGTCGTCATCTCGGCGCCCGCGAAGGATCCCGACGTCACGCTCGTGCTCGGCGTCAACGAGGACACCTACGACCGCGACAAGCATCAGCTCATCTCCATGGCGTCGTGCACGACCAACTGCCTTGCACCCGTCGTGCGCGTGCTGCTCGACGAGTTCGGCGTCGAGTCGGGCTTCATGACGACGACGCACGCCTACACCGGCGACCAGCGCCTGCACGATGCTCCGCACTCCGACCTGCGGCGCGCGCGGGCCGCGGCGCTCTCGATCATCCCGACCTCGACGGGCGCGGCGCGCGCGATCGGCATCGTGATCCCCGAGCTCAACGGCAAGCTGGACGGCATCTCGATGCGCGTCCCGGTGCCGGACGGCTCCGTCGTCGACCTCGTCTGCACGCTCGGACGCGACGCGAGCGTCGAGGAGATCAACGCCGCGGTCAAGGCGAAGGCGGACACGGGCCGGATGGCCGGGATCCTCGCCTACACGGAGGACGAGATCGTCTCGCAGGACATCGTCGGCAACCCGTATTCGTCGATCTTCGACTCGAAGCTGACGATGGCCCACGGCCGCCAGGCGAAGGTCATCTCCTGGTACGACAACGAGTGGGGCTTCTCGAACCGTCTCGTCGATCTGATCACCAAGTACCTGTGACCCGCACCCTCCCGCGCGGTCTGGATGCGCTGGAGGTCGCCGGCCGCAGGGTGCTCTGCCGCGTCGACTTCAACGTGCCGCTGCACGACGGGGTCGATCACGGACGACACGCGCATCCGGGCAGCGCTGCCGACCATCGTCGCGCTGCGCGAGCGCGGGGCGCGCGTCATCCTCTGCTCCCACCTCGGCCGTCCCAAGGGCGCGCCCGATCCCGCCGCATCGCTCGCGCCGGTGCGCGATCGCCTCGCCGACCTGCTCGGCGGGCCGGTCGCGTTCTGCGGCGACTGCGTCGGGGAGGTCGCCGAGCGCGCCGTCGCGGAGCTGCGCGACGGCGACGTCCTGCTGCTCGAGAACGTGCGCTTCCATGCGGGCGAGACGGCCAACGACCCGGCGTTCGCGGCCGCCCTGGCCGCGCTCGCCGACGTCTACGTGAACGACGCGTTCGGCGCCGCGCACCGCGCCCACGCCTCGACCGAGGGCGTGGCGCACCTGCTCCCGTCGGCGGCCGGCCTGCTCCTGCGCCGCGAGCTGGAGGCGCTCGGCGGCCTGCTCGACGCGCCCGAGCGGCCGTTCGTCGTGATCGCGGGCGGCGTCAAGGTGGCGGACAAGATCGGCGTGCTCGAGTCGCTCGCCGCGAGCGCCGACGCGATCCTGATCGGCGGCGCGATGGCGTTCACGTTCGCGGTGGCCGACGGCCTCGAGGTCGGCGACTCGCTGCACGAGGACGAGAAGGGCCAGGCCGAGGCGGTGCGCGCGCGCGAGGCCTGTGCCGCGCACGGCTGCGAGCTCGCGCTGCCGGTCGACGTCGTCGCCGGGCGGGCGTTCTCGGCCGATACGGAGGTCGCGGTCCAGCCGTTCGCTGCGATCCAGCCGGGCTGGATGGGACTCGACATCGGCCCGCAGAGCGCGGCGGCCTACGCGCAGCGCATCGCCGGCGCTCGCACGGTGTTCTGGAACGGCCCGATGGGGGCGTTCGAGCTCGCGCCGTTCGCCTCCGGCACGCTCGCGGTGGCCGAGGCGGTCGCCGAGTGCGCCGGGCACACCGTCGTCGGCGGTGGCGACTCGGTCGCGGCCGTCACGCAGGCGGGTCTCGCGGACAAGATCGATCACGTCTCGACCGGCGGCGGCGCCGGGCTCGAGCTGCTGGAGGGCCACGTCCTCCCCGGAGTCGCCGCCATACCTGAGGAGTCCTGATGGAGCGCACGCCGCTCGTGGCCGGCAACTGGAAGATGCACAAGACGCGCGTCGAGGCGGCCGATTTCTGCCTCGGGCTGCTGCCGATGATCGAGGAGCTCGACGAGGTCGACCTCGCCATCTGCCCTCCGTACACGGCGATCGACATCGTCGCCGAGCGCCTTGGCGACCTCGGCATCGGCGTCTGGGGCCAGAACGCCCATGACGCCCCCGAGGGCGCGTTCACGGGCGAGATCTCGTGCGGGATGCTGATCGACGCGGGCGCCACGGGCGTCCTGCTCGGGCATTCCGAGCGCCGCGCGCTCTTCGGCGAGACCGACGAGGCGATCGCGCGCAAGCTCACGGCGGCGCTCGCGAGCGGGCTCGAGCCGGTGCTCTGCATCGGCGAGAGCGAGGCCGAGCGCGACAGCGGCGACATGGGTGGCCGCCTGCGCGCGCAGATCGACGGCGGTCTCGCCGGCCAGACCGCCTCGCAGGTGCTGCAGGTCACGATCGCGTACGAGCCGGTGTGGGCGATCGGCACGGGCCGCACCGCCACGCCCGAGATCGCGCAGGAGACGCACGCGTTCATCCGCGGCGTGCTCGCAGAGCGCTACGGCGAGGAGTGCGCGGCCGCGGTGCGCATTCTCTACGGCGGATCGGTCAAGCCGGACAACGCTGCTGCGCTGATCGCCCAGCCGGACGTCGACGGCGCGCTCGTCGGCGGCGCCTGCCTCGATCCGCGGCCCTTCGCGGCGATCGCGCACGCGGCGAACGCCGGCTGATGACGCGTCCCGTCGCGCTCGTCGTGCTCGACGGCTTCGGTCTCGCGCCCGACGGACCCGGCAACGCCGTCGCACTCGCGCGCACGCCGGTCTTCGACGCGCTCTGGGAGCGGTTTCCGCACACCACGCTGATCGCGTCCGGGCGCGCCGTCGGGCTGCCCGAGGGCCAGATGGGCAACTCCGAGGTCGGGCACCTCAACCTCGGCGCCGGGAGAATCGTCGCCCAGGACCTGGTGCGCGTCAGCGACGCGGTCGCCGACGGCACGCTCGCGCGCAATCCGGCACTCCGGGCGGCATTCGGGGCCGCGTCCAGCGGCCGCGGCGTGCTGCACGTGGCCGGGCTCGTCTCCGACGGCGGCGTGCACTCGCACGTCGACCACCTGCGAGCGATCGTCGGGGCGGCGCTCGCGGCCGGCGTCCCGCGTGTCGCCGTGCACGCCTTCACGGACGGTCGCGACGTCTCGCCCCACCAGGCCGCCGGCCTGCTCGCGCAGCTCGAGCGGGAATGGGCCGGCACGGGCGCGTCCTTCGCGACCGTCGTCGGGCGCTTCTACGGCATGGATCGCGATCACCGTCTCGAGCGCACCGAGCTGGCGCGCGCGGCGATGGTCGACGGCGTCGGAGAGCGCGCGCAGTCGGCGTCGGCCGCCGTCGAGGCCAGCTACGCGGCCGGCTTCACCGACGAGTTCGTGAAGCCCGTCGTGCTCGGCGATGCCGATCTGCGCATCGTGCAGGGCGATCCGCTCGTGTTCTTCAATTTCCGCCCGGACCGCGCCCGGCAGATCTGCCGCGCCCTGCTGCCGGCGCTCGGGCTGCTCGTCAGCCTGACGCACTACGACGACACGCTGAACGCGCACGTCGCGTTCGACGACGAGCCGCTGCACGGCACGCTCGCCGATGCGCTCGAGGCCGCCGGCCTGCGCCAGCTCCACGTCGCCGAGACCGAGAAATACGCGCACGTCACGTACTTCTTCGGCGGCGGTCGCGAGCAGGTCCACGCTGGGGAGGATTGGGAGCTCATTCCGTCGCGCCGCGACGTCGCCACCTACGACCAGGCACCCGAGATGTCTGCCCGAGGCGGTCGCGCAGCTCTTTGCCGAGCGGTTCGGCGACGGCTACGCGTTCGGCGTCGTGAATCTCGCGAACCCGGACATGGTCGGCCACTCCGGCGTGCTGCCGGCGGTGATCGCCGGCGTCGAGGCCGCTGACGCTGCGCTCGGCGTGATCGTCGCCGCGGTCGAGGCGGCCGGCGGCGTCGCCCTCGTGACCGCCGATCACGGCAATGCCGAGCAGATGCTCGAGCCCGACGGCTCGCCGCACACCGCGCACACCACGAACCCCGTGCCGCTCGTGGTCACGCTCGCGGGCGCGCACCTGCGCGACGGCGGCAAGCTGGGCGACGTCGCGCCCACGGTCCTCGGCCTGCTGGGCCTTGCGTGCACGCCGGAGATGACCGGCCAGAACCTGCTGCTCTAGGTGGGCGCCGCGCGCAGGCTGCGGGTCCTGGGCGAGCGCGAGTTCTCGCTCTTCTTCTGGGCGCAGAGCGTCTCGATCCTCGGCGACGGCATCTTCCCGATCGCGCTGGCGTTCGCGGTGCTCGATCTCGGCGGCTCGCCGACCGCGCTCGGCGTCGTCCTGCTCGCGGGCATCCTCCCGCAGACGGTGTTCGTGCTGATCGGCGGCGTCTGGGCCGACCGCCTGCCGCGGCGCACCATCCTGATCGCGTCCGACATCACCCGCGCCCTCATCCAGGTGGCGACGGCTGCACTCCTCCTGAGTGGCGAGGCGCGCATCTGGCACCTGGTCGCGCTGTATGCGCTGCACGCCACCGCATCGGCGTTCTTCATGCCCGCCGCGACGGGCCTCGTGCCGCAGGTCGCGCCGCAGGGCCGGCTGCAGCAGGCCAACGCGCTGCTCGGCATCTCGCGCAGCATCGCGTTCGGCGTCGGCGCGGCCCTCGGCGGCCTCTTCGTGAGTCTCGTCTCCACGGGTGGCGCCGTGCTGCTCGACGCCTGCACCTTCGTGGTCAGCGCCGCGTGCGTCTGGGGCATCAGCGTGCGCTCCGCACCCGGCGCCGGCGGCGCGAGTTTCGTGTCCGAGTTGCGAGCCGGATTCGACGAGGTGCGCAGGCATCGCTGGCTGTGGATGGGGCTCGCGAACGCGTTCCTCTTCCTGATGCTGGTCGTGGCGCCGTTCGAGGTCATCGGGCCGGTGGTCGCGAAGAGCGACCTCGGCGGCGCCTTCGCGTGGGGCATCATCCTGACGGGATTCTCGGTCGGGACGCTGCTCGGCGGCCTCGTCATGCTGCGCGTGCACTTCCGGCGTCCGCTCTTCGTGGCCGGGATGCTCTTCTTCGTGACGTGCATCGCGCCGCTCCTGCTCGCGTTGCCCGCGCCGGTGTGGACGATCGCGCTCGCGTACGTCGGCGAGGGCTTCGCGGTCGGGATCTTCGTGACGTCCTGGGAAACCGCGCTGCAGAATCACATCCCGCGCGACATGCTCTCGCGGGTCGGCGCCTGGGACTGGCTCGCCACGATCGGCGGCATGCCGCTCGGCTACGCGCTCACCGGCCCGATCGTGGCCGCCGTCGGCACGTCGGCGACGCTCGTGGGCGTCTCGATCGCAGCCGTCCTACTCTCACTCGTTTTCGTGCTCATTCACGATTTGCGTGAATTGCGTATTGAAGGTCCTGGATCTGTAAAGGAGCTTGGAGATCCGGAGAAGGAGGTTGGAGTTCCGGAACCTTAGGGTGTATCGTCACAACCGCATGGCAATACCACAACCGGATCCCGAGCGGTTGCGACGCGCGCGCAGGGGAGACCCCGAGGCGTTCCGGCAGCTCATGGCGACCTACCAGGCGCCTATCTACAACTACGTACTCCGGCTCGTGGGCGGCGACGCCGCGCTCGCGGAGGATCTCTGCCAGGAGATCTTCATGAAGGTCCACCAGGGCCTTGCGGGCTTCAACATGCAGTGCCGCTTCACGACCTGGCTGTTCCAGATCGCGAAGTACCGCGTGCTGGACGAGCTGCGGGCGCGCGAGCGCCGCGTGCAGACCCCGATCGAGCTCGACCGCGTGCCGCCGGCGGCGATCGCCGCCGCACCCGAGGTCGGCTTCGAGCAGATGGACGCGGTCTTCCGTGCGATCGGCGAGCTCAACGTCGACATGCGCGCCGCGCTGCTGCTGCGCGACGTCGTCGGGCTCTCCTACAACGAGATCGCCGAGGCGCTCGAGATCTCGCTCGCGACCACCAAGTGGCGCATCTTCAAGGCCCGCGAGCTGACCGCCGCGCGCCTGGTCGCCGAGGGCGTGCTCACGCCGCCCAGCACGGCCACCTCGCTCGCAGCAGGCTAGAGCCCGCGCGAGAGCCGGTCGGCGAGGCGGATCGGAAGCCCGGCTGCGCGGATGTCCGACTGCGCCCCCTCGATCGCGTACTCGGTGCGCATGAAGCGCGCCCATTCGCCCTCGCCGTCGAGCAGGAGCCAGGCCGCACGCGGATCGCGATCGCGCGGCTGACCGACGGAGCCCGGGTTGATGAGCCGCGGGTTCGTGTCGAGCTGCACCTCCTGGCCGGGCTCCGCCTTGCCGCCCTCGAGCGCGGACTCGACGAGCGCCAGCGCGAGCTGCACGTGGCTGTGACCCACCAGCGCGAGATCCGTGGTCTGCTCGCGCAGCGCCGCCTCGGCGACGTCCGCGGTCAGCACGTACTCCCACACCGGGTCGCGGATCGACCCGTGGAACAGCGAGACGCCCGAGCGCTCGCCCTTCGGGTGGAGGTTCGCGAGCACCTCGAGCTCGTCGGGCGTCAGGACGCTGCGCGTCCAGCGCGCGGCGACGCCGGCATCCGAGGTGAACTGGTCGATGTCGAGCACGCCCGAGACGACGAGATCGTGGTTGCCGCCCAGGCAGATGGCCGTCCGCTCGGTGACGAGCGCCAGGCACTCGCTCGGGCGACCGCCGTAGCCGACGATGTCGCCCAGGCACCAGAGCTCGTCGTATCCCTCGCGGCCCGCGTGCTCCAGCACCGCCTCGAGCGCTTGCAGGTTGCTGTGGACGTCCGATATGACGGCAACGCGCAAGAGCTGGTGGCTAGGCGGCGTCGGGGTCGTCGTCGCCGTCGTACTCGGGCAGCAGCTTGATGCCCTGCCGCGTCGACCACTTCGAGTAGTTGTCCTGCAGCGCGTCGATCAGCTGGCGCATGAAGAGCGGCGCCAGGTTGACGCGCACGACCGCGACGCCCGGCACCTCGGTGCCCTCGACGTCGTGGTCGACGCGCGCGAACGTGATCGTGAACTCGTAGTCCGAGTGGCTGACGTTGGCGAAGTTCGCGTACACCCCGGCCAGTGCCTGCGGCTCGATCTGGATGTTGAAATGCCGTTCCTGTGGCTCGGGCTCCACGCCTGCTCCCTCGGTTCGCTCGTCTCGCGGAGTCTAGTGCTCCGCCGGCCTCGGTGCCGTGCGTCAGACTGCCGAGGTGATCCGCGTCGTCTGCGTCGGTCGAGCGCGCGGCCCGCTGGCCGAGGCCTCCGCCGAGTACGAGGAGCGACTCGCGCGCGTCTGCAAGTTCGAGCTCCACGAGCTGCGCGAGGAGGGAACGACCTCGCTCGCGCCGCGCGAGGCGATGCTGCGCGAGCGGGGACGCATCGAGCCGCTGATCGCGGGCTACTGGGTGGTCGCGCTCGACCGCAACGGCGTGCAGCGGTCGTCGAAGCAGATCGCCGATCTCGTGCGCGACCGCGAGGAGCGCCCGCCGCAGCGCACCGCGTTCGTGCTCGGCGGCCCGCACGGGATCGACGAGCGGCTGCTCGCGGAGGCCGATCTGACCTGGAGCCTCGGCAAGGCCACGCTGCCCCATCAGCTCGCGCGCGTGGTGGTGGTCGAGCAGCTGTACCGCGCGTTCACGATCCTGCGCGGGGAGCCGTACCACCGCTGACGCGGCGCTGCGCGCACGCGCGTGGCTATGCTCGATCGCATGTCCGACGCGCTCACGCTGCTCGCCACCCCGCTGACCTCCGCCGCGGAGGGCCTCGGTGCGCCCGGGGTCGACGCGGCGCTCGAGCGCCCCGCGGATCCCGAGAACGGCGATTACGCGACGACCCTCGCGATGCGGCTCGCGAAGCCGTTGCGCCGGCCGCCGCGCGAGATCGCCGAGGAGCTCGCCGCAGCGGCGCGGGCGAGCGAGTGGGTCGAGAGCGCCGACGTGGCCGGGCCCGGGTTCGTCAACGTGCGCGTCTCGACCGCGTGGTACGCCGAGGCGGTGCGCCGGGCTCGCGAGCCGGGCTTCGGAGGCGGCACCGCGAACCCGCCGCTGCGCGTCAACGTCGAGTACGTCTCGGCCAACCCGACCGGCCTCCTGCCCGTCTCGGCAGGCCGGAACGCCGCGTACGGCGACTCGCTCGCGCGGCTCTTCGCGTTCGCGGGCCACGACGTCACGCGCGAGTACTACTTCAACGACTCGGGCGCTCAGATCGAGCGCTTCGGCCTCTCGCTGCGCGCCCGCGCGCGCGGAGAGGAAGTGCCCGAGGACGGCTACCAGAGCGAGTCGCTGATCGAGATGGCGAAGGCCACGGGACTCTCGCCCGACGCCCCGGCCGAGGAGTTCGGCCGCTCCGGCGTGGAGCTCATGTTCGCGGCCATCCGCGCGACGCTCGAGCGCTTCCGGGTGCACATGGACGTGTACACGAACGAGGTCGATCTGCACGTCTCGGGCGGCGTCGAGCGCGCGCTCGACCGCGCCCGGGCGGCCGGGCACCTGTTCGAGCAGGACGGGGCCACGTGGCTGCGCGCGAGCGAGTTCGGCGACGACAAGGATCGCCCGGTGCTGAAGTCGGACGGCTCGCCGACGTACCTCGCAGGCGATCTGGCGTATCTCGTCGACAAGCTCGAGCGCGGCTTCGACCTCTCCATCTACGTCCTCGGTGCCGATCACCATGGCTACTCGGCGCGCTTGAAGGCCGCCGCTCAGGCGCTCGGCTACGACGCCTCGCGCATCGAGATCGCGCTGTACCAGATGGTGCACCTGATCGAGGACGGCGAGCAGAAGCGCATGTCCAAGCGGCGCGGCGACGTCGTGCTGCTCGACGACCTGATGGACGGCATCGGCGTGGACGCGGCGCGCTTCTATCTCGTGCAGCGCTCGCACGACGCGACGATCGACATCGATCTCGCCCAGGCCGTCGAGCAGGGCCCCGAGAACCCCGTCTACTACGTGCAGTACGCGCACGCGCGCATCTGCTCGATCCTGCGCCGCGCCGGCGACGCGGCGGACGCGGCGCCCGACGGCGCGACCGCACCGGAGGCGAGCGAGGCGGCGCTCGTGCGGGCGCTCGCGGACTTCCCCGACATCTGCCGCGCGGCCGTCGAGCTGCGCGCGCCGCATCGCGTCGTCGTCTACGCGCGCGACCTCGCCTCGGCGTTCTCGGCGTTCTACCGCGACTGTCCCGTGATCGATGCCGAGACACCGGCTCTGCGGTCGTCGCGCCTCGCGCTGTGCGACGCGACGCGCCAGGTGCTCGCGCGCGCGCTCGATCTGGTGGGCGTCAGCGCACCGCAGGAGATGTAGCTCCGGCCATCTGGGCAGGACCACCCGATCGGATGGTCCGCACTACCGGTGAGAACCGCGCGGCTGGTCTCACGCGAATCCCTCGATAGGGTGACCGACGCCGTCGGCTGACGGCCGCCCAGACCGGCGGCTTACGGAGGGAACTACGACGTGGAACGACGCTTCATCCTCGCGGCGCTCGCCGTCGCGATCGCAGGGGCGCTGCCCGCGGGCGCATCGGCCGCAACAGCGCCGAGCGCACCGCAGCTGACGACCCCGCAGTACGTCTCGCCGGCCCACTTCACGTGGACGCCGGGAGCGGATCCGCTCAACATCGTTCAGACGGTCTGGCGTGCACCGGGCGCCTGCACGACCCCGCCCGCGGCCGGGCAGCTGGTCGCGACCTACCCCGGCAACACGCAGGCCGAGCACTTCGCGATACCCGGCGACGGCACGTTCTGCTTCTTCGTGCGCGCCAGCGACGCCTTGCTCGCAAGTGCGGACAGCCCGGGCCTCACGCTCACGATCGACACCACGCCGCCGACCTCGACGGTCGCCGTCGCGCCCACGGCTCCCGGCGGCGTCGTCAGCGGCGTCGTCACCATCTCTCGCAGCGCCACCGATGCAACCTCGGGCGTCGCCACCAACACCCGGCGGGTCGGCCCTGTCGGCGCGTGCGCGAGTGGCACGAACGTGCCGCAGCGCTGGGACACGACGCGGTTCACCGACGGCACGTACGACCTCTGCAACATCGTGACCGACAACGCCGGCTACACGGCGACCGCCACGCTCAGGATCACGATCCTGAACGCCGTCCCCGTACCGCCCCCGATCCCGGCGCCGCTCGAGCCCGCCGGCGCAGCGCCGGTGACCCCGGTCGTCTCCGCGCCTGCGGTCGTCCCCGGGACGACGGGCGCGACGGGCGGCGGCGCACCGACCGCGAACGACAAGACCGCCCCGCACGCGCCCACGAAGGTCGCGGTCGTCCAGCCGCGCTCGCGCACGAGCGCGCCGCTCGTGCCGCTGACGCTGCACTGGGTGAACCCGAAGGCCGACGACCTCGACCGCGTGATCGTCGTGCTGAACCTCAAGCGCCAGCCGCGCGGCAAGGGGGACGGCACCATCCTCTACAGCGGCCTGCGGCCGTCGACGACGTTCAAGCTGCGTGCCGGGCTGAGCGGCTACGTGGCGCTGTTCGCCGTCGACCGCAACGGCAACGCGTCCAAGCCGGCCCGGAAGACCGTCTCCCTCGCGTCGCTCATCCCGCTGCGCCCGCTGACGGGCAGCAAGGTCGTGGAGGCGCCGCGCCTGAGCTGGAAGGCCAAGGACGGCACCGCGTACTACAACGTCCAGGTCTTCCGCGACGGCAAGCGCATCCTCACGGACTGGCCGTCGACGGCCTCCTTCCGCCTGCCGGAGAACCTCCTCGAACCCGGCACCTACACCTGGTTCGTGTGGCCGGCGATCAAGGGCAAGGGCTCCGCGGCGACGTTCGGCGACCTGATCGGCCGCGCGACGTTCGTCTACGCGAAGTAGATCTGCCGGCTCTGCTGCACGCATCGCCGGGCCTGACAGCCCGGCGATGCGTTGCTAGCATCCATGCCGGTTGCGGACGTAGCTCAGTTGGTAGAGCATCAGCTTCCCAAGCTGAGGGTCGCGAGTTCGAGCCTCGTCGTCCGCTTCGATCTGGCAAAGGGATTGCGCCGTTTCGGCGGTGTCGCGGTTCCGGGCCGTTGGGGCTACGTGGCCAGGGTCAGCAGGCGCCGGCGACCCGGACGGCTTGCTCCAGGAAGCGAATCTGCGCGTCTATGAACTGCCGGTCGCTGACCCGCAACCCCATCCAGCCGCCGACCAGCCGCCCGGGCTTCATCTTCGACAGCCGCAGTGCCGCGCGGAAGCACGGCGTGCCGGGGCGGATCGCGCCGGCCTTGGCGCGCGCCATGACGTGGTTCAGGAACTGGGTGTCCGCTTTCAGGAACACCGTTCCCGTCCGGACCTTGCAGGCCCGCGTCTGGCATTTCGTGAACGCCAGCGACGCGGTGCTGGACTTCTGGCCAATCGCGGCCAGCGTTCCATCGGCGGCGCCGGCCGTGCTGGTCAGCGCCAGCGCCAGCACGGCGATGCCGGCCAGGATCGCAAGGGTTCGTTTCATGGTTGTTCCTTCGTGGGCTTCGTGGATCGCACGGGATTGGAAGTGGGCACCGCAAGGCCAGGATGACCGGGCGTCGAAGGACACGACATGACGGTCGCCAAGCGGGCACACCAGGCCGGTGAACGGTCTGCGGGCCTGCGACGACCAGGGCTCGGTGCCCGCACCAGCTGGTCGCGGTCGTCACCGTCGTCCACGCGCGTTTCAGCCTGGGCGGGGCGTGGTGGCGCCGCTCACCGGGGCGGCGTGGCCGCTTGGCGACCATCACGAGGTGCCGCGCGACCCCGGGGCATCCTGGCTTCGCAGCGCCCCGTTCGCCCCGGTCCTCAGCCGCCGGCGCCGGCGACGCGGCGCGCACGGCGCCCCCGGACCCCTAGGCCGGGGGCGCCACTTGCCCGCGATCCGCCGCTCGGTCTTGACGGAGCTGATCCCGCCCGCATAGCCTCTTCGCCGCGGCCGATGCACGCGGGGCGGAAGCTGCTGATCACCAGTCGCAGGGCGTCGAATCCGTCGAGAAACGAACGTCTGCCTGGGTCCCCCGGTCACTCCTCCTGTGGATGGGCATCATGGGCGTCGACCCCGGCGCGCCGCCAGGCAACCGCGTGGAACCTCGCGCCGAGAGCGATGTGGCGGTGGTGGCGCTGGTCGGCGAATCCGACGTCGGTCAGTACGACGCGATCAAGTCCGCGCTCGCAACAGCGGTAGCTCGGGCGCCCAACGTGGTCGTCGATTTCTCCGCGTGCACGTTCATCGATTCGACGACGATCATGATGCTGATGCTGCTTCACACCCACACCACCACGCGCAAGGCCGGCGGCGGATTGGTGCTCGTGATCCCGGCTGAGCCCGGGCCCGTCTCCCATCTCGCCGAGTGCGTGCGCCGCGATCGGATCATGTCGGTTCACCCGTCGCTCGAGGCCGCGATCGCGAGCGTGGGCTCGAAATCGCACGGTGGGCTCGCGCGAGCTAAGCTCCCGGGCGGGTCATACGCCGCGTGAGCGGTGCGGCAGACTCCCCGTTCTCCCACGCCGGGCATTGCGATCACCGGTCGCACCGCTCCCACATGGGCCATCCGCCTCGAGAGCTCCCAAACCCCGCGCTCTCGGCGGATGGGACTTAGGTGATGCGTCGCCTCCTCGAAGAGGACAGATCGCGGGCGAGCTGCGCCGTGGAGGGGTCGCGCGGCGCTTGCCGCGCGACCCCTCTCAGACGAACGCGAGCGGGATCAGACGCCCGGGATGGCCGCGCCCTCCGCAGCGGCGGCCGGCGGCGCCTTCCGCGCCGACTCTGCCGGCCGGTGGTGCGCAGGCAGGAGGCGCGAGACGACGGCCGCGCCGACGAGTGCCACCACGGCGGCGGCGAGGAGGCCGAGGCCGAGCGCGTCGGTGTAGGCGGTCGCGGCGGCGTGCTCGAGTGCCGTTCCGGCGCTGCCGGGCAGACCGTCGGCGATGGCGACTGCGGCGCCGACGGAGTCGGACGCTGCCGTGGCTTGCTCCGCGGGGAGTGCGCCGGTGGCGTCCTCGACGCGGGTGGAGTAGAGCGAGCCGACGAGCGAGCCGATCACCGCGACGCCCAGCGCGCCCGCGACCTGGCGGGCGACGTCGTTCATCGCCGAGGCGACGCCGGCCTTCTCCTCGGGCACGGCACCCATGACCGAATCGGTCGCCGGGCCCATGATCCAGCCGATCGACACCGCGGCGCCGAAGAACCACAGCCCGAGCGGCCAGTACGCCATCTCGGGCGTCCAGGCGAGGGTCGTCGCGAGCAGTCCGCCGATGCCGGCCAGGCCTGCGGTGACGACGCGGGTGGTGCCGAGCCGCGCCACCAGCTTGATGCTCGATCCGGCGCCGATCACGAGACCGAACGCGAGCGGCACCATCGCGGCCCCGGCCTGCAGCGCGCTGTAGCCCTTCGCGTCCTGCAGGTACTGCGTCAGCCCGAAGATCGAGCCGAAGAGCGAGAAGAACGCGATGCTGATGGCGGCGGAGCCGACGCTGAAGCGCGGGTTGCGGAAGAACGAGAGATTGAGCATCGGCTCGGGGGTGTGCAGCTCCCAGCGCACGAACGCGGCGATCAGCACCGCAGCAGCCGCGAAGCTGGTCAGGATGAGCGGGCTCGTCCAGCCTCGCTCGGGCGCCTCGATGACGCCGTAGACGAGCGAGACGAGCGCCGCGATGGAGAGTCCGGCGCCGACGAGGTCGAAGCGGCCGGGTCGCGGGTCGCGGCTCTCGGGGACGAGTGCGACGCCCGCGAGGATGGCGATGGCCGTGACGGGCACGTTCACGAGGAACACGGACGTCCAGGAGAACCACTCCAGCAGCAGCCCGCCGAACAGCGGCCCGAGGCCGATGCCGATCGCGGCCATGCCGGCCCAGATGCCGATCGCCTTGCCGCGCTCCTCGCGCGGGAAGACGTTCGTGATGATCGACAGCGTCGCGGGCATGATGAGCGCGGCTCCGACGCCCATCGCCGCGCGGATCGCGATCAGCTGGTTCGCGCTGTCCGCGGCGAGCACGGCCAGGCTCGCGGCGCCGAAGATCGCGAGGCCCGCCTGGAGCGCGCGCTTGCGCCCGAAGCGGTCGCCGAGCGTGCCCATGGTCAGGAGCAGGCCGGCGAAGACGAGCAGGTAGGAGTCGACGATCCACTGCAGCGTCGAGTTCGATGCATCGAAGTGCTCTCTCAGGCTCGGGAGGGCCACGTTGAGGATCGTGTTGTCGAGCCCGATGATCACGAGGCTGAGCGACATCACGGCGAGGATCTTCCAGCGGCGCGCGTAGACCTTTGGATCGATCGTGGGGGCGGAACTGTTCATTCGAGTCTCCTAGGTTGGAGGTGCGAGCAGGACTGGATCGAGCTTGCCAACCGTCGCCGCACGTCACATCGGGGGGACACCCTGAACCTGCACCCTGAACCGCTGCCGCACGGAGGCGGCGCCGTCTAGGGGTGATCGCGCGCCGGCCTGCGCCCGCCGGGCCGACCGCGTATCATTTGCCTCATGAGTGCCACCGACCCGTGGTGGACGTTGCTGCTGTCCGTGGTATTCGGGGCGCCGTGGATCGTCGCCATCGTCTGGCTGTGGTCGAAGCGGCCGCGGGACGGCGCCGTACCGCCGTCGCTGGCGGAGACGGCGCGCAAGCGCCTGTGGACGAACTGACGCACGCTCGAGCCGGGAAGAAGCCTCTCGGACGCCAACCTGTGGGACACTCATGGCATGGCGACGGTCCATGAGCGCCGGCTCCCGGCCCGCGAGACACGGCGCAGCCTGAGGGGCGTCCCGACGTCGGCGATCCGCGCCGCGGTGCTCGTGCTCGCCCTGCTGGCGTGCGGCGCCACCGCGCGGCCGGCCGGCGCGGTGATCGGCGGACAGCCCGCCGGCGCCGGGGTATTTCGGATACGTGACGTTCGTCGGGGTGCCGGTCGGCAACGGAATGGCGCTGTACTGCACCGGCGCGCTCGTCGCTCCGAGCGTCGTGCTCACCGTGGCGCACTGCGCGCTGCCCGTCAGCTCCTATGTCATCGCGACGGGCCTGACCGACCTGGGCGACACGAGCGGGGGCCAGGTGCTCGGGGTCAGCAGCGTGGTCATCTCGCCCAACTGGAATCCGAATACGCATCGCGGCGACATGGCGCTGCTGCAGCTCTCGCAGCCGTCGACGGCGCCCACGATGCCCGTCATCACGCCGAGCGACGAGAGCTGGGCCTACCAGAACGGGAACACCGTGCTCGTCGCCGGCTGGGGTCGCACGAACCTGAACTCCACCGCCACGTCGCACCTGAACTGGCTCGATCTCGCCATCCAGAACGACAACTACTGCTACCGGCAATTCACCGACACCTCGAGGTACGACCCGGGTTCGATGTTCTGTGCATCCGACCCGGGGACGGCCGCCTCGGCCTGCAACGGGGACAGCGGCGCGCCGGCCGTCTCGAGATCGCCGTCCGGCGCCTACGCGATCGTCGGCGTCGTGTCGGTGATGGTCGGCGAGAGCTGTGATCCGCCGAATGCCTTCGCGCGTGTCACCGACGGCTCGGCCTGGCTCCTGAACCAGATCGCAGTCCTGCAGGCGACGGCAGCGCCCGCCGTGAATCCGCCGCCCGCGTCGCCGTCGGCGCCGAATTCCTCGTCGCTCGTGCCGCTCGCCGTGAAGCAGGCGACGAGGAAGCCGCCGTACCTCAAGACGCGGCCGTCGGCCGGTGCAGCGGGAAGGTCCGCCAAGCTCGAGTTCTGGCCCGGCAGCAACTCCGGGCGCCTGCGCGTGCAGGTCCGGGTGCTCGATCGCGGCCGCGTGCTCTACTCGAAGACGACGCGCTACTTCCAGCCGACGGCGCGCGTCTGGGCGCTCTCCTGGCGAGTGCCGCGCACGCTCACGCACTCGCTGCGGTTCTGCATGTCGGC
Source organism: uncultured Actinomycetes bacterium (assembly GCA_963705965.1). GTDB lineage: Bacteria > Actinomycetota > Thermoleophilia > Gaiellales > JALYLC01 > JALYLC01. Next base: position 325,761 of record CAVPLI010000003.1, on the reverse strand, counting down.
CACGCTGCTGGCCTCCGACAAGTCCTCGTCGCCTTCCTGCTCGCCGCTGCTCATCACGAAGCACTAGGCGCATGGGCACGGGCAGGATGCACGCCGGCGAGGCGGACATCGACGACGACCTCGTGCGGCGGCTTCTCGTCGCGCAGTTCCCGCACTGGGCCGGTCTACCGATCGAGCCGGTCGACTCCGCAGGGACGGACAACGCGCTCTACCGGCTCGGCGACGACATGGTCGTACGGCTGCCGCGCATCCGCGGCGCAACCTCGCAGGTGGCGCGCGACCACGAATGGCTGCCGTGGCTCGCTCCGCTCCTGCCGCTGGCCATCCCCGTTCCGCTCGCGCTGGGACGGCCCGCCGAGGGCTATCCCTGGCCGTGGGCCGTTCACCGATGGCTCGAGGGGGAGGTCGCGGCGACGGAGCGCCTGGTCGACCCGCGCCAGGCTGCCTCCGCGCTTGGCGAGTTCGTTGCCGCGCTGCAGCAGATCGATTCAGCCGACGCGCCCGAGTGGGCGCGGGTTGCCTCCCGAGGCCGGCCGCTGGCGACGCGGGACGCCGAGGCGCGCAGCGCGATCGCCGCGCTCGGCGGTACGTTCGATCGGGGGGAGCTGACCGCGGCCTGGGAGGAGGCCCTGCGTGTGCCGGAGTGGGAGGGCCGCGCCGTCTGGTTCCACGGCGATCTCCACACGACGAACCTGCTGGCCTGCGACGGCCGCCTGAGCGCCGTCATCGACTTCGGCTGTCTTGGCGCCGGAGATCCCGCGTGCGACCTCATGCCGGCCTGGATCTACCTCTCCGCCGACACGCGGGACGCGTTCCGCGCCGCGCTGACCGTGGACGACGCGACCTGGGCGCGTGGCCGTGGGTGGGCCCTGTCCGTCGGGCTCATCGCGCTCCCCTACTACGAGATGACGAACCCCGTGTTCGCGGGCGTCGCCCGGCATGCGATCGACGAGGCGCTGGCCGATCGCCGCGGCTGACCGTCATCAGTCCAGCAACGCGGCGCGCCATGCAGCGAGGTGCGCGTGGACGTAGTCGGCGGCCGGGCCCCAGTGATCGGCATGCCCTTCCTCGTAGAGCCGTGCCCACGGCTGCGCGCCGGTCGCGGCCGAGGAGCGGAGCAGGTGGTCCATCCCGCGCGTGTGGGCCTCGATCAGCTCGGGCAGCGCCGCGCGCTGTGACTCGCTGAGGTCGTAGCCGTCGGCGAGCGCGCGCAGCCGCGGCGCATCGGCCGCCGGATCTCCCTCGGGCGTCATGGGGACGAAGCCGTGCGCGGCGTAGGCGAGATCCCACAGGCGCGATCCGGGCCCGGCGCCGTCCCAGTCGATGAAGGCCCAGCGCTCGCCGTTGCGCACGAGGTTCCACGGGGCCAGATCGTTGTGACAGACGAGCTCCTCGCGATCGGGCGGGATGACGACGTTCCACGCGGCGTCGCGCGGTGCGGTGAACGTCTCGACCGCGTCGTGCAGCCGGCGGATCAGTGCGCCGACTCGCCGCAACTCGACGAGCGTCAGTGCCGGGAGCTCGTAGGCGATCGTGCCGGGGATGTATTCGAGGACCTGCCGGCCGTCCTCGTCGTAGCCGAGCGCGCGCGGCGCTCCGTCGAATCCGGCGGCCGCGAGGTGGTCGAGCAACGCGTGCACGCCCGGCGTGGATCCGGTGACCGGCTTGCGCACCGTCGCGCCGATGCGGACGACGCGCCCGGCCACGTTGCCGCCCGTGAGCTCCTCCTCCTCGATCTCGGAGTCCATGCGGCAAGTGTGACGCCCCGAACGAGCTCTGCGGATCCCGTGGGCTAGCCTTGCGACTCGATATGGATCACACGGGCGAGGGCGCCGAGGCGCTGAGCGGCAGGCACGCGCTGGTCACGGGAGTGAGCCGGCGCGAGGGCATCGGTTTCGCGGTCGCCCAGCACCTTGCGACGCTGGGCGCTCGCGTGACGATCCAGGGCTTTGCGCCGCACGACTGCGAGTACCTCGGCGTGCCCGGCGATGGCGCGGTGACTGCCGTCGTCGACGCGTTGCGCGCCGTCGATCCCGGCATCGTCTTCATCGACGCCGACTTCCTCGACCCCGATGCCGCGGGCCGCGTCGTAGCGGAAGCCGTGGCGGCGCGCGGGCCGCTCGACATCCTGGTCGCGAACCACGCTCGCAGCAGTTCCGGCACGCTCGACGAGGTCACCGCCGACGAGCTCGATCGTTCGTTCGCGATCAACGCGCGCGGGTCGATCCTGCTCGCCCAGGCGTTCGCCGCCCAGCACGCGGGAGAGCGTGGCGGTCGCATCGTGATGATGACGAGCGGCCAGCACGGCAGCGCAATGCCGACGGAACTTGCCTACGCGGTGTCGAAGGGCGCGATCCACCAGGCGACGCGAACGCTCGCCGCCCACCTGATGCGCCGCGGGATCACCGTCAACACGGTCAATCCCGGCCCGACGGACACGGGCTGGGCCGACGCCGAGACGCAGGCCGTCGTGGAAGACCTGATGCCGACCGGTCGCTGGGGCTCCCCGGCGGATGCCGCGCGCGTGATCGGGTTGCTCTGCTCCGACGACGCCGCCTGGGTCACCGGTCAGGTGATCGACGCCGACGGCGGCTTCTCGCTCTGACCGGCCGCAGCGAGATGCGTCGCCCCATTCGCCGGCAGCCATGCAGGCGATTGTGACGATCGCGCGGTGTGAGCGAGGCGCACCGCAACGGCGTAGCCTCCGCGTTCCTTCAGCGTGATCCGTTTTCCCGCCTGCGTGCGACAGGCGGTAGGTGACCATGTCCGACGTCGCCGATGACCTCAGCCTGCTGCAAGCCGTCGCCGACGGCGACGAGCGCTCGCTGCGCCTGCTCTTCGAGCGGCACGCGCCGTGGATCGCCGTGCGGCTGCGCCATCGCTGCAACGACCGTGAGGTCGTCGAGGACGTGTTGTCGGACACGTTCGTCGCCGTCTGGCGCGGCGCGCGTGGCTATCGCGGCGACGGCGACGTGGCGGCGTGGGTGTGGGGGATCGCGGCCAAGCGGCTCGTCTCGCGCCTGCGCGGTCGGCCGGCCCCGGAGCCGTGGCCCGCGCACGCCCTCGATGCGCGCGCCGAGCCGCTCGCGAGCGCCGAGGAGCAGGTGCTGCTCGGCGTCGAGCATGGCGATCTCGGCCGCGCGCTGAGCTCGCTCTCGCCCGAGCTGCGTGCGGTCGTCCAGGCCACGATCCTCGACGGCCTCTCCACGCGCGAGGCGGCGCGGCTGCTCGGGATCCCGCAGGGGACGCTGAAGGGTCGATTGCGGAAAGCGAAGGCGGAGATGCGCGGGACGCTCGTCTCCGGCCCTGGAGCCGAAGGGAGGCTCGTATGAGCACGGCGAATTGGCACGCGAGTGACGAGATGCTCCGCAGCTACGCGCGCGGCGAGACGGGCGTCGCCGTGATGGCGTCCGTCGAGGCACATCTCATGCGTTGCCCCGTCTGCCGCGCTCGCCTCGCGCCTGAGGTCGACGCGCCGCTCGAGAAGGCATGGACGCGCGTGGCCGACGCGGTTCAGGCGCCGCGCGCGCCCTTCGTCGTGCGGCTCATGCGGATGTGCGGGTTGAGCGAGTCCGACGGGGCGCTCCTGGGGGCGTCCCGCTCGCTCAACGGCGCCTGGCTGCTCGCGACGATGGCTGTGGTCGTGTTCGCCGCCGTCGCGGCGATCCCGTCCGAGACCCAGGGGCAGGCCCTCTACCTGCTCGTCGCGCCGCTCGTGCCGGTGGCCGGTGTGGTGGCGGCGTTCGCGGCCGGCGATCCACTCGCCGGTCTCGCGAGCACCACGCCCTACTCGAAGGCACGCCTCGCGCTGCTGCGCACCGCCGCCGTGGTGATCACGAGCGTCCCGTTGTCGATCGCGATCGGCGTCGCGATCCCCGGCATCGCCTGGCTCGCGTTTGCCTGGCTCGTCCCGGCACTCGCGCTCACCCTGCTGACGCTGGTCGGCATGACCTGGTGGAGGCCCGAGCCCGTCGGCATCGCGGTTTCCGTCGTCTGGATCGCGGTCATCGCGACCGCGCGGGCGGATCACGACATCGCCGGCGCCGTCGGCTTCGAGCAGCAGATCGTCTATCTCGCCGTGGCGGCGATCGCGGCCGTCGCGCTCGCGCTCCGTCTCGGAGCCGCACACACACCCGGAGGCTATGCATGAACGCGTCGTCCATCGTCCAGACGAGCGGGGTGTCGAAACGCTACAGCGGGACGACCGCCCTCCATCCGATGGATCTCTCGATCGGCAATGGCGTCACCGGGCTGCTCGGCCCGAATGGCGCCGGCAAGACGACGCTGATCCGGCTGCTCTCGACCGTGATGCCGCCGAGTGCGGGGACGATTCACGTATTCGGACACGAGGCGACCGGCTCGCTCGCCGAGCGCACGAGCGTGCGCCGGCTCGTCGGCTATCTCCCGCAGGAGCTCGCGTTCCCCCGCGGCATGACCGCGTTCGGGTTCCTCGACTACATCGCCGTGCTCAAGGAGTGGACGGAGCGCGCGGCTCGCCACGCCGAGGTACGCAGGGTGCTCGAGATCGCCGACCTCGCAGACAGGGGCAGCAAGCGGGTGCGCACGCTCTCCGGCGGGCAGCGGCGGCGTCTCGGCCTGGCGCAGTCGCTCATCGGCGATCCCCGGCTGCTGATCCTCGACGAGCCGACGACCGGGCTCGACCCCGCCCAGCGCGCCTCGCTACGGGCCGTGCTGTCCGCCCGCGGCGACGTCGGCGCCGTCGTGCTCGCAACCCACCAGACCGAGGACGTGGCGGCCCTCTGCGAGCGTGTCATCGTGCTCTCGGACGGGCGGGTGCACTTCGACGGCCCCGTGGTCGATTTCGTCGCCACCGCGGCCGGCTCCGTGTGGCTGCACGAGCACGAGATCCCGGGCGCCCGCGTCTCGTGGCGCACCGGCACCGGGCGCATCCGCTCGATCGGGGGCACGCCGCCCGACGGCGCCGAGCCCGCGGAGCCGTCCGTGGAGGACGCGTATCTGCTGATGCTCGGACACGATGTTCTCGAAGAGACGCAGGTGGCGGCATGAGCTCCGCAGTGGTGACTTCGACTGCACACATGACCCGGCAGGCAGGCACGCTGCCCGTTCTCTCCCGGCTCGAGATGCGGCGCTACGCCGTTCACCCGCTCTTCCTGCTCGGGGTCGCAGTGAGCGTCCTCACCTGCTTCGTCCTCGGGATCTCCGAGGAGGAGCGCTCGTCCTCGCTGGGCTTCGCGATCGTTCCGGCCGCCTGCTTCGGTGTGCTCGGGATCATCGTGATGGCCTCGCTCACCCGCCGTTCGGAGCGACTGAGCGTCGCCGCAGGCGTCGTTCCCACATCGGAGCGCACGCGCAGCCTTGCCCTCGTGGCCGCCTGCGCCGTGCCGTTCGCCGCCGGACTCGTGTGGTGGGCGTGGGCGCTGTGGGCGTTCAACGACTCCCCGCCGCCGCCCGACGGGTTCCCCTTCGGACCCGTCGTGAGCGACGACGTCTGGGTGGCAGCGGTGCTGTTCGGCGAAGGGCCGATGGCGGCCCTGGGCGGCCCGCTGCTGGGCATCCTCGTGGCGCGCTGGATCGGCACGCGCGCCGCGCCGATCCTCACCGCCGTGGGCGTGATCGCGTTCTGCATCGTGATGCAGGGGCTCTTCGACCAGGTCATGAGGATCCGTGTGGTCAGCCCGTGGACGTACTTCGGCGGCCCGTCCGGCGTGAAGGGCGATCCCGAGCGCATGCTCCTCTACACCGGGTCGCCGTACTGGTGGGTCGCGTACCTCGCGTGCCTCTGCGTCCTCGGCGTGATCGCAATCCTGTTGCACGATCGCGAGCAGCCGCGCGGCCCGCTGCTCAGGACCGCCGCAGGTGTCGGCGTCGTTGCGGTGATCACCGTCCTGCTCGCGATGTGGACCGGGACGCCCGAGACGATCGTCAATCCGCTTCCTTCGGCGATGGCCGGGACGTGATCCGCTACGCAGCTCGCGCCGTCCCCTGGGCGCTCGTGCTCGCGACCTGCGTCGTCGTCGCCGCGTTGATGGCGATGGTCGCCACGTGGCCCGAGATCGTCTGGCCGCTCCAGGGCGCGGCAGTCGGCCTCCTCGCCGGCGCGGCGGCCTGGAGCATGGACGAGACCTCAGCCGCCGTCGTCGACACGCTGCCGCGTCCGCTCTGGTGGCGCACCGCCGCCAGAGCGGCCGCGGTCGTGCCGCTGGCTCTCGTGTGGACCGGGTGCGTGCTGGTCGCCGGCGACCGGCTGCCGCCGCACCGCGAGCTGTTCCTGCTGCAGGGCCTCGCCGCGGTGCTCCTCGCGGTGGCCTTCGTGACGTGGCGCCGAGCGCTGGGCGAGGCCGTGCCGGGCGCTCGCGTCGCGGCGGCCGCGATTGCCGTCGCGACCGCCATGGCGCTGATCCGCCCGTTGCCGGACCGGCTCCCGGTGTTCCCGATCTGGGGGCACGAGGAATGGGGCCTCAGCCTCGCGATCTGGAGCGCACTGGCGGTAGCGGCGGCCGCGCTGCTGGCGCTCGCGCTCAGCCGGCGGCCGGCAGTACGGTCAGGCTGACGTACGACGGCGTCTCGCCGCCGGCGGCGAGCGTGTGGCGGTTCGTGCGCGTCGTCGTCGCGTCCCACGGATTCTCGTCCGTGCCGGGGTGGGGGAGGAAGACCGGGAAGTCGCTCGAGGCGACGTGCAGGCGCAGGCGGTGTCCCGGCTCGACGCGGTAGCCCGTGTGGCCGAGGTAGACCTCGGCCATCGCTCCGGGGCGCGGCTCGTGGACGATCTGGCCGAACAGCAGCGTGTGCGCGCGGCCGTCGGGGTGGACGTCGACGAGCTTGACGTGGAGGAACAGCGAGGGCGCATCGCTCGTGAGCTCGAGGTGCGCGACGACTCGCCCGGCGAGCGTCACCGGCTCGTCCCAGCCGCGCGTCGTGAACGTGAGCACGTCGGGCCGCGACTCGATCGCGCGCTCGTCCGGATACTCGTAGAGCGCGGCGAACGGGTTGACGAGCGTCGAGGGCACGAGGTCGCCGGGGTCGTGCACCCACGAGGCCTCGGCGCGCTCGCCCGCGACGGGCACGAGCGCCCCGCCGGCTTCGTCCGTGACGGCGCGCTCGGCCTCGGCGAGATACAGCCGCAGCTCGGAGGCGGCCGGCGGCGGCCAGCTCGGCGACTCCTGCCAGCCGAGGTGGGGCAGGTGCCAGCGCACGCGGGGCACGGAGCGCCGGATCGGCCACGCCGGCCAGGAACGCGTCGAAGAAGTCGAGCGCCGGCGAGATGTAGCGCTCCAGCATGCGCTCGAGCGCGTCGTCCTGCGTGGCGTGATCCTCCGACTCCGGGATCGGCACGTGCTCGAACTGGTAGTTCTCGTGGTCGGTCGACCCCGCGTGCAGGTACTGGAACGGCGCCGTCTCGGGGTTCGCGATCAGGGCCTCGTAGTCGAGCATGTGGGGCGGCGTGATGTTGTCGAACCAGCCGACGCCGTGGAGCGTCGGGATGCGCAGCACGTCGAACGGGTGCGCATCGGGGAAGAGCGGGACGCGCGCGCCGCCGCGCGAGCGCTCGAGCACGTAGTCGAACGATGCCGAGCGACGGCCGATGGCCGCGAACGCGTCGTCGAACACCTCCGCCAGTGGCCGCCGGCTCCAGTCGGGCGTCCACTCGTGCGAGACGTGGTCGGTCCAGTACTCGCCGAGGTAGTGCGCGCCGTAGAGCGGCGTCACGCCCTCGAGCCAGCCGTCGAGGTCGGCGAACGTCACCCGCGGGACGATCGCCTTGAGGGCCGGGTGGCCGGATGCGACCGCGGCCCACTGCGTGAAGCCGTAGTAGCTGTCGCCCCACATGCCGACGTCGCCGTTCGACCACGGCTGCCGCGCGATCCAGTCGATCGTGTCGTAGCCGTCGGGGACCTCGTTGACGAACGCGACCGGCTCGCCCTCCGAGCGGAATCGCCCGCGCACGTCCTGCGGGACGAAGGCGTAGCCGCGCGCGACGAAATGCGTGGCCAGGAACGGGATCCAGCAGTAGCGGCCGTTCTTGTCGTACGGCAGGCGCACGAGCACGGCCGGGAACGGCCCGGGGCCGTCGGGGAGGTACACGTCGGTGGCCAGGTGCACGCCGTCGCGCATCGGCACCATCTCCTGCCGGGCACGCGGATCCAGCGGCGCGGGCCCGGTCGTCGCAACGGTCACCGTCACGCCGCGGAGGCTTGCAGGCACCGCGGCGGTGTCAACGCGCGATCCGCCCCGGCGACGCCCGCTGTCAGGAAGGCGGTCCATCTCGATCGGCAGCGCGCGTCGATCATCGATGGCCGTGCGATCGCGCTGCGGCTCGGCTCGACGTCCCGCATCGACACGTTGCAGCGAGGAGCCCGACGGCGGGAGCGCAGAGTCGATGCGGACTTCGCCGAGCGCTTCGGCGCCGATTCACCGCAGTACTGCGGCACGTGCCGGCTGCGAGACGCGGCCGATGTCGAGGCGCGCACCGTGTACTGGGCGCTGCGGGCGCGGGCGGCTGAGACCCTTCAGTCGAGCGTCCAGTAGAGCTCGGCGCCCGCGGGGTGCGCGCGGGCGGAGCGGCTCAGCGCGGCCCGCGTCCGCTCCTGGCTGAGCTGCGCGATCATCGCGATCTCCGCGGTGGCGAGCGGCTCGCGCGCCCAGGCGAGGATCTCGCTGACCGAGGCGGGCTTCGGCCGCCGCTCGAGCTCGGGAGCGAGATTCGCGATGGCCACCTCGTAGGCCTCGACGGGGTTGAAGCCCGGCAGCACCGCGAGTGCGCCGTTGTCGGAGCGGGCGATCTCGTAGCTCGGCGCGGTGTAGCGCCGCTCCTCCGGCGGCCCGCCCAGCTTGTGGTTGAGCGCTCGCGCAGCCGGACGTGGAGCGCGCGCGGCGGCGATGTCCGCCTGGAGCGCCGCCTCGACGTCCTCACGTGAGCACCACTCGCGCAGCTGCGCCGGATCGACGCCGGCGTCGCGCGCCGCTCCCGCGATCAGCTCCGGGTCGTCGAGCAGGCCGCCGACCATGACGCGGGCGCGGAGGCGCCGCAGGAGCATGTCCTGGCGCTCGGGCGCATGCAGGCCCGCGGCGACGACCGCCCGGCAGGCCGGCTCCGAGGAGGCGGGGCGCGGGTAGGGCGCGGGATCGGCCGGCATGCCGTAGCGCGACACCAGGGAGCCCGGGCCCGTGGCCAGCTTCTCGGCCTCGCCGGGCTCGAGCGTGAGCACGATCATGCGCGTCGTCCAGCGCAGCTGATCGCCGTAGTGCCAGCGCAGGCGCATGCGCACGGGCTCCGCCGAGAACGCGAACGGGCAGGCGGGGTCGGTGAAATGGGTGATCTCGAGGTGCACGGCGCCAGCGTAGGGCGAGTTCCGGGCGGGTGTTGACGCCAACAACGCCAACGCCCATGATCGGGACTCCTGCCAGAGGCCGAGGGGGAGCGATGCCGAGCGAGATGGGGTGCGGGACGATGAACGGTGCTCGAGAAGCGGTGCACGCGTGAGGCTCGTGACCTTCGAGCACGAGGGCCGCAGGGCGCTCGGTGCCGTCGACGGCGATCGCGTCGTCGACCTCCGCTTCCCGGGCGACATGGTCACGTTCGTCGCCGGTGGCGACCAGGCGCTGGCGTGGGCCGCGAGCAAGCTCGCGAACCCGGGCGACGACGCCCATCCGCTCGCCGCGGTGAAGCTGAACGCGCCGCTCGTCCCGCCGGTCATCCTCAACTCGGGGCAGAACTACTGGGATCACCGCGACGAGAAGCCCGAGGTCGACCAGAAGGAGCCGGAGTTCTTCCTCAAGACGCCGTTCGCGGTGATCGGGCCGGACGAGCCCGTGCTCTACGACTCGATCGTGACGAAGAAGCTCGACTACGAGGTCGAGCTGGCGGTCATCATCGGCAAGCCCGGCCGCCACATCCCGGCGGAGCGCGCGCTCGAGCACGTCTTCGGCTACACGATCGCGAACGACGTCACCGCGCGCGACCGCCAGGCCGTTCCGCATCCGCAGGGCGGCTGGGAGTACGCGCTCGGGCCGGGGAAGAACTTCGACACCTCGGCGCCGCTCGGGCCCTGGATCGTGACGCGGGACGAGATCCCCGATCCCCAGAACCTGCAGCTCCGCACCTACGTCAACGACGAGGTCCGGCAGTCGAACTCGACCGCCAAGATGATCTGGAGCGTCGCGGAGATCGTGGCGTTCTTCTCGCACTTCTACACGTTGCAGCCCGGCTTCCTGCTCGAGACCGGCACGCCGGGCGGCACCGCATGGGCCACCGATCCCGAGATCGGCGGCAAGCCATTCGATCGCGACGACGTCGTGCGCAAGGGCTACATGCAAGTCGGAGACGTCGTGCGCGTGGAGATCGAGGGAATCGGATCCCTCTCGAACCCGATCGTCGCGGCACCACCGCCGCAAGCCGCATGAAGGGGAGGACCTCATGAGCCTGCTCATCCCGGACCCGCCGACGCTGTTCCTCAACTGCCGCCTGATCGACGGGAACGGCGGCGAGCCGATCGAGAACGCCGCCGTCAAGGTCGAGGGCAACCTGATCACGGCCGTCGGCCGCACCGACGACTTCGGCGCCAACCCGAACGGCAACCAGCGCGTCGTCGACCTCGGCGGCAAGACGCTGATGCCCGGCCTGATCGAGGGCCACTTCCACATCTCGTTCTGGGGCGTGCGCGAGCTGCAGGACCTGGATCTGAAGCTCCCGGCCGAGCGCACCACCGTGTACGCCGTCAAGAACGCCGAGCTCGCGCTGCGCTGCGGCTACACCGGCGTCGCGAGCGCGGGCGCGCTGCACCGCATCGACGTGACGATCCGCGACATGGTCAAGGAAGGCGTCATCGCCGGGCCGCGCATGGCCGCCTCGGGCCGCGACATCTGCGCGACGTCGGGCATGCTCGACTGGAACCCGTCGTTCTGGAAGCTCGGCATGGACGGGCTCTCGATCTTCGCCGACGGCGTGGACGAGGTGCGCAAGGCGACGCGCATGAACATCAACGAGGGCGCGGACGTCATCAAGGTCTACGTCAGCGGCGAGGGCCTGCTGCGGCCGAACACGCCGCCCGAGGAGACGATGTACTCCTACGAGGAGATCGCCGTCGTCGTCGAGGAGGCGCACAAGCGCAACCGCCAGGTCGCGGCCCACGTTCGCGGCAACGACGGCGTCAAGCTCTGCGTCAAGGCCGGCGTCGACGTGCTCGAGCACGCGACGTACGCCGACGACGAGGCGATCGCGATGATCGCCGAGCGCAAGGACGACATCTTCGTCGTCCCGGGCCTCGGCTACCACTGGGGCATCCTCGTCAACGGCCCGGCGTGCGGCATCACCGAGGAGCACCTCGCCGCGACCGAGTACCAGGACGAGTGGGAGAAGGGCTGCGTCGGCGATGGACAAGCTGCGCAAGGCCGGCGTGCGCGTCGTGCCGGGCGGCGACTACGGCTTCGTGTGGTGCCCGCACGGCCAGTACGCGAAGGACATCGAGCTGTTCGTGACCGACATGGGCTTCTCGCCGATGGAGGCGATCGTCTCGGCCACCAAGCACGGCGCCGAGCTGCTGCGCCTCGAGCACGAGTGCGGGACGATCGAGGAAGGCAAGTGCGCCGACATCCTCGTCGTCGACGGCGATCCGGTGGCGGACATCGCGATCCTGCAGGACCGCTCCAAGCTCGCGATGGTCATGGCGAACGGCAAGGTCATGGTGAACTCGCTCGACCTCCCGCAGGAGCTCACGCACATCCCGGACTACCTGATGGACATCGAGCACATCCAGAACGCGAAGGCCGCCGTCCCGTCGATGCCGACCGCGGCGGAGGTCCAGCACTGAAGCTCGAGCTGAACGGCCACACGGCGCACGTCGAGGAGTCCGGCTCCGGCCCGCCGGTCGTGCTCGTGCACGGCCTCGGCGGGACGGGGGCGGACATCTGGAAGCACCAGATCCCCGGCCTCGCCGCCGATTTCCGCGTGGTCTCCTACGACCTGCGCGGATCGGGCCGGAGCGAGGTCTCGCCCGGGCCGTACTCCATCGGCCTGCTCTGCGACGACCTGCGCGCGCTCGTGGACGCGCTGAACCTCGGGCGCGTCGCGCTCGTGGCCCATTCCATGGGCGGGTCGATCGCGCTGACGTACGCGGCGCGCTACTCCGGCGACGTCTCCGCCCTGGTCGGGGTCGGAGCGCCTGCGGAGTTTCCCGATCAGGCGCGCGAGGGCCTGGAGACCCGCGCGCGCACGGTGGAGGCCGAGGGCATGGCGGCGGTGGCCGAGACGGTGGCGACGAACGGCGTGTCGCCGACGTTCCGCGAGGGCGACCCGCAGGGGTTCCGGGACTTCATCGCGATGCTCGAGGCCAACGATCCGCAGGGCTATGCGGCGCAGTGCCGCGCGCTCGTCGGGCTCGGCATCGTCGAACCAGCTCGCCGAGATACGCGCGCCCGCCCTGCTGATCTCGGGCGATCGCGACGGCGTCTCGCCGCCCGCCGTCACCGAGGCGAACGCGGGTCGCATCCCCGGCGGCGAGTTCACGATCGTCGAGGACTGCGGCCATCTCCTGACCTGGGAGAAGCCGGCGGAGCTCGCGGACGCGGCCTGGCCGTTCCTGCGCGAGCACGCGTAGGCGCAGCTCGTGGGCACTGCACCCATGCCGAGGATCTCGCCCTGGCTGTCGGTCCTTCGCGGCGCGGAGGCGGTGGAGTTCTACCGCGCGGCCTTCGGTGCCGAGGAGCTGCACCACCACGCCAACGAGGCCGGCGAGATCATCTCGCAGCTCTCGGTCGGCGGGGCGGAGTTCTGGATCGCCGACGATCCCGCGCTGAGCCCGGAGACGCTCGGCGGCGGGTCCGTGCGGATGATCCTGGCCGTCGACGACCCCGACGCGCTGTTCGACCGCGCGGTCGCCGCGGGGGCGACGGTCATCGCCGCGATGTACGAGGGGCACGGATGGCGGATCGGGCGCATCTGCGATCCGTTCGGCCACCACTGGGAGATCGGCAGGCCCCTGGCGCACTGAGCGCCGGCCCGGAAGGGGCATGCGGATCCCCCGCGGCTCGATCAAGCTCCCGTCATGACCGACGTCTACGCATTCGAGCGCTGCCCGTTCCGCGACGCGGCCCACGCCGTCGCCGACCGCAGCTCCATCGCCCGCTCCGCGGCGCGGGTCCTGTGGCCGGCGGCCACGCGCGCCGAGCGCGTCGAGGTCTCGGACGAGGGCATCGAGGCCTGGACGCTGACCGGCACGACGCGCCTCGCCTGGGACGACGTCACCGACGTGCAGGTCGCGCGCTCGCCGCTCGGGCGGCGCCTCCTGCGCATCCGCGGCACGGCCGGGCGCATCGACGTCGTCGGCATCCTGCCGGGCTTCTCCGCGCTCGAGAGCCGCGTCCTCGCGGCCCGCCCGGTGCTCGCCGCCGCCTAGGCGCTAGAAGCGCCAGCGCGTCTGGCCGAACGTCCCCTTCGCGAACCCGAATGCCTTGACGGGCGCGACCTCGAACACGAGCGCCGTGTTACCGCCGTGCGCGAACGCGCCGTCGCGCACCTCGAAGCGCCAGTCGTTGCCGTACTTCGCGACGTAGGCGGCGGCGATCCGCTCGAGCCTCGGATGGTCGCGGACGTTCACGGCCTCGCCCTCGACGACGATGTCGAGGCCCTCGTCGATCGCGTTGCACCCGGTCGTGAGCGTGCAGAACGGGTTGCGCGCGAGGTTGCGCGCCTTCTGCTCGTCGGGGCCCGTGCAGAAGAACAGCGAGCCGTCGAGCCACACGGCGATCAGCGGCGTCACGTGCGGGCGCCCGTCCGGACGCACGGTCGAGATCCAGAAGATCTCGGCCGCCGCCAGCGCGCTCTCGGCGTCCGCCCAGGCGGTCGCGGTCGCCTGGCCGTCGCTGAAGCGGGCGTCGAGCTCGGCTTCCGGTTTCAGAGTGGGCATGGCTTCCTCTCGGTGGTTGCCTCTCGATGGATGGACATCCGAGTCCGGCCGAACTCATCGGAGAACGGTCACAGCAGGCGATCCCTCCGCGCGGCGGCGACCGCGTCGGCGCGGCTGTCCACGCCGAGCTTGCGGTAGATGCTCTGTGCGTGCGTCCGCACCGTGTTCTTCGAGACGTACAGCTCCGAGCCGATCTCCGCGAACGTGAGCTGTGTCGGCAGCAGCCGGAGGACGGCGAGCTCGCGCTCGGAGAGGTCGTCGCGACCCGCCGGTCCGGGCTCGGCGCGTCCGCGGACGCGGCGCTCGGCGTCGTCGAGCGCGGGCGCGAGCGCGCCCGGATCGCTGCAGGCCGCGGCGACCGCGCGCGCCTCGCGCAGGAGCTCGCGCGCCTCGGCGGCGCCGCGCGCCGTCGCGACGATGCTCGCCAGGACCGTGAGCGCGTACAGCAGGTAGGGGCGCACGCCGCTGCGCGCTCCGAGCACGTGCGCGCGCTCGCTCGCCTCCAGCGCGCCGGCGACGTCGCCGGCGGCGGCGAGCAGCTGGGCCTTCGCGGCGAGGCCGTAGACGCCCGTCGGGTACTCCTCCAGCGACTCGCGCTCGCGCACCTCGTCTGCGCGCTCGACCCAGCGCGCCGCCTCGTCGCGCCGGCCGAGCTCCAGGCTGACGATCGCGAGCATCCCGAGCGAGCGCAGGGTGGCCAGCGAGTTGACGCCCGGGCGCGCGAGCGAGACGGCCTCCTCGAGGGCCGCGACAGCGCGTTCCGTGTCGCCGCCCGTCCAGTACGTGGCGCTGCCGAACGTCGCCAGCGCGACGGCGCGCCAGGGCGATTCGCGGTCGGGCTCGAGTGCGACCGCCTCCTCCGCCATGCGCGCCGCGCTGCCGAGATCGCCGACGACGTAGGCCAGGGTCGCCCGCAGCATGGTGACGGCGGCGGCGACGCTGCGGCCGCCCTCGAGCAGCGCGCGGCCGTCGTCGGCGGCCTCGGCGGCCGCGGCCCAGCGCTCCACGTGCGCGAACTCGCCCGAGTCGAACAGCACCCAGGCGCGCGCCAGGCTCAGCTGCGGGTCGGCGAGCACGAGTTCCTCGGGGAGCAGGTCGAGCCAGCCTCGGGCGGTCCCGACGCGCCCGCGCTGCAGATACGCGTTCCAGTCGCGTGCCACGAGCTCGGCCGCTCGCGCCGGCTCGCCCGCCGCGAGCCAGTGGCGGATCGCCGCGGTCGTATCGCCCGTGTCCGCGTGCCAGCCGGCGGCTCGCGCGTGCAGCGCGGCGAGGCGCTCCGGCGGCGCCGAGAGCGCGAGCTGGCGTTGCAGCACGCCCTGGAACAGGTGGTGGTAGCGGAACCATTCGCCACCGCCGTCGAGCGGGATGAGGAAGAGATTCGAGCGCTCGAGGCGGTCGAGGGTTGCGCGCGAGCCGGTCGTGTCCAGCAGCGCGTCGCACAGGGCGGGCGTCATGCCGTCCAGGATCGACGTCTCGAGCAGGAAGCTGCGCGTCTCCGCATCGAGGCCCGCCAGCGACTCCTCGGCGAGGTAGTCGACGATGTGCTGATCGCTCCCCGAGAAGGCAGCGATCGCGGCCGTGCGGTCGTCCGCGTCGAGCAGCGAGAGACCGGCCAGGTAGAGACCGGCGGCCCAGCCCTCGGTGCGTGCCCGCAGCAACTCGAGATCGGCTCCCTGGAGCGCGAGTGAGAGCGTGCCGTTGAGCAGCGAGCCTGCCTCCTCGGCGTTGAAGCGCAGGGCCTCGGCCGTGACGTCGACGA
The DNA here is from genome assembly GCA_963705965.1 of uncultured Actinomycetes bacterium. Taxonomy (GTDB): domain Bacteria; phylum Actinomycetota; class Thermoleophilia; order Gaiellales; family JALYLC01; genus JALYLC01. The sequence continues at coordinate 310,119 of CAVPLI010000003.1, read as the reverse complement.
GCTCCCCGGCGGCGCGCAGGCGCGCGACGCCGATCGGGGGCCGCGTGCGCGATGCGATGGCGACGCGGACGCCTGCCGGAAGATGCTGGAGCAGGAAGGCCACGCCTTCGTGGATCTCGGGCTCGGCGATCACGTGGTAGTCGTCGAGCACGAGGACGAGATCCGCTCCCGAGGCGGCGAGCGCGTTCACGAGCGGCGGGAGCACGACCTCGGTCGCACGCGCGCCGCGCGCCGCGAGCGCATCGCCGAGGTCCGTCGGAATCCGCACGCCCGCCTGGTCGATGGACGCCAGGAGGTGCGTCCAGAAGCGCACCGGATCGTTGTCGGCCGCGTCGAGGCCGAGCCAGGCGAACGCGCTGTCGTCGCCGGCGGCCGCGAGCCACTCCGTGAGCAGGGTGGACTTGCCCGAGCCCGCAGGCGCGACCAGCAGGGTCAGCGCGGCCGGTCGGCGCCCATGAGCCGCTGCAGCAGGCGGTCACGCGGAACGTGCCCCGCGCGCGGCCGGGGCGGCTCGATCTTCGTGACGAGCACCGCGGCAGCGTCCATCGCCGGGCGAGTCTAGCGAGGCGGTTCGTCCGGGTGAACCCGGGACCGGGACGAGGCGCGCTCATCCCGGTGGCCCTGACGATCGGAGTGTCTCGTCAAGCACGACTCACAGGAGTGGAAATGTCCGACTACGAACTCGATTTCGATCGCAAGGTCGTCGTCATCACCGGTGGTGGCGGCGGTATCGGCAAGGCGGCCGCCCGGCGGTTCCTCGACGAGGGCGCGTCCGTCGTCCTCGCCAGCCGGAGGCAGGAGGTGCTCGATCTCGCGCGGCGCCAGCTCGACCCGTCGGGTGACAGGATCGAGCTGTTCGCCGGCGACGTGAGCTCGCCCGTCGTCTCGGCGGCGCTCGTCGACAGCGCGCTCGAGCGCTTCGGCGCCGTCGACGTCCTCGTCAACAGCACCGGGATCTTCCGCGTGACGCCGTTCCTCGAGCAGACCGAGGAGCAGGTCGAGGAGGCGCTCGACTCGATCCTCCGCCCGACGTTCTACGGCTCGCAGGCGGCCGCCCGCGCGATGGTGGCGGCGGGATCGGGAGGCGCGATCGTGAACGTCGGATCGATGTGGGCGATCGACGCGATCGCGGCGACGCCGACGAGCGCCTACTCCGCGGCCCAGGCGGGGCGCCACTCGCTGACGAAGAACCTCGCCGTCGAGCTCGCGCCGCACGGCATCCGCGTCAACAACGTCGCGCTCGCGTTCGTCGAGACTCCGGCGTACGAGCGCTTCATGACGCCCGAGGTCGCGCGCGAGGTGCTGGACGGCGTCGCCGGGTTCCATCCGCTCGGCCGCCATGGCATGCCTGCGGACGTGGTCGAGGCCATCCTCTTCCTGGCCAGCGCCCGGGCGGGCTGGATCACGGGCACGACGCTCCCGATCGACGGCGGCGTACTCGCCGGCCGCAACGCCCCGCCGGCCGAGGTGCCCGCCGAGGCGGCCGCGTGATGGCGATCGCATCCTCCAGCCTGATCGATCCGTTCGCCGACGTCGATCACCGGCACGCATCCGGTGTCTCCGTCGTGGCCTCGCGCGACGAGGTCTGGGACGCACGCTCGTATCTCGTCACGGCGGGCTCGGACGCCGTACTGATCGACGGCAACGGCAACCTCGCGCCCGCTCGTCGCCCATGCGCGCACCACCGGCTCGGTCATCCACGCGGTGCTGCTGACGCACACGCACGAGGACCACGTCGCCGGGGTGGCCGAGCTGAGCGCGCTCGGAATGCCCGTCCTGGCACATCCGGATGCCCCGGGCGGCTTCCACGGCACGAACATCGCACCGGGCGACGTGGTGCGCTTCGGAGAGCTCGAGATCGACGCGATCCACCTGCCGGGTCACGACCCGGCCCAGCTCGCCTACCGCACGAGCGGGCTGGTGGTGACGGGCGACTCGATCTACCGGCGCACCGTCGCCGGCCACGCGGAGCCGAGCGAGGTCTCGTTCGCCGAGCACATGACGGGCATCCAGCAGCGCATCCTCGGGCTTCCGCCCGAGACCGTCATCCTGCCCGGGCACGGCCCTGCGACGACCGTCGCCGACGAGCTCGCCGCGAACCCGTTCATGCGGCTCTTCAGCGGCGCCGATGCGCCTCCGGTGCCGCGCGCGTGCCGTGTCGGCGGGCCGTTCGGCCTCTGGGAGGCGGAGCTCGTCCTGATCGCGCCCGACTACGACGGCGGTCTCAAGGCACTCGTCCGGTTCCCCACGATCGGACGCGCGATGGTGCCCGGCAGCCAGCTCTACACCGCCGAGGGGCAGCCCTGGAGGTGACGGAGCGCGACTGAGCGGCCGCCGACGGGGCAAGGGCTAGGGTGCCGCACTGATGCGGCGAGCCTCCCTGCCCAGCCTCGATCGGCGGTCGCTCGCGCTCTTCGCGCTCACGCTCGGCGTCTTCCTCGTCACGCTCAACGTGACGGTCGTCGTCGTCGCCCTGCCGTCGATCTCGGCCGACCTCCAGATCGGCACGGACGAGGCCGCGTGGGTGATCGACGCCTACAACCTCGTCGGCGCCAGCCTCCTGCTGAGCGCGGGCTTCCTGGCCGATCGCTTCGGCCGCAAGCGCCTGCTCTGCCTCGGCTACACGCTGTTCTCCCTCGGTGCGGTCGCGTGCTCGCTGGCGGCGAGCGGCGGATCGCTGATCGCGTTCCGCGTGCTCATGGCGGTGGGCGGCACCGCGCTCACGCCCACGAGCCTGTCGATCGTGGCGAACCTCTACCCGGAGCCGCGCGAGCGTGCCCGCGCGATCGGCCTCTGGGGCGTCTCGTCCGGGCTCGGCACGGGCCTCGGCCCGATCGTCGGCGGCGCGCTCACCGAGGCGTTCGGCTGGCGTTCCGTGTTCGTCGTCAACGCGATCGCAGGCGTGATCGCGCTCGCGATCGTCCTCCGCGTCGTCCCCCGGTCGCGCAGCACGATCGCGCGGCGGATCGACGTCGCGGGGCAGCTGCTGGTGACGGGCTTCCTGGCGACGCTGACCTACGCGCTGATCGAGGCGCCGCAGTTCGGCTTCGGATCGCCGCAGATCGTGACGGCCGTTCGTGCTCGCCGGAGCCATGCTCGTCGCCTTCATCGTCGTCGAGCGGCGTGTGACCGAACCGCTGGTCGATCTCGGGTTCTTCCGCGACCGCCAGTTCTCGGGCGCGGTCTTCCTGGCCGCCGCGACGTTCTTCACGTTCGGCGGCTTCATCTACTTCAATACGCTCTACCTGCAGGACGTCCGCGGCTATTCGGCGCTTGCCGCAGGGTTCCTCAGCCTGCCGGCCGCGGTGCCTGCGCTGATCGGCGGCCCGCTCTCGGGCTATCTCGTCGGGACGCGCGGGCCGCGCGGCGTGCTGGTCGGCGGCATGCTCGGCCTCGCTGCGGGTGCGGCCTGGCTCGCCCTGCTGGTCGACGGGGCCGCGATCGGCTGGCTGCTCCTGGCCTACCTCGTGGTGGGCTTCGGGTACGCGGTGCTGAGCGCTCCGGTCAGCACCGTGGCCGTCTCGAGCATGCCGCGCGACCAGGCGGGCGTGGCCGCCGGAATCGCGAGCGCTGCGCGCAACGTCGGCATCGTCTTCGGAATCGCGGTGCTCGGCGCGATCGTCTACGGGCGCGTCCCGGAGGTGCTGACGCCCGGCGAGCGGTGCGTCGGAATCGGCGCTCGCGGCATTCCAGCACGCGTTCACCGATGCCCTCCGCATCGCGTATCTCGTCGGCTGCCGGTGTCGCGCTCGCGGCGGCGGTCGTGGCCGCCCTGACGATGCGGCCGACGCCGCCCGGGGCGAGCGTAGAGCCGGCTCCGACCGCCTAGGGAACGTTTGCTCGTCCCTCGGACGGGGGACAGAAGGGTATGCTTGCGGAGGCATACGTCTATCGCGAAACGCAACTTCGCCCGGGAGGCGGGTTGATCGTGCGCATCGCAGGTGAGGGACGGTGGCTTCTGCCGGACGTGGCGGAGCAGGATCTTCTGCTGCTCGACAACGCGGTGACGCTCGCCGTGGACGAGTTCCGCGAGGACGAGTACGAGCGTCTCCTGCTCGGGCTCTGCGCCTTCGTTCGCCAGCACGGGGAGCTGCTCGAGGGCACCGATCACGCCGGTGACGCGGACATCACCGTGCCGCCGCCGACGCTGCCGCTCGACTCGGCCGTCGACGCGCTCTTCGAGGGCCGCGGGCTCAGCGCCGATCAGCCGAGCGAGTAGGCGATCAGCTCGAAGCGCGGGTGCTCGAAGAAGCCGGGCGCAGCCGCGCCGACCAGAAGGGTGTCGCCCGCGATCGCCGGGAACGAGTTGATGCCCGCGCGCGCCTTCGTCTTCCACAGCTGCCTGCCCGTGGCCGTCGCGAACGCGTAGATCGTGCCGTCGTACGTGCTCGTGAAGACGACGTCGTTGGCGACGGTCGCGGCACCGAACGCCATCGAGGGAAGCCGGCGCTGCCAGAGCACGCGCCCCGTGGCCGCGTCGAGCGCCGCGAGCCCGCCGCGGCCCTCGCGCAGCGGGTCCGTGCCGTTCGACGACGTCGCGCTCGTTCTCGTCGCGAGGTCGACCCACGGGACGAAGACCCGCTTGCCGGCGAGCGCCATGGGCGTCTCGACGCCGCCGAGCGTGCCGGGGTAGACCGGCACGAAGTCCTTCGTCAGCGGCCCGGTGTCGTTCTGGTGCCTGCCGACGGAGGTGCTCCAGAGCGGCTTGCCGTCGGCGGCGCGGTAGGCGTAGACCCTGCCCATCTTGCCCGCGGTGATCACGGCGCGGACGGCGGTCCCATTCACGGTCAGCCGGGTCAGGATGGGGGAGATGGCGAGGTCGTAGTCGCGCAGGTCGTGCGGGACGGCCTGCCGGTACCACAACAGCTTCCCGGACTTCCCGTCGAGCGCGACGAGCGAGTTGGTGTACAGATTCGGGCCTGGCCGGCTCGACCCGTTCGGGTACTCCTTCGTGCCCGGGAACGGCGCCGGGTTGGCCGACGGCGAGGAACACGCGGCCCCGGTCGTCGACGGCGGGCGGATACCAGAGGCCGCCGCCGCCGTTGACGTCCGGCTTGCCCCACAGCGCCGCGCCGCCCTCGACCGTGTCGAAGTGCCACCTCGGCGCGCCCGTCGCGGCGTCGAGCGCCCAGACGACCCCGAGCGTCCCCGGGCGGTACGAGCCCGTGACGTTGCTCGGCACCGTGCTGAAGAGGACGGTGCCGTCGAACAACTGGGGCGCGATCTCGATGCCCTCGTGCTCGTTGCGCACGAGCGTGCGCGTCCACAGCAGCTTCCCCGTCTTCGGATCCAGCGCGAAGGCATCCGTCGTCGTCGCGCCGTAGAGGCGGCCCCAGCCGTAGGAGACGCCGTTCGGGCCGACGTTCGGCTGATCGAACGCGTGCCTCCAGCGCAGCCGCCCCGTCGCGCGGTCGAGCGCGTAGACGTTCGAGTTCAGATCCTGCAGGTAGATGGTGTCGCCGAGTGCGATCGGCGTCGAGGCGAAGGCGCCGAACGAGCTCGTGCCCGGGATCGCGAACCGCCATGCGACCTTCAGGCCGGCGACCGTGCGCGCGTCGATCGGCGTCCGCGTCGTGGCCCTCGTGTTGCCGAGGTCGCGGTTGTGCGCCGGCCACCCGCCCGCGTTCGCGGCCCACTCCGGCGGTGGCTCTCCGGCGGCGTCCCGAGCGGGCGAGGACGCCGCGCACGGCGCCGGCGAGCGCGAGCGCGGCGAGCACGAGGGCCGCGAGCCGGCTCAGAACGCGATCACCGCTCGCAACGCCTCGCCGCGCGCGGCGGATCCGAGCGCGTCGTTGATGGCCGAGAGCGGCGAGCGCGACGAGATCAGCTCGTCGAGCCGCAGGCGGCCCTCGAGGTAGAGCCCGGCGAGCGCGGGGATGTCGATCTGCGGGCGCGTCGAGCCGAGCTTGCTGCCGAGGATGCGGATGCCGTCGTGCGGCAATCCCGCCCGGGTCGAACGCCGCGGTTGCACCGGAGGCGGGCATGCCGGCGATGACGACCGTCCCGCCGCGTCGCACGAGCTGCAGAGCGAGCTCGACGGCCGCCGTCGAGCCCGCGGCGACCAGGACGCAGTCGGCACCGCGACCCTCGGTGAGGCCGCGCACGACCTGCCGCGCGTCATCGCCGGCCGGGTCGACGACGCACGTCGCACCGAACGCGGTGGCGCGTCGCCAGCCGCTCGGCGGCGAGGTCGATCGCGACGATCGGCTCGGCGCCGGCGAGCGCCGCGGCCTGGATGCAGTTCAGGCCCACGCCGCCGGCGCCGATCACGACCGCGCTGTCACCCGCCGCCATTCCGGCGGTGTTGACGACCGCTCCGTAGCCGGTGACGACGCCGCAGGCGAGCAGGCATGCGCGGTCGAGCGGCAGCTCTGCGCGGAACCCGCACCGCCTGCGAGTGGTGCACGACGACGTGCTCGGCGAATGCGGCGGTGCGCAGGCCCTGGGCGATCTCGTCACCGCCCGCGCGTTCGCAGCGGGCTCCGCTCGTCGAGCGCGAAGCGCGTCTCGCACAGCGCCGGCTGGCCGCGGCGGCAGGTGTGGCAGGCACCGCACGACGCGCACCAGCGTGACGACGACGTGATCGCCGGGCCGGAGCTCGCCGGCCTCGCCGCCCACCTCCTCGACGACGCCCGCGGCCTCGTGCCCGTAGATCGCGGGCACGCTCCCACCCCAGGCGCCCGAGGCGTAGGCGACGTCGCTGTGGCACACGGCGCAGGCCGCGACGCGCACGCGCACCTCGCCCGGCCGCGGCGCGTCGAGCTCGACCTCCTCGACGACGAGCGGCTCGCCGAACGCGTGGCACACGGCTGCCTGCACGCGTCGGACTATAGGAGCGCGCTTCGGGTGAAACGCGCTCCAGGAAGCCGAACAGGCGCCGCCGGGGCTTGCGGCGGATCACGGGCGGGATGTCGTAGACCGGGCGAACCGGTCGCGGGGGGTCGGCTGCGAACAGCGTCCAGGAGGCGGGCGGCATCATGCGTTCCTTCCGTCGGTGTCGATACAGCCCGTTAGACACGGATGAGGCGCTCGACTCATCGCGGCGCCGCCCGCGATGAGTTTTCGCGGCGGCGCGGGTCTACAGTCGTCGAGGATGACTACGACTCCGACACAGGCCGGCGAGGCGCCGCGAACGCTGCTCGCGGCTGCCCGCCAGGGCGACGAGGACGCCTTCCGGGGCCTGGTCGAGCCGCATCGCGGCGAGCTGCACGCGCACTGCTACCGCATGCTCGGGTCGGTCCAGGACGCCGAGGACGCGCTGCAGGACTCCCTGCTCAGGGCCTGGCGAGGACTGGCGCGGTTCGAGGAGCGCAGCTCGCTGCGCAACTGGCTCTTCCGGATCGCGACCAACACCTGCCTCAACGTCATCGAGCGCAGGCCTCCGCGGCACCTGCCGATCGGGTACGGCAAGGCGGGCGATCCGTTCGCGAGCGAGGAGGTGCCGCTCGTCGAGTCGGTCTGGATCGATCCGTATCCCGACGCGCAGCTGGGCGTCGCGGACGGCTTCGCGGCGCCGGCGGCGCGCTACGAGCGGCGCGAGAGCCTCGAGCTCGCGTTCGTCGCGGCGCTCCAGCTGCTGCCGGCGGGCCAGCGCGCCGTCCTGATCATGCGCGAGGTGCTCGGCTTCTCGGCGCGCGAGGTCTCCGAGGCGCTCGACACGAGCGTCGCCTCGGTCAACAGCTCGCTGCAGCGCGCCCGCAAGGCGCTCGCCGGGCAGTTGCCCGAGCAGAGCCAGCAGGAGGCCCGTCGCGCGTTGGGCGAGCCGGAGCTCGAGGGGCTCGTGCGGCGCTACGCCGATGCGATGGAGCGCGCCGACATCGACGCCGTCGTCGCGATGCTGACCGAGGACGCGACCTGGTCGATGCCGCCGTGGTCGAGCTGGTTCGACGGCCCCGACGCGATCTTCGCGTTCCTGCGCGATCACGCGCTCAACGGGGACACGTGGCGTCACGTCGCGACGAGCGCCAACGGGCAGGCTGCGGTCGGGTGCTACATCCACAGCGCCGAGCGGCAGTGCTACGTCCCGGGCGTCATCGACGTGCTGACGATCCGCGGCGACCGCATCGCGACGGTGACCGCGTTCGTGACGCCGGAGATCTTCCCGCGCTTCGCACTGCCCGAGTCGGTGCCGCTGCGCGGCGACGAAGCGGCCTGATCAGCCGTTGAGCCGCCGGGTGAGCATCACGCGCGTGCCGCCGGGCGCGTGCTCGATCCTCGCGTCGTGCATCACGGCGCGCATGATCTGAAGCCCGCGGCCGCGCTCGGGTCCGGGCTCGTCGTCGCGCCAGCGACCGTGATCCTGGATCGTGATGTCGAGCGCGTCGGAGCGGTGCTCGAGCACGAGGCGGATCGTGCCCGGCTGACCGAGATAGGCGTGCTCGATGGCGTTGTTGCAGGCCTCGCTGATCGAGAGCACGGCGTCGTGCAGCTCCTCCTCGCCGAGGCCGCGGAGCGTGAGCCACGTCCGCAGGCGGCGGCGCAGGGCGCCGAGCATCGCCGGGTCGCCCGGGATCTCCACGTCCATGCGCGCGGGCACGCCGGCGAGGCGGACGATCAGGAGGGCGATGTCGTCGCCCGAGTCGACCGTGGCGGCGACGTCCGCGACGATCGTCGCGGCCAGCTCGTCGGCGTCTCGCGCCGCCGACGCACCGAGGACCTCGGCCAGCAGGTCGATACCGACGTCGATGCTCCAGCCGCGGCGCTCGATGAGTCCGTCGGTGTAGGCGACCAGCGTCGCCCCGGGGCCGAGCGCGACGTCGACCTCGTGGATCGTCTCGGCCTTGGCGAAGCCGAGTGGCGGGGCGCCGGCGCGGTCGAGGCGCGTCACCACTCCGCTCGCGTCGCAGAGGAGCGAGGGCGGATGTCCCGCGGAGGCGTACGTGAGCTCTCGCGTGTACGGGTCGAGCGTCAGGCACACGGCAGTCGCCATCTCGTCGCCCGTGATGTGCCGGCGCATGCGCCGCAACAGCTCGGCGGGCGAGGCGTGGTCGTAGGCATACGCGCGGAACGCGTTGCGCATCTGCCCCATCAGCACGGCGGCGCTGATGCCGCGACCGGCGACGTCTCCGACCGTGATGTGGACGATGCCGTCGCAGCGGCGCACGACGTCGTACCAGTCGCCGCCGACCTCGAGGCCCGCGCCGCCCGCCTGGTAGCGGCCGAGCAGCTCGACACCTTCGATCTCGGGCAGGTCCTGCGACAGCAGGCTGCGCTGGAGGCTCACCGCGACGGCGTGCTCGTGCTCGTAGCTGCGCGCCCGCCCGAGCGCCTCTGCGGCCTCCTCGGCGCACCAGGCGACGTGCTCGCGCTCCTTCTCGTCGAGGCGGCGCTCGTCGCCGAAGAGCAGGCAGAGCGCACCGATCGCGCGCGTGCCCTGCACGCGCAGCGGAGCGCAGTACAGCGAGCGCACGACGCCGCCGCAGGCGGAGTGGATCTCGGGATACCCCTCCCGCAGCTGCGCCTCGGTCTCGATCGCGAACGCGCTGCCCGACTCGTAGGCGACGGTCGTCGGATGTGCCGTGATGAGATCAGGGGCGAGGCTGCCGCAGAGCTCGGAGCCTCCCACGGCGGCGAGCTGGAGCCCCAGCCGATCCTCGGCCTCGAGCGCGACGACCGAGAGCCCGTCGGGGTACGCCGTCGCGAGCACCGCGGCGAGGCCCGCCGAGACGTCGGCCGCGACCGACGCGACGCCGAGCGCGTGCGAGAGGTCGCCGCGCTGACGCGCGCGCGCACTCTGGCGATCGGCCTCGCGGCGTGCGCGCAGGAGCAGCCAGCCGATCAGGCAGAAGACGATGCCCGCCGCGGCGGCGGTCAGGGCGAGCTCGAGGAAGAGCGCGCGGCGCGCGGCCGCGAAGATGTCGGCGCGCGGCCGGTCGATGACGATCGTCCAGCCCGGCAGCGAGGCCGTCGCGAACGCGACGAGGTGGTCGTCCCGGCCATCCAGCCCTCGGGAGCTCTCGAGCAGTCCGACCTGGCGCTCGCGCAACTCGCGCGCGAGCGCGGTGTTCGCGGGCGGGCCGGAATCGTCGAACACGGCGCGGCCCTGGCGGTCGAGCACCGCGAGGCCGCGGAAGCCGAGATCGTCCGTTCCGGCCCTGAGGTCGAATTTCTTGACGAGCAGTGCGCCCGCGAGGATGCCCGTGATGTTCCCGCGGGCGTCGTGGGTGGGCACCGCGAGCACGATGATCCGTCGTTTTGAGCTGCGCGCCGAGATGCCCTCGCTCACGAACGGCGCGTCCGTCGCCATCACGGACTTGAAGTACGAGCGGTCGGCGACGCTCTGACCGAGTGCGGGGGATGCCGTGCTCGAGACGCGGTAGATGCCGGTGCGATCGATCCAGCCGACGCCGCCTCCGAACGGGCCGCCGGTCCGGGGCTGGACGCGACGGAGGTACGCGCGCATCGCGACGGTGTCCCTCGCGATCACCGGAGGTGCCTCGGCGATCGTGGAGAGGGTCGTCAACTCGCCGCTGTAGTACGAGTCGACCATCGCCGCCGCCAGGACGACGCGCGCGCTGGCGTCCTTGACGGCGCTCGCCCGCGCGTCGTCGTACTGGTGCCAGGCGAGCCCGCCGGCGACGGAGACGAGTGCCAGGCCGGCGACGAACGCTCCGAGCAGGACGCGCCGCCGGAACGGCAGGACGTTGTCGAAGGCGTCGCCGGGCGTGCTCACGCGCGCGCTCGCGCCCAGGTCGTCGCCGTCGCCGTGCCCGCGCGGAACGTGATGCGCAGCGCTGCGCGGCCGCGACGCGTCAGCTTCACGGACGCGTAGCCGTCACGGTCGGTCGAGACGCGCTGCGTCGCGCCGCCCACGCGCAGGGTCACGACGACGCGCTTGACGGGCTTTCCCCCTCGCGTCGCGCGGATCCGGATCGTCACCGACCTTCCCGGCGTGAAGCGGACCACGCGCGGTGCGGCGAGCCGCATCGGCAGTGCGGCAGCCGGGCCCGCGGGCGTGGCGGGGTCGGAGCCGGAGCCGTTCGCCCCGCCGTTGCCGCCACTCGTGCCGGTATTGCTCGTGCCGCCGCCTCCGGCGTCGGCGACGACGCCGGTGATCGCCACGTCGTCGTAGGAGACGCGGACGCCGCTCAGCAGGGCGGCGACCGCGAGGTTCGTCGTCAGCACGACGCGGTAGGAGTGCCCCTGCTCGAGCAGCGACGGCTCGATCGCGAGCGAGTGCTTCCCGAACGACGTATCGGCCGCCGAGATCGCCTCGCTGGCGAGCGTCGTGATCGTTCCGGCCGTGACGTCGCGCAGCTGGACGCGAGCGTTCGCGGTGCCTCCGAGCGTGAGCAGACCGCCGATCGCGGCCTTGCGCTGGAGCGTGAGCGAGGCGCTCCCCGGTTCCGGATTCGTCCACGTGAAGCTCGGCGACGTCCAGGTGCTCGTGCCGGTCGCGAGTCCGCCGAGCAGGCCCCCGAGCGTCGTGTAGACGACCGAGGCCGACCCGGGGTCGCTCGCGCCTGCGGGATCGAACCCGTTCGTCACGCTGCAGAGCGGAGCGCAGGAGGCGGTCGACGTCCAGCCGTCCGTCCCGCCGCTGAAGCCGCCGTTGAGCCCTCCGACGTCGACCTGGGCAGCCCCGGCTGTTGCGGGCACGGCGACGAGCGCGGCGAGGGCCGCGGCGGAGACGAGCCGGCGGATGCGGAGAAGGCGGCGCATGGATGGGCTGCCCCTCGGAAGCCCGAAAACACATCGAACTCCCCCGCGAGGCAGTTCTCGTCCCTCCAACGGGTATGCGGCCTGGTTCAATTGCACGAATGGCACGGCATGCCGATCTGCGCGCGCTCGTCACCGGCGGCACGTCCGGGATCGGAGAGGCGATCGTCACGCTGCTGGTCGCGGAGGGCGCCCGAGTCGTCTTCACCGGCCGCGACCGGACCCGCGGGGAGCGCGTCGCGTCGAGCACGGGAGGCGCCTTCCTGCGTGCCGACGCCCGCGATGCCGAGGCCGTGGCGGCATCGGTCGCCGAAGCCGTCAACCGGCTGGGAGGCCTCGATCTCGCGGTCCTGAATGCGGGCGTGCTGTGCGCCGCGACGCTCTCGGAGACGACCGACGAGCAGTGGGACACCGTCATGTCGACGAATCTCGTCGCCCCGTTCCGCTACGCCCGCGCGACGCTGCCGGCGCTGCGTGCGGCGGGCGGGTCGATGGTGCTCATCGCGTCCGATGCCGGTGTCTGGGGCGAGACGCCGATCGGCGCGTACTCGGTCTCGAAGCGCGCGCTGATCATGCTCACGCGGATGCTCGCCGTCGAGGCGGGCCCTTCCGGGGTGCGCGTCAACGCGGTGTGCCCCGGTGACACGGAGCCCGGCATGGTGACGACGGTCGGCGGACGCGAGACGCTGCCGGACACCTCGGGCTGGACGCGACCGCCGCTCGGCCGCCTCGTCCACGCCCGCGACGTCGCGGCGACCGTCTCGTTCCTCGCGAGCCCGGAGGCGCGGTCGATCACGGGCGTCGACCTGCTCGTGGACGGCGGCATGCGCGCCGCGCTGCGCGCCAACACGGTCGCAGGCGAGGCGGGCGTATGAACCGCACGGCGCTCGTGACCGGCGGCACCGGCGGCATCGGCTCCGCGATCGTCCGCCGGCTGCGCGCGGACGGCTACGCCGTCGTCTTCTGCGGTCGTGACGAGCGGCGCGGTGCCGAGCTCGAGCACGCCACCGGCGCCGTCTTCCGGCGGGCCGACGCCGGCGATCGCGCCGCCTGCGATGCATCGGTCGAGTTCGCGCTCGAGCATCTGGGCCGCGTCGATCTGCTCGTCGCCAACGCGGGGATCCTCGTCCGCGGCCCGCTCGCTGAGACGAGCGACGAGGACTTCGAGCGCCTCGTCGAGACGAACCTGACGGCGACGTTCCGCTACGGGCGAGCGCTCTTCGCGGCGATGCGGGGCCAGGGTGGGGGAGCGATGGTGCTGATCGCGTCGGACTCGGCGATCCGCGGCTCCCATCGCATTCCGGCCTACTCCGCGGTCAAGGCCGGCGTGGTCGCGATCGCCGAGCTCCTGGGCGCCGAGGGCGCGCCGCACGGGATCCGCGCAAACGCGCTCTGTCCCGGCAACACGCTGCCGGGGATGGAGGGCGACGACGCGGCCGGCTGGCGGGCGACCGCGAGCGGCGCCTTCGCGACCGGGGAGGACGTCGCCGCCGCGGTCGCGTTTCTCGCCTCCGCCGAGGCTGCCCACATCAACGGCGCGACGCTGCGCATCGACGGCGGCACCGGCGCGGCCCTCCAGGCCGTCACGCGCAGCTGATCAGTCGCCGTCGGCGTGCTCGGCGAGCTCGGCGCGCCGGCGGCCCGAGAGCCCCGGCGAGGGCACGAGGACGACCATGCGGGTGGAGCGCTGCACGACGTCTTGAGCGACGTCTCCGAGAAGCATCGAGCCGATGCCGGAGCGCCCGCGCGAGCCCAGCACGATCATGGGGGCGTCGACTTCCTCGGCGTAGGCGATGATCGCCTCGTCGATCGGCCTGCTCACCTCGATCGCCCGGCCCTCGGCGGGAATGCCTGCGGCGCGCGCGATGCCGACGCCCTGGTCGGCGAGCGCCCGTGCGAGACCGGCTTCGCGCTCGTTGATGTCGGAGGGGTCCTGCACGACCTCGAGCATGCTGACCGCGAAGCGGCTGGCGACCTGGGCGAACGGCTGCCAGAAGCACGCCACGACGGCCTCGCGGCCGGCGACGTGGGGCCCGACCGCCTCGATCGCGGCTGCCGCGTCCTCCGAGCCGTCATAGCAGAGGAGGATGGGGCCGCCCAGCGAGCTCACTTGTCGCTCATGGCGTACAGGCCGACGATGATCATCGCCACGACGACGACCACGCCGAGCGCGATGCGCAGGTCGCCGAACGCGCGCGAGCGGCCCGCTTGCTCGGCGCTCGCCTGGGCTTCGAAACCGGTGATGACGAGCGCCGCGGCGGCGGGGGCGACGACTGCGACCGCGAGGCACACGGCGACGATCCTGAGGATGTCCGAGACCGGCAGGTAGTCCTGGAAGCTGGCGATGATCACGCGGGGGCCCCCACCGAGACGGGCGTGCTGGGTGGTGTGCCCGGTTCCAGGGTCTCGATGACGTTCTTCGCGTTGACGTGATCCGTCCGCCGGGCGAGCCCGAAGAGCGTGCAGGCGATGATCGACGCGACGACGCCGACGGCGACGACGCCTGCGGTGTCGCTCGGGAACGCCGCGATGCCCTCGTGCCCGAGCGCGCCCATCAGGCCCGCCGCCGGGAGGGTGAGGATCCACGCGACCGCCATGCCGCGCACGACCCTCCAGTGGATCTTGCCGCCGGCCCTGCCGAGCCCGGCTCCCATGATGCCGCCCGACACGACCTGGGTGGTCGAGAGCGAGAAGCCGAAGTACGAGGACGCGAGAATCGTGGCCGAGGAGCTGCTCTCCGAGGAGTACCCCTGCGGCGGCTGGATCGCGGTGACGCGCGTGCCGAGCGTCCTGATCACGCGCCAGCCGCCGGAGAACGTCCCGAGCCCGATCGCCGCGGCGCAGGCGAGCTTCACCCAGAAGGGAATGGGATCGTCGGCGCCGAGGCGACCGCCGGCGATCAGCGTGAGGGTGACGACGCCCATCGTCTTCTGCGCGTCATTCGTGCCGTGGGCGAGCGCCACGAGCGAGCTCGACCCGAGCTGGCCGAGCCGGAAGCCGCGGGACGCATGCTCCTCGGGGATCCTCTTCGTGAGGCCGTAGGAGAGTCGCGTGGCGAGGTACGCCGCTCCGCCGCAGATGAACGGCGCGAGCAGAGCGGGGATGATGACCTTCGACGAGGATGCCGCTCCAGATCACCGCGTCCGTTCCGACGGCGGCGATCATCGCGCCCAGCACGCCACCGATGAGGGCGTGCGACGAGGACGAGGGGATGCTGAAGAACCAGGTCGTCAGGTTCCACGTGATGGCCCCGACGAGCCCTGCGAAGACGATCGGCACGGTCACGAGATCCTGCTCGACGATGCCCGAGGCGATCGTCGCCGCGACGGAGACGGAGATGAATGCCCCGGCGAAGTTGAGGATCGACGCGAGCGCGACGGCGAGGCGCGGTTTGAGGGCCCGCGTGGCGATCGTCGTCGCCATCGCATTCGCCGTGTCGTGGAAGCCGTTCGTGTAATCGAAGAACAGCGCCGTGCCGACGACGATGACGATGAGTGTGAGAGACGTGTTCACGGCGCGTTTGTAACACGCGAGGCGTTGACGGCGAGCACACCCTGCCCACGGGTCACCCCAGAGCCACCACACCGTTGCCGGTGGGTTCGCCGCGTGATCTGGACGGCCGGAGCGGCCATCGAGCGGTCCTCAGCTCGCTCAGTCGTCTCGTGCTAGGGCTTCTTGGGGGGCTCGGTGGGAGTCACGACCTTCTTGGCCGCGTCCTTCACGATGTTCTTCGGGTTCGCCGAGCGGAGCGTGTCCCTGACCTCGTTGAGCGGATGGTCGTCACCGAGGCTCATCTCCTCCTTGAACGTGGCGACGCCGTCCTTGGCCTCACGTGTGTGCTTGCCGGCCGAGCGCGCGATCTCCGGCAGCTTCGACGACCCGAACACCAGCGCGATGATGATGACGAGCACGAGCAGGTGCATCGGATTAGTGAGTCCCATGCGCGGAGCTTACCGCTCGGACGGGCGTTTCACTATGCTCCGGGCCGTGCGCAGCGCAGCCGATCGGACGTTGGAACTGCTCGCGGCGCAGGTCGGGCGGCCCCTGAGCGAGGTCGAGACCCCCGTCGCGGTGGTCGATCTCGACCGCCTCGACGCGAACCTGCAGGACCTGCAGTCGTACACGGACCGGCACGGGATCGCGCTCTGGCCGCACACGAAGACGCACAAGTCGCCCGAGATCGGCCTGCGGCAGCTGGCGCTGGGCGCGGGCGGTCTGACGGTCGCGAAGACGGGGGAGGCGCAGGTCTTCGCGGAGGCCGGCGCGCCCCGCATCCTGGTGCACTACCCGCCGTTCGGCGCCGACAAGTGGGATCGCCTCGCCGGGCTCGCGGCCGAGGGGCTCGAGTTGACGGTCGCCGTCGACGGCATCGCCCCCGCCGAGGGCCTCGCAGCGGCGTTGCAGCGCCGCGGAGCGACGGCGGAGCTGCTCGTGGAGATGGACGTCGGGCTGCATCGCACGGGGCAGACGACCGCGGCCGGCGCGCTCGCGCTCGCGCAGGAGCTCTCGCGCCTGCCGGCCGTCGAGGTGGCGGGCATCAGCTGCTATCCGGGCCACTGCCGCGGCGACGCCGCGACGATCCGCGCGCGCGTCGAGGAGTTCGACGCCCTGCTGCGCGAGGCGCGCGATGCATTCGCCGCCGCCGGCCTGCGCAGCGATCGCATCTCGGGCGGCTCGACCCCGACGCGCTACCTGACCCACGAGACGTGCGTCAACGAGCTGCGCTCCGGCACCTACGCCCTGCTCGATCGCAACGAGGAGCCGCTCGAGAAGTGCGCGCTGTGGGTCGAGGTGACCGTCATCTCGAATGCCGTCCCGGATCAGATCGTGATCGACGCGGGCTCCAAGACGCTGACGTCGGACTCGCATCCCGACGGCGGCAACGGCTCGATCGTCGATCTGCCGGGCGCCGACCTGCACACGATCAACGAGGAGCACGGGTACGTGGGCGTCGCCGGCGTGAGCGAGCTTCCCGCGCTCGGCGACCACCTGCAGGTGATCCCGAACCACGCCTGCGGCTGCGTCAACCTCCACGAGGGCCTGCTGGCCGTGCGCGACGGCGTCGTCGACCACGTGATCGACGTCTCCGCCCGCGGCCTCGTCCGTTAGGCGCGGTAGGGCTCGAGCGCGTCGCGCGGAGCGACGCAGTACGCCGTGTAGTCGGTGTTGCTGATCTGGCAGATACCGGCGTGCGCGACCATCGCGAGCAGCAGGGCGGCCTGGGAGCGGTCGATCGCGTAGTCCTCGACGACCCATTCGAGCAGCTCGCGGTAGGCCTGGCGCGCGCTCCACTCGAGCGGCCGGCCCGAGACGAGCGTCGTGATGCTCTCGGCCGTCTCGATCCGCGGCCAGGTCATCGATGCGGGACGTCGCCGCGGCTCGGCGCTCGCGGTGACGAGCGCGCCGACCTCGGGCGGGCCGACGATCTCACCGTCGCCCATGAGCGCCTTGCAATCGCCGAAGTAGAGCCCGCCGCCGGCGTGCTCCACGGGCAGGACGAGGGTCGCGCCGGCGCGGATCTCGCGGCAGTCGAGATTGCCGCCGTAGCGGCCCTGGAGCTTCGCGTGCAGCTCGCCCTCGGCCGGCGCGACGGCCAGGCAGCCGATCAGCGGGCGGGTCGGCAGCGTCGTGCGCTCGTCGAAGCGCAGCGTGCCGCCCTGCGCGGGATAGACGGCGCAGGCGCTCTCGTCGTCCCACCACTCGAGCGGCTCCTCGGCGGTGTAGCCGCCGTAGACGACGACGCCGGGCGTCGTGACCTCGACGGCGTGGATCGTCACCGCGACGGCATCGCCCGCGCCGGCGCCGGCCACGGAGATCGGCCCGGTCACGGCCCATTTGAGCTTCTCCGCCTCCGCGTAGCGCTCGGGCGTGAAGTCGGACGCCGATGCGAACGAGTTGTAGAAGCCCTCGACGGACTCGACCTCGAACCGCTCGCCCGGCTGCACGGTCCCGATCGCCGCGTGGCCGGGGCTGTAGGAGAACTTCGCGTCTCGCGCGAGGAAGCGCTGCATCGGCGCGACTATAGTCGCCTGCTCATGCAGCCACTCACCGATCAGGTCGCAGTCGTCACCGGCGCCGCACGGGGCATCGGCCGCGGCATCGCGGCGGTGCTCGCCGCCGAGGGCGCGCGCGTCGTCATCGCCGACATCGACGCGGAGGCCGCCGCGCTCACCGCCGCGGAACTGGGGGAGGGCGCCCTCGCCGTCGCGACCGACGTGACCGAGCGGGCCTCGGTCGAAGCCCTGGCGGCCGCGGCGCTCGCGGCCTACGGGCGCATCGACATCCTCGCCGCCAACGCCGGCATCTACCCGCACACCGAGCTCGCCGACATCGACGACGAGGTCTGGGAGCGCGTCATGGGCATCAACGTCAAGGGCGCGCTGTACGCGCTGCAGGCCTGCACGCCCGCGATGCTCTCGCGCGGCTACGGCCGCGTGGTGCTGACGTCCTCGATCACCGGGCCGATCACGGGGCAGGTCGGCTACTCCCATTACGGCGCATCGAAAGCCGCGATGCTCGGGCTGATGCGCTCCGCTGCCGTCGAGCTCGCCACGAGCGGGATCACCGTGAACGCCGTCATGCCGGGCAACGTCGAGACGCCGGGGCTCGACGAGACGAGCGAGGAGCACCGGCGCCTGATGTTCTCGTCGATCCCGATGAAGCGCTTCGGGACGGCCGAGGACGTCGGCTGGGCGGTGCGCTACCTGGCCTCGCCCGAGGCCGGCTACGTCACGGGCCAGACGATCGTCGTGGACGGCGGGCAGGTGCTCCCGGAGGCACCGTCCCTCGACTAGCGTCCTGAGTCGGAAGTTCGCAGACCGAACTTCCGACTCAGAACGCCTAGATGTGCGGCCGGATGAGGTAGTCGCGGTCGTAGTAGCGGTCGCCGAGCTCCTGCGGGGGACGGCCGGCGACCTCGCGCTCGTAGTAGGCCGCCCAGTGGGCGACGCGCTCGCGGTCGAGGTCGACGCCGAGTCCGGGGCCGGTCGGCACCGCGAGGAACGGTCCGTCGAACTCGAGCGGGCCCCCGAGGATGACGTCGTCGGTCAGGTTGGGGTAGTAGGTCTGGTTGTCGAGCACGAAGTTGCGGTGCGCCGCGTGCAGCTGGAGCATCAGCGCCGTGCCGACGCCGGTCTCGCCGAACGTGTGCGTCACGACCGGGAGCCCGGCCGACTCGGCGACCTGCGCGGCCGTGCGCGCGCCCGCGATGCCCGCGTCGAAGCGCGGGTCGAGCTGCAGCGCGTCGGCGCCTCCGCAGCGGATCACGGCGAGCGTCCCCTCGAGCGTGAGGCTCGACTCGTGCGCCAGGATCGGCACGGGGGAGCGCGCGCGCAGGCGTGCCATCTCGGCCGGATCGCCCGCCGGCAGCGGCTGCTCGGCGTACTCGACGTCGTGGCCGGCGAGGCGCTGCAGCATCCGCAGCGCGAGCGCGGGCGACCAGGCGGCGTTCGCGTCGATGCGGATGCGGGGGCCGTCCCCGACCGCGGCGCGCACGGCGCGGACGCGCGCCTCGTCGATGTCCGGCGCGAAGCCGACCTTGAGATACATCGTGCGGAAGCCGCGCTCGACCCACGCGAGCGCGTCCTCGGCCATCTCCTCGGGATCGCCCGGGACGAGGTCGGCATAGAACGCCGAGCGATCGCGCCAGGCGCCGCCCCAGAGCCGGTGCAGGGGCTGGCCGGCGACGCGGCCGACGATGTCCCAGAGCGCCGTGTCGATGCCCGAGAGCGCCCACGAGATGCCCTGCGTGCCGAGGTGCGCCATGCCCGTCTCGGCGTAGAGCCGGCGCCGGATGATGTCGTTCTCGAGCGGATCGGCGCCGACGACGAGGTGCTCGACGCCGGCGATGAGGGCGCGCGTGACGTCGGCCTGACCGGCCCACACGACCGGGGACTCGCCGATGCCGGTCACGCCCTCGTCGGTGTCGATCTCGACGAGGACGGACTGGAGCGCCGTGGTGCCGTGCCCGCTCCGCCGCCAGCTCGAGCGGTAGGCCCGCTTCTGCGGGATCGCGACGATGGTCTGGCGGATCCGGGTGACTTTCATGGGACGCTCCGGAAGCGGCGCGGGTGGTCGGAGGCGAGCACGGCGAGCTCTGCCGCGAGCAGGTCTTCGAGGTGGCCGTCGACGGTGAGCGCGAGATCGGCGACGCGCTCCTCCGGGAGGCCCCCGTACGCCGCGTGGATCCGGCGGCACAGCTCGAGCAGCGTCTGCGGCGTCTCGTCGAGCGCTGCGGCGACGAGCCCGGCCAGCCGCTCGCTCGCCGCGCTGCTGGCGTCGAGGAACGCCCCGATCGCCTCGCCTTCCAGGATCGGCTCGTGCCCGCTCGCGAGGGTGCTCACGGGCAGCGAGCGGATGCGCTCGATCGTCTCGGCGTAGGCGGCGGGCGGCGCATACATCGGCGGGATCAGCAACGTGCCGTCGCGCTTCGGGATCCCGGTGCCCATCACCGCATCGCCTGCGGCCAGGAACCCCGCGCCCGGGATCCACGCCGCGACGTGCCCGGGGCTGTGACCGGGCGTGGGGACGATCTCGGCCGTGCGGCCGCCGAGCTCGACCCGTGTGTCCTCGGCTGCCTCGGCGCCCTCGAAGGGGAGGCCGGCACGGCTGCGGGCGCGCTCGGCCGCCGCCTGGCCGAAGGGCACGTCGTCGCGCTCGGCGAAGCGCGCGTAGCGCTCGCGGATCATGCGCTCCGGGTCGCCGACGAGCGGGAGGTCGGGGCCGCCGGCGAGCACGCGCGCGTCCGGGCGCTCCGCCAGCAGCTCGGCCGTCCCGCCGAGATGGTCGCTGTCGGGGTGCGTGATGAGGACGACCAGCTCGCGCCGGCCGAGCCGCGCCACGAGCGGCAGCAGCTCCTCGGCCGGGCCCCCGGGCAGTCCGGTGTCGACCAGCAGCACCGCATCGTCGCCTGCGATCGCGACCTGGCGCACGATGCGCGGGCCGTCGTCCTGCTCGCAACTCCAGATCCCGTCGGCCAGCTCCCGGATCATGCGGCGGCCTCGACGGCGCCGAGCAGGGCGTCCACGACGGCGGCGGGATCGCTCGAGGGCCCTGCCACGTGCAGCGGCCGCGGCCGGCAGAGGCGCACGAGATCGGCCAGATCGAACGTCTCGAGCGCGGCGAACGGAAACGCCATCGGCGTGATCGCGGGGCTCTCGACCAGGAGCCCTTCGAGGCTCTCGGCGAACGGGCCGCTCGCGGCGCCCGCGATCCGCTCGTCGAGGACCGCCGCGAGCAGGGCGATCAGGCCGAACGCGCCCGATCCCCAGAGGGCGATCCGGCGCGCATTGAGCTGCTGTCCGGTCGAGTAGCGCTCCGAGATCCACTGGACGGCGGCCAGGACGTCGTCGATGCGCATCGCGAGCAGATCGCGCGTCGAGCATCCACGCGGCCGTCGCGAGCTCGAACTCCCCGGCTGCGCTCTCGCCGGTGCCGCGCGCGTCGGGGGCGAGCACCGCCCAGCCGAGCGCTCGCGCGCTCGCGACGGCGGGCGATGCGAGCGCGTGCGCCTTGCCGCCCTCGTCGAGCGCGATCAGCACGCCGGGAGCGGCGTCGTCCCACTCGGCCGGCAGGAGCAGCACGGCATCGAGCGTCACCCCGGGCGCGACGTCGAGCGTCAGCCGCTGCCCGAAGCCCCGTGCGAGCGCCACGTGGTTCGTGACGACGCCGCGCACCCCGGTCGGCGCCACGTTGCAGCCGAAGAGCGCGTGCATGTCCGCTCGCGACGGCTCCCGGCCTTGCCTCAGTTGCAGCGCGCGGTCGCGCGCGAGCCGGACGAGGACGCTGTTCGTGTCGGCGTTCGCGTTCAGCGACTCGCCCGGCAGCCTGCGGGGTGCGCGCACGTGCGTCTGGGCGAGCGCGGCGTCCGCCCGGGCGATCTCGTGCGTGACCGCGTAGGGCGCTTCCAGGAGCTCCACCGGCGCCTCCGCTCCCGGCGGGTCGAGCGCGAAGGCCTCCGCGAGCGCCGAGGTCGCGGCGTCGCGCATCGTGGCGTGCAGGCCGTGCCCGCCGGTGATCTCGACGAGGCGCGCGTGGCCGCCGGCTCCGAGCGCCTCGTAGATGCGCGCGGCCTCGCCGACGACGGCGCGCGCGCCCGCGATCGGGAACGGCGGATCGTCGATCGCGTGCACCACCGTGACGCGGCCGGGCGCGGCCGCGCCGAGCACCATCCCCATCGAAGCCGTCGCCGCGAGCCGCGGCACCTGGTTGCAGAGATCGACCCAGCCGTCCCAGCCGGTGCCGAAGGCGGCATCTCGCACCTGTCCCGCGTGCGTGTTGAGGATGCAGCAGATCGCGGCGGCTGCGACGCGTGTGTCGACCGCCGCGGCGAACGTCGAGACGAAGCCTCCGCCGGAGGCCCCCGTGAGGCCGAGGCGGCCGGCGTCGACGTCCTCCCGCTCGGACAGCAGGTCGAGCGCTGCGAGCGTCTCCGCGACCATCACGCCGAGCGTCGTGAAGCCCGCGAGCAAGGGGGCGAGCTGGCCATGCTGGTGCCAGCCGGCGCGCCGCTCGCCCTGCCCGAGCGTGTCGTAGACGAGCACGAGGATCCCGGCCCGCGCCAGCCGCGCGTTGAAGCGCTGGATGTCGGGCTCGAGCCGCGCGTTCTCCATCCAGTGGCCGAGCGAGTGCACGACGGCCGGGTGAGGGCCGGGGCCTGCGGGGCGATAGATGTGGGCGGGGACGACGAGCCCGGGCACGGCTTCGAAGACGCCCTTCTCGATCGTGTAGCCGTCGGCCTCGCGGTCGCCGAGCCCGCGCCACGCGACGCGGCCGGCGCGCGGGATCGCCTCGAGGCCGAGGCAGCGCGCGATGCCGGAACGCGCCGTCGCGACCGTGTCCGCAGGGTCGGCGACGAGCGCGACGTCCGGGTACCCGGCCTCGAGCTCGCCGAGGCGCGCGAGGATCAGGTCGGGCAGCATGCGCGCCCGCGGAGGGGCGGTCAGCAGCTCGCGATAGTCGTGGCTCACTTGCCGAAGCCGGTCGAGAGCCCTCGGATGAAGAAGCGCTGACCGATGATGTAGAGCGCGAGCATCGGGATCGTCGCGATCAGCGCGCCCGTCATCACGAGCGGCTCGTTGGACTGGAAGCGCCCCTGGAAGAACGTCAGCCCGGCGGTCAGGGTGCGCGCGTTGTCGTCCTGGAGGAAGACCAGCGCGATCAGCAGCTCGTTCCAGACCCAGACGGTGTTGACGACCACCACCGTGACGATCGAGGGCGCCGAGAGCGGTACGACGACGCGTACGAGCACCCGCAGCGACCCGGCGCCGTCGATCCGCGCGGCATCTTCGAGGCTGCGCGGGATGGTCGCGAAGAAGTTCACGAGCAGGTAGATCGAGAACGGGATCAGCAGCCCGGTGTAGACGACGACGACCGCGAGCCGCGAGTTGACGAGGCCGACGTTCACGAAGAACAGGAAGAGCGGGACGACCAGCACGACCGGCGGCACGACCATGAGCACGATGTTGAGCGCGATGAAGGGCAGCCGGCCGGGAAAGCTCGAACGCGCGAGCGGATAGGCCGCGAGCGACGACACGACCGCCGCCAGGGCGACGCTCGCGATCGTGATCACGATGCTGTTGCCGATCCAGGTCAGGAGCTGGCCGTCCCGGAACGCCTCGCGCAGGTTCTCGAGCGTCGGATCCGACGGCGGCAAGAACTGGTTGGTCAGGTACTCCTCGCGCGTCTTGAACGCCGTGATGATGATGAAGTAGAGCGGGAAGATGGTCATGAACGCGACCGCGACCATCATCGCCTGAGCGATGCCGCGGCCTCCGCGATCCATGACCGCCACGTTGGCCTTACTCAGGGTTCACCTCGATCGAGGTGCGACGGACCTGGACGATGATCAGCACGGTGCTGGCCGCGAGGAGGAGGATCGCCGCCGCGGCCGCGAAGCTCGGAGCCCGGAACGTGAATGCGCTGTCGAAGATGTAGAGCTCGGTGACGTAGCTCGCGAAGTTCGGCCCGCCCTTGGTCGTGGAGTAGACGTAGGCGAAGACCCACGAGAGCATGTTGATCAGCTCGAGCGTGACGAACGCCGTGATCACGCCGCTCATCTGCGGCAGCGTGATCTGCCGCCGCAGCTGCCACCAGTTGCAGCCGTCGATCCGGGCGGCCTGGTCGACCTCCTCGGGCAGGCTCAGCAGCCGCGCCAGGAAGAGCACCACGCCGAAGCCGAGCTCGTGGTAGATGATGATCCCGGCGATCGAGGGCAGCACCCACTCGGGCGATCCGAACCAGTCCTGGGCGAGGAAGCCGAGGCCGATGTCGCGGAGCAGGGAGTTGAGCCCTCCGTCGAGGCTGAGCAGGTAGATGAACGTCGTGCCGAGCACCGGGATGGCCAGGATGTAGGGCACGAACACCACCGTGCGGTAGATGCGCCAGCCCCTGATGCCCTCGTGCAGGATCAGCGCGATCGCGAGCGCCAGCACGAGCACCACCGGGACCGAGATCAGCAGCAGCAGGTTGTGCTTGACGGCCGTGCGGAAGATCTCGTCGTTGAGGACGAAGCGGTAGGCGTCCAGCTGTGCCGGGCCGGAGTTGCCGTTGTCGCCCGCGTGCAGCGACGCGTAGCCGAGGCGCACGAGCGAGTACAGGAAGATCAGCCCGAGGAAGGCCGCCGCCGGCGCGATCAGGAGGTACGGGCCGAGCCCGCGCCGCAGTCTCTCGCTCAGACTGCGGCGCGTGCCGGTCAGCTCTGCGTGATGCCGATCATCGTGCGCGTTCGGCACCCGTGACTAGACGGGCTTGAAGGCTTGCCAGTTCTTCAGCTGACCCGCCTGCTGGGCGCGCCACTGCTTGGCGGCGCGCTCGCGGATCTGGGCCGCCGCGGCACCGTCCCCGCGCCCGCCGAGCAGCTGCTGCTGGGCCGGGGCGTTGCCGTTCAGGTCGACCTGCGGCGGGAAGAAGTTCTGCAGCCAGATCTGCTTGCCGGTCGTGTTGAAGGCGTAGAGCTTCTTGTCGAGCGCGCCCTTGATCGCCGAGGTGTTGAAGCGCTTGTCGGCCGGAGGCGTACCGGTCGCCGCGTACCACGCCTTGAGCTGTGCGGCGGTGTGCAGGTACGTGAGGAACGCCGCGCCTTCCTTCTTGTGCTTCGACCACGAGGTGACGAAGTACGACGTCGACTGCGTGGCGTTGTAGACGTTCTTGAGCGCGCCGGTGCCGAAGACCGGCCACTTGGACACCGTCACCTTGGCGTCGCCGCCGAGATCCTTGGCGAACGTGCGAGCCTGGCCATCGGTCGCGATCGTCATCGCGGCCTTGCCCGCGTCGAAGGCCTGCTGGCCCTTCGCGAGCGGGACCGACGAGACGTCGTCGTTGAAGCACTTCGCGTCGACCATCTGCTTCCAGCCGTCCTCGAAGTTCGCGTACTTCTTCGCCGTGTAGCTCGCCTTGCCGGTGGACGCCTGCACCACGTCATTGAGCTTGTCGAGGTCCTGCGTCATCAGCTGCGTCGTCCAGAAGGTGTCGTTGCCGAACGCGAACGGCACGATGTTCTTGGCTCGCAGCGTCTTGCAGTACGAGATGATCTGGCTCCACTTCGTGGCCGGGTAGTCGGTGATGCCGGCCTCTTGCATGAGCGCCTTGTTGTACATCCACGGGATCCCGATCAGGTAGAGCGGCATCGCCCAGATCTTTCCGGCGTAGGTGTTCTCGCCCGTGTTCAGCCAGTTCTTCGTCTCCGACTTCGGCACGAGGTCGGAGATCGCCGTGATCGCGCCGCCCCAGACCTGCGTCAGGACCGGCCCGGTCGCCCACTGCGCGGCGATGTCGGGGCCCGACTTCGCGGCGGCCGCGGCCTGGAAGGTCGCGATGAACGTCGCGACGGGCTGCGTGACCACCTTGATCTTGATGCTCGGGTTCTTCGCCTCGTACGACTTCACGGCGGCCGCGAGCCACTTGTCGGCGCCGGGTGCGTCGTCATTGCCCCAGAACCACATCGTCAGATTCGTCGTGGCCTTGGCCCCCCCGGCCTTGGTGCTCTTGGCGCCGGCGCTGCCGACCGAGAGCGCGGTCGTGAGCGCGAGCGCCGTCACGGCGATCGCAGCGACCCACCTGCGCGTGTTCCGAGCCGATCCACCCGATGGTTCTCGCATGACCCTACTCCTCGACGTCGGCCGGTTTTCATTCACACTGAAATGCGCTGAGAAGCACACATGATCGCAGTCACCTGAGCCGAACGCAAGTCGCTCCGGAGGCCGCGGATCGTCACCCCGCGGGCGGGCAGATCACCGCCAGGCACACGGCCGGAGCCTTGCCGACGGCGGTCACGCGGTGCGGCTTGCGGGGGTCGAACGTGACGCAGTCGCCCTCGGCCAGATCGATCAGCTCGTCGCCGATCGCGAGCTGCGCGCGTCCGCGCAAGACCAGGTTGGCCTCCTCACCGGCATGCGCGCGCGGGTCACCGACCCGCGAGGCGCCCGGCTTCAGCTCCCAGAGCCTGATCTCGAACGCGCCCTCGCCCGACGGCGAGAGCAGTTCGGTCGGCGCTTCGCCGTCGTCGCCCGCGACGATCCTGCGCTCGCCGCGCCGCACGATACCGGCCCCCGAGCCCTCCTCGGCGAGCAGGCGGAACGGGGCCGTCCCGAGCGCGTCGGCGATGTTGCGGAGCGTGTCGAGCGACGGATCGAGCAGCCCGCGCTCGACCTGGCTCAGCATCGAGACGCTGATGCCCGCGCGCTCCGACACGGTCGCGAGCGTGAGGCTCGCAGCATGGCGCCGCCGGCGGATCGCTCCGCCGAGTTGGCGGCGCACGAGCGCGCGCGCGTCGGATTCGTTGGGTTCATCCACTTCGACTCGCCCTGCAGCACGCGGTTGCTGACCCGACACCATTTCAGTCCCTCCACAATGCACGCTACCATCGTTCCATGCGCGCGCAGCAGTCCGAGGGCATCCCGCCGGCGCCGCAGCCTCCCGCCCCATGACCGACGTCCTCGTCACCGGGGCGGCCGGAGGGCTCGGGGGCGGACTCGTCGCGGCGCTCGTCGCGCGCGGCGACCGCGTCGTGGCGATCGACCGCGTGCAGCCGGAGCGGGACGACGTCGACCGCGTACACGCTCGATCTCGCCGACGAGGAAGCGGTCGCGGGTGCGCTCGCCGACGCGGCGGGGCGCGGCCTGGAGATCCGCCACGTGGTCGCCATCGCCGGCGGCGCGCTGCCCGGCGAGAAGACCGGCGCCGATCTGGCCGAGCTCCCGCTCGCGGTGTTCCGCGCGTCGCTCGAGCTCAACCTCGTCACGGCCTGGATCACGCTGCGCGCCGCGCTCCCGCACCTGCGGCGCGCCGGCGGCGACCGCTCGATCACGCTGACGACCTCGACCGACGCACTCGCGAGCTACGGGCTGCCGGCCTACGCCGCCGCCAAGGCGGGCCTGATCGGCCTCGTCAACTCGCTCGCCGGGCCGCTCGGCGGTGACGGGATCCGCATCAACGCCGTTGCGCCCGGTGACGTGCCGACGGAGAGGAACGTGCGCGAGTGGGGCCACGTGCCCGGCTGGTACGACCGCCTGCGGGAGAGCGCGCCGCTCGGCCGGCTCGGCACTCCCGAGGACATCGCCGCGGCGTACCTGGCGCTGATCGACATGCGGCACGTCACCGGCCAGGTGATCGTCGTCGACGGCGGCCAGACGATCAGCCGCCCCTCCAGCTGAACGATCGCTCAGGCGTCGAGCGCGGCGAGCACCGCGCCGCACTTGCGGATGCTCGGCTCGTCGATCGGGTCGAGCACGAGGATCGCCTCGTGCGCGCCCGCCTCGGCGAGATCGTGCAGGTGGCGGGCGATCTGCTCCGCGCTGCCCGAGATCGGCTGCACCTCGGCGCGCGGCCGGCCGGCTCCCGCCGGATCGAGCGAGACGAGCGCGCACGCGCTGCGCTCGACCGACGCGGGATCGCAGCCGGCCTCCTGTGCGATCGCGGTGATGCCGGCGTTCGTCGTCGCGAATCCCTCGGGCGTGTTGCCGTAGGCGTCCCACCAGCTGTTCCAGCTGTGCGCGTGCGGCAGCGTCGCGGCGAGCTGGCGCGGCCCGCTGGTGCCGAGCATGATCGGGATCGTGCGTGCCGGGGGAGGCAGGAGGACGGCGTCCTCGGCCTGCCAGTAGGTGCCGTCGAGCGTCACGTGCTCGCCCGCGAGCAGGCCGCGGATGATCTCGAAGCCCTCGAGGAAGCGCGACGCGCGGTGATCGAACGGCAGCCCGAAGGCGCGGTACTCCGGCTCGTTCCAGCCCGAGCCGACACCGAGCACGAACCGCCCGCCGCTGACCTCGTCGATCGCCGCCGCCATGCGGGCGATCAGGCCGGGCGGGTGGAACGCGAGACACGCCACGAGCGGCCCGAGCTCGACGCGCTCGGTCAGCGCGGCGATCGAGGCGAGCAGCGTCCAGGCATCCCACGGCCCGCGCTCCGGCTCGCCCTCGTCGCGGTAGAGCAGATGATCGCCGAGCCAGATCGAGTCGAACCCGACCTCCTCCGCGGCCAGCGCCATCGAGCGGTACTCCGGCCAGCGCACGACGCGCTCGACCTCGGGCAATTGCACTCCAACGCGCAGCGGTCGGCTCATCCGCGGGACTCTAGGCGGGCCAAGTGACATCCGCGGCGTGTGTCACTTGGCAGCGCCGGTCGCAAGGAAACGCCGCCGGTGCGGGACCCGCACCGGCGGCGTGTTGTTTGCGACCTACCAGTCGGCGCCGGCCGGCTGGATGCGGTGGTTCGAGCGGAACAGCTCGGCGGGATCGAAGCGCTCGCGGATCTCGCGCAGGCGGTCGTGCGTGGAGCCGGCGTAGAGGGAGGCGCTGTCGACGGGCCGCTCGGCGAGGTTGAAGTACGTGTGGCGGCTCTTCCACGGCGCCATCGCGTCGTCGACGACGTCGAGGTGCGACTCGATGGCCTGCGCCATCTCGGGCGTGAACGGCAATCCGACCGAGAAGAGCTGGAACGCGCCCTCGAGGTGGGAGGCCGCGCCCGCGCCGGCCGCGGGGCGCGCGAGCGCGCCACCGAGCTGACGGAGCTCGACGGAGATGAACGGCGAGCCGGAGCCGGCGCCCGCGACGTCGAGGAGGGAGGCGATCGCCTCGTCCGGCAGCTCCGTGAGCAGCGAGCCGTCGCCGATCGCCGGCGTGCGGCCCTCGGGGTCGGCGTGCAGGCGCACGAGGCCGGCGGCCGGGATCGTGGCGAGCGTCGACATCTCGGGCTCGAGCGTCGAGCAGCGGCGCCAGGAGCTCGCGGCCGGCGGCCTCGTCGCCCATGTAGGCGACCTCGACGACGACCAGGTTGCGGCCGCGCAGGGGCTCGGGGATGAACTCCGCGGGCGGGAACTGGAAGAGGCGGCCGACCGAGGTGACCTCGTCGGGCGTCGTCTCGGTCCAGTCGCGCCAGGCGGCGAGCACGCGTCCGGCTTCCTCCCACGGCCAGATCATCCAGCCCGCGAAGGCCTCGGTCATCGGGAAGAGCTTGAACTCGATCGCCGTGACGATGCCGAAGTTGCCGCCGCCGCCCCGGAGCGCGAAGAAGAGGTCGCGGTCGTGGGTGTGATCGACGCGGTGGAACTCGCCGTCGGCCGTGACGACCTCGATCGCCGTGACGGAGTTCGCGGCGAGGCCGTGCTTGCGGGCCAGCCAGCCCATGCCGCCGCCGAGCGTGTAGCCGGCGATGCCGACGTCCGGCGACGAGCCGTGCAGGGCCACGAGGCCGTGCTCGGCAGCGGGGTTGACGACGTCCTCCCAGATCACGCCGGCCCCGGCGCGGGCCTGACGCGCCTCGACGTCGATCTCGACGTCCGTGAGGTCGGTCATGCGCACGAGGATGGCGTCGGAGAGGTCGCCGAGCGATCCCACGCCGTGCCCGGTGCCCTGCGGGGCGACGCGCAGGCCGTTGGCCGTCGCGAAGCGCACGACCGCCTGGACGTCGGCCGAGTTGGCCGGGACGACGACGAGCGCCGGGTTCTGCTGGAACTGGACGTTCCAGGGCGTGCGCGCCTCGTCCCAGCCCTCGTCCCCGGGCGCGAGAACCGACCCGCGGACGGCATGACGGAGAGTTGCGATATCGACGCTCGAGGTGCTGTGGGTGGTAGCCATGTCAAGCCTCTTGGGTATCTCGGAAGGCACTTCCGGCTCGCCAGCGGAGCCGGTCGTGGTCAGCGACCCAAGCATCGAGTTCCGCGGCCGATCCAGGCGTGCGGAGGGCCGGTGTCCTGCGGTGCGGTTATCCGTAGGCGGTCGCGAGGGGTCTGCCGATCCTGGAGCGATCCATGGCGATCGTCATATTCCCGGGACTTTCGGCCGGATTTGGGTGGTGGGGGGCCGCTGCCGAGCGGGTTGACGGATGTCTCGGGCTGCTGGACACTGGCCTGCGTCGATGAGCACCAACGGCGCCCCCGAGACGCACCGTCCGCGCGGACAGACGACCGCGTTCGGCTTGAACGTGTCGTATCGCCTGGGCGTCATCGCCGAGCTCGGCGTCCTCCAGGGAGAATGGCTCGATTGCGGCTGCGCAGAAGGTGGCTACACCGCGGCGATGGCGGATATGGGCGCGAGCCGGGCCGTCGGCGTCGACATCGAGCGCCGGACGCATCGAGCAGGCGCGCGAGCTCGCGAACGGCGACGCTCGCGTCGAGTTCGTCCACGGTGCCGGTGAGCGGCTGCCGTTCGGCGACGCGAGCTTCGACGGTGTCTTCCTCAACGAGGTGCTCGAGCACGTCGACGACGAGCGCTCGGCGCTGGCGGAGATCGAGCGCGTTCTCAGGCCCGGGGGCCACCTCGTCGTCATGTCCCCGAACCGCTGGTTCCCGTTCGAAGGCCACGGCCTGCAAATTGGCGAGCGCAAGTTCATGCATCCCGCGCCGCTCGTCCCCTGGCTTCCTCAACGGATCACCGGCTCCTGGCTGCGAGCCCGCAATTACTGGCCGTTCGAGCTCCGCCGCCTCGTCTCCGACTCCGGACTGGAGGTCGTGAAGTCGGGCGCGGTCTACCCGGTCTTCGAGCGGTTTCCCTGGCTGCCTCGGCCGGTCGTGGTGCGCTACCAGGCGGCGCTGCCCCGCCTTGGCCGGTCACGGATGCTGAGTCGCTTCGGTGTCTCGACGTACGTGCTCGCCCGCAAGCGGTAGAACGTGGGCTCCGGGCGTCGCGGCACGGGCCTATCACTCGGACCCATCACGTTTCGGCGACTACATTGTGGCGTATGACCAATGTGCGCTGCTTTCCTCGCTGCTGGTCGCCCTCGCGCTGCCGCTCGCTCGCTCGCGCCGGCAGCGCCCGCCGCGACGCCGAAGCCGCCCGTCGGGCACGCGACGATGATCTACTACGCCGTCGGCGGGGCGACGCCGGCGCAGCTGCGCGAGCGGCTCGACGCGCGCGCTCCGAAGTCGCCCGACGGCTATCGCGGCGATGCCTACACGCGCTGGGAGTACCGCTGGAACTGGCCCGGCTACGGCACCGCCAGCTGCTCGCTGGCACAGGCGGTCGTGACGGTTCGCGTCGTCGTCTCGTTCCCGCGCTGGACGCATCCGCGAGGCCGCCCCCGCGAGTCTCGTCGCCGCCTGGAACCGCTACGCGCGTGCGCTCGCGCGCCACGAGCAGGGGCACGTCGACTACGCCGTCGGCCGCCGTCCGGCGGTGGTGCGGGCGATCAAACGGGCCACCTGCGGCAGCGCGAATGCGGCCGCTCTCAAGCAGCTCGACGTCATCCGCAAGCACGACGTGTCCTATGACAGATCCACGCAGCACGGCGCCACGCAAGGTGCGCGCTTCCCGTAGAGGGTCCGCGTAGGCTCGCACCATGCGGGTCTCGGCCTCTTGGTGACGATCGTCTTCGGGCTCCTCGCGGCGGTCGGCTGGGGCGCCCCCGACGCGGTGCTCGCTCAGGCGGTGCGGCGGGTGGGAGCGTTCCCCGTCGTGTTCGGGTCGATCACGCTCGGCGCGCTGCTGGTCGCTCCGCTCGCGCTCGTGCTCGACCCGCCCGACTGGAGCGAGCGCGCGCTCCTGCTCGGCGCCGCTCGTCGGGATCCTGACCGTGGTCGGCTTCCAGGCCGGGTTCATGTCGTTCCGCGAGGGCGCCGTCTCGGTCGTCGCGCCGATCATCGCGACCGAGGGCGGCGTCGCGGCGCGTGCTCTCGCTGGCCGGGGGCGAGGACGTGAACGGGCTCATCCTCGCCGGCCTGCCGCTCGCCGTCGTGGGCGTCGTGCTCGTCTCGCGCGGCGAGGGGGAGACGAGCCGGGCGGGCGTCGTCCCGGCGATCGTCGCCGCACTCGTGTGGGGCGTGCATCCTCGCGCTCTCGGCCCCGATCGCGCACGACGTCGGCGCGGGCTGGGCGTTCCTGCTCGTGCGCGGCAGCGCGGTCGCGGTCATGCTCCCGATCGCGCTCGCGGTGGGCGCGTGCGCGGGGCGCGCGGCTCGAGTGGTGGCGCGTCGCGATCTGGGGCGTGGCGGACGGCATGGCCTACTTCGCGTACGTGGTGGCCGCCGACCACGGCCCGGCCTCGGTCGCGGGCGTGCTCGCCGCCCAGTTCGGCACGGTCGGCGCGATCGTCGCGGTCGCGTTCTTCGGCGAGACGCCTGCGCCGGCGGCAGGTCGTCGGCATCGCGATCGTCGGGCTGGCCGTCGGGATCATGGTCGCGGGCTCCGGATGATGCAGAATCACCCGCCATGACCCGCTTCCACGAGCTTCCCGACGGCGCCCGCCTCGCCTACGACGACGCGGGCAAGGGCCGCCCCGTCGTCCTCATTCACGGCGTCTGCATGTCGCGCCGCTTCTTCGAGCGCAACGCGGAGCCGCTCGCCGAGCGCTTCCGCGTCGTCAGCGTCGACCTGCGCGGCCACGGCGAGTCGCCCGCCGAGCGAGGGCGGCCACACGGTCGCGCAGTACGCCCAGGACGTGAAGCACCTGCTCGACACGCTCGGGCTCGAGGACGCGGTGCTCGTCGGCTGGTCGATGGGCATCGTTCGTGATCTGGGACCTGGTGCGCCAGTTCGGCAGCCGGCGGGCATCGCAGGCCACGTCAACGTCTCGCAGGGCCCGACCGACCTCAGCCGCGACGGGTGGGAGCTCGGCATCTTCCCGCTCGAGGAGCTGTTCAGCACGCTCGCGGCCGCGCAGGACGACTTCCACGGCGTGATGGACCACTTCGTCCCCGCCATGCTCATGCACGAGCCGACGCGCCGACGACCACGCGTCGCTGGTGGCCGAGACGCAGCGCATCGGCGCGAACGCCGGCACCTGCATCCTGCTCGACCAGTCGCTGCAGGACTACCGTGACGTTCGTCGCGAGCTACGCGGTGCCGACGCTGCTCGTCTGGGGCGCCGACGAGAAGGTCGTCGCGGCCGCCAACGGCCCCTGGCTGCAGGCGACGCAGCCCAGCGCCGAGCTGGTCGTGTTCGAGCGAGTCGGGCCACTGCCCGATGTGGGAGGAGCCCGCCCGCTTCAACCAGGTCGTCGGCGACTGGATCGAGGCGCTGCCCGCCGCGCCTAGACGAAGACGGAGCGGGGCAGCAGCATGCCGACGTTCCACATGCCCGCGTCGACGATCTCGAAGATCTTGAGGTCGCCGGCCAGGCTGCAGAGCATGTACGCGTCGCGCGGCTCGAGGCCGTGGCGCTCGCCGAGCAGCGCGATCATGTTGCGCACGGCAGTCCGCGCAGCCCTCCATGAGGTCGTCGGCGATGCCCATCGTCCCGTAGTAGCCGCCGGCGTCGCCGCGCGGCGTGAGCGACCCCGGCGGCAGTCGCGAACCAGGGGCCGGGGGAGGGGCGGTCGATCAGGTCGATGCGCAGGCTCGCGCGCATCGGGCATTCGATCGCCGCGACGCACACCTCGCCGTCGCCCTGCGCCGCGTGCGGATCGCCGATCGAGAAGTGGGCGCCCGGCAGGTGCACCGGGATGTGGAACGTCGTGCCCTGCGTGAGGTGGCGGGTGTCGACGTTGCCGGCGCCCTCGTGCGGCGGGAACGGGACGAACGCGCCCTCGCGGTCCGGGCAGGTGCCCATCGTGCCGCAGAACGGCGTGATCGGGATCTCGACGCCGGGCACGAGCGTCGCCGTGGTGCGCCCGCGCAGGTCGAACGTGCGCACGAAGCCGTCGGGAAAGTCCTCGGGCAGCAGGCCGAGCTCCGGCAGGATCACGCACCAGCCCCAGTCGCCCGCCTCGAGCGAGAGGATCTCGACCGCGAGCGTGTCGCCGGGCTTCGCGCCGTCGACGTGGATCGGCCCGGCGAGGTTGTAGAGCGTGTCGAAGTCGAACGCGCACGCCTCGAACGACGCGTCTTCGTGCACCTGACGGTCGCCGGCCATGAGCAGGTCGAAGTGCACCACGTCGCCGGGCGCGATGGTGAGCGCGGGCTCGAGCTCGCGATCCCAGGCGTGGTGGTACACGGACGCGTCGAAGACGTGCTCGGCCATGCGCCGCTCCTGTCAGTGGGTGATCAGCCGCGGCAGCGTACGCGCATCCGAGATCCAGCCCGCGAGCACCTTCTCCGACGGTACGCGGCGCACGAGCGGATGCTGCGCGTTGGTCTCGGCGAGCAGTGTCGGCGAGTCGCGCCGGGCTGCGCTGCGCGAGCTCGATCGGGCGAGTCGCACGCCGGCCGCCTCGAGCAGGTCCGAGTACTCGGCGCCGACGCCGCGGATGCGCATGAGATCGATGTGGTTGACCCACTCGAGCAGCTGGGACGGTGCTGAGGCCCGTCTCGCGCGCGAGCGCCTCGCGCCCGCTCGCGCGTCGAGCCCCGCGCTGCAGCAGGTGGCGCACGTGCGTGACTCCGGCGCGCGAGAGCGCAGACGTGTGTCTCGAGCCGATGCCTTCGATGACGTCGAGTCTTCACCGCGACCCCCCTCTCCGATGTGCCGCGTCGCGCGCACGTTATCCGCTCGGCGCGCGCCGTGCTGGGGTAGTGCAATGCGCCGGCGCCGCGGCAGGGCGAGCGATAGCATCACCGCCTCTCGCCGTGGAGATGCTGTGAGTCGATCATCGGTCTGCCGCTGCGTGCTCGCCGTTCTGGCGGCGTTGCTCGCGCTGCCGGCAGCCGCGTCCGCGAGCGGCCACCGCGGTGGCACGTTCGTCGCGCTCGCGACGCGCAACGGCGGAACGGCCGATCCGCAGGTCAACGCGACCTCGCAGTACTGGGATCTCTACCAGGTCACGCACGACGGTCTGACGGCGTTCCGCAAGACGGCGGGACCCGCCGCGAACAGCGTCGTGGCCGACCTCGCGACGCGCTGCCGCGGACGGCGCGACGGCGGTCGCACCTGGACGATGACGCTGCGGCGCGGCGTGCGCTACTCCAACGGCGCGCAGGTGCGGCCGGCCGACGTGCGCTTCACGTTCGAGCGGCTGTTCAAGGTGCACGGGCCGACGGCCGAGTCGCTCTACGGCGCGATCGAGGGCGCCGGCCGGTGCCTGCGCAACCCGGCACCTGCACGCTCGCCGCGGCGTCGCGCTGAGCGGCCGGACGATCGCGTTCCATCTCACGCGCGCCCGACCCGCGACTGGCCGCAGAAGCTGGCGCTGCCGCCGGCCGCGCTGCTGCCGCCGAGCACGGCCGAGGAGATCGGCACGCGACGTGTCACGGCTCGTGGCACGGGCCCGTACGTACTGGGCGTCCTACGCGCCTTCCCGGCAGCTCGTCCTGCGCGCAACCCGTACTTCAGGGTCTGGGCGCCCGCCGCCCAGCCGGACGGCTACGTCGATCGCATCGTGCAGCGCTTCGGCCTGGGCACCGAGGCCGAGGTCACGCAGGTCGAGCGCGGCCGGCCGACTGGGTCGTCGACGACGTCCCGGCCGACCGGCTGGACGAGCTGCTACGCGCTACGCGCCGCAGGCTGCACGCGAACCGTCCTACCCGCGGTCTGGTACATCGCGCTCAACGTCAACATCCCGCCGTTCGACGAGCTCGCCGCGCGGCAGGCCGTCAATCTCGCCATCGACGAACGAGATCGTCGCGGCTCGCGGTGGGCCGCAGCTCGCGGTGCCGACCTGTCAGGTGATGCCGCCCGGCTTCCCGGGGTACGCGCCCTACTGCCCGTGGACGCTCGGCGGCACGCGCCCTGGTCGGCGCCCGGACCTCGCGCGCGCGCACAGCTGTCGAGGAGTCGGGCACGCCGGCGACCAGGTCGACATCGTCGTCGCGCGACGACGTCGTGCAGAAGGCCATCGGCGAGTACATTCAGGGCGTGCTGTTCCGAAGCTCGGATACGACGCGCGCTGAACACGCTGCCCGGACGGCGTCCAGTCCGCCTTCGTGCAGAACTCGCGCAACCGCGTGGAGGCGGGCTCGCACAGTGGCACGCAGGAGTATCCGGCGCCCTCGGGCCTGCTCGACGGCCTGCTCGGCTGCGACGCCTTCGTGCCCGACTCCGACGCGAGCCCCAACATCAGCGGGTTCTGCGACCGCCAGACGGTGGAGCCGCTGATGCAGCGCGCGCCGCGTCCTCGACCTCGAGCGTCCCAAGGCCGCCGAGCGGCTGTGGCGGCAGGTCGACCGTCGCGTCACCGACCTCGCCGTCTGGATGCCGCTCTTCAACCCGAAGCGCCTCGACCTCGTCTCCGAGCGCGTGGGCAACTTCCGCTGGAGTCCGCAGCTGCATCTGCCTGCTCTCGCGGGTGTGGGTGAGATAGGTGACGGCGTGAGCGACGAGGCGCGCGGCGCGGGGCGGCGCATCGAGCTGACCGGACTGCGGCGCGGCACCGTGCGCTCGATGAGCGTCAGCGCGGTCGTGCCGCAGTTCACGCTGCAGCGCGACGTGCCGACGGAGGGCCTGCGCGAGGTGCGGAAGGCGCTCAAGCGCGGGCGATGGCGCGCGCGACGCTCACCGACGTGATCACGATGGCGTGCGCCCGCGCGCTGCGCGAGCACCCGGGCGTCAACTCGAGCTTCTCCGAGGACTGCGTGATCGTGCACGAGCGCGTCAACATCGGACTCGCGCTGGCGCTCGACGACGGCCTCACGGTGCCCGTCATCCTCGACGCCGACGCTCGCTCGCTCGACGGAGCTCGCGGCGGAGCGCCTGCGGCTCGCCGAGGCGGCACGCACGCGTGGACTGCGTGCGGAGGAGATCTTCGCCGGGACGTTCAGCATCTCCAACCTCGGCCCGCTCGGCGTCGACCGCTTCCAGGCGCTCGTGCTCCCGCCGCAGGCCGCGATCCTGGCCGTCGGCTCGCTCGCGCGACACCGTCAGCCTCTCGGCGTCCTTCGATCACCGCGCCGTCGACGGCGCACCCGGCGCGCGCTTCCTCGCGACGATCGCGCGGCTGCTCGCAGAGCCGGCCTGGGCCCTCGAGGCCTGACGGTCTTTCGCGGCGGGGCCGCGTCAGCCGAGGCGGGCGCGCAGCGGCGGAGCCACGCGGGGCAGATCGAGCGCGTGGCGCGGGCGCTCGCGCTGGCCGTTGGCCGCGCTCAGTCCGGCCTCGCACGCTTCGACGTGATCGGTGCGGCCGGCCTCGTCGTGCAGGGTGCGCGCGTGGCTCAGGTGCGTGACCGCCGCTCCGGGCCGGTCGAGCGCCAGCAGCGCGTAGCCGATGTGCTCCTCGCAGTCGGCGACCGCGAGGTAGCGATGCAGCGATGCGTAGGCGCTGCGGGCCTGCTCCAGGCGCTGCAGCGCGTCATGCTCGCGGCCGAGGCGTGCGAGCACGATGCCGAGGCAGTGGTCGCAGATCGCGACGTCGCCCGTGCGGTCGGCCGCCTCGAGCGCGCTGCGAGCGGCACCGAGACGGATCAGCGCGGGATCGAGCTCGCCGGCCTCCGCCAGTGCGATCCCGATCTCCCGGTCACACGCTCGCGGCGGCACGCTCGTCACCGATCGACAGGTGTTCCTGGCGGTCGTGTTCGAGCTCGTCGATGCTGCGGAGAACGTCTGGCATAACTGGGGCGCGTACTGCGCCTTATTCTCACCTTGGCGGAAAACAACCGAGATTTCAAGACAATTCTGTAATTTCCTCGTAAATGGCCGCAGATCCGTTCCTATTAGCCGGCCTACTGCGGGTCCGCGAGGAACGAAATCCTGCGCGCGAGCGCGGCCTTGCCGAGCGGCTCGTGCGGCGTGTCTGCGATGCGCTGGAAGAGCACGTGATCGCACCAGGAGCCTGCGATGCGCAGGTACTCCGGGGCCACGCCGAACGCGAAGAAGCCATTGCGATCGAGCACGATCTGCGAGCCGACGTTGTGCAGCAGCGTGCCGGCCTCGAGACGGTGGAGCTCGAGCTCTCCGAACGCGAGCTCGCAGATCGCGGCGACGGCTGCGGTGGCGACGCCGCGACCGCAGCGCTCGCCCGCCACCCAGTAGCCGAGGTTCGCGCTCTGGAACGAGCGGCGCACGACGTTCGAGAGCGCGATCTCGCCCGCGAGCTCGCGGTCCTCGAGGATCAGGAAGCGGTAGGCGACGCCCGCGTCGCGGTCGCGCTCGACGGCGGTCAGGCGCGCGCGCTGCCCGGCGCGCGTGTAGAAGCCAGGCTCCCGGCGCGGATCCCAGGGCGCGAGGTGCTCGCGCTGGGCGGCGAAGAGCGCCGCGAGGTCACCGGCGTCCGAGCGTTCCGCCGGACGGATGGTCACCGTCGTCGTCACGCCTGCCAGCGTAGCCCCGGGGCGGGTCGGGGCAACCGTCCGAGTACGATCCCGTTGGTGTCTGTGGCACGGCGCACCGCGCTCTTCTCGCTCGGCGCGGCGCTCGCTCTCGTCGCCGTCAAGCTGCTGGTCGGCTTCCTCACCGGCAGCCTCGGCATCCTCGCCGAGGCGGTGCACTCGGGCGTCGACGCGGCGGCCGCGCTGCTCACGCTGTATGCCGTCGGCGTCGCCGATCGCCCGGCCGATCACGAGCACCCCTACGGACACGGCAAGGCGCAGAACCTCTCGGCGCTCGGCGAGGCGGCGATCCTCGTACTGGCCGCTGCCTGGATCGCGGTCGCCGCGATCCTGCGGCTCAGGGCGGCGGGGGAGAGGTCGCACGCGACCTGGTACGCCGATCGCGATGCTGTGCGGCGTGCTGGTCGTCGACGCAGCTCGTGCGACGACGTCCTGGCGGCGTCTCGCGCAGCGAGGGCAACGCGGCGCTCGCTCGCGAACGCCGTGCACTTCGCCACCGACTTCGCCGGCACGCTCGCAGTGATCGCCGGTCTCGGGCTCACCGCACTCGGCCATCCGCGCGCCGACGCCATCGCCGCGCTCTTCGTCGCCTGCCTCGTCGTGCTCGGCGCCGTCCGCCTCGCCCGGTCGAACGTGAACGCGCTGATGGACAGCGCGCCGGCCGGCGCCGAGGCCAACCTGCGCGAGGTCGTCGCGTCGCTGCCCGGCGTGACCGAGGTGCGCTCGGTGCGCGTCCGCGCCTCGGGCGGCAAGTACTTCGCGGAGGTCGTGATCGGCGTCGATCGCCTGGCCGGGCTGGAGCGCAGCCATGCCGTCATGGACGAGGTCGAGCGCGTGGTGGAGCAAGAGCTCGGCCGCCCTGCCGAGGTCTCGGTGCACGCCGAGCCGCTCGCGGCCGACGAGCGCCCGAGCGAGCGCGTCGTCGCGGCCGCGCTGCGCGTGGCCGGAGTGATCGAGGTGCACAACGCGACGGTGCTCATGCGGCCGGGCGGTCGTGCCATCACGCTGCACGCGCGCGTCGACGCGGGGCTCCCGCTGGAGGAGGCCGCGAAGATCACCGAGCGGCTGCGCGCCGAGATCCGCCGCGAGACCGGAGCGGCCGACGTCTACATCCACCTCGAGCCGCACGCGCCCGGCGTGACGGCCGCCTTCGACGTCACCCGTCGCCGGGCCGACCTGCGCGAGCGCGTCGCCGAGGCCGTGCGGCCGGTCGCCGGCGAGCCCGACGAGGTGCTCGTGTTCGAGCACGAGGGCCGCTACGTCGTCGTGCTGCGGGTGCGCGCCGTGCCCGGCCAGTCCGTCGCCGACGCGCACGCGCACGCCGGGAAGGTCGAGGAGGCGGTGCGCGCCGCGATCGGCGAGCTCGAGGAGGTCGTGGTCGAGGTCGACCCGTGAGCGTCGAGCGTGCTCCGGTCGCCGATCTCCTCGCCCGCGCGGACGACTGGCTCGAGCGCACGCGCGCCGACGGCGAGCTGCGCGCCGGCTGGTCGCGGCCGACCGACGCCGCGATCGTGATCGGGTCGGCGCAGCGCCTGGCCGCGCCCGGGACCGCGCTGCAGCGCTCGACGGGCGGCGGCGCGGTCTCGTGCGACGACCACTACCTGATGCTCGACGTGGTGCTCCCGCGCGGCCACGCCCTCGTGATCGACGACGTCGGGCGCTCCTATCGCTGGCTCGCCAAGGCGCTGCTCGCCGCGCTCGCCGCGCATGGCGCCGAGCTGCGCGCCGTGACTCCCCGACGAGGCCGCCGCTCTGCCGCCGGCGGATCGTGCCGCGGCGCGCCTCGCCTGCTTCGCCGGGACGGGGACGTACGAGCTCGTGACGCTCACGGACGATCGCAAGGTCGTGGGCCTGGCCCAGCGCCGCCGCGGCGGGGCCGCGCTCCTGCAGGCCGGCATGTACGTCGCGGCCCCGCGGCTCGACGTTGCCGCGTCGCTCGGCCTGCCGCGCGACCAGGAGGCCCGTCTGCGCGCGCGGCTCGCGCGCGTCGCCACGCTCGACGAGGTCGCTCCCGGCTTTGCAGACGCGCCGCCGCCGGCCGCCGAGCTCGTGCCGTGACGACGCTGATCGAGATCCGGCCGCGCGGCCCGTACAACCTGCGGATGACGCTCGGCGGCGTCCGCGACGGGACGCTGCGGCTGCTCGACGACGGCGCGGAGCTCGTCTTCGCGACTCCTGCCGGGCCTGCGCACGCGCGCATCGCCCAGCGGAGCGACGGCGACGCTGCGCGTCGCGCTCGACGCGCCCGACGACGCGTGTGCGCTCGACCGCCTGCGCTTCCTGCTCGCCGTCGACGACGACATCGCGCCGTTCCTCGCCATGGCCGAGCGCGACGACCTGCTGGCGGGGCCGGTCGCCCGTGCGCGCGGCCTGCGGGCAGCCCGCAAGGGCACCTGCGTCCACGCGCTGATGGCCGGTCTCGCGGGCCAGCTCGTGACGTTTGCCGAGGCCCGCCGCATCGAGCGCGCGATCGTGCGGCTCGCGGGCATCCCGCACGCGGGCCTGACGCTCTCGCCCGACCGCGCCGGCCTCGCCCGCCTCTCGGCGGCCGAGGTCGCGGCCAGCGGTCTCGCCTCGCGCCGGGCCTCCGCCCTCGTGCGTATCTCGCAGCAGCTCGACCTCGAGCGCCTCGTGACCGCCCCGCCGGACGGCGCGGCGAACCGCCTGCTGCGCGAGCGCCAGCTCGGCCCCTGGTCGGTCGCGACGTTCTTCCTCTGCGGCCTGGGCCGCTACGACCGCGGCCTCGTCGGCGACCTGGGCCTGATCCGCCTGTGCGGCGAGCTCCTGGGCCGCAGAGCCGAAGCCGAGGACACCGCCGAGCTCCTGGCCCGCTACGGCGAATGGGCGGGCCTGGCGTCCCTCCACCTCCTCCGCTCCGCCGGAGCCGTCAAACCGCAACAACAGGGTCTGGCCCGCAACGTGCGGGTCTGACCCCGGTCTTGCGGACCTGACCCCGGTCTTGCAGGGAGGCCTCCAGCTCCCTGGGCATGCAGAAAACACCGGTTGTGCGCGCCTGCCGGCGCGGTTCCCTGAGGGCCGACGAATCACTCGCCAAGGGCAAGAACGCGATCGACAGGCCCATGGCGGACCGGTGCCATGTCCGCAAGACCGGGGTCAGACCCGCACGTTGCGAGTCAGACCCCGCTCTTGACCCGTTCTTGGCCGTCCGTCGGGGAGGAACGGGCTGGGGTTGGTCGAAACGCGGTCGTATGAGCAGCGTTCTCGTTCCGCCCGCCGGCGTCCTTGACGGGGAGTTGCGCGAGCCGCTCCTGCGCTTCGTGCAGGCGGCGTTCGCGCTTGCGCAGCGCGACCTCGCCAACGGCGCCGAGGTGCCGTTCGTGCTCGACGAGCACGAGGGGCGCGAGGCTGCGCTGTACAGCTACCGGCCGCTCTACGGCGGATTCCTCGACGAGCGCCGCGCGCTGATCCTCGCGCTGCCGGACGCACGCCGCGCGATGATGTTGCTCGAGGCGACGCCGGGCGCGGTCGAATACGCGCGCCTGCACGTCGGCGACGCCGTCGACGATCGCGAGGCGCTGCGCGCCGCGATCATGTGGCCGCTGGCGATCCAGATCGCCGAGCGCGAGGACGGCTTCGAGTGCCCCGACGAGGCCTTCGACGCCATCTTCGGGCCGCTCGACCGCGGCGTGGCCGGCAGCCGGCACCTCTACGACGCGCTCGCGCCTCTGGTCGGCGTGCTCGTCAGCGAGCCGCCGGCCGATCTCGGCCGCGGGGTCTCGATCGTGCGCGCCGACGTGGGCGACATCGCATCGTCCTGGCCCGAGGCCAGCCTGCTCGTGCCGCCGGGCTTCGGCGCCGAGCCCGACCGCCGCTGCGCGCTCGCCGTGACGCTCGAGCTCGAGCCGGGCGAGCGCCCGCCGAGGCTCGCCGCGCTCGTCGAGGACACCGTGCGCGCGCTGCGCCTCGTCTCCGGAGCCGCGGTCGCGACCGGGCCGGTCGCCTTCGAGCGGATCGACGGCGGCCCGCGCCCGCCGGTCGCGCTCAGCCTGGCGTCGTCGCAGCACGTGCCAGGCGCCTACTACCGCTTCGACCTCCACCTGCTCGTGGTCGCACGCGCCACCGCGCTGCGCATCGGCGCGCTCGACCCCCGCGACCCGCGACGCGAGGCGCTCGGGCTGTTCGAGCGCGCGATCGGCCTCGACGACGCGGACCTGCAGGCGGACGCGCTGCGCGACGCGCTCGGTGTCGCGCTCGGCTCCGAGCGCTCGCTCGCGCTCACGGCGCTGCGCGCGGGCGCACTGGCCGGCCGGGATGCCGGCGAGCGCCAGCGCGTGCGCGATCTCGTCGCCGGCGACACCCAGCATCCCGCGGGGCTGGCCGCGGCCGCTCGCCACGTGCTGCTCTCGGTCGTGCTGGACGAGCAGGACGCAGACGCCATGGCGGCCTCGGCCGACCAGGTGCTGCTGGGCGCGCGACCGCGCCCGAATCTGGTGCCGCAGGGCATCGCCGAGCTGCCCCGCTAGCGCTCGCGCAGAGCCGCTTAGTGGGAGACGGCCGCGGCGCCCTTCTCGGGCACGACCGTGTCCTTGTGGAAGCGCTCGAGCGCGAACGGCTCGATCAGCGCGGGCGTCTTGCCCGTGGCGATCAGCTCGGCCATCGTCACGCCGCAGATGGGGGAGGCCTTGAAGCCCCACGTGCCCCAGCCGGCGTCGACGAGGAAGCC
Organism: uncultured Actinomycetes bacterium; assembly: GCA_963705965.1. Lineage (GTDB taxonomy): Bacteria > Actinomycetota > Thermoleophilia > Gaiellales > JALYLC01 > JALYLC01. Next base: position 267,216 of record CAVPLI010000003.1, on the reverse strand, counting down.
GTCGACCTCGGTCAGGCCCATGACCGGGCTGTAGTCGGGCGTCATGTCGCAGTAGCCCGTCCACTGCCGGAGGATCTTGAGGCGCGCCAGGAACGGCATCAGCTCGAGCGCGTTGTGGGCGCCGTGCTCCAGGAACGTGAACGTCGAGCGCGTGTTGTAGGTCGTGTACGGCTCGATCTCCGCGCCGATCAGGAACTCGCCGCGGTCGGTCTGCGAGACGTACACGTGCAGTCCGGCCGAGACGATGATCTTCGACAGCAGCGGCTTCACGGGCTCGGTCACGAACGCCTGCAGCGGGTGGTTCGTGAGCGGCATCTCGATGCCGGCCATGTCGGTGATCCGCGACGTCCAGCCCGCGACCGCCGACATGACGGTGCCGGCCGCGATCGGCCCGCGATTCGTCTCCACGCCGATGCAGCGGCCGTTCTCGATCTTGAGCCCGGTGACCTCGATGCCCTGGTGGATGTGCACGCCGCCGGCGTCGGCCCGGCGCGCGTAGCCCCACACGACCGCGTCGTGGCGGATCACGGCGCCCGGCGGGTGGTAGAGCGCGCCCTGGATCGGATAGGCGACGTCGCGCGACATGTTGAGCTGCGGGCAGATGCGCGCGACCTCGTCGGGCTCGACCCAGCGCGAGTCGACGCCCATCAGCTGGTTGGCCTCGGCGCGCTCGCGCTGCACCGCCACGGAGCGCTCCGAGTGCGCGAGCGTGAGGTGGCCGTGCGTCGAGATCAGCAGGTTGAAGTCGAGCTCCTGCGAGAGCTGCTGGTAGATCTTGAGGCTCTCGCCGTAGAACGCGATGCCCTCGGGCGTCTTGTAGTTGGCGCGCAGGATCGTCGTGTTGCGACCCGAGCCGCCGGCGCCGATGTAGTTCATCTCGAGCACGGCGATGTTCTTGATGCCGCGCTTCGTCAGCTCGTACGCGGTCGCGAGACCGTGCGCGCCGCCGCCGATGATGACGACGTCGTAGGACGACTGGAGGTCGTGATCGCGCCAGAACGGCCGGAACTTGAAGAGGCCGCTCATGCGGCGCCGCCCGCGTGCGCGAGGCTGTGGGCGACGTGGTCGAGCCGGTCGCCGACGAACCAGGAGACGTCGCTCGTCACGATCACCTCGAGCCGGTCGGCGCCGCAGAAGATGCGCGCCGGGACGCCGGCGAAGTTGCCCTGCACGAAGCCGCCGGCGGCGGGGATGCGAATGCTCGAGAGCCGCGCGAACAGCTCCTCGCGGTCGTCGCCGGTGAGCGCGAAGAGCGCGTAGCCGTCGCTGTGATCGACGACGGCGGCGCGGTTGCCGAGCGACGCGAGCTGCGACTGCAGCGCGGCCAGCAACTCGCCCGTGCTCGCGGCGTCGCCGACCCACAGCACCTCGTCGCCCGCGACGCGCCCCGCGCGAACGCCGGCCGGCACCGTGAGCGCGTCGAGCGCGTCCTCGGGGCCGAAGGCGCGCAGCTTGGCCGCCTGCGCGATCTCCCAGTGCTCAGGCACGGAGCTTCGCCCCCTCGGGGTCGTAGAACGCGCCCTTGACGACGCTCGCGCTCATGTTGTCCTTGCCGATCAGGAGCCGCTGGCCCTCGGCCGCGAACTCCGGCTTGACCCAGGCGAGCCCGATCGAATAGCCGAGCGTCCAGGAGTACCACGAGCTCGTGACGCGGCCGACGAGCTTGCCGTCGACCTTGACCGCGGCGCCCTCCCAGGGCGCCTTCTTCGAGCCGGTCTCGCCGCGGTAGGCGATCAGCTTCTCGGTCGGCGTCTCCTGCTTGCGCACGAGCGCGCGCTTGCCGACGAACCAGTCCTTCTCGAGCTTGACGGCCCAGCCCATGTCGACGCGCCACGGCGTCGTCTCGAAGTCGGTGTCCTGCGAGACGATGATGTGACCCTTCTCGAGCCGCAGCAGCCGCTGGGCCTGGATGCCGAACGGCTGCACGCCGTGCGGCTCTCCGGCCTCGAGCAGCGCCGCCCACAGCTCCTCGGAGCGGGACGCCGCATGGTGCAGCTCCCAGCCGACCTCGCCCACGAAGCCGAGGCGGATCGCGAGGCACGGGATCCCGGCCACCGTGATCGTGCGCTGGCGCAGGTAGGGGAAGCCCTCCGGGGAGATGTCGTCCTCGGTCAGCGTCGCGAGCACCTCGCGCGCCTTCGGCCCGGCCACGTTGATCGCACCGAGCGCGGAGGTCTGGTTGACGATGTGCACCGTCATGCCCCAGGTGTCGCGCCAGTCGATCATCAGCGCCTCGGCCTCCTCGGCGCCCGAGGTCGTGACCGTGAGGTAGAACGTCTCGTCGTCGATGCGGCAGATCGTGCCGTCGTCGTGGATCACGCCGTGCTCGTCGAGCAGCAGCCCGTAGCGCAGGCGCCCGGCCTGGATGTCGCCGACGTGGTTCGGGTAGAGGCGCTCGAGGAACTCGACGACGTCCGGCCCGGAGACGCGGAACTTGCCGAGCGTGCCGACGTCGATGACGCCGACGCCCTCGCGCACCGCGCGGTACTCGCGCTCGATCGAGCCGTAGTTGTCGACGCGCTTCCACTGGCCGGCCCACAGGAACGACGCGCCCAGCCCGAGGTGGACGTCGTGCAGGGCGGTGCGGCGCTCGAGGTGGGCGTACGCGCCCGCGGTGACCTCGTCGAGCATGACGACGCGCGCGGGCGGGCGGGCCGTCGTGACCGACGAGATGCGCGGCTCGGCGCCGGGCGAGAGGCGCTCGGCGAGCGTGCGCATCTGGCCGTGGCACATGCGTCCCTGGCACGGGCCCATCGTGATCGTCGTGTAGCGCTTGAGCAGCTCGGTCGAGGAGAAGCCCTCGGTCACGGCGTTGCGCACGTCCTGCACCGAGACGTCCTCGCAGATGCAGACGTAGCCGCCGTCGCCGCAGCGCCGCGCCTTCTGGCCGAGCTCGGGCAGCTCGGCGCCCTCGCCGCGCGCAGCCCGCGCGCCGACCTCGCGCGCGTGGGCGATGGACTCCTCGAGCGGCGCGGGGGCGAGCAGGTCGCCGGCCGCGTGCACGGGCATCGCGGTGCCCTGGCGCAGCAGGTTCTCCTGCGGCGTCAGGCTGCCGGAGAGGCACAGCAGGTCGCACTCGATCTTCTGGGTGCCGCCCGTGTAGCGGACGCTCACGGCCTTGACGCGCTTCTTGCCGTGCGCCTGGACGATCTCGCCGACGATCGTGCGCACGCCGTCGGGCAGATCGGGCGCGCTCGTCGCGCCGTCGGGCAGCACGACGGCCGCGATCTCCGTGCCCACGGCCTGCAGCGCCAGGATGTGCTCGGCCACCTCGTGCGTTCCGGCGAGCACCACGGCGACGTTGCCGGGCTTGATCGCAGTGCTGCGTCGCGAGCCGCACCGCGCCGCGCGTGAGCATCACGCCCGGCACGTCGTTGCCCGGGAAGACCTCCATCGACTCGAACGCGCCGGTCGCGACGACGATCGCCTTGGGCTGCGTCATCACGAGCAGGTCGGGTCCGATCAGCGGCACCTCGGGCCCTTCGTAGAGCCCGAATCCCCGGTGCTCGCGCAGCAGCTCGATGCGCTCGCTGGCCTCGACCTGCGGGAGCAGCTCGGCCACGGCGTCGCGCGTGGCGCCCCTGCCGAGGCGGATGCCCGGCTCCGTGCCCTCGTCGGCGACGATCACCGAGGCTCCGGCCTCGGCGGCGCCGAGCGCGGCGGCCAGCCCGGCCGGTCCGGCGCCCAGGACGACCACGTCGGGATGGCGGTAGACGCGCTCGAGGTGGCGGGGCAGGTCGCTCTTGTCGACCTTGCCGAGGCCCGCGACCTTGCGGATCATCGGCTCGACCTTCGGCCACAGCCAGCGCGGCTTGATCAGCGTCTTGTAGTAGAAGCCGACCGGCAGGAACTTGTGCGCGATCTTCATGTCGTTCATCGCGAGCGGGTCGCGCTCGAGCGAGAACATCACGTTCTGCGGCTCCACCTTCATGCCGTCGCTCGCCGCGCGGGTGCAGCAGCGCACGCCGGTCTCGCCGTCGACCTGCACGAGGCAGTTCGGGCAGTCGCCGCTCATGCACAGGAACCCGCGGCGGCGGTGGTACTTGAAGGAGCGCGAGACGGTGTCGACCCCTGCGCGGTAGAGCGCGGAGCCGATCGTGTCGCCTGCGTGGATCGGGATCTCGCGGCCTTCGAAGCCGAAGGACTCGGAGGTCTCGCTCGCCTTAGCCATGCAGGACCTGGTTCGTGACGGTGTTGCGCGTGATCGTCAGCCAGCGACGGCAGCCGTCGCGGTGGAACCAGCGCTCGGTCTGATCGCCGGCCACGTTGCGGCGCATCCACAGGCGCTTGATCTCGTCGAGCTCGCTCGAGGACGGGTCCTCGACGGGCCGGGTCTCCCCGCCGTAGCGGAAGTCGGTGGAGGGGCGCGGCCCGCAGTTGGGGCAGTCGATGAGAAAGCTCACCGGCGGCTCCGAGGGCGGGCGGGGGCGGCAGTCGGGAGCATGCCGAGAGTGTGCCGTCTGCACATGTCGGCGTCCAGCGAGAGGCGGCCCGAGGGCGTCCCGGCGTGCGGATATCTGTGGAAGGTGCACATAGAAGAGCCGATCTGCTGTGAAATTTCAGTCGCTGGAACCGGGGATCCATCCGGTGCCGGCGAGCGGGACGCGCGCCATCGCGGCGGCCTCGACCGTGAGCGCGACGAGATCCTCCGGCTCCAGATTGTGCACGTGCGACTTCCCGCATGCGCGGGCAAGCGTCTGGCACTCGAGCGTCATGCAGCGCAGGTAGTTGGCGAGGCGGCGCCCGCCGAGCTCCGGGTCGAAGCGCGCGGCGAGCTCGGGCTCCTGGGTCGAGATGCCCGCGGGATCGCGCCCGGCCTGCCAGTCGTCGTAGTAGCCGGCGGAGCTGCCGATGCGCTCGTACTCGGGCTCCAGCTCGGGCGCGTTGTCGCCCAGCGCGATCAGCGCGGCGACGCCGATCGAGACGGCGTCGGCGCCGAGCGCCAGCGCCTTCGCGACGTCGGCGCCCGAACGGATGCCGCCCGAGACGACGAGCTGCACCTTGCGGTGCATGTCGAGCTCCTGCAGGGCCTCGACCGCGAGCCGCACGGCGGGCAGCGTGGGGATGCCCACGTGCTCGATGAAGACGTCCTGCGTCGCGGCCGTGCCGCCCTGCATCCCGTCCACGACGACGACGTCGGCGCCCGCCTTGACCGCCAGCGCGACGTCGTAGTACGTGCGCGTCGCCCCGACCTTGACGAAGATCGGCTTCTTCCAGTCGGTCAGCTCGCGCAGCTCGAGGATCTTGATCTCGAGGTCGTCGGGCCCGTTCCAGTCGGGATGGCGGCAGGCGCTGCGCTGGTCGATGCCCTTCGGCAGCGTGCGCATCTCGGCCACGCGATCCGAGATCTTGTGGCCGAGCAGCATGCCGCCGCCGCCGGGCTTGGCGCCCTGCCCGACGACGATCTCGATCGCATCGGCCCGGCGCAGGTCGTCGGGGTTCATCCCGTAGCGCGACGGCAGCAGCTGGTAGACCAGCAGGTCGGAGTGGCCGCGCTCCTCCGGCGTCATGCCGCCGTCGCCGGTCGTCGTCGAGGTGCCGACCTCGCTCGCGCCGCGCCCGAGCGCCTCCTTGGCCGGCGCCGAGAGCGCGCCGAAGCTCATGCCGGCGATCGTGATCGGGATCTTCAGCTCGAGCGGCTGCTCGGCGTGGCGCGCTCCCAGCGTGACGGTCGTGTCACAGCGCTCGCGGTAGCCCTCGAGCGGATAGCGCGACATGCTCGCGCCGAGGAACAGGAGGTCGTCGAAGTGGGGGAGGCGGCGCTTCGCGCCGAAGCCCCGGATGTCGTAGATGCCCTCGCGCGCGGCGCGCTGGATCTCGGCGATGACGTTGCGGTCGTAGAGGTACGACTCGCGCAGCCCCGGGTGCCAGCCCGCGCCGGGCGGCGTCCAGCCGGCCTTGAGCGCCTTGTCTTCCCACGTCATCTCAGTACGCCCCGGCGTTGTCGACCTTGAAGGTGTAGAGCTCGCGCGCCGAGCCGTAGCGACGGAACTCCTCCGGCCGGACGTCGTCGATACCGGCGCGGGCCAGCAGGTCGCCCACCTGGGCGAGGTGCTCCTCGCGCATCTCCTTCTCGATGCAGTCCGCGCCGAGACCCGCGACCGAGCCGCGGACGTAGATGCGCGCCTCGTAGAGCGAGTCGCCGAGCGCCTCGCCCGCGTCCTCGCAGACGACGAGGGCGCCGGCCTGCGCCATGAACATCGAGTTGCCGCCGACCGAGCCGCGCACGACGATCTCGCCGCCCTTGAGCGAGATGCCGCAGCGCAGCGAGGTGTCGCCGCGCACGACGATCAGCCCGCCGTGCGCCGTCGCGCCGCAGTACTGGCTGGCGCTCCCGTCCACCTCGACGCGCCCGCTCATCATGTTCTCGGCCAGGCCCGAGCCCGCGTTGCCGTGCACGCGCACGGTCGCGAGCTTGTTCATGCCGGCGCAGTAGTAGCCCACGTGGCCGTCGACGTCGACCTCGATCTCGGCGTCGATCCCGCAGGCGACGGCGTGCGCGCCGCTCGTGTTGGTCACGCGCACGTGGCCGCCGCTCGTGCCGGCGAGGTCGTGCAGGTGCTGGTTGAGCGCGCGCAGCGGCGTCTGCGCGAGGTCGAACGTCTCGGCGACGGCGCTCACGCGACCGGCTCCCGCTCCCACACGTACACGCGCGCCGGCTCGGGCTCCCACGAGCGCGCGTCGTCGGCGCCGGGCAGCACCGCGATGGCGCGGTACTCGGACGCCATCGCGACCCAGTCGTCGTTCTCGGCCATCACGGCCGGCTTGCACGCGATCGGGTCGCGCATGACCGCGAAGCCGTCGCGCGTGCCGACCGCGAACGTGTAGAAGCCGTCGAGATCGTCGAGGCAGCCCTCGAGCGCCTCCTGCAGGCTCGCGCCCTCGCGCAGCCGCCAGGCCAGGTAGCCGGCCGCGACCTCGGTGTCGTTCTCGCTGACGAAGCGGATGCCCTCCTTGCGGAGGTTCTCGCGCAGGCGGTTGTGGTTGGAGAGCGAGCCGTTGTGCACGAGGCAGAGATCCTCGCCGGTCGAGAACGGGTGCGAGCCCTCGGTCGTGACCTTGCTCTCGGTGGCCATGCGCGTGTGGCCGATCGCGTGCGAGCCGCGCACGTCGCCGAGCGCGAACAGCTCGGCGAAGCGCGCGGGCCGACCCGTCTCCTTGTAGATCTCGATGACCTCGCCGGCGCTCATCACGCGCAGGTCGGGGCGGTGCTCCTCGGCGCGCGCCTGCGCGTCGGCGGGCGAGCACGGCAGCGTGAAGAGCGCGTGGTTGTGGCGCACCGCCGGGCCGCCGGTCGCTCCGACGAGATCGCCGACGGCGCCCCAGTCCTCGTCCGCCCGCGGCGTGCAGAGCACGAGCTTGCTGTGCCCGTGCGCGACCGGGTCGCGGTACACGGCGACGCCCGCGGAGTCCGGGCCCGCGGTCGTTCATCTGTCTCAGCATCGCTGCGAGGTGCTCGCCCAGGCGATCCTCGATCGCAGGCGACTTGGCGAACAAGCCGACGATTCCGCACATGGCGCGCTCACCTCTCGCTGGTTGGTCTCGGCAACCTAGCCGAGCAGGAGAGCTCTCGCAACCCACAGGAACCGTTGTTTCCTGTGGGGAAACGAGCCTCAGTCGCTGCCGGGCGTGAACTGGCCCGTCGCCACCACGGCGATTCGATCGCCGCGGACGTCCGCGGCACCGAGTTGCCCGCCGAAGGACGTGCGCGTCCAGAGCTTCCGCCCGGCCGCGTCGTACGCCGTGAGGCGGTTGCTGCGGCCGGGGGCGACGCCCTCATCCGCGCTGTAGACGAGCTTCCCGTCCCCGAGCGGGAACGTCATGGTCTTCTCGTCGAAGGCGGGCGCCGGCCCCGATGCATCGCCGGCGAGCTTCCGCAGGCCGGCGACGTCGAGGCGGGCCACGGCGCAGGGCGCGAGCGAGCGGTGCCTCGAGCACGTGTTCCAGCGTCGCGTCGAAGACCGTGACCGATCCGCCCAGCTTGTCGGGGCAGCTGTCCACGGTCGCGACGGCCACGCGCCCGCCGGAGAGCAGCGCCGGGAGCGCGTAGCCACCGTCGAGGATCTGCCGGCGCAGCGTCTCGCCCGTCTTCGGATCGAGCAGCAGGACGTGCGCGTAGCGGTCTTCCGGTCGCCCGCTCTGCCACAGCGTCGCGGCGCCGATCAGGAGCGCGATCGCGCCGATCACCGAGAGGGCGATCCTGCGGCGGCGGCTCACCGTTCCTCGGCCGGGCGCGAGATGATCGCGAGCATGCGGACCGGGAGCCTGCACGAGCTCCTCCGGGCCGTGGGCGACGTCGCCGTCGAAGAGCAGCGAGTCGCCCGGCTTCAGCCGGTAGGTCGAGCCGGCCGCCCGGTAGACGACCTCGCCCTCGAGCAGGTGGATGAACTCGATGCCCGCGTGCTGGAAGAGCGGGAACACCTCCGATTCCTCCGTCAGCGTGACGAGGTAGGGCTCGATTGCGACGCGCCCGCTGATCGTGTGCCCGAGCAGCTCGTAGCGATGCCCGACGCGCGTGCCGCGGCGCTGGATCACGAGGCCCTTGCCGGCCTCGACGTAGGAGGCGTCGCGCTGCTCCTCGTGCTTGCGGAAGAGCGCCGTGACGGGCACGGCGAGCGCGCCCGCGATCGCACTCAGGCTCGTCAGCGACGGCGGCGTCAGCCCTCGCTCGATCTTCGAGATCGCACCGGCCGAGAGGTCGCTCTGGCGGCCGAGCTCGGCGACGGTCATGCCGAGCGCCGTGCGGAACTCGCGGATCTGGCGGCCGATCGCCTCCTGCAGCGCACCGTCGCCGGGCGGTCGCGTCTCGCTGTCCCGGTCATCCACCGCCGGAAGTCTCGCAGCGACCGGAGCCGCGTGCGATGCGGCGCGCGTATCCTCCGGCGCGGGCGCCGCCGCCCCGGCACCACATTTCGACCACCTTGACGGGAGTAGGACGAGCGTGAAGAGCAGTCTCGAGATCGCCCAGGAGGCCGAGCTCCGCCCGATCCAGGAGATCGCGGCGGCCGCCGGCCTCGAAGACGCCGAGGTCGAGCCCTACGGGCGCTACAAGGCCAAGATCCGCCTCTCGGTGCTCGACCGGCTGAAGGACAAGCCCGACGGCAAGATCATCTGCGTCACGGCGATCACGCCGACCAAGGCCGGCGAGGGCAAGACGACGACCTCGGTCTCGCTCACGCAGGGCATGGGAGCGATCGGCGAGAAGGCCCTGCTGTGCATCCGCGAGGCCTCGCTCGGCCCGGTCTTCGGCATCAAGGGCGGCGCGGCCGGAGCCGGCTACGCGCAGGTCGTCCCGATGGAGGATCTGAACCTCCACTTCACGGGCGACATGCACGCGATCTCGGCCGCCAACAACCTGCTCGCGGCGTTCCTCGACGCGCACGTGATGCACGGCAACGAGCTCGACATCGACCCGCACTCGATCTCGTGGCGGCGCTGCGTCGACATGAACGACCGCGGCCTCCGCAACATCATCACGGGCCTCGGCGGCGCCACGAACGGCTCGCCGCGCGAGACGGGCTTCGACATCACGGCCGCGTCCGAGGTCATGGCGATCCTCGCGCTCGCACGCGATCTCCCCGACCTGCGCCAGCGGCTCGGTGCGATCACCGTCGCGTTCAACCGCGCGGGCGAGCCCGTCACGGCCGAGCAGATCGGCTGCGCCGGCTCGATGGCCGTCCTGCTCAAGGACGCGATCATGCCGAATCTCGTGCAAACGCTCGAGGGTCAGCCGGCCTTCGTGCACTGCGGGCCGTTCGCGAACATCGCGCACGGCAACTCGTCGCTGATCGCCGATCGCATCGCGCTCAAGATGGCCGACTACGTGATCACGGAGTCGGGCTTCGGCGCGGACATGGGCATGCAGAAGTTCATGGACATCGTCTGCCGCCAGGGCGGCATCCGCCCGGCCGCGGTCGTCATCGTCGCGACCGTCAAGGCGCTGCGCCTGCACGGCGGCTCGCCCGACGGCTCGGCGTCCTCGCCCGAGGAGTCGCTGCAGCAGCTGCGCGCGGGCATCGCGAACCTGGCGGCGCACATCCGCACGGCGAAGGGCTACGGCATGCCGTGCGTCGTCGCCGTGAACCGCTTCCCGAACGACACCGACGAGGAAGTCGAGCTCGTGCGCACGCTCTCGCTCGAGGCCGGTGCGCTCGACGCACAGCACAACACCGCGGTCGTCGACGGCGGCGAGGGCGCAGCCGACCTGGCGCGCGCCGTGGTCAAGGCCGCCAACGCGCCCAGCGACTTCACGCTCACCTACAGCGACGAGGCGCCGATCGAGGACAAGATCGCGGCGATCGCGACCAAGGTCTACGGCGCCGACGGCGTGGAGTTCCTGCCGGACGCGCAGGCCAAGCTCGAGCGCTTCAACGAGCTCTACGGCAGCCTGCCGATCTGCATGGCCAAGACGCATCTCTCGATCTCGCACGATCCGAGCAGGCAGGGCGCGCCGACCGGCTTCACGGTGCCGATCCGCGACCTGCGCGCCTACACCGGCGCGGGCTTCGTGACGGCGCTGTGCGGGACGATCGTGCAGATGCCGGGCCTCGGCAAGACGCCGGCGGGCCTGAGCATCGACATCGACGCCGAAGGGCGGACGGTCGGGCTGTTCTAGCCGGGGTCGCTCGAACGGGTGTTTCCAGGAGCTTTCGGCGGCAGGCTCACCCGCGCGAGGGACGCAGGACCGCGGATACCTGATCAATCATCCGTCTGTGGAACAGGCTCAGCGCATCGACCTCTCGCGCCTGCTCGAGCTCGCACGCTGGCTCGACCCGCAGATCTCCACCGACGCCGAGCACTCGACCCGGGTCTCGCGCGTCGCGATCGAGCTCGCCGACGCGGCCGGCCTCGACGGCCGCGCCGTCGCGCAGACGACGCTCGCCGGCCTGCTCCACGACGTCGGCAAGATCATCGTGCCGCGCGCGGTGCTGCTCAAGCCGGGCAGGCTCGAGCCGGGCGAGTACGACACGATCAAGCGCCATCCCGAGCGCGAGCGCCCAGCTCGCCGAGCGCGCCGAGCTGACCGGCATCGCCACGATCCTGCGCCACCATCACGAGCGCTGGGACGGCGCCGGCTATCCGCACGGCCTCGCCGGCGAGCGCATCCCGCTCGTCTCGCGCGTGCTCGCGATCGCCGACGCCTACGACGCGATGCTGGCCGACCGCCCGTACCGCAACTCGATGACCGTGCAGCAGGCGAGCAAGGAGCTCGAGGCCGGCGCGGGCACGCAGTTCGACCCGGTGCTCGTCGAGGCGTTCCTGCGCCGCGGCATCGGCCACTCGGCGCAGGTGCGCCCGCAGCGCGTCCGCGCGCCGCTCTCGCTCGCCGCCTGAGCCCGATCGCTCCGCCGAGCGGAGAGCCGAAAAGCCTGAGACGCAGGCCTTTTCAGACGGCCTCTGCACGAGGCCTTGACACGTCTCCACCTTGCGCCATTCAATACGCAGTCGGAGAGGGAGTCACCGTCGAAAGACGGCTGAATGGGAGGCTGACATGAAGGCGTGGCGCGAGGGCCGGCGTCGATGACCGTCGACGAGCTCGCCGAGCAACTGACCCAGGACTCGAAGGTCCTGGCGGAGCAGTTCTACTTCTTCACCGTCGTCATCATGTGGCTGATCCACGCCGGGTTCATGGCGTACGAGGCCGGTGTCGCCCGACGCAAGAACGTGATGTCGACGGCGATGAAGAACATCCTGACGATCGCGGTCGTCACGCCGGCGTTCTACTACCTCGGCTGGTGGATCTACGGCTGCCTCGAGCGCGGGTTCGTCCCGACCGACACGTCCGCCGGCGCGTATCTGGTCGGCGGCTCGTACGACCTCTCGGCGTTCTGCAAGTCGACGCTGCCGTGGGGCGACAGCATGGGGCCGAACCTCGCCGACAACATCACGGGTGTCTTCTGGGCGGCCTTCCTGCTGTTCTCCTGGACGGTCGGATCGATCATGTCGGGCGCCCTGATCGAGCGCGTCCGGCTCTCGGCCTATCTGCTGCTCACGACCGTGCTCGGTTCGGTGGTCTGGATCCTCGACGCCGCCTGGGGCTGGAGCGCCGGCGGCTGGCTCGTGACCGAGTTCGGCTTCCACGACGCGATCGCCTCGGGCGTCGTGCACGGCGTCGCCGGCGCCTTCACGCTCGGCGTGCTGTTCCAGCTCGGCCCGCGGCTCGGCAAGTACACCCGGGACGGGCGTGCGCGCTCGTTCCTGCCGCACAACCTGCATCTCACCCTGCTCGGGCTGATGCTGATATTCACGGGCTTCTACGCCTTCTACGCGGCGTGCCTCGTGATCCAGTCGACCGTGTTCCCGGGCTGGGCGAACATCTACCTCTCGCCGACCACGCTCTCGTCGATCACGTTCGCGATCACGATCGCGTTCGCGGGCGGGTTCACGGGCGGGTTCTTCATCTCGAAGGGGGATCCGTTCTGGACGCTCTCGGGAGGACTCGCCGGCGTGATCGGCGTCTCCGCAGGCGCCGACGTCTACTCGCCATCGCTCGTCTACATCCTCTCGACGCTGACGGCGGTGCTCGCCTACCTCGCCGGCGGGCTGATCGAGAAGCGGTTCCGGGTGGACGATGCGGTCGGGGCCGTGGCCGTCCACGGAGTCTCCGGCTTCCTCGGGGTCTTCTGGGTGGGCATCTTCGCCGCCGGCTATCCCACGGGGCTGGAGAACCTCGACTCGTCGTTCGGCGGGCAGATGATGGGCATCATCACGTTCTTCCCGCTCGGCTTCATCCCCGGCTACGTGATCGCCTGGGGCCTGCGCAAGGCGAACCTCCTGCGCGTGCCGCCCGAGGTGGAGCTCGAGGGCATGGACATCGCCGAGTTCGAGATCGACTACTACCCCGAGTACCAGCGCGTCGACGAGGTGATCGTGGAGCCCGACGGCCGGTTCGTCCCGGCGCGCGACATCCTGCTCGACTCCTATAACCAGGTGAAGCGCTGATGCTCGAGCTCGCAGGCAGTCTCACGCTCATGCTGGCCGTCGTCGTCAGCGCCGCGGTCTGGGCCTGGCGCGCGGGAATCCGCGACCGGTTCGAGAACAGGAGGTAGGTCGATGAACACTGCACCTGACTCGGTGGACGCGGGCTGGAGCGACAAGGTCGGCGCGTTCTTCACCTTCGGACCGGGGTACACGACCGGCACCTACATCCTCGTGGCGCTCGGCTTCCTGCTGTTCGTCGCCGCGCTGATCGCCTGGGTCTACACCGAGGATCAGAAGCTCAGATTCCAGGCCGAGAAGCTCCGGACGACGGGCCTGCGCACCGAGAGCCAGCCCGCGGTCGCCCAGGCCGGGCATCCGCCGGAATTCACGCCCGGCTCGCCGCATCAGACCGGCGGGGGAGAGTAGTCATGCCACAGATCGAGTTCCCCGAGAATCAGACGCACTCGAAGCAAGTTCGAATACGCCTGTGTCCTCGTCGCGGTGGTCTGCGCGATCATCGTGCTGATCATCGAAGGCTTCTGAGAGCGTCCGCCACGGTCGAACGAGCATGCGGCGACCTCCCTCGACGCTGATCTGGATCGGCGTCGGGGTGGTCGCCGCCGTGGCGGCGCTCGCGCTGGGCCGCCACGACGCCACCGAGCCGCCGGAGCCGCTGGCGGTGGGGGCGGCGGCTCCGCGCTTCACGCTCCGCGACACGACGGGAGGCAGGGTCGCATTCGCGCCTCCGGTCGCGCGACCGCTCGTGCTCGCCTTCGTCGGCACGGGCTGCAGCCACTGCGTGCGCACCGCACCGGAGCTGGTGGCGCTCGCCCGGCGCGGGACGACCGTCCTGGCGATCGACGCCGGTGCGGGCTCGGCCGACGAGCGCAGGACCTTCGCGCGCGACGAGCTCGCGGGCGCCGTTCCGTTCCTCGCCGACCCGGGCAGTCGCGTGTCGCAGCGCTACCGCGCGTCGGCCACGCCGACCGTGTACGTCCTCCGCGCCGACGGGCGCATCGCCGCGGCCTGGGTCGGCGAGGCTTCACCCAGCCGCTTCGAGTCGGCGCTCACGGCTGCTCGCGGTTGACCTCGACGACCTTGCCCGTCCGGGCGTTCACGACCACCGTCGTGACCCGCGGCGGGTTCGTGCCCGGGAGCGAGACCGCCCAGTAGCCGCGCGACGGAATGCCGCGGCGCATGAAGCGCACGGCGACGCGCTCCGGCTCGTAGTCGATCTGCGCCCGCGCGATCGCCACCGCCCGGTCCTTGCCGATCCCGTCCTCGCGCCTCTGGCAGCTGCGCGAGACGAGGAACGCGGCCACGAGCAGGAAGACGATGAGCGCGATGATCGTGCGGCGGGGCGGCAGCTCGCGGCGGCTGAGCGGAGCGCGCCCGACGCTCACGCCGCGGCCCGCTTGCGCCACTGCGCGTAGCCGAGCAGCGCCAGGAAGCCGAACGCGTGGGTCAGGAAGACTCCGAGCATCCACGCCAGCTTCGCCATGCGCTGGAGCGGGAGCTTCCGCAGCTCGAGCCAGGAGAGGTACAGCATCGCCAGGAGCGTGATGACGAGGATGAGCGGCGTGCTGTCGAAGATGACGAAGAGGATCAAGGTGCCGCGATGCTAGCGATCGGGCGGCGATCGCTGCTCGCCCGCGTTCCTCCGGCACCGGCAGAGCGCTCAGTAGAGTTGCGCGCTGACGATGGACGTTCAGGAGGTCCTGCGCAACCTCGGGCTGATCCTCGGTGCAGGCCTCTGCGCGGGGCCGATCGCCGTGCTCCTGCGCGTGCCGCAGATGATCGTGCTGGTGGCGATCGGCGCGCTCATCGGGCCCTCCGCGCTCGGAATCGTCGAGAACCCGCTGACGGGCCTGGGCGCGCAGCTGATCTTCACCGTCGGCGTCTCGCTGATCCTCTTCCACGGCGGCACCGGCATCTCGCTGCGCGTGCTCTCGCGCACCGCGGTCGGACTCGGGCTCCTGGTGCTGCCGGGGGTGCTGCTCTCGGCGGTGCTCGTCGGCCTCGTCGTGGCGCCGCTCTTCGACGTCGGCTTCGACGTCGCGCTGCTGATCGGCGCCGTCCTCGCCGCGACCGACCCGGCGATCCTGATCCCGCTCTTCGACCGGCTCCGGCTGCGGCCCAAGGTGGCGCAGACCGTGATCGCCGAGTCGGCGTTCAACGATCCGACGGCGACGGTGCTCGCCCTGACGCTGGCGGCGATCGTGGAGTCCGGGCACGTCACGCTCGGCGGCCCGCTCGGGGACTTCGCGCAGAGCCTCGCGATCGGCACCGCTTTCGGGGTCGTCGCGGGGATCGCCCTCGCCGTGTTCATGTCGTCCAACCGTGCGGGCATCTGGCGCGAGTCGCCGGCGGCGGTGGTCGTCGCCGTGATCGCCCTCGGCTACTTCTCGGTCGACAGCCTCGGAGGCTCGGGGTACCTCGCGGCCTTCGTGATCGGCCTGATCGTCGGCAACATGGAGCTGCTCGGACTCGGCCGCCACGACCGCGACGCCATCCGGCTCGAGAGCTTCGTCTCGCAGATCGCGGAGATCGCCGTGCTCGCCGTCTTCGTCACGCTCGGCATGAACCTGCCGTTCGATGCGCTCGGCGACCATCTCGTGCGCGGCCTCGTCGTGGTCGTGTTCTTCATGTTCGTGGTGCGGCCGGTCGTCGTGCTCGCGTGCCTCCTGCCCGACCGGCGCGGATCGTGGACGCGCAACGAGATCATCTTCCTCGCGTGGTGCCGGGAGACGGGCGTCGTGCCGGCCGCGATGGCGAGTCTGCTCCTCGCCCGCCACGTCGCAGGTGCGGAGATCGCCGTCTCGCTCGTTGCGATCGCCGTCTGCACGACGCTGCTCGTGCAGGCGACCACCGCGGCCTGGCTGGCGCGACGGCTCGGCCTCCTGGATGCGGCCGACGCGCACCCGGCGCCCGTCTAGGCCGACTCGTCGATCTCTGCGAGCGCCAGCGCCGCGCGCTCGGCGCCGGCGGCGAGCAGGGCCGCGGCGAGCGGTTCGCCGCGCAGCGCGGGGCGGCAGCGCTTCGCGACGTCGTCGGCGAGGAAGTGGGTCTCGGCGAGCAGCGCGGCGGCGTCGCGCAGCACCAGGCCCGCGACGCTCCACGCCTCGCGCTCGTCGCCGCCGTTGCGCCGCGCCTCGATCACCGCGTGGAACGCCGCGACGTCGCGCTCGGCCGTGGCCAGCAGCTCGGCGCGCAGGTCGTTCGCGCGCGCGAGCTCGGCCTCGAGTCCGGCGTCGGGGGAGAGCGCACACGCCTTGGTGATGAGCGCGGCCGCGATCGCGCCGGTCGTGCACAGGGCGATGCCCGCGGCCGGCTCCGCCGCGGGCGACGCGAGGCTGGAGCTGAGCTGCGTTGCGTCGTCGAGTCTCATCATGTGCGCTCCATCGTCTCAGCGTAGGAGAGGGGATCGGTCGCGCCCTCGGTCGAAATCAGTAGCACCCGGCTGGTTCTCCCGAGTCCCGCGGCTCGCGCGAGCGGCTCGCACAGCGGATCGCGGACGAGCGCCCGCAGCGCGGCCAGCGAGGCCGCGCCGCAGTCGCCGGCGACGACGTGCAATGCGGCGAGATCGCGCATCGCCGTCCGCGCCTCGTCGTCGCCGATCACGACGGAGCCCAGGAGGCCGTCGCGCAGCACCGGCCAGGCGGCGTGCGAGGGAGTGGCGCAGTTGAGTCCCGCCATGCTCGTCCCGGGCGTGTCGACGACCACGGGGCGGCCTGCGGCGAGCGAGGCCGTCGCGCAGGCCGCCGTCGCCGGCTCGACGCCGATCGCCACGGCCGGCGGATCCTGGTGGCACGCGAAGCGGATGGCGGCCGAGGCGAACGAGCCGACGCCGATCTGGCAGAGCACGACGTCGAACGGTGCGTCCGCCTGCTCGGCGGCCTCCGCGAAGATCGTCGAGTAGCCGTCGGAGACCCAGTGCGCGACGGGATCGGACTCGTCGTAGGCGACGTCGGCGAGCGTGGCGGCGCCCGGCTCGCGATCGCCCTCGGACGCAGCTGCGACTGCATCCTCGTAGACGCCGGCCACGCGCACGACCTCGGCGCCCTCGGATGCGATGGCCGCCGCGCGTGCATCACTCGTCGCCGCGGGCAGGAAGATGCGCGCAGCCAGCCCGCGCTGCGCCGCGGCGCGTGCGACGGCGCGACCGTGATTGCCCTCGCTGGCGGCCCAGACGGAGCGGATCCCCGGGCGCGCCGCGAGCAGGCGCTCGAGCGCCCAGGATGCGCCTGCGATCTTGAACGCGGGCAGGCCGAAGCGCCCGTTCTCGTCCTTGAGCCACACCTCGCCGAGGCCCAGCGCCTCGGTCTCGGCGGGCAGCGCGCGCAGTTGCGTGGGTGCGTAGCCGGGCAGCGCGCGGTGAAATGCGAGGACGTCGCTCCCGCCCGGAGGCGGGACGCGCCCGGGCGCAGGGGAGGGGTTGAGGAGCACTCGCGTCACAACGGCGCTCCGAGTCTCGCACGCCTCGGCGGGCGTGCGGGCCACGGGCAGACGGCCCTCGGTATGCTCGCGGTCGCGAACCGGTCAAGAGGGAGGCATCCGAGTGACGCACGACGAGGTCCGCAAGCGCGCGAAGGACGAGGGGATCGAGTTCTTCCTGGCCCAGTTCGTCGAGATGCACGGCAAGCCGAACGCCAAGCTGATGCCGGTCCAGGCCATCGACGACCTGCTCGAGGAGGGCGCGGGGTTCGCCGGCTTCGCCGCCGGGCCGATCGGCCAGACGCCGGCCTCGCCGGACATGCTCGCCGTGCCCGACACGTCCTCGTACACGCGCGTGCCGTGGCAGCCGGAGCTCGTGCGCTTCGCCTGCGACGTCACCGTCGAGGGCGCAGGCCTGGCCGTACTGCCCGCGCACCATCCTGCGCAACGCCGTCGCGCGCGCGGCCGATCTCGGGTTCAGCCTCAAGATGGGGCTCGAGGCCGAGTTCTTCCTCGTGCGCAAGGACGAGAACGGCCGCCTCGTGGTCGACGACCCGCTCGATACGAGCGAGCAGCCCTGCTACGACGCCAAGGCGCTGTACCGCAACTACGAGTTCCTGACGACGCTCTCGCGCTACGCCAACGAGCTCGGCTACGGCAACTACGCGAACGACCACGAGGACGCGAACGGCCAGTTCGAGTCCAACTTCACCTACGACGACGCGCTGATCACGTGCGACCGCGCGATCTTCTTCCGCTACATGGTCCACGTCATGGCGCAGCAGCGCGGCAAGCTCGCCACGTTCATGCCGAAGCCGTTCGGCCATCTGACCGGCAACGGCTGCCACTTCCACGTCTCGCTGTGGGACAAGGCCGGGAAGAAGAACCTCTTCGACGGCAAGAACGACGCGCACGGCTACGGGCTCTCCGACGACGCCTACCACTTCATCGCCGGCCTCATCCATCACGCCGACGCGGTCTCGGCGATCGTCGCGCCGACCGTCAACTCGTACAAGCGCATCGGCGTCGGCGCGCCCGACTCCGGCGCGACCTGGTCGCCGGCGTATGCGGCCTGGGGCGGCAACAACCGCACGCAGATGATCCGCGTGCCGGGCGGCCCGCGCATCGAGCACCGCGGCATCGACGGCTCGGCCAACCCGTACCTCGCCGCCACGGCCGTCCTCGCGGCGGGCCTCGACGGCATCGAGCGCAAGCTCGACCCGGGCCCGCAGAACACGGCCAATCTCTACACGGCGACGGCGCAGGAGGTCAGGCGCAAGCGCATCAAGAGCCTGCCGACGACGCTCGCCGACGCCACCGTCGCGCTGCGCAAGGACGCGGTGCTGCGCGACTGGTTCGGCCACACCGGCACCGAGCACTACAGCGACTACTTCGCCGACACGAAGCTGGCGGAGTTCCAGGCCTGGCACTCGCAGGTCTCGGAGTGGGAAGTCGACCGCTACCTCACGCTGTTCTAGTGGAGCATCTCGCGCACTGGGACGACGTCGAGGCCGTGCGCGACGACGGCCGAGGGCAGCAACATCGACGCGCTCTGGCAGAACCTCGGCCGGGCGGCGGGCTCGGTCGACGTCGGCCTCAACCGGCTGCGCTTCGAGCCGGGCAACCGGCCCACGCCCGCGCACGACCACGGCGCCGAGGAGGAGATCTTCTACGTGCTCGCCGGCAGCGGGCTGTCGTGGCGGGCGGGGGAGACGCACGAGGTGCGCGCGGGCGACTGCCTCGTCTACCTGCCGAGCGCGGGCGCCCACACGCTGATCGCGGGCGACGAGCCGATGGACGTGCTCGCGTTCGGCGAGCGGCGACCGGTCGAGCTCGCTCACCTGCCGCGCGCCGGCGTCCTCTGGGCGGGGCCGTCCTGGGTCGCCGACGCCGTGGCGGCCGGGGAGCCCTGGGAGCGCGAGGCGGCCGCCGGCCCGCTCGCGCTGCCCGTCGCGGTCTCGCCGCGCCCGGACTGGATCGTCAACCGCGACGACGTCGAGATCCCGGAGGTCGTCCGGCCGGGACGCCGCTATCGCGCTCGCCGCCTCGGCGTCGCGGCCGGCGGCGTCACGTCCGGTCTCCGCCATCTCGCGATCGCGCCCGGCGAGAACGGGTATCCGCGGCATTGCCACAGCGCCGAGGAGGAGCTCTTCGTGATCCTCGGGGGGTCGGGCACGGTGCGCGTGGGCGACGAGGAGGCCCCCGTGCGCGCCGGCCACGTGCTCGCGCGGCCGGCCGGGACGGGGCTCGCACACTCGTTCCGCGCGGGGCCGGAAGGGCTCGAATGCCTCGCCTACGGGCAGCGCGACACCAACGACATCGTCTACTACCCCGACTCGCGCAAGGTGTCGTTCGCCGGAATCGGCGTGATCGGGCGCATCGAGCCGCTCGACTACTGGGACGGGGAGGACTTGCCCGCGTAGCGCTCGGTGCACGATTGGGGTCTGACCCCTATCGTGCACGCCCAGGACGATCCCGGACAGCGGACACGGCCCGTGCACGATAGGGGTCAGACCCCAATCGTGCACCTACAGTGCGGGGCGTGAATGGCGGCGCCGATCCGCTGCGCCAGGCCGAGGCGAAGGCGTACCGGCGCGCCGCCCGCCGCCGCGGACGCGCCCGCCAGGCGGTCGTCGGGATGCTCGCGCTGCTGGCCGCGTTCGGCGGCGCGCGCATCGCCGATGCGCTCGCCACGCCGGGGCCGCTCGTCGTCGACGCGGCGGTGTACGCCTGGGCCGCGCTCGCCGCGCTGTGGATCGCCGGCCTGCCGTTCGCGCTCGCGGGCTGGCGCGCCGCCCGCCGGGCGGGGCTCTCGCGCCAGGCCCTGCCGAGCTGGTTCGGCGACCAGGGGAAGTCGCTCGCGATCGGCGCCGTCCTCGCGCCGCTGGTGATGACCGGTCTCGTCGCCGCGCTGCGTGCGTGGCCGCGCGGCTGGTGGCTGCCCGTCACCGCGGGAGCGATCGCGGTCGAGCTGCTGCTCTCGGTCGTCGCGCCCGTCCTCATCCTGCCGCTGTTCATGCGCTCGCATCCGCTGCCGCCGGGCCCGCTGGCCGACGACCTGCATGCGCTCGCCGCGCGCGGCGGCGTGCGCGTGCGCGCCCTGCGCGTGCTGGAGGCGAGCGCCAAGACCTCGGCGTCGAACGCGTTCGTCGCCGGGTACGGGCCGACGCGCAGGATCGTGCTCTTCGACAACCTGCTCGGCGACGAGCCCGACGCCGAGGAGCAGCTGGCCGAGACGCGCGCGGTGCTCGCGCACGAGCTCGGACACCACGCGAGCGGCGACCTCTGGCGCATGGCCGCGGCCTCGGCCGTTGCGACCGGGATCTGCCTGGCCGTGGTCGCCGCCGTCCTCCTGCGTCTGCCCGAGGCTCTCGCGCACCACGACGACGGCGCCTTCGCGCAGCTGCCCGCGCTGTTCCTGTGCGCCGGGCTCGTGCAGTTCGCGGCCGGGATCGCGCTAGGCTGGTACAGCCGTCGCCGCGAGCGCGCCGCCGATGCCTACGGAGTGGCGCTGGTGGGCGAGGGTGAGCCGTTCGCGCGGGCTCTCGAGCGCCTCTGCGCGACCAATCTCGCCGAGTTGCGGCCGCCTCGCCTCGAACAGTGGCTCGGCGCCAGCCACCCGGCTCCGTACGAACGCATTGCTCATGCGCGCTCCCGCGGGAAGGAGAATCCCATCCCCGGGGCGAACGGAGCGATGTGAATGCAGTGCTCGAAAGGATCGGGCGCGTCTATGCCCGTGCACACTCTCCGCGGGCGGAAGGGAAACGGGGTACCGGCGTGGCGCGAGTGCTGGCTCTTGCGAACCAGAAGGGCGGGGTCGCGAAGACGACCAGCACGGTCAACCTCGCCGTCGCCCTCGCCGAGCGGGGCCGCCGCGTCCTCATCGTCGACCTGGACCCGCAGTCCAACCTGACGATGTCCCAGGGCTTCGACCCGGAGAAGCTCGAGGAGTCGATGTTCGACGTCCTCGTGCAGCGCATGCCGATCGAGCAGATCATCAAGCATGCCGAGGTCGACATCGCAGTCGCGTCGATCGAGCTGGCGGGCGCGGAGCTCGCGCTGGCCTCGATGATCGGCCGCGAACGCGCGCTCGAGAAGGCGCTCCTGCCGGTGCAGGGCGACTACGACGAGATCCTGATCGACACCCCGCCGTCGCTCGGGCTGATCACCGTCAACGCGCTCACCGCGTCCGACGGCGTGATCGTGCCCGTGCAGTGCGAATACCTCTCGTTGCGCGGACTGGTGCAACTCGAACATACTCTGACTGCTATCCGCGAGAACCTGAACCCCCGCGTGAAGATCATCGGGATCCTTCCGACGATGTACGACGCGCGTTCCCTGCACGTGCGCGAGGCCGTCGAGATCCTCGAGGAGAACTTCGGCGAGCTCGTGTTCAGGACTCGCATCCGCAAGACGATTCGCTACGCCGAGGCGCCGGTCAAGGGCCAGTCGGTACTGCGCTACGAACCCAAGGGCCAGGCGGCCGAGGCGTACCGGTCGCTCGCCGAGGAGGTGCTCCAGCGTGAGCAAGCGTAGAGCCAGCATGCGCGAGGGTCCGCTCGCGGACCTGTTCCGCCAGACGGACGGCTCGCAGGAGAACGTCGCCCAGACGCCCGCCGAGCTGTCGGCCGAGAAGGCCGCCGAGAGCGCTCCCGCCCCGGCGGCCGCACCGCTTTCTGCACCGGCGCCCGTGCCCGGACCTCCGCCGGCGGCCCCCGAGCCGGTCGCGGCCAAGCCCGATCCGCCCGCGAAGCCCGATCCGCCCGCGAAGGACGAGAAGCCCGCCAAGCGCGTCGTTCCCGAGCCGGTCGAGATGCCGCGCCTGCGCGCCGTGCCCGATCCCGGCGATCCGGGCGAGGCCGGCGACGGCACCCCCGCCGAGCCCGGGTCGCTGCGCGCCCGCGGCGAGGCGTCGGCCTATCTCGCCTCGATCCGCGTCGTCGGCGTCGGCGGTGGCGGCCTGAACGCGCTCCAGCGCATGATCGACGCCGGCATCCACGGCGTCGAGTTCGTCGCCATCAACACCGACGCCCAGCAGCTCGCGGGCTCGGATGCGACCGTGAAGCTCCAGATCGGACGCGAGCTCACGAGCGGTCTCGGCTCCGGCGCCGACCCCGAGCTCGGCCGCAAGGCCGCAGAGGATTCGATCGACCGCCTGCGCCAGGTGCTGCGCGGCTCCGATCTCGTGTTCGTCACGGCCGGCGAGGGCGGCGGCACCGGCACCGGCGCCGCCCCCGTGATCGCCCGGGCGGCGCGCGAGCTCGGCGCGCTGACCGTCGGCATCGTCACCATGCCGTTCGGCTTCGAGGGCCGGCGCCGCACCGAGGCGGCCCAGGCGGGCCTCGACTCGCTCCAGAGCAGCGTCGACACCCTGATCGTCGTGCCCAACGACCGCCTGCTCGAGGTGCTCGATCGCGGCGTCTCGATGGTCGACGCCTTCCGCATGGCCGACGACGTCCTGCGCCAGGGCGTGCAGGGCATCTGCGACCTGATCACGCGCCCGGGCGTCATCAACCTCGACTTCGCCGACGTGCGCACGGTCATGCAGCAGTCCGGCTCCGCGCTCATGGGCATCGGCATGGCCACCGGCGCCGGTCGTGGCCGCGAGGCTGCTCGGCGCGCGCTCGACTCGCCGCTCATCGGTCAGCGCATCCGCGGCGCGACGGGCGTCCTGCTCTCGATCATGGGGCCGCCCGACCTCACCCTGCAAGAGGTCACCGAGGCCGCCGAGGCCGTGCGCGAGGCCGCTTCCGGCCAGGGCAACATCATCTTCGGCACGTCGGTCGACGAGACGCTCGGCGATCAGCTGTGGGTCACCGTGATCGCGACCGGATTCGAGCGGCGCGAGGGTGTGAAGCGCGACGAGGAGCCCGAGCGCTCGCGCAATCGCTCGCCGTTGCGCGAGCTCGAGATCGACGACGATCTCGACGTCCCGTCCTTCCTGCGCGACTAAGAGGTTCGCACTGAGCGCGGTGCGCGGTGCGATCGCAGCGGGTCACCCGGCCACGGCTGCCGTCGGAGCCGAGGTTCTGCGCGCCGGAGGCTCGGCGGTCGACGCGTGCGTCGCGGCGGCCTTCGCCTCGTGGGTGGCCGAGCCGGCCCTGACCGGCCCGGGCGGCGGCGGCTTCCTCGTGGCCTACGACGCCCGCCGGCGCCGGCCGCTCGCGCTCGACTTCTTCACCGCCGTGCCCGGTTCGGGCCACAGCGGCGCCGTGGCGCCGCTCGAGCCGTACATCGTCGACTTCGGCACCGGCCGCCAGACGTTCCTCGTCGGTCCGGGGTCGTGCGCCGTGCCGGGCGTCACCGCCGGCCTCGAGGCGGCGCACCGCCGCCTGGGCCGGCTGCCGTGGGCCGAGCTCGCCGGCCCCGCCATCGCGCTGGCGCGCGACGGCGTCGAGATGACGCAGGCGCACGCCGACGTCATCGACCTGCTCACCGGCTTTCTCGGCGCCTCGCCGGAGGGCGCGCGCATCTTCGGGCCGTCGGCCGCGCCGCTGCGCGCCGGCGACCGCACCAGCAACCCGCCGCTCGCCGACACGCTCGAGCGCATCGCGGCGAACGGCGCCCGCGAGCTCGCCGACGGCGAGACCGCGCACGCCCTGGTCGCGCACCAGGCCTCCACCGGCGGCAGCCTGACCGCCGCCGACCTCGCCTCCTACCGGCCGATCCGCCGCCGCCCGCTGACGCTCCCGTATCGCGGGCGCACGTTCGTGACCAACCCGCCGCCGTCGTCGGGCGGCGCGCTGATCGCGCACGCGCTCGCGGTGCTCGCTGCCGGCCCGCCCCTGAGCGGCGCGCTCACTCCGGCCTCGCTGGCGCGGATCGCAGCCGCGCTGCGCTCCGCCAACGCGCAGCGGACGCCCGCATTCGAGCGCGCGCTGTACCGCGGCGGGGCCGTGCGGAGGGTGCTCGCGGCTGCGGAAGACGGCCAAGTGACACTCGCGGCGAATGTCATTTGGCCCTCGCAATCGCCCTGGACAACCCACATCAGCGTGCTCGACGCCGACGGAAACGCCGCCTCGCTGACCTGCTCGACCGGTTGCGGCTCGGGTGTCGTCGTGCCCGGGACGGGCGTGCACCTCAACAACATGCTCGGCGAGACCGATCTCAACGTCGCGCTCGCTGAGGCTCGTGCCGGGGATGCGGCTGACGAGCATGATGGCGCCGTCGCTCGTGCTGGAGGACGGGCGCGTGTCGCTCGTCGCGGGGTCGTCGGGGTCGGCGCGGATCCGCTCGGCGATCGTCCAGGTGGTGGTCAACGCGCTCGACCTCGGGCTGCCGCGTGCAGGAGGCCGTCGAGTTGCCGCGCGTGCATCCGGAGGGCGATCTGCTCGACTGCGAGGGCGGGATCCCGGCCGGGGCGCTGGACGAGCTCGAGGCGGCCGGCGAGCGGCTCGTGCGCTGGCCGGGGCTGAACATCTACTTCGGCGGCGCGCAGGTCGTGGCGCATACGCGCGCGGGGTTCGCGGCCGCCGGCGATCCGCGGCGCGGCGGAGCGGGGCTCGTCGTGACGTCCTGAACGCGCCAGAGGACGGGTGGGGAGCGGACGGCGGACTGTCTAAGAAGCCGTTGCGAGATCCGTACGCGCCTATTCGAACATCCGCGCGTCCGCTCAACCCTCCAGACGCTCCGGCTCGACCCCCGGCCTGCGATCGTCGGCTTCCGGGCTTGAGGGGCCGGCTGACCGAGTAGGCGACCGCAGGTGCGCCCGCCGAAATCCTAGCCTACGGGTGCGGCACCCACAAGCGACCGTTCAGGGGAGATTCACGGGATGTCCGACTCGGTCGGCTCGACCTTGCCGTTGCGCACCGCCCGGCGCTCGCGCTCGGCCGCGATGCGCAGGCTGTGGCGCCCCTGCTCGAGGGCGTCGGTGATGAGCACGAGGCGCGCGGCCTCCGAGCGCGACTCGAGCAGCGCCTGGCCGACCTGGATGCCGACGTCGATGCGCGCGCCGAGCGCGTAGGACAGGCGCGGCTGCGTCGAGAGCGGCTCGGGATCGTCGCGCCCGATCTCGCTCAGCAGCGCGCGGTAGGCGGCCAGCGCGGCCTCCATCTCGTCCTCGGCGAGCGGCTCCTCGTCGTCCTCGAGCACCAGCGCCTCGGCGCTCAGATACGTGTGCGCCTCCTCGTCGATCGGGCCGAGCCGCACCGGCTCGCCGCCGCTCACGACGATGTTGAGGCGCCCGTCGGCGAGGCGCTCGAGCACCGTCAGATCGCGCGCGAGGCACCCGGTCTCGCGCACGCCGGCGTCGTCCTCGAGCACGACGCAGAATGGCTCCGGCCCCGCCAGGCAGCGCGCGACGAGCTCGCGGTAGCGCGGCTCGAAGATGTGCAGCGGCAGGAGCTCACCGGGCAGCAGCACGAGCGGCAGCGGAAACACCGGCAGGTCGGGGAGCCGAGCCATCGAGGCAGCCTACCCCGTGCGACGGAAACGATCATCGAGTGCACCGTCCCGGAAGTCGCTTGGCGCGATTGCGCCGTCTGGGCGCCCTGGAACGACCCGGCGGCTTGCACATGCTCAGCCGCATGAGCTGCGACGCGGGCCGTCCCCAGGACGCCCAGCCAGCACACTCCCACTCAAGCGACGTCCGGGACGGTGCACTAGCCTCCAGTCCCGATGACGGCAGTGCGCAGGCGACGCGAGGAGGACCCGGATGCGCTCGCCGAGCGCGTCCTGGCGGGCGACCGCCGTGCGGTCGCGCGCGCGATCTCGCTGGCCGAGGACGAGCATCCGGGCGCGCAGCGGCTGCTCCAGCTGCTCTACCCGCACGCGGGCCGGGCGCGCACCCTCGGGATCACCGGCCCGCCCGGGGTCGGCAAGTCGAGCCTGATGACCGCGCTCTGCAGGCTCCTGCGCGCGCGCGAGCAGACCGTCGGCGTGATCACGGTCGACCCCTCCAGCCACATCACGCACGGCGCGCTGCTCGGCGACCGCATCCGGCTCGCCGAGCACTTCCTCGACCCCGGCGTCTACATCCGCTCGATGGGCACGCGCGGGCACCTGGGCGGCGTCGCCGAGGCGACGCTGCTCGCCGGGGTGATCGTGGACGCGTCGGGTCGCGACGTCCTGCTCTACGAGACGGTCGGCGTGGGGCAGAGCGAGGTGGAGGTGGCCGGGCTGGCCGACACCGTGGCGCTCGTGCTGATGCCGGGCTCCGGCGACTCGATCCAGGCGCTCAAGGCCGGCGTGATGGAGATCCCCGACATCATCGTGATCAACAAGGCCGACCATCCGTCGATCGAGCGGACGCGCGCGGAGCTCGCGCAGGTGCTCGGACTCGCCGATGCGGATCGGCGCCCGGTCGTGCTCGAGACCGTGGCGACGTCCGCGACCGGCATCGAGGAGCTGTGGGCCGCGGTCGAGGCGCATCAGGCCGCGCTGGAGGCCGGGGGCGATCTCGCCGAGCGGCGCAAGGCGCAGCTGCGCACCGAGCTGCTGGCGCTCGCCGCCGCCCGCACGGCGCGCCGGCTCGGAGAGGCCCTCGACAGCAGTCCCGAGCTCGCCGGTCTCGTCGATGCGCTCGCCGACCGCACGATCGATCCGCTCACCGCGGTGCAGAGCCTGCTCGAACGCGCATGACGTTCCGCGCGGTCGTCTACGACTTCCACCGCACGCTCGCCCTGCCGCCGGGCGGCACGCTCTGGCGCCGTGCGCTGCTCGAGGCGCTCGGCGAGCACGCCGCGAGCGCAGACGGCGACGAGCTCGGACGCGTGCTCAACGCGAGCTTTCCGTGGGAGTCGCCAGAGGAGCGGCGCGAGCACGCCACGCAGGCGGGGGCGCGCGAGTACTTCACGGGACTGCTGGCGGCGGCGGCGATCGCCGGGGGCATTTCCCGATCACGCGCGCGCGAGGCGGCGGTCGCGGCGTACGCGACGATCGTGGCACCCGAGAGCCACGTTCCCTACCCGGAGACGCGGGACGTGCTCACGGCGGTCGACGCGCTCGGGCTGCGGCAGCTCGTCCTCTCGAACCACGTCTGGGAGCTGCCCGAGATCTGCCGGTCGTACGGCTGGCTGCCACCGCTCACCGACGTCCTCACCTCGGCGCGGCTCGGGGTGGAGAAGCCGCATCCCGAGAGCTACGCGGCGGCGATCGCCGCCGCCGGCTGCACGCCGGGCGAGATCCTCTTCGTCGGCGACACCTACGAGGCCGACGTCGCCGGACCCGAGCGCGCCGGCATGCGGGCGCTGCTCGTGCGCCGACCGCACCCGGAAGCACGCCACTACGCGGACGATCTGACCGGCGTGCTGGACCTGCTCGCCTGGAAGCTAGGACTACCATCCCCGCCGTGGTCGGCCTCGACGACATCAAGCGCGCACGAACGGTGATCGACGGCATCATCGCGCCGACGCCGGTGCTCTCCGCCGGCGCGATCTCGCGCTGGACGGGCACGCGCGTGCTGCTCAAGGCCGAGAACCTGCAGCGCACCGGCGCCTTCAAGCTGCGCGGCGCGGTCAACCGCATGTCCACGCTGACCGACGCCGAGCGTGCGCGGGGCGTCGTCGCCGCGAGCGCCGGCAACCACGCCCAGGGCGTCGCGCTCGCCGCGACGGCGCTCGGGGTGTCCTCGCGCGTCTACATGCCCGTCGACGCCCCGCTCGCGAAGCAGGTCGCGACCACGGAGTACGGCGCCGAGGTCGTGCTCGCGGGCGAGACGTTCGAGGAGAGCTTCGCGGCCGCGCGCTCGGATCCCCAGGGGCGCGTCCTGGTGCCGCCGTTCGACGACCCGGCGATCATCGCGGGCCAGGGCACGATCGGCCTGGAGTTGCTCGAGCAGGCGCCGCAGGCAGACACGGTCGTCGTCCCGCTCGGTGGCGGCGGGCTGCTGTCGGGGATCGCCATCGCGATCAAGACCCTGCGCCCCGACATCCGCGTGATCGGCGTGCAGGCCGCAGGCTGCGCCTCGTGGACGCCCTCGCTCGCGGCCGGCCGGCCGGTCGAGATCGAGCGCGTCACGACCGTGGCCGACGGCATCGCCGTGCAGCGTCCGGGCGACATCACGTTCCCGCTCGTCCAGCAGTACGTCGACGACGTCGTCGAGGTCACGGAGGACGAGATCTGCCGTGCCGTCGTGGTGCTGCTGGAGCGCGCGAAGCTCATGGTCGAGGGCGCCGGCGCGGCCGGTCTGGCGGCGATCCTGGCGGGCAAGGTCACGTCGAGCGAGGCCGTCTGCGTGCTCTCGGGCGGCAACCTCGACGCCGGCATGCTGCAGGTGATCGTGCGCTTCGGCCTCACGCGCAACGGGCGGTTCCTGCGCCTGCGCACCCAGATGCCGGATCGGCCCGGCGCGCTCAAGCGCCTGACCGACCTCTTCGCCGAGCATCGCGTGAACATCCTCGACATCGACTACCACCGCGACGGCGCGATCGAGCTGGGCGTCAACGACGTGCGCGTGCTGATCTCGGTCGAGACGCGCGATTTCGAGCACGGCGAGCGCGTGATCGAGCTGATCAGCGCCGCGGGGTATCCGGCCGAGCGGCTGTAGTGCCGCCGGTTTAGACTCACGCGCATGAGCCCCCACAAGATCGTTCTCGACGAGGCGTCGCTGCCGACGCACTGGTACAACCTCAACGCCGATCTGCCGCTGCCGGCGCCGCCGCTGCACCCGGGCACGCATCAGCCCGTCGGGCCCGAGGATCTGGCTCCGCTCTTCCCGATGTCGATCATCCTGCAGGAGGTCTCGGGCGAGGCTCAGCACGAGATCCCCGCGGAGGTGCTCGAGGCCTACCGCATCTGGCGCCCGACGCCGCTGATGCGCGCCGAGCGCTTCGAGCAGTCGCTCGGCCTCAAGGGCGTGCGCATCTACTACAAGTACGAGGGCGTCAGCCCGTCGGGCTCGCACAAGCCGAACACCGCCGTGCCGCAGGCGTTCTACTGCGCGCAGGACGGGCGCAAGCGCATCGCGACCGAGACCGGCGCCGGTCAGTGGGGATCGGCGCTCTCCTACGCGACGCAGCTCTACGGCCTCGAGTGCGAGGTCTTCATGGTCGGCATCTCGTACCGCCAGAAGCCCTACCGGCGGATCATGATGGAGACGTTCGGCGGCACCGTGCATTCGAGCCCCTCGAACGTCACGAACGCGGGGCGCACGGCGCTCGAGGCCGACCCCGACTCGCTCGGCTCGCTCGGACTGGCGATCTCCGAGGCCGTGGAGCGCGCTGCCACCGACCCCGAGGCCGCGTACTCGCTGGGCTCCGTGCTCAACCACGTCCTCATGCACCAGACCGTGATCGGCCTGGAGGCCAAGGAGCAGCTCGCGGCGTTCGGCGAGAAGGGCCCCGACGTCGTGATCGGCTGCGCCGGCGGCGGCTCGAACTTCGCCGGCATCTCGTTCCCGTTCCTGCGCGACAAGATCGCGGGCGCGGACATCGAGGTCATCGCGGTCGAGCCCGCGTCGTGCCCGACGCTGACGCGCGGCGTCTACGCCTACGACTTCGGCGATGCCGTCGGGATGGCGCCGCTCGTGCCCATGCACACGCTCGGCCACGACTTCATGCCGCCGGGCATCCACGCGGGCGGCCTGCGCTACCACGGCATGGCGCCGCTCGTCTCGCACGCCATGAACCAGGGGCTCGTCCGGGCCGAGGCCTACGGCCAGCTCGACTGCTTCGCCGCCGGCATCCAGTTCGCGAAGGCCGAGGGCATCCTGCCCGCGCCCGAGCCGACGCACGCGATCAAGGGCGTGATCGAGGCCGCCCGCCGCGCCGAGGCGGAGGGCAAGGAGCAGGTGATCCTCTTCAACCTCTGCGGGCACGGCCACTTCGACATGCAGGCCTACGACGACTACCTCAACGGCCGCCTGCAGGATCACGCGATGCCCGAGGACGAGCGCGACCGCGCGCTCGCCGCGATCGCGGACTTCCCGCCCGCGCCTGCGCACGCCTAGCGCCGTCGCCGCACGTCCGGGGCCCGACCCCGAACGTGCGGCCTGCGCCGGTCGCAGCGTCCTAAGGTGCCCGGCATGACCGAGAAGACGATGCAGGCTGTGATCGTGCGCAGCTTCGGCGGCACCGACGTGCTCGAGTTGGCCGCGCTCCCGATTCCCGAGCCCGGCCGGGGCCAGGTGCGAATCGCCGTCGAGGCGGCCGCTGTCAATCCCGCGGACATCGCGACACGCGCAGGCTTTCTGTCCGGTGCCGGCTTGATGGTGCCCGGCGATTACACGGCCATCGGCTGGGACGTCGCGGGGACGGTGGATGCCGTCGGGGACGGCGTCGTCGGCTTCGCGCCCGGTGATCGCGTCATCGGCCTGCGCGACCGGCTGACGGCGCCCGTCGGTGCACAGGCCGAGTTCGTCGCGCTCGACGCCGACGCCGTCGCGCACGCGCCGCGCACCGCCTCGGCGGCCGAGGCCTCGACGCTGCCCCTCAACGGCCTCACCGCCGTCCAGTCGCTCGACCTGCTCGCGCTCGCACCCGGCGAGTGGCTGCTCGTGACCGGCGCCGCCGGCGCGGTCGGCGGCTTCGCGGTCGAGCTCGCCGTGCTGCGCGGCCTGCGCGTCGTCGCCGTCGCTCGTCCCGCCGACGAGGAGCTCGTGCGCGGCTTCGGCGCGGAGCTCTTCGTGCCCGCGACCGACGAGCTGGGTTCTGCGATCCGGGCCGTCGTGCCGGGTGGCGTGCACGGGGCGCTCGACGCCGCCGTGATCGGGGTGGCGGCGCTCGACGCCGTGCGCGGCGGTGGGTCGTTCGTCGCCGTCGTGGCGGGTGGAGCGCCGGCGTTCCCCCTCCGCGGGACGCGCATCGACCAGGTCTGGATCCGTGCCGACGGCGCCCGTCTGGGCGAGCTCGCAGCGCTCGTCGACGCCGGCCGGCTGACCCTCCGCGTCGCGGGCACCTACCCGCTGGCCGAGGTCGCCGCTGCCCAGGAGCGGCTCGCGGCCGGCGGTCTGCGCGGCCGCCTCGTGCTCGAGGTCGGCTGAGGTTCAGCTCAGCCGCGGCGCCTGCCGCGCCTGAACTTCAGATCTTCGTGACCTTCGTCGGGTAGGTCTCGCCGGCGCGGTCCGCAGGTGCGGTGATCGTGAGCGTGCCTTGTCCCGACCGGCAGTTCGGGCCCAGCGTCCATTCGTAGGTGCCGGTCGTAACCTGGTCGGGGCTGACCCAGACGATCTTGAGAACGTGGCCCGTCGAGCGTGGCTGTCCCGGATACGGCCCCGCCCCCGGCCTCCTGCGCGGCGCCGCCGGCCTCGATCGTCCACGTCGTCGTCAACTTGAGGGTGCCGGCGATGTCGTTTCGCCACGTTCCGATGCGCGTGCAGGCTGCCGGCCCACGCGACGCGCACGACGTTGGACTTGGGAGGCGAGCCCGAAGGCGTCGAGAACGCCTGGAACGCGGCGGCACCCTGCCTGTTTCCGCGGACCTTCCAGACGCAGGTGGGAACGCCCCCGCACTGCTTCGGGGTGATCGCACTGGTGGGACCGTCGGTCCAGCGGCCGCGGATGTGATCGACGGTACAGCCGCCGCGCGCCCTCGCTCGCACGTGCGCCAGCGACCCGCATTCAGCGCACCCTGCAGTGCCCAGTTGCCGCCCGGACTCGTGGCGAAGACGTTGACTCGGAGCTCGACAACGCACTTCTGCGGCGCCGCCGCCGCTCCGCCCGTGATCAGGCAGGCACTCGTGATGGCGAGCGCGAGCGCGAGGAGGGAAATCCTGCGAATCCTGTGCATTCCGGCGAATGTAACACCGGACACGACGCCGCTTCAAGCCCCCTGGTACGGGGTCTGATCCCACTCAGCCCGCGTGCGTCGCGGCGTCGCTCCCGACCGGCGCCTGTGCGCTCCACGCGAACGTGATCCAGCGGTCGGTGCGGCGCCAGACGTAGTCGCTGCGCACGACCGAGCGCGGCTTCTCGTAGAGCACGGCGATGCGGGCCTCGGCGACGTGCGCCTGGCAGAAGCGCTGCACGAGCGCGAGCGTCTCGCCCGTGTCGGCGACGTCGTCGCAGATCAGCACGCGGCGCTCCGAGAGCTCGGTCGCATCGGGCACCGGCGGCAGCAGGATCGGCAGCTCGAGGCGCTCGTCCTCGCCGGTGTAGAACTCGACGTTGACCGTGAAGACGTTCTTGACGCCGAGCGCGTAGCCCATGGCACCGGCCACGAGCAGGCCGCCGCGGGCGATCGCCAGCACCATGTCGGGCTCGTAGCCGCTCGCGTGCACCATCTCGGCGAGCGCGCGCGAGCCCTCGCCGAGCTCCTTCCAGGTCAGCTGCTCCTTCTCAGGCATCGAGTGCCGGGAGCGGCTCGGAGGAGGCGAAGCGGTCGAGCACGTTGCGCATGATCCGCGAGACGTTGTTGGCGTAGTCGTTGTGCGAGAGCGAGCCGCACCACGCGATCGAGCTGGTCGAGAACACGCCTCCGCCGCCACGCGTCGTGAAGTACACGAGGTCGGCGCGCACCATGAAGTCGTTGGTGCCGTCGAGGCCCGGGTAGTTGAACATGATCTCCTCGCACACGTGCGGGTAGTTCACCGAGTGGTCGAGGCTCGTGGCCAGGAGCAGCGAGTTCGGGGGCGTGCCGAGCGCGAGGTCGTAGCGATCGATCTCGTAGCCGGCGGCGCCGCCGCCGGCGAGGCCGAACTCGCCGATCACCTCGTCGGATCCCACGCCCTCGAGCATGAACGCCGCCCGCGGGTCGCGCGCGTCGGGCATCTGGTGGTATCCGGCGCTGCGGTCGAAGCCCTCGGACGTGAAGCCCGTGCCGAACAGCTTCTGGGGCGCCCGCGCGCGCGAGCGCCAGAGGCCGCCGCGCTCGCCCGTGGTCGCGTGGTAGTACTCGCCCGGCTTGGCCTGCCAGGCGCGCGAGCCCGACTCGCACTTGCGCACCTCGATCATCCACGGCTTCTCCGGGTGCCAGGTCGTGATCCAGTAGAAGCCGTTGGAGCCGAGGTACATCCCGCGACCGCCGTCGCCGAGGTACTCCTGCCAGGCGTCGAGCATGCGCTCGCTGTAGTACTCCGGGTGCGAGCCCGTGAGCACGACGCGGTAGCGGCGCAGGAGGTCGGCGCCCTCGCGGTGCAGCTCGAGGTCGGTGGCGACGTCGTAGGAGTAGCCCTCGGCGTTCAGCCAGTCGACGAGGTGGAGGTCGGCCGGGAACTGCCACACCGAGCCCGTGGCGTGGCGGTACTTGGGGCGCATGTTCATGATCGGCCGTCGCGAGGACGAGAAGCAGACGCCGTAGCCGTCGGAGTGCACGTCGTAGGTCGAGAGGCCGACGTCGAGATTGCCGTAGGTGTAGAAGTCCTGCTCGGAGATGCACGACGTGTGGCCCAGGATCGACTGCGCGACGGGCACGTCGTGGACGATGTGGTCGTTCGCGTAGGCGAGGTAGCTGGCGGTCGGTACGAGGAAGAGGATGTCCGCCGTGGCCGTCCCGCGCGGGGGCAGCACGAAGAACGGGACGTGGTCCTCCGCGTCGTCGAGGGCGAGCCGCAGCGCGTAGACGTCGCTCGGCAGATCGGCGGGCACCTCGAAGACGATGTCCGTGTCCCAGCGGCAGTCGTCGAGGTCGTCGTCGTGGAAGTGGATCGCGCCGTACAGCTCCGGCGCGTGGCGATAGCACTCCTCGCTGCAGTCCCAGTTCCAGCCCGTCATGCCGCGCGCCGGCTGGTTCACGCAGTTCCCCGCGTGGCCGCTGCCGGCCGACGTCGGCGACGTGGTCGCTCGGGACGCCACGCGGGCCGATGCCGACGGAGAAGTCCCAGTGCGCGAGCAGGCCGGGGGCGCGCGCATCGCCGCCGCTCGAGAGCGCGTCGAGCTCGCTCTCCGAGAGCGCGCGCGTGTACAGCTTGGGAGCGTCGATCTTGCCGTTGTAGTGCCCCTCGACGGGCGTGCGGACGCCGCCTGCGCCCGCCGCGCTCGCGCACGCGGCGATCACGAGCGGCGTGCCGGAGTCACGCGGGCCGCCTGTGACCATCGGCGCTCACGCGCGCGCGCTCGGGGATCGCGACCATCGGCGACAGCAGGCTGTTGTAGGAGTTGCGCACGGGCTCCTGGTAGACGGACGCCCGGCCGGTGGCGGGGTCGTAGGTGCCGGCGACCGAGTACCAGCACGACGCCCACAGCGGCACGTCGGCGCTCACCGACGCGTCGCCGATGCGCAGCGTGAGCCGTCCGCCCTCGATCGTGAGCGCGTACCCCGCGCCGCTCTCGGCCGAGCGGCGGCCGAGGATCTGCTGGCCGTCCTTGCCGGGCGTGGTCGGGAAGACGAAGGCGTGCAGCGTGAACGGCCCGAGGAGCGCGAGCGCGCCGTCCTCGTCGTCCACGATCACGTGCGAGCCGGATGCGATCGGCTGGTGCCGGCCCGGGTAGCTGCCGTTGATCGAGCTGGCGATCTCCTCTTCCTTGAAGCCGGGCCCGGCGGGGTTGGTGTCGCCGTGGATCAGCCGCACGAGGTCGGCGCGGTAGCTCCCGGGCTCGTCGCACGAGACCTTGAACTCGATCGTCTCGCCGGGCGCGACCGAGAGCCGGTCGGCGTAGCCGTGGACGGTGGCGGGGCGGAGGGCCGGATCCGCCATCAGTCAGCCGCCCGGAGGTCGGCGACGCGGCGCAGGAAGATGCCGTGCAGGCCGTCCTCCTCGCTCGCGAACGTCTCGTCGCCGAGGATCTTGACGACCTCGCCGCGCTGCCCGGAGAGCGTGCCGATGCGGTACTCCTGCCAGGGCTTCGTCGCGACCAGGATGTACTTGCCCGGCTGCGGCTGGCGGCGGAAGTAGTTCATGACCCGCTGGAGGTCGTCGGAGTGCGGCCCGAGCGGCGCGGCGGCGTGCTCCGCGATCAACTCGTCGGTGATCAGCGCCCGGATCTTCGGGCGCAGACGGCGCTCGAACTCCAGATAGACCTGGATGTTGCGGTCGACGACCTCCACAGAGACTCCTCTCAGGCGACCCCGCACCAGTCCATCGCGAGCAGCGCGTAGGTGCGCGCCGCGCACATCACCTCGTCGATCAGGACGTACTCGTCGTCGGCGTGCGCCACGCGCAGATCGCCCGGCCCGTAGCTGATCGCGGGCGTGCCGCCCTTGGTCAGCCAGCTCGCGTCCTCGACCGCCGCGAACCCGGTCACGACCGCCGGCCCCTCGAAGCGCGTGCCGAGCGCGGCGCGCTCGTGCGCAGCGCACGTGGCCGCGGTGATCTCGTCGGCATCGGGCGTGTTCGCGGGCCAGTTCATCTTCCACTCGACCACCGGCGGGTGCTCGCGCAGCCACACGTCCAGGCTCGCGGCGCGGTCGATGTGCGTCTCGATCTCGCGCTTGACGTCCTCCGGGTCCTCGTCCGGGTGGTACCAGACGCAGTACTCGATCGTCATGAACTCGGAGATCACGAACGGCACGAGCACGCCGTAGGGCCCGCCCGTGACGACGCCGGGGTGGAGCGTGAAGTGCCCGGGGCTGAACAGCGGGTGCTGCTTCGTGAGGCCCCACTCGTCCTCGAGCTGCCGCAGCGCCTGGAAGATGAAGACGCCCTTGTCGATCGCGTTCACGCCGATGCTCATGTCGCCGCCCGCGCGCATCGTGGGGCCGCGCATGGACGCGTGGGTGGCCTTGCCCGGCACGGTCACCGAGAACCACAGCAGGCCGGGGGAGACGGGGATCACGGCGAGTGGCGCCGGCGGCGCGCTGGGCTCCGAGACGACCGCAGCGTCGGCCATGTAGCCGCGCTTGACCGTCGCGGTCACGCCGCACTCGTGATCCATGACCTCCTCGCCCACGACCGCCTCGAGGATCAGGTCGCCCTTGAGCTTGACGCCGCACTCGCCGAGCGCGCGCGCCGCATACGCCTGGGCGAGGATGCCCGCCTTCATGTCGGTCGAGCCGCGGCCCCAGATGCGGTCGCCGTCGATGCGGCCCGAGAACGGATCGCCGCTCTTCCACTTCGCGGGATCGCCCGCGGGCACCACGTCGACGTGGCCGTTGTAGATCAGCGAGCGCCCGCCGCCCTGACCGGGGATGACGCCCACGGCGTTCTCGCGGCCGGGCTCGATCGCCCACAGGTCGACGTCGGCGCCGAGCGCCTCGTAGACCCCCGCGAAGAGCTTCGAGACCTCGCCCTCGCCTCCCACGACGTCGTCGTAGACCTGGCCGGGGTACTTCGGGTTGACGCTCGGGATGCGAACGGCCTTCGAGATCTCGTCCACGAGCTCGTGCTGCAGGTGGTCGATCCGCTTGATGACCTCGGCTGCGGTGGCCTCGTCCGTCATGGTCCTCCTCCTCCCATCGTCGCAGCGGCGGCATCGTCTGCCGAGGGAGCGCCGCGACCGCGCAACAGTCGCTTGACCTGATCCGGGATGCCGGCGAGACCGTCCGTCGTGAAGAGCGTGATCACGAGCATGAACAGGCCGAGCAGGATCAGGCGCGGGGCGCCCCAGCTCACGAAGTGCTGCTCGATGAACTGCAGGAGCGCCGTCCCGAGCAGGATCCCCTTGGGCGAGTTGATGCCGCCGACGACGATCATCGCGAACAGCAGCAGCAGCGTCGAGAAGTCGAACACGCTCTTGTTCGCGCCGGCGTCGTACGACGCGCGGAACGCGCCGACGAGGCCGAGCACGCCCGCGGTGATCACGAACACGGCGAGGCGTGCCCGCGGGATGTCGATGCCGAACGCCTGCGCGACGGGCTCTGACTCGCGCGCCGTCTGCAGACGCAGCCCGAGGCGGCCGGACGCGACCCACCAGTACACCAGCAACGCGACGCCGACCACCACGGCGATGGCGATGTAGGCGTAGTAGTAGCCCTCGATCAGTCCCTGCTTGCTCGGCGGGATGATCGAGTCCGCGCCGACCAGGCCCTGCGCGCCGCCGAGGTTCTCCGTGTCCGACGTCACGTACTGGTTGCACGCCTCGACGAGGCCGATCGTGAGCAGCGCGAAGTAGACCCCGCGCAGGCGCACCGCCGGCAGCGCGACGATGAATCCCCCGACCGCTCCGATCGCGATGCCCACGGGGGCGATACGCCCACCACGGCAGCCCGTGGTTGATCGAGAGCCAGGCGCAGAGATACGCCCCGGCGCCGACGAATGCGAGCGTGGCGAACGAGTACAGCCCTGCGGTGCCGAGCACGAGCGACCACATCAGGTTGATCGCGAAGTAGATCCCGAACAGGATCAGCTCCGCCATCACGTAGGAGTCGTCGTAGAGCGGCGGCAGCGCGATTGCGAGCGCCACCACGACCGACCAGAAGGTGAAGTCGAAGGTCTTACGCACGCGTCGTCTCCAGGATCCCCGCGAGTCCGCGCGGTCGCACGAGCAGGACGACGGCGATCAGCAGGAAGAGCGACACGAGCACGAGCTCCGCGCCGATGTAGGTCGCGGTCATCGCCTCGACGAACGCGACGATCACCGCGGCGACGACGGTGCCCCGCACGGAGCCGAGCCCGCCCAGCATCGCGACCGTGAGCCCCTTGATCATCGGCTGCAGGCCGTTGTCGTACGACACGAAGTACACGGAGCCGAGCAGCACCGCGGCGACCCCGACGAGCGCTCCCGAGACGAGCAGGATCGCAAGCGCGGCGGTGCGGCGGTCGATGCCGACGAGGCGGGCGCCCTCGACGTTCTGCGTGAGCGCGCGCACGCCGAGGCCGATGCGCGACCCTCCCAGCAGGATCACGAAGGCCGTCACCAGCACGATCGCCGCGAGCACCGCACCTTCCTGGTCGGCCGTGACGTTCGTGCCGCCGATGCTGAACGTCGGCAGCCAGTCGAAGATCTCGGGGAAGGCCTGGGGCTGGGGCCCGAACTGGTCGAGGATCAGGTTCTCTCCGATCAGCGCGAGCGCGAGCGTGGCGATCAGCGTGCGCAGGTCGAAGTTGCGCCGGCCGTCGAGCGGCAGGAAGACGACGAGGAAGATCACGAGGCCGACGAGCGCGCCGCTGACGACGCCCGCCAGGAGCACGACGGCGGCACTGCCGTTGATGTGCGTCGACGCCTCGTAGGCGCCCACCGCCGCGGCCGAGTAGCTCACGCCGTGCGCCAGGTTGAGGAAGCCGAGCCCGGCCCACGTGAGCGAGAGCCCGAGCGCCACGAGCGAGTAGACGGCCGCCAGGAAGATCGTGGTGATGAGGACGGCGATCACGTGGTCTCCCCCACCGGTGTGCCGGGCTCGATGCCGGCGACCTTGCCGGCGTGGATGCGGACGATTCGGTCGATGCGGCCCTCCAGGAGCGTGCGGTTCTGCTCGGCCAGCACGAGTGCGCCGCCGCCGAGATCGAGACTGCAGAGCGTGCGCACGATCGTCTCGGCGATTCCCGGCGCAAGGCCCAGCGACGGCTCGTCGACGAGGTAGATGTGGGCCTCGGCCATGAGGCCGCGCCCGATCGAGCACATGCGCCGCTCGCCGCCCGAGAGCGTGCCGACGACCTGCTTCATGCGCTCGCCGAGGCGCGGGAAGATCTCCACGACGCGCTCGCGGCTCTCGGCGCGCTTGCGCCAGTTGGAGGGCGCGAACGCGCCGGCGTCGAGGTTGTCGCGCACCGACAGGCCCGGGAACAGCGAGTCGCCCTGCGGGATCAGCACGATGCCCTCGCGCGCCAGCCGGTGCGTCGGCGTCTTCATCAGGTTGCGGCCGTCGGAGTCGATCTCGCCCGTGCGCCAGTCCACGAGGCCGACGACCGCGCGCATGAGCGTGCTCTTGCCGTGGCCGTTGAGGCCCACGAGGCCGACGCGCTCGCGCTCGGCCACGTCGAGGTCGATGCCGTCGAGCACCTTCAGCGGGCCGTAGCCGGCCGAGAGCCCGCGCACCGAGAGTGCGGTGCTC
Organism: uncultured Actinomycetes bacterium; assembly: GCA_963705965.1. Lineage (GTDB taxonomy): Bacteria > Actinomycetota > Thermoleophilia > Gaiellales > JALYLC01 > JALYLC01. Next base: position 228,120 of record CAVPLI010000003.1, on the reverse strand, counting down.
ACGTCTCGCTCCCGTCGTCCTCGAAGTACGCCTTGCGCACGATCGGGAGCTGGAAGACCTCGTTCGCGGGGCCGGCCGCGATCACGCTGCCGGCGTCGAGCACGACCACGCGCTTGGCGATCGCGAAGAGCAGCTCGAGCCGGTGCTCGACCACGATGACCGCGCAGCCGCGCTCCTCGACGATGCGGCGGATGACGGCGTCGATCTCGTCGATCTCGTCGGCCAGCAGGCCCGAGCAGGGCTCGTCCATCAGCAGCACGCTGGTGGGTCGCTGCAACAGCCCGGCCAGCAGCAGCTTGCGGCGTTCGAGCGTGTCGAGACCGCCGGCGAGCGCGCTGTCGGGCGCCTCGAGGCCCACGAGCTCCCGTGCGTGCGCCACGGCGTCGGGCGTGACGCTCGGCCGGTAGGCGTCGCGGGCCGCGCGCAGCGTCTCGCCGACCGTCAGCGAGGTCGGCACGAGCGGCGCCTGGAACGTGCGCGCGAGGCCGAGGCGCGCGCGCCGGTGCGTCGAGAGCGACGTGATGGTGCGGTCGCCGAGCGTGACGCTGCCCTTGTCGGGCCGCACCCGCCCCGAGAGCACGTCGAAGAGGGTGGTCTTGCCGGCCCCGTTGGGGCCGGCAAGACCGAGGATCTCTCCAGGATCGACCGTCATCGCGACGTCGTCCAGGGCCACGAAGGCCCCGTATGTCTTGCGGACGCCGCCGCATGCGAGCGCGGTCATCTGGGGGATTCCGTACCGCCTGCTACATCCAGGAGGGTTTCGTGTACGACGCCTCGACGTACGGGGCGGGCTGGATGATCCGGTGCACGCCGCCCTGGATCTGGAAGAACAGGTGCGCCTGGCTGACGCCGGGGTCGGCCGTCTGCGCCGGGAAGGCGAGACCGGCGTTCTTGGTCAGCCAGTAGCCGCCGTTGACGCCGCGGTGGATCATCTTCTTGAGCTGGGCGATGTTGGCCTTGAAGTTCTGGCCGTCGCCCGTGATCGCCCACGCGCGGGCGAGCATGTTGATGCCGTCGTAGCCCGAGCCCGAGTTCGAGAAGCCCGCGCTCGCGTTGAACTTGGCCTTGTAGGCGTCCCGGAAGATCTTGCCGACCGGGTCGTTGTAGACGCCCGTGACCGTCGCCCAGATGATCCCGTTCGCCGCCTTGCCGGCGAGCTTCGTGTACGCCGGGATGGACGGCCCGTACTGCAGATAGACGAGCGACTTGCCCGGGTTGGCGGCCCACGCCTTCGTCCACTTGGCGAGGTCGTTCGGGTCGAAGTGCGTGACCATGACGACGGAGGCGCCGGAGTCCTTCGCGGCCTTGGCCGAGGGCGACCAGTCGGCCGCGCCGCTCGTGACCTTCTTGACGCCCTTGATCTTCCAGCCGTCCTTCTTGGCCTGCTGCTGCGCGAACTTCGAGATCGTCTGCGAGTAGACGGAGTCGCCCTCGACGATGAAGATCTGGTTGTTCGCGGGCTTCCACTTGCCGGACTTCTTGAGGTTGTTGAGGAAGCCCGGGAAGCCGAGGCCGTAGTACGACTCCGGCGGGTCGATCTGGAAGATGTTCCCGTACTTCGCGCTGCCCTGGATCTGCTTGACCTGATCGATGGAGGTCGAGGCGTTGAGCGACGGCGCGCCGTAGTTCGCCTTGATGTCCATCGAGGCCGGCCACTGGATCAGGTAGCCCTCGTAGAGCGCGTCGACCTTGTCGTTGACGTGCTTCTGCAGGCTGGTCTTGATCTTCGCGGGATCGGTGACGTCGGTGTCGACGATCGAGAGGTTGATCTTCTTGCCGGCGATGCCGCCCGCGTCGTTGATCTCGGCGGCGGCGAGCGTGATGCCGTTCTTCATCTGCTCGCCGTCGGATGCCAGCGGGCCGGTGAGCGGGAAGGAGGCACCGACCGTGAATTCGCTGGTGGCGCGGCGGCGGTGGCTCTTGGCGCTCGCCAGCTCGGGTACGGCCAGCATGCCTGCTGCGAGCCCGGTGGCGCCTGCTGCTCCGAGCAATCCGCGGCGCGAGAGCGCGCTTCGCTCGCTCGACGGCGTGTCCAAGCGGTTCTCCATGTGTCTCCCTCCGGCGTGTTGCAGCCAGTTCCTTCCGCGGTGGGGATCCGCGGATCGGCCGACCATACACACCTTTTGACGTCACCGGTAGTCCGTTAGTTGACGGATTCGCCTCGCCGCCGGGGTCGGGCTACGATCGCCGGCGATGATCGACGTCGAGGCAGTGCGCGGCGCGACGGACGAGCGGCGGGACGAGCTCGTCGGGCTCGTGCGCGAGCTCGTATCCCACCCGAGCGAGAATCCGAAGCTGCTCGGCGACGCCGGCGCGCAGGCCCGCGCGACGGAGGCCGAGGCGGCCTGCCAGAGCGCGATGGCCGTTCGCCTGGAGGCCCTCGGCATGCGGATCGACCGCTTCGAGGCGCTGCCCGGGCGCGACGACGTCGTCGGCCGGCTCGCGGGCGCGGGCGGCGGCCGCTCGCTCATCCTCAACGGTCACGTCGACGTCGTGCCCGCCGGCGACGTGTCGGCCTGGCCGCACGATCCCTGGGGCGGCGAGCTCGAGGGCGGGCGGCTGTGGGGGCGGGGCGCCTGCGACATGAAGGGCGGCATCGCGAGCGGGATCGTGGCGCTGCGCGTCCTGCAGGCGCTCGGCGTGCGGCTCGCCGGCGACGTCGTGTTCCAGTCCGTCGTCGACGAGGAGACGGGCGGCCCCGGCACGCGCGCCGCCCTCGCGCGCGGCCACGTCGCCGACGCGGCGATCGTGCTCGAGCCGACGGCGCGCGAGATCGTCACGGTCGAGGGCGGTCTCGAGTGGGTGCGCGTCGTCGTGCGCGGGCGCACGGGGCATTCGGCGATCCGCTACCGCTCGGTGCATGCGGGCGGTCGCGGCGACGCGGTGAGCGCGATCGAGAAGGCCGTCAAGCTGCTCGCCGCGGTGGCCGAGCTCGAGCGCCACTGGGCGGTGCACAAGGTGCATCCGCTGATGCCGCGCGGCATCACGACGATCAATCCGGGCGTGATCGCGGGCGGCTCGGGCGGCGGAGCCGACGGCATGCCGAACGGCATGGTCGCCTACTCCAACTTCGCCGACTACTGCGCGCTCGGCCTCTCGCTCAAGTACCTGCCGAGCGAGCGCGGCGAGGACGTCCGGGCCGAGTTCGAGCAGTACGTCGCGAGCGTGGCGGCGACCGATCCGTGGCTGCGCGAGCATCCACCCGAGATCGAGTGGGGCGTGTCCGGCGTCTCCTTCCCGCCCAGCGAGGTGGCCTCCGACCATCCGCTCGTAACCGGCCTGGCGGGTGCCTTCCGGGCCGTCGTGGGAGAGCCCCGCCTGGGCGGCTTCGAGGCGGTCTCCGACCTCGCCTGGCTGGCCGAGGCGGGCATTCCGGCGGTGCTCTACGGCCCCGGCGACTTCGCGCAGGCGCATTCCTCGGCGGAGTACGTCGGCGTCGACGAGCTCGTCGAGGTGGCCTCGGTGGTGGCGCTGGCCGTGTGCGACTGGTGCGGCGTGGCATGAGGACGTCGGCCTTCTGCTTCGCGAGCGACCTCGCCGACGAGGGCCTCGGCGCGGTGCTCGACAACGTCCAGGGCCGTGCCGGGCTCGGCGGTGTGACCATGGCCGCGGCCTACCACGCGTCGCGCGACGTCTTCCCGCACGCCCGCACGCGGCGTCTGCGCTACCAGCCGGGCGGGCAGGTCTTCTTCCGGCCCGATCCGGCGCGCTGGCGCGGACACGCGATCCAGCCGCGCCCGAGCGCACTCACGGCCGCCGCCGATCCACTCGGCGACCTCGTCGCCGCCGCCGGTGCGCGCGACCTGACCGTGCAGGCGTGGACGGTCTTCCTGCACGTCGACTGGACCGAGGACGGCGATCCGCGCTTCGCCGAGCAGACCTGCTTCGGCGATCCCTGCCTGACCGAGCTGTGCCCGGCCAACCCGGACGTCCGCGCCTACGCGCTCGCGCTCGCCGGAGACATCGCGGCCCGCGGCGTCAGCTCCGTGCTCGGCGAGTCGCTGCACTACCACCCGCTCGAGCACGGCGCCCACCACGAGCGCTACTTCGTCGAGCTCGGTGCCGCGGCGCGGCTGCTGTTCGGGCTCTGCTTCTGCGACCACTGCCTGGCGGCTGCCGCACGCCACGGTGCGGATCCCGCCGAGCTGAAGCGGCGCGCGGCCGCCGAGGTCGCGCGAGCGCTGGAGAGCGACGACCCGCAGTCGACCGCGGAGATCGGCCATGACGAGGCCGCCGGCATGCTGGGAGGTCAGCTCGGCGCGCTCCTCGACGCGCGCTGCGAGACCGTCGCCTCGCTCGCGGGCGAGCTCTCGGCGGCGACCGCCGAGCAGGGTGTGCGCTTCGAGCTGCTCGACGGCTCCGGCTCGATGAAGGGCTACGCGACCGGCCGGCCCGAAGGCGGCGCGGCAGCCCTCGATCGCGTGGCGCGTGGGCATCGACATCGCCGCCTGCGCGCACGCCGGCGCTGCGATCGGCGCCATCGCCTACGCCGCCGACCCGGACCGCGTGGCGCTCGATCTGAACGCGTACGCCGCGCTCGCCGGCGGCGCCCCGCTGGTCGCCGCGCTCCGGCCCACCGTTCCCGACTGCGACTCTCCCGAGAACCTCGCGGCCAAGCTGCGCGTCGCGCGCGCCGGCGGCGTCGACCGCGTCGACTTCTACCACTACGGCATGGCGCCGCTGAGCGCGCTCGACCGCATCCGCGAGGCGCTCGCGCTCGCCGGCTAGGACGCGCTGCGGCGCAGCGCGCGACCCGGCGTGGCGCCGGTGTGGACGCCGCCGTCGAGCACGAGCTCGCCGTTCACGGCCACGTACTCGAAGCCCTCGGCGAGACGCCGCGGATCGTCGTAGGTCGCCGCGTCGCGCACCGTGGCGGGGTCGAACACCGTGATGTCCGCCGCCATGCCGGGGCGCACGAGACCGCGGTCGGCGAGGCCGAGGCGCTGCGCCGGCAGCGACGTCATGTGGCGCACGCACTCCGAGAGGCTGAGCACGCCGAGCTCGCGGACGTAGACGGCGAGGTAGCGCGCGAACGTGCCCCAGCCGCGCGGGTGCGGCTGCTCGCCGACGAGGATGCCGTCGCTCCCGGCCGTGTGCGCGGGGTGCTGCATGGTCGCGCGCACGTTCTCCTCGTTGCCGAAGTGCACGAGCGCGGAGGCCGAGAGGCCGGAGTCGGCGCAGCGCTCGCAGTAGACGTCGATCGGCCGCTTGCCCTCGCGCGCCGCGAGATCGGCGATCGAGACGCCGTCGACCACGAGCTTGTCCCACTCGACCGGCACGTCGTGGAAGCCGTCCGAGCCGGTCTCCTCGAGCTCGACGCGCAGCCGCTCGCGCAGATCGGGATCGCGCAGCCTCGCGATCGATCGCGTCGGGCCCGCCGGCGTGCACCCAGCCGGGCAGCAGCGCGTGGAGGTAGGTCGCGCCCGCCAGGTAGGGATAGGTGTCCATCGTGATGTCCACGCCGTCGTCGCGCGCCGCGTCGATCAGCGCGAGCAGCTCGCCCGCGCGCCCGCGGTTGCAGGCGAAGCCGAGGTGGGCGTGCGCGAGATGCAGCGGGGCGCCCGAGCGGCGCGCGATCTCGATCGAGTCCGCGTAGCCCTTGATCGCGTGCAGCCCGTAGTTGCGGTGGTGCGGGCAGTAGAAGGCGCCGTCGGTCAGCTCGCTGCAGAGCGCGACGAGCTCGTCGTCGCTCGCGTACATCCCGGGCGCGTAGGTGAGTCCGGCCGACAGGCCGACCGCCCCCTCGGCGAGGCCCTGGCGGACGAGCGCCCGCATGGCGTCGAGCTCGGCCGGCGTGGCGGCGCGGTCGTCCGGCGCCGACGGTGAGCAGCCGCAGCGTGGCGTGGGGGAGGAGGTAGCAGACGTTGACGGCCGTCGTGCCCTCGAAGCGCTCGAGGTACTCGGCCACGCTGCGCCAGCTGTCGTCGAGCTCGGGCTCGGCGCCGTTCCAGCCCGCGAGCTGCGCCCGCAGCAGCGCCATCGTCGGGTCGTCGACCGGCGCGAGCGCCAGACCGTCCTGTCCGAGCACCTCGAGCGTGACGCCCTGGTGCACCTTGCAGGCGTGGTCGGGATGCGCGAGCAGCTGCACGTCGGAGTGCGTGTGCATGTCGATGAAGCCGGGCGTGAGCGTGAGCCCGTCGCACTCGAGCGTGCGGCGCGCGGGCTCGTCGATGCGGCCGACGGCGACGATGCGGTCGCCGCGCACGCCGACGTCGGCCCGGAACCAGGGGTTGCCCGCGCCGTCGATCACGCGGGCCCCGCGGAAGCAGAGGTCGAGCACGCTCAGACCTCCGCGTCCCGGCTCTCGACGAGCAGTTCGTCGGCCATGCGCACCTGGCCCGGTCGTGAGCCCGCCGTCGACCGTGAGCACGGCGCCGCTCACGAACGACGCCTCGTCCGAGGCCAGGAACAGCACGGCGGAGGCCACCTCGTCCGGCGTGCCGATGCGCCCGAGCGGATACCAGCGCGCGAGCCGCTCGAGCAGATCGGGCTCGCGTGCCAGACGCTCGTCCCAGGCCGCCGTGCGGATCGAGCCCGGCGCGACCGAGTTGGCGCGCACGCCGTGCCGGCCGTAGCGCGCGGCGACCGACCCGCTGAGGTTGATCAGGCCCGCCTTGGCCGCGCTGTAGGCCTCGTTGCCGTAGTAGCCGAGGCCGTTCACGGAGGCCACGCTGACGATCGCCCCGCCGCGGCGCTCGATCATTCCCGGCAGGACGGCGCGGATGCACAGGAAGGCGCTCGTGAGCGTTCCGTCCATGTCGCGCCGCCACGACTCGTCGTCGATCGTGACGAGGTTGTCGCCGCTCGCCGAGAGCGTGTTGTTGACGAGCACGTCGATGCGCCCGCCGAGCGCGCGCTCGACGTCGGACGGCGACCGTGACGTCGGCGACGACGGCCTCGGCGGCGCTGCCCGCGGCAGCCGCCGACGCGCGCGCGCGCCCGGCGTCGATGTCGATGCAGCGCACGCTCGCGCCCTCGGCGGCGAAGCGCCGCACCAGCGCGCGTGCCGATGCCGCCGCCTCCACCCGTGATCGCTACCGTCTTGCCCTCGAAGCGCACGCGGGGATCCTTTCACGTGGTTAGATCCTCACGGGCCGGCGACCGGGAGGAACGCATGGACGGGATCGAGCGCGCGCAATTCGACCACATCGGCGTTGTCACGGAGGAGCAGCACGACGGCGAGGTCTTCGTCGACGCGACTCGCGTGTGGGTCACGAGCCCGCGCGACCATCCGTTCCACGTCGAATACCTGCGGTTCGAGCCCGACACGACCGTCACCGGTCCCGTGCGCGACGAGCCGCACGTCGCCTATCGCGTCGCCGACGTGCACAGCGCGATCGAGGGGCACGAGCTGCTGCTCGGGCCGTTCGCCGTCGGCGACGGCTTCTGTCACGTCGCCTTCGTCCGCATCGGCGGTGCGGTCGTGGAGTTCATGCAGTACGCGAACCCCGATGAGGAAGGGTGGTTTTAGTGCTATGCGCAACGCGCTGGCCGGGCACACGAACTCGTTCCACACCTACGGCCGCGAGGAGGCGCTCGCGGGCATCGCCGAGGCCGGCTACCGCACGGTCGAGCTGACCGCCGTCGAGGGCTGGACGGAGCACGTCGATCTCGACGCCGACACGGGCGAGCTGCGCGCGCGCCTCGAGCACTACGGCCTCGAGCCGGTCGTGCTCTCGGGCCACTCCGACCTGACCACCGACGAGGGCCTCGTCTACGGCATCAAGGCCGTCGAGTGGTGCGCGAACTACGGCCTCCCCGTGATGAACACGGCGATCGGCGGCCACGCGAGCCAGGAGGAGAACGAGTCCGCCTTCCTCGCCAACATCGAGGCGCTCGCGAATGCCGCCGAGGACGCCGGCGTCGACGTCGCGCTCGAGATCCACGGCGACATCATGGCGAGCGGCGCGCGCACGCTGCCGCTGCTCGAGCGCATCGGGCATCCGCGCATCAAGGTCGCCTACGACACGGGCAACTGCGAGTTCTACGGCGACGTCAAGGCCGTCGACGACCTCGCGGCGATCGTCCCGTACCTCGCCAACGTGCACCTCAAGGACCACCGCGGCGGCAAGGGCGACTGGGACTTCCCGGCTCCGGGCGACGGCACGATCGACTTCGGGGCGGTCCTCGGCATCCTCGAGGCCGGCGGCTACCGAGGCCCGCTCTCGGTGGAGATCGAGTTCCAGGGCGATCCGTGGCCGCCGCTCGCCGAGGTCAACGCGTCGATGAGCGCGGGCCTGCTCGCACCTGAACGCACTCGGCCTGGGATGATCAACGTCGCGATCGTGGGCGGCGGCTTCATGGGCCAGACCCACGCCGGCGCCTGGGCGTCGCAGGCCGGGCGCGCGCAGGTCGTCTCCGTCTCGTCGCGCTCGCTCGAGCGCGCCGAGCGCGTCGCGGCCCTGTGCGGGGCGGAGGCGGGCGACGACCTCTATGCGGCGCTCGAGCGCGACGACGTGGACGTCGTCGACATCTGCCTGCCGACGCCGCAGCACCGCGAGGCGGCGGAGCGCGCCTTCGCCGCGGGCAAGCACGTGCTGCTCGAGAAGCCGATCGCACTCACGCTCGAGGACGCGGAGGCCATCGTCGCGGCGAGCGAGCGCGCCGGCAGGCTGCTCGTGGTGGGCCTCGTGCTGCGCTTCTGGCCCGAGTACTCGGAGCTCCGCCGGATCGTCGAGACGGAGGAGCTCGGGAGGCCGCTGGCGGCGAGCGCTCAGCGGCTCTCGCCGCCGCCGGGCTGGAACGACTGGATGATCGACCCGGCGCGCTCCGGTGGCGTCTGCGTCGACCTGATGGTGCACGACTTCGACATGTGCGCGGCGCTGCTCGGCCCGCCGCGGCGGGTCTTCGCCCGTGCGCTGCGCAGCGGTCCGCACGGGGCGGCGCAGCACTGCCACGCGATCGTCGAGCACGAGGGCGGCGAGGCCATCGTCGAGGGCGGGCTGATGCAGCCCGACTCGTACCCGTTCTCGAGCAACCTCCGCGTGCTCTGCGACCTCGGGGTGGTGGAGTACCCGTTCAGCGCCGCGCCGGCGGCGGACGGCGGCAACATCGGCGGCGTCGACCAGGCGGCCAACCGCCTGCGCGTGCATCCCGCGGACGGGCCGATGCGCCTCGTCGACGTGGCGAGCGCTGATCCGTGGGCGGGACAGGTGGCCGCCGTGCTCGGCTGGCTGGAGCGCGGCGAGGCGCCGACCGAGGCCACCGGGGCCCACGCGACGCTCGCCTTGCGCGTCTCCCTCGCGGCCAACCGCTCGCTCGCGAGCGGTGTCGCCGAAGACGTCTAACCCCAACCCTAACCCTTAGCTCGAACCTCAGCCTTGGTCGCGGCCTCCTCGGCGTCCGCCGCGGCCACGGCCTCGCGCGTCCCCCAGGCGCTCATGCCCTCGCCGAGCACGGGGCGCACGTGCGTGAATCCGCGGCGCGCCAGCAGCGATGCGCCGAGCGGCGAGCGCGCGCCGGTGTGGCACACGACCGCGGTCGGGCGCTCGGGATCGAGCGTGGAGAGATCGGCCTCGGCGAGCAGCCGGTACGGCACCGGCACCGCGCCGGCCGCCATCTCGGTCTGCTCGGATGCCTCGCGCAGGTCGACGACCTGGATCTCGCCCGCATCAGCGAGTTGTCCCATCTCGACCAGGCCGATCGGCTCGAAGCGCACGTGCGCGTGCGCGGCGTCGATGCCGAAGCCCACCTCGGCGAGTTGCGTGAAACCGACGGCGGCGAGCTTGCGTGCGGCGTCCGCAGCCTGCTCGTGGCTCGCGGCCACGAGCACGACCTCGCGCTCGGGGTCGAGTGCGAAGCCGCAGCGGTTGCCGAATCCCGTGACCGCGGCCGAGTCGTTGAACGAGCCGGCCATGTGGCCCTCCGCGAAGTGCTCGCCGTCGCGCACGTCCAGTACCTGGGCGTCCGCTGCGGGCAGTGGCACGGTGCGCGGCCGTGGCAACTCGCCGAGCAACGGCCCGCGGTTGAGCTCGACGATGTGGGTCATGGTCGGCGGCTTGGGCGCGAGGTCGGCATTCGCCTTCGTCACGAAGTCGTCGACCGTCATCTCGGCGAGCATCGGGTTGAAGCGGCGCTCGTAGCCGAGCGTGGAGGAGGTCTTCGACGACATGCCTCGCCCGCACAGCGAGCCCGCGACATGGCCGGGGAAGAGCTCGACACCCGGCTCGAGCTTCCCCAGCCGCTCGTGCAGCGAGCGGTAGAGCGCCGAGGCGCCCTCGTCGCCCGCGACGGCGAGGTCGGGGCGCCCGCTGTCACCCACGAACAGCGCGTCCCCCGACAGGAGGAGCCAGGGCTCGTCGCCGCGCGTGCGGTCGGAGACGACCACGCAGCAGTGCTCCGGGCGGTGGCCGGGCGTGTGGAGGATGTCGAGCGCGATGTTGCCGACGTCGATGCGGTCGCCGTCGCGCAGCGGGCGATGCTCGTAGACGGCGTTCGCGACCTCGTGGATCGCGATCCAGCAGCCGTATTGCTGGGCGAGGATCCCGTGACCGGAGACGTGGTCGGCGTGCGTGTGGGTCTCGATCACGCCGACGAGCTTGGCGTCGTAGCGCTTGCACAGCGCGATGACCTCGCGCACGTCGAGCGGCGGGTCGACGACGACGGCCTCGCCGGCGGCCTGACAGCCGACGAGGTAGGAGGCGCAGCCGAGATCGCGCCAGACGACCTGCTCGAAGATCATTCGAGCCCCAGTCCGCGCGCGATCACGAGCCGCTGGATCTCGTTCGTGCCCTCGCCGATCTCGAGGATCTTCGCGTCGCGGTAGAACCGCGAGATCGCGTACTCGTCCATGTATCCGTAGCCCCCGTGAATCTGCACGGCCTCGTCGGCCACGCGGCAGGCGAGCTCGGCGGTGTACAGCTTGGCGATCGCTGCCTCGTGTGCGAACGGCCGTCCGCGGTCCTTCAGCCAGGCGGCGCGATACGTCAGCGCGCGGCCCGCAGCGATCTCGGTGGCCATGTCGGCGAGCTTGAACTGGATCGCCTGGAAGCGCGCGATCGCGCGTCCGAACTGCTGGCGCGTGCGCGCGTAGGCGAGCGCGAGCTCGTAGGCGCCCTGCGCGAGCCCGAGCCCCAGCGCGGCGACGGAGATGCGCCCGCCGTCGAGGATCGTGAGGAACTGGTGCAGGCCCTCGCCGCGCGGGCCGAGGAGGTGATCGCTCGGGATGCGGCAGTCGGCGAACGCGAGCGGTCGCGTGTCGGACGACTTCCAGCCCATCTTCTTGAGCGGCGGGCCGACGTCGTACCCGGGCGTGCCGTTGGGCACGATGAAGTTCGAGATCTCGTCCTCGCCCGTGCGCGCGGTGATCGTGACGCAACCGGTGATCTCGGTGCCGGCGTTCGTGATGAACATCTTGGAGCCGTCGATCACCCACTCGCCGTTCTCGGCGCGTGCCGTCGTGCGCGTGGCGCCGGCATCCGAGCCGGCCTCGGGCTCGGTCAGGCCGAAGGCCGCGAGCCGCTCCCCGGAGGCCAGCCGCGGCAGCCACTCGCCGCGCTGCGCATCGTCGCCGAAGAGCAGGATCGGCATCGTCCCGAGCGAGGTGTGCGCCGCGACCGTGATCGCGAACGACGAGTCGACGCGCGCCAGCTCCTCGATGCAGAGCGCGTAGGCGAGCGTGTCGCCGCCCGCGCCGCCCTCGGACTCCGGGATCGGCACGCCGAGCAGGCCGAGCTCGGCTGCCTGACGCAGCTCGGCGAGCGGGAAGCGGCCGTGCGCGTCGAGTTCCTCGGCGACGGGCGCGACCACGCCCTCGGCAAAGCCGCGCACCGTGTCGCGGAACAGCCGGTGCTCGTCCGAGAGGTCGAGATCCACTCTCTGCACGATACCGGCCCCACTACGATGCGACGCGTGGACGCCGGTTCGCTTGCCCGTTATGCCGATGCGATCGTGCGTGACGGGCTCCTCATCGGATCCGGCGACGTGCTCGCCGTGCACCCCGAGCCGATCCAGCGCGAGCTCGCGATCGCGCTCACCGAGGCGGGGTACCGGGCGGGTGCGCGCTACGTCGACGTCCTCGAGACGGACCCGCGCATCACGCGCGCCCGCGCCCTGCTCGCCCCCGAGGACACGCTCGACTGGCGCCCTTCGTGGGAAGACGCGCGCATGCGCGAGCTCGTGCGCGAGGGCGCCGGCATCGTCTGGATCGCCGGCAGCGAGAACCCGCAGGCGCTCGCCGACGTGCCGCCCGCGCGTGCGGTGCGCCGCGTCACCGATCGCGCGGGGCTGCCGCCCTACCGCCGCGCCGTCGGGCGCGCGGATGCCCGGTTCGCCGTCGTCGCGTGGCCGACCCCGGCCTGGGCCGCTCAGGTCTACCCCGAGCTCGAGAGCGACGCCGCCGTCGCGACGCTCGGCAACGACCTGCTCCGCTTCGCCCGCCTCGGAGCCGACGATCCGCCCGACGGCTGGCGGCGGCACGCGGAGCACCTCGCCGCGCGCGCCGAGCGGCTCACCGCGCTCGATCTGCGCGAGATCCGGCTGAAGGCGCCCGGCACCGATCTCCGCCTCGCGCTCCCGGCCGGGACGAGCTGGCGCGGCGGCATCAACGACGTGCGGGGCCATCGGATCACGCCGAACATCCCCACGGAAGAGGTCTTCACGAGCCCCGACCAGTCGGCGACGAGCGGGCAGTTCCGCTGCACGCGGCCGCTCGCGCTCGCGGGTCGCATGATCTCCGGCATCGCCGGCGAGTTCCGGCGAGGGCGCCTCGTGCGCATCGAGGCCGACGACGAGGGCGACCGCGAGTTCCTCGCCGGCTATCTCGCACGCGACCGCGGCGCCTCGCGCCTGGGCGAGCTCGCGCTCGTCGACGACTCCTCGCGCGTCGGCGCGGCCGGGCGCCCGTATTTCACGACGCTGCTCGACGAGAACGCCGCGGCGCACATCGCGTTCGGTCTCGGATTCGGTGACTGCAGGGCTCCCGGCGCGCCGCCGGTCAATCGCTCCGTGGTGCACCTCGACGTCATGATCGGCTCGCCCGAGATGGACGTCGAGGCGACCGATGCGACGGGCAAGAACGTGACGATCATCTCCGACGGGGCATTCTCCGACGGGCTGTGAGGAGGCGGCTGACGCGCCGTCAGACCAGGTTGCCCACGGCGGCGAGCACGATGCCGGCGATCGCCATCGCGCCCGCCACGAGCGCGTCGTCCGGGGTCAGCGAGAAGAGCGGGATCAGCCCGGTCCGGCTGCCTTCCGGCGGCGCCGGCGGGTCGGCGTCGGCGGGCCGGCGCGAGCGCCACGAGGCGATCAGACCGAGCCAGACCCGCCTCGTCGCGTAGAGGATCGCGGTCACCTGGAGCAGCGCTCCGACCACCACGAGCGCGTCGTGCCAGTCGTTCTGACCCACGGCGAGGCCGATTGCGAGGATCGCGACGACCACGCCCGCGAGCGCGAGGCCGGTGAGTCGATCGATCGCACGCTGGTCGCGCATGTGCGTGACGCTAGCCGGTGCCGGCGTCGAGTTCCAGCAGCAGATCGCCGGCGGCGACCTGCTGGCCCTCGCGACATGCGACGTGGGCGACACGGCCGGCGAACGGCGCCCACACCGGGTGCTCCATCTTCATCGCCTCGAGCACGAGCAGCACGTCGCGCTCGCCGACCTCGTCGCCCTCGGCGACTGCCAGCCGCAGCACCGCGCCGGGCATGGGCGCGGAGATCTGCGCGCTGCCGGCGGCGCCGGCCCCGGCGCCGCGCCGCGCGTGCTGCTCGGGCTCGGAGAGCGCGGCGCGCTCCACGCGGACGTCGCGGCCGCCCATCCAGACGTGGAGGGCGCCGTCGGCGGCGCGTGCCACGGGGGCACCCGGCTCGGAGGCGCGCACGCCCGCGCGCCAGCGTCCCTGCCACGGGCTCGCGCCGACCTCGCTCGCCGCGAACGCCTCGGCGCGGCCAGCGCCGCCGGGCCCGTGCCGTCGTCGAGTGCGGCCTGCCACGTCCGCTCGAGCCAGGCGGTGTCGACCCCACCGCGCTCGAACGCCGGATCCGCGGCGATCGAGCGCAGCAGCGGGAGGTTCGTCGTGAGACCGAGCACGACGACGTCGTCGAGCGCGGCGCGCATGCGCGCGAGCGCGCGGCCACGCGTCTCGCCGTGCACGCAGAGCTTTGCGAGCAGTCCGTCGTAGCGCGTTCCGACGCTGTCGCCGCCGTCGACGCCGGCGTCGACGCGGATGCCCGGCCCGCGCGGCCAGCGCACGGCCAGGACCGTGCCCGAGGTCGGCAGGAACCCGTGCTCGGCATCCTCGGCGTAGATCCGCGCCTCGATCGCGTGGCCGCGCAGCAGCACGTCGCCCTGGTCGAGCTCGAGCGGCCGGCCGGCGGCGATCTCGAGCTGCCTGCGCACGATGTCGATGCTCGTCACGAGCTCCGTGACGGGGTGCTCGACCTGGATGCGCGCGTTCATCTCGAGGAAGTACCAGCTGCCGTCCGGCGCGAGCAGGAACTCGGCCGTGCCGGCGCCGACGTAGCCGACCGCCTCCGCCAGCCGCAGTGCCGCCGTGCCGAGCTCGCCGCGCAGCTCGCGGCCCACGCCCGGCGCAGGGGCCTCCTCGACGACCTTCTGGTGGCGGCGCTGAACCGAGCAGTCGCGCTCGCCGAGGTGGAGGCCCGCGCCGTGCTCGTCGCGCAGGATCTGCACCTCGACGTGGCGGGCGCCCTCGACGTAGCGCTCGTAGACGAGTCCGCCGTCACCGAACGCCGCCTCGGCCTCGCGCGCCGCCGCCTCGACGGCGGCGGCCAGGTCGGCGGGCTCGCGCACGACGCGCATGCCGCGGCCGCCTCCGCCGGCGCGCGCCTTGACGAGCAGGGGGTAGCCGACCTCGTCGGCGTCCGCGCCGCCGGGGACGACCGGAACGCCCGCGCGCTGGGCCAGGTCGCGGGCGGCGTCCTTGCGCCCGAGCGTGGCGAGCGCAGCCGCCGGAGCGCCGACGAACACGAGGCCTGCGGCTCGGCAGGCCTCCGCCAGCTCGGGCGACTCGGACAGGAATCCGTAGCCGGGGTGGAGTGCCTGCGCACCGCCCGCGGCCGCCGTGACGGCCAGCGTGGCGGCGTCCAGATAGCTCGGCACCTCGATGGCGGCGTCGGCCTCGCGCTCGGCGATGGCGCCGCGCTCGTCGGCGGCGACGAGCGCCAGGCTGCGCACGCCGAGCTCGCGGCACGCACGGATGATGCGCACTGCGATCTCCCCGCGGCAGGCCACCGCGACGCACTCGAACGGCGGGCTCACCAGCGCGGCTCCCGGCGCTCGAGGAATGCGGCGATGCCCTCGCGGCCCTCCTCGGAGGCGCGCCGCGCGGCGATCGCGTCGGCCGCGCGCGCCGCCTGCGGCGCCGGGTCGCCGTCGCGCAGCTGGGCGATCAGCGCCTTGGCTGCCCGCACCGCCGCCGGGCCTCCGCGCAGGACCGCCGCCACGACGCGAGCGACTGCCTCGTCGAGTTTCTCGTCGTCGGCGTGCACCTCGTGCGCGAGCCCGATCGCGAGCGCGTGCTCACTGGGGATCAGCTCGCCGGTGAGGAAGAGCGCGCGGGCGTGCGAACGGCCGATCCGCGCAAGCGCGAACGGCGCGATGGTCGCGGGGATGAGCCCGAGGCGCACCTCGGTGAAGCCGAAGCGCGCGTCCTCGCGCGCGAGCACGATGTCGCAGCAGCAGGCGAGACCGGTGCCGCCGCCCAGCGCGGCGCCGTGCACGCGCCCGATCACCGGCACGGGGCAGCTGTCGACGGCCGCGAACATCGCCGCGAGGCGCTCGGCGTCGGCGACGTTCTCCTCGTGGGGAAGCGCGCCCGAGGCGCGCATCCACTCGAGGTCGCCGCCGGCGCAGAACGCCGCTCCGCGCCCGGCCAGCACGACCGCGCGCAGCGTCGCGTCCTCGGCGAGCGACGTGAACGTCTCGCTCAACCCCGCGATCATGGCGGCGTCGAACGCGTTGCGGCGCTCGGGCCGGTCGAGCCACACGCGCGCGACACCCCCGTCGCGCTCGACCAGCACGCCGCTCACATGCGGAACACGCCGAAGCGCGGCTCGGGGATCGGCGCATGAGCGGCGGCGGCGAGGCCGAGCGCGAGAACGCGGCGGGTGTCGCGTGGGTCGATCACGCCGTCGTCCCACAGGCGTGCGCTCGAGTAGCTCGCCTCGCTCTCGTGCTCGTAGCGCTCGAGGATCGGCTGCACGAAGGCCGCGCGGGCCTCCTCGTCCATGTCCTCGCCACGTGCTCGCAGCGCGTCGAGACGCACCGTCAGGAGCGTCTCCGCGGCCTGGCGCGCGCCCATGACCGAGATGCGCGCGTTCGGCCACATCAAGAGCAGGCGCGGCCCGAAGGCGCGGCCGCACATCCCGTAGTTGCCGGCGCCGTAGGAGCCGCCGATCACGACGGTGAACTTGGGCACCTGTGCGCATGCGACGGCCATGACGAGCTTGGCGCCGTCCTTCGCGATCCCGCCGTGCTCGTACGCCTTGCCGACCATGAAGCCCGTGATGTTCTGGAGGAAGACGAGCGGGATCTTGCGCTGGCAGGCCAGCTGCACGAAGTGCGAGCCCTTGAGCGCCGACTCCGAGAAGAGGATGCCGTTGTTGGCGATGATCGCCACGGGGTAGCCCCAGATGTGCGCGAACCCGCACACGAGCGTGTCGCCGTAGAGCGGCTTGAACTCGGCGAAGCGCGAGCCGTCGACGATCCGCGCGATCACCTCGCGCACGTCGAACGGCGTGCGCTCGTCGGTCGGGATGACGCCGGCGAGCTGCTCGGGGTCGCTGGCCGGCTCCTCGGGCTCGATCGGCTCGAGCGACGGAGCATCCTCGCGCCCGAGATTCGCGACGGCCTCGCGCAGGAGCGCCAGCGCATGCTCGTCCGAGCTGGCGAGCGCATCGGCCACGCCGGAGATGCGCGCGTGCACGTCACCGCCGCCGAGCTCCTCGGCGGTCACCTCCTCGCCGGTCGCGGCCTTCACGAGCGGCGGCCCGGCGAGGAAGATCGTTCCCGTGCCCTGCACGATGATGCTCTGGTCGCACATCGCCGGGACGTAGGCGCCGCCGGCGGTGCACGAGCCCATCACGGCCGCCAGCTGCGGGATGCGTTCCGCGGACATGCGCGCCTGGTTGTAGAAGATGCGCCCGAAGTGCTCGCGGTCCGGGAACACCTCGGCCTGGAGCGGCAGGTAGGCGCCACCCGAATCGACCAGGTAGATGCAGGGCAGCCGGTTCTCGAGCGCGATCTCCTGCGCGCGCAGGTGCTTCTTGACCGTGAGCGGGAAGTAGGTGCCGCCCTTGACGGTGGCGTCGTTCGCGACGATCACGCACGCACGCCCGTGCACCGTGCCGATGCCCGTCACGATGCCGGCGCCGGGCGCCTCGTCGTCGTACATGCCGAACGCCGCGAGCGGCGAGAGCTCGAGCCAGGCGGTGTCGGGATCGAGCAGCAGGTCGATGCGCTCGCGCACGGGCAGCTTGCCGCGGCCGCGATGGCGCTCCAACGAGGCCGCGCCGCCACCTTCGCGCACGCGCGCGAGCCGCGCTTCCAGTTCCTCGCAGAGCGCGCGCATGCGTTCCTCACCGCGCGCGAACGTGTCGCTGCGCGCATCCAGATGACTCGTCAGGCGCCCCACTGATTCGAGTCTAGAGCGGGCAGCCCGCGGCCCGTCCCCCGGCCGGGCCCGGACCCCGCCCCCGGCTGGGCTCGGCAGGTTACCCAGCCGGGGTTGCGTCGGTGTGGTGGATTCCGACGCGGCGGTACTCGGGGCCGTGCTCGTAGAGGTGGCTGAGCAGGACGCTCCGCGCGATCGCCATGGCCGAGTCGGCGTCCTCGGAGTCGATGTAGGCGGACATGACGAGCCGCCGCGTCAGCATCTGGCTCGTGATGCGCGGCTCACCCACGTAGCCGGCCTGCTCGATTGCCTCCTGCAGTTCGTTCGCGAGATCCTGGAGATCTCGATGGAGAATGCTCGTCGTGCCGCAGTGCACGTGGTAGCGCATTACCACGAGCTCCGCGGCGTCGGGGGGAGATCGGTGGCCGGATGCCTCGGCTGGTACGACCGGCGGCCGGCGAGCAGATCCATGGTCGTGCCGTAGACGTCGGCGAGGCGCACCGCCGAGTCGACGTGGAGCAGGCCCGACGACTCCCAGCGCTGCAACGTCGGCGTGGCGATCTCGAGTCCCTGCTGCCCGAGCAGGTCGACGACCTGCTGCTCGCTCAATCCCGTGCGAACCCGGGCGGCGCTCAGGCCGGCCGCGATCCGTGTGAGCAACTGCTCCGCCGAAACGGCTGGCGGTGGCCCGCTGCTGGTGCTCTGGGGCATCGTTCCGTCCTCGTGCTTCTGGGGGTTTTGCGTCTTAATCCGAGCAGTAGAAGGGGTCGCTGGGCGGACAGTCGGCGATCGGCACGACTGCCGAGGTGCCGTCGCGGAGTTGGGCGATGAGGCGGGTCGGCGGACTGTCCAGCTCCACGTAATAGGCGTCGTTCTCGAGGAGTGCGCGCGTTGCGCGGCCGTCGGCGGTGACCGCATCCACCGCGGTGACCCTGTCGCGGACGATGCCCCAGACGAGCGTCTTGCCGTCATCGGTGGACCAGACGAAGACGGCGAGCTGCTGGTCGTTTCTGAACACCGGGACGCATTGCATCTGGTAGCCCGTGAGCACCAGGCAGACGGCGCCGCCGGCGGTCGTCACGGAACTGAGGACGCGGTCGTCGGAGCCGAGATTCGAGAGCAGCGTGCGCACTTCGGCACCGTTCGCGCTCTGACCGAACGAGGGGACCGCCTTGACGGTCGGCGTCTCATCGAAGAGCCAGCCGTTCGCGATCGCCGCGCTTGCAGTGAGCGCCAGCAGCGCAAAGGCGATCGCGTACGTGACGAGCCGCCGCCGCTGAATCGCGCGCCGGGCGTCTCTCTGGGTGGCACGTGCAAGGTCCTCTCCGACCATGGCGAGATTCGATGGGAGCGTCGTCACGGTGAGACCTCCCCTCCGCTCATGCCGGTGCGCATGATCCTGAGCGCACGCATCACTCGCATACGCGCAGTCGGCTCCGTGGTGGACATCGTGGCGGCGACCTCGGCGAATCGCAGGTCTTCGAGCACCCGTAACTCGAGCGCGCGGCGCTGATCGGCCGTCAGGTCGCCCAGGGCGTTTCTCAGCTCGAGACGCGCCTGCTCCGCCGACAGGCGCTCGTCGGCATCGTCGACCTCGAACGCCGAGGTGTACGTCTCCTGCATCCCGAGCCGTGCGCGTGCAGACGTCTCGACGCGGGCGAGTCGCTGGTACGACCGGTACTGGTTGAGGGCGATCCCGTACAGCCACGGTGCGACGGAGTCCGTTCGATCGGCGCGGAAGCGACGTCTCGACTGCCACGCCGCCGCGAACGTCTCGGCAGTCAGGTCCGTGGCGGCGGGCTCGCCGACGCGGCTGCGCAGCCATCCGTGGATGGCGACCGCATGGCGCTCGTACAGCTCGCCGAATGCCCGCGAGTCGGTACGCGCCGCGCGCATCAGCGCGATATCGGTTCGCCTCTCCATCCAGGGCTGATTAGATCATCGAGCCGATTGCGTAACAGCGCCGGGGGCGGGCGTGACCAGCGCCCGCCCCCGTCGCCTGTCAGGAGCCGGGAGCTCGCAGGGTGTTCGCAACCGTGTCCACGGAACCGTCGGTGTGGTGCACGATGAGCACCGACGCATCGCTCAGACCGGCGGGCCCGAGGTCCGCCGCGTAGCCGTTCTTGAGCATCGTCGCCGGCTGTGGCTTGCCGCCGAGCACGACATCGACGCCCACGACGTCGTTGGCCGCGAAGCCGTAGAGCGTCCAGCCGTCGATGTCGGATGCGCTGACCGTGATGCCCTCGGGCGGGAGGGTCTCGAAGCACGTCGTGCCGGCCGCCCCCTTCGCGTTGCTGAGGGCGTTGCAGGCGCCGCCGTTGGCGCGCGCCGAGGCGTAGAGCGTGAGGTCGAGACCGCCCGCGTTGTGCCCGAGCAGCCTGCATCCCGTCGGCGTCGGCGGACGCGCCGGCGAATCCGGCTTCGACGCCGGACGGTGCGGTCTCGTCGATCGGAGCGGTGCGCAGGACGTCGAGCTCCGACGCCGCCGTGCCGGGCGGTGCCGGATCCGCTCGCGCCGCGGAGGCCGAGCCGTGGCTGGATGCGATGACGGCCGCGATCGCCAGGCCGAGTGCGACGCTCGCGACGATGCGTGCGGTCGCCTGACGCCATGTGAGCTTGTCGTTGTGAGTCATGTTCATCATGGCTGTGTGGAGTGGCAGTCGACCCAGAGCGTCACGTAGTCGCCGCACTTCGCTGCAGCGGTGCCGTAGCCGTAGGTGCCGCTCGTCCCGATGTTGAGGTAGCTGGAGTTGCTGATCAGCGTCGTGCCCCCGTAGCAATTACCGGCAGGGCTGATCGGCCCGTAGCAGAGGTACTTGATCTCGTTCGCGGGCCCCCAGATGCGGTTGTAGTTCCGGTACGACGCGCCCGGGGTCTGCGTCATCCCGTACAGGTACCGGGGCGTTCCTCCATAGGAGAAGTCGACCGCACCCCAGGCGATTGTCACTGGGAGTACGGCGCCTATGACGGCGATCGCCGTCACAAGCTTCCTCGAGACGAGTGGGGGCACGTCCACCTCCTGGCGTTTGCGCACCGGGCACGACGCCTGAGGTGCTGTCGCCGCGCAAGTCCGCGCGGGTCGCCGGTTCCGAACGCGAGATATCGCATCAGATATCTCGTCTATCGCCTATGTGCGCTCGGATTTGAGGAGCTTTCGGGGGATGCCGGATCGCCGAGCTTCCGGCGATCTCGTTACGGAAGCGGCCGGTTCTCCAAGAAGCACTGTGGAGGACGCTCGTAATGCCGAGGCTTGCGTCGGCGTGCGTGCGCGTTCCGAGGCCGTCGCGGCCTGGGCCGGCAGCCCGCCGTCGAGCCGCCCGATCCGGCAGGCCTGCCCCGATCGCGACGTCGACGGGGCGTACCGCGAGCTGCGCGCTGCGGTCGCGCGCGGCCTCGCCTACCGCACCGGCTCGTCCGACCTCGCCGAGGATCTCACCCAGGACGTCTTCGTCGACCTGCTCGTGGCCGCCCGCTGCACCCCGCCCTCGAACACGCGTGCCTGGCTCGCGCGCGTTGCGCAGCGCCACGCCGCCGACACGATCGGCTCGGCCGTGCGCGAGCGCGCCGTCCGCGCGCGCCTCGAGGCCACGAGTCGCATGTACTCCGACGCACCGGGCAGCGATCCGGACATCGGCCTTGCGATCCGCGAGAGCATCGCCAAGCTCTCGCCGTCGCAGCAGACGATCATCGCGCTCCGGCTGCTCGAAGGCCTGCCGTTCGCCCGCTGCGGCCTGATCCTCGGCATGAACGAGGACGCCGCGCGCATGCGCTTCCGCCGCGCCTTGCACGCGCTCCGCCGCGAGCTCACCCGGACGGGTCTGGAGGAACGCTGATGCTCGCCGAGCTCGAGCGGATGTCGCTGTCTGCCGACTGGGTCGAGCGCGTCCACGCCGCGCGCCTGGTCAGCCGCCTCGACCCGGCGACGAGCGAGACGATCGTGACGCGCCTCCTGATGGATTCCGAGAGCGTGCCGGTCGCCGAAGCGATGGTGACGGCGCTCCTCGAACGTGCGCCGGGAGGCCGGGATCCCACTCGTCCTCCGTGCGCTCGGCCGCCGGCGGGCGACCGGTCAGCCGCTCCTCGAAGGCCTCATGAACAGCGAGCTCGACGACGTCGACGTGCGCGGGACGATCGTCGACGTGTTGGTCGCAACCAAGGATCGAGACGAGATCACGGGCGCCCTCGCCGCGATCGCCTGGTTGGCTCCCGGCGGGAACTTTCCGGCCTCGCCGGCGGCGCTCCTGCGTGTGATCGAGCTCACCGACGATCCCGATGAGACGATCCGCTTCGCTCGCCGCGGAGGCGCTGACGGCGCTGGCTTGCTGATGGCGGCACTTCGACCTCGTAAGAGGATTGGCCGGGTCGGCGACGTGAGGTCGGTTTCTAGAGTCCGCCGGCCAGCGAGCCGACGAGCTCGCTCAGCCCGGCGACCCCGCCGCTCTCGAGTGCCGCGATCGCCGCGGAGCCGACGATCACGCCGTCCGCGCCGGCGGCTCGCAGGTCGCTCACCTGCGAGGCGCGCGAGACGCCGAAGCCGCACAGCAGCGGGAGGTCGCCGGCGTGCGTGCGCACGCGCGCCAGCAGGCCCCGCAGCCGCTCGACGTCGAGATCCTGGCGCGCGCCGGTCGTCCCGATCGCCGAGACGACGTAGATGAACCCGCGGCTCGCGCGGCAGGCCATCGCGAGCCGCGCATCCGCGCTCGTCAGCGCCACCAGCTGCACCAGGTCGATGCCGCTGCGGGCGCTCTCGGCCTGGAGCTCGTCGCCGTCGTCGGGCGGCACGTCGGCGACGATCAGGCCGGTCGCGCCGGCGCTCGCCGCATCCGCGCAGAAGCGCGCGATCCCGTAACGCTCGACGATCGCCGCGTACGTCATCGGGATCAGCGGCACCTCGTCGCCGAGGCGCGCCCGAGTGGCCGCGAGCACCTCCAGGCAGCGCGGCGGCGTCATGCCCGCAGCGAGCGCCGCCTCGGCCGCCGCCTGGATCGTCGGCCCGTCGGCGAGCGGGTCCGAGAACGGGATGCCGACCTCGATCGCGGTCGCCCCGGCCTCGACGGCCGCGGCGGCCTGCTCCGGCAGGCCGTCGCCGGCCATCAGGTAGATCGCCAGCGCGGGCGTGCGGAGCTTCACTCGCCGCCCCGTGCCAGCACGGTGTCGATGTCCTTGTCGCCGCGGCCCGAGAGACAGACCATGACATCGCCGTCCGGCCCGAGCTCGCGCGCCAGCTGCTCGGCGGCGTAGAGGGCGTGGGACGACTCCAGGGCCGGGATGATGCCCTCGGCCCGGCACAGGCGGTGGAACGACTCGAGCGCCTCGTCGTCGCTCACGCGCACGTACTGCGGCGCGGCCGCTGTCGGCCAGCAGGGCGTGCTCGGGGCCGACGCCCGGGTAGTCGAGCCCGGCGGAGATCGAATGGCTCTCGGAGACCTGGCCCCACTCGTCGCAGAGCACGTAGGAGCGGGATCCGTGCAGCACCGAGACGTGGCCGCCGCCGATCGAGGCGGCGTGCAGGTCGGCGCCGTCGCCGCCCGCCTCCGCGCCGACCAGTCGCACGGCGTCGTCGCGGAACGCGTGGAACGTGCCGATCGCGTTCGAGCCGCCGCCGACGCAGGCGACGACGACGTCGGGGAGCCGGCCGGCCTGCGCGAGCATCTGCGCGCGCGCCTCGCGCCCGATCACCGACTGCAGCTCGCGCACGAGCGTGGGGTAGGGGTGCGGGCCGGCCGCCGAGCCGATCAGGTAGTGCGTCGTCTCGACGTTCGCGATCCAGTCGCGGATGGCCTCGTTCATGGCCTCCTTGAGCGTCGCCGTGCCGGACGTGACGGGGACGACCGTGGCGCCGAGCAGGTGCATGCGCGTGACGTTGGGCGCCTGGCGCCGCGTGTCCTCCTCGCCCATGTAGACGATGCACTCCATGCCGAAGCGCGCGCACACCGTCGCGCTCGCCACGCCGTGCTGGCCGGCGCCCGTCTCGGCCACGATGCGCCGCTTGCCGAGCCGCTGCGCGAGCAGCGCCTGGCCGACGGCGTTGTTGATCTTGTGCGCGCCCGTGTGCGCGAGGTCCTCGCGCTTGAGCCAGATGCGCGCGCCGCCGACCTCTGCGCTCAGCCGCTCGGCGAGGTAGAGCGGCGTCTGGCGGCCGACGTAGTCGCGCGCCAGTGCGGCCAGCTCGGCCTCGAAGGACGGGTCGGTGAAGGCCGTCGCGAGCGCGGCCTCCAGCTCGTCGAGCGCCGCCATCACGGTCTCGGGCACGAAGCGCCCGCCGAAGCGCCCGAAGCGCCCGAGCGCATCCGGCGCGTGCTGGACGTCGAGGCCTCTGTGGGTCGTGCTCATCCCGCCTCCTTCGCCGCGGCGACCAGGCGTCGCACGCGTTCGTGGTCCTTGATGCCCGCGGCGCTCTCGACGCCGCTCGCGCAATCGACGCCGTACGGCCGCACCTCGCGCACCGCCTGCGCCACGTTGTCCGGATCGAGCCGGCCCGCCAGCAGCAGCGGGTGGTCGGCGACGAGACGGCTGGCCAGCCGCCAGTGCGCGTACAGCGCCTCGATGTCGCGCGTCTCTCCCCACGGCCGGTCGTAGATGACCGGAACGCCGGGCGGGAACGTCGGAGACGTCGCCGTCGCGCACGCCGCGGATCGCGCGCGCGCCGTAGTGCTCGACGAGCGCACGCGGCTCGGCGCCGTGCAGCTGCACGCGGTCGAGCCCGATCGTCTCGACCAGCTCGTCCATGCGCGCCGGGTCCTCGTCGACGAACACGCCGACGAGCGGCACGCTCGCGGGCACGACCTCGCGGACGCTCCGCGCCTGCTCCTCCGTCGCCATGCGCGGGCTGTGCGGCCAGAAGACCAGGCCGATCATGTCGGCGCCCGCCGCCACCGCCACGGCCGCGTCCTCGGCGCGCGTGACGCCGCAGATCTTGACGACGGTCACGCGTCTCACCGCACGAGCGCCGGCAGGAGGTCGGGGTCGCGCATGAGCGCCGTGCCGACGAGCAGCGCGTCGGCGCCGGCCTCGCGCACGGCACGCGCGTGGTCGGGCGTCTCGATGCCCGACTCCGCGATCCGCAGGAGGCCCTTCGGCAGCCGGCGAAGCAGCTCGATCTGACGCCCGCGGTCGACCTCGAGCGTGGTCAGATCGCGCGCGTTGACGCCGATGATCGGCGTTCCGAGGTCGAGTGCGCGCTCCAGCTCGGGGCCGCTGTGCACCTCGACGATGGCTTCCATCTCGAGATCCTCCGCGGCCTGGATGAGGTCGGCCGCGAGGTTGTCCTCGACCAGCGCGAGCAGCACGAGGATGGCGTCGGCGCCGTGGACGCGCGCCTCGGTGACCTGCCAGACGTCCACGAAGAAGTCCTTGCACAGGATCGGCACGTCGACGACCGCGCGCACGGCGGCGAGATCGGCGTACGAGCCGCCGAAGTCGCGCCCGGAGGTGAGCACGGAGATCGCAGCGGCACCGGCCTTCTCGTAGGCCTGCGCGACCGCGGCGGGATCCGCGCCGGGCGCGATGTCGCCCTGCGAGGGGGACGCGCGCTTGACCTCGGCGATCACCGACTTCGCGCCGGTGTGCAGCAGCGCAGCGGCCAGCGAGCGCGTCTCGCGGCGCTCCTCCAGCCGCTCGCGCGTCCAGGCCCCGATGCCTTCCAGATAGCTCATGCCAGATCCTTCCCCGCGGCGCGCAGCGCCGACAACGTCGCCATTGCCGCTCCGGAGCGCAGTGCCTCGCGCGCCTGTGCCAAACCTTCGCCGAGATCGGCCGCGCGCCCCGCCACCACGATCGCGGCGGCCGCGTTGAGCGCGGTCGCATCGGCTGCGGGACCCTCCTCGCCGCCGAGCACCGCAAGCGCGATCTCGGCATTGCGCTGCGGCTCGCCGCCCGCCAGGTCGGAGAGCGCGCAGAGCTCGATGCCCAGGTCGCGCGCGTCGAGCTCGCTGAGCGTGACGACGCCGCCGCGCACCGTCGCCACGGTGGTCGCGCCGCAGGGCGAGAGCTCGTCGATGCCCGGCTGCCCGTGGACGACCATGCCGTGCTCGCAGCCGAGCTGCGCGAGGGCCTGTGCCATCGGCTCGACCCACTGCTGCGCGTAGACCCCGATCAGCTGGCGGCGCGCGCCCGCCGGGTTGGTCAGCGGCCCGAGCAGGTTGAACACGGTGCGCACGCCGAGCGAGCGCCGCACCGGCCCGGCGTGCCGCATCGCCGGGTGGTGGTCGGGGGCGTGCAGGTAGCCGAACCCGTAGCGCTCGATCATCCGCGCGGCCTGCTCGGGCGTCAGCGCGATCGGCACCCCGAGCGCCTCGAGCACGTCGGCCGAGCCCGAGCGCGAGGAAGCGGCGCGATTGCCGTGCTTGGCGACGGCGCACCCGCAGGCGGCCGCGACGAGCGCTGCGGTGGTCGAGATGTTGAACGTGCCGGAGCCGTCGCCGCCCGTGCCCGCCGTGTCGACGAGGTCGTCGCGGGCGGGCCGCACCTCGACGACGTGCGCCCGCATCGCGCGCGCCGCGCCCACGAGCTCGTCGACCGTCTCGCCCTTCGCCCGCAGCGCGACGAGCAGTCCCGCGATCTGCGCGGGATCGGCCTCGCCGCGCATGACGAGGCCGACGGCGGCCTCGGTGTCGCCGGCGCTGAGCGCATCGCCGGCCAGCAGGCGGTCGATCGTCTCGGAGATCACGACGCGCTCCCCATGGCGAGGAAGTTTCGCGCGATCACGTCGCCCGCGGGCGTGAGCACGGACTCCGGGTGGAACTGCACGCCGTGCAGGGAGGGGATGTCGCGATGGCGCAGCGCCATGACCTCGCCGTCGCGGTCGCGCGCGGTGGCGATCAGCACCTCGGGCAGCGGCTCGATCGCCGCGAGCGAGTGGTAGCGGCCCGCCTCGAAGCACTCCGGGAGGCCGTCGAGCAGAGCGTCCGTCCCGATGCGGTCGACCGTGCCGACCTTGCCGTGCATCAACCGCCGCGCGCGCTCGACCACGCCGCCGTAGACCTCGACGATGCACTGGTGCCCGAGGCACACGCCGAGCACCGGCACGCGACCCGCGAAGCGCTCGATCAGCACGGCCGAGATGCCCGCCTCGGTGGGCCGGCCGGGGCCGGGGGAGACCACCAGGTGGCTCGGCGCGAGCTCGTCCGCCTCCTCTGCGGTGACGGCGTCGTGGCGGCGCACGTCGACGACCGCGCCGGCCTCGCAGAGCAGGTGCGCGAGGTTGTAGGTGAACGAGTCGTAGTTGTCGACGAGCAGGACGCGCGGGGCGTCCTCGGCGACTCCGGGCGGGGCGATGACGGTCATCGGCCGTACCGCCCGGTCTCGGCGAGGTCGATCGCGGCCGAGAGCGCGGCCAGCTTGTTCATGCACTCGACGTGCTCGCTCGCTGGATCCGAGTCGGCCACGATGCCCGCGCCCGCCTGCAGCAGCGCGACGCCGTCGCGCATGACGATCGTGCGCAGCGCGATGCACGTGTCGAGCGCGCCGTCGAAGCCGACGTAGCCGAGCGCGCCGGCGTAGACGCCGCGGCGCGTGCCCTCGATCTGCGAGATCAGCTGCATGGCGCGCACCTTCGGTGCGCCGCTGACCGTGCCGGCCGGGAACGTCGCCTGCAGCAGCGAGAGCGCGTCCTCGCCCGCGCGCAGCGCCCCGTCGACCTGCGAGACGAGGTGCATGACGTGCGAGTAGCGCTCGACCTCGAGCAGCTTGGAGACGCGCACGCTGCCCGGCTCGCAGACGCGCCCGAGGTCGTTGCGCGCGAGGTCGACGAGCATCAGGTGCTCGGCGCGCTCCTTCTCGTCCGCCTCCAGCTCGTGGGCGAGTGCATCGTCGGCGGCCCCGTCGGCATCGCGCCTGCGCGTGCCGGCGATCGGCTTGAGCGTCGCCACGCCCTCGCGCGAGAGCGAGACGTGGGTCTCGGGCGAGGCGGAGATGATCTGGCGGTCGCCGAGATCGCAGAACACCATGTAGGGCGACGGGTTGACGGCGCGCAGCGCGCGGTAGAGCGAGAACGGGCTCGCGGCCGTCGGGCGCGCGATCAGCTGCGAGGGCACCATCTGGAAGACGTCGCCGCGCTCGATGTGCACCTGCGCGGCGCGCACCATCGCCTCGTAGTCGCCCTGCGTGCGCTCGGGGTAGCTCTGCCCGGCGCCGCTCAGGGCGGGGACGGGCTCGACGCCGCCGGGCAACGGGCCCAGCAGGTCGGCGCAGAGCTCGTCGGCCGCGCGCCCGTACCCCGGCTGGGCCACCACCTGGAGCGTCTGGCGCACGTGGTCGAACGCGACGACGACGGGTGCGAAGAGAAAGCGCCCGAGCGCCTCGTCGTCGCCCTCGCGCGCGGGCGGCAGCGGCACGGTCGGCTCGAACGAGCAGGCGGCGTCGTAGGCGAGGCAGCCGACCACGCCGCCGCAGAACGGCGGCAGGCCCGAGAGGTCGGCGTCGCCGTGGCGCGCGAGCGCGCTGCGGAGCGGCTCGAAGCCGCTCGCCGCGTCGAGCTCGAGCGGCTCGCAGCCGGCCGCCATGAACGAGTAGCGCCCGACCTGCTGGCCGCGCTCGACGGACTCGAGCAGGAAGCCGGGCCCGCGATGGCGGACGCGCAGGAAGGCCGCGACGGGCGTGAGCAGGTCGGCCGGCAGCTCGCGCACGGTCGGCCGCGCCCGGCGGCTGCCGGCGGGCGGAGGGATGGTCGGGGTGAAGGGCTGGCTGGTCATGGGAGCAACGGAACGAACCTCCAGGAGAGGCTCGGGCGAGGCGTCTTGGCGCGGCTACGTGCCGGGCCTAGGCGTGAGCGCCTCGCCGCCGGGACCAGCGCCACCAGCCCCAGAGGGGCGTCTCGGCAGCACTGCGGGCGACGAGGAACATCCGCCGTAGTGTCTGCCGCGCCGCCCGAGAAGTCAAATGCGGACCGCGATCAGTAGGCTCCTGCGTTCATGAGCCCCGTTCTCGTCACCGGCGCAACCGGATTCATGGGCCGCGCCCTCGTCGCGCGCCTGCTCGAGGAGGGGCGTGCCGTGCGCGTCCTCGAGCATCGCCCGAGCGACGCCTTCGAAGGCCTGGCGGTGGAGCGGGTGACGGGCGACGTCACGCGGCCCGAGACGCTCGTCGCCGCCTGCGCGGGCGCGGAGACGGTGTTCAACCTCGCCGGCGTCCTGTCGTACGACGCGAAGGACGAGGCGCGCCTGCAGGCCGTGAACGTCGATGGCCTGGCGAACCTGCTGGCCGCGGCGCGGGAGGCCGGGAGCGGTCGCGTCGTCCAGGTCTCGAGCGTCGCCGCCGTGGGCTACACGGAGGATCCGGCGCGGCCGCTGAACGAGGACTCGCCCTTCCCGGACGGCGCGTGGAGGAACCGCTACGCCCGCACCAAGCGCCTGGGTGAGGAGCTCGTCTCGCGCGCCGTCGCCGAGGGGCAGGACGTCGTCATGACCTGTCCCGGCTTCCTGCTCGGAGCCGGCGACGTCAACCGCATCAACACGTTCGTGGTCGAGGAGTACCTGCGCGGCCTGCTGCGGACCACGGTTGCCGGAGGGGTCTCGTCCATCGACGTGCGCGACGTCGCGGAGGGGCTGCTGGCCGCCGAGCAACGGGGCGTGAGCGGCCGCCGCTACATCCTCACGAGCGAGGACGGCAACCTCAGCCACCGCGACTTCTTCGCACTCGCAGGCGAGGTCGACGGCAAGCGCCGCCGCACGTTCCAGTTGCCGCCGGCGCTGCTCGGCGCGGGCGCGCGGATCGGGCGCGCGGTGCGGCTGCCGGTGCCGCTGAGTCCCGAGGAGATCGAGGCCGCCTGCCACTACTGGTACGTCACGCCCGCCCGGGCGATGGACGAGCTCGGCTTCCGGCCGCGCCCGGTGCGCGAGGCGATGGAGGCGACCGTGAAGTACCTGCGCGACCGCGGCCTGAAGGCCCGCCCGCGCTAGGACATCGGGACGTGCCGCTGGATGTGCGGCTCGACGCGCTCGAAGATCTCGTCCAGGTCCGATCCGGTGATCGTGAGCCCGTGGTTCTTGAGGCCGATGATCGCGTGCGCGGGGTCGGGCGCCTCGCGCACCAGCTCGGCCACGGACTCGGCCAGCTCCGCGGTGCCGCAGGGGAAGTTGACCTGCGTCGCATCGACCCCGTCGACCCATGCGTGGACGTGCAGGATCGCGCCGACGTCGGGATGCTCGCGGTAGATCATCCAGTGCTCGATCGCGTCCACCGAGACGCGCCGCGGCTCGATGCCCGGCGGGATCGAGATGCGCATCGCGCGCGCCTCGATGTCGTAGTCGGTGACGAGCATGACGTCGCGGCCGATGTCGACCAGCTTCGACTTGTCGACGCCCGACGCGCTCATCCAGAAGCGCTTCTCGTCCTTGCGGGCCGAGAGGTTGCCGTAGGAGAGCCCGCCGAGGGAGTAGAGCCGCATGACGTGGCGCAGGTCGCGGGGCGGCAGGATCTTCTCGATGGGAAACGGCGCCGGCAGCAGGTCGAGCGCGTCGAGGCGCTCGCCCGCGCGCCGCAGCGCGGCCGTCTGCTCGTCGCCGCCCCAGAGCTCGGGCTCGAGGTCGGGCACGAAGACGTTGTCGACGACGAGCGTCGACTCGGCGAGCGGCGCCAGGCGTGCGGCGACCGCGTGCAGGAAGGTGTCGTCGTCGCCCTCGTGCTTGACGCCGTAGTTGCCCTGCTCGGGCGTCAGGAAGCGCGCCTCGCGGCCCGGGACGACGCACACGGCGAGGTTCGACAGCGCGCGCACGAGCACCGGATACGCGTGCGAGAGGAAGTCGTCGGGGATGTTCTCCTCGGCCCAGACCGAGGCCACGAACGTCGACTTCGCGACGCGCCGGAACGGGCGCGCGTCCGCGCGGTCGATGAAGTTGACGACGAGGCGAGCTTTCTTGCCGTCGTCGAGCTCTTCGTAACCACGTTCCAGGAGCGCTGCGCGCAGGCCGTTCGCAAAGGATTCGAGCACGGGCGGAACCGTGCCGTTGAAGGCGAATTGCATTGGTTATGGAGGGTATCAGTAGGCCGCATCCCGGGTCCGGGTGCGCGCGGTACCCTGCCGCCGTGTCTCACACCGTGATTCTCTCCGCCGCGCGCACGCCCTTCGGACGCCTGGGCGGCGCGCTCGCACACCGCACCGCCGTGCAGCTCGGCGTCGTCGCGGCCTCCGCCGCCCTGCAGCGCGCCGAGGTCGAGCCGGGCGACATCGACTACGCCGTGATCGGCCAGGTCGTCCAGGCCGGCGCGGGCCACATCCCGTCGCGTCAGGTCACGCTCGGCATCGGGCGTGCCCGAGACAGATCGGCTCCGACACGATCAACAAGGTCTGCGCCTCGGGCATGCGCGCCGTCGCGCTGGCCGACCTGATGGTGCGCGCCGGCGACCGCCGCCTCGTGCTCGCGGGCGGCATGGAGTCGATGTCGAACGCGCCGTACCTGCTCATGCGCGCGCGCCAGGGCTACCGCTTCGGCGACGGCGAGCTGATCGACGCGAATCTCCACGACGGCCTGCGCGACCCCTGGAGCGGCAAGCTGATGTACGAGCAGGCGAGCGCCGTGGCCGACGAGCTCGGGCTCGCGCGCGCCGATCTCGACGCCTGGGCGCTGCGCTCGCACGAGCGCGCGATCGCGGCCATCGACTCGGGGCGCATGGCCGAGGAGATCGTCGCCGTCGAGATTCCCGGTCGCGGCGGCCCGACCCTGGTCGACACCGACGAGGCGCCGCGGCGCGACACGACGCTCGAGCGGCTGGCCTCGCTCGCGCCGCTCGACCACGAGCATCCGACGCACACGGCCGGCAACTCGCCCGGCGTCAACGACGGCGCGGCGATGCTCGTCGTCGCGGACTGCCGAGCTCGCGCGCGAGCGGCACCTCGAGCCGCTGGCGCGCATCCTCGCCAACGGCAGCACGGCCAACCGCCACGACTCGCTCGCGCGCGTCCCGGCGATGGCCGCACAGATCGCGCTCGAGCGCGCCGGCCTGACCGCGGCCGACATGGACGTCGTCGAGATCAACGAGGCGTTCGCCTCGGTCGCCGTGCAGTCGTCGCGCGATCTCGGCATCGACAGCGATCGCGTCAACGTCAACGGCGGCGCGGTCGCGCTCGGCCATCCCGTCGGCGCCTCGGGCGCGCGGCTGATCGGCACGCTGGTCTACGAGCTGCGCCGCCGCGGCGGCGGACGCGGCCTGGCCGCGATCTGCTCCGGCGGCGGGCAGGGCGACGCGATCGTGATCGAGGTCGACGGCGCGTGACCCAGAACGTCGTGGTCGTCGGCGCGGGTCAGATGGGCGCCGGCATCGCACAGGTCGCCGCTGCCGCGGGCATGCGCGTGACGCTCGTCGACGTGGGGGAGGAGCAGCTCGCCCGCGGCCTGACGGGCATCGGCGGCATCGCTCGCGAAGCTGGCCTCGAAGGGCCAGTGCGACGATCCGGACGGCGTGCTCGCACGCATCTCGACCTCGACGGAGCTGGCTTCGGCGGCTGACGCGGAGCTCGCGATCGAGGCGGCGAGCGAGGACGTCGAGCTCAAGCTCGCGCTCTTCCGCCGGCTCGACGAGGCGCTGAACCCCGGAGCCATCCTGGCCTCGAACACGTCGTCGATCCCGATCGGCCGGCTCGCGGCGGCCACGGGCCGGCCGGAGCAGGTCTGCGGGATGCACTTCATGAACCCGCCCGCGCTGATGCCGCTGGTCGAGCTGATCCGCGGCCTCGAGACGAGCGACGCCACGGTGGCGAGCGTGCGCGCCGCCGCCGAGGCGATGGGCAAGACCGTGGCCGAGGCGCGCGACGTCCCGGGCTTCCTCGCCAATCGCATGCTGCTGCCGATGCTCAACGAGGCGGCCTTCTGCCTCTACGAGGGCGTCGGCGACGCCGAGGCCATCGACACGGTCATGCGCCTCGGCATGAATCATCCGCTGGGCCCGCTCGCGCTGGCCGATCTGATCGGCCTCGACACCTGCCTGGCGATCCTCGAGGTGCTGCACGAGGGCTTCGGCGATCCGAAGTTCCGGCCCTGCCCGCTGTGGCGGCAGTACGTCGAGGCGGGGCGACTCGGCCGCAAGGCCGGGCGCGGGTTCCACGCCTACGACTAGCAGCGGCCGTAGCGGCCAGTTCGGTGCGCTCGCGACGGTCGCGCTGTGGTGCGGCTCGTTCGCGCTGATCAAGCACCTGGTCGACTCGGGCCTGGCGGCGCAGGACATCGCGATCGGTCGCTTCGTCGTGGCCTGGCCCGGTTTCGCCTACCTGCTCTGGCGCGCCGGCGGACTGCCCGGTCTCCGGCGAGGCGACGCGGTGCGCATTCTCGATCGCCGCCGCGGCGGGCGTCACGGCCTACCACCTCGCGCTCAACGCCGGCGAGCGCACGACCGCATCGGGCGTAGCCGCGCTGATCGTCGCGCTCGGCCCGGCGGCGACGCTCGCGCTCGCGCTCGCCGTGGGCCTCGAGTCGTACGCGCCGCGCCGGCTCGCCGGCATCGCTCTGGCGTTCGCGGGCGTGGTCGTCGTCGTGGTCCTGGGATCCGGCGCGGACGTGTCGCTGCACGGCCTGCGCGGCCCGCTGCTCGTGCTCATCGCGCCACTCACGTTCGCGGTCTACAACATCCTCTACAAGCCGCTGCTCGGGCGCTTCGACCTGCCTGCGCTGACGGCCGCGGGAGGGATCGCGGGCTCGCTGTTGTTCCTGCCGTTCGAGAACGCCGGCGCCGTCGATCGCTTCGGCGCGCTCGACGCGGGCGCGTGGATCTCGCTCGCCGCACTCGGTCTCGGTGCCACGCTCGGCGGCTACGTGACCTGGAGCATCGCGCTGCGCGGCCTCGACGCCTCGCGGGCGATGTCGTATCTCTATCTCGTGCCGCCGCTGGCCGTGGCGATCGGCGCGCTCGCGCTCGACGAGCCCATCACGGCCTGGCTCCTGCTCGGCGGCGCGCTCGTGATCGGCGGAGTCGCGCTGGCCCAGCGCCAGCCTGCACGAACGGGGGTACTGCCGCCGAGAGCTTGCGCGGAGGCTGGCGAGAGGCAAGGATGTCCCACTTGAGGAAGCGCTCTTCGTTCGTGGCCGGGGTTGCGACCCTCGCGCTGCTCGCTCTTCCGTCGCTCGCCTCCGCGAACCCCGGGCTCCGGCCCGGAGCTCGTGCAGCGCAGCGGGCGGCTGGTCGTCGTGCACGCAGATCGTGCCGACGGCGGCGCGACGCGCCAGTGGACGCTCGTACAGGGTGCGAGCCACGTCCGGGTTCGTGCGCCCGCGGACGTCTGGATCGCGCCGGGCACGCCCGTGCGCCTCGAGGGCACGATGCAGGACGGGACGCTCGTCGTCGCGGACTCGCTGACGGCCGTCAAGGAGACCGGCGTCGCGCCGATGCTGGCCGCCGCGAACACGGCGAACGCGACGACGGGCGTGCACAACGCAGCGGTCATCCTCGCGCAGTGGGGCTCGACGCCGCTCACGATCCCGGGACCCGGCAACGTCTCCCAGAATGCCGACGCCGTCATGAACGGCGCCGGAGGCCTGCCGGACAACAAGTCGCTCAGCGCCTTCTATCTCGAGCAGACCTACGGGCAGGTCGATTTCCAGGGATTCATCTTCGGCCCCGTCACGCTCGCGGGGTCGGGCCCGACGTGCGGGCCGAACACCGATGCGTCGCTCTACGCCTGGCTCAACGAGGCGAAGTCCAAGCTCGGCCCCGGCTTCGTCGAGTCGACCTACCAGCACATCGTCCTGGCCTTCCCGACCGTGAGCACCTGCGGGATGAACGGCGTGCTCGGCGTCGCAGAGGTCGGCGGCAAGAACGTCTGGGACAACGGCGATTTCTCCGTGCGCGTGCTCGCACACGAGCTCGGGCACAACCTCGGACTCGCGCACGCGGGCGGCCTCCCGTGCACCAGCGGCGGCACCCCGAGCCCGATGGGCGACTCGTGCAACCCGGATGGCCGCGAGTACGACGACCCGTTCGACGCGATGGGCCGCAGCCATGCGGGCAACGGCGTCGACGCCGTGCGCCAGATGAGCATGCAGCACAAGCTGAAGCTCAACCTCCTGCCGCCGTCGGCGGTGAAGGTCGTCGGCCTCCCGGGTACCTATCGCATCGCACCCATGGAGACGCTCGTGCCGGGCGCAGCCGAGTTGCTGCGGCTGCCGAAACCCGGCGGCGGCAACTACTTCGTGGAGTACCGGCGCCCGATCGGCTACTTCGACAGTCAGCCGCCGGACATCACCGGCGTGCTGATACGGACAGAATCGCCGCAGATCTACACGGATCCCGCGAACCCGAATGCGGACACCGCGCTGATCGACATGCACCCGACGACGGGGGCCGGCGATTCGCCCTGGTCGGACGCGGCCCTGAGCCTCGGGCAGGTCTTCACCGACCCCATGCGCGGCATCGCGATCCAGAACCTCGGCCAGGATGCCGCGCGGCGCGACGCTGCAGATCACCCTGCCGCGCGACGCCGTGCCGCCGAGCGCGCCGACCGGGCTGACCGCCGTCGCGAACGGCACGAGCGCGACGCTGCAGTGGACAGCCGCCACCGACGACTTCGCAGTCGAGGGCTATGTCGTCACGCGCGACGGCGCGCAGGTCGGCACGTCCTCGACGACGACGTTCTCCGACAGCGGCCTCGTTCCGGGAGCCACCGTCAACTACGCCGTGGCGGCGATCGACGCGGGTGGAAACACCGGGCCGGCGGCGACCGTCAGCCTCACGATCCCCGACCCGACGCCGCCCGGCGCGCCGGCGAAGGTCACGGCGCGGCTGACGAAGGACGGGAAGGTGCACCTGGCGTGGGCGGCCGCGACCGACAACGGCAAGGTCGCGAGCTACCGCGTCCTGCGCGCGGGCAAGCGGATCGCGTCGGGCGACAGCCTGGCGTTCGTCGACAAGAACGCGAAGCCGGGCAGCGGATCGACGGTGCTCTACTCCGTGGTGGCGGTCGATCTCGCCGGCAACGTCGGCGCCGCGGGGAAGGCGAAGCCGCTGCGCGCGGCGCTGCTGCGCAAGCTCGGCGTCGCCAATCTCTCCGCGGTGCAGATCATCGTCGGCCAGAAGGTGCTCGTGCGCGTGAAGGGCAAGGTCTCCGACGTGAAGGCCCGCTGTCGCCTCCGGATCGGCAAGGGAACCTGGCACGCCTGCAAGCCGAAGCCGAACGGCTCCATCGCCGTCAACCTGCCCATGCGGGGCACCACCCCGGTGACGCTCTCGCTGCGTGATTCGCTCGGCCGCTCGAGGCTGCAGACGCTGCGCGCCCCACTCGCCGACGAAACGCCGGCGCTGGTGCAGTAGTCCCCGTCCGGGGGGTATTGCCGCCGCCCCTTCGCGACGACGCAAGAGGGGATGAAGGTGATTCCGAGGAGCCGGTCGGCCCTGGCGACGGTGGCTGCGAGCGTCGCCCTGCTCGCGCTTCCGGCGCTCGCGGGCGCCAACCCCGGGACCGGCCCCGACCTCGTGCGGCGCAGCGGTCAGTTCGTGATCCTGCATGCCGACGGGAGCGACGGCAGCACGACCCGGCAGCCGATGCTCGTCGTCGGGTTGCGGCAGACGCCCGTGCGCGCCCCCGGTGACGTCTGGATCGAGCCCGGCTCGCGCGTCCGGCTCGAGGGGACGATGCAGAACGGCGTCCTCGTGCTCGGCGACACCGTCACGGCGGTCACGGAACTCGCTCCCGCGCGGCTCGCCGGGGGCCTGGGCCAGGCGCCCTCGACCGAGACCACCGCCGTGGTGCCGTTCTACCTCTCGGATCAGACGACGACCGGTCTGCCGGCCGACGCCAACGCCACGATGACCAGCGACCCCAAGTCGCTGCGCGCGTACTACCTCGAGCAGACGTACGGCGACATCTCGTTCCAGACGACCGTGTTCGCGCCCGTGCACCTGACGCAGCCGAAGCCCGTCGCGCCCGACGACTGCACGGATTTCATCGACGATTGGGCGGACGAGGCCGAGAGCCTCAATCCCACGCTGGACCCGGCGCAGTACAAGCACATCGTCTACGTGTTCCCGGCGCTCGCCTCGAACGTCTGCGGGTGGTCGGGCATCGCGGAGGTCGGCGGGAGCCACGTCTGGATCAACGGGCAGTTCAACGTGCCCGTGATCGCGCACGAGCTCGGTCACAACCTCGGCATCACGCATGCGGCCGGGCTCTCGTGCAAGTCCGGGGCCGTCGTCGCTCCGATGGGCGACACCTGCATCGTCGACCGGGATCATTACGGGCTGCCGCAGTACGCGGATCCCTTCGACGCGATGGGCAACCAGCCCGTGCTGCGGCAGATGAACATGCCGCACAAGCTGGCCCTGGGCGTCCTCCCGGCGTCGGCGATCGCGACCGTCGGCACGTCGGGCACCTACACCCTCGCCCCGATGGAGACGCTGACGGGCGCGGTGGAGCTGCTGCGCCTCCCCAAGCCCGGCGGCGGCATCTACTCCGTCGAGTACCGGCGGCCGATCGGCGTCTTCGACAGCCAGGCGGGCCCGTCCGTGACCGGTGTCCTGATCCACACGGAATCGCCCGACATGCTCGATTACCACCGCGGCGACTCCGATACCGCGCTGATCGACATGCACCCCGACGGCACGTACAACCCGCTGCAGTGGGAGAACGCCGCCCTGCAGGCCGGCGAGACCTTCAACGACCCGGTGCGCGGCATCGTCATCCAGAACGTCGGGCAGACTGCGTCCGCCGCCACGCTCGCGATCACGATGCCGCTCGACACGACGCCGCCCGGCCGCCCCGGTCGTCTGTCCGCCGTCCTCAGCGGCACGACGGTCTCGCTGCAATGGCTGGCCGCCCTCGACGATCGCGAGGTCGCCTCGTACGTCGTCGCGCGCGACGGCGCGGCGCTCGGCTCGACCGGCGCCCTGACGTTCACCGACGGCGGAGCGGCACCGGGTGCGACGGTGGTCTACACCGTGTCTGCGGTCGACGCCACGGGCAACGTCGGGTCCCCGGCCAGCGTCGCCGTCGCGATCCCCGACACGGTCGCGCCCAGCGCGCCCGCCGGCGTCACGGCCAGGCTGACCAGGGACGGCCAGGTCCACGTGGCCTGGGGAGCGGCGACGGACAACCGCGGCGTCACCTCGTATCGCATCCTGCGCAACGGCACGGGCGTCGGGCAGGTCGGCGCCACGTCGTACGTCGACAAGGCGCCGCGGCCGGGCAGCGGTGCGAGCGTCACCTATTCGGTCGTCGCCTTCGACCTCGTGGGGAACGCGGGCCCGGCGGGCAGCGCCAAGCCGCTGCGCGCCGCCCTGCTGCGCAAGCTCGGCGTCTCGCGCGTGAAGGTCGTGCGCGTGAAGGGCAAGGTGCGCGTCAGGGGCACGCTCTCGGATGCGAAGGCGGCCTGCAAGCTGCACATCGGCAAGGGCAAGTGGCGGCCGTGCAGGGCGAAGGCGAACGGCACCTTCTCGGTCGCCCTGCCGGCCAGCGGCAAGAAGCCGGTGACGGTTTCGCTGCACGACTCGCTCGGCCGCGTGAAGCTCGTCACGCTTCGCGTACCCTAGGGGTCGTGACCGACCCTGTCGTGCGGCTCGACCGCATCTACACCCGCGGCGGCGACGCCGGCGAGACCAGCCTCGGCGACGGCCGGCGCGTGTCCAAGGCCGATGCGCGCATCGCCGCCTACGGCACGGTCGACGAGCTCGGCGCCGTGCTCGGGCTCGCCCGTACCCATCCGCTGCCGGACGGCATGGACGCGTGGCTCGGCCGCATCCAGAACGATCTCTTCGATCTCGGCGCCGATCTCTGCGTGCCCGAGCAGGAGCGCGAGGATCGCCAGTCGACGCGCGAGCGCACGCGGCTGCGCGTGACGCCCGAGCAGGTCGTCTGGCTGGAGGCCCGCTGCGACGAGGTCAACGAGACCCTGCCGCCGCTGACGTCGTTCGTGCTCGCCGGCGGATCGCCCGCTGCGGCGGTCCTGCACTTCGCGCGCACCGTCTGCCGCCGCGCCGAGCGCGAGACGGTGGCCCTGGCCGCGAGCGAGCCGGTCGGCGCCGATGCGCTGCAGTACCTCAACCGGCTCTCCGACCTGCTGTTCCTGCTTGCGCGGGCGGCGAATCCGCCGGGCGCCGAGGTGCTGTGGGTGCCGGGCGGGGAGCGCGGCTGATCTAGGCGGCTTCGCGCTGCAAGGTCGTCATGACCTGCGTGCAGGCGGCGTTCATCGCCTCGGCGTGCGCGGGATCCCAGAAGCAGGCGATCGAGTACTCGGTGTGCCCGCGGAAGGCGAACGCGTAGCGGGCGCTGCTGCCGCCGGGGCGCGTGTAGTCGTAGATGCGGGCGATCAGGTCGCCGGCCTTGCCCGGCTGTGCGAGGCCCTTCGCCTGGAGCTTCTGCGCGGCGGCGATGCGCTCGGCGGCGCGGTCGACCGACTGGTCGAAGCGGTCGGCGGTGAGGCGACTGCCGCCGCTGCCGATGGCGGAGCCGTCGGGCTGCACGTCGGCGGAGATCTTGTAGGTCGCGACGACGACGTAGTTGGCCGCGTCGACGCCGACGGCGGTCGCGAAGGTCGGCTTGAGCAGGCCGCCGCTCGGCGGCTTGCGGGCGATGAGGTCGCTCGGATAGGTGAAGCTCACCGGCGCGCCGGCGCCCTGGAACTGACCGCCCGAGGGCTCGTCGCTTCCGCTGCCGAGCAGGAAGTAGACGCCGATGGCGGCCAGCGCGGCGACCACCGCGGCCGCGGCGAGAATGCGCGGCATGAGCGAGCGCTCGCGCTTGGCCTCGCGCGCGGGCCGCTCGAAGCGCTGCGGCGCCGCCGTGGGCGTCGCCATCTGCGCCGGCTCGAGATCGATCAGCGGCACCTCGCCCGTGTCCTCGCCGGGCGGCACGGGCAGGAGGTCGCCCTCGGTGTCGGCGTCAGGTGCGACCGGGATGTCTTCGGTCGGGGTGGGATCGGCGTCGGCCTCTTCGGGCGAGTCGACCTCGACCGGCGCCGTCGAGTCCTCGACCTCGACCGGGGCCGTCGATTCCGCGAGGTCGACCGGGGCCGTCGATTCCTCGGGCTCCGGAAGCGGCGGGACCTCGACCTCGACCTCGGGCGCGTCGACGGCGACCTCGTCGATCGGGTCGTCCCCGATCGCGCCGTCCCCGTCGGCGTCGGGCTCCTCTGCGGGAGGTGCGAGCGGCGGCGGCTCGTCGACGATCGCGATCGAGCGCAGCGACGGCTCGATGGCCGGCGAGACCGCGGGGCCGCCGAACGTCAGCGAGCCGAGGGCGGAGCCGCTCTCGGCGGCGCGCTCGGCCTCGATCGCCTCCATCGCGCCGTTGAGCGCGCTGAGACGACGCGCTGCTTCAGCGCGCACAGTGTCATTGGCGTTCGCGAAACGCTCCGGCGCGAGGATCTGCGTGCTCCTGCGGTAGGAGATGCGGATCTCGGCCAGTGAGGCGTCACGCCGCACGCCAATGATCTCGTACGGGTCGGTACGGTCGGTCACCGGAGACAAAGCGTAGAGGATGGATCCGCCCTCGCCCGGCCCCGACGGGGGACGCCGCGACATACAATCGGGGGGATGGCAGGCAGGATCCGCGTGGTCATTGCGAAGCCGGGACTCGATGGCCACGATCGCGGCGCCAAGGTCATCGCCCGGGCGCTTCGCGATGCCGGCATGGAGGTCATCTACACCGGCCTGCATCAGACGCCGGAGCAGATCGTCGAGACCGTCGTGCAGGAGGACGCCGACGCGATCGGCATCTCGATCCTCTCGGGCGCGCACATGACGCTCGTGCCGCGCATCCTCGAGCTGCTGCGCACGGAGGGCGCCGACGACGTGCTCGTGATCGTCGGAGGCACGATCCCGGGGCCCGACGCGGACGCGCTGCGCGAGCAGGGCGTCGCCGCGGTGTTCACGCCGGGCACGTCGACGACGGCCATCGTCGAGTACCTGCAGACGCACGCGGCGACCGGCTGATGTCGATCGACGTGAGCATGCACGGCCGCGTCGCGGTCGTGACCGTCAACCGGCCGGAAGTGCTGAACGCGCTCTCCACCGAGCTGCTGGAGGAGCTGCTGGCCGCCTTCCGCGGCCTCGCGGACGACGACGAGTGCGGCGTCGCGGTGCTCACGGGCGCCGGCGACCGCGCGTTCATCGCGGGCGCCGACATCACCGAGCTCGCGACCAAGACGCCGCTCATGGCGCGCAGGTACTCCGAGCACGGCCAGGATCTCTCGCATCTGCTCGAGACGATGCGCAAGCCCACGATCGCGGCCGTCAACGGCTTCGCGCTGGGCGGCGGCTGCGAGATGGCGCTGGCCTGCGACCTGCGCTTCGCCTCGACCACGGCGCGCTTCGGCCAGCCCGAGATCAACCTCGGCATCATCCCCGGCTGGGGCGGCACGCAGCGCCTCGCGCGCGCCTCGTCGGTCGGCTTCGCCAAGGAGCTCGTGCTCACCGGCCGCATGGTCAACGCCGACGAGGCGCTCGAGCGCGGGCTCGTGAACGCCGTCTTCGAGCCCGACGAGCTGCTCGAGCGCACGCTCGAGATCGCCCACGGCATCGCGGCGAAGAGCCCGATCGCGCTCGCCTACGCCAAGGAGGCGACCAACCGGTCGCTGCACGGCGACCTCGGCGCCAATCTCGTGCACGAGGCAGACCTGTTCGCGATCCTGTTCTCGACGGACGACGCGCGCGAGGGCCTCACGGCCTTCACCGAGAAGCGCGCGGCGCGCTTCGTCGGCAGCTGACGGGCGTCAGCGCTCGATGCGCACGCGGTTCGCGACCAGCGAGCCGCCCTTGCGGGCCGTGGCCCACACCGTCACGCGCACGCCCGGCAGGAGCGCTCCGGGCCCGGCCTTGACCGTCTCGCGCGCGATCGCCGCGTCGCCGGCCAGCGCGAGCATCAGCGACTGCTGGACGCGCTGCGTCGTGCCGTCCCGGACGATGCTCGCGGTGCGGATGCGCAGGATCGCGGCCTTGGTGCCGCGGGCGCTCCAGGTCAGCACGCCCGTCATGCGCAGCTTGCCCGGGGCGGCGGGCGCGGGCCGCGCCGCGGCCGGCAGCCGGCGAGCGCTCGCCAGCAGCTCGTAGGGATCGACCGGGGCGCTGCCGGCCGGGCAGGTACTGGAACCCGAGCTGCGGCGTCTTTGCGGTCGCGTTGCCCGAGAAGCCGCTCCATCCGAGGCGCTGCGCCTGCTTGACGCGGGCGCCGTCGCGCAGCCCCGGCAGGTACGCGCTCTTGCGGTTCCCGTCCCGGCCGAGGTGCTGGTAGACGAACTTGTTGCCGTCCGACGTCGTCAGCGTCAGGCTCCAGCCGCCGCCGCCCTGCCAGAGCATGCGCACGCGCCCGGCCACGGCCGCCACCACCGGCGTGCCCGGCTTGACGACGATCGCGTTCCCGAGTTGCCGCGTGCCGAGGTTGGTCGTCCCGTAGTCGTCGTGCCACTTGATGACCGGCCCGGCCACGGGAAACACGATGTCGGACGTATCCGCGCGCACCGCGGCAGGCACGAATGCAAGTACCAGAGCCGCCAGAACGGCCGGCCGGAGAAGCAGAGCCATGCTCAGGACATACCACAGCCCAGTCCCCAAGCCTGCCTGCAAGAACGGGGTCTGGCTCGCAACGTGCGGGTCTGACCCTGCCGTTGCGGACCTGCCCCCGCCCTTGCGGACCGCCCACAACACCAGTAGGCATGCGGGCGGAAGGCCGGCCGGGGACTCGGTCGCGAGGTTCCACGGTGAAGTGGACGCACGGGTGAACGGGCCGCAAACGGCCTGGATACACGCATGCAAGGTGCGTGCCAGGTCCGCAAGACCGGGGTCAGACCCGCACGTTGCGGGTCAGACCCCGTTGGCTGCGGTCCGGATCGGCCCGATCGGTATCCTCAGGGCGTCGCGCGGGCGGTCGGCGCCCGCATGGAGCAACGAGGAGCCAGCAGCGTTGAAGATCGCCGTATGCGTCAAGGAGGTGCCGGACGCGACCGCGCCCAAGCGGATCGATCCCGGCACCAAGAAGCTCGATCGCTCCGGCGAGAAGACCATGAACCCCTACGACGCGCACGCCCTCGAGGAGGCCGTGCGGCTGAAGGAGGGGGCGGCCGGCGCCGACAGCCAGATCACGGCCCTCTGCATGGGCCCCGAAGGTGCGCTGCGCACGCTCCACAAGGCGCTCTCGCTGGGCGCCGACGAGGCGCTGCTGGTGAGCGATCCGGCGCTCGAGGGCGCTGACATCGCCGCGACCGCGCGCGTGCTCGCCGCGGCCGCGAAGCACCTCGGCGCCGACCTCGTGCTGCTCGGCCAGCAGGCCGCCGACTCCGATTCCTACGTCATGGCCGCGGCCGTCGCCGAGCACCTCCAGCTGCCGCTCGTGACGCAGGTCGCGCGGCTCGAGCTGACGGATGACGGCGTACGCGCCAAGCGCCAGACCGAGACGGGCTACGACGTCGTCGAGGCGCCGCTGCCGGTCGTGATCTCGGTCTCCGACGCGATCAACGAGCCGCGCTACGCCTCGCTCAAGGCGATCATGGGCGCGCGCAAGAAGCCGCAGACCACGATCGGGCTGGCCGACCTCGGCGTCGAGGCGGGCACGGGCACCGAGGTGCTCGAGCTGACGCCGCCGGTCGGCCAAGGAGGGCGGCCGGCGCATCGAGGACGAGAACGGGAGCTCCGCCGAGGAGATCGTGGCGTTCCTGGTCGAGCGGAAGGCGATCTGATGGGCGACATCCTCGTGTTCTGCGAACAGCACGAAGGCGCCGTCGGCGCCAGCTCGCTCGGCCTGCTCGAGGAGGCCGGCGCGGCTCGCCTCGGCGCTCGGCGCCCAGGTCGACGCCGTCGTCTGCGGCCAGGGCCTGGACGAGGCCGGCGATGGCCGCGCTCGGCGGGCACGGCGCGCGCACCGTCTACGTCGCCGACGACGATGCGCTCGCGCAGTCGCTGCCGCAGCCGATGGTCGACGCGATCGCGGCCGTGCTCGAGGCGCATCCCGCACGACATCGTGCTGCTGAGCGCGAGCGTGCTCGCCTCCGACGTGGGCGCGGCGCTCGCGGCGCGCCTCGGAGTCGGCGTGATCGTGGACACGATCGAGCTGCACGCCGACGGC
Organism: uncultured Actinomycetes bacterium; assembly: GCA_963705965.1. GTDB lineage: Bacteria > Actinomycetota > Thermoleophilia > Gaiellales > JALYLC01 > JALYLC01. The sequence continues at coordinate 184,575 of CAVPLI010000003.1, read as the reverse complement.
GGGCGCCTCGTCACGCGCCGGCCGGGGCTGGGGGACTCCGTGCTCGCCCACTGCGCGCTCGTCGGCGACCGCGGCGTGATCATCGCCCGCGCCAACACCTATGCGCCCAGCGAGGGCGCGAGCGGCGCGGCTCAGGTCGAGCGCGTGCCGGTGGCGACGCAGCCGTGGTCGAGCGCCGCGCGCGTCGTCGGGCACGAGGCCGCCGAGGCCTCGGCCGTCGACATCTCCGAGGCCGACGTGCTCGTGGCCGGCGGCCGCGGGCTCGGCGGGCCCGAGAACTTCTCGCTCGTCGAGGAGCTCGCCAAGGCGCTCGGCGGCGAGGTCGCCGCCACGCGCGCGGTCGTGGACGCCGGCTGGTACCCGTATGCGGCGCAGGTCGGCCAGACCGGCAAGACGGTCTCGCCGCGGCTCTACGTGGCCTGCGGCATCTCCGGCGCGATCCAGCACAAGGTCGGCATGGCCGGCGCCGAGACGATCGTCGCGATCAACAAGGACGCCAACGCGCCGATCTTCGATTTCTGCGATCTCGGCGTCGTCGGCGACCTGCACCAGGTGCTCCCGCGCCTGACCGAGCTCGTGCGCGCGCAGCGCGGCTCGTAAAGCCCGCTCGGAGCGCACGTTTTCCTCGATCGGGGGATCTTCAGGCACCCGCTCGGAGGGCTCCTGTAGAACACATATCAGCTATCTCTTTCATGCTGAATTCCGTGCCTACCCCCACCGGAGTCTGCCGGAGCGGTCGGTGAGGGCCAGGGTGGCGGCGCGATGCCGCAGCCTCGCCCCCTGGCTTCTGGCGATCGCCCTCGCACTCCTTGCGATCGGGCTCGTCGCCGCATTGCTGATTGGCGAACCGGGCCTGCTGCGCGTGCTCGACGTGCCCACGCTGCTCTTCCTCGGTCTCGCCCTCCTGGCCGTGCCGGCGACCGCGCCATGCTCGCCTATCGGGCCCACGTCCGCGAGGGGCGCCAGCGCTCCGAGGTCGACTCGCTGCTCGCGATCATGCGCGACGTGCACGCGGCCGCCGGCACCGAGGCCGCGGCGGGCGTCCTGCTCGAGCACGCCCGCTCGCTGGTGGGCGCGACCGGCGCGGCGCTCGTCCTGCACACGGCCGACGGTCGCGTGCTGCGCGCGCAGGTCGACGGGCGCGAGCGCGCCCGCCGCTCGTTCTCGGGCGAGACCACGCTCCCCGAGCGCACGCTGCTCGAGGAGCTCGCGCTCGCGACCGTGATCGACCTCTCGCCGGCGCACGCCGATCGCCGCACGGGGCTCACCGCCCTCGGGCTTCCGGCCGCGATCGTGGTCGCGCTGCGCGGCGATACGCGGGTCGTCGGCCTGCTCGCGGTCGAGCGCAACGAGTCGTTCGGGCCGCGCGAGCGGCGCCTGCTCGAGACGGTCGGCTCGCACGCCGGCAACGCGCTCGAGACGGGCCAGACCGCTCGCGCGCTCGCGGCCGTCACCGAGCTCAAGGAGCGGCTGGCGCACGAGGCGCGCCACGATCCGCTCACCGGCCTCGCCAACCGGTCGCTCTTCTCGCTGCGCGTGGAGGCAGCGCTCGCGCGCGACGACAACGCGCCCGCCGTCATGTTCCTCGACCTCGACGACTTCAAGGGCATCAACGACACGCTCGGGCATGCGGCCGGCGACGCGCTGCTCGTGACCGTCGCCGAGCGCCTGCGCGCCTCCCTGCGCGAGGACGACCTCGCCGCCCGCCTCGGCGGCGACGAGTTCGCGGTCCTGCTCGAGCACGCGCCGACGGCGCTCGTGGCCGAGCGCGCGGCCGAGCGCGTGCTCGGCTCGCTCGTCGCGCCGCTGTCGGTGGAGGGGAGCGCCGTGCGCGTCGGCGCGAGCATCGGCGTCGCGCTGGCGACCGGCGGCGCGTCGACCGCCGCCGATCTGCTGCGCAACGCCGACCTCGCGATGTACGCCGCCAAGGCGGGCGGGCGGTCGCGCTGCGCCATCTTCTCGCCCGGCATGCAGGACGCGGAGATCGCCCGGCACGCGCTCGTGGACGAGCTGCGCGAGGCCATCCGGAACGGCGACATCAAGCCGCACTTCCAGCCGCTCGTCGAGCTCGGCAGCGGTCGCAGCTGGGCGGTCGAGGCACTCGCCCGCTGGCACCACCCGACGCTCGGCCTGCTGCTGCCGGAGCGCTTCATCGAGCTCGCCGAGGAGACCGACCTGATCAACGAGCTGGGCCGCGGGATGCTGCGCGCGGCCTGCCGTCAGGCCGCGGTCTGGCGCGCGACGATCCCGGGCGCCGAGGAGCTCGTCGTCTCGGTCAACGTCTCGCGGCACCAGCTCGACGACGGCACGTTCGCCGAGGTCGTCGCCGAGGCGCTCGAGCGCGAGAACCTGCCGCCGGAGGCGCTCATGCTGGAGCTGACCGAGAGCGCCGTGGCCCACGACGCCGAGGTCGTCCTGGCGCACTGCATGGCGCTGCGCGCGCTGGGCGTGCGCCTCGCCGTCGAGGACTTCGGCACGGGCGCCTCGTCGCTGGCCGAGCTGCGCGACCTGCCGGTCGACGTGCTCAAGCTCGCGCGGCCGTTCGTCGACGCGCTCGAGACGCGTCCCGGCGAGCGCGAGTTCGTTCGCGTGATCGTGGAGCTCGGGCGCGTGCTCGGCCTGACCGTCGCGGCCGAGGGCGTCGAGACGGTGGGTCAGCTGGCGCTGCTGCGCGAGCTCGGCGTCGACGTGGCCCAGGGCAACCTGATGGCCGCGGCCGAGGCGGCCGCGGTGATCGAGCGCCACCTGCGGCTGCCACCCGAGATCGCCGCGGCCTGAAGCCGCGGGTCGCGCCCGGGCTCAGGTCAGGGTGTACTCGGGGCCCGAGCCGCCCTCGGGCGGCGTCAGGCGCCCGCCCTTGGCGGTGATCGCGCCGCACTGGACGCAGTTGGACGGCGTGACCTCGACGCTCGACGAGGCCGTCCTCGCCCTCGGCGCCGACCTCGTAGACCTGCGCCGGGCACATGTTCGCCCACGCGATCGCGAGCTCGCGCGGCACGCGGCGCTGGATGCGGATGTGGTCCGGCTGGTCGTCGCGGCTGCGGTTGCCGCTCGCGAAGACCGAGGAGAGCTTGTCGAACGTGAGCTTGCCGTCGCGCTCGCCGTAGCGTCCGCTTGCCGACGAACACCGGCTGCTCGCTGTCGGGATGCGTGGGCAGCCGCCAGGGCGGGAAGTCGCCCTGCAGCGTGTCCATCGCGCCGCCCAGCGCGCCGCCGACGATCAGCCCGTGCTGGAAGGCCTGGCGCATGTTCCGGTAGCGGCGCAGGTCGTGGTAGATCTCGGAGTTCTTGACCTGCGCGTCGTACAGAGAGAGCGCGCCCGGCTGCGAGAGGTCGGCGCCGTCGGCGAGCGCGCGGTGGATCGTCTCGGCGGCCAGCATGCCGCTCCGCAGCGCGTAGTGGACGCCCTTCAGCCGCGGCACGTTGACGAAGCCCGCGGCGTCGCCGAGGATCACGCGCGCCGGGCGGGGACACGCTCGCCGGCAGCGACCAGAAGCCGCCCTCGGGAATCGCCTTCGCGCCCCAGGCGATGCGCTCGCCGCCCTCGAGCATGCGCCGGAAGAGCGGGTGGCCCTTGACCTCCTGGAGCAGGTCGTGCACCGAGAGCGAGGCGTCCGCGTAGTCGAGGCCGACGACGAGGCCGAGGCAGATCGTGTCGGGGCCCATCGGGTAGGCGAACGTGCCGCCGAACTCGCGGTAGCGCGCCTGCGGCTTGAGCGGCCAGCCGATCGTGTGCACGACGCGCTCGAGCGGGCGCGCGACGCGCCACACCTCCTTGACCCCGAGCGCGTAGATCTGCGGGTTCTCGGGCTGCAGGCCGAAGTGCTCGATGGCGGCGCCCGAGAGCATGCCCTGCACGCCGTCGGCGAGCACCGTGGCCTGCGCGGTCAGCTCGGCGCCGGGCTCGAACGTCGGCAGCTCCTCGCCCTGCCGGCCGCGGCCCTTGTCGCCGGTGCGGATGCCGCGCACGGCGCCGTTCTCGACGAGCAGCCGCTGCGCGTCCGTCTCCGGCAGCACCATCACGCCGAGCTCCTCGGCCCGCTCGGCCATGAAGCGCGTGAGCCGCGCGAGCGAGAAGACGTGGTTGCCCTTGTTGTGCATGGGCGGCGGGACGATCGGCAGCCGCGTCGCGCGCGAGCGCGTCAGGAAGTAGACGGCCTCGTGGTCGACCGGCCCGTAGCTCGTCATCTCCGCGAGCGACGTGCCCGGGAACAGCTCGAGCAGCGGCGCCGGCTGCACGACGGCGCCCGAGAGCTGATGCGCGCCGACGGCGCGGCCCTTGTCCACGAGCGCGATCGGCACCTCGCCGAGCCGCTCGGCGACCGCCGGATCGTCCTCCAGCAGCTGCGCGAGCCGGATCGCGCAGGCCAGCCCGGCCGGCCCGCCGCCGACGATCGCGACGCCGACCTCGAGCTGCTCGTCGGCCGGCGCCTCGGGCGCGTCCGATGACCTCGGACGCCGCGAACGGCGGCGGGTACGCGGCGGGCGACGGTCGGCACGCGGCCATCGTACTCAGCCGGATCGGCGGGGCGGTACAGCGGCTCGCGGAGCGCCAAGTGGCACTCGCCGCGTGTGCCACTTGGCCGATCGCGTCGCGTCTACTCTCAGCGCGATGCCCGATCGACCTCCGCTCCGACACGGTCACGCGACCGACGCCCGCGATGCGCGAGGCGATGGCGACGGCGCGCGTCGGCGACGACGTCTACGGCGAGGACGAGACCGTCAACGCGCTGGAGCGCCGCGCCGCCGAGCTGTGCGGTCGCGAGGCGGCGGTGTTCGTGCCCTCGGGGACGATGGCCAACCAGATCGGGATCGCGCTCTGGGCCGGGCAGGGCGACGAGGTCTACGCGCACCGGGACGCGCACATCCTGATCGACGAGGCGGGCGGCGTCGGCGGCGCTCTGGGGCGCGCATCCGCGCGGGCTGCACAGCACGGGCTTCGCGCTCGACTCGAGGAGCTGCTCGACGCGGTGCCGATGGACGCGAGCGACATCCACCGGCCGCGCGCGCGGCTGCTCTGCATCGAGAACACGCACACGGGCTCGGGCGGGCGCGCCTGGCGGGCCGAGACGCTGGCGCGCGTGACCGAGCGCGCGCACGAGCTCGGGCTGAAGGTGCACATGGACGGCGCCCGCCTGGCCAACGCGGCGGTCGCGCGCGGCTGCACGCTGGCCGAGGCGAGCGCGGGCGCCGACAGCGTGTCGTTCTGCTTCTCGAAGGGCCTCGGCGCGCCGGTCGGGTCGATCCTGGTCTCCTCGGCCGAGGCGATCGCGCGCGGGCGCCGGCTGCGCAAGCTGCTCGGCGGCGGCATGCGGCAGGCCGGCGTGCTCGCTGCGGCGGGCCTCTACGCGCTCGACCACAACGTCGAGCGGCTGGCCGAGGATCACGCCCGCGCGCGCGCGCTCGCGGTCGCCCTGGACGATGACCGCGCGCGTCTCCGTCGACCTCGACGCGGTCGAGACGAACATCGTGCTGGCGCGCCTGCGGCGCGACGAGCCGGCGCAGGGCCTCGTCGACGAGCTGGCCGCCGCCGGGCGTGCTGTGCGGCGCGCTCGACCGCCGCACGGTGCGCTTCGTGACCCACCTCGACGATCGACGACGAGGCGCTGGGAGCGGCGCGGGACGTGATCGCCCGCGTGCTAATCTGAGGCCGATGCGCGCAGAGATTCACCCGACCTATGACAGCCGCTCACGTCCGTTGCTCGTGCGGCAACGAGTTCATGACGCGGGCGACGAAGTCCGAGATCCACGGTCGAGATCTGCAGCGAGTGCCACCCGTTCTACACGGGCAAGCAGAAGCTCCTGGACAGCGGCGGCCGCGTCGAGCGGTTCCGCCAGCGCCAGGCCCGCGCCGCAGGCAGCCGAGGCGGCCGAGGCAGCCGCCGAGGCCGCAGGAACCGCGTGACGTAGTTGATCGCCGCCTGATGGCGTCGATCGGTGGGCAGGCGGTGCTCGAGGGCGTGATGATGCGCGGCCCGTCGAGCTGGGCCGTGGCCGTGCGCCGTCCCGACGGGCGCATCTCGGAGGTCGAGCACGACGTCGACAGCGTCGCGCTCCGCCGCCGCTGGCTGCGCCTGCCGGTGGTCCGCGGCGTCGTCGCGCTCGGCGAGTCGCTCGCGATCGGCATGCGCGCGCTGGCCGTCTCCGCCCGCTTCTCGGTCACGGACGAGGGCGAGGAGGACGCGTCGGAGGAGCTCGGCAAGTTCGCGCCTGATCGGCTCGTTCGTGTTCGCGATCGGCTTCTCGCTCGTGCTCTTCAAGGTCTCGCCGGCGCTGCTCACGAACTGGATCAACCCGGGCAACACGTGGCGTCTTCGTGCTCGTCGAGGGCGGGATCCGCGTCGGCCTGCTGATCGCCTACCTCGCCCTGATCGGGCTGTTCGGCGAGCTGCGGCGCGTCTTCCAGTACCACGCGGCCGAGCACAAGGCGATCAACGCCTACGAGGCCGGCGCGCCGCTCGACGCCCGAGGAGGTGCAGCGCCACAGCCTCATCCACGTGCGCTGCGGCACCGCGTTCCTGCTCTGGGTCATGGTCATCGCGATCCTCGTCTTCTCGGCGCTCGGCGAGATCGTCGGCCATCTCGCTGGTCTGGCTCGTCGTCTCGCGCATCGTCGCGCTGCCGCTGATCGCCGGCCTCGCCTACGAGGTCATCCGCCTCGCGGCGCGCTACGCAGCGCTTCCGGCTCGTGCGCGCGGTGCTCGCGCCGGGCCTCTGGCTGCAGCGCCTGACGACGCGTGAGCCGACGCTCGATCAGGTCGCCGTCTCGATCCGCGCGCTCGAGCGCGTGCTCGCGGCCGAGGAGCGCAGCGCGTCCGACGCGGGCGCCGCGCGTCGAGGTCATGGCCTGAGGTTCACGGCGCGTGGACGCCGACGCGCTTCGCGCCGTTCAGGCGCCGCTCAAGCAGCAGTACCGCGACGAGCCGGACGCGGCCGTCATCACGCTGACGGCCGAGGGCGACATCGACGACGCGGGCATCGCCTGCAAGGTCGAGACGGGCCGCGCGCTCGTGACCGCCGGCCTGCATCCCGGCGACCGGCGGCAGCGGCCTCGAGGCCTGCTCGGGAGACATGCTGCTGGAGGCGCTCGTGGCCTGCGCGGGCGTGACGCTCAAGGCCGTCGCGACCGCCATCGGCGTCGAGCTCGACGTCCGCGCACCTGCGCGCCGAGGGCGATCTCGACTTCCGCGGCACGCTCGGCGTCGACCGCGAGGCGCCCGTGGGCTTCAGCGACATCCGCCTCAGCTTCGACGTCGTCAGCGACGCCTCGCAGGAGCAGCTCGATCAGCTGCTCAAGCTCACCGAGCGCTACTGCGTCGTGCTGCAGACGCTGCGCAGCGCGCCGCCGGTCGCCGCGGCGCTCGACGTCCGTGTAGACCTGCACCTCGAGCGTCAGGCCCTCGATCGTCTCGATCACGACCGTCGCGTCGAGCGCCGCACCGGTCGGCGCAGCGCGCCTTCCAGCGCTCGCCGTCGATCGTCGACCTGACCCACGGGATCGAGCGCGCGCACGACGACGGCCTCGCGGCCCGATCAGCGTGTGCGCGCCGATCGCTGGAGCGCTTGCGCGCGCGAGCCGCAGGCCCCAGGTGATCTCGACGATCTCGACCAGCGGCGCCGAGACCGCGACGATGTCCCCACGGCGAGGGCAGGACGAAGAGCGCGAGCAGGATGGCGACGATCAGGCTGATACCCGGCAGTATGCTGCCCGGCCGGATGGCGGCGTCGCTCAGCAAGCTCGTGCTCGCGCAGGTCGCGCTCGGCGATCCGGCTGTCGATCCCGACGGAAGCCACGCGCTCTACACGCGGCGCATCGCGCGGACGAACGGCTACCGGAGGCACGTCTGGGTCGTCCCGCTCGACGGCGGGCGGCCCGCGGGCGCTGACCGCGGGCGACGTGCGCGACTCGTCTGCCGCGGCTTCGCCGGGCGACCGCGTGCTCTTCCTGCGCGACGAGCAGGTCTGGGCGGTGCCGCTCGCCGGTGGCGACCCCGAGCAGCTGACCGCGCTGCCGCACGGCGTGTGCGCGTTCGCGCCCTCGCCGGACGGCAAGCGGCTGGCGCTCGGCGCCGCGGCGCCGGAGACGCGCTTCGCCGTCGGGCCGCTGAAGGCCGACGTGCAGCCGCTCGCGCGCGTGATCGCGCGCGTCGACTGGCGCCTCGACGGTCAGACGGCTACCTCGACCGCCACATGCACCTCTACGTGCAGCCGCGCGGGCCGGTGCGCGCGCGCGGCGCCTGACCCACGGCGACTGGTCGGTCGAGAGCTTCGCGTGGTCGCCGGACGGCAAGCGCATCGCGTTCTGCGCCGACCAGGGCCACGACGCCGACCTCCGGAGCGCGCCCGCCGTGCACGTCGTCGACGCGAACGGCGGAGAGGTCGCGCGAGCTCGCGCGCCTCGCGGGCTCCTGCTCGGCGCCGTGTCCTGGTCGCCGGACGGCGAGCTGCGTCGCCTTCCTCGGCATCGACGAGGAGGGCGAGCCGTTCGGATGCGAGCACTCGCTGTGGGTCGTGCCGGCCTCGGGCGGGGCGCCGCGCGATCTCGCTCCGGGCCACCATCTGTCCATCGGGCTCACGCACGGGTCGGATCTCATCGACTGGGAGGTCGACGCGGGCGGTGCGACCGGAATGGCGCGACGGCGCCGTGACGAGCCCGGTCACGAGCGCCGGGCACACGACGCTGTGGCGCTTTCCGCTCGCCGGCGAGCCCGGAGCCGCTCGAGGGCTGCGAGCCGCACGTCCACGGCTAGCGCGCTCGGGCGGAGGGCGCATCGTCACGCTGCGCGCGGCGGGCGCGGGCGCCCGTCGAGCTGCACCTCGAGCGGCCGTCGGGCCGGCCCACGCCGGCTGACCCGCGACGGCGCGGCCTGGCAGCGCCCGCTCGCGGGCGTCGCGTGCGAGCAGCGTCGCGATCCCGGGCGCGGCGGGCCCGATCCGCGCCACGCTCGCCGCGCCGCGCGGCGCCGGCCGCGAGCCGCTGCCGCTCGTGCTCTCGATCATCGGCGGCCCGGGCGGCAGCTGGGGCCCGGAGCCGTGGCTCCCCGACTTCGTGCTCGCGGCCGCGGGCGCGCGCGTCCTGATGCCCGACCCGCGCGGCTCGGCGAGCTACGGCCGTGCCTGGCTCGAGGCGATCCGCGGCGCGTGGGGAGGCGCCGACGCCGAGGATCAGCTCGCGTGCGTGGACTGGGCCGTGGGGGAGGGGCTCGCCGACCCCGCGCGCCTCGGCGTGACCGGCCTCTCCTACGGCGGCTTCATGACGCACTGGCTGATCACCCGGACCGATCGCTTCCGCGCCGCCGTGTCGGCGAACGGCGTCGCCAACCAGATCTCGGCCGTCGCGCAACTGCGACGAGGGCGCGCTGTGGACGCCGCGGCTGGGCTGGGGCGACCCGCCCGCCGACCACGAGCGCCTCTGGCAGCAGTCCCCGCTGGCGCACGCGGACGCGCATCACGACGCCGCTGCTGATGCTCCAGGGCGAGGCCGACCTGCGCTGCCCGCCCGCCGACAACGAGCAGCTCTTCGTGGCGCTGCGCGTGCGCGGGCGCGACGGTCGAATACGTCCTCTATCCCGAGGAGTCCCACCTGATGCAGTCGGTCGGCCGCCCGGATCGCCGCATCGACATGCTCGAGCGCACGCTGGACTGGTTCCGGGCGCACGGTGTGCTCGACGCCGCGCTAGCCTCGCCTACGCTTCCCCCCGATGGATGAACTGGTCACGCAGATCGAGCAGGCGCTCGCCGAGGTCGAGCGCGAGCTCTCCGATGCCGCCGTCTCGTCCGACCTGCAGCGCATGGCGCAGCTCGGCCGGCGGCACAAGGAGCTGAGCGAGCAGGCGGCGCTCGGTGCCCGCTGGCGCGCCGCCAGCCAGGGCATCGCCGACGCGCGCGGGATGCTCGAGGGCGAGGCGGACGCCGAGATGCGCTCCTACCTCGAGGCCGAGCTCGCCGCCGAGCGAGGAGGCGCTGACCGCCGTCGAGGAGGAGCTGCGCCTGGCGCTCGTCGAGCGCGACCCCAACGACGAGCGCGACGTCATCATCGAGCTCCGGCCCGGTGCCGGCGGCGACGAGGCCGCGCTCTTCACCGGCGACATCTACAACATGCTCGACGGCCTACGCCGAGCGGCTCGGCTATCAAGACCGAGACGCTCAGCTCGACCGGCGAGCGACCAGGGCGGCTTCCGCGAGGTCACGTTCGAGGTCGCGCGGCGACGGCGCGTACTCGGTGTTCAAGTGGGAGTCCGGCGTGCACCGCGTGCAGCGCGTGCCCGAGACGGAGTCGCAGGGGCGCATCCACACCTCGACGATGACCGTCGCGGTGCTGCCCGAGGCCGAGGACGTCGAGGTCGATCTCCCCGCCAAGGACATCAAGATCGACGTCATGCGCTCGACCGGGCCGGGCGGCCAGTCGGTCAACACGACCGACTCCGCGGTGCGCGTCACGCACCTGCCGACCGGCATCGTCGTGGCCTGCCAGGACGAGCGCTCGCAGATCCAGAACCGCGAGCGCGCGCTCAAGATCCTGCGCGCGCGCCTCTACGAGCGCGCGCTCGAGGAGCGCAACGCCGCCGAGGCCGCCGAGCGGCTGTCGCAGATCGGCACGGGCGAGCGCTCGGAGAAGATCCGCACCTACAACTATCCCGAGCGGCGCGTCACCGATCACCGCATCAAGTTCACCGTCGCACAACCTCGACGCCGTGCTCGCCGGCGACCTCTCGGCGTTCACGCAGGCGTTGCAGGACGAGGACCGCCGCCGCCGCCTCGAGGCCGCGAGCAGCGCGTGACCACGGTCCGGGAGCTTCTCGGGCCGACACGCGACTACCTGGAGCAGCAAGGGCGTGCCGCTCGCCGCGGCTCGACGCCGAGTACCTGCTCGCGCACGTGCTCGCGGTGCACGCGGCTCGAGCTCTATCTCGACCACGATCGCCCGCTCGAGCCTGCCGAGGTCGACCGCCTGCGCGAGCTGGTGCGTCGCCGGGGCACGCCGCGAGCCGCTCGCCTACGTGCTCGGCAGCTGGGGCTTCTACGGGCTGGAGCTGCGCTGCGACCCGCGTGCCCTCGTGCCGCGGCCGGAGACCGAGGTGCTCGTGGAGCGCTGCCTGCGCGCTGCTCGAGGCGGACGGACGCGCCCGGCGATCGTCGACGTCGGCACGGGCACGGGCGCGATCGCGCTGGCGCTCGCGACGCGCCTGCCCGAGGCGGCGGTGAGCCGCCATCGACGTCTCGCCCGACGCGCTCGCGCTGGCGGCCGAGAACGCCGCCGCCAACGGCCTGGCCGACCGCGTCGAGCTGCTCGAGGGCGACCTGCTGGCGCCGGTCGCCGGCCGTCGCTTCGACCTGGTCGTCTCGAACCCGCCCTACGTCGCCGCGGAGCGCCGAGGTCGATCCCGAGGTCGCCGGCTACGAGCCCGCGGCCCTCGCCGTCTACGCCGGACGACGGCGGCCGCGCGATCCTCGAGCGCCTCGCGACCGACGCGCCCGGCGGCGCTGCGAGCCGGGCGGGCACCTCGCCGTCGAGGTCGGCGACGGCCAGGCGCCGCTGGCTCGCCGAGCGCCTCGCCGGCCTCGGCTACGAGGGCGTCGCGGTCACCCGCGACCTGCGCGGCGTGGAGCGAGTCGTCTCGGCGCACCGCCCGGGCTGACGCTCTCCGGCCGGTGGCCTAGGTGGTGTCGTGGCGCTCCTGCTGGAGACGCTTCCAGTCCTCGGTCGCTCCGTCCGGATGAGCGCGCTTCCACGCTTCCAGCGCGTCGTTCTTGTGATGGATGCCGAAGTACCGCGCCGGGAACCACCACTTGACGGCCCGGCCGACGGCAGTGCGCCGGCACCAGCAGTCGGCGTCACAGCCGCACTCGCGGCCGCGCGGGTTGTGGAGTCGGATCAGCAGCGCATGCATACCGGCGAGTTTATGCGCTTTGGTACGAGTCTTCAACGGCCGCACATCCGGCGCCTGGCCCCGGATGTGCGGGTGCGCCAAGTGACACTCGCCGCGTGTGCCACTTGGCCATAGCCCACCCGCTATGGGCGAGAGGCGCGCGGGTATCCTGGCGGCGTGCCGCTGCGTCTCGACCTCGACGAGCCGCGCGTCGACCTCGCGCCGCTCGTCGCCGCGCTCGCCGAAGGGGCGTGTGCCGTCATCCCGACCGACACCGTCTACGGGCTCGTCTGCGATGCCGGGCAGGCGGATGCGTGCCTGCGGCTGAGCGAGATCAAGCGGCGGGATCCGCGCAAGCCGTCGACCGCGATGTTCGCGAGCGTGAGCGACGCCGAGACGCTGCTGGCGCCGCTCGAGCCCGCGCTGGCGCAGCGGGCGCGAGCGCTGCTGGGGCGCGGGGCGACCGTGCTCGTGCCCGAACCCGGGCGGCGCCTATCCTGCACCTCTGACCGGCGACGGATCCGGGCCGCATCGGCCTCCGGGTCTCCGCCTTCCCGCCCGCGCTCGCGGCCGTGATCCACGAGCTCGGGGCCATCCTCGCGACCTCGGCCAACCTCGCACGGCGGTCCCGATCCGCGGACGCTCGACGAGGTGCCGGCCGAGCTCGCCGAGCAGTGCGCCGTGCTCGTCGACGGCGGGCCGGCGCGTGCGGGCCGCTCCTCGACGGTGCTCGACCTGAGCGCCGCCCGACCCGTCATCCTGCGCGAGGGAGCGCTCGCCACGGCGGACGCACTCGCGCTCATCGCCTGATGCCAGCCCGGAGAGAGCCCACGTGACGCACACGCTCGACGACCTGCGCAACCTCGGCCTGGCCGAGATCGATCCCGAGATCGCCCGCCTCTGCGACGCCGAGCTCGCGCGCCAGCGCGACCAGCTCGAGCTGATCGCATCCGAGAACTTCACCTGGCCCTCCGTGCTCCAGGCGGTCGGATCGGTGCTCACCAACAAGTACGCCGAGGGCCTGCCGCAGCAAGCGCTACTACGGCGGCTGCGAGGTCGTCGACGAGGTCGAGGAGCTCGCGATCGCCCGCGCCAAGCAACTCTTCGGCGCCGAGCACGCGAACGTCCAGGCGCACTCCGGGCGCGAGCGCGAACATGGCCGCCTACTACGCCGTGCTCGATCCGGGCGACACGGTGCTCGGGCTGCGACTCGACCACGGCGGCCATCTCACGCACGGCCTCAAGGTCAACTTCTCGGGCCGCTACTACAAGTTCCACGGCTACTCGGTGCGGCGCGAGGACGGCCGCATCGACCTCGACGAGGTGCGCTCGCTCGCGCTCGAGCACCGTCCGAAGCTGATCGTCGCGGGCGGCTCGGCCTACCCGCGCGAGATCGACGCGCGCGCGTTCCGCGAGATCGCCGACGAGGCCGGCGCGCTGCTCATGGTCGACATGGCGCACTTCTCGGGCCTCGTCGCCGCCGGCCTGCACCAGAACCCGGTCGAGTCGGCCGACATCGTCTGCTCGACGACGCACAAGACGCTCGCCGGCCCGCGCGCGGGCTTCATCCTGTGCCGCGAGGAGCTGGCGCAGAAGATCGACCGCGCGGTCTTCCCGGGCCTCCAGGGCGGTCCCCTGTGCCACGTCACGGCGGCCAAGGCGGTCTGCTTCGCGATCGCGATGACGGAGCCGTACCGCGAGTACCAGCGCGCCGTCAAGGCCAACGCCACGGCGCTCGCCGAGGGCATCACCGCCCAGGGCGGCGAGCTGCTGACCGGCGGCACCGACACGCACCTCGTGCAGCTCGACCTGCGCCGCAGCGCGCTCTCGGGCAAGGACATGGAGGAGCGGCTGCACGACGTCCTGATCACCGTCAACCGCAACACCGTCCCGTACGACGAGCGGCCGCCGACGATCGCCTCGGGCGTGCGCGTCGGCACGCCGGCGGCGACGATGCGCGGGCTCGACGAGGACGATGCCCGCGAGGTCGGCGCCGTGATCGGCGAGGCGATCAGCCCCGATGCCGATCTCGGCGCGCTGCGCTCTCGCATCGCGCTCGATCCTCGTGCGCCGTCCGCTGTACGCGAGCATGACCCACGGGGCGCCGGCCGGGGCGGGCGCAGGGTGAGCGGGCGCGTGGTCGTGCTGGATCACCCCGTGGTGCGCCACAAGACCACGCTGCTGCGCAGTACCGACACGGACACGCGCCTGTTCCGCGCGCTCGTGCACGAGATCTCGCTGTTCGTGCTCTACGAGGCGACGCGCCTGCTGCCGACCGAGCCGCACCGCGTGCAGACGCCGATGGCGCCCTACGACGGCACCCGCATCCCCGGCTCGGGGCTGGCGATCGTCCCGGTGCTGCGCGCCGGTCTCGGCATGCTCGACGCCGCGCTCGAGCTGCTGCCGCACGCGCCCGTCGGCTTCGTCGGCGTCAGCCGCGACGAGGAGACGCTGCGCCCGGTGCCCTACTACCTCAAGCTGCCCGACGGCCTCACGGGCCGCAGCGTGCTCGTGCTCGATCCGATGCTCGCGACCGGCGGCTCGGCCTCGCACGCGATCGGGCTGTGCCGCGAGGCCGGTGCCGACGACATCACGCTCGCGGCGCTGATCGCCGCGCCCGAGGGCATCGCGCGCGTGCGCGAGGAGCAGCCCGAGGCCAATCTCTGCATCGCCGCGCTCGACGAGCGCCTGAACGACGTCGGCTTCATCGTCCCCGGCCTCGGCGACGCCGGCGACCGCATGTACGGGACGCTCTGATGCGGCGTGCCGCCGCTGACCGCGCTGCTGCTCCTGGCGGCCGCGCTCGCGCCTGCCGCCGCGGCGGCCGCCACGGTGCGCGTGACCAATCCCGCCGAGCTGAGCGCAGCGCTCGCCGGCGCGGGGCCCGGCGACACGATCCAGCTCGCAGCGGGCGCCTACGGCTCGGTCGCGATCAACGGCCGCGGCGGGCCGGCCGCCGATCTCACGCTGGCCGGAGACGCCGGTGCGAGCATCTCCGGCATGACGGTCACCGGGTCGCAGCGCATCGTGATCAGCAGCCTGGCCGTCGTTCCGGCGGGCGGCGCGCGCATTCATCAGCGTCGCCTCCTCGAACGCCGTCTCGTTCCGCTCGCTGCAGATCGACGGCGGCGCGGGCGGTCCCGGAGTCGCGATGGACTTCGCCGCGACCGCGACCGGCGTGGCGGTCGTCGACTCGACGTTCCTGCACTGCTCGTCGCCGTACTGCATCCGCACGTCCTCGCCCGACGTCCTGATCCAGCACAACACGTTCGACAGCCTCGACGACACCGACGCCGTCCACGGCTTCGGCGGCGGCATCATCCGCGCCAACCACATGGATCACGCGCTGCCGCGCGGCGAACGGCAACCACAACGACTTCATCCAGATCGGCGCCGGCGGGCCGTGGACGATCGACGCCAACTGGTTCGGCGTGCGCACGGGCGGCGCAGCCTCGATCTGGCTCGACCCGATCAACGGCGGCCTGATCCACGACGCGGTGATCTCGAACAACGTCGTCACCGGCCACTTCGAGGGCCAGTACGTCGGCATCCACGTGGGCGGGGACGGCACCTCGGCCGCGCTCCTGCCGCGCAACATCGCAGTGGTCAACAACACCGTGATCTCGGGCCTCTCCAACTCGCTGCGCTTCGGGCGCGAGTACGCGACGCTGCCGCTCGAGCAGCGGCCGCTGGTCGTCAACAACACCGGCGAGCGCTTCGTCGGCATGTGCGACCGCGTCCGCAGCGGCCACAACGTCTTCGGGTTCGGAGACGTCTGCACGCCGAGCGACGTGATCGGCAACCCGCATCTCGACGCGACCGGCGTGCCCACCGCCGCAAGCACGCTGCTGATCAACCGCGGAGATCCCGCGTTCGCCCCGGCCACCGACTTCTTCGGCTTCGTGCGCACCGTCGGCGCTGCCCGACATCGGCGCGATCGAGGTCGGCGCGGGACCGGCCGCCGCCACCGCCGCCGCCCAAGAAGCACGCCGCGCCGCGGCTCGTCTCCGTCAAGGCGGCGCGCGGCCTGCACCAGGTCGTCGTGCGCGTGCGTACGCGCAACGCCACGCGCTTCACGATCACGGCGCTCCGGGGCGGGCGCATCGTCGCGAAGGTGCAGCACACCGGCTCGGCGGGCAAGGGCGTCAGGCTGCGGCTCGAAGGCGCCGCGGCGCGGGAAGCTCGTGCTCCGCGTCCGCGCGGTCGGGCCCGGCGGAGCGATCGTGCGCAGCGTGACCGTGAAGGCGCGCCCGTGACGCAGGCCCGCCTCGACGCGCTCGTCGCGTTCGCACTGGCGGGCGTGCTGGCGCTCTGGCTGACGCCGATCGCGGCGAGGGTCGCGACCCGCTTCGGCCTGGTCGACCATCGCAGCTCGGACCGGCGCCTGCACTCGGAACCGATCCCGTTCGGCGGCGGGATCGCGATGTTCATCGCCGTCGCGATCCCGGTGCTGCTGCTGCAGCCGTCGCTGGGGGGCCGCGCGCACGCGATCCTGCTCGGCGCGTGCGTGTGCGCCGCGGTCGGCCTGCTCGACGACCGCTTCGAGATCCACCCGGTCGTCAAGCTCGTCGGCGAGCTGGCGGCGGCCGCGATCCCCGTCGCCGCCGGCGCCACGATCGACCACCTCACGCTGCCGCTGGTGGGGGCACTCGACCTCGGCGCGCTGCAGTACCCGGTGACCATGCTCTGGATCGTCGCGCTGATGAACAGCTTCAACTTCATCGACGGCATGGACGGCCTCGCGGCCGGCATCGGCGCGATCACGGCCTCGACGTTCGCGATCCTCGCGCTCTCGCTCAATCGCGGCGGGGCGGCGGTGCTGGCGGCGGCGCTGGCCGGGGCCTGCCTCGGCTTCCTGCGCCACAACTTCCATCCCGCGCGCGTCTTCATGGGCGACGCCGGCTCGCTCACGCTCGGCTACCTGCTGGCGGTGATCGCGATCCAGGGCGTGCTCAAGACGGCCGCCGCCGTGGCCCTGCTCTTCCCGATGCTCGTCCTGCTCGTGCCGATCTTCGACACGTCGTTCGTGGTGCTGCACCGCATCAAGTACGGACGCAGGCCGTGGTCGGCCGACGCCAACCACCTGCACCACCGGTTCGTCCGCGTCGGCTTCGGTCAGCGACGCGCGGCGCTCGCGCTCTACGCGTGGTGCGGCCTGCTCGCCGGCTGCGCGCTGGCGCTGCGCTTCCTGCCCTGGCACACCCACGACCAGGTGCACTGGGGCGCGACGATCGTCCTCGGCTTCCTGGGGCTGGCGGTGCTCGTCGCGACGGTCTGGATCGTGATCGTGCTGGAGGTCGTCAAGCAGCGCCACCTGCAGCTCTTCGGGCTGGCGCGCCATGCCGACGTCCCCGCCGACATGCCGGTGATCGAGGCCTGGCGCCGACGCCGGGCGGCGGCGGGGGTCAAGCACTGAGCGCCGACGCTGCTCGCGCGGTGGCGGTGCGCGCGGCGCTCGAGCTGATCGAGCCCGGCATGCGGCTGGGCCTCGGCGCCGGCCGGGCCGTCTTCGCGACGGCGCGGGCCCTGGGCGAGAACGGCGCCCGCCCCGAGCTGGTCGTGTGCGCCTCGCCGGAGACGGCGGAGCTCGTCGCCGCGGCCGGGATCCGGGTCGCCGAGCCGGAGGACGCGCCCCAGCTCGATCTCGCGCTCGACGGCGCCGACGAGGTGATGCGCAGCCTCGCCGTGATGAAGGGCGGGGGAGGGTCGCTGCTGCGCGAGAAGATCGTGATCGAGTCGGCGGAGCGCTTCGTCGTCGTGGCCGAGACGCGCAAGATCGTGACCTATCTGGGCGAGCGCTGGCGCCTTCCGGTCGAGGTCGTGCGCTTCGGCTGGAGCGGTACGCGCGAACGCCTGCTCGCCGTGCTCGACGACGCCGTCCTGCGCAGCAACGCGAGCGGGACGCCGTTCGTCACCGACGAGGGGCACCACATCCTGGACTGCGCGCTGCCGGGCGGGGCCGACCTCGCGTTCATCGCCGCCGCCGTCAAGTCCATGACCGGCGTGGTCGAGCACGGGCTCTTCCTGACGCACGCCGACACGGCGCTGCTGGGCGCGCCCGACGGCTCGCTCGTGCGGTTGGTCAGGCCGTGAACTGCACGGGGCTGCGCGACTCGATGAACGGGCCGATCAGCTCCGTGATGATGCGGACGTGCTCCGGGTGGTCGGCGTAGACCTTGAAGCCCTCGACATCGTCGAACTGGGCGGCGAGCGCAAAGCTGGCGTTGCCGTCGCGCAGTGCGAGGTCGCGACCAACCGCCATCGAACGCACTTCGGGGAGTTGCGCCGCGAGCGCGTTGACGGCTTCTCCGATGCGCTCGACCTGGTCGGCCGGAGCGTCTTGCTTGAGCTGGAAGGTGACGACATGATGCAGCATGCGGCGACGGTAGCAGCCGCCGGACGCGCTGCGCGTCACGGCGCACAAGCACCCATCCGCACACGCCCGGCTTGCGCCGCCGAATCGGCTTGCGCGTGCGGTTTTTGGGGTCTCGGAAACGAGCCTCCGCCTGTCACGAACTCGCGGCCCCATCTGCTATGTTCCGCGTGCCTGCGGGGTGGTCGCCCACCCGGGGGCTGGACGGAGGGAATGGGCGGCAGGCAGCGTTTCGACCCCAGGGAGGCAGGGATCTACCAGCATGCGCCCGCAGCGACCGGGAGCGCCCGATGCGTCCGGCCTGGCAGCCGGCTACCTGCTCCTCGTCACCATTCTCGGCTGCGCCGCGGTGGGTGCGCTCGTCGGCTGGCCGCTGGGCATTCCGTTCCCGCTCGCGCTCGCGGGTGCGGCGCTCGGAATCGTGCTCGGCTTCTATCTTGTGTGGGTGCGGTGGTTCCGTCGACGGTGATCCGGTGAGCGCGGTGGCAGAAGACCTGCCCGCAGCGCCCGAGCGCCCGGCGCCCTCGCGCGCGCATTGGCTGCTGGCCATGCGCCACCTGGCCTGGCTCGTGCTGATCCTGGCGTATCCGATCTTCGCGCTGGCCGGCTGGGCCCGCGGGGCCTGGGTGCTGTGCGCGGCCATATGGACCGTGCAGCGGCTGATCCAGTCGGGCGTCAACCGCTTCGTGCTCGATCTGCCGCCGACGCCCGCGGTAGCGGTAGCGGGCATCGCGTTCCTGACGCGCGCATGGGGGACGATCATCGCGCTGTTCGTGTCCCAGCACATCTGGGGGTCCGATGTCGCCGTGCCGGCCGCGATCCTGTTCGCGATCCTCTACACGATCGACGCTGCCGCGCGCGGGCTCGCATGGGCCAACTCCAAGCGCGAGCCGCGCCAGGAGACCACGTGATCCGCCGCCTCACGAGCGCGGCCGGGATGCTCGCGCTGGCGCTCGCCGTCCCCGCCCAGGCGCTGGCCGCCGACGAGCCGAAGACCGACCCCACCAAGGAGTTCATCCTCGAGCCGTGGATCGAGATCCCGAAGATCGGCCCGATCGACCTCTCGATCACGAAGGCCGTCTTCTACCTCTTCCTCTCGACCGCGATCCTGCTGCTCGGCGCGCTGCTCGTGGCCCGCAACCTGAAGCTGCACCCGAAGCGCCTGCAGGCCTTCGTCGAGATCATCTACGACTTCAGCGAGACCCAGATCGGGCGCGCGTCGCTGCCCGCGAAGACGTACACGACGTGGTTCCCGTACCTGGCCACGCTGTTCCTCTTCATCTGGATCAACAACATGATCTCGTACCTGCCGCTGCCGGTCGACACGGAGCACAAGATCGGGGGCTGGCTGCCGACGCCGAGCTTCTACGCGACGACCTCGAACCTCTCGGTCACGCTGGCGCTGACGCTCGTCACGTTCTTCGCGTCGCACTACGTCGGCATCAAGTACAACGGCACCCGGGCCTACTTCGCGAGCTGGTTCCCCCCGATCAGCGGACCGATCAGGATCCTGATCGTGCCGCTCGAGATCCTCTCGCAGTTCCTGCGGCTCGTGTCGCTGAGCGTCCGGCTCTTCGCGAACATGCTCGCCGGCCACCTGCTCGTGCTGATGTGCGTCTCGCTCATCATCATCATCGGCAACGTCTTCGTCGCTGCCGCGAGCGTGCCCGTGGCCGTGTTCTTCTACTGCTTCGAGCTCGTGCTCGTCGCGAACCTACAGGCGTTCATCTTCGCCCTTTTGTCCGGCATCTACATCGGTACCGCGGCCGAGCCGCATCACTGACCCAGGAGGAGACTCGATCCATGGCACTCGACGGTAATGTCAACGAGGCCGCGCAGAACCTTGCGCTCGGCATCGGCACGGGCATCGGCGCGATCGGGCCCGGCGTCGGCGTGGGTTACCTGATCGGCAAGACGATCGAGGGTGTCTCGCGTCAGCCCGAGATGCGCGGCGAGCTGCAGGGCCTGATGTTCCTCGGCCTCGCACTGACCGAGGCGATCACGTTCTACGCCCTGCTCATGTCGTTCGTCGCGTTCTTCATCGGTAAATGATCGCAGCGCTCGTCATCGCGGCCGAGGCCGCCGAGGACAACTCGTCGGACCTCGTCAAGCCCTTCCCGGGGCTGATGATCTGGACGCTCGTCGTCTTCTTCATCGCGTTCCTGGTCCTGCGCAAGTACGCGTTCGGGCCGCTCGCGGCCCTGGTCGAGAAGCGCCGCACGATCGTGCGCGAGAACCTCGAGGCCGCCGAGCGCTCGCGCGAGGAGGCCCAGACGCTGCTGGACGAGTACAAGCAGCAGCTCGCCCAGGCCCGCCGCGAGGCGGGGGAGATCGTCGAGCGCGCCCGCACCACCGGCGCCGAGCTCGAGCGCCAGATGCGCGAGGAGGCCGTGGCCCAGCGCGAGCGCGAGATCGCCACCGCCAAGGCGGCGATCGAGGCCGAGACCCGGCAGGCGATCGAGGAGATCAAGAACCAGGTCGCCGATCTCACGCTGCTCGCCACCGAGAAGGTCGTCGGGCGCGCGCTCGACGAGCGCGAGGGACGGCGCCTGGTCGAAGAGGCGCTGGCCGAGGTCGACTTCACGAAGCTCGGCGCGGAGTAGGACGATGGCTCTGGCACCGGGAGGACGGGTCTACGGAGCGGCGCTGGTCGAGGCGGCTCAGGCCGCAGGCCGCCTGCACGAGGTCGCGCGCGACCTCGCCGCCGTGGCCGCCTCGGTGTCCGGCAACCGCGAGCTCGCCGGCGTCCTGTTCAACCCGGCGTTCCCCGATGCCGCGAAGAAGCAGATCCTGGCGCAGATGACCGAGGGCGCCGATCCGCTCGTCCGCAACGGCCTGCTCGTGCTCGTCGACAACGGCCGCCTCGACACGCTGGCCGACGTCGCCGACGTCGTCCACGATGCCGACCGGCGCGCCAGCCGGCAGCTCGAGCTCGAGCTCACCACCGCCGTCGCGATCGGCGACGCCGAGGCCGAGCAGATCCGCGCGCGGCTCGCCGAGGCGAGCGGCCACGAGGTCTCGCTCGTGCGCTCCGTCGACGCCTCGATCCTCGGAGGCGTGATCGTGCGCGTGCGCGACCGCCTCGTCGACCTGTCCGTGCGGGGCCGTCTCGACGCCCTGCGCCTGTCGCTACGCAATGCCCGCCTGGGCTCCACCGGAGGAGAGAGTTGAGGCTCCAGCCGAACGAGATTGCCTCGATCCTGCGTGAGCAGATCGAGAAGTACGAGGTCCCGACCGGCGTCGAAGAGGTCGGCACCATCATCCAGCTCTCGGACGGCATCGCCCGCGTCTACGGGCTCGAGAGCTGCGTCGCGCTCGAGATGATCGAGTTCCCGCACGGCGTCACCGGCCTCGCGCTGAACCTCGAGGAGGACAACGTCGCCGTGGTGCTGTTCGGCCAGTGGCAGCTCCTCAAGGAGGGCGACACCGCCAAGCGCACGGGCAAGGTCATGAGCGTGCCGGTCGGCGAGGGCCTCGTCGGCCGCGTCGTCGACCCGCTCGGCAACCCGCTCGACGGCGGTCCGCCGATCGAGTCGGCCAAGTCGCTGCCGCTCGAGTTCAAGGCGCCGGGCGTCGTCGACCGCCAGCCGGTCACCGAGCCCCTGCAGACCGGCGTCAAGGCGATCGACGGGATGATCCCGATCGGCCGCGGCCAGCGCGAGCTGATCATCGGCGACCGCGGCACGGGCAAGACCGCCGTCGCGATCGACACGATCATCAACCAGAAGGGCACGGGGGTCATCTGCATCTACTGCGCCATCGGGCAGAAGGCCTCCACGGTCGCCCAGGTGGTGCAGAAGCTGCGTGAGAACGGCGCCATGGAGCACACGATCGTCGTCGCCGCGAACGCCGCAGAGGCCGCGCCGATCAAGTACATCGCGCCGTACGCCGCGTGCGCCATGGGCGAGTACTTCTGCTACTCCGAGCGCGCCGCCCTGTGCGTCTACGACGACCTCTCCAAGCAGGCCGACGCCTACCGCCAGATGTCGCTGCTGATCCGCCGCCCGCCGGGCCGCGAGGCCTTCCCGGGCGACGTGTTCTATCTCCACTCGCGCCTGCTCGAGCGCGCCGTCAAGCTCTCGGACGAGCTCGGCGGCGGATCGCTCACGGCGCTGCCGATCATCGAGACGCAGGCCGGCGACGTGTCGGCCTACATCCCGACGAACGTGATCTCGATCACGGACGGGCAGATCTTCCTCGAGGCGAGCCTCTTCTACGCGGGCACGCGGCCGGCCATCAACGTCGGCATCTCGGTCTCGCGCGTGGGCTCGAACGCCCAGGTCCGGGCGATGAAGAAGGTCGCCGGCCGCCTCAAGCTCGACCTCGCCCAGTACCGCGAGGTGGAGGCGTTCGCGCAGTTCGGCTCCGACCTCGACGCCGCGACGCAGCAGCAGCTGTCGCGCGGCGCGCGCATGGTCGCGACGCTCAACCAGCCGCAGTACGCGCCGTGGCCGCTGGAGGAGGAGGTCGTGGCGCTCTGGGTCGCGCTCAACGGTTACCTCGACGACGTGCCGGTGCCGCAGGTGGCGCGCTTCCACGAGGAGCTGCGGACGACGCTGCGCGCGGAGAAGGGCGTCCTCGAGGCGATCCGCGAGAGCGGCGACCTGAGCGACGAGACGGTCGAGAAGCTGACGACCGTCGTCGAGCAGTTCAAGCAGGGCTTCGAGGTGCAGGAAGAGGCCGGCCTGGTGGGCTCGGCGTCCTAGAGGGTGGCCAGCCAGCAGGACATCAAGCGGCGGATCCAATCCGTCCGCAACACGCGCAAGATCACGAAGGCGCTCGAGCTCGTCTCGGCGTCCAAGCTGCGGCGCGCCCAGTTGCGGATCGAGGCCCTGCGGCCCTATGCGGATCGCATGCGCGACTTGATGATGGAGGCGGCCTCGCGCGCGCAGCTCCAGGGGGAGCCGCTGCTCACGCGGCGTGAGCCCGGGCGCGTCGGCGTCATCGTCGTGACGGCCGACCGCGGTCTCGCGGGCGCGTTCAACGGCCAGGTCGTCCGCCGCGCCCTGCAGGTGGGCGCCGAGCACGAGGGCCAGGGGCACGAGGTCGTCTACCTGCCGGTGGGCCGCAAGGGCCTCGGCACGCTGCGCTTCCGGCGCCGCGAGGTGCTGGAGGCGTGGACGGGCTTCTCCGACCGCCCCGAGTACGCCGACGCCGAGGCGATCGTCGCCGCCGCGATCAAGGCGTATGCGGCCGGCGAGCTCGACCTCGTCGTGCTCGTCTACAACCGCTTCGTCTCCGCGCTCTCCCAGCACGTCGAGGACGTCCAGCTCATGCCGATCCCCGAGGGCGAGCTCGCCGGCCTCGACGCGCACGAGCGCGCGCTCGAGGGCTCGATGCTGTTCGAGCCCGACGAGGAGGAGATGATCGGCGAGCTGCTCGTGTCGTCGCTCGAGGTGAACGTCTACCGGGCGCTGCTCGAGTCGACGGCGTCCGAGCACGGCGCGCGCATGACCGCGATGCGCAACGCCTCCGAGAACGCCAACGACCTCATCAACTCGTACACGCTGGCGATGAACCGCGCACGGCAGGCCGAGATCACGCAGGAGATCCTCGAGGTCGTGGCCGGCGCGGACGCTCTGCAGTGATCGCGGCGTGACGCTCGCGGGGGCTCGCGAGCGAGTGCCCGCATGAGTACAGCGAACACCGCAGGCTATGCACGCTATGCTTTGCCGCCGATGGGGTGTAGTGAACGAGAGCAGGGCTGCGCGTGAGCGCGCTTGCGGGGTCCGTAGAGGTCCCTTCGGAAGTCGCGACCGCGACGATCCAGGGCAGGAGCCCGCGCCAGCTTTTCTGGATGCGGTTCCGTCAGGACAAGGCGGCGCTCTTCGGCCTCTGCGTGGTCACGATCCTCATCCTGCTGGCGGTCTTCGCGGGCGTGATCGCGCATCTCATCGGCCACGGCCCGAACGAGGTCTTCCAGGCCGAGATGAGCGACGACTACGGGATCCCGAAGGGCCCGAACTCCTCGTTCTGGTTCGGTGCCGACGCGGCGTCCCGCGATCTCTTCGTGCGCGTGCTCTACGGCGCCCGCACATCGCTGCTCGTCGCGCTGGTCGCGACGGGCATCTCGATGACCGTCGGCGTCACCGTCGGCGTGATCGCGGGCTACTACCGCGGCTTTGCCGACACGCTGCTCTCGCGCGTCAGCGACATCGTGCTCGCGATGCCGGTGCTGCTGGTCGCGATCGGCATCGGCGCCGCCTGCGGTCAGACGGCGGAAGGCTGCCTCGGCGGGCACGTCGAGCCGGGTCTCGGCCTCGTCATCTTCGTGATCTCGGCGTTCACGTGGCCGTACGTCGCGCGCATCATCCGCTCGACGACGCTCTCGTTGCGCGAGAAGGAGTTCGTCGAGGCGGCACGGTCGCTCGGCGCGGGCGACCGGCGCATCATCGTGCGCGAGATCCTGCCGAACCTGGTCGCGCCGATCACCGTCTACGCGACGCTGCTGATTCCCGCCAACATCCTCTTCGAGGCCGGTCTCTCGTACCTCGGCCTCGGTCTCCCGCCCGACACGCCTTCCTGGGGACAGGCGATCTCGTCCGCCGCCGAGGGCGGCCTCTATCGCGTGACGCCGTGGCTCATGATCTTCCCGGGCATTTTCCTGATTCTCACCACCCTCTCCTTCAACCTGCTCGGAGACGGGCTGCGCGACGCGATCGACCCCCGGAGCGACCGCTGACCTGTAAAGAGCGACCGCTCAACTGACGAATCGGCGCGCGCCGTCGTCGTAGTGGCACAAGTACGCACGGGTCCCGAACGGGCCAGCCAAAACCCCCCAAGGAGGAACCACCACGTGAAGCTCAAGATCGCAATCGTCGCGGCCGTTGCCGCGCTCGCCGCAGTGGCGATGACGACGACGGCCATAGCCGGTCAAAAGGGAAAGTCACAGGCATCGGCCAAGAAGGCCGGGTACGGGTGGAACGTACCGTGTCGAATGGGAAGCATCGTTCGACTTCACCGACGGCTTCGATCCAACGGGTGAGTATCTCGGCGAGGCGTTCGGCATCTACTCGAACCTGCTCGTCCGCACACTCGTCGGCTACAACCACGTCAAGGGTGCGCCGGGCAACGTTCTCGTGCCGGACGCCGCCACCGACCTCGGCAAGATCTCGAACGGCGGCAAGACCTACACGTTCAAGATCAAGCAGGGCGTCAAGTTCGGTCCCCCGCTGAACCGCCAGGTCACCTCGGCGGACTTCAAGTACGCCATCGAGCGCATCAAGGATCCGAAGATGGCCGCGGGCTATGGCTTCTACTACAACGAAGTCAAGAGCGTCGGCACGCCGGATGCGAGCACGGTGGTCTACAACCTCAGCAAGCCCATCGGTGACTTCCGCTTCCGCCTCAGCATGCCGGCCGCCGGCCCCATGCCCAAGGAGGTCGCAGGCTGCTTCACCGAGGCCGCCAAGTACGGCCGCTTCGTCATGTCGACGGGCCCGTACATGATCGCCGGCTCGGACAAGCTCGACGCGTCGAGCTGCGACAAGGTCGTCGCTACGCCGCTCGCCGGCTTCGACGGCGAGAAGCAGCTCTCGCTCGTGCGCAACCCCGCGTACGAGGCCAAGACGGACACGACCAAGGCGCGCGAGAACTTCCCTGATGCCTTCACGTGGACGGTCAACACGAACACCGAGGACATCTACGCGAAGGTCGCCCGCGGCGACATCGAGGACGAGATCGCCACCGAGACGCCGACCGTGCTCCGCCAGTACAAGGGCTCGGATCAGCTGAAGACGAACGACGGCGACCGCACGTGGTACCTCACGATGAACACCACGCAGCCGCCGTTCGACGACGTGCACGTGCGCCGCGCGGCCAACTTCGTGATGGACCGCGAGGGTCTGCGCAAGGCCTGGGGCGGACCCGCCGCAGGCGCAGTTGCAACGCACATCGCGCCCGACGCCATCCTCGGCAACAAGCTCAAGGGCTATGCGCCGTACGGCAACACCAAGGGCGACGTCAACAAGGCCAAGGCCGAGATGAAGCTGTCCAAGTACGACACCAACAAGGACGGCATCTGCGACGCGAAGGCCTGCAAGAACGTCTTCACGGTGCAGGGTGACGGCGCCGTCCGCATCGGGATGGTCCCGGTCGTGGAGGCCAGCATGAAGAAGATCGGCGTCGAGCTCAAGACGCGCGTGCTCAAGGACGCGTACACGCCGATCCAGACCCCCCGCAACAACATCCCGTTCTCGTTGCGGCCCGGCTGGGGCAAGGACTATGCCGACGCCACGACGTTCTACGGCCCGCTCTTCGACGGCCGCAACATCATCGCCAAGAACAACACGAACTACTCGCTCCTGGGCATCACGCCTGCGATGGCCAAGAAGGTCGGCGCCAAGGGCGCGATCACCGATGCACCGAGCGTCAACGCGGATCTCGACAAGTGCGCGCCGCTCGTCGGTGGCCCGCGCGTGTCCTGCTACGCAGCGCTCGACAAGAAGCTCACGACGCAGATCGTGCCGTGGGTGCCGTACCTCTGGTCCTACTCGCAGACCGTCGTCTCGAAGAACGTGACGAAGTGGGAGTT
The DNA here is from genome assembly GCA_963705965.1 of uncultured Actinomycetes bacterium. Classification (GTDB taxonomy): domain Bacteria; phylum Actinomycetota; class Thermoleophilia; order Gaiellales; family JALYLC01; genus JALYLC01. Next base: position 157,799 of record CAVPLI010000003.1, on the reverse strand, counting down.
CGACCAGTTCGGCGGGACGATCGCCTACGCCCACGTGGCGGTAAAGTGATCTGAGCCATCCGTTGGCGCCCCGGCTCCGGCCGGGGCGCCGACCTGGCTCCGGTTGCGCCCCTGATGCTCGTCTACGTCGCACGCCGCCTGGTGTGGTCTGCGATCGTGATCCTCGCCGTCACGGCGATCACGTTCGCGATCTTCTACCTGCTTCCAGGCGGCGATCCGGCAGCGCGCTTCGCCGGCCGGGCTCCGACGCCCGAGCTGCTCGCCACCATCCGCCACAACCTCGGTCTCGACCGGCCGTGGTACACGCAGTACTTCAAGTTCGTCAGGCACATCGTCACGGGCGACCAGTACGGCTGGCCCGGCCTCGGCTATTCGTACGGCTCGAGTGTGCCGATCCGCGACAAGATCATCGAGAAGGCACCGCGCACGTTCTCGCTGATCATCGGTGCGGCCTTCATCTGGCTCGTGCTCGGTATCGCGATCGGCGTCATCTCGGCCGTCAAGCGGCGCTCCGTCTTCGACCGGGTCGCGATGGGCTTCGCCCTCTTCGGCATCTCCGCGCCCGTCTTCTGGCTCGGCCTGATGTCGCTGTTCATCTTCTGGTACAAGCTCGACCTCACGGCCGGCACCGGCTACGTCGCCTTCACCGACTCGCCGCAGGAGTGGGCGTCGCACCTGATATTGCCCTGGACCGTGCTGGCCCTGCTGTATGCGGCGACCTATGCCCGGATGGTCCGCGGCAGCCTGCTCGACACGCTCGGCGAGGACTTCATACGCACGGCGCGCGCGAAGGGGTTATCCGAGCGCCGCGTGATCTTCGGTCACGGCCTGCGCGCGAGCCTCGCGCCGATCGTGACCATGTTCGGCCTCGACGTCGCACTGCTCGTCGGTGGCGCCGTGATCACGGAGAGCGTCTTCAACATCGACGGCCTCGGCTTCATGGCGATCGACTCCGTGTTCCGCGGCGATCTCCCGTCCACGCTCGGCGTGGTGCTCGTCGGCACTGTCGCAGTCGTCATCATGAATCTGCTCGTGGACATCGCCTACGCCTTCCTCGACCCGAGAGTGCGCTACTGATGGCCCCGGAACTGCTGCTCGACGTGCGCGACCTCGCGATCCGCTTCCCGACGCCGGACGGCATCGTCAACGCCGTCTCCGGCCTGAGCTTCACGCTCTCGCGCGGTGAGACGCTCGGGATCGTCGGCGAGTCGGGCTCGGGAAAGAGCGTCACCAACCTCGCGATCCTCGGCTTGCTCAACCGCAAGCGCACGCAGATCGAGGGCGAGGTGCTGTTCCAGGGACGGGACCTGCTCACGGCCACGCCCGCCGAGATCCGCGATATCCGCGGCAAGGACATCGCGATGATCTTCCAGGACCCGTTCGCGTGTCTCCACCCGATGTACCGCGTCGGAACTCAGATCGCGGAGGCGGTCCGCGCGCATGAGCACGTCAGCAAGGACGCCGCCTTCGGGCGGGCCGTGGAGGTGCTCGACGCGGTCGGCATCCCGAACGCGCGCAACCGGGCGAACGACTATCCGCACCAGTTCTCGGGCGGCATGCGGCAGCGCGCGATGATCGCGATGGCGCTCGTCCACAACCCGGACGTGCTGATCGCCGACGAGCCCACGACGGCGCTCGACGTGACCGTGCAGGCGCAGATCCTCGAGTTGATCGACAAGGTCAAGCGCGACTTCGACATCGGCGTCATCCTCATCACGCACGACCTCGGCGTCGTCGCCGAGACGGCGCAGACGGTGATGGTGATGTACGCGGGGCGCGCGGTCGAGCACGGCACTGCCGGCGACGTCTTCGCCGATCCGCAGCACCCCTACACGTGGGGACTCCTGCAGTCCATGCCGAGCATCGAGGCCAAGGTCGCGCAGTTGCGCGCGATCGAGGGCTCGCCCCCGTCGGTCATCCAGCTGCCGCCAGGCTGCCCGTTCCATCCGCGCTGTCCGCACCGCTTCGATCCGTGCGACAAGCTGCGGCCGCCGCTCGAGACGATCGAGGGAGGCCACGCCGACGCGTGCCACCTCGACGCCGACGCGAAGCGACGGCTCTGGGCCGAGCGCGAGGCCATCCGCATGGGGGTTCGCGCGTGATCTCGGGCGGCGATCCGCTGATCGAGGTCGAGCACCTGACCAAGCGATTCCCGGTGGCCTCCGGCGTCTTCACGCGGGTCACGGGCGAGGTTCACGCCGTCGAGGACGTCTCGCTGAGCGTGCGCCGCGGCGAGACGCTCGGCATCGTGGGCGAGTCGGGCTGCGGCAAGTCGACGACCGCCCGCCTCATGCTCAAGCTGCTCGAGCCGACCGCGGGCACGATCCGCTTCGACGGCCGCGACATCACGAACCTGAGCACGCGCCAGATGCGGCCGGTGCGCCGCGAGATGCAGATGATCTTCCAGGACCCGTACTCGTCGCTGAATCCGCGACAGACGGTCGGCCAGATCATCGGACAGCCGTTCTCGATTCACAAGACCGAGGGCGACAGGCGCGCCCTGGTGCGCGAGCTGATGGATCGCTGCGGCATGAACCCGGAGCACTACAACCGCTATCCGCACGAGTTCTCGGGCGGCCAGCGGCAGCGCATCGGCGTCGCGCGCGCGCTTGCGCTGCGGCCCAAGCTGATCGTGTGCGACGAGCCCGTCTCGGCGCTCGACGTCTCGATCCAGGCGCAGATCCTGAATCTGCTCGAGAGCCTGCAGAACGAGTTCGACCTCACCTACGTCTTCATCTCGCACGACCTCTCGGTGATCCGCCAGATCGCGGACCGCATCGCCGTCATGTATCTCGGCCGGATCGTCGAGCTCGCCGACTCGGAGGCGCTCTACGACCTGCCGCGGCATCCCTATACGTCGTGCCTGCTCTCGGCCGTGCCGCGTGTCGACAGCAGCGGGATCGCACGCCGCCACCGCATCGTCCTGACCGGCGACGTGCCCTCGCCGGTCGCGCCGCCGTCCGGCTGCGCGTTCCACCCGCGCTGCCCCAAGGCGCGGCTCCTGACCGGCGGTCAGGGCGTCCCCGAGGATTGCCGCGACGACGTCCCCCAGCTCGCCGGGGGCGAGGACGGCTTCCGCGGCCACGAGGCCGCGTGCTGGCACCCGCTCTCGTCGGTCGACGAGCTGCGCCCCCTCGCCAGCGCGTGATCCGCGGCGAGCTCGTCGATCTGCGGCCGCTCACGGCGGACGACATCGAGCGGAGCGAGCGGCTCGCCAACGATCCCGACTACAACGGGCCGTTCGGGACGTGGGCGCTGACGGCCGCGGGCGACGTGCGCCGCCGGTTCGAGATCGACGGCTACCTCAGCCACGAGCACGGCCGCCTGACCGTCGTCGACAAGAGCGGCGAGCCCGTCGGCACCGTGTCCTTCATCGCGATCTTCCATGGCCCGCCTCCGTCCAACCGGGTCTACAACATCGGCGTCGACATCGATCCGGCGCAGCGCCGGCGCGGCTACGGCGCCGAGGCCCAGGCCCTGCTGGCGCGCTATCTCTTCGACACGTATGCGGTCGAGCGCGTCGAGGCCTCGACCGACGTCGAGAACGTCCCGGAGCAGCGGGCGCTCGAGCGCGCGGGCTTCACGCGCGAGGGCGTGCTCCGGCGCGCCCAGTGGCGGGCCGGCGACTGGCACGACATCGCCCTCTACAGCAAGCTGCGCGGCGAGTAGCCCCGGCTGCTCGGGCTAGCAGCCCTTGCCGGCGCAGAGCTCGGGGCCGGGCGCCGTCTCGATGACGCGCGCGCCGGTGCCGCCGGCGAGGTCGAGCCTGAGCGGCGGCACGTGGACGCGCCCGTTGCGCGCGACGCTCACGGAGAGCAGCAGCGTGAGCGTGGTGCCGGGCTTGAGCTCGATGTTCGTGACACCGAGCAGCGGAGGAGCGGCCACGTCGGTCGGCGGCGTCACATGGGGCGGAACCGCGCTGTCGGTCACGCAGCTGTCACAGCCCCGGTAGGCGAGTGCGCCGATCACCTGGAGGCCGGGTGCCGCCTTGGCGACGCGCACGCGGCTGATCGTGATCGTGTCCTTGCTCGTGTTGGCGATCCTGAACGCCGTCACGCTGAGCGGGTGGTCGACGACCGCCGCATACGAGCCGCTCTGCGCATGCACGCTGAGCGGCGCGGCCGGGCCGGAGCTCGAGAGCGTCAGCACGAGGATGACCGCCGCGACGGGAATCAGGAACGCAGCGAGGATCTGCACGATCCGCATCCGGCTACCCACGACGCGCACGCGCGGGACATCCGCGGCTGCAGAGAGATTCTCGGCGCTCACTCCACGAGGTTACGCGCAGTCGGACGATGTGGGAAGCCCCCGGATGCGTACCTGGACCCGGGTCCCGACCCGCCGAGCGCGAATCCGTGCTCCCGAGGGCGTTCAGCGGCCCTTCCGGCGCGCGCTTCGCGCGTGTCCGGATCGGGGGTGCGCGGGCCTCTCGGGCATCTCGAGCGCGGATGGGCCATCGTCGCTAGGCGAGGACGCTGGCCAGCGCCTCGCGGCCTCCGGAGAGGACGGGCTCGCCGTGCGAGGTCAGGACACGTTCGACCGGCAGATCGAGCAGGGGCGCGAGCATCGCTCTCAGGTCGTCGTGCGTTCCGGAGCCGAGCCACCGCTCGGGGCAGAGCCGCAGGACGTCGTCGGTCGCGTTGGGCTTCGCGCCCGCCCCCAGCAGGACATCGCCCACCACGAGCGCACCGTGATCGGGCAGCCAGAAGACGACCTCCGAGACCCGAGGCGTCGCGAACGCCCGGATGCCGCCCGGCAGGTCCTGGCCCGCGCGGAACGCATGGCTCACCGCGATCTCCCGGTTGCGCAGCGGCCGCGCCGAGCGCACCGGCGCCCAGACCGCGCCCGCCCCGAGCGCACCGGTGTCCCGCGCGTGCCAGTACACGGTCACGAGCACGTGATCGGGCCGCCCGAGCCCCGCCGGAGGCGCGATCGGATCGATGAACACGAGCCCGTCCCGCGTGTCCGCGGCGACCGACCCGACGTCCTCGTTCCACTCCGCGTGCCGCGCCGTCCAGCGCCGCAGCCCCGGCGCGATCTCCGTCACGGATCCCATCCGCAGGAGCCTACGGCCTGCACGTCCAGATGGCACTCGCAGCGTGTGCCACTTGGCCGAAACGCCGCCGTAACCCCTGAGCCCGCCGACCCGTCCGGATCGAGAGATCGAACGATCGGGCGAGTCCGCGAGGCGAGTGCGGTCGCCGGCATCCGCGGCGTGCGCCAAGTGGCACTCGCGGCGAGTGTCACTTGGCCGCTCGGGCGCCGCATTTCCCCTGCAAGACGAGGATCCTTGGATTTCGCTGGGTGGCCTCCTAGGCTGCGGGCGTGCACGATCCGAGAGCGACCGCCGGGCTTTGCGGGTGCCGCCGCGCCGCTGTGCGCGTGTTGCGGCGTGCGCTGCCGCTCGGCGCGCTCGCGCTCGTCGCCGCCGGCTGCGGAGCGAGCCTCGGCGGGCGCTACGACAGCCCGACGACCGCGCCCCCCGTGGTGCACAGCGCGGGGACGACCGCGAGCACGCTGCGGGTGGTCACGGCGCAGCCGCTGCCGAGCCTCGATCCTGCGTTCGCGAACACGCGCCAGTCGCGGGCCGTGGCGAACGCGCTTTGCACGCCGCTCGTCCGCTACGCGGACGCCGAGGGGCTGCCCGGAACCGTGATCGTGCCCGGCCTCGCGCGCGACCTGCCGGTGATCGCGCGCGGCAGCCGCACGCTGCGCATGCAGTTGCTCGCAGGCCTGCGCTTCTCGGACGGAAGCCCGCTCACGGCCGACGACGTGAAGGCCACGTTCGAGCGCCTGCTGGACCCGGCGACGGGCTCCCCGGGCGCGACGCTGTTCAACGAGATCGTCGGCGCCAAGACGTTCCGCGCGGGCGATGACGCCGACCTGAGCGGGGTGCGGGTGCGCGGCTCGTGGATCACGATCTCGCTGAAGCGCTCCGATCCCGCCTTCCTGGCGCGGCTGGCCATGCCGATTGCGTGTCCGGTGCCGGCCGGCACGCCCCACCGTGAGGTGCGGGATCTGCTCGCGCGCCACTCGACGGGCCGCTACCGCGTCGTCGAGAGCTCGTCGTCGGTGATCGACCTGGCGCGCGTGAAGCGCGCGTCGGCGGTTCCCAACGGCGGAGCCCCGGGAGCGGCGGCGGCGATCTCGATCACGCGGCTCGGCGACGCGAACGCGCTGGATGCGGCGGTGCGCTCGGGCGGCGCGGACATCTCGCTCGACGATCTGCCCGTCAGCGAGAAGCCGGCGCTCGCCGTTCCCTCCTCGGCACTCGCGATCCTGCGCGTCGATCCGGCGCGCTGGCCGCTCTCGGACGAGCGCGTGCGGCGCGCGCTGTCGCTCGCGCTCGACCGCCGGGTGCTCGCGCTCTCGGACGGGGGCGATGTCGTGCCGGCGCGCTCGCTCCTGCTCGACCCGCAGGCGCCGAGCGCCCTGCCCCCCGATCACGTCACCGCGCGCAGCCTGCTGCGTGCGGCCGGCGCCGAGGGCACGCTCCGGCTCGCGCTGTGGGCGGAGCCGGGGACGCAGGAGCGCGTGGCGCGCGCGATCGCAAGCCAGCTCGCCGGCATCGGCGTCAAGGTCGACGGTGCGCGTGACGCAGCCGGGGGAGAGGCCCGCGAGTGCTCGCGCGTGGCTCGAGTGGCTGGATTCGGCCTACGGCGACCCCGCCGCGATCTTCGTCCCGCTGGCGGATGCGCTGCCGCAGACGTCCCAGGGCGCGATCGCGAAGCGCGTCAGGACCACCGCCCGGCTCGCCGGCGATGCCCGGCGGGCGGCGTTCCGGCGGCTCGACGAGCGACTGGGTGGAGGCGGCCTCGGCGCAATTCCGCTGCTTCGTGCAAACTTTTCCACGCCGATCTCGTCCATGCTGGTTGGAAGAGGCACCCATCCGGTATTCGACGTCGACCTCGCCTTGCTCTCCACCCGCCCATGACCGCACCCCGCCACCAGCATCCACTCCCGCCGCTCTGTGAGATGGCCCGGCTGTGGGTCTCCATGGCCGCGGACGGCGAGGCCAGCGAGGTCGAGCGCGCGGCGCTCGACGAGCACCTCGAGCACTGCGACGACTGCAGCGAGTGGCGCGCGCTCGCGGAGGCGGTCGTCCTGCACGTGCGGACGACGCCGCCCAGCCCGGTGCCGGAAGGCCTCCTGCCGGTGCTGCCGGCGCCCCGCCGCGTGCGCCGGCGCAGGCAGTTCGCGGTGCGCATCGGCAGTGTCGTCGCCGCCGCGTCGGCTGCGGCCGTGCTCGGCGTCGCCGCCGCGGGCTGGCACTCGTCGCCGCGCGTGCCCTCGCAGTCCGGCGTCGTCCGGCCTGCGGAGATCGTCGTCGGCTGGAATACGAACGACAGCGTGGACGGGCAGCCGTTCCCGATCGTGACGGCCCAGCCGTCGCGCCCAACGCCCTGACTTTGTAACGCGGGCCGGATGCCCGCCCGCGTGGCGCGATGCGGCATGCCTTCTGGCACGGATCGGCGCGGGTCGTTGACGCCTCGGGTACAGTTCGTGCGCCCCGAGAGAGCTGATGAAGGAGCGCTGCGTGCCCGCTGAGGACCGTCCCGTCGGGAGGATCATCGAGATCAAGGGCGTCGTGCTCGACGCAGTGTTCGACGGCCATCTGCCGGCGATCTACAACGCGCTCGAGATCACGATGCCGGATGGCCGCACGCTCGTGGCCGAAGTCCAGCAGCATCTCGGCGACGATCGCGTTCGCGCCGTCGCCATGGACGCCACCGACGGTCTCGCGCGCGGCACCGCCGCGTACGACACCGGCGCGTCGATCAGCGTCCCGGTCGGCGAGGCCACGCTCGGCCGCATCTTCAACGTGCTCGGCCAGACGATCGACAAGGGCGACGACAGCAAGATCAAGGACGCGCCGCGCTGGGAGATCCACCGCGAGCCGCCGGCCTTCGACACGCTCTCCCCGACGGCCGAGCTCTTCGAGACCGGGATCAAGGTCATCGACCTGCTCGCCCCGTACGTGCGCGGCGGCAAGATCGGCCTCTTCGGCGGCGCCGGCGTGGGCAAGACGGTGCTCATCCAGGAGCTGATCAACAACATCGCCACCCAGCACGGCGGCGTGTCGGTGTTCGCCGGCGTGGGCGAGCGCACGCGCGAGGGCAACGACCTCTGGCGCGAGATGACCGAGTCGGGCGTGATCGAGAAGACCGCGCTCGTGTACGGCCAGATGAACGAGCCGCCGGGCGCGCGTCTCCGCGTCGGCCTCAGCGGCCTGACGATGGCCGAGTACTTCCGCGACGAGGGCGGCCAGGACGTGCTGCTCTTCATCGACAACATCTTCCGCTTCGTGCAGGCGGGCTCGGAGGTCTCGGCGCTGCTGGGACGCATGCCGAGCGCCGTCGGCTACCAGCCCACGCTCGCCACCGAGATGGGCGAGCTGCAGGAGCGCATCACGTCGACCACGAAGGGCTCGATCACGTCGGTGCAGGCGATCTACGTGCCTGCAGACGACCTCACCGACCCGGCGCCGGCGAACACGTTCGCCCACCTCGACGCGACGACGACGCTCTCTCGCGCGATCTCGGAGAAGGGCATCTACCCGGCGGTCGACCCGCTCGACTCGACCTCGCGCATCCTCCAGCCGGGCGTCGTCAGCGACGAGCACTACGACGTCGCGACGCGCGTGCAGCAGCTGCTGCAGCGCTACAAGGACCTGCAGGACATCATCGCGATCCTCGGCATGGACGAGCTGTCGGACGAGGACAAGGTCGTCGTGCAGCGCGCCCGCAAGGTCGAGCGCTTCCTCTCGCAGCCGTTCCACGTCGCCGAGGTCTTCACCGGCCGCGCGGGCAAGTACGTCAAGCTCGAGGACACGATCCGCTCGTTCCGCGAGGTGCTCGAGGGCAAGCACGACGATCTGCCCGAGCAGGCGTTCTACCTCCAGGGCGACATCAACGACGTGCTCGCCGCGGCCGAGGAGCTCTCGGCCACCTCCAGCGCATGAGCGCGACCGAGGGCCCGAAGCGCCTCCGCGTCGAGCTCGTCACGCCCGAGGGCCCCGTCTTCGTCGAGGACGCGCGCATGGTCGTCGTCCCCGGCCGGGCGGGGGAGCTCGGCGTCCTGCCGCGCCACATCCCGCTGATCGCGCAGCTCAAGCCGGGCGAGACGCGGATCCGCACGCTCGACGACGAGTGGCTCACGTACGCGACCGGCGCGGGGTACTTCAAGGTCCAGCACGACCGCGCCTCGGTGCTCGTGGAGTCGGCCGTGTCGGTCACGTCGATCGACGCCGATCGCGCGCGCAGCGATCTCGAGGACGCCCAGCGCCGGCTCGCCGAGGCGACCGGCGAGGATGACGCCGGCGCGCGCGCCCGCGCCGAGCGCGACATCGCCAACGCCGAGAACCGCCTGAAGGTCGCCGGGCGCTCCTAGCGCGGCTTTGTCTCCGCGCATCCAACCGGGCTAGGATGAGCGCCATGGTGAGGGGTCGGCGGCGGTGGCGACTGCCCGGCGCGCGGGCGGCGGTGCGCTGGCTCGCGGCCGATGTGCGCGACGTCGCGTGCATCCAGGGCTCGAGCGCGGGCCCAGCCGTGGCGGTTCAGGCGGATGTCGCCGTCGCGACGGTCGCGGGTGGGTTGGAACGCTGGCAGCGCCGCGTGGAGCGGCGCCGGCTGCTGGCCGTCGGTCGCCGAGCCGCGCTCGTGGGAATCGCCGCAGCGTGCCTCCTCCAGCTCGTCGCGCTCGCCCGCGGAAACGACGGATCGGGTCTCTGGCTGCTCCCCGCCGGAGTGCTCGCCGCAACCTGCCTTGCCCTCGGCGTCGCGCGCCGCACGAGCCCGGTCGCCGTCGCGCGCCTGCTCGATCGCGATCTCGATCTCGGCGCGGGCGTGAGTACTGCGCTCGAGCTCGAGGCGACAGGGGAGCGCGCCGCGGGACGCCGTGGGCTCGGAGCGCTCGTGGTCGCGGACGTTCGCAGTGCGCTTGGCCGGAGCCTCCCAGGCGCGCGCGCACGTCTGCGCCCTCACCGCCGCGAGGCGGTGCTCCTCCCGGCACTCGCCGCGGCGCTGGCGGTGGCGCTGCTCGTCCCGAGTCCGCGCACCGACGCAGTCGCCGGGGCGGTTGCAGCGCGACAGGCGAAGCAGGTGAACCGCGCGCTGAGAGCCGACAGCGGACTCCCCGGGGCGGCAGCCGAGGCCGGAGGCAGCCGCCAGAGCTTTGCGCAGACCCCGCTCGACGCGCCGCCACTCGCGGCCGTGCCGACGGGAGGGACCACGCGCGCGGGCGGCGCGGCGTCGGGTCGCAGCGCCGGCGACGCAGGTCGTGCGACCGACTCGCAGGCAGGCGCCGGGACACTCTCGCCCACGGTCGCTCCCGGCGCTGGGGTTGCCGCCACGGACGGCGATGGTTCGTCGGCGTCCGGCGACGGCCGGCGTTCGGGCGCCTCCAACCCCGCCGGGAGACAACCCGACGGCCAGGCGGACGGACGACCGAACGCCTCCGCCGGCGGGCAGCCGGGCCGCAGCGCAGCCGTGAAGCCGGCCGGCGCCGGCGGCGATGCGGACTCCACTGCCGCCGCGGGCGCAAGGAAGACTGCTCCCGGGACTGCTCGCCGGCCCCCGTCGGAGGGAACATCGAAGGTGGGGGGCAAGGCCGGCGAGACGCCCGGCAAGCAGCTGGCGGCAAGGGCGCCTCCGCGGCCGGCACGGCGCCGGGGAGGAAACCGCACGGATCCGTCCCGGGCGGCGCGGCGTCGGGGGCCGCGCCCGGTGCGAAGAGCGCGACCCAGGGCGTGGTGCCGCAGTTGCCCGGCGGGAGCACCCGTCTGCCCCTGGCACCTGCCTACCGGGCCGTGCCTGGCTCGGGTAGCGCGGGAGCGGTGAGTCAGTCCCCGAACGCGGGTGGGGCCGGCGGCGCCGGCGTGAGCCGGCAGGCGCAGGGGCGCCCGGACGGGAGCGGGGCGGCGGGCGTGGCCTGGGTGCCGCCCGGCGGGGCCACGGTCGCCTCGACCGACCGCGGGGTGGTGCGCGGCTACTTCGGCTCGTCCGCGCGCGTGAGCCCGGGCGACTGGTGACATGAGCCTTGGGCGGCCGTGGTGGCTGGTTGCGCTTGCGCTCCTGGTTCCCCTCGTCCTCCTGCATCTGCGCCGGCCGGCGCTGGTGCTCCGCGACGTGCCCGATCTCACCATCTGGGAACGACTCGCGGGGCCCGCGGAGTCGGCGGAATGGCGCCTGCGCCGACCGCGTCATCCCGTGTTGCTCGCGCTGCAGGCGCTCGCGCTCTGCGCGTTCGTGCTCGCCCTCGCAGCCCCCGAGCGGCAGCGGGCGGCGCCTGCGCCGACGACCGTCTACGTCGTCGACGGCTCGCTCTGGATGCACGTCGGCACGCGCCTCGAGGATGCCCGAGCGGGCGTCCGGCAACTGGCCGCGTCGATGCCGGGAAATCGCGTCGTCGTCGTCAACGCGACCGGCACGCCCGCCGTCGTGTATCGGGGCGCCCGGAGCGGCCTCGCGCCCGCGTTGCAGCGCCTCCGTCCGAGTGGCGGCGGGGGCGACCTCGAATCCGGCGTCGCGCTCGGCGCGGGTCTGCTCGGCGGGCGCGACGGGCGGATGGTCGTGCTGCGCGCACCCGAGACGGCGAGGCCGGCGATCACGGCGGCGCCGGATCAGGTGAGCATGCGCGTCGTCGGTTCGCCGACGGCCGACCAGGGCATCTTCGCGCGGGGCTCGCGGTGCGGGATCGGGCCCGCGGGTACGTGCGAGATCCTTGCGACCGTGCGGAACGGCGACTCGCGCCGGCACGTCGACCGCTACGTCGCACACGTGAACGGCAAGCCCGTGTTGACGCTTCGCGTGCCGGTGCCGGCGCATGGCACGGCGACGGTTGCGCTGACCGCCCAGCCCGGAGTCGCGGTGCGGCTGCGACTGACCGGTCGTGACTCGCTCGCGCTCGACGACGCGGCCTGGTTCGACGTCCCGGGCGCTGCCGGCACGCCGGCTGAGATGACCGTCACGCTGGTCGGGGACCCCGCGACGGCCAACCCGCTCGCGCAGGCGCTGGCGGCGGCACCCGGGGTGACCCTCCAGCTGCGCACGCCCTCGACCTACCGCCGGCGCGACGCGCTCGTCAGCGATCTCGTGGTGCTCGCGGGCTGGGTTCCCGCGGACGGCCTGCCGCCGGCGCCCGCCGTCGTGCTCGTTGCTCCCCCGGAGCTCCCCGGCGGTGCCGTCACCGGCGCGCTCGCGGCGCCCACCGTGAGCGGCATCGCGGGCACCAGCGGCCTCGTCGCCGGTGTCGACCTGACATCGCTCAGCGTCGATCGCGGCGCGGCCAGGCGTTTCGAGCTGCCGAGCTGGATGGGCGCGGTCATCTCGAGCCCCGGAGGACCGCTGCTGGCCGCAGGCGACAACGGCCGTCAGCGCGTGGCGGTACTCGCCTTCGACCCCGCGAGATCCAATCTGGCGCAGCTCCCGGCGTTCCCCATCCTTGCGCGCAACCTGGAGCGTTGGGCCGCCGGATGGACGTCGATCGGTGACCGCGGCTCGCTCGTGATCAACTCGCTCCCGGGCGCGACGCGAGCCACGGTCACGGCCGGGACGGGCGCATCGCAGAGTGTCGCACTGAGCGGCCGGCCCGCCGGCATCGCCGGACTCGCGGCGGGCGCGTACACCGTCACGGCGACGTGGCCCGGGCGTCGTTCACCGCCGCGTCCTGACGGCGAGTGTCCCGGTGGCCGCGAGCGCCGCGACGGCGGCTGGACCCATCGACCTCACCGCGTGGGCGCGAACAGTCGCGCCACGCGAGACGAGCTCGCTGAGCTCCTTTCTGATCGCACTGGCGCTGATCGCGATCGGCGGCGAGTGGATCTACTGGCGACGGCTGCGGTGGCAGACGTGACGGCGAGTCACCTGCGCCGCCGGGTCAGCTTGGCGGGCACCGCCGCCGTGCTGAGCGCGCTCGCAGCGGTCGGTGCACTGGCCGATCTGCACACCGGCTCGCGCGCGCCGCGCGCCGTGCTCGCGGTCGACCGCTCCGCGAGCGTCGACGCCCACATGCGCGCTCTCGAAGCGCGCTGGATCGACCGTGCGAACCCGAACGGCTGTGTCCAACCGTGCCGCATCGTCGGCTTTGCCGCGCGCGCCGGCGCATTGCCTCCCACGGCCACGGCGGCGACGTGCGTCCGGCAGCGCGACCGACCTCGAGGGAGCCGTCGCAGCTGCCGTCGCCGCTTCGCCGAGGGGAGGTCGCGTCGTCGTGCTGAGCGACGGGGAAGAGACGACCGGGGACGCGACTCGCGCTGCCGCCGCGGCTCGCGCCCGCGACGTGACGGTGGATGTCGTGCCGCTCGAGAACAGCGGCCGCCGCGACGCGGCGATCACCCGTGTGGACGCGCCCGCAGGCGTGCACCAGGGCGACACGATTTCCCTGGTGGTGACCGTGCGCTCGACGATGGCCTCCAGGGCGACGCTCTCGGTCGCGCTCGATGGCGGTGGGTCTGGGAGTCAGACCATCCAGCTGCACACGGGCGAGAATCCGTTCACGCTCTCGTACACGGCCGTCAGCGCCGGCTGGCACTCCTTCCGGGCGCGCGTGGTCCTCGCCGGCGACGAGCGGGCGGAGAACGACGTGCTCACGGGAAGCGTCAGGATCGGTCCACCACCGCGCGTGATCGTGGCGTCGGCTGTGCCATCCCCGCCGATCGCCGCGATCCTCGCGGCCCGCGGGCTGCGCGCAACCGTCGCGCCGCCCGCCTCGCTTCCGCGCGGCGCGGCGGGCTACGCGGCCGTCGACGCGGTCGTACTGGACGACGTTCCGGCGAACCTGCTCAGCGCGAGCCAGATCGGCGCGCTCGCTGCAGCCGTGCAGGACGGCGGCCTCGGCTTGCTCACGCTCGGCGGCCGCCACGCGTACTCGCTCGGTGGATATGCGCACACCGCGCTCGACCGCGTGCTCCCGGTTGCGAGCCTCAGTCCCGGCGATCTGCAGCGCCGCCACCTCGCGGTCGAGCTCGTGCTGGATCGCTCCGGCAGCATGGCCGACACCGCCGGTGGCGAGGGCATTCCCAAGATGACGATGGCCAAGGGCGCGGCGCGGCAGACCGCGCAGTTCGTCTCGTCACACGGCGACGAGCTCGGCATCGTCGGCTTCGACAGCGTCGCTGGACAGATCCTCGAGATGCAGCGCGTGACGCCGGGCGCCGCGGAGAAGCGCGTGCTCGGGCGCATCGGGGGCGTGACCGCGGACGGCGGCACGAACATCTACCGCGGACTCAAGGCGGGACTGGATCAGTTGCTCACCAGCCAGTCGCAGAATCGCCACATGATCCTGCTCACCGACGGCATCAGCCAGCCGCGCGACTACACGGCTCTCCTGGCGCAGCTCAAGCGCCACCGCATCGCCGTTGCGACGATCGCGCTCGGAACCGATGTCGATGCGGCGCTCCTGCGCAGGATCTCGAAGGCGACCGGCGGCCGCGCGTACGCGACGAAGCTCGCCGGCGATCTGCCCAAGATCTTCGTCAGGGAGACGCGCCTGAGCGCGGAGCCCATCCAGATCATCGGTGCGCAGCAGGTGCTTCCACGCGGCAGCAGCCCGATCGTGCGCTCGTTGGCCGGCGCTGACCTGCCGTCACTCTCGGGCAACGTGGTAACTCGCCTGCGCCCGGGCGCTCAGGTCGACCTGGAGGCGCGGAGCGCCAGCGGTAGGACCGAGCCGGCGCTCGCCCAATGGGGCTACGGCACGGGGCGCGTCGTGTCGTGGACGCCGGGCCTCGGCGCGCCCTGGGCGACCCGCTGGACGAATCAGACAGCGCTCTGGAACGACGCCGTGCGCTGGGCCGCCCGCGGCCTGCCCGCCGAGCAGGCTGCGGCGACGGCCCGGGTCGGGACGTCGTTGGCGCTCGAGGTCGACCTCGCTGCCGCCGGGCCGACGGCCGAGACGAGACTGAGCGGCGTGCTCGAGCGCCCCGGCGGCGGGGTCGTGCCAGTGGTACTCGAGGAGAGCGCGCCGAGCGTCTACACCGCCGATCTGCCCGCGCTGCCCGTGGGCAGCTACCCGCTGACGATCTCACTGCCGACCGCGCTCGGAGGCGCGCGGCGCGTGCGCGTCGACGTCCCGTACGCCGCCGAGTACCTGCCCACGGCGCTCGGGCCGTCGACACTCGGGCAGCTTGCCGAGCTGACCGGCGGGCGACTCCTCCAGGCGGACGATCTGGGCGCGATCACGGGTGACTCGCGCTCGCTGCGCGTGCCGCTGCTCGCGATCGCGATCGCGCTCTTCCTGGTGTCGGTCGCGTCTCGCATGCTTGCGCGCACGCACTTCAGGCGACGCTGACGGCGAGCTCCTCCGCGTGCGCCAGCAAGAGCTTCAGAACGTCCTCGTCGCTGCGCATGCGCAGATAGCGCACACCGAGCTCGCGGCACTGCTCGCGCACGGTCGCGCCGAAGCGGGCGAAGCGTTCGGCGTATTCGGCGGCGCTCGCCTCGTCGAGTGTCGTCTCGATGACCCGGCCGCTCTCCGCGTCGCGGAGCTCCACGGGCCCGCGCAACGACGTCTCCGGCTCGTCGCCGGCGACGACGTGGATCAGGCCGGCCGTGCGGGCGCAGTACGCGAGCGTGCGCAACGCAGGAGCGAGCTCGCCCGGGCGGGACGTGGGCGTCACTCAGCAGGAACGCGACATCGCGCGTGGTTCTGGCGCGCGCATGGTCGGCGAGCGCGGCCTCGAGACCCGTGCCGTGCGACTCCGGTAGGCGCTCGAGCTCGCTCGCGAGCGTCGTGATCTGGCGAGGCCCATCCAGTCGCATGAGCGTGCGTGAGCGGCCGTCGCCGAGGACGTGTACCTCGGCCTGATCTCCGCGCAGCAGCGCGATCGCCGCCAGCGCGGCAGTCATCCGCTGCGCTGCGCGGAACTTGCTCGGCTCGCCGACCCGCATCGAGCGGCTCGTGTCGACGAGCAGCGCGAGCGAGAGCCGTCCGTCCTCGGCACCCACTTTGACGACGAGCTGGCGCAGGCGGCGGTAGATGTTCCAATCGATGCGGCGCAGCTCGTCGCCCGCGACGTACGGCCGGTAGTCCGCGAACTCCAGACGCGCGACCTGGGCACGGCCCTCGCGCTCGCCCACGAGGCCGGCGACGATCGCCGTGAGCGTCGTCAGGCGCAGGCGCTCGAGCTGCCGGAGCAGGTCGGCGTCGAGCAGCGGCCGCTCGGTGCTGCTCACGGCGCGTCTTCGCGCAGGTCCCGCACGACCTCGGCGACGATGTCGTCCGCCGTCACGCCGTTCCGCTCGGCATCGAACGTCAGGATCAGACGATGCCGCAGCGCCGGTAGGGCGACCGAGCGAATGTCTTCGTACGCGAGGTGATGACGCCCGGAGATCAGCGCCGAGACGCTGCCCGCCAGCGTGAGCGCCTGGGCGCCGCGCGGACTCGGGCCAAGGCGGACGTAGCTGCGCACGCTCTCGGCGGCGCCCTCGCGTGGCTGCAGCGCGATCACGAGACGGCTCGCGTAGTCGAGCACCGGCGAGGCGGCGGGCACGGAACGGGCGAACGCGCCCATGCGGAGCAGGGTCTCGCCGTCGGAGACCGGCGCAGCCCTTGGTGGCAGGTCTGTCGTGCGGCGCACCACCGCCGTGAGCTCGTCGACCGTCGGGTAGTCGAAATGCAGCTTGAGCAGGAAGCGGTCGAGCTGCGCCTCCGGGAGGGGATAGGTGCCCTGCATCTCGATCGGATTCTGGGTCGCGAGCACCGAGAACGGCTGCGGCAGCTGATGGGTGTCGTTGCCCAACGTGACCGTGCCCTCCTGCATGGCCTCGAGCAGCGCGCTCTGCGTGCGGGGCGAGGCGCGATTGATCTCGTCGGCGAGGATCAAGCCGCCGAACAGCGGGCCGGGCTGAAAGACGAGCTGCGGTCCGTGGTCGGGCCTGTCGACCAGCACGACGGTGCCGGTGATGTCGGCCGGCATCAGATCGGGCGTGAACTGAATCCGGTTGTGCGTCATCCCGAGCGCGCCGGCAAACGCATGCACCATGCTGGTCTTGCCGATCCCCGGCACGCCTTCGAGCAGGGCGTGGCCTCCCAGGACGAGGCTGATCATCACGCCTCGGATCGCCTCGCGCTGGCCGACGATGGACGTGCTGACCTGGCTCTCGATCGCCGCGATCGTCCGGCGGAACTCGGTCGCAGCGGCCTCTGCGTCGGCCGCGTCCACGGCAGACTCACTCACGGAAGCTCCCCACGAGATTGCTCGACGTCGCGCTCGGATGACCATACCAAGCGCCGCGCACGCCTGGCAGATCGGCTGCCGTGGCTCCACGCGCGACCGCGTCGCCCGCGGCGGGCATCAGCCGGCGGTACCCTCGATCAGCCACTTGTCCGGCGCCTGTCGCCAGCTGTCGAACCCGCCGAGCAGGGCGATCGCATCCGGTGCGACCGCGCCCAGCTCGATCTCGACGGTGCGCAGCTCGCGCAGGGCCGCCTCGCGCTCGGCGTCGCGCTTCGCCTGACCGCGGCGGCGCGCCCGCTCGCCCGCCTCGTGACGCGCGCGCAGCTCGCGCTCGAGGCGCGAGCGCTCGCGATCGAGCTCGACGACGCGCATGCGCTGCTCGTCGAGCAGGGCGGCCGTGCGATCGCGGGCGGTGCGCACGCGCTTGGCCTCGGCGGCATGGCGCGAGCGCTCGCGGCGGCGCCGCTCCGCGCCGCCCTGGGTGCGCGTGCGCGACTCCCGCAGCTCGGCCTCCGCGATGCCGGCCTCGGCCGCGGCGAGCGCCGCGTCCATCGCCGCCACGGTCGTGCTCAGCGACTCGACGCGGCTGCGGGCGTCGGCGAGCCCGTCTTCCATCTCGCGGTACGCGGGCGAGCGCCGGGGCGCGAAGACGGTCGCGACGCGGTCGAGCTCGCGCAGCTTGCGATGCAGCCGCCGCCAGCGGCGCCCGAGGTCGCTCCAGCGGTCGTAGTCGATCCGCGAGCGCCGGATGCAGCGCGGGCAGGGCCGCTCGCGCGGCTCGCCCAGGGTCGAGGTGCGGCCGCAGACGGGGCAGTGCCAGCCCGCAGCGCGAACGTCCGCGGCATCGACGGTCGACACGGTTCCGTCCGGGAAGCGCACCTCGACGCCGATCCGCCGCAGCTCGACCGGAAGTCCGCCCCAGGCGGTGCGCCGGCTGACGCGCACGGAGCTGTCGAAGGCCTCGACGCGGCCCAGCGCCAGCACGCCGTCCCCCTCGACGGTCACGGTGTCGCCGACTGCGATGCAGAGCGCCAGGCGGGCCTGCTCGAAGCGCTGGCGCCAGGGGATCCGCACCGCGCCCGGGTTCCAGCGGACGCCGAGGCCGGACGGATCCTCGAAGATCGCGTCCTCCCACCAGGCGGGCGCGGGAGTGCCGTTGTCGCGGTCGCTGAGCTCGGTGTAGGGACGCTCGGAGAGCAGCTCGAGGGACAGCCGCACGAGGTCGCGTGCCGCGTTGATCTCGCGCATGCTCTCGCCGCGCCGCTCGCGCTCCTCGTCGGGGGCTCCGTCCGGGTGGTTCTCACGCGCTGCGCGACGGTAGGCCTCGCCCAGGTCGCCGTCGTCGACGGTCTCGTCGAGGGGCAGACCGAGCCGGCGCAGGGCGTCGGCGAGCGGCGCACTCATGTGGAGCGACTATCGGGGTGCGCGGCGCAGATCCCTTCAGGGTTACATGCCGCCCGCCCCGGGGCGTCGGGCGCCCGCCGGATCATCGTTTACACTTGCCCGAGCCGCGCGTCGCACCTCGACCTGCGCTCCGCATGGTGGGATCCCGTCTACGAGAGCCTCAGCACACGCACGCCGTCACGCGCTCGCGACGGTCCGCCGAGGCATGCCCGTGAGTGTGGACACGCAACTCGGAGGCGGCATGTTCCTGCGCCCGCCGTCCGACATCAACGTCTACACCGCGCGGCGCCCGCACAAGCGCTGGACGTTCTGGCGCATCCTGCGCTGGACGCTCGCCATCGTGCTGATGAGCGGTGTCACGGTCGGCGGGGCGGTCGCCTACTACGTCTGGAACCGGCTCGAGCGCATCACGACGACGAACGACCCGAACCTCAAGGCCGCCGACCAGCAGCTCGAGCAGGTGATCGATCCGGCGACGCAGCCGGCCGTCGCGCTGGTACTCGGCTACGACAAGCGCTACGGCTCGGGCAACGCGCGCGGGCACTCGGACACGCTGATGCTGATCCGGGTCGACCCGAAGACGAAGGTGCTCTCGCTGCTGTCGCTCCCGCGCGACCTCTACGTCGACATCCCCGGCTACGGCAAGAGCAAGATCAACGACGCCTACGCGAACGGCGGCGCGCCGCTCGCGATCAAGACCGTGAGCCAGCTGCTCGGCGTCAAGATCAACTACTACGTCCCGGTCAACTTCCACCTCTTCCGCAAGACGGTGGACACGTTCCACGGCGTCTACATCGACGTCGACCGGCGCTACTACCACGCGGACGGATCGTCGGGCAACTACGCGGCGATCGACATCAAGCCGGGCTATCAGAAGCTCAACGGCCTGCACGCGCTCGAGTACGTGCGCTACCGGCACCTCGATTCCGACTTCCTGCGCACGGCGCGCCAGCAGGCGTTCGTGCGGGAGTTCAAGCGCCGCCTCGACATCTGGTCGGCGGGCACGGGTCTGATCGGCCTGCTCGACTCGCTGCCGAACGACCTCAAGGTGCGCGGCTCGGCCAAGGGCCAGTCGCTCGGCCCGAAGACGATCCTGCGCTACGTCAAGCTGCTGGCCGAGATCCCGCGCGGCAAGATGGTGCAGGTGCGGCTGGTCGGCGACACGCCGATGATCGGCGGCGCCTCCGTCGTGACGGCGTCCCCCGAGGCGATCCGGAAGGCCGTGACCGAGTTCCAGAATCCCAACCCGGCCATCTCGCAGGCCGTCGCGAGCCGCTTCGGCGGCACCGTCGAGGGCGGCGCCAAGAAGCCGGCGAAGAAGAAGACCGGGCCCAAGGCGATCCCGCCGGCCAAGCTCAAGGTCGTCACGGTGAACGGCTCCGGCGTGCAGGGCGTCGCGACGAGCGCGATGATCGCGCTCCAGAAGGCCGGCTGGACGCACACCGGCGTGGCGGGAACGCTGCCCAAGGCAGACCTGTTCTCGACCGCCGTCTACTACACCAACTCGCGCGCCCGCCTCTCGGCCGAGCGGCTGCGGCGCTCCCTGGGCGATACGAGCTCCTCGACGCTCCTGCCTGCGGCGCTCAGCGACTACGGCCTCGGCGCCGACGTCGTCGTGGCGATCGGCTCCGCGTATTCGGGCGTGACGCCGCCGCCCGCGCAGGCCGCCAAGCTCGAGGCCCCGCCGCCGTCGGCGCCGCAGGTGCAGCCCGCCGCCTCGCACGACCTGGGCGACTTCTTCGTGTACCAGAAGAAGATCGGCTACAAGCTGCTCGTCCCGTCGAAGGTGCCCACCGGCTCCGAGTACGGCGAGGCCATCGAGACCGGCGACAACGCGTTCCGGATGTACCGCCTCGGCAAGCACGGCAAGTTCCTGTCCGTCGATGCGCGCACGGCGTTCGATTCGTCGCATGCGTGGGGCCTGCGCTACACGCTGTGGATCGACGCGCCGATCCTCGAGCAGCCGAGCCGGCAGGTCTGCTGGACGCAGAAGGGCGAGAAGCGCCAGGTCCGCATCTACACGAACGGCACCGCGATCCACCGCATCGCCGTGTTCTACGGCGGCGAGCCGTGCAAGGCGGCCGGCGGCGTGGTCGTCTGGATCAACAACTCGCTCGACGACAGGCTGTCGCCCGAGACGATGATCGCGATCGCGAAGAGCCTCGTGCCCGCACGCCGGGCGCCGGCGGCCTGATCCTCGACGCAGGGCGGGAGCATGACACCAGAGCGGCTCGGCGTGATCGGCGTCGGCTACGTCGGGCTCGTCACGGCGGCCTGCTTCGCGGAGGCCGGCCATGACGTCGTCTGCCTCGACATCGACGAGGCCAAGCTCGCGCGCCTGCGCGCGGGCGAGGCGCCGATTCACGAGCCCGGCGTCGAGGAGCTGCTCACCGGCGGTCGCGAGCGGCTGACGTTCACGTCGTCGGCGACCGAGCTCTTCGAGCGGGCCGACATCGCCTTCGTCTGCGTCGACACGCCCCCGAGCGCCTCGGGCGACGCCGATCTGAGCCGCGTCGAGGCCGTGATCGCCGCCATCCCGCAGGGCACGACGGACGCCGTGCTCGTCATGAAGTCGACGGTGCCGCCGGGCACCGGCGCGCGGCTGCGGCGCACGCTCGACGAACGCGGCCTGCAGCAGGTCGGATACGTCTCGAACCCGGAGTTCCTGCGCGAGGGCAGCGCGATCCGCGACTTCCAGCACCCCGACCGCGTCGTCGTCGGGGCGGAGCAGCCCGCGGTCGGCGAGCGCATCGCGGCGCTCTACCGCACGTTCGGCGGGGCCGAGCTGATCACGGACGTCACCTCGGCGGAGATGATCAAGCACGCCTCGAATGCGTTCCTCGCGACCAAGATCTCGTTCATCAACGAGATCGCGAACGTCTGCGAGGAGGTCGGGGCGAACGTCGACCTGGTCGCGCGCGGGATGGGGCTGGATGCCAGGATCGGCTCGAGCTTCCTGCGCCCGGGCCTCGGCTTCGGCGGCTCGTGCTTCCCGAAGGACGTGGCCGCCCTCAAGCAGCTCGCGGGCAACAGCGGCTACCACTTCCAGCTCCTGAGCGCGGTCATCGAGGTCAACGAGCTGCAGAAGCGCCGCGCGGTCGCGAAGCTCAAGCGCCACCTCGGCTCGCTGCGCGACCGCCGCATCGCGCTCTGGGGCCTGGCCTTCAAGCCGGACACGGACGACATGCGCGAGGCCTCGAGCGTCGTGCTCGCGGCACGCCTGATCGCCGAGGGCGCGGACGTCGCCGGCTACGACCCCATCGTCTCCCACCGGCAGGCGGCCGGCGTCCTGCCGCGCGGCATCGACCTGGCCGAGAGCGCACTCGAGGCCGCGCGCGGCGCCGACGCGGTCGTGATCGTGACCGAATGGCCCGAGTTCGTGACGCCGTTCGCCGATGGCTCCCTGCTCGAGGTCATGCGCACGCCGCTCGTGATCGACGGTCGCAACCTGCTCGACCCCGAGGCCGCGCGCGCGGCCGGATTCACGTACGAGGGCGTCGGGCGTGGCGAGTAGAAAACGCCGATCGGGTTAGAGTCATCACGTGGATGCCGTCGTGCTCGTGGGCGGGGAGGGCACGCGCCTGCGCCCGCTCACCCTGGAACGCCCCAAACCGGTGCTCCCGCTGCTCGGGCGGCCACTGCTCGCCTACGTCCTCGAGCGGCTCGCCGAGGCCGGAGTGACCCGTGTCATCTTCGGGTGCGGCTACCTGCCCGACCCGATCCAGGCCTGCTTCGGCGATCGCGCACTCGGACTCGAGCTCGAGTACGTCGTCGAGCCGCGGCCGATGGGCACGGCCGGCGGGATCCGCCATGCCGCGCGCGGGCGGGTGTCCGAGACGTTCCTGGCGCTCAACGGCGACATCCTCGCCGACGCGCCGCTGGCCGATCTGGTCGCGGCTCACCGCGCCACCTCGGCGGTGGCCACGATCGCGCTCACGCCGGTCGAGGATCCCAGCCGCTACGGGCTGGTGCGCACCGAGCCGGGTGGCGGCGTGCTCGGTTTCCTCGAGAAGCCCGAGCCCGCCCAGATCGACACGAATCTCATCAACGCGGGCGCGTACGTGCTCGAGGCCGGCGTGCTCGACCTGATCGAGGACGGCCAGCCCGTCTCGATCGAGCGCGAGACGTTTCCCTCGCTCGTCGGCGCGGGCCTCTTCGCGCTCGCGCAGGGCGGCTACTGGTCGGACGTCGGCACGCCCGAGAGCTACATCGCGGCGCACCACGACCTGCTCGGCGGGCGCATCCACTCGGAGCTGCCCGGACTCGAGCCGGGCGCGTGCTGGACCGACGAGCGCGCGACCGTCTCGGTCGATGCCGTCCTCGATGCCCCGTGCCACGTCGCGGAGGGAGCCGTCGTGGCGGCAGGCGCGCGCATCGGCGCCGGCAGCTCGGTCGCGGCCGATGCGCAGATCGACGCGCTCGCTCAGCTGCGCGGCGCCGTGGTGCAGGAGCGGGCGCGGGTGGGGGAGGGAGCCGTCGTGGATGCCGCGGTCGATCGGGCCGCGCGCGCAGATCGGCGCCGGTGCGCACATCGGAGCGGGCGCCGTCGTCGGAGCGGGCGTTGCGATTCCCGCCGGTGCAGAGATCGCCGAGGGGGAGCGCGTCTTCCCGGAAGGAGCTCGATGAGCCTGTACGAGGAGATGTTCGGACTGGTCGGCCGGCTCGGGGCGCAGCTGCGCGAGGGCTACGCCGCGGGACAGGCCGCGCTCGGCGGCGCGCAGGGTGATGCGCCCGCGTCCGTCACCATCAGCGCGCTCGGTGGCTCCGCGATCGGCGGCAGCCTCGCAGAGGCGCTGTGGCGCGACTCGCTGCGCGCTCCCGTCGTCGTCAACCGCGCCGCGGCCCTGCCGGGCTGGGTCGGCCCGGGCCACCTGGTGGTGGCGGTGTCCTACAGCGGCGGGACCGCCGAGACGCTCGCCGCTGCGAAGGCGGCGCTCGCGAGCGGCGCCGACGTGATCGCGGTCACCGCGGGCGACCCGCTCGGCTCGGTCACGAGCGCGGGCGGAGGCAAGGTCGTGCGCGTCCCCGGCGGCCTGCCACCGCGGGCCGCGCTCGGATCGCTCTTCGGGGCGCTGGCCGCTGCGCTCGAGCACGCCGGCGTCACGCCGGCCGTCGCCGGCGACATCCGCGCCGCCGCGCACGCCTGCGACACCGTCGCGGGCGATCGCGGCGGCAGCCTCGCGAGCGAGCTCGGCGAGGCCGTCGCCGTGACGACCACCTGGGTCTACGGCCACGGCCCGCTCTCGGCCGTCGCGCGCCGCTTCAAGAGCCAGCTGAACGAGAACGCGAAGTCCGTCGCCGCGTTCGGCGAGCTGCCGGAGGCCGATCACAACGAGATCGTCGGCTGGGCCGGCGCAGCGCGCACGGGTGGGCGCCATGCCGCGATCCACCTGGCCGATCCCGACGACCCGCCCACCGTGCGCGCGAGCATCGTCACGACGCCCCGTCTGATCGACGACGACGCGACGCTGCATCGCGTCCTCACCGGTCAGGGTCAGACGCGCGCGGCGCGCGCCTTCTGGCTGCTCTCGCTGCTCGACCACGCCTCGGTGCACACCGCGCGCGCCGCCGGCGTCGATCCGTACGAGATCGACCGGATCGTCGAGCTCAAGCGGGCCCTCGCCGCGGCGAAGTAGGAGATCGTGCTCGCGCCCGCTGACGTCATCCGGCTCGAGGACGACGCGGTGGTGCTGCTCGACCAGACGCGTCTGCCCGGCGAGCGCGTCGACCGGCGCTGTGCGACGGTGCCCGAGCTCTGCGCGGCGATCCGCGAGCTCGCGATCCGCGGCGCGCCCGCGATCGGCATCGCTGCCGCGATGGGGATGGCACAGGCCGCCCGCCGATCGAGCGCGACCGGCATCCCCGCCCTGCGCGCCGAGCTCGCCGATGCGAGCGCCCAGCTCGCTGCCTCGCGGCCGACGGCGATCAACCTCGGCTGGGCCCTCGCGCGCTGCGACGACGTCATCGCAGGGGCGGACGGCACGCCGGACGATCTGCGCGCGGCCCTCGCCGCGCTCGCCCGTCGCATCCATGACGACGAGGTCGCCCGCTGCCGCGCGATGGGCGGCCACGGCGCGGAGCTGCTCGCCGGTGGCGCCAGGGTGCTCACGCACTGCAACGCGGGCGGCCTCGCCACCGGCGGCTACGGCTCGGCGCTCGGCGTCGTGCGCGCGGCGCACGCGCGCGACCCGGGCATCCACGTCTGGGTGGGCGAGACGCGGCCGCTGCTCCAGGGCGCACGCCTGACCGCGTGGGAGCTGGCCGAGGACGGCATCCCGCACACGCTCATCGCCGATGTCGCTGCGGGGCAGCTGTTCTCGCGCGGGCTGGTCGACGCGGTCGTGTTCGGTGCCGACCGCATCGCTCGCAACGGCGATGCCGCGAACAAGATCGGCTCCTACACGCTCTCGGTGCTCGCAGCCGCGCACGGCGTGCCGTGCTACGTCGTCGCGCCGTCCTCGACGATCGACCACGCGATCGCGAGCGGAGCCGGCATCCCGATCGAGGAGCGCGCGGGCGACGAGGTCACGCAGCTCGGCGGACGCGCGCTCGCTCCGGCGGGGACGCAGGTCGCGAATCCCGCCTTCGACGTCACCCCGGCGGCGAACATCACGGCGATCGTGACCGAGGCGGGGGTGCACCGGGCGCCGTACGGGGAGAGCCTGCCGGCCGCGGCGACCTGACGGCCCGGGGCGCGCTTCGACACTTCCGGCACGCTCCGCGACAGACACGTCACATGGGCCGCTCGTAGCCTGGCCGCATGTCCTCGTCTCGCCTCGCTCCTGCGCCTCGTGCTGCCGCGACGCTGCGCCGCCTGCCGGCGACCGGGGGAGTGGATGTGCGACGACTGCGGCCAGCGCGTCCGGGCCCTGGCCGCGCCCCTGTGCGAGCGCTGCGGCGCACCGACCGCGCTGTCGGTCGGCACCTGCCGCGCCTGCGCGCGGCTGCGCTGGTTCACGACTGCGCGCTCCGCGCTCTGGCTCGAAGGCCCCGTGCTCGACGTCGTGGCGCGCTGGAAGCGCGGCGAGATCTCACCTGCGCGACTGGCCGGGGCGTTCGTCGCCCACGAGCTGCCGCGCCCGCGCGTCGAGGCGATCGCAGTCGTGCCGGCCGTGCGCGACCGGCGCCTGGAGCGCGGGGCCGACCCGCCCGCGGAGCTGGCGGCGGAGCTCGGCGGCTGGTGGGACCTGCCGGTCGTGCCGCTCGTGCGCCGGACGCGCGGCGTGCGGCCGCAGCGCGGCCTGGACGCCGTCGCCCGCCGGCGCAACGTGCGCGACGCGTTCGCCGCTCGCGCCGGGCCCTCGCTCGGTGGCGCTCGTCGACGACGTCTACACGACCGGCGCCACGGTCGACGAGTGCGCCCGGGCGCTGCTGCGAGCGGGCGCAGAGCAGGTCCACGTGATCACGCTCGCGCGCACGCCCCTCGATCGGTCCTTTGCGAGAGCGCCGCCCCGTGGCAGACTCCTGGGTACGACGTACCCGAGCGGGGAGGCACGTGATGCAGCTTCAGGTCAGCGGCAGGAACCTGGATGTCACCGAGCCGATTCGGGAGTACGCGCTCCGCAAGCTGGCGCGCATCGAGCGCCACCTCACCGAGGACACGCGCGTCGACCTGGAGCTCGCGATCGAGCGCAACCCGTCGATCAGCGCCAACCAGTACGCCGAGCTGACCGTCTGGACGAACGGGCCGGTGCTGCGCGCCCACGAGTCCGCTCCGGACATGTACGCGGCGATCGACCTCGCGGTGGACAAGCTCGACCGCCAGGTGCGGCGCTATCGCGAGCGCCGGCGGCACTGGCGGCCGCACCACCAGGCGCGCGACATCGAGGCCCTGCTGCCGCTCTCCGCCGCGGACGAGGCGGCCACGGCGGCGGCGGAGGCGAACGGCGCCGAGCCGGAGTTGCCGGTGCCCACGATCGTCAAGACGAAGCGCTTCAACATGAAGCCGATGGATCCGGACGAGGCCGCGCTGCAGCTCGAGCTCGTCGGGCACGAGTTCTACGTCTTCCTGAACGCCGAAAGCGATGCGGTGGCGGTCATCTACCGCCGTCGCGACGGGAATCTCGGGGTGATCGAGCCGGTTCAGGGCTGACTGCCGGCGGCGCCCCGAAAGGGGGTCGTCTTAGGTCCGCCTGCTACCTTTCAGGTAGGAGCGCCACGCGCTTTCACCGCCTGTTTCGGCGGAAATTCACCTGTCTGTAGAGGTTATGGTCGACTTTCTCAACAAGCTGCTCCGCGCCGGCGAAGGACGCCTGCTGCGTCGCCTCGAGCTCGTCGCAGAGGAGACGACGGCGTGGGAGCCGACGATCGAGAAGCTCGACGACGCGGCGCTGCGCGCCAAGACCGACGAGTTCCGCGAGCGCATCGCCGACGGCGACGAGCTCGACGATCTGCTGCCCGAGGCCTTCGCCTGTGTGCGCGAGGCCGCCCGGCGCACGCTCGGCATGCGCCACTTCGACGTCCAGCTCGTCGGCGGCGCCGTGCTGCACGAGGGCGCCATCGCCGAGATGAAGACCGGCGAGGGCAAGACGCTGGTGGCCACGCTGCCGCTCTACCTCAATGCGCTCGAGGGCGACGGGGCCCACCTGGTGACGGTCAACGACTACCTGGCACGCCGCGACGCCGAGTGGATGCGACCGGTCTACGAGGCGCTCGGGATGACCGTCGGCGTGATCGAGGCGCAGATGGAGCCCGAGGCGCGCAAGGCCGCCTACGAGTGCGACATCACCTACGGCACGAACTCCGAGTTCGGCTTCGACTACCTGCGCGACAACCTCGCGACCGAGCTCGCGGAGACCGTCCAGCGGCCGCACACGTTCGCGATCGTGGACGAGGTCGACTCGATCCTCGTCGACGAGGCGCGCACGCCGCTGATCATCGCGGGCCAGCCCGAGGAGTCCTCGGACACGTATTACACGTTCGCGAACATCGTCAAGGGCTTCAAGCTGGGCGAGGACTACGAGGTCGACGAGAAGCGCAAGACCGCGGCGCCGAC
This sequence comes from uncultured Actinomycetes bacterium, assembly GCA_963705965.1. Taxonomy (GTDB): domain Bacteria; phylum Actinomycetota; class Thermoleophilia; order Gaiellales; family JALYLC01; genus JALYLC01. The sequence continues at coordinate 130,224 of CAVPLI010000003.1, read as the reverse complement.
CGAGCAGGGCGTGGCGAAGACCGAGAAGGCGCTCGGCATCGAGAATCTGTACGCCCCGGGCTCGAGCCAGGTGGTCAACCACCTGATCCAGGCGCTGCGCGCCCAGGCGCTCTACAACAACGGCGTCGAGTACCTCGTGGTCGACGGCGAGGTCAAGATCGTCGACGAGTTCACGGGCCGGATCATGGAAGGCCGCCGCTGGTCGGAGGGCCTGCACCAGGCCGTCGAGGCCAAGGAGGGCGTCAAGATCGAGGCGGAGAACGTGACCGTCGCCACGGTCACGATCCAGAACTACTTCCGCCTCTACGACAAGCTCGCCGGCATGACCGGTACGGCGCTCACCGAGGCCAACGAGTTCCACGAGATCTACGGCCTCGAGGTCGTGCCGATCCCGACCAACGTGCCGGTCACGCGCCTCGACCAGAACGACCTCATCTACAAGACCGAGGACGAGAAGTTCCGCGCGGTCGTGAACGACATCGCCGAGCGGCACGCCGAGGGCCAGCCGGTGCTCGTCGGCACGATCTCGGTCGAGGTCTCGGAGCGCGTCGCCGGCCTGCTCGAGCGCAAGGGCATCCCGCACAACGTGCTCAACGCGAGGACCGGGCAGGAGGGCCAGGAGGCCCAGATCATCAAGGACGCGGGCACGAAGGGCGCGGTCACGATCGCGACCAACATGGCCGGCCGCGGCGTCGACATCAAGCTCGGCGACGGCGTGGTCGAGGCCGGCGGGCTGTACGTGATCGGCACCGAGCGCCACGAGTCGCGGCGCATCGACAACCAGCTGCGCGGCCGCTCCGGCCGTCAGGGCGACCCGGGCGAGACGCGCTTCTTCCTCTCGGCCGAGGATCAGCTCGTGCGCCTGTTCGCGGGCGACCGGATCTTCACGATCCTGGACAAGCTCGGCCCCGGCGAGGATCAGCCGATCGAGCACAAGATGCTGACGAAGCGCATCGAGGGCGCCCAGAAGCGCGTCGAGGAGATGCACTTCGACATGCGCAAGCAGGTGCTCAAGTACGACGACGTGCTCAACAAGCAGCGCGAGGTGATCTACGCCGAGCGCCGCGGCGTGCTCGAGGGCGACGACCTCCGCGAGGAGATCCTCGAATGGATCGACGAGGTCGTCGAGGACGTCGTGATGGCGCACACCGAGTCGACGTTCCCCGAGGAATGGGACCTGGACGGGCTCTTCACCGGCCTCAACCAGGTCTTCCCGGTCTCGTTCGACAAGGACGGCATCGGCCCGCTCGGCGACCTCGAGCGCGAGGAGCTGATCACGCAGTGCATCGCGGATGCGCACCTCGCCTACGAGCGCAAGGAGCAGGAGCTCGTCGAGACGCCGGGGCTCGACGAGGACATCATGCGCCAGCTCGAGCGCTTCTTCCTGCTGCAGGTCATCGACGCGCACTGGCGCGAGCACCTCGACTCCATGGACTACCTCCGCGAGGGCATCCACCTGCGCTCGATGGCGCAGAAGGATCCGCTCGTCGAGTACCGCGTCGAGGGCCACGGGATGTTCGAGGCGATGATGGCGGGCGTCCGCGAGGAAGTCGTGTCGATGCTCTTCCACGTCGAGGTGACGGCACAGGACGCCGGGCTCGAGCACCCCGAGTCGGACGGACTGATCTACGACGGCGGCGGCTCGGAGAGCTATGCGGGCAGCTCGTCGACATCGACGCTCACGCCGGGCGGCAGCGGAGGCTCGTCGAGCACGACCGGCCAGAGCTCGAGCAACGGCGCCCAGGCGATCGGGCGCAACGACCCCTGCCCCTGCGGATCCGGCAAGAAGTACAAGCGCTGCCACGGGCTGGCCGCGTAGATGCGCACGCAGAGCGAGCTCGAAACCGCTGCCGAGGAGTTGAGGGCCCGCCTGGCGTGGGTCCGTGACTATCTTTGACCCGGCAGCGCTCGCACTCCGGCTCGACGAGCTGAACGAGCAGCTGTCGGCACCGGGCTTCTGGGACGATCCCAGGCGCGCGGCGGCGATCAGCTCCGAGCAGTCCCGCACGCAGCGCAAGCTCGACACGTACCGGCGCCTGGAGGCGGAGATCCGCGACCTGCCGCCGCTGCTCGAGATGGTCGGCGAGGACGACTCCATGCTGCCCGAGGCCGACGGCTCGATCGCGGCACTCGAGGCCGAGATCGCGCTGCTCCAGGAGCAGGCGCTGTTCTCGGGCGAGTACGACGGCGGCGACGCCATCGTCACGCTGAGCGCGGGTGCCGGCGGCACCGATGCCCAGGACTGGACCGAGATGCTGCTGCGCATGTACGAGCGCTGGGCCGAGCGGCGCCGCTTCAAGTTCGAGGTGCTCGACGCGACGCCGGGGGAGGAGGCGGGCCTCAAGTCGTCCACCTTCCGCGTGCAGGGCGAGAACGCCTACGGCGTGCTCGGAGCCGAGCGCGGCGTGCACCGGCTCGTGCGCCTGAGTCCGTTCGACTCCGCCCACCGGCGGCAGACGAGCTTCGCCCAGGTCGACGTCGCTCCCGAGCTGCCGCCCGACGCGGCGATCGAGATCGACGACAGCGATCTGCGCATCGACACGTACCGCTCCTCGGGCGCGGGCGGGCAGCACGTCAACAAGACGGACTCCGCCGTGCGCATCACGCACCTGCCGACCGGCATCGTCGTGCAGTGCCAGAACGAGCGCTCGCAGCACGCGAACAAGGACACGGCGATGCGCGTGCTCAAGAGCCGCCTGCTCGAGCGCGAGGAGGCGGCGCGCATGGCCGAGCTGGCGCGCGAGCGGGGGACGCTCAGCGACAACGCGTTCGGCTCGCAGATCCGCTCCTACGTCCTGCACCCGTACACGATGGTCAACGACCACCGATCGGGACTCAAGGACGGGAACGCGCAGGGGGTGCTCGACGGCGCCATCGATCCGTTCATCAGCGCCTACCTGCTCGGGGCCGCGGCGGGCACGCTGGGCGAGACGAACGACGGCGGTGATGACGATTAGCAGGGCTTCTACCCGCCCGCGAGGCCCGCGGGTGGCCGCAACGTCCCGTGCTATCCTGGCGCGAGCCCAACCGGACCGGGCAAGGAACGTCGTGCCGCGTGTCGTACACCGACACGCCGCCGGTTGCGTCCGGCGCCGTGGATGTGCGGGTCACGCGATCCGCAGCACACCGCCATGCTGAAGCGAGACGACATCGAGCTCGAGCACGCCGCCGCCGGGAACGGTAACGGCGCGACTCGCACACTCTCGCGAGGGGAGCGCCTCGCGCTGCTCGCAGAAGAGGACGAGCTCGCCCCCCGGGTCAAGGTTCCGGGCGGCACGCCCATGATCGTGCTCGAGCGCGTCACGAAGGTCTACGACGGCAAGGTCGTCGGCCTGCGCGACGTCTCGCTGCGCATCGACAAGGGCGAATGGGTGTTCCTGGTCGGCCAGTCCGGCTCGGGCAAGTCCACGTTCATCCGCCTGCTGATCAAGGAGCTCGACCCGACCGAGGGCTCGATCCTGATCGGCGGCCGCTCGCTCGGCACGCTCAAGCGCTCGCGCGTCGCCCAGCTCCGCCGCAACATCGGCTGCGTCTTCCAGGACTTCAAGCTGCTGCCCAACCGCAACGCGTACCAGAACGTGGCGTACGCGCTCGAGGTGCAGGGCCAGCCGCGGCAGGTGATCGACGAGAAGGTGCCCGAGATCCTGCAGCTCGTCGGCCTCGGCGACAAGTTCGACCGCTTCCCGCACGAGCTCTCCGGCGGCGAGCAGCAGCGCGTCTCGATTGCGCGCGCGTTCGTCAACCACCCGCCGCTCCTGATCTGCGACGAGCCCACGGGCAACCTCGACCCGGACACGTCGGTCGGGATCATGCAGCTGCTCTATCGCATCAACCGCACGGGGACGACGGTCGTCATGGCGACGCACGATCGCGAGATGGTCGACCGCATGCGCCGCCGCGTGGTCGCGCTCGAGCGCGGTCGCCTGGTGCGCGACGAGCGCCGCGGCGGCTACGTGGAGACGCTCTAAGTTGCGCCGCGCCGACTTCTTCCTCGTCGAGGCCGTGCGCGCCCTGCGCAACAACCTCGCGACGACCGTCGCCGCCACCGTCACGGTGCTGATCGTGCTGTATTTCCTCGGCGTGTTCGTGCTCTTCGGCACGTATCTCTACGCCAAGGTCGACAAGGAGCGCAGCGGCGTCCGCGTCACGGTCTACCTCGACAAGCGCGCGTCGGATCAGCAGATCAAGGCGATCGGCGCCCGCCTCAGGCAGAACCCCGACGTCAAGCCGAACGCCGTCGAGTACGTCTCCAAGGCCGAGGCCTGGCAGCGCCTCAAGCAGCGCGTGCCGAAGGCCGTGTGGGAGAGCGTGCTGACGAACCCGCTGCCGGCCTCGTGGGAGGCCTCGCTCGAGAACCCGGACCGGGCCAAGGTCGTGGCCGCCTCGGTACGCGACATGCCGGGGGCCGAGAAGGGGCCGAACGGCGTGAAGTACGGCGGGAGGGATGCCGACCGGCTGCTGCGCAACGCCGCCGTGGTCGAGGCGGTGATCGGCGGGCTCATACTCATACTCGCGATCTCGGCCGTCGCCCTGATAGCCAACACCATCCGGCTCTCGATCTTCGCGCGGCGCAGAGAGGTCGAGGTGATGAAGCTGGTGGGCGCGTCGAACTGGTTCGTGCGCCTTCCGTTCGTCCTCGAGGGCATGCTCTGCGGCCTCGGCGGTGCCGTGCTCTCGATCGCGTTACTGGGCGTCTCGCTCGTCCTCCTCAAAGACCACCTGCCGGCCGCTTCGCTGAACGAGGACGGCGCGCACGCGATCGCGTTCTGGTTGCTCGCGCCGCTGCTGCTGCTCGCCGGGACGCTCCTGGGCGCGATCGGCTCGGGCGTCACGATGCGCCGGTTCTTGCGGGTGTGAATCCCCACGCGCTACAGTGATTGCGCCATGCGTCTGAGCCGCCTGTTCGCGGTTGTTGCCGCCGTCGTGGTCGCATTCGCGCTGGGCTACGCGACGCGGCGCGGAGGCGAGAGCCCCGCGCCCCCGGTTGCGGGGCCGCCCGTCCTGACCGACGTGGTGCGGCAGGTGCTCGTCGACCGCTACGTCCACACGCTCGATCCGAACGCGCTGGCGTCCGCCCGCACGGTGCCCCAGCTGCTCGCGCAGCTGCGCGATCCGTTCACGAGCTACCTGACCTCGGCGCAGTACGCGGCGCTGCGAGCCGATACCCGCGAGGGCTTCTACGGCGTCGGCGTGCGGGTGCGTCCAGTGGGCACGGCGCTGCGGATCGTCGGGGTCGTGCCGCAGTCGCCCGCCGCGCGGGCGGGCCTCCGCAAGGGCGACATGCTGCTCGCGGTGGACGGCCGGCGTGTGAGCGGGCGCCTCGACACGGCGCTCGCAGAGCTCCAGGCGCCTCGGCGCGGCCCGCTCAGCCTCATCATGCGCCGCCCCGGCGGCCACGCGCACACCGTCAAGGTGACGCGTGCCACGATCGCGCAGCACGCCGTGCTCGTGAACGACGTGTCCAAGGGCGCCGTCCGGATCATCCGGATCACGCGCTTCTCGCACGGAGTCGCGGGCCAGGTGCGCCGGGCAGCGCGCGACGCGCCGGTCGTGGTGCTCGACCTGCGCGGCAATCCGGGCGGACTCATCTCGGAGGCGGTCGCGACGGTCGACGTCTTCCTCGAGAAGGGCGACATCGTCTCGTACTCGGGTGCTCACATGCTCGGGAAGACGGTGCAGGCGGCCAAGACGGCGCTGCCGCGCATGCCGCTCGTCGTCGTCGTCGATCGCTCCACCGCGAGCGCAGCCGAGATCGTCGCCGCAGCGCTGAGCGAGAACAAGCGCGCGAAGGTCGTCGGCACGCGGACGTTCGGCAAGGCCTCGATCCAGGCCGTCGTCGCGGTCGCCGGCGGAGGCGCCGTCAAGCTCACCGTGGCGACCTACCGCACGCCCAACGGGCTCGACATCCACGGCCGTGGCGTACGCCCGGACGTGGCCGTGAAGACGCAGCTGCTCGTGCACGCAGTGTCCGTCGCGCGTCACCTGTGATCGACGAGGAAGGCGGGCCAGAGCTCGTCGCGTGCATCGTGGAGCGCCGCGGCCGCTTTCTCGTGGCGCAGCCGCTCTTCGACGAGGGCCAGCAGCTCGCGCTGGGGCGACGCTCCGGGCAGGCGGTGCAGGCGGGCGAGCTCGTGGTCGTGGAGCGGGCCGGCGGCAGTGCGCGCGTCGTCGAGCGGCTGGGCTCGCCCGACGACGTCGAGCACGTGCTCCGTGCGTTGCTGCTGCAGCGCGGCCTCGCGCGGGAGTGGCCGGAGGCCGCGTTGCGGGAGGCGCGCCGCGCATCGCGCGCGCGCGAGCCGGACGGCGAGCGCACCGATCTCCTCGCGCTCGAGGCGATCACCATCGACCCGCCGACGGCACGCGACTTCGACGACGCGATCAGCGTCGAGCCGGATGGCGACGGCCATCGCGTGTGGGTGCACATCGCGGACGTCGCCAGTTTCGTCAAGCCGGGCGGTGCGCTCGACGCGGAGGCGGCGCGGCGCACCTGCAGCGTCTACGTGCCCGGGTCGGTCGAGCCGATGCTCCCGCTCGAGCTCTCCGCCGACGCCTGCAGCCTGCGCCCGGGCGAGGTGCGCCGCGTCGTCAGCATCGAGCTGCGCGTCGGGGCCGACGGCAAGCCCGGCGCCCCGCACGTGCACCGCGCGCTGATCCGCAGCCGCGCCCGCCTGACCTACGACGAGGTGCACGAGGTGCTGGAGGGCCGCCGCGACCACCCGAGCGGCGAGCTGATCGCCCGGGCGGATGCCCTGGCGCGCGACCTGCGCGCACGGCGGCACGCCCGCGGGGCATTCACGCTCGCGGCCCGGGAGCTCTCGTTCGAGATCGCCGACGGCCGCGTGGTCGGCGCGCGCTGGGACGAGGAGCCGCGCGCGCACTCACTCGTCGAGGAGCTGATGCTGCTCGCGAACGAGGCCGTGGGCGGCATGCTCGCGCGCGCCAGGCGACCGGCGCTCTACCGCGTGCACGAGCATCCCAAGCACGAGGCGATCCTGCAGCTCGTCGACCGGCTGACGGCGCTGGGCCTGCCCGTCGCGCCGCTCCCGGAGCGCGCGGACGGCTCCGATGCCGCGCGCTGGGTGGCACGCCAGGCCGAGCTGCTCGAGCCGATCATCCGAAACCGCCCGGCAACCCGCGAGCCCTTCGCGGCGCTGCTCCTGCGCACGCTCCAGAAGGCGCGCTACGACCCGGTCAACACCGGGCATTCCGCTCTGGCCTCGCCCGCCTACGTCCACTTCACGTCGCCCATCCGCCGCTATCCCGACATCGTCGTGCATCGCGCGGCCTGCGCGCTCGCCGGTCTCGGCGAGGACGCCCCGAAGGCGCGCGACCTCCCGGAGTCCGCACTGCGCTGCTCGCAGGTCGAGCGCGGGGCGGACGATGCCGAGCGGCGCGCCGAGGCGATCTGCCTGGCGTTCCTGCTGCAGGACCGGCTGCGCCGCGACGGCTGGCATCAGAGCTTCGAGGGCGTCGTCACAGGTCTCATCGGCGCCGGGCTCTTCGTGCGCTTCGGCGACGTCTTCGAGGGCTTCCTGCCCGCGCGGCGCCTCGACCCGCGCGAGCGCTTCGACAGCGACGAGCACGGCGTCGCGCTCGTCGGCCGCAGCTCGGGGCGCAGGATCCAGCTCGGCGACGAGCTCTCGATCGTGGTGACCGCCGTCGATCCGCCGCGCGGGCGCGCCACGCTCGACCTGGTGCCCGAGCACGAAGCCTCGCGCGCGCACGGCAAGCCGGCCAAGAAGACGACGCCTCGCCGTCCGCCGAAGAACGCCTCCAAGAAAGCGCCCAAGAAGGCGCCCAAGCGACGCAAGCGACCCTAGACTCCCTCAGTGGCCGAAGGCGAACGCACGATCGCGAGCAACCGCAAGGCGCGGCACGAGTACCACATCCTCGAGCGCCTCGAGACCGGCATCGCGCTCACGGGCACCGAGGTGAAGTCGCTGCGCGCCGGCAAGGTCGCACTCCGCGAGGCGTACGCTCAGGAGCGCGGGGGAGAGCTGTGGCTCGTCGGCGCGACGATCGAGCCCTACGAGCAGGGCAACCGCGCCAACCACGAGCCGACGCGCGACCGCAAGCTGCTGGCGCACAAGCACGAGATCGAGGAGCTCGCCTCGCGCGTCGCCGAGAAGGGCCTGACGCTGATCCCGCTGCGCCTCTACTTCAAGGATGGCCGCGTCAAGGCCGAGATCGCGCTCGCGCGCGGCAAGGAGGGCATCGACAAGCGGCGCGCGCTCGCCGACCGCGATGTCCGCCGCGAGATCGACCGCGAGATGAAGACCCGTTTCCGCGCCTGAAAGGCCCGGAAATCGCCACGTTGGCCGTGCTAGGCTTAAAGCACTCTCGGGGGCGTCCTGGCTTCGACGCGGGCGAAACCGATGGGTTGGGTAGCAAGCCGAGGATGCTGGTGGGCCTCGTAAATCATCCAGCACACACTAAATGCGAAGTCCGATCTGGATCTCGCGCTCGCCGCTTAGTCTGACTAAGTGACGAGTGGCCCCTCCGGGCCTCCGCGGAGGGAGTCCTTCAGAAGGAGGCTTGCCTGGTGGCCGGGGGGTCCGTGCCGGCCACAGGGGACTCCAACGACGGGCTGGCCAGCGGAGCACCGGCCTGCGTGGTGCAACGCGGCGAGACACTGAACGCAGGCTGAGCTTGGAGAAGCCCTTCCTGTCGCGTCCGTGGACGCGGGTTCGATTCCCGCCGCCTCCACTCGACAGTCGATACGAGAGCCCCGCGAGGGGCTCTCGGTCGTTTTCGCGGGCGTTTCGCCGCCCCTCGCTGCGGGACGGCCAAGTGGCACTCGCCGCGAGTGTCACTTGGCCGCCGTGCGCGGCGCTGTACCGCGCTCGCCCGTCCGGGGTCGCTATCCGACCTTGACGATGTCGTAGTGCTGGTCGGTCGGCGTGGAGGTGCCGAAGCGCGCGTTCACGGCGTAGAGCCGCTTGCCGGCCTTGTCGATCGTCGTGGGGACGTCGAAGTCGGGATCCGTGAGGACCTTGATGAACGTCGCCTTCGTGAGGTCCTTCGAGAGCCGGAAGACGGCGATCTGGTTGGAGCGGTTCTGGACGACGTAGAGCGTCTTGCCGTGCAGCAGCAGGCCGTCGCCGTTCGCGAGGTCGTAGGTGCCGGTGTCGATCGCCTTGGTGGCGCCGCTCGCCGGATCGATCAGGAAGAGCTTCTTCGCGACGGTCTGGACGGCGATCAGCGCCTTGCCGTTGGCGGTGGCGACGATGCCGTTGAGGTTGAACTGCCCGGCGACGTGCTGGTAGTCGCCCGTCAGCGGGATCGTCGTGAGGTCGCCCGGCGCGCCGTGCTTGCCGATTGCGATGCGCGAGATCGCGGGCTGCTGCGAGTCCGTGAAGTACGCCGCCTTCTTCGTCACGACGGCGTCGTTGATGAACGTCGGCGGAGCCGGAGTGAGCTGGTACTCGCGGATCAGCGCGCCCGTCTTCACGTCGTAGACGCGAGCCGTGCCGCCGGCCGCCCCCGAGACCCACAGCTTGCCGCGGTCGTACTCGATCCCGGTCGCCCCGCGCGTGCCGGGAGCGGCGCCGGGGATGATGACCTGCCCGGCGCCGGTGCGCAGGCTGCCGGAGTAGATCGCGCCCGGTCTGGGTCGAGCCGACGAAGAACGTGTCGCCGTGGGCGATCTCGATGCCCTCGGGCGCGAACGCGTTCGGCAGCGCGATCTTCTCCGGGAACGTGCCGCGGGCCAGTGCCGCGGGCGTGGTCAGCAATCCGATCGCAGCCAGTACCACGATGAGCCTTCGCATGTGCGAACCCCCTAACCGGTAGTGGTTTCCCTCTCGCTCTGGTTACCCGTTTCCCGGTTTTGCGGTTTTCGATCATCGATCCGAGATCGCCGCCGCCCGCCGCATCGACTCGCACCTACGATCGGCCGCATGGATCTTCACCTCACCGGCAAGATCGCCGTCGTCACCGGCGCGAGCAAGGGCATCGGCCTCGCGGTCGTGAACGCGCTCGTGGCCGAGGGAGCCGTCGTCGTCGCCGGTGCCCGCAGCACGGCCAGCCTCGACGGGATCGAGGGCGTCACGGCCGTGGCGGTGGATCTGGCCTCGCCGGAGGGGCCGGCGAGCCTCGTCGCCCGAGCCGTGGAGCAGCACGGACGCGTGGACGTGCTCGTCAACAACGTCGGTGCGGTGCGGCTGCGCACCGAGGGCTTCCTCGGTACGAGCGACGACGAGTTCGCGTGGGCGATGGAGCTGAACTTCTTCGCCGCCGTGCGCGCGACGCGCGCGGCGCTCACGCAGATGCTCGAGCAAGGCGGCGGCGCGATCGTCAACACGGCGTCGGTGAACGCGTTCTTCGAGCCCGATGCCGGCACGATCGACTACGGGGCCGCGAAGGCGGCGCTGCTCAACTTCAGCAAGTCGGTGGCGCAGGAGTTCGGGCCGCGCGGCGTGCGCATCAACTGCGTATCGCCCGGGCCGGTCTCGACCGAGCTCTGGCTCGGCGACCACGGTGTCGCCGCGACCGTCGCGAAGGCGAGCGGCGTCGACGTGGACACCGCGCGGGCGAACGTGATCGCGAGCATCGGCGGATTCGCGACCGGGCGGTTCACGACTCCCGAGGAGGTCGCGACCCTGATCGTCCTGCTCGCCTCGGACCGCCTTGGCAACGTGACGGGCTCGAACTACATCATCGACGGCGGCCTGATCAAGACGACGTAGCCGTCGACGGGAGTGAGGACGACGAACGCGCCGCCGGCGTGACGGCTATTCGCCGCGCGTGGGCGGCGGCACGATCAGGACGGGCACGTGGGCGTGCTGCGCGACGCCGTGCGAGACCGATCCGAGCAGCAACGACGTGAACGTCGAGAGGCCGCGGGCACCCAAGACGAGGAGGGCTGCGCCGCGGGAGCGGGTGACCGTGAGGATCGCGTGCCAGGTGCCCTCGTACGTGGACTCGGCGATCTCGGCGGTCGCGTCGAGCCCTGCGGCCTTGGCCACCTCGGCGCCCTCCTCGGCCACCGTGAGCGCGGCGCGCTCGAGCTCGCTGTCGTCGTAGGCGGTCAGCGCCGCGCCGTAGGCGGCCACCGCGACGGAGATGGGGCTCCAGACGTGGAGGACGATGGCCTTGCGCCCCGGGAACAACTCGCCGGCCGTCTGGATGGCGCGCCGGGCTCCGTCGGAGCGGTCGTAGCAGAGCAGGATCGGATCGTTGGGGGACGGGCTCACGGTGCCTCCTGGACGGTTTTCCGCACCGTACAAGCGGCCGGGCGTGAGCCCGCCCCTCCAACTTCCAGGCGCTAGCTCGTGGCGGTGTAGGCCTTGGCGGTGGACTTCGCCTTGGCCGTCGACTTCTTCGCGGTCGCCTTCGACTTCTTCTTCGGGACCTGCTTCGTCGACACCGTGAGCTTCACGACCGCGCGGTAGACGAGCTTCTTGTTGGCCTTGCGCGACTGGGCGATCACGATGTTCTTCGGCCGCTTCGACTTCTTGTAGACGACCTTGAACTTGCAGCCCGCGGCCGAGACCTTCTTGCGCGCGACGTTGATCTTCTTGCCGACGACCTTCGGCACCTTGCACATCTTCTTGGTGCCCTTGCCCCCGGGGCCGACGGGTATCACTCCGCCGCCGCCGGCTGCGCCGAGCGTCGTGAAGGTGACGTCGTCGCCCGGCGTCGTGCCGATGCCGTTCGAGATCACGAGGCGCGCGTGGTAGAGCGTGCCGGAGTTCAGGCCCGTGACGTTGACGCCGACGTCGAGGTCGTTGGTCGTGGCCGGAAGCGCCTGCACGGCCGACTTCGAGCCGTAGGCCGTGGTCGGGCCGTACTCGAGCCACCAGGTCGCAGCGGTGCCGTTGGCGTTGACCGTGCCCGTGACGCGCGCGCCCGAGGCGGTGATGCCGTCGACGCCGAGCGTGGAGGCGGCGGGCGGCGGCGGCGGGGGCGGCGGTGCGCCGGTCGCGTAGTAGCGGGCTGCGGTGACGACGAGGCCGGCGGCGTTGGTCAGGCGGCCGGAGACCGCGAGCATGTTGCCCGCGAGCGCCATGCCCGTGATGTAGCCGTTGACCGCCGGGGTGCCGAACGGCGTCGTCGTCTCGCCGTTGTTGCCGAAGATCGGGTCGCGCGCGCCGGTCGGGTTGAAGCGCGTGAGCGCGAACGCGGTCTTGCCGGCGAGGTTGGCGGAGCCGCCGACGATCACGCTGCCGTCGCCCAGCACGGCGATCGCCTGGCCGGTGTTGTTGCCGCCGGCGACGCGCGAGCGCGCGAACCCGCCGGTGCCCCATGCGGCCATCGTGCCCGTCGCGGTGATGCGCGCGACCTGCATGTGGCGGTTGGCCGAGACGGCCGCGTCGACCGTCTCACCGGCTGCCAGCACCGATCCGTCGCCGAGCAGCGCCAGCGCGTGCACGGCGCTCGCGGCGAGCACCACGCGGCCGCCGCCGAACGTGTTGTCGATGACGCCCGTGGCGCTGTAGCGCTGCACCCAGGCGGTGCCGCCGGGGCCGTTCGTCGTGCCGGCGACGTAGCGGTTGTCCGGGAGCGCGACGACGGCGTCGTAGAAGCGGCCGGCCCAGGCGGGGTCGGCGCCGCTGCCGTCGTGGTTGAGTCCGTCGACCGTGACGTTCGCCGAACCCAGCGACTGGCTGCCGTTCGAGGAATACGCGCCGCAGGCCGTCGTGCTGTTGCCGGTCATGGGGAGGGTCACGATCGCGCGCAGCCCGTAGAGCACGGCGGGGCCGGTCGGCGGGACCGCGGCGGACGCATGGCGGTCGCGGCCGTAGCCGACGAGCACGATGCTGCCGTTGGGGCGGATCGCAAGCGCGCGCGCCGTGTAGTCGATGAGGTGCGGCGCGTAACAGACCGCGCTGGCGTTGTAGATGCCGGCGGCGGTGAAGCGCGCGACGACCATCGACTGCGAGCCGCCGAAGCCGGCGACGACGATGTTGCCGGAGGCGTCCTGCGTCATCGCCGTGGCACCGCTGTTGCCGCCCGTCTGCGTCGGCGTGCCGCCGAACTGCCGCGTCGCGAAGCCGCCACTCCCGAACGTCGTGTCGATCGTGCCGTTGGCGTTGTAGCGCACGAGCGTCATGGAGCCGCCGCGCGCGCCGCCGGCCACGATCTTGCCGTCGGCCTGCACGATCATCGGGATGCGGTTCTCCGCATTGCTGAAGATCGTGTTCTCGGCGGCCGAGCCCACGTGGTAGCCGGTGCCGTTGAACGTCGTGTCGAGCTGGCCGTCCGCGAGCGCGGCGGCCGGGGCGATGAGCGCCGCGCACACGGTCGTGATGGTCAACGCGAACGCGCGCGAAAATCGCCGTCGGAAGATCGGATGAGACACAGAAAGCTCCTGGAGGCGCAATTGACAGGGGGCCGCGCAGTTCGTCGCAGGCGCCGGCCTCGCTCCACCCACCTGGGTTGTCTAGCACAGCCAGTCGGCCTTCGAGAGCCAACTCGACGTTCGTCTAGGTCAAGCCTGGGAGGACGGCGGAAGGCCGCCGGCGGGCCGTGATCGGCCTGGCCGCGGGCCTTGCGCCGCCTCGCTGCGCACGTACAGCAGCGACGCGTCGGAGTAGGGCTGGAAGTCCCAGGGGTCATAGGCACCGCACGCCAGCGCACGCGCGACGAGTCGCCGCGAGCGCTGGCTCGCGAGCACGTCGCGCTCGAGCGCGGCGAGATCCCAGCGCTCGTCGCTCTCGGCCCGGAAGTCCGCCGCGAGCTGCTCGCCGACGGCGTCGGCCGCCAGGTTGCGGAGCTCGAGCGGGTCGGCCTCGAGGTCGTAGAGCAGGTCCGGATCGCCCGGACAGCGGACGTACTTGTGGCGTCCGCGGCGGATCATCACGGCGGGGGCGCGGACGCCCTCGGCGAGGTACTCCGCGAACGCCTCGCCGTCCACGGGCGCGCCCGCGAGCGCGCCCGCGAGGCTGCGGCCCTCGAAGCCGGCGTCGTCGGCCGGCGCGCCCGCCAGCTCGGCCAGCGTGGGGGCCAGGTCGAGCTGCGAGACCGGTCCCTCGATGCGCCCGGCCGCGCACCCCGGGCCGCGGACGATGAGCGGCACGCGCGCGGATCCCTCGAGGAACGACATCTTGTACCAGAGCCCGCGCTCTCCCAGCAGCTCGCCGTGGTCGGCCGTGAAGACGACGATCGTGTCGCGATCGAGCCCGGTCGCCGACAGCGCGTCGAGCACCTCGCCGACGCGCTCGTCGAGGTAGCTGATCGCCGCGTAGTAGCCATGGCGCGCGCGTCGCACGTCGGCCTCGCCGAGCGGGTTGCGGTCGAGGCCGATCATGTCGCGCAGGCGCAGGCTGTGCGCGTCCGCCTCGCTCGCGCGGCAGCGCCCCGACGACGGGCGCGTCGATCTCGCGCTCGTCGTACAGGTCCCAGTAGCGCTGCCGGATCTCCCACGGGTCGTGCGGATTCGTGAACGAGACCGTGAGGAAGAACGGCTGGTCGCCCTGGCGCAGCGAGAGGTCGCGGATCTTCTGCACAGCGCGGAAGCAGACCTCGTCGTCGTAGTCGGTCTGCATCGCCGCCTCGGCGACCCGGGACGACAGCAGGCTCGTGACGTTGTGGTACCACTCGAGGCGCTCGTCGACCGGCAGGCGCCAGTCCGGCGTCCAGTCGAAGCCCGACGGATAGACGTCCGTGGTCAGGCGCTCCTCGAAGCCGTGCAGCTGATCGGGGCCGACGAAGTGCATCTTGCCCGCGAGTGCGGTGTCGTAGCCGTCGGCGCGCAGGACGTGCGCGATCGTGGGAGTGCCGGCGGGGAGCTCGGCGGCGTTGTCGTATGCACCGATCCGTGACGGACGTCGGCCGGCCAGCAGTGCGAAGCGCGAGGGCGCGCAGAGCGGCGACGCGCAGTACGCGCTCTCGAACACCGCGCCCTCGCCCGCCAGCGCCGAGAGTCGCGGTGCGTGCACGACGGCATTGCCGTACGCCGGGAGGTGCGCGGCCGCGAGCTGGTCGGCCATGACGAGCAGGATGTTCGGGCGCTCCCTCACGGCCGGGACACCGCGTCATGCCGGGCGGCCGGCAGGGACGGCCGGCAGCCGTGCGAGGAGCCTCCGGCGCCGGTGTGCGCGTCCGTCACGCGGTCGCGGTCTCGAGCGACGGCGTGTCGGCGAGCAGGGCGCGCGTGTAGTCGTCGGTCGGCGACTGCAGCACGCGCTCGACCGTGCCGAGCTCCACGATCCGCCCCGAGCTCATGACGGCGACGCGCTGGGCGATCGAGCGCACGAGCGGGAGGTTGTGGGTCACGAACAGCATCGCCAGGCCGAGCTCGCGCTGCAGCTCTGCGAGCAGCTCGACGATCGCGGCCTGCACGCTCACGTCGAGCGCCGAGGTGACCTCGTCGCACACGAGCACCGACGGGCTCACGACGAGCGCGCGCGCGATGGCCACGCGCTGGCGCTCGCCGCCCGAGAGCTGGTCGGGATAGCGGTCGAGATAGCTCGCCGCCAGCGACACGCGCTCGAGCATCTCGGTCACGCGCGCGTCGGCCTCGGCGCCGGTCGCCGTCCCGAAGACGCCGAGTGGCTGGCGCACGATCTGGCCGATCGTCTTGCGCGGGTTGAGCGAGCCGTACGGGTTCTGGAAGACGTACTGGATCGCCTGCCGCTCCTCGCGCGTGCGGGCGCGTGCGGCATCGGCGAGCTGCTGCCCGCGCAGCGAGATCAGCCCCGAGCGATCGCGGTGCAGACCCGCGATCGAGCGTGCCAGCGTCGTCTTGCCCGACCCCGACTCGCCGACCAGCGCCAGGCATTCGTGGGGCGCGAGCCGCAGGTTGACGTCGTGCACGACGGTGGTGGCGCCGTAGCCTGCGAAGACATGCTCGAGCGAGAGCACCGCATCGCCGGCGTCCTGCTCGACGTGCTCTTCGAGCCGGCCCGAAAGCGACACGGCGCTCGCCCGCACCTCCTCCGCCCGGATGCACTTGACCGAGAGGCCGGGAGCGAGCTCGCGCAGCCGTGGCTCCTCCGTGCGGCATGCGTCGAGTACGAACGTGCAGCGCGGCGCGAACGAGCAGCCGCTCGGACGGGCTCCGGGCGACGGTGCGCGGCCCGGGATGCCGACGAGGTCGCGGCGACCCGACAGGTGCGGGATCGCCTGCACGAGGCGGCGCGTGTAGGGATGCGACGCATTCGCGAACAGCTCCGAGGTCGGCCCGAGCTCGACGATCCGCCCGGCGTACATGACCGCCGTCCGCGTGGCCAGCGTTCCGACCACGGCCAGATCGTGGCTGACGTAGAGCGCCGCGACGTGATGCGCCGCCGCCAGCTCGCGCACGGTGCCGAGCACGTGCGCCTGTGTCGTCACGTCCAGGCCGGTGGTCGGCTCGTCGAGCACGATCAGGCGCGGGCGGCACGCGAACGCCATGGCGAGGCCGATGCGCTGCTGCTGACCGCCCGAGAGCTCGTGCGGGTAGCGGCGCAGGTACTTCTTGTCGTCGGGCAGCGCGACCTCGCGCATGACCTCGGCGATGCGCGCCTCGCGCTCGTCGGAGCCCGAGCCGAACCCGTGCACCTCGAGCGTCTCGCGCAGCTGCGTACCGATCCGGAGGGCCGGGTTGAGCGAGGCTGCCGGGTCCTGGGGGACGTACGAGACGACGCGGCCGCGCACCGAGCGCCGTGCGGCACTCGAGAGGGTGAGGACGTCGACGTCGCCGACGCGGATCCCCCCGGCGGCGATCGCCGCTCCGCGCCGCGTGTGGCCGAGCAGCGCCAGGCCGACGGTGGTCTTGCCCGAGCCCGACTCGCCCACGAGGCCGAGTACCTCGCCTGGCGCAATCGTGAACGAGACCTCGTCGACGATGTCGATCTCGGTGTCGCGCAGGACGATGCGCAGGCCATCGACCGCGACGGCGGCCTCGACGGCGCTCACTCCGCGGCCCTGCCCCGGTCGATGCCGATGGCCGCGCGCGCGACGCCGTCGCCGACCAGGCTCGTGCCGATCGTGAGCAGGGTGATCGCGACGACGGGCAGGACGACGCCCCACGGTTGCGAGACGAGCGCGAGCTGGTTCTCCTGGATCATCGTGCCCCAGTTGGCGCCGTTCGGATCGGTCGAGAAGCCGAGAAAGGCGAGCGAGGCGATGAGGCTGATCGAGTACGTCAGGCGCAGGCTCGCCTCGACCATCAGCGGCGAGAGGATGTTGGGCAGGATCTCTCCGAGGAGGATTCTCCAACGTGCCACGCCGAGCGCCTCGGCGGCGGCCACGAAATCGCGCTCGACGACGGGCTGCGCCGCACCGCGGGTGACGCGCGCGACGCGCGGCATCGTCGTCACGCCGACCGCCAGCACGATCAGCCAGGACGTCACGCCCAGTGTCGTGACCGCGACGAGCGCCAGCATGATCTGCGGGAACGCGAGGATCACGTCCATCGCCCGCATGAGCACGTCGTCGAGCCAGTTGCGCGAGTACGCGGCGACCAGCCCGACGACGACGCCGAGTACGAGCCCGAGGAGCGTCGCAATGGCGGAGACGGCGAGTATCTGGGCGCCGCCCCAGAGGAAACGGCTCCAGACGTCCTGCCCGATGTGGTCGGTGCCGAAGAGCAGGTTTGCCGGCTGGGAGTTGGGCTGGCCGACGAACGCCGTGGGGGCGTGCGGCGCGACGTACCGGCCGAACAAGGCAATCGCGACCAGCGCGCCCACGAGCATGAGCCCGATGCGCGTGCGCCAGAGCCCGAGCGCGGTGCGGAGCAGCTGCCCGGTCGGCCGGCGCGAGTCGGCGGCCTCCGGGATGGCGACCATGCCGGTGTCTGCGATCGCGCTCACAGGCGTGTTCTCAGGCGCGGCGTGACGAGGATCGTGGCGATGTCGGCGAGCAGGTTGACCCCGACGTAGACCGCCGCGATCAGCATCGTCAGCGCCTGCACGACGGGGATGTCGTGATTGTTGACGCCGTCGACCAGCGCGGCGCCGATGCCCGGGTAGTTGAAGATGACCTCGACCACGAGCACGCCGCCCGCGAGGTAGGCGAGGTTGATCGCGATCACCTGGAACGCAGGGCCGAGCGCGTTCGGCAGCGCGTGCCGGATCAGCACCGTGCGCTCGCCGAGGCCCTTGAGGCGTGCCATCTCGACGTAGTCCGACTCGAGCACCTCGATCATGGAGGCGCGCACGATGCGGGCCACGTAGGGCGTCACCGCGAGCACGAGCGTCAACGTGGGCAGGATCATCGCCGTCATGTCGTCCCACGGGCGCCCGCCCGGGGGGATCTGCGTGATCGACGGCAGGGCGCCGGGGAAGATCGTCGTCGCGAAGATCACGACCAGCCACAGTCCGATCACGAACTCGGGCATGGCGGCGAAGAGCAGCGTGATCAGCGAGCTTGCGTTGTCGAAGACCCTGTCACGGCGGAGCGCGGCGTAGGCGCCGATCGCGATCGCGAGCGGGATCGAGACGATGGCGGAGCAGAACACGAGGAAGGCCGTGTTGACGATGCGCTCGTTGATCAGGTCGCTCACGGGGAGCTGCGCCGCGAACGAGACTCCGGCATCGCCGTGCAGCAGTCCGGTGAGCCAGCTCCAGTACTGCGAGAAGAGCGAGCGGTCGAGGTTGAGCTGGTCGCGCAGGGCCTCGAGGCTCTCGGGCGTGGCCTGGCGGCCGAGGATCGCGCGCGCCGGGTCGCCGAGCGCCTGCGTCGCCGCGAACACGATGATCGAGACGATGAACAGCACGAGCACGCTGAGCAGGATGCGCCGGAGGATGAAGCCCCAGATCCCGCCGAATTGCGGGATCAGCGCACGCCTCGGCCGGGCCGCGGAAGGCGGCCCGGCCGGAACGAGCAGTTCGCCGCTAGGCGAAGGAGATGGTGCGGTAGCCATGGCCGAACGCGTCGAGGTTCAGCGTCCCCTTGCTCGGCACGAACCCGACCACCTTCGAGCTGTAGGCGTCGATGAGGTTGTTGAAGAACGGGATGATGTAGCCGCCCTGGTTGTACTCGAGCTTCTGCATCTCGATCACGAGCTCGTGGCGCTTGGCCAGCGTGGGCGCCGCCACGGCCTGCTTGTAGAGGGCGAGGTACGGCGTCCCGGTGAGCCCCCAGTGGGTCTCGTTGTAGGCGGCTCCCTGGATGCTGCCGAGCGCGGACTGCGCCAGGTAGCTGCGCGTGCCCCAGAAGTCGACCGAGAACGCCAGCTTGAGGTACTGGTCGCCGTAGTAGTTCGGGTCGTTCTTGACGTTGATCGTCACGCCGGCCGCCTTCGCCTGCGAGGCGAACACGTTGGCCGAGTCGACCATTCCGGCCGCGCCGTCCGTGGTGTGCAGGTCGACCGTCAGGTTCTCCATGCCCGCGGCCTTGAGCAGCGCCTTGGCCTGATCGATGTCCTGATGGCGCTGCGGCAGCGCCTTGGCGTAGTCGGCGTCGAACGGCGCGTAGAGGTCGTTCGCGACCCGGCCGTGGCCCGACAGCACCTGTGCCAGCATCGCCGGGCGGTCGACGAGCAGGCGCATGGCCTTGCGCACGTTCACGTTGTCGAACGGCGGCATGTCGACGGCCATGCAGAGCGGCAGCCAGCCGCCGCCGGGCGACTCGAGGATCTTGATGTTGCTGTGGCTCTTGGCGGTCTCGAGCTGCGCGAAGGGGATGTCCGTCATCGCGTCGATCGAGCCCGAGAAGAGCGCGTTGACCTGCGCCGTGGGGGCCGCGAAGTCGATCACCTGGACGCTGTCGAAGTACGGCTGCCCGGTCCGCCAGTAGTTGGGATTGCGCTTGTGGACGCTCTGCCGGCCGGGCGTGAAGCTCGTCGTGATGAATGGGCCGGTGCCGACCCACTTGAGCTTGTTGGTGCGCGAGTACCCGACCGGGACGATGCCGTTGTAGTACTGGCCGAGCTGCTCGCCGATCGTCGAGTCGGAGGTCTTCAGCTTCATGCGCACCGTGCGCTTGTCCAGCTTCTTGAGACCTGCGAGGTCGACGTTGCCGAGGCCCGCGCTGCCGAAGAGCTTGTTCTTCGGGTTCCCGATGCGCCGCAGCGAGTAGATCACGTCATCGGCGCTGAGCGTCTTGCCGTTGTTGAACTCGATCCCGTCCTTGAGGCGGATCGTCCACTGCGTCGCGTTGTCCTGCGTGGCCTCCTCGGCCAGGCCGTCCGTGCCGAGCTTGTAGTTGCGGTCGTAGGTGAGCAGCGTCTCCCAGCCCGAGGTGAGTCGCGCCTGATCCGGCTTCGTGGTGATCGACTGGCCGTCGATGAAGTCCTTCGCCCCACCACCGGTCACGCCGAGGCGGAACGTGCCGCCGCGTTTGGGCTTCGCCGCAGTGCCTGCGGCGAAGGCCGAGGCCGCGTTGCCCGCGAGGCTGCCGGCCAGGACGACGCCGCCGGTTGCGGCCAGGAGTTCGCGGCGGGAGAGCGACCCGCCTCTGCCCTCCGAGGTCTCTCCGAACGGGTGCTGCTCCATACGTGGCTCCTCTCTGCCAGTCCCCGTGCAAATGGCCTGTTCGTATCGTGAACAGAGCGCTCGGGGAGTGCGCCGGGAGGCCGATGCTAGAGAGCGCCGCGGTGCGCTGTCAAGGAACGCGCTCGATCCGGGATCGCACGGGCGATTGACGTGTGTATAGTGGCGCTCCCCAGGCGGCGGACCCGCTGTCGCCATGTTCATAATGTGAACAATGAGTCCGGAACGCGCACGCACACCTCGGCAGGGCGAATCCGCGAACGCGGGCGTGCAGTCCGTCGATCGCGCGCTCCGGCTGCTCAAGGCGGTGGCTGCCGCGGACGCGCCCAGCAGCGCGCAGGAGCTCGCCAACGCCTGCGGTGTCAACCGCAGCACGGCCTGGCGCCTGCTCGCGACGCTGGAGGGTCACGGGCTCGTCGAGCGCGATGCCGCGACCGGGCGCTACGTCGTCGGCTACGCCGCGTTCCAGCTCGCGAGCGCCGAGGATCACGACGCGCTCGCCCGCCGGCTGCGTCCGCTGCTCTCGCGCACGGCCGAGGCCACGGGCGAGATCGTGACGCTCGCGATGGTCAAGCGCTTCGGCCTCGTCTACGTCGACCAGGCCGATCCGCCGGGCCCGCCGTCACCCGACTGGAACGGCCGCCACATCCCCCTGCACGCGACGTCGTCCGGCAAGGTCTTCCTGGCGTGGATGCCGGAGGACGAGCGCGCAGCCGTGCTGCCGGCCGTGCTCGAGCGCTACACCCCGCACACGATCGTGGACCGCGGAGAGCTCGACCGCGAGCTCGAGCGCGTGCGGCGCGACGGCTACTCGACCTGCCTCGGCGAGTACGACTACTCCAACGGCGTCTCCGCGGCGGTCTTCGACGGCAATCACCGGCCGATCGCGATCGTCAACGTCTGGGGCCCGAGCCTGCGCGTGACGCGCACGCGGCTGCCCGCGCTCGGGCGCGCCGCGCTGCGTGCCGCCCACGAGATGTCGCTGCTGCTGGCATGAGCGCGACCGGGCCGCTCCGCTCCGTCGGACTCCTGGGTGGCGGCGTGATCGGCGGCGGCTGGGCCGCGCGCTTCCTGCTCGGCGGCATCGACGTCAGGCTCTACGACCCCGACCCCGAGTCCGAGCGCAAGCTCGGCGAGATGCTCGAGAACGCGCGCCGCGCGCTGACGCGGCTGTCGGCCGTGCCGCTGCCGGACGAGGGCGCGCTGACCGTGGTCGCGACCCCGGCGGAGGCCGCGCGCGGTGTCCAGCTCGTCCAGGAGAGCGCGCCCGAGCGCCTCGAGCTGAAGCAGTCGCTGCTCGCCGAGGTGTGCGCCGCGGCCGACCCCGCCGTGCTGATCGCGTCGTCGACCTCGGGGCTGCGGCCGACCGCGCTGGCCGCCGAGATGGCGCATCCCGGGCGCTTCCTCGTCGCGCATCCGTTCAACCCGGTGTACCTGTTGCCGCTCGTCGAGCTGTGCGCGGGCGAGCGGACGGAGCCGGAGACGATCGCCCGCGCCGAGCTGCTGTACGGCTCGCTCGGCATGGCGCCGCTCGTGGTGCGCAAGGAGATCGACGGCTTCGTCGCCGACCGCATGCTCGAGGCGCTCTGGCGCGAGGCGCTGTGGCTGGTCAACGACGGCGTCGCGACGGTGGCCGAGGTCGACGATGCGATCCGGCTGGCCGCCGGCCTGCGCTGGTCGTTCATGGGCACGTTCCTGACGTACCGGATCGCAGGCGGCGAGGACGGCATGCGCCACTTCATGGCCCAGTTCGGGCCGGCGCTGAAGTGGCCGTGGACGAAGCTGATGGACGTCCCGGAGCTCACCGACGAGCTGCTCGACACGATCGTCGAGCAGTCCGACGAGCAGGCCGGCGCGCTCAGCGTCCGCGAGCTGGAGCAGCTGCGCGACGACTGCCTGGTCTCGGTGCTGCAGGCGCTGCGCGGGCGCGACATCGGCGCCGGCGCCGTGCTCGCCCGGCACGAGCGGGCGCTCGCTTCGGCTGCTCGCCCGCGCGTGATCGCAGACGGCGACGACCTCGCGCAACCGCTCGCCCTGCACACGGCCCAGGTCGCCCCCGAGTGGGTCGACTACAACGGCCATGCGCACGAGAGCCGCTACCTGCAGGTCTTCGGCGACGCCTCCGACGCGCTCTTCGCGTACCTCGGCATCGACGACGCCTACCTCGCGACCGGCAGCTACTTCACGGTCGAGAGCCATCTCTCGCATCTGCGCGAGGCCCTGCTCGACGACCGCCTCGCGGTGGCGACGCAGGTGCTCGACTGCGACGCGCGCCGGCTGCACGTCTTCCATTCGCTCACGCGCGAGGCCGACGGCGAGCTGCTGGCGACGGCCGAGCAGCTCTTCCTCCACGTCGACACCGTCGCCCGGCGCGCCGCGCCGGCCTCGGCGGTCGTGCTCGCGCGCGTCCAGCGCATCGCGGAGGCGCACGCCGCGCTCCCGCGCCCCGATCGCGCAGGGCGCTCGATCGGCATCCCCGGCGCCGTGGCGGACGCGCGCTAGATCGCGCTGGCGTTGACCTTGGCGAGCCACTTGGCCGCCGCGGCCGCTTCGCTGCGCGCGCGCTTCACGTCGCCGTCGGTGCGGGTCGCCACGACCATCACGTAGACGTGACCGAACCATCCGGTGCGCGTCGCGCGCACCCAGCTGCCCGAGCGGACGTCCTCGGGCCGCCGGCCGTACGGGCTGCGACTCGCGATCTCGACGGTGACGACGTACGAGCGGCGGTCGCTCGCGCGGCCGCACGCGAAGCCCGACAGGTCGTTCGAGTTGACCACCTGACGGCAGCGCACGCCGTTCAGCGTCGGCAGCGGCTTGAGCGCAGCGGCGCCGGCCTCGGCCGCGAAGGCGGCGAGCGCGAGCACCAGACTGACGATTACGAGCGCGTTGCGGGTCATGGGGTCCCTCGTGACGGCGATCGAGGAGCCCGGCGCCGTACCGGGTTCCGAGCCGTACTCACTACGTAGTGGAAGTCGCGCCCCGAATGTGCCCCTGCAACGGGGTATTCCGCAGTTTGCGGACTTCGGTCTACGTCACCGGCTCGGTGCGCACGAGCCCGGCGAGGGATGCCATGAGGGCGCACAGCGCGACGATCACGCCGAGCGCGGCCGGCAGCGACGAGGCGTCGGCCAGGAAGCCGATCATCGGCGGTCCGATCAGGATGCCGGCGTAGCCGCCCGTCGTGACCGTCGCGATCGCGACGCCCGGCGCAGGCGACCGGCTCGCGGCGCTCACGACCAGCGGGAAGACGTTCGCGAGGCCGATCCCGAGGCAGGCGAACGCGATGAACGTCGCGGCGGGCTGCTCGACGAGCAGCGCGAGCGCGAGCGCGCCCCCGCCGAGCGCGGTGCCGATGCGCACGATCCGCGTGCGCCCGGCGTGCGCGGTCAGGCGGTCGCCGGTCAGCCGCATGAGCGCCATCGAGCCGACGAAGACCGCGTAGCCCGCCGCGGCGACGGTCGCCGACTCACCCTCCGAGGTGCGCAGGTAGAGCGCGCCCCAGTCGTTGATCGCGCCCTCCGCCAGGAACGCCGACAACGCGATCACCGTCAGTCCGAGGACCCGCCGCGACGGGCGCGTGCGGCGACGGCCGGCGCGAGCCTCCGCAGGGTGCTCGGTGGCCGGCATGAGCCGCGAGCAGGCGAACAGGCCGACCGTGCCGAGCAGGACGGACACGGCGACGAGGTGGAGCTCCGCCGGCACGCCCGTCGCCGTCATGAGCGCCGTGACTCCCGCGCCGCAGAACGCGCCGATGCTCCAGAACGCGTGCAGCGACGAGAGGATCGGCCGGCCGTAGCGGTGCTCGACCGCCGCGCCGTTCGCGTTCATCGCCACGTCGGTGACGCCGGTCGAGGCGCCGAGCGCCACGAGCACGCCGGCGAGCGCCAGCGGCGTCGGCGCGAGCAGCACGAACGGCAGCGCTGCGTATCCGAGTGCCACGGCGGCGGCGAGGGTCGGTCGAGCGCCGAACCGCTCGACCAGGTACCCGGCCGCCGGCATCGAGGCCACGGCGCCGAACGCCATCGCGAGCAAGCACGACCCCGAGCCCGCGGGCACTCAGCTCGAGGTCGCTCTTGATGTGCGGGATGTACGGCGCCCACGACGCATTCATCACGCCGTTCGCGAAGAACACCGTCGTCACGGCGACGCGCGCCGTCCGCAGCTCCGCGGGCACCGTCACCGCAGCCTGACGGTCGCCGGAGCCCACCCCGCCAGCCTACTGACCGCGCCCGGAGGGGCGCGGCGTGCGGCCAAGTGGCACTCGCTGGGCCAGGCCAGGAGGAGACGCGGTGGCGCCGCCTCGGGCACCTCACGAGCCCGCGCGCGAAGGGCTAGGAGAAGTTTTCCGCTCGTAGCGGTTTTTCTTCACCAGCGGCGCTTGCCAGTGCCCCCGGAGTTCGCATACCTTCCGTCTCGCACCGGGCGCTGCCGAAGTAGGTTGAAGCTCCGCCGAGGTACAAGATCCTTTCGAGGAAACGGTACGTCGGCAGAGTGGACGAAACGGCGGTCGCCCGGTCACTCGTTTTCCGGCACGGCGGCGCGCCCGTCACACGACGAAGCGCTCGGCCCGCCGCTCGCCGCGCGCGAAGCGCTCGAGCGAGAAGGCGCCCAGGTCGTAGGCCGGACGCTCGCCGCGGATCAGCTGCGCGAGGTGCTCGCCCACCGCCGGGGCCTGCTGGAAGCCGTGCCCGGAGAACCCCGTCGCGTACAGGAAGCGCCCCGGCTCGGACGACTCGCCGACGATCGCGTTGTGGTCGGGGCTGACCTCGTAGTAGCCCCACCAGCTGCTCTGGATGGGGAGGTCGACGACCAGCGGCAGGCGCCGCAGCGCGTGCTCGGCGACGTCCTCGAGCGCGGCCTCGCGGCCGCCGAAGACGATGCCCGGGCCCTCGCGGTGGAAGTAGAAGCTCGTGCTGAAGTCGATCGTGAGCGGCACGTCGTCGCGCACGCCGCCGGACTCGGGCGAGAACCACATGTGCCGCGGCTCGCCGTGCACCGGGATCTCGACGCCGGCCATCGCGCCGACCTCGGCGGCCCATGCCCCGGCTGCGCACACGACCGTGTCCGTGGCGATCGTGCCGCGCGCGGTGCGCACCCCGGTGATGCGACCGGAGCGATGCTCGATCCCGGTCGCCGGGCAGGCCTGCAGCACGCGCGCACCGCGCGCCACCGCCGCTGCCGCGTAGCCCTGGACGACGGCCTCGGGGCTCATGTGGCCGTCGCGCGGGCAGAACGTCGCCGCCAGCACGCCGTCGAGCTCGAGCTGCGGCACGAGCGCGGCGGCCTCGGCCGGAGTGAGCTCGCGCGACGGCACGCCGTGGGCGTGCTGCACGGCGAGCGCCGCGCGGAACGTCGCGACCAGCTCGGGCGTGTCGAGCAGGAACAGGTAGCCGACCTGGCGGAACGCGATGTCGGGCACGAACTCGACGTGCTCCCCGATCACGGCGTCCCAGCGCTCGAACTCCGCGAGGCTGCGCAGCGACAGCCGCACGTTGAGCTCGTCGGCGAACTGCAGGCGCGCGCCGCCCGCCGAGCGCGACGTCGAGCCGCTCGCGAGCGTCTCGCGCTCGAGCAGCACGACGTCGCCGACCCCGCCGGCTGCGAGGTGGAACGCCGTGCTCGCGCCCATCGCGCCACCGCCGATGATGACGACGTCGGCGCGCGAGGGCAGGTCGCTCACGGGCTGGATGCTACTTCCGCGGCACCGTCACGCTTCGCGGGGCGACGGACGCGCGCTCCATCTAGGCTGCCGCGCAGGATCCAACCGAGGGAGCACACGTGCGCGCAGTGGTTTTCGCCGGAGCCGGCGGCAACGAGGTCATCCGACTCGACGAGCTGCCGGATCCCGTGCCGGGCAGCGAGGAGGTACTCGTGCGCGTCACGCATGCGGGCCTCAATCCCGCCGACCTGTCGCAGCGCGAGGGCTCGTACCCGGCGCCGCCGGGCAGCCCGCGCGACATCCCCGGTCTCGAGGTCTCCGGCACCGTCGAGGCCTGCGGGGCGCAGGTGCTCGGCTGGCAGCCGGGCGATCGCGTCTTCGGCCTCGTCGGCGGCGGCGGGCTCGCGGACCGCGTCGTCGTGCACCAGCGCTGCGTGACCGCGGTGCCGGACGCGCTCGACGAGCCCGGCGCCGCCGCGGTGCCCGAGGCGTTCATCACCGCGCACGACGCGATCCGCATCCAGTCGGCGCTGAGCATGGGCGAGACGCTGCTCGTGCACGGCGCCGCGGGCGGAGTCGGCAGCGCGGCGGTGCAGATCGGCGTCGCCACCGGAGCGCGGGTCTTCGGATCGGTGCGCAGCGCCGACGCGGCGGCGTTCGTGCGCGAGCTCGGCGGCGAGCCCGTCGACGACGCGGGCTTCGCCGATGCCGTGCTGGCGGCCACGGACGGCCGCGGTGCCGACGTCGTGATCGAGCTCGTCGGCGCTCCGCACTTTCCCGACAACCTGCGCGCCGTCGCCGTCCAGGGCCGGATCATCATCGTCGGCCTCGGTGCCGGCGCCGAGGTCTCGATGGTGCTGCGCCAGCTGATGGCGCGCCGCGTCAGCCTGCGCGGGACGATGCTGCGCGCCCGCCCGCTCGAGCAGAAGGCGCAGGCGGTGCGGGCCTTCGAGCGCGAGGTCGTTCCGCACCTCGCAAGCGGCCGGGTGCACCCCGTGATCGACCGCGTGTTCCCGTTCGAGCACGCGATCGAGGCATTCGAGCGCCTCGCGGCGAGCGGCAAGCGCGGCAAGGTGCTGCTGCACTTCGCGTGACCGACCACCGCCGGCACCCGATGCGCGTGCTGACGCGGCTCGAGGGCCGCGTGCCGGCGCTGCATGCCCTGCTCACGCGCTCGCACGCGCGTCGCTTCGACGCGCTCGCGCCCTCCTGGGACGCGATTCGCGCCGACGTCGCCGACTCGCAGCGGATGCTCGAGCGGGCACTCGACGAGCTCGGCCTGACGGCCCCGGCTCGCGTGCTCGACGTCGGCACCGGCACCGGTCAGGCAGCGGGCATCCTCCTCGGCCGCTATCCCGGCGCGCAGATCGACGCGGTCGACGCGTCCGCGCAGATGATCGAGCGAGCGCGCGCCAAGCCCGAGCTGAGCGGGGTGCGCTTCGCCGTCGGCGACGGCGGTCGCCTGCCGTATCGCCGACGCGAGCTTCGACCTCGCCGTCTCGCTGCTCGTGCAGCCGTTCGAGCGCGAGTTGCTGCGCGTGCTCGTCCCGGGCGGCTGGGCGCTGTTCTGCTACCCCATGGGTCCGGGGACGCCGATCTGGTTCCCGACGGCGCTCGTCGCCCCGCGGCTCGAGCGCGCGGGCTTCGCGGAGGTGCGCTCCGGCACCGTCGGCCGCGGCGAGTGGACGGCCGGGCGGCGCTGACGCAGGAGCCGGCCCCTGGGCGAGCCGGGCGCGCGAGGCCCCGGCTCGCCGATGTGTGTCCCTGGTCGGGGACGGAAGGACTGCCGACCGCGAGCTCCCGGCTCACTTGATGGTCACCAGTCGCCGGGCAGCATGCGCTGGATGCGCCGCGCTCGCAAGGGGTGACGTTCCCCCCTCGCGGCAGCCGCACCAGGTGGTGCCCTCGAAGCTCAGCCGGCGGCGGCGAGCGGCACGGCGGCGTCGGCCAGGCGGTGGCAGCCGCGGCAGCGCGCCTCGTAGCGCTCGCTCGCGCCGACCAGGATGACCGGATCGTCGCGCCGCGCCGGATTGCCGTCGACGAGGCGCTGCGTCATCGTCGCCGGGCCCGGCGCAGATCTGGCAGATCGCGTGCAGCTTGTCGGCGTCGTCGGCATGGGCGAGCAGCTGCGGCATCGGGCCGAAGGGCTCGCCCCGGAAATCGCGGTCGAGGCCGGCGGCGAGCACGCGCGCGCCGCGCTGCACGAGCCGCAGGGCGACGTCGACGATGCCGTCGTCCAGGAACTGCACCTCGTCGATCCCGACCACGATCGCGGTCGGCAGTGCCGGGTGCTCCTCGATCTCGGCGCTGGTGCCGATCGAGATGCAGCGCAGGCGGCTGCCCGCGTGCGAGACGACGTCGCTCTCGCCGTAGCGGTCGTCGAGGCTCGGCTTGAACAGGAGCGGCGAGAGCTGCGCGATCTCGGCGCGCCGGATGCGGCGCAGCAGCTCCTCGCTCTTGCCCGAGAACATGGGGCCGCAGATGACGTCGAGCGAGCCTCCGCGCGCTGGCAGGAACGGGATCACGGCGGCAGACTACGAGAGCTTCCGGACGGCGCCGGGCGCCCGCGGATTCCTTGACACCGGCGTTGGAATGCGTTTGACTAACGAGTCAGTCAGATGGCTGTCGCCGACCGCACCCACGTCATCCTCCGCGCCGCGTGCAGCGTGATCGCCGAGCGCGGCTGCGACGGCATGCGCATGGGCGACGTGGCCCGCGCCGCGGGCGTCTCGAGCGCGCTCGTGCACTACTACTTCGACACGCGCTCGGAGCTCTTGCGGCGGGCGTTCCTGTACGCGGACGAGCAGGTGGACGCCTTCGTCCAGACCGCCGTCGCGCAGTGCGAGACGCCGCGCGAGCGGCTCGAGACCGCGGTGATCTCCTACCTCGTCGACGACGAGGCGGTCGAGCAGAGCTGGCGCATCTGGTCCGAGATGCTGCGCGCGGCGCTCTACGAGCCCGCGCTGCGGCCGGACGTCGAGGAGTCCTACCGCGGGTGGGTCGACGAGGTCGCCGATCTCGCCCGCGCCTGTCCCGAGCCGCCCGCCGACGAGCGCGCGACCGCCGCGCGCCTGTGCGCGCTCGTCGACGGCCTCGCCCAGCAGGCGCTGCTCGGCGGCATCGGCCGCGCCCGCGCCCGCGCACTCGTGCGCCAGGCGATCGCCGGCGAGTTGCGCGCATGAGCGTCGCCGACGACCAGCGCGTCACGCTGCCGGCCCGCGCCTACGTGGACCGGGAGGTCTTCGAGGCCGAGCTCGACCATGTCTTCGCACGCTCGTGGATCTTCGTCTGCCCGGAGCGCGCCGTCGCGGAGCCCGGCACGTTCGCGACCGCCAACGTCGCCGGCGAGCCCGTCGCGGTGGTGCGCGGCGACGACGGCGAGCTGCGCGCGCTCTCGAACGTCTGCCGCCACCGCGCGATGCAGATCCTGTCCGGTACCGGCAGCTGCCCCAAGGTGCTGCGCTGCCCGTACCACGGCTGGACGTACCGCCAGGACGGGCAGCTCGCGGCCGTCCCCGAGGCCCGCGGCTTCGCTGCGCTCGACCGCGAGGGCGTGCGCCTGCCGACGTTCCGCGTCGAGTCGCTCGCAGGGCTCGTGTTCGTCTCGCTGGATGCCGGACGTGCCGCCGCTCGCCGAGTGGTTCGGCGATGCGCGCGGGCGGCTCGAGTCGCTGGGGATCGCCGGCCTCAAGGTCGAAGGGCCCGATCGTCACCGAGTATCCGTACAA
The DNA here is from genome assembly GCA_963705965.1 of uncultured Actinomycetes bacterium. GTDB lineage: Bacteria > Actinomycetota > Thermoleophilia > Gaiellales > JALYLC01 > JALYLC01. The sequence continues at coordinate 100,477 of CAVPLI010000003.1, read as the reverse complement.
CTGGAAGAACCTCGCCGACAACTACCTCGAGGGGTACCACATCCCCGTCGGCCATCCCGGCCTGCTGCGCATGCTCGACTACAAGCGCTACGACCCGCAGCTCGGCCACCGCCACGCCTGGATCAGCGCGCCGCTGCGCGACAAGCCCTCGGTCGTCCGGCGGGAGCGCCTCTACCAGCGCCTCGTGCGGCCGATGGACGCCTACCCCGCCGACCTGCACGGCATGTGGGCGTACGCGCATCTCTTCCCGGGCCTCTTCCTCGACCTCTATCCCGACCAGTACGACACCTGGCAGATGGTGCCGCTGGGGCCGGAGCGGACGCAGACCGTCTCGTGGGTCTTCACCCCCGAGCAGGAGCCCTTCACGAACCGCATCGCGCGCACGATCAACTGGCGCTTCAACGACGCGGTCATGGACGAGGACAAGACGCTCTGCGCCGGCGTCCAGAAGGGGCTCGGCGCGCGCACCTACGAGCGCGGCGTGCTGAACCGCAACGAGCGCGCCATCGCGCACTACCACGACCTGCTGCGCGAGATGGTGCCGGGCATCGACGACGTGTGAGCGGGTCGCGCCGCGACCGGCTCGACGCCTGGCTGTTCCTGCCGCCGGAGCTCGAGCGGGACGGGCCGCGCGCTGCTCGCCGTGCTGGACGACCCCGAGGCGCCGGAGCGCGCGCTGCCGGCGCGCGAGCGCGAGGTCGAGGCGCTCGTGCTCGCGGGTACGCCCGAGCGCTGGCGCGGCTACCTGCGCGCATGCGGGGATCGCGTCGGCGCCGTGCTCGCGGCAGATCCGCCGCCGGCCGTGCGAGCCGCCGCGCTGCGCCTCGCCGCGATGCTGCTCGAGCAGCAGCTGCTGGCGCCGGGCGTGCCGCGGCTGCAGGTGGGCGACGAGGCCGAGCGCGCCCGGCTCGAGGCGCTCCTGCGCAGCGCGCGGCGTGCGCATCGACGACGTCTGAGATCGGCTCGCGCCTTCTCCGGCGTGACATTCCGGTCAGCGGCCGGCCTCGTGCCGGCCGCTACAGGATTCGCGCGTCTCGCGTCGAAGCGCGTATTCATGAAAGTGCATCTGCGAGCTCTTCTCACCGGGTCGCTCCTCGCGGCCCTCGCGCCGTTCGCCAGCGCGCATGCTGCAGCGGGCCCGCCGGGCTCGCTGACGCCGTTCCCGACACCACAGCTGTGCTTCTCCCAGGCGCCTGCGAGCGGTTGTACGAGTGCTCCGGGACTCGAGAGCGCGCGCGCCGTCGCGATCAGCGCCGACGGGCTCAGCGTCTACGTCGGCGGCGGCACCACGATCGCCGCGTTCCAGCGCAATGCCAAGACCGGGCAGCTCACGCAGGCCGCCGGTGCGATCGGGTGCGTCTCGTCCTCGGTCGGCGGCTGCGGCCACGCGCTCGGCCTGAGCGGCGTCTCGCAGATCGCGCTCTCGCCCGACGGACGCCATCTGTATGCCGTCTCGTCGATCGCGAACTCCATCACCGGGTTCGCACGTGACGTCAAGACCGGCGCGCTGATCCAGCTCAAGGGCGCCGCCGGGTGCGTTCGCCCCGGTGGCCTCGGCGGCTGCGCCTCGGGCGTCGGCCTGCTCGGAGCGACCGCACTCGCGATCTCGCCGGACGGCCGCAGCCTCTACGTGGCCGGCCGGGACGCCGACGCCGTCGCCGCGTTCGCGATCGATCCGACCGGTGGCGCGCTGCTGCAGCTCGGCGGCCGCCAGGCCTGCATCCGCGGTGGCGAAGCCGGCGAATGCGCCTCCGGGCGCGCACTTGCGGGCGTCGACGCGCTCGCCATCTCGCCCGACGGCGCCACGCTGTACGCGGCCGCCAAGGACGCCGACGCCGTCTCGATCCTGCAGCGCGACGCCACGACCGGCGCGCTGACGCAGCAGCCCGGCCCGACCGGCTGCATCCGCGTGGCCGGCGGCCTCGGCTGCACCACGGGCCGCGCGCTGGCGCAGCCCTCGGCGCTCGCGATCGCCGCAGGCGGCCGTGACATCTACGTCGCCTCGGCCTCGGGCAACGCCGTCTCGATCCTGCAGCGTGATCCCGCCAGCGGCAATCTGATGCAGCCCGCCGGCGTGGCCGGCTGCATCGGCCAGGGCGTCCCCGACTGCGCGGCCGCTCCGCTGCTGACGACTCCCGTCGCGCTCGCGATGGGCGCCGACGGCACGAGCCTCACCGTGGCGACCGCCGGCGACGGCGCGATCCTCACGCTCCACCGTGACATCGCCACCGGCGCGCTCGCGCCGAACACGCCGCCCGCGGGCTGCATCTCGACGACCGCCGCGGCCGGCTGTCAGCCGCTCGCACAGCTCGGGGCGACGACCTCGCTCGCGATCGCCCCGACCGGCGACGCGCTCTACGCCGCCGTCTGCCGGCGGCCTGATCGGGTTCGCCCGGCAGGCGCCGCCGACGTGTCTCACGCGTGAGCTGCGCGCCGGCGTCAACGTGCCGACGCAGATCCTCATGCCGTGCCTCGACCCGAACGGCGACGCGCTCACCTACGCGATCGCCTCGAAGGCCACGCACGGCACGCTGGCTGCGATCAAGGGCGCGTCGGTGACCTACCGGCCGAAGCCCGGCTTCAAGGGCCTCGACGCGTTCGGCATCACCGTCGCCGACGGCTCGGGCGCGACCACGACGGCCACCGTCACCGTGCGCGTCACGCGTGCCGGCACCGGCCCGGTCGTGCGCCTCGCCGCCGGTCCGCTCAAGGTGCGCTCCGGCACCGCGCGCGCCACGATCGGCTGTGACGCCCGCACCGCGGGCGGCTGCACCGGCGTCGCGATCCTCCGCCTCGGCGGCCCGCGCGGCCCGGTCATCGCCCGCTCGCCCGTGAAGGTCGCTGCCGGCAAGGCGCACGTCGTCACCGTGCCGCTCAAGGCCCAGGGCCGCACCGCGCTCAGCGGCGGCGCCTGGCGCAAGGCGATGCTGATCGTGATCGCCCGCGACAAGAACGGCAACGGCGGCACGCTCGGACGCAACGTCGTGCTGCACGGCCTGCTCAAGAAGTAGAAGGGCGGTTCCGGGAGCTACTCGCCGCATCCGGGCTACGGTGCCCGGATGCGGCGGTTGCTCATCGGCCTGGCGCTTGCGCTGCTCGCGGGCGCCATGCCGGCGACGGCCGCCGCCGGGCTCGAGCTCGGCGTCCAGGACGACGCGTTCCTGAGCTCGGCCGAGCCGAACGCCTGGCCGCTCGCGCGCGAGCTGCGCCCGGACGTGATCCGCTACAACGTCGACTGGGCGAGCGTGGCGCGCAAGCGGCCCGCACACGCCCAGCTGCCGGGCGACCCGGCCTACGACTGGGCGGCGACCGACCGGATCGTCCGGAACTCGGCCGCCCAGGGCGCCCGCGTCCTGCTCACGCTCGTGCAGGCGCCGGCCTGGGCGAACGGCGGTCGCGCGCCGCGCTGGGCGCCGCTCGACGCGCGTGACTTCGGCCGCTTCTGCCGCAGCGTGGCGACCCGCTACTCCGGGAGCTACGTGCCGGAGGGCGCGGCGAAGGCGCTGCCGCGCGTGGACGCCTACACCGTCTGGAACGAGCCGAACCGCGGCCAGTTCCTGCAGCCGCAGGGAGCGCACGGCTGGGAGGCGCCGAAGGTGATGGCCCGCCTGATGGGTCCGTGCCAGAGCGCGATCCACGCGGTCTCGCCCGACTCGGACGTCGCGCTCGGCCCGCTCGCGAGCCGCGGCGGCCAGGGCGGCATCGCGCCGATCGCGTTCCTCACGCGCTACCGCGCGGCGGGCGGAGTCCGTCCCGGCGTCGTCGCGCTCAATCCCTACCTGGGCAGCCTGCTGCCGGTCTACCGCGGCGACGAGCAGGAGGCCGACGGCGCGATCACGGTGCGCAATCTCGACCGCCTCGAGCACTCCCTCGAGGACGCCTACGGCGAGCGCGTCCCGATCTGGCTGACGGAGTTCGCGTGGCGCACCGCGAACCAGCCGGGCATCGGCCTGATCACGCCGGAGCGCCAGGCCGAGCTGGCCGAGCAGTCGGTCGAGCTCATCCGCGAGCACTACCCGTACGCCGAGATGCTCGTCTGGTTCCTGATCCGCGACGTCTCGCCGACGAGCTACTGGCGCAGCGGCCTCGTCACGCACGGCAACGAGAAGAAACCGGCCTTCGGCGTCTGGCAGCGACTCGCGCGCAGCGACGACGGCGAGACGCTACCGTCCCCGATCATGCTCGCTCTCTGGATCGTCATCGCGATCGTCGTGATCGCCCTGCTGTGGCTGGTCTTCGCCTACAACAAGCTCGTCCGGCTGCGCAACGAGGCCGAGCAGGGCTTCTCGGGGATCGACGTGCAGCTCAAGCGCCGCGCCGACCTGATCCCGAACCTGGTCGAGACCGTGAAGGCCTACGCCACGCACGAGCGCGAGGTCTTCGAGCGCGTCGCGGAGGCGCGACGCGCAGGCGCTCGCGGCGCGCGGTGTCGCGCAGGCGGCGAGCGCCGACGTGCGTGATGACCGCGGCGCTGACCGGGCTCTTCGGCATCGCGGAGGCCTATCCGGAGCTGCGCGCGTCGGAGAACTTCCAGCGCCTGCAGGCCGAGCTGAGCGACACCGAGGACAAGATCGCCGCGGCGCGCCGCTACTACAACACGACCGTGCGGCGCTTCAACTCGCTCATCCAGAGCGTGCCGACGAACATCGTCGCGCGCCTCGGCGGCTTCCGCGAGCGCGAGTTCTTCCGCATCGAGGCCGATGAGGAACGCGCGCCCGTGTCCGTCAGCCTGTCGTGAGCCTGCAGGAGCAGATCCGCGCGAACCGCGTTCGCAGCGCGTTCGTGATTCTCGGCATTCTCGCCCTGCTCATCGGCGTTCTCGCAGCCGCGATCTGGTTTGCGTTCGATCCGAGCATCGGCATCCTGCTCGCGATCATCGGCATCGGCTACGGCGTGTTCTCGTACCTCGGCGCCGGCCGCCTCGTCGCGAGCGTCGCGCACGCGCATCCCGTCACGAAGGAGGAGCAGCCGGAGCTCGTGCGCGCGGTCGAGAACGTCGCGATCGCCGCGGGGCTGGATCGCACGCCGCCGGTGTACCTGATCGAGGACGACGCGCCGAACGCGTTCGCCGCGGGCCGCAAGCCCGCGGATGCGTACGTGGCCGCGACGACCGGCCTCGTCGCGCTCATGGACCGGCGCGAGCTCGAGGGCGTGATGGCGCACGAGATCTCGCACATCCGCAACCGCGACGTGCGCCTGATGACGCTCGCCGCCGTGCTGGTCGGCGTGATCGCGCTGATGGCCGACCTGCTCTTCCGCATCAGCCTCTTCGGCGGCAGCCGCCGGGACAATCGCGAGGGCGGCAACCCGATCGGGCTCGATCATCGGCATCGCGGCGCTCGTGCTGGCGCCGATCTCGGCGGCACTGCTGCAGACGTCGCTCTCGCGCCGCCGCGAGTATCTCGCGGATGCCTCGGCTGCCGAGATCACGGGCGATCCCGAGGGCCTCGCACGCGCGCTGGCCAAGCTCGGCAACGACAAGCGCGCCGCTCAAGTACGTGACGCGCGCGACGGCGCACCTCTACATCGAGTCGCCGCTGCGCGACAACGTCGGGCTGCGCTCGAGCCTCGGCGGCATCTTCGACACGCACCCGCCGCTCGAGGACCGCATCCACCGCCTCGAGGATGCCGGCGGCTTCGACATCCCGGACCCGGAGCCCCTCGACCAGTGACGCTGCCGCTCTCGCCGACGATCGAGCCCCAGCTGGCCAAGACGGCCACCGAGTTCCCGGCCGAGGGCGCGTGGCTGTACGAGCCGAAGTGGGACGGCTTTCGCGTGATCGCCTTCGTGGACGGCGACGCGGTCTTCCTGCAGTCGCGCAACGGCAAGCCGCTCGACCGCTACTTCCCCGAGCTCTCGCTGCCGCCGGGCCGCTACGTGCTCGACGGCGAGATCGTGATCGATCCGGGCGACGGCAGCCAGGACTTCGGCGCGCTGCAGCAGCGCATCCATCCCGCCGCCTCGCGCGTCGAGATGCTGGCGCGCGAGACGCCCGCGTCGATCGTCGCCTTCGATCTGCTCGCCGACGGCGACGAGGTCCTGATGGAGCGCCCGTTCAGCGAGCGCCGCGCGGCACTCGAGCGGCTCCTGGCCGACGTCGGCTCGCATCCGGTGACGCTGACGCCGCAGGAGCGGACGGCCGAGGGCGCGCAGCGCTGGCTCGAGACCGCCGAGGGCGTGATCGCGAAGCAGGCCGACGCCCCGTACCTGCCGGGCAAGCGCACGGGGATGTTCAAGCTCCGGCAGCGGCGGACGCTCGACTGCGTGATCTGCGGCTACCGGCCCGGCAAGGAGCCGGACTCGGTGGGCTCGCTGATCCTCGGGCTCTACGACGAGGCGGGCAAGCTCCACGTCGTCGGCCACTGCTCGGCGTTCACGCGCAAGGAGAAGCGCGAGCTGCTCGACCGCGTCCGGCCCTTCGAGACGGGCCAGCGCGGTTCCGGGGAGCCGAGCAGATGGACGGCCGGGCGCGACCTCGAGTGGGTCGAGCTGCGCCCCGAGCTGGTCGTCGAGGTCTCCTACGACCACATGAGCGACGGCCGGATCCGCCACGGCACGCGCGTCGTCCGCTGGCGGGACGACCGCGACCCGAAGAGCTGCCACCTCGACCAGCTCGTCTGAGCGGCCCATCCGGGCGCATCCACCCCGCAAGCCCCCCTCAAGTACAAGCCGTGTTCAGCCGATGGAGAAGCATGGTCGACAAGTCCGATCTGCTTCGTCCCGTCGATATCGCGACGCGTATCGGCGAGGTGCTCTTCACGGTCGGGCAGGTCTGCACGATCGCCGGCATCACGAAGATGCAGCTCGACCTCTGGACGGAGCGCGCGGCGATCGCCACGCTCGGCGTCAAGCAACGGCTCTACGACGCGGATTCCGTCGAGCACGTGATGCTGATCGCCCAGGCCCGCGAGCTCGGTTTCAGCGTCGACGCGGCGATCGAGGCCGCGGCCGCGTTCCGTGCGCGCTCGGGCGGCGGCCAGTCGGGACGCCTGGCGGCCTGATAGCGTCCGCGCGGCGTGAGCGCCGCGGACGATGCCCTTGACGACCTGATCGAGCTGGCGCGCGTTCCCGCTCCGACGTTCGACGAGGGCGAGCGCATCGCGTGGCTGCAGCGGCGGCTCGCCGGCGCGCCCGGCCGCACGGTCGTCGACACGGCCGGCAACCTGATCTGGGCCTTCGACGGAACCCGGCCGAGGGTGCTCCTGCTCGCGCACGTGGACACCGTCTTCGCCCGCGATGTCCCGCACGAGCCGCAGATCGAGGGCGACCGCGTGCGCGGGCCCGGGATCGGCGACAACGCGGCAGCGGTCGTGTGCGCCGTCCAGGTCGTGGAGCAGCTCGCGCCAGCAGGGTGCCGCCGAGGGCGTCGCCGTCGCGTTCACGGTCGGCGAGGAGGGCCTCGGCAACCTCGCCGGCGCGCGCTCCGCGTGCGAGACCCTGCAGCCCGACCAGGTGCTGGCGCTCGAGGGCCACGGCCTCTCGCACGTCGCCGTCGACGGCGGTCGGCAGCCTGCGCGCGCGCATCACGGTGCGCGGCCCGGGCGGCCACTCCTGGGCCAACCGCGGGCGCCCGAGCGCGATCGACGAGGTGTGCCGCATCGCGCGCACGCTCAGCCGGCAGCCGCGCGGCGATGCGAGCACGAACATCGGCCTGATCCAGGGCGGCACGGCCGTCAATGCGATCGCGGCCCACGCCGAGCTCGTGATCGAGCAGCGCGCGCTCGACGAGACGCTGCTGGCGCGCTTCGGCCGGGCATTGCAGGTGCTGACGGTCGAGCCGCCGCTGACGCTCGAGATCGAGGAGGTCGGGAGGCGCCCGGCGGGGCGGCTCGACCGCCGCCAGCCGCTGCTCGCGACCGTGCGCCGCGTGCGCGAGGAGCTCGGCCTCCCCGACGAGCTGGTCGCGGCCTCGACCGACGCCAATGCCGCGCTCGCCGCGGGCATCCCGGCGCTCTGCCTCGGCTGCGCGACCGGCGGCGAGATGCACACGCCCGACGAGTACATCGACATCGGATCCCTGGCGACCGGCCGCGAGCAGCTGCGGAGCGTGCTGCGCGCCCTGCTCTGGGACGAATCCGGGGCCATGATCACCGTCGCCCACCCGCTGGATCCCCTCGATGCGCCACGAGCTCGAGCGCGCGGTCGCCTGCGTGCGCCGCGCGCGCGACCTCACCGGCGCCGTGCGCTTCGTCAGCGTGGAGCTGCGCGACCCCGACAAGGCGGAGCTGGCCGCGTGGCGGGCCGGCGGCCCGGCGCCGCCGCGCGAGGCGGCGCTCGTCGTGCTCGCCGACGGCCGCACGTGCGAGGCCGTGGTGGACGTCGGGGACCGACTCGCTCGTCTCCTGGGAGCACGTCCCGGGCGTCCACGCCGCGATCACGGGCGACGAGTACGCCGAGTCCGAGGTCGCGGTCAAGGCCGATGCGGGCTTCCGCGCCGCGCTCGAGCTGCGCGGAGTGCGCGATCTCGACCTGGTGATGGTCGACACGTGGTCGGTGGGCCTGTTCGAGGAGCCGGGCCGCCGCGTCGGCCGGGCGCTGGCCTGGCTGCGCAGCGATCTCACGGGCGACAACGGCTACGCCCGCCCGATCGGCGGCCTGCTCGCGATCGTCGACCTCGACAGCATGCAGGTCGTGCGCATCGACGACCACGGCGTGCTGCCGGTCCCGAGCCGAGCACGGCGACTACCGCGACGGCGGCGGGCGCCCCTACCGCGACGACCTCAAGCCGATCGAGGTCGCGCAGCCGGAGGGCACGAGCCTGCGGCTGGACGGACGCGCGCTCTCCTGGGGGCCGTGGCGCGTGCGCATCGGCTTCAACCCGCGCGAGTCGCTGACGCTGCACGAGCTCGCCTTCGACGCGGGCGACGGCGCGGGGCCGCGTCCGGTCGCCCACCGGCTCTCGATCGCCGAGCTCGCGATCCCGTATGCCGACACGAATCCGACCGTCGTCTTCAAGAACGCGTTCGACATCGGCGAGTACGGCCTCGGCCCGTACGTCAACTCGCTGGCGCTCGGGTGCGACTGCCTCGGCGAGATCCGCTACCTCGATGCGCTCGTGCACGACAGCCACGGGCGGCCGCAGACGATCGCGAACGCCATCTGCCTGCACGAGGAGGACGCGGGCATCCTCTGGAAGCACTTCGACTGGCGCAGCGGGGCGACCGACGTCCGCCGCGCGCGCAAGCTCGTGATCTCGTCGATCGCGACCGTCGGCAACTACGAGTACGGCCTCTACTGGTACCTCACGCTCGACGGCGGCATCGCCTTCGAGGCCAAGCTCACGGGCGTGCTGCACACGGCCGGCGTGGCCGACGGCGACGCGGGGGAGTCCGCGACGCTGGTCGCGCCCGGCGTCAGCGCCGGCTACCACCAGCACTTCTTCTGCGCGCGCCTCGACCTGGACGTCGACGGCGAGCGCAACGCGCTGTTCGAGGTCGACTCGCAGCCCGATCCCGCCGGTCCGGCGAATCCGCACCGGCAGTCGTTCCACGTGCGCGAGACGCCGCTCGCGAGCGAGCTCGCGGCCCAGCGGCTGATCGACCCGCTCGCCGGGCGGCGCTGGCGCGTCGCGAATCCGGCGCGCCGCAACCGCATGGGCGGCCCGTCGCCTACGAGCTCGTGCCGGGCGAGAACGTCGGCCTGATGGCGGACGAGGACTCCGAGTTCGCGCGCCGCGCGCGCTTCATGACGCGCCACCTGTGGGCCACGCCGTACCGCCGCGACGAGCGCTATCCCGCCGGCGAGTACCCCAACCAGCACGCGGGCGGCGACGGCCTGCCGCGCTGGACGGCGGCCGATCGCTCGCTCGAGGACACCGATATCGTGCTCTGGTACGTGTTCGGCTCGCACCACGTGCCGCGCCTCGAGGACTGGCCGGTGATGCCGGTCGTCACCTGCGGCTTCCAGCTGCGCCCGGTCGGCTTCTTCGATCGCAACCCCGCGCTCGACGTGCCGCCGCAGCCGGGGCACTGCCACCCCCTGTAGCTCAACGGTAGAGCACCGGGCTCATAACCCGAGTGGTGGAGGTTCGATTCCTCCCGGGGGGACTCAGAACCGGCTCTCAGGGCGCCAGCCAGTCCACCAGCCGGTGGGCCACCAGCACGGCCGGGATGCACGTGTTCGCGCGCGGGACGTCCGGGAAGACCGAGCAGTCGGCGACGTACAGCCCCTCGACGCCGTGCACCCGCAGGCGCTCGTCCACGACCGCCCCCATCGCGCACGTGCCGGCCGGGTGGTAGTAGTGCGCGACCGTGGCGTCGACCGCCGCGCTCGGGTCGAGCCCGGCCGTCGGCGCGAGCTCGTCGCCGAGCAGATCGCCGAAGGGCCCGCTGCGGGCCAGCTCGCGCGACGAGCTCGACGCCGTCGCGCAGCACCGCGTGGTCGTGGCCCTCGGGGTCGCTGAGGTACGCGTGGTCGAGCAGGGGCCCTGCGGTGCCGTCGGCGCTGCGCAGGCGCACGCTGCCGCGCGAGCGCGGCGTCATGCAGGCCACCGGGAACCAGAACTCGCAGCTGCCGTCGCGCATGACGCCGCCGACCGGGTAGATGTGGAGGTCGAATCCCTCCGGCCGCGCACTGCCCCGAGCGCAGCTTCGCGATCACGCCCTCGATCGGTGCGAATGCGCCGCTCGCGGCGTACTCCTCGCAGGCCCGGCGGAGCTCGGGCGTCCCGGCGTACGGGAGCTCGAATGCCGGATGGTCGTGCAGGTTCGCTCCGACGCCCGGCAGATCCACCGCGACGGGGATGCCGAGCGCGCGCAGGTCGGCGGCCGGCCCGATTCCCGAGCGCAGCAGGAGGGCGGGGGAGTCGTAGGCGCCGGCGCACACGATCGTGCGCCCGGCGTTCACCGTCACGTGCTCGCCGGCGCGCCGCACGATCGCGCCCTCGCACCCGTCCGCCCTGCGACGACCAGCCGCTCGGCCGGCGAGTCGCCGGCGATGCGCAGCGACGGCCGGTCGCGCACGGGGTCGAGATAGGCGAGCGCGGCGTTCCAGCGCACGCCGTCGACGATGTTGGCGGGGAAGGGGGCGGCGCCCGTGTCGGCGTCGAGATCGTTGAGGTCGTCGACGCGCGGAACGCCCGCCGCGACGAGCGACGCCAGCGACGCGCGGTGGAACGGGGCGAGATCGGCCTCGTCGGGGATGCGCACGCGCATCCGCTCGTTCGCCGCCCGCAGCAACGGCTCGACCTCGGCGCGCGACCAGCCGTCGAGGCCGCTCGCCGCGAGCGCGTCGTAGTCGAGCGCGCTGCCCCAGATCGCCGCGCAGCCGTTGTGGCTCGAGCAGCCGCCGATCATGCCCGCGCGCTGGAACTCCACGCGCCTGCCGCGGTAGCCGTCGTCGCTCGCGTAGCCGAGCTGGAACGACTCCGAGAGCCACGTGGCGTCCAGCACGTCCTGCGGCCAGCCGCCGTCCGCATGGGAGCCGAAGTCGGGGCCGCCCTCGAGGACGAGGATCGATTCCTCCGAGCGCTCGGCCAGCAATCCGGCGAGCGCGGAGCCGGTCGTGCCGCCTCCGATGATCAGCGTGTCGACGTGCCGGGGCAGTTCTTCCATGCCGGGAGCCTACGCAGCGCGGCACCTGGAAGAAGCTCCTGCAGGTTGCGGGAAACTGGACCGCACCCGATTCCCGGCATTCAACTAGCCTTATCAAGGCGATGGCGATCGCCCAGGCACAAGACGCGCCGGCGCGAACTGCGCGATGGACGTGCGCTGGCCCGCCGCGTCCAGCGTGGCGACCGCCAGGCGTTCGAGCTGCTCTACACCTCCTACGAGGGGCGCCTGTACCGCTTCTGCCACCGGCTGACCGGGAGCGACGCGGCGGCGGCGTCCCTGGTCGAGGCGACGTTCGTGCGCGGCGTGGAGACGCTGCCCGAGAGCGGGCTCGACGCGCTGGACGTGGCCGCCCACCTCTCGGCGACGGCCCGCGTCCTCGCCTACGAGCGGCACACGAACGGCGGAACGCCGTGGCTCGACCCGATTCCCGGCGAGCACGCCGCGCGAGGTCGGCGCCGCGAATCAGCGCGTCGTCGCCGCGACAGCGCATGACGCTCGCGCTGCGCGATCTCGAGGGCCGCCCCGACGACGAGATCGCGCTCGCGCTCGGCGCCGACACCGCAACCGTCGGCGCGCTCGTCGCGCGCGCCCGCCTGAGGCTGCGGCAGGAGCTGGAGCTGCCCGGGGCGCGGGACGGGTGCGACGACCGCGCTGGCCGAGCTCTCGGCCTATGCCGACGGCACGCTCCCGCACGACGCGCCGCGCGGCGCTCGAGACGCACCTTGCGGCCTGCTCGGGCTGTCGCGCCGCGCTCTTCGCGCTGCGCGAGGCCGTGCTGCGCTACCGCGCGCTGCCCGGTCCCCGTGCCTCCGGGCGAGCTCAGATCGCGCATGACGGTCGCGCTCGGCGCCGTCGGATTTCCCACGCGGCGCCCGCGCGCGCTGATGCCGGATCCCGCGCCCGCCGCGTCCGGCCGGCCGCTGGCCGCTGCCGTGACCATGGCGGCGCTCGTCATCGTGGGCGCGGGCGTCACGTTCGTGGCCTCGCGCAGCGACGACGGTCGCGACGAGCCGGCGCGCACACCGGCGCCGTCGCCATCCGCATCGCCTCGCCGTCGCGCACCGCGAACGCGGCGTTGTACTCCGGCGTCACGGCCGCCGTGAACGACGCGGCGGCGAACGCGGCGCGCGGGATGACGCCGCGGCGTACGCCTCCGGTCGTCGGCCACCTGCGCGCCGGCACCCCGCGGCCACCTGCGGGCGCGGCCGCAGCGCGTGCGACCCGGCCCGGCACGGCGTCCTCAGCAGCCAGCCGCCCGCGCTTCAGCGGCGCCGCCCCGGCGCGCGCCGCGCCGCCCGCGCCGCCGGCGCCGCCTCCCGCCGAGCCGAGCCCGCTGGCCGCCCCGGCCGCAAAGCCGCCGAAGCTGCGAGGACATCCCGGTCCAGATCCTGCCGCCCGTGGCTCCGCCGCACACTCCGGCGACCGCACAAGCTCCGCCGCCGCCTCCTGAGCCGCCGCCGCCCGCGGCCCCGGCGGAGCCCGCTCAGACGACGAGCACGTAGAATTCCTGCTCGCGAACCTGGTTCGCAGAGTCGAGAAGAGCGGAGTGATCATGGCCGAGCACGGCACCATGCGCGTCAAGAGCGGTCTCGCCGAGATGCTCAAGGGCGGCGTCATCATGGACGTCACGAACGCCGAGCAGGCGCGGATCGCCGAGGACGCGGGCGCGTGCGCCGTCATGGCGCTCGAGCGCGTGCCGGCCGACATCCGCCGCGACGGCGGCGTCGCGCGCATGTCCGATCCCGGCAAGATCAGGGAGATCCAGGCCGAGGTCACGGTGCCCGTGATGGCGAAGGCGCGCATCGGCCATTTCGTCGAGGCGCAGATCCTCGAGGCGCTCGAGGTCGACTACATCGACGAGTCCGAGGTGCTGACGCCCGCCGACGAGGCGCAACCACATCGACAAGTGGGAGTTCACGGTCCCGTTCGTGTGCGGCGCGACCGACCTCGGCGAGGCGCTGCGGCGCATCTCCGAGGGCGCGGCGATGATCCGCTCCAAGGGCGAGGCCGGCACCGGCGACGTCGTCGAGGCCGTGCGCCACATGCGCTCGATCCGCCGCGGCATCGCCGAGCTCGCCGCGCTCGCGCCCGAGGAGCTGCACGCGCGCGCCAAGGACCTGCGCGCGCCCTACGAGCTCGTCAAGGCCACCGCCGAGCTCGGCCGCCTGCCCGTCGTCATGTTCACGGCCGGCGGCATCGCGACGCCCGCGGACGCCGCGATGATGATGCAGCTCGGCGCCGACGGCTGTTTCGTGGGCTCCGGCATCTTCAAGAGCGACGACCCGGCGCCGCGCGCGCGGGCGATCGTCGAGGCCGTCACGCACTTCCGCGACGCCAAGCTGCTCGCCAAGGTCTCCGAGGGACTCGGCGCGCCGATGGTCGGCATCGGGCTCGACAAGCTCGAGGACGACGAGCGGCTGGCCAAGCGCGGCTGGTGAGCGCTCCGCGCATCGGCGTGCTCGCGCTGCAGGGCGCGTTCCGCGAGCACGTCGTGCTGCTGCGCGGCCTGGGCGCCGATGCGGTCGAGGTGCGCACGCCGGACGAGCTCGAGCGCTGCGCCGGGCTCGTGCTGCCCGGCGGCGAGTCGACGACGATCGGCAAGCTGCTCGCGTCGTCGGGCCTGGACGCGGCGCTGCGCGGCTACGAGGGGCCGCTGCTCGGCACCTGCGCGGGCATGATCCTGCTCGCGCGCGAGGCCAGCGACGGTCTCCCCGGGCAGCTGCTGCTCGGCGTCATCGACATCGTCGTGCGGCGCAACGGCTACGGCCGCCAGCTGCACTCGTTCGAGGCCGATCTCGAGCTCGAGGGCGATGCCGCAGCCGCTCCACGGCGTCTTCATCCGCGCCCCGCGCATCGAGCGCGGTCGGCGCCGGATGCGCACGTGTTCGCGCACCTGGACGGCGAGCCGGTCGCCGTCGAGCAGGGCCGCGCGATCGCGACGTCCTTCCATCCCGAGCTGGCCGGCGAGACGCGCGTGCACGAGCGCTTCCTCGAGCGCGTGCGCACGGCCGGCGCGGCACGAGTCGAGAGGTAGGCGAGCGATGTCCGGTCACTCCAAATGGTCCTCGATCAAGCACAAGAAGGGCGCCGCCGACGCCAAGCGCGGCAAGCTCTTCTCGAAGCTCTCGCGCGCCATCATCGTGGCCGCCAAGGAGGGCGGCCCCGACCCCGACGCCAACATCGCGCTCGCGAACGCCATCGAGCGCGCGCGGGCCGTCTCGATGCCGAAGGACAACATCGAGCGCGCGATCGCCCGCGGCGCCGGCGCCGACGCGAACAGCGAGGCCTACGACGCGGTCACCTACGAGGGCTACGGCGCGAGCGGCGCGGCGCTGATCGTCGAGGCGCTGACCGACAACCGCAACCGCACCGCGGCCGACGTGCGCTTCGCCTTCAGCAAGTTCGGCGGCTCGCTCGGCACGCCCGGCTCGGTGGCCTGGATGTTCGAGCGCAAGGGCGTCATCACGATGCCCGGTCGAGGCCGTCGACGAGGACACGATCACGATGACGGCCGCCGAGGGCGGCGCCGAGGACGTCCGCCAGGACGGCGACACCTGGGTCGTCACGTCCGAGCCGCACGACTTCCCGGCGCTGCGCACGGCGCTCGAGGCAGCCGGCGATCCCGATCGAGAACGCCGGCCTCGTCGCTGCTGCCGAAGACGCAGGTCGAGGTCGACGCCGACCAGGCCCGCACGCTCCTGCGCATGGTCGACCTGCTCGAGGAGAGCGACGACGTCCAGGACGTCTACTTCAACTTCGACATCCCGGACGCGGTGCTCGCCGACGCCTGAGGCGGCCCTACTTGGCCGGCTCGCCCGGTCTCGCCGGGATCCTCGATCGCCTCGACCGCGTCCTTGGCCTTGTCGGTCACGCTGCCGTCGCCGGTCGCGATGTCCTTCAGTTCCTCGGCGTCTTCCTTGAGGCTGTCGACGCCTCCGCGGTCGTCGACCAGCTCCTTGGTCTCATCGACGAGCTTGCCGAAATCCATGGCTGATCCATCTCCTCGCGGGTCTCAGTGCGTAGCGCGACGAGCATAGAGAGAGGATCGGCGCCCGGGTCATCTCCGACGACTCGCCCGGACGCCGCGAGGGGTCTCTAGCGGCCGTCGCCGGGCGCGCCCGGATCCCGGATCGCCTCGGTGGCGGCGGTCGCCTTGTCGGTGACGCTGCCGTTGCCGCCGCGATGTCCTTCAGCTCCCCGGCATCGGTCTCGAGGCTGTCGGTGCCGCCACGCTTGGTGACGAGACCCTTGGCCTTCTCGGCAAGTTTGCCAGATCCATGGAGCACTCCGTCCTCGGTGCCGGGCGCGATACGGCAGGGTTGCCGCATTCCGCGATCCAGCGTCGGCCGCGCACGCGCCCGCTGTGCGGGCGCCGGCGGCCGCGACCATCTTCGCAGCGAGGTCAAACGGCGCGTGGACCTCGTCGGAGCCGGGAGTGAGTGCGCCCGGCAGCCACGGCGCCGTCGGATGCTCGACCGCGTCGTCGTCGCGGTGCTCGCCGATCGAGAGGATGCGCAGGTCGCCCTCGCCGTCGTTGACGAACTGGTGCGCGAGCTTCGGGCCCTCGGCCTTCGCGAAGAAGTCGCCCGGGCCGACGCGGTAGCGCTCGTCGCCGGCGTACAGCCAGCCGGTGCCCGAGAGCACGAGGAAGCCCTCCTCCTCGCTGCGGTGCCAGTGGTAGCGCGGCCGAGCGCTGGCCCGGGTGGACGACGTCGAGGTTCACGCCGATGCGGCGCAGCCCGGCCGACGCGCCCGATCAGCGTGGTCGAGGCCGAAGCTCTCGCCGCCGGGCTCGGCCTCGTTCTCGCCGATCGCGAGCTCGTCGATGCTGACGAGCCAGGGCGGGCGGCCGTCCGCGCGCTCGACGAGCTGCTCGGCGCGCATCCCGTCGGCCTTGCCGACGCGCCACTCGCCGGCGGCGAGCACGCGGCGCTCGATCCAGCCGCTCGGTACGAAGTCGTCCGCGACATCGGTGCAGGCGTCGATCCACCGTCCCTCGCGATCGATCGTCAGGAACGGATCCACGTCGCCGAGCACGCGGATGAGCTCACCGACGGCCGTGATCGGATCCGGGAAGCGGCGCGGGTGGCGGGAGACCGCGGCGACGGTCCGAACGGGGCGCTGGGGCACGGACGCCGATGCTATCAGCGGCCGTTCGGCGGCCCTCCGGCCGTGCGCCGTCCGCAGAGCCGCCTACCCTGCATGCGTGATCGTCCTCGGCATCGACCCGGGCACTGCAAGCACGGGCTATGGCGTGATCTCGTTCGACGGCCGCGATTCGCTGGCGCTCGCGCAGGGCACCGTCCGCACCGGCCCGCGCCTGCCGCCCGAGCAGCGGCTGGCGGCGATCCAGGCGCGCGATCGAGGAGCTGATCGCCGCCCACGCGCCCGTCGCGGTCGCGTTCGAGAGCCTCTTCATCGGCGCCAATCCGCGCACGATCATGTCGGTCTGCCAGGCCCGCGGCGCCGCGCTCGCGGTCTGCGGAACGCACGGCATCGCCTGCACGGAATATGCGCCTACGCAGGTAAAGAGCGACGGTCTGCGGCTTCGGCGGCGCCGACAAGAATCAGGTCATGCGCATGGTGCGCCAGCTGCTCTCGCTGCCGGCCGCGCCCGAGAGCGACCACGCCGCCGACGCGCTCGCGCTCGCCCTCTGCCACGCCTGGAGCGCGCGCGCCGGCGAGCGCTTCGCGCGCGCTCGGGCGGCACGGTGATCGCGAGCCTGACGCGGGCGCCTGGCCGAGGTCGACGCCGACGGCCTGATCGTCGAGGTGGGCGGCGTCGGCCTGCGCGTCCACGCCTCGGCGGCCGCGGCGCGCGCGGCGCGCGATCACCCGCAGGCCGTGCAGCTGCACACGCACCTCGTCGTGCGCGAGGACGCGCTCACGCTCTACGGCTTCGCGAGCCAGCGCGAGCGCGGGCTGTTCGTCGCTGCTGCTCGGCGTCTCGGGGCTCGGGCCCGGCGAAGGCGCTCGCGCTGCTCTCGGGCTATCCCGTCGACACGCTGCAGCGCGGCATCGCGACGGGCGACCTCGGCGCTGCTCGCATCCGTCTCGGGGATCGGCAAGCGCACGGCGGAGCGGATCGTCGTCGAGCTGCGCGACAAGCTCGGCGCGGCGGCGCTCGAGGCCGTCGAGGCCGGCGGCGCGAGTGCGCCGGCCGTCCGACGACGCGCACCTCTCGGCGCGCGACGCGCTCGTCGCGCTCGGCTTCGCGGTGGCCGAGGCCGAGGCGGCGCTGGCCGACGCCGAGGGCACGCACCGAGCAGCGCGTCAAGGTCGGGCTGGCCGCGCTGCGGCGCGGGAGCCCGGCATGAGCGAGGACGAGCGCCTGGTCGCTGCCGAGGCGGTGCGCGCCGACGAGGACGAGACCGACCGCTCGCTGCGGCCGCGCCAGCTCGACGAGTTCGTCGGCCAGGAGGTCGTGCGCGAGCAGCTCGCGATCGCGCTCGCGGCCGCCAAGGAGCGCGGCGAGCCGATCGACCACGTCCTGCTGGCGGGGCCGCCCGGGCTCGGCAAGTCGACGCTCGCGCACATCGTCGCCGCCGAGATGGAGACGCGCCTGGTCACGGTCTCGGGCCCGGGCCTCGACCGCAAGGGCGACCTCGTGGCGATCCTCGCCGATCTCGGCGACCGCGACGTCGTCTTCATCGACGAGGTGCACCGCCTCAACCGCGCCGTCGAGGAGACGCTGTACCCGGCCATGGAGGACGGCGTCGTCGACATCATCATGGGCCAGGGCCCCGGCGCCCGCAGCCTGCGCCTCGACCTCGCGCCGTTCACCCTGATCGGCGCGACGACGCGTGCGAGCCTGCTCACGAAGCCGCTGCGCGACCGCTTCGGCATCGTCTTCCGGCTCGACCACTACTCGCCGGCGGAGCTCGTGCGCATCGCCCAGCGCTCGGCGGGCATCCTCGGCGTCGCGATGCAGGACGACGCCGCGGCCGAGCTCGCGCAGCGCGCGCGCGGCACGCCGCGGCTCGCCAACCGGCTGCTGCGGCGCGTGCGCGACTACGCGCAGGTGCGCGGCGACGGCGCGATCGACCAGCGCCACGGCGGTCGCGGCGCTCGATCTGCTCGGCGTCGACGCCGAGGGGCTCGATCGCCTCGACCGCGAGCTGCTGCGCATGATCGCCGAGACGTTCGAGGGCGGGCCCGGTCGGCCTCTCGACGCTGGCCGACGCGATCGGCGAGGACCGGGGCACGATCGAGGACGTCTACGAGCCGTATCTGCTGCAGAAGGGGCTGCTGCAGCGCACGCCGCGCGGGCGCGTCATCACACGGCTCGGGCGTGCCCACCTCGGGCACCCGGACACCCCGGCCGGGGACGATCACCGCCTGTTCGGCTAGCCGGCGCGCACTTCTTCGTGCGCGGCGGTGACCGGAGCGGCCGCGACCGTCAGTCTCGGTGCCCGCGGCGGAGCGGCCGAGTCCGCGGCGGCGCGTCGCCGCCGTGTCGCGCAGCGCGCTCGCCGCGCCGGGATTCTCGGGTGGTCCCGCCGCCCGGCTGAGGGCGAACACGACCGCCGCCGCGACCGCCGCGGCCGCCGAGAGCGAGGCGCCCAGGCGCACACGGCCGCGCGCGCCCTGCGCGCCGCGAGCGGCGACGAGGTCGAGCTCGGCTGCCAGGCGGGCGTCGAGCCGCGTCGCCACGCCGGCGGCAGCGGCTGCGCGCCGAGCTCGGCGAGCGAGCGCTCGACCGCGGCGAGCTCGCCTCGGCGCTCGGGTCGAATTGCGCTGGTCGTCCACGGCCGTTAGACCCCGCTTCCCGTCTCCGGTTCCGCGCCGCCCGCGCGAAGTGCGATCGCGAGCAGGCCGCGCGCGCGGAAGCTGCGCGATTTCATGGTGCCCTCCGGCACGCCGGCGACCTCGCCCGCCTCGGCCGGCGTGAGACCGCACACGTCGCACAGGAGCGCCGCCTCGCGGAACTGCTCGGGCAGCGCGTCGAGTGCCTGGGTCAGCAGCGCGCTCTGCCCGCTGCGCGCGAACGGGTCGTGCGGATCGGCGGCCTCCGGGCAGCGAGGCCGGATCGGCCGTCGGGCGCCGCCGCGCGAGGATGTCGTAGCACTTGTTGGTGGCGATCCGGTAGAGCCAGGTCGACACGCGCGCCCGCCGGTCGAAGCGGGGCAGCGCGCGGTAGGCCGCGATGAACGTCTCCTGGAGCGCGTCCTCGGCGTCGTCGGGATTGCGGCAGATGCGCAGCGCGAGCGCGTAGACGCGCGCCCGGTGCCGGCGCACGAGCTCGTCGAACGCGTCGCGCTCGGCCCGCGGCGGCCGCGCGGACGAGCACCTCGTCGGTCGCAGCGCCGATCACCGCGGTCCCGTTCGCCGGAGCTCCGCCGGTCGCCTGCGAGACTGCCCGCGTGCGGACCGACGAGCTCGACTACGCGCTGCCCGAGGAGCTGATCGCGCAGCGGCCCGCCGAGCGCCGGGACGCGCTCGCGCCTGCTCGTGCACCGGCGCGACGGGACGATCGAGCACCGCCGCTTCGCCGAGCTCGTCGACCTGCTCGATCCCGGCCGACCTCGTCGTGGCGAACAGCAGCCGCGTGCTGCGCGCGCGCATCGCCGTGCGCCGCCCGAGCGGCGGGAGCGGGGAGGTGCTGCTGCTCGAGGAGCGCGAGGACGGCCTCTGGGAGGCGCTCGTGCGCCCGTCGCGCCGCATGCGGGCGGGCGTGCAGCGTCGCGCGCGGTCGGCGGCGAGCTCGAGATCGAGCCGGTCGAGGCACTCGGCGAGGGCCGCTGGCTCGTGCGGCCGTCGCTCGCGGGTGACGATCTCGCAGCGCGCGCTCGAGCGACGCAGGCCGCATGCCGCTGCCGCCGTACGTCCACGACCCCGGCGGTCCCGACGAGCGCTACCAGACGGTCTATTCGCGCCTGCCGGGCAGCGCGGCGGCGCCGACCGCCGGCCTGCACTTCACGCCCGAGCTGTGGGCGCGGCTGCGCGACCGCTGCGAGGTCGTCGAGGTCGAGCTGCGCGTCGGCCTCGACACGTTCCGGCCGGTCTCGGCGGACACGCTCGACGAGCACGAGATGCACAGCGAGGCCTACCGCGTCGAGCCCGCCGCGCGAGCCGCGATCCTCGCGGCCGCGGCGAGCGGGCGGCGCGTCGTCTGCATCGGCACGACGTCGGTGCGCGTCGTCGAGACCGTGGCCGATCCGGCGGCACCGGACGAGGGGCGGACGTCGCTCCTGATCGCGCCGGGCTATCGCTTCCGCGCCGTCGGCGCGCTCGTGACGAACTTCCACCTGCCCCGTTCCACCTTGCTGGCGCTCGTGATGGCGTTCTGCGGCGTCGAGGAGACGCGCCGCATCTACGCCGAGGCGATCCGCGAGCGCTACCGCTTCTACAGCTTCGGCGACGCGAGCTTGCTGATCTGAGCTACGCCGCCGCGCGGCGCGGCGTCACCCCGGCAGGCCGAGCTCCGCGTGGATCGGCTTGAGCGCGTCGATCACGACCTGGATGTGCGCGTCGAGATCGACGCCGAGCGCCTCGGCGCCCTCGTAGACGTCGTCGCGGTTCACGCCCGCCGCGAACGACTTCTGCTTGAGCTTCTTGCGCACGCTGCGCGGCTCGAGCGTCGACAGGCCCGTCCGGGCGCACGAGGCCGCAGGCGTGCACGAAGCCGGCCAGCTCGTCGCAGGCGAAGAGCACGCGCTCGAGGTCGCTCTCGCGCTGCGCGACGTCCTGCAGGTGGTTGGCGTGGGAGAGCACGGCGCGCACGAACCACTCCGGGTAGCCCAGCTCGCGCAGGTGCGGCGCGCCGTCCTGCGGATGCTGGTCGAGCGTGGGGTGGCGCTCGTAGTCGAAGTCGTGCAGCAGGGCCACGTTGCCCCACGCGTCCTCGTCGGCGCCGCGCTCGCGCGCATAGGCGCGCACCGCGGCCTCGACCGCGTAGGCGTGGCGCCGCAGCGCCTCGCTCTCCGTCCAGCTCTGCAGCAGAGCGAGCGCCGCAGGGCGGTCGCGCGCGAGTGTCTCTCCATCCATGGCGCGAGAGCCTAGCCGTGCTACCTGGGGCCTGGCCGCCAGTGGCGGGCTGCTCCGCGGACAGCCGTCTGTAAGGTTCCGCGCGGATCGCGCTCGACCGCGCCCGACCCTTCCTCCTGCATGACTCCCCTCACCGTCATGACGCGACCGCGCACGCAGGAGTTCCTCGTCATCGAGGGCGGCGTGCCGCTCACCGGCACGCATCCGCCCCGAGGGCAACAAGAACGCCGCCCTGGCGCTGCTCGCGGCGACCCTGCTCACGTCCGAGCCGGTCGTGCTCGGCAACATGCCGCGCATCCGCGACGTCGAGACGATGCTCGAGTTGCTCGTCGACCTCGGCGCCGAGGTCGACTGGACCGAGCGCAACGAGGTGCGCGTGTGCGCCGCCGACGTCCGCTCGACGACGCTCGACGAGGCGCTCTCGCGAGCGCATCCGCGCCTCGATCCTGCTCGCCGGGCCGCTGCTGGCGCGCTTCGGCAGCGCCGACGTGCCGCTGCCGGGCGGCGACGTCATCGGCCGCCGGCGCGTCGACTCCCACCTGCTTCGCCCTCGAGGCGCTCGGCGCCGAGGTGACGGCCGACCGCACCTATCGCTTCCGCGCACCGGGCGGGCTCAAGGGCGTCGAGTTCCATCTCGACGAGGCCTCGGTGACCGCCACCGAGAACGCGCTCATGGCCGCGGCCCTGGCCGACGGCCTGACGACGATCCACCACGCGGCCTGCGAGCCGCACGTGCAGGATCTCTGCCGGCTGCTCGTCGCCATGGGCGCCGAGATCGAGGGCATCGGCTCGAACCTGCTGCGCGTGCACGGCCAGGCCGCGCTCGGCGGCGCCTCGCACGTCGTCTGCCCCGATCACATCGAGGTCGGCTCGTTCATCGGCATGGCCGCGGTCACGGGCGGCGACGTCACGATCACCGACTGCGAGCCCAACGACCTGCGCGCGACGCTGCTCGCGTTCGAGCGCCTCGGCGTGCGCGTCGAGATCGACGGGCGCGACGTGCGCGTGCCGCCGGGGCAGGACCTGCACGATCGTCGACGACGCGCACGACCAGATCGCCAAGATCGACGACGGGCCGTGGCCGGCGTTCCCGGCCGACATGACCTCGGTCGCCGTCGCGGTCGCGACGCAGGCGCGCGGCACCGTCCTGATCTTCGAGAAGATGTTCGAGAACCGCCTGGTGTTCACGGACAAGCTCGTCAACATGGGCGCGCGGATCATCCTCTGCGACCCGCACCGCGCCGTCATCACGGGCCCGGCGAAGCTCTACGGCCAGCGGCTCTCGAGCCCGGACATCCGCGCCGGCATCGCGCTGCTGATCGCCTCGCTGTGCGCCGAGGGCACGAGCGTGATCGGCGACGTCGAGCAGATCGACCGCGGCTACGAGCGCATCGACGAGCGGCTGCGCGCGCTCGGCGCGCGCATCGAGCGCGTGTCGGGATGACGTCGCCGACGAAGGGCTGAGCGTGCGCGACGCGAGCCTTCACGGCTTCCTGCTGATCGCGCCGGTCTTCATCATCTCGCTCACGCTCCACGAGCTTGCGCATGCGCTGACCGCGTACTCACTCGGCGATCGCAGCGCCCAGGAGATGGGGCGGCTGACGCTCAACCCGCTCGCGCACCTGGATCCGCTCGGGCTCGCTCGTGCTCGTGATCACCTACTTCAGCGGGACGTCGTTCCTGTTCGGGTGGGCCAAGCCCGTGATGGTCGACCCGAACAACCTGCGCACCTCGCCGCAGGTCGGGATGGCGCTCGTCGGCGCCGCCGGGCCTGCCACGAACTTCGTGCTGGCGACGGCTGGCGGCCGCCGTCTGGGCGCACACGGAGATCACCGGCGACGCGCTCGAGATCGTCTACTGGTCGATCATCGTCAACGTCAGCCTCGGCATCTTCAACCTGCTGCCGATCCCGCCGCTCGACGGCTCGCGCATCGTCGGCGGCTTCATGCCGCGCGCTGCCTACGCGCAGTGGACGGCGCTCGACCAGTACGGCATGTACGCCGTGTTCGCCCTCGTCATCTTCTTCCAGGGCCCGACGTCGAGCCTGCTCGGAGGCGCGTTCGACGCGGTTCTGCGCATCATCTCGGCGATCGTGGGCGGCTACCCCCTGATCTAGTGCCGGTCGTGGAGCTCGCATCGGAGACGAGGCACGGGGTGCCCTTGCTGCATCGCGCCGCTGCCGGGCGCCGTGGTCGCGTTCACGACGCGGCGAGGGCGGCGTCTCGGACGGCACCTTCGCGTCGCTCAACCTCGGCTTCGCGACGCCGGACGCCGCCGGCGAGCGTCGCCGAGAACCGCCGGCGCGCACTGGTGGCCGCAGGTGCGGATCCGCTCCGCGCGCTGAGCCTGCGTCAGCGCCACGGCAACGTCGTGGTCGAGGCGGGCGCGGTGTCCGGCTCGTACCTCGACGCCGCGACCGCGTGGCCCGACGGCGATGCGCTGGCGACCTCGCAGCGGGGGCTGCCGCTGATCGCGCACGGTGCCGACTGCCTCACCGCGGCGCTCGTCGGCCCGGATGGCCTCGCAGTCGTGCACGCGGGGTGGCGCGGGCTCGTCGCCGGCGTGCTCGAGGCGGCCGCCGAGCGCGTCGGACCGGGCTTCTCCGCAGCCGTCGGGCCGGGAGCCGGCGTCGTGCTGCTACGCCGTGGGCGATGACGTCGCAGGCGCGCTGCGGGCGCGCTTCGGCGCCGACGTCGTCGCGGACGGGCGCGCCGACCTGGCGGCCTGCGCCGGCCGCGCGCTCGAGCGCGGCGGTGCGGCTGCGGTCGTCCTGGCCGGGCTCTGCACGATCTGCGACGCCGAGCGCTTCCACTCGCACCGCCGCGACGGTGCGGGCAGCGGCAGGCAGGCCGTCATCGCGTATCTCGAGGAGGAGGGCCCGTGAGCGTCGAGCTCGAGGTCGTCCGTGAGAACCTCGCGGCCGCCCGCGCCGCGATCGCCGAGGCGGCGCGCCGCTCCGGCCGCGAGCCAGGGCGCGGTCGAGCTGCTCGCGGCGATCAAGTACGTGGCGCCCGAGGACATGGAGACGCTCGCCGCCGCCGGCATCGAGCTCGTGGGCGAGAACCGCGTCGAGCAGCTGCTCGCCAAGCAGGAGATCGCCCGCGACCGCTTCGCCTGGGACTTCATCGGCCACCTGCAGAGCCGCAAGGCGCGCGACCTCGTCGGCCGCGTGCGTCTCGTGCACTCGCTCTCGACGCTCTCGGCCGCCGAGCGCCTCGATCGCAGCACGCGAGGAGCCCATCGCCTGCCTCGTCGAGGTCAACGTCGCCGGCGAGGATTCCAAGCAGGGGCTCGCGCCCGGCGATCTCGACGAGTTCCTCGAGGCGGTGGCGCAGCTGCCGGGCATCCGCGTCGAGGGACTGATGACGATGCCCCCGCTGGCGGACGCCCCGGAGGCCTCGCGGCCGTACTTCGCAGCGCTCCGCGAGCTCGCCGGGCGGCTCGACGAGCAGTGGGCTCCGCACCACCGCTTCGGCCGCCTCTCGATGGGAACGAGCCAGGATTACGCCGTCGCCGCGGAGGAGGGAGCGACGATCGTTCGCCTCGGATCGACCCTCTACCGCCGGTCGAGCGTATAGTCTCGCCACTCATGGGTCTCGGTGACGTGTGGTACAAGACGAAGGTCTACTTCGGCCTCGCCGAGGACGATGACCTGTACGAGGACGACGAGGACGGCGCGATCGCCGAGGAAGACCTCGAGCAGCGCTACCGTCGCCGCCCGAACGTGCGCCCGCTCGACGCCCGCCGCGGGCGCGGCGAGGTCGCCGTCGACGACATCTTCTCCGAGGACGCGCCGCCCGCCGGCCGCCGCTCCCGCCTGCGCGACACGGGTGGCCAGACGGCCGTGCTGCGGCCGGCCGACTCGGTCGGCGCCGAGGACGTCCCGAAGGTCTACCTGAGCGTGCCGCGCACGTTCAACGACGCGCAGCCGATCGGCGACCGCTACAAGCGCGGCATCCCGGTCATCATCAACCTGCAGACCGTCGAGGCCGGGCTCGCCAAGCGCCTGATCGACTTCGCCTCCGGTCTCACGTACGCGCTCGAGGGCCGCATGCAGCGCATCGCCGACAAGGTCTTCCTGCTCACGCCCGAGAACGTCGAGTTGTCCGCCGAGGACCAGGCGCGCTACCTCGACGCCGGCTTCTTCAACCAGGCCTGAGCTCCCTGAGCGCGGCCCGCGCCGCCTGGCGTACCCTCCGCGCATGCTGACGCTGGAGGATCTGAGCGCGGAGGTCGCGAGCGGCCGCGTCGACACCGTCATCCTCGCGATGTGCGACATGCAGGGCCGCCTGCAGGGCAAGCGGCTGCACGCCCGCGCGTTCGTCGACGGCATCGCCGAGCACGGCGCGGAGGGCTGCAACTACCTGCTCGCGGTCGACGTGGACATGAACACCGTGCCGGGCTACGCGATGTCGTCGTGGGAGGGCGGCTACGGCGACTTCGTGTTCATGCCCGACCTCGCCACGCTGCGCCGGATCCCGTGGCTCGAGGGCACCGTGATGGTGCAGTGCGACCTGCTCTGGCACGACGGCTCGCCCGTCGTCGCCTCGCCGCGGCAGGTGCTCCGCCGCCAGCTCGAGCGGGTCGCCGAGCGCGGCTGGCGCGCCTACGCGGGCTCGGAGCTCGAGTTCATCCTCTTCGACGAGACCTACGACTCGGCACGCGCCAAGACCTGGCGCGACCTGCGGCCCGCCAACGCCTACAACGTCGACTACTCGATCCTCGGGACGACGATGGTGGAGCCGGTGCTGCGCGCGATCCGGCTCGGCATGGCGGGCGCGGGGATGCTCGTCGAGGACTCGAAGGGCGAGTGCAATCTCGGCCAGCACGAGGTCAACTTCCGCTACCAGGAGGCGCTGCGGATGGCGGACGACCACGTCGTCTACCGCAACGGCGCCAAGGAGATCGCGTTCCAGCACGGCAAGGCGCTGACCTTCATGCCCAAGTACGACGAGCGCGAGGGCAACTCGTGCCACATCCACCTGAGCCTCTGGGAGGGCGAGAGCAGCCTCTTCCCGGCCGGCGACGGCCACGGCATGAGTGAGACGTTCCGGCAGTTCATCGCCGGTCTGGTGCGCCACACGCGCGAGCTGACGCTGCTGCTGGCGCCGAACGTCAACTCCTACAAGCGCTTCGTGCGCGGCTCGTTCGCGCCGACGGCGCTCGTCTGGGGGCACGACAACCGCACCTGCGCGCTGCGCGTCGTCGGTCACGGGCCGGGCATGCGCGTGGAGAGCCGCGTGGCCGGCGGCGACGTCAACCCGTACATGGCCTTCGCGGCGCTGCTCGCGGCCGGCCTGGCCGGCATCGACGGCGGCTACGAGCTCGCGCCCGCCTGGGAGGGCTCCGGCTACGACGCCCGCGACGAGCCGCACGTGCCCTCGACGCTGCTCGAGGCCCGCGAGCTCTTCGCCGGCTCGGCGCTGGCGCGCGAGGCGCTCGGCGACGAGGTCGTCGACCACTACCTGAATGCGGCGACCGTCGAGCTCGACGCCTTCGACGCCGCCGTGACCGACTGGGAGCTGAAGCGCTCCTTCGAGCGCCTGTGAGCCGTCCGCGCATCGGCATCAGCGCGTACCGCACGAACGCCCGCTGGACGCACTGGGACCTGGCCGCGACCGTGATCCCGCAGGGCTACGTCGAGGGCGTGCGCCTGGCCGGCGGCGTGCCGATCCTGCTTCCGCCGACGCCCGAGGGCGCCGAGGATCCGGGCGAGGTGCTCGACGGCCTCGACGGGCTCGTCCTCAGCGGCGGGCCCGACCTCGACCCGGCGCTGTACGGCGCCGAGCTCGAGGAGGGGACGGACGAGCCGACGCCCGACCGCCAGGTGCGCGACGCCTTCGAGCTCTCGTTGCTGCGCGAGGCGCGGCGGCGCGAGCTGCCCGTGCTCGGCATCTGCCGCGGCCTGCAGCTCATGAACGTCGAGCGCGGCGGGACGCTCGTGCAGGACATCGCGCGCGCCGAGCTCGATCTCATGCCGCACCGGCCGCAGCTCGGCACGTACGGGCGCCATCGCGTCACGACCGAGGCGGGAACCGTCACGGCCGAGGCGCTCGGCGAGGCCGTGGACGACATCCACTCCCACCACCACCAGGGCATCGCGGAGATGGGGGAGGGGCTGGTCGTCTCGGGGCGCGCCCACGACGGCAGCATCGAGGCGATCGAGGATCCGGCGCAGCCGTTCTGCATGGCGGTGCTGTGGCATCCGGAGGAGGCGCACGACACGACCGGCGCACCGCTCTTCCGCGCGCTCGTCGAGGCCGCGGCGGCGAGGAAGGGCTCGGCCTCGCGCTAGGCCGGCCGAGTCGCGCCGCCTGCAGCGCTCGCGGTAGGTGCCGCGGCAGGCGCAGTCGCGCGGGAGGCCGTCGTCGAGCTCCCAGTCGGCGCGCTGCTCGTCCCAGATGTGCTGGACGATCTGCAGGCCGGTCTCACCGTCGAGCGTCCCGGCTGCGACGGAGTAGGTCGTGCCGCCGGGCTCGCGCCAGAGCAGGCTCGAGCCGCAGCGGGCGCAGAAGCCGCGCTCGCCGCCGGTCGCGCTCTGCGGGCCCGGGAACCAGCGCAGCTGTCCCTCCGGGTCGATCAGCGTCAGTCCCTCGCGGTCGACGGCCGTGTAGGCGCCGCTCGTGCCGTGATAGCGGCGGCATTCGACGCAGTGGCAGACGAGGATGCCGCGCAACGCCCCGCGCAACTCGTAGCGTCACGGCGCCGCAGACGCAGCGCCCGGTCGCAGTCGGCGTCGGACATGCGGCGTAGCCTAGCCAGCGAGCCTGCGTTCCGGTGAGGCGGGCGCAAGTACCATCCGACGCGTGAACGACACGACCGTACTGGGCTCGATCGGCGCCGGCAACATGGCCGGCGCGATGGTCGAGGGCTGGCTGCGCGCCGACCCGGCGCTGGCCGAGCGCGTCCTCGTCACCGATCGCGGCTCGGGGCGGGCGGCGCGCCTGGCCGAGCGCCTCGGCGTCCAGCACGTCGCCGACAACGCCGAGCTCGTGCGCCGCGCCGACGTCGTGCTGATCGCCGTCAAGCCGATCGACGTCGAGCGCGTGCTGCGCGAGGCCTCGGAGCTGATCGACGCCGGCACCGCCGTCGTCTCGGTCGCGGCCGGCGTCGCCACGACGACGCTCGAGAACGTGCTCGAGCAGGGCGTGCCGCTCTTCCGCTGCATGCCGAACGTCGGGGTCAAGGTCGGCTCGGGCACGCTCTGCTTCGCGAGTGGCCCGTTCACGGGCTCCGACGCCGAGGCGCGCGTGCTCGGCTGGCTCGGGCAGCTCGGCACCGTCGTCACGCTCGAGGAGCGGCTGTTCGACGCCGCCACGGCGCTCGCGGGGTCCGGCCCGGCGTTCTTCGGCCTCATCGTCGAGGCGTTCGAGGACGCCGGCATCACGAGCGGCCTGTCGGCCTCGACGGCGCGCGCGCTGATCCTCTCGACCATGGTCGGGACGGCCGACGTGCTCGACGAGACCGGCATCAGCTGCTCCGACCTCCGCCGCATGGTCACCTCGCCCGGCGGCACCGCGGCGGCCGGGCTGGCGCAGATGGAGCGCGCGTCGGTGCGCGGGGGCATCATCGACGGTGTGCTCGCCGCGCTCGCCCGCGCGGGTCAGCTGGGTTGATGAGCAACCACACCGTCGACATCATCCAGACGTGGGTGCGGGCGTTCGTGGACGTCTACACGATCCTGATCATCGCCTGGATCATCGTGTCCTGGGTCCGGCTGCCGTACAACATCTGGATCAGCCGGATACGGACGTTCCTCGACGACACCGTGAGCCCGTTCGTCGGGGTCTTCCGGCGCTTCCTGCCGATGTTCGGGCCGCTCGACCTCTCGCCCATGGCCGCGATCATCGTGCTGCAGGTGGCCGAGCGGATCCTGCAGAGCGTGCTCGACGGCTTCCGCCCGGCGGGCTGATGCTGCGGCGCGCGCCGACCGCTGCCCGCCCGCTCGGCCGGGCGCGGCACGCGCGCGAGCAGGCGCGTCCCGGCGCCGCGGGCTGGACCGGCATGTTCGCGCTGGCCGTGGCCGCGGTGGCAGCGGATCAGCTGACCAAGGCGACGGTCGTGCACGCCCTGCGCGTGGGCGAGGCCGTCGACGTCCTGCCGGGACTCTCGTTCTGGCACGTGCGCAACACGGGCATCGCGTTCGGCGTGTTCGAGGGCCGGCTCTCGTTCGTCGTCCCGATCACGGGCGTCGCGGTCATCTGGATGCTCGCGTTCTTCGCGCGCTCCGGCGCGCGTCACCCGCTCGTGCCGGTCGCGATCGGCCTCCTGCTCGGCGGCGCCGTCTCGAACCTCTGGGATCGCGCCTACAACGGTTTCGTGACCGACTTCATCTACATCAGGCTGCTGCCGAACTTCAACCTGGCGGACACGTTCGTCGTGACGGGCGTGGCGCTCCTGATCGTCACGCTGATACGCGGCGATCCGGCCGAGCGGAGCGAAGGGCTGCCATGGGACGCGAGCTGATCGCAGGCGAGGAGGCCGCCGGCGAGCGGCTCGACCGCTACCTGGCCGAGCACGCCGGACTGGCTTCGCGCGCCGCGGTCGAGCGGCTGAT
Organism: uncultured Actinomycetes bacterium; assembly: GCA_963705965.1. Classification (GTDB taxonomy): domain Bacteria; phylum Actinomycetota; class Thermoleophilia; order Gaiellales; family JALYLC01; genus JALYLC01. The sequence goes on along the minus strand of CAVPLI010000003.1, from coordinate 70,380 downwards.
CGAGCGCGGCGGGGTCGTCGTCGACGGCACCCGTGCCAGCAAGTCGCTCCGCCTCTCCGGCGGCGAGCTGATCGAGCTCGAGGAAGAGGCCGAGAGCGCGCCGGCCGGACCCGAGGCCGGCTCGGAGCTGCAGATCCCGCTCGCGTTCAGCGACGAGCACGTGATCGTCGTCGACAAGCCCGCGGGGGTCGTCACGCATCCGGCGCCCGGCGTCGTCGGGCCGACGCTCGTGGCCGCGCTGCGCGATCTCGGCCTGCGCGGGGGCGACGACGAGCAGCGGCCGGGCGTGATCCACCGGCTCGACCGCGACACCTCCGGTCTGCTCGTGCTCACGCGCAGCGACGAGGCCTACGCGGCGCTCGGCGAGCAGATGCGCGCCCGCCAGATCGAGCGCGAGTACGTCGCGCTCGTGCGCGGCCGTCCGCCCTCGCGCCGCGGCACGATCGAGGCTCCGATCGGCCGCGACCGCAACGACGTCGGCCGCATGGCGGTCGGCGGACGCGCCGAGCGCGACGCCGTGACGCACTTCGAGCTCGCGGAGCCGCTCGTCGGCTCGACCCTCCTGCACCTGAAGCTGGAGACGGGCCGCACGCACCAGATCCGCGTCCACCTCGCGGCGATCGGCCACCCGGTGATCGGGGATCCCGTGTACGGCGTCCCCGGCGGCCGTCTCGGCCTCCGCCGCCAGTTCCTCCACGCGGCGCGCCTCTCGTTCACGCACCCGATCGACGGACGCCGGATGGAGCTGACGAGCGAGCTGCCGCCCGACCTCGCCGAAGCGCTGGAGGCGGCCCGCGCCGTCACCTGACGGCACCTAGAATCGGCCGATGCCGATGCGGCCGGACGAGACCACCGAGATCGCCGTGATCGGCGCCGGGGTGATGGGGACGAGCGTGGCCTACCACCTCGCCCTGCGCGGTGCGGGCGTCCTGCTGCTCGACAAGCTCGGCGCGGCCGGAGGCCCGTCCGGAGCGTCCGCCGGCATGTTGCGCTGCCACTACGAGGATCCCGCGATCGTCGCCGTGGCGCGCTACGGCTGCGAGTTCCTGGCCGACATGCTCGCGCGCACCGGGTCGGATCCGGGCTTCGTCAACTGCGGCTACCTGGCCGTCGGCGAGGCCGATCGCGAGCCGCGCATCCGCACGGCCATCGACGCGATGCGCTCGCAGGGAGTCGTCGTCGAGGAGCTGGACAACGCCGGGATCCGCGCGCTCGAGCCGCGCCTGGCGGCCGGCGCGCTCACGATCGGGGCCTACGAGCCCACCAACGGCGTGTGCGAGCCGCTCTTCGTCGCGGACGGGTTCGCGAGAGCGGCCGAGCGGCTGGGCGCGCGGCTGTCGTTCGGGACGCGGGTGGCCGCGGTCCGGCCCGACGGCGAGGGCTTCCTGCCTGATCTGCGACGACGGCCGGCGGATCGCGGCCGATCGCGTGGCCGTGTGCTGCGGCGGCTTCGGTCCGAGGCTGACGCGCTCGCTGGGAGGATCGCTGCCGGTCGACCTCGTGCGCGTCCAGGCCGGGCGCTTCCGCCCGCCGTTCCCGTTCGGCCCGCCCGGGCCGATCGTCTCGCACCACACGCTCGGCGTCTGGCTGCGGCCCGACGGCGACGACGGGCACTACCTCGTCGGGGCGCGCGCCGACTTCCTCGGCCGCGGGCCGTATCGCGCGCGCTCGGGCCAGGGCGGGGCGGACCTGCGCGAGCTGGAGCGTCTCGCGGAGCTCGTCGCGGTGGTCTTCCCCGGCGCGGCGCGCGGCATCTTCCGCGGCTCGTGGGCGAGCTGGCTCGACTTCACGCCCGACGGGAATCCGGTCGTCGACCTGCTCCCGCGGCGGCCCGGGCTGCTGCTCGCGAGCGGCATGTCGGGCCACGCGTTCAAGCTCTGCCCGGCGCTCGGCCTCGGCGCGGCGGAGCTCCTGCTCGACGGCGACGTCAGCTCGTTCGACTGGACGCCGTTCCGCTACGGTCGCTTCGACCGCAGGCCGGTCGGCATCCGCGCGCGGCGCCGGCGGCACCGGCACCGGCTGAGCCGCGCCTCCGGCTCCGGCACGCGCTGGTAGGCTGCAAGCGAGCAGCGTCCGCTGCTCACTCACCCCGAACCGGCGAGCCCTACTCGCTTCCGACGGTGGTGCCGGCGTCGCCGGCTCCGTCGGAGCTGCCCGCCGGAGCCCTGCCACAACCACCATCGGAGGACCGACCGTGGCCGCGATCACCATGCGCGAGCTGCTCGAGGCCGGCGTGCACTTCGGACACCAGACACGTCGCTGGAACCCGAAGATGCGCCGGTTCATCTTCGGCGAGCGCGCCGGCATCTACATCATCGACCTGCAGCAGACGCTTGCGCTGACGGAGCAGGCCCATGCGTTCGTGCGCAACCTCGCCGAGCGCGGGGGCAGCGTGCTGTTCGTCGGCACCAAGAAGCAGGCCCGCGAGGCCGTGCAGCTGCAGTCCGAGCGCGTCGACATGCCCTACGTCAACCACCGCTGGCTCGGTGGCCTGCTGACGAACTACCGCACGATGCAGGCACGCATCGACCATCTGCACGAGCTGCGCCGCCAGCGCGACGACGGCCAGCTCGATCTGCTCCCGAGCAAGGAGCGCATCATGCTCCTGCGCAAGCTCGAGAAGCTCGAGACCAACCTCGGCGGCGTGGCGCAGATGCGCAAGCTGCCGGACGCGGTCATGGTCGTCGACCTCGGCCGCGAGGCGCTCGCGGTGCGCGAGGCGCGCCGCTGCGGCATCCCGGTCATCGGGCTCGTCGACACCAACTGCGACCCCGACGAGGCCGACTACGTCATCCCGGGCAACGACGACGCGATCAAGTCGTGCCAGGCCATCATCTCGACGCTCGCCGACGCCGTGGCCGAGGGCCGCAGCCTCTGGCGCAAGGCCGAGGACGAGGCCGCCGCTGCGGCTGCCGCCGCCGCCGAGGCCGCGGAGGCCGCCGCTGCCGCCGAGGCCGAGGCCGCCGCCGCTGCCGCAGGAGTCGTCGAGGAGGAGGCACCGGCACCCGCCGGGGAGGCCCCCTCGTGAGCGACTACACGGCATCCGCCGCCGAGGTCAAGGCCCTGCGCGAGGCCACCGGCGCCGGCATCATGGAGTGCAAGAACGTGCTGCGCGAGGCGAACGGCGACCAGGAGGCCGCCGTCAAGCTGCTGCGCGAGCGCGGTATCGCGAAGACGGGCAAGCGCGCCGACCGCACCACCAAGGAAGGCGTGATCGAGGCCTACGTCCACGGCGGGCGCATCGGCGTGCTCGTCGAGGTCGGCTGCGAGACGGACTTCGTGGCCGGCACGGACGAGTTCAAGGCGTTCGCGCACGAGGTCGCGCTGCAGATCTCCGCGAGCTCCGACGCGCGCTGGGTCAGCCGCGAGGACGTCCCGCCGGAGATCATCGAGGCAGAGCTCGAGATCTATCGCGCGCAGGCGGCCGACAAGCCCGAGAACGTGCGCGACCGGATGTCGCAGGGCAAGCTCGACAAGTGGCTCTCCACGGTCTGCCTGCTCGAGCAGCCGTACGTGCGCGACGGCGATCGCACGATCGACGACCTGCGTACGGAGATCGCGGCGAAGACCGGCGAGAACGTGCAGATCAAGCGCTTCACGCGCTACGAGCGCGGCGCCTGAGGGGTCCTGGGTTGCGAAGAGGCCCCCAATCGCGTTCGATACGGCTGAGGTGAGCGAACCCGCACCATCCGTCAACGGCCGCGGGCCGTTTCACCGCGTGCTCATCAAGCTCTCGGGCGAGGCGCTGCTGGGGCCCAGGCCCTACGGCCAGGACCCGGACACGCGTCGCCCAGATCGCCGCCGAGCTGGCGGCCGTCCGGGCGAGTGGCGTCCAGGTCGCGGTCGTGGTCGGCGCCGGCAACATCTGGCGGGGCCTGCAGGAGAGCGCGCACGGGATGGACCGGGCGACCGCGGACTACTGCGGCATGCTCGCGACGGTGCTCAACGCGGTGGCGCTGCAGGACGCGCTCGAGCGCGGGGGCACGCCGACGCGGGTGCTCTCGGCGCTCGCGGTCGCCGAGGTCGCGGAGCCGTACATCCGCCGGCGCGCGATGCGCCACCTCGAGAAGAACCGCATCGTCGTGTTCGCGGCCGGCACGGGCAACCCGTTCTTCACGACCGACACCGGCGCGGCCCTGCGCGCGTGCGAGATCGGCGCGCAGGCGCTCCTGATGGCCAAGAACGGGGTAGATGGTGTCTATGACGCCGATCCGGCCCTCACGCCAGGCGCGCGCTTCCTGCCCGAGGTCACGCACCGCGAGGCGCTCGAGCGGCAGCTCAAGGTGATGGACGCGACGGCCCTCTCGCTGTGCATGGACAACGACATGCCCATCTACGTCTTCAACATCGACGTCCCCGCCAACATCGGTCGCGTGGTGCGCGGCGAGGACATCGGGACCGTCGTGAGCACGGGCCGGCGCGTGGCTCCCCTGCCGGCCGAGGAACCACCGTCGGAAGGAGGACGCGATGACAGTTGACGAGTTGGTCGACGACGCCAAGACGCGCATGGACAAGAGCGTCGAGGCGATGCGCCACGAGCTGACCGGGGTGCGTACCGGGCGGGCGTCCTCGGCGCTGCTCGACCGCATCCAGGTCGACTACTACGGCACGCGCACCCCGCTCAACCAGCTCGCGCAGATCAGCGTGCCGGATGCGCGCCTGCTCGTCATCACGCCCTACGACAAGAGCGCGATCAAGGACATCGAGAAGGCCGTGATGGAGTCCGACCTCGGGCTCAACCCGGCCAACGACGGCGCGGTCGTGCGGCTGCCGATCCCCCAGCTCACCGAGGACCGGCGCAAGGAGCTCGTCAAGGTCGCGCGCCACATCGCGGAGGAGGGCCGCATCGCCGTGCGCAACGTGCGCCGCGACGCGCTGCACCACCTCAAGGATCTCGACCGCGCCGGCGAGGCGCAGGCCGACGAGGTGCACCGCGCCGAGGATCGAGTCCAGAAGCTCACCGACGAGCACGTCAAGCGCATCGACGACGTCCTGAAGGGCAAGGAAGCCGAGATCCTCGAGGTCTAGGCTGCCGATCGGGCCTCGGCCACCGCCTCGAGACGACACCATGCCCGGAGTTCTGGAACGCCTGCGCCTGCTCAGGCGGGCCTCGCGGCCCGTCGAGCCGGCGCTGCCCGAGGTCGCGCGCTCGATCGCGATCATCATGGACGGCAACGCGCGCTGGGCGCGCTCGCGCGGCCTGCCCGTGCTGGCCGGCCACAGCGCCGGGACGCGCGCCCTGCGCCGCACGGTGGAGGCCTGCCTCGACGTCGGCGTCGACTCGCTCGCGGTGTTCGCGTTCTCGACCGAGAACTGGAACCGCCCCGACGACGAGGTGCGTGGCCTGCTCGACCTGCTCGCCGAGACGATCCGCCGCGAGTTCCCCGACATGGGCCGCATGGGCGTGCGCGTGCGCTTCGTCGGCCGGCGCGACCGCTGCTCGCCGTCGATCCTGACGCTGATCGAGGACACCGAGCGCGACACGGCGGCCAACGAGGCGCTCACGCTGTGGATCTGCTTCGACTACGGCGGCCGCGCGGAGCTCGTCGAGGCGGCGCGGCGGATCGTGCGCGACGGCATCGCCGCCGAGGACGTCGACGAGGCCGCGCTGGTCGCGCGGCTGAGCGCCCCGGACATGCCCGAGCCCGACCTCGTCATCCGCACCTCCGGCGAGCAGCGGCTCTCGAACTTCCTGCTCTGGCAGACGGCCTACAGCGAGTACGTGTTCACGCCCACGCTGTGGCCCGACTTCGGCGAGGAGCCGCTGCGCGCGGCGCTGGCCGAGTACGCCGGCCGCCGGCGCCGTTTCGGAGCCCGGTGAGCGACCTCCTCGGCCGCGTGCTCGTCGCAGCGCTGCTCGCGCCGGTGGCCCTCGGCGCGGTGTACCTGGGCGGGATCGCCATGCTGGTGCTCGCGCTGGTCGCGTGCGCGCTCGCGCTGGACGAGTTCTTCCGCATGGCGCGGGGACAGCGCCCGATCCCCCTGACCGGCTTCGCCGCCGGCCTCGGGATGGTGCTCGCGACCTGGGGCGGCGGCATCGGCTGGTCGCTCGCGGTGCTCGCGGTCAGCATCCCGATCACGTTCCTGGTGGTCGCCGGCGTCGCTCCGCGCGAGTCGGCGCTCGGTCTCGGTCGCGGTGACGACGTTCGGGGCGCTCTACGTCGGCGGCGGCATGGCCAGCCTGGTCGCCCTGCGCGGCCTCGAGAGCACCGACGTCGACCGCTTCGGCTGGAACCTCGTGCTCGCCGTGCTGCTCGGGACGTGGGCCTCGGACATCTTCGCCTACTTCGGAGGCCGCCTCTTCGGGCGCCACCGCCTGGCGCCCGCGATCTCGCCCAAGAAGACCGTCGAGGGATTCGTGATCGGCCTTGCGGCCGGCATCTTCACGACCTGGGTCACGCTCTACCGGCAGGGCTTCACGAACCAGCAGGCGCTGCTCGTGGGCATCGGCGTGGCCCTCGCGGCGCCGCTCGGCGATCTCTTCGAGTCGTTCCTCAAGCGCGACGTCGGCGTCAAGGACTCGGGGACGCTGCTGGCGGGCCACGGCGGCGTGCTCGACCGCATCGACGCGCTGCTCTTCGCGGGGCCGGCCGCGCTGGCGATCGTTGCGCTGCTCGGCAAGGCGTAACGTCAGCCAAACGCAATTGGCCTACCCTCCGGGTGATGCGGGACATCGCACTTCTCGGCAGCACCGGATCGATCGGGCGGCAGGCGATCCAGGTCTGCGACGACGATCCCGGTCTTCGCGTCTGCGCGCTCGCCGCCGGCAGCGACGTCGACGGCGTGCTGCGGGAGGCCGAGCGGCTCGGCGTGCGCACGATCGCGCTGGCCGACCCCAGCGCCGCGGAGACGGCCCGTTCGCGCTTCCGGGGGCAGGTGCTCTCCGGCCCCGCCGGCGTGGCGCAGCTGGCCGCTGAGAGCGGCGCCGACGTGGTGCTCAACGCGGTCGTCGGGGCGGCCGGCCTCGAGGCGACGCTGGTCGCGCTCGACGCCGGCATCGACGTCGCGCTCGCCAACAAGGAGAGCCTGGTCGCGGGCGGGCCGCTCGTGCGCGCCGCGCTCGAGCGCGGCAGCGCGCGCCTGCTGCCGGTGGACTCCGAGCACTCGGCGCTGCAGCAGCTGCTCGAGGGCGAGGAGCCCGGCGCCGTCGAGGCCCTCGTCGTCACGGCCAGCGGCGGGCCGTTCCGCGGCTGCACGCCGGCCGATCTCGACGCCGTGACGCCCGAGCAGGCGCTGCGGCATCCCACCTGGACGATGGGCGCGCGCATCACGATCGACTCCGCCACGCTGATGAACAAGGGCCTCGAGGTGATCGAGGCGCACTGGCTCTTCGACGTGCCGTTCGAGCGCATCGAGGTCGTCGTGCACCCGCAGTCGATCGTGCACGCGCTCGTGCGGCTGCGCGACGGCGCGATGCTCGCGCACCTCGGCCTGCCCGACATGCGCGTCCCGATCGCCTACGCGCTCGCGCATCCGCGCCGCGCGGCGCTCGCCGGGCCGCGCCTCGATCTCACCCAGGCGCTCTCGCTGACGTTCGAGCCGGCCGACGGAGCCACGTTCCGCTGCCTGGCGCTGGCGCGCGCCGCGGGCGTCGCGGGCGGGCTCGCCCCGTGCGCGCTGAACGCCGCCGACGAGGAGGCCGTCGCGGCCTTCCTGGCCGGCCGCTGCCGCTTCAGCGACATCCCGGCGCTCGTCGAGCGCGCGCTCGAGACGTGCTCCGGCGACTCGCTGAACGCGCTCGAGCAGGTGCGCGAGGCGGACGCGGCGGCGCGCGTAGCGGTGCACGAGACGCTCAGGGCAGGGGTGCCCGGCTGAACGCCACGATCGCCATCCTCGGCCTGCTCGCGCTCGTGTTCATCCACGAGCTCGGGCACTTCATCGCAGCGAAGGCCGTCGGCATGCGGGTCACCAAGTTCTACGTGGGCTTTCCGCCCGCGGTGGTGAAGCGCGTCGTCCGCGACACCGAATACGGCATCGGCATGATCCCGCTGGGCGGATTCGTGCGCATCGTGGGCATGGGGCGCCCGCGCGGCAAGGACCTGCACGCCTGCAGCGAAGCCGCCGAGAAGGCCGTCGAGCGGCGGCCGGCCGATCAGCCCGACCTCCTGACCCCGGCGCTCGAGCGTGCGCGCCGGGCGCTCGACTCCGGCGATCCCGCCTCCTCGGCCGACGCGATGGCGCGCCTCCGGGCCGCGCTCGAGAGCGACATGGAGCTGGTCGACGAGGAGCGCGTCGGGTGGTGCCGCAAGGAGCTCGACCGCGTCACCGAGGACGCCGATCCGCGCGCCTACTGGCGGCAGGCGACGTGGCGCCGCATCACGGCGATCATCGCCGGCCCGGCCGCCAACCTGATCGCGGCGTTCGTGATCCTCGCGGTCTTCTACGGCGCCGGCATCCCCAAGTACGTGCCGACGACCGCCGTGAACCAGGTGCAGGTGAGCTCGCCCGCCGAGCGGATGGGCCTCGAGCCCGGCGATGTCGTGATCGCCGCCCAGGGCAAGCCGGTGAAGGACTCGCAGGCGCTGCGCAAGGTGATCGCGACCTCGCCGACCGTGACCCTGCAGGTGCGCCGCGACGGCGCCGTGAAGACGCTCGGGCCCGCGACTCCGCGCAAGGTCGGCGACCAGCGCCTGCTCGGCTTCGTCTTCGACATCCGCCGCGACGGCACCCAGCACTTCAGCGCGTGGCACTCGGTGAAGCTCGCAGGCGAGGAGGTCTGGCTGGTCACGAAGGGCACCGGCGAGGCGCTCAAGAACCTCGTCTCGACCGGCGATCGCAGCAACGTCACGGGCGTCGTCGGCATCGTGCAGCAGCAGTCGACCGCCGTCGGCGACGGCCTCTACCTCGAGCAGCTGGCGTGGCTGTCGCTCTCGCTCGCGCTCTTCAACCTGCTGCCGTTCCTGCCGCTCGACGGCGGTCACATCCTGTTCGCGCTGATCGAGCGCGTGCGCCGCAAGCCGCTGGCGCGCGAGGTCTACGAACGCGTCTCGATGGGCGGCATCGCGGTCTTCCTCGTGCTCTTCCTGCTCGTGCTCCAGTCGGACGTCAGCCGCATCATCGACGGCGCGCGCCCGGGCCCGTAGCGGCGCGCGTGCGCGCTGTTCCCCGGCAAGGCGACGTATCCTGACGTCTGGTGGCAAGCGAGCGTCAGATCGTGGTCGGCGGCATCCCCATCGGGGGCGGTGCCCCGGTCTCCGTGCAGTCCATGACGACCACCAAGACGCACGACGTCGAGGCGACGCTCGAGCAGATCGGCCGTCTGCGCGAGGCCGGCGCCGACATCGTGCGCGTGGCCGTGCCGGGCATCCCCGACGCCGACGCGCTGCCGGCGATCGTCGCGGGCGCCGGGCTGCCGATCATCGCCGACATCCATTTCAACGCCTCGCTGGCCCTGCGCGCGATGGACACCGGCGTCGCGGCGGTGCGCATCAACCCCGGCAACATCGGCGGCGCCGACAAGGTCGAGATGGTCGTGCGCAAGGCCCAGGCGACCGGCACGCCGCTGCGCATCGGCGCCAACTCCGGCTCGCTGCCCGACCACCTGCGCCCGATGGCCACCGCCGACCCCGCCGGCGCGCTGGTCGCGGCCGCGATGGAGGAGGTCGAGCTGCTCGAGCGGCTCGGCTTCCGCGACTTCAAGATCTCCGTCAAGTCGTCGAGCGTCCCGGCCATGATCGAGGCCTACCGGCGGCTCGCCGCGCGCGTGCCGTATCCGCTGCACCTCGGCGTGACCGAGGCCGGGCTGCCCGGAGCGGGCACGGTCAAGTCGGCCGTCGGCATCGGGACGCTGCTGGCCGACGGCATCGGCGACACGATCCGCGTCTCGCTCACGGCCGATCCCGTCGAGGAGCTCGGCCCGGCGTTCGCGATCCTCACGGCGCTCGGGCTGCGGCAGACCGGGCCGAACCTGATCGCCTGCCCCTCGTGCGGGCGCACGAACGTCGAGGTGCACGAGCTCGCGGGCGAGGTCGACGCGCCGGCTCTCGGCCTATTCGCAGCACTTCGAGGTGGCCGTCATGGGCTGCGCCGTGAACGGGCCGGGCGAGGCGGGCAACGCCGACTTCGGCATCGCGGGCGGCCGCGACTCGGGCTTCATCTACGCGCACGGCGAGGTGCTGCGCAAGGTGCCGCAGGAGCAGCTCGTGGACGAGCTCTTCCGCGAGATCGACGCCTGGATCGCCCAGGGGCATGCCGCGCCCGGAGCGCGGCCGCGCGATGCGCGTGATCGGCGTGGTGGGCGCGTGATCGTCCGCCTCGTCAAGCTCGGCACGGTGGTCGTGATCGTGCGCCGCGTGGTCAAGCACCCGGCCGTCGCGGTGCCCGCGCGCACGCTCGGGAAGCGCTTCGCGAAGCGCCGCGAGGCCGGGCGCTGGCACGACGTGCCGCCCCCCGAGGAGTAGATGTCGCAGGCTGAGCGGGCGACTCTCGCGCTCCCGGAGAGTCCGGGGACTCTCGCCCTAAGACTGTGCCGCCTGTGGCTTCGACCGTGCCGCGTTACGCCCACCTGCACGTCCACTCCGAGTACTCGGTCCTGGACGGCGCCTGCCGTATCCCTCAGCTCGTCGAGCGTGCGGCGGAGCTCGGCATGCCCGCCGTCGGGATCACCGACCACGGCTCCATGGCGGGCGCGATCGAGCTCTACCGCGTGCGCGGGCAAGGCGGGCATCAAGCCGCTGCTCGGCTGCGAGATCTACCTCGTGGACGACCGCCGCGCGCGTCAGCACTCGACGCAGCGCGACTGGAACCACCTGACGCTGCTGGCCGAGACGACCGAGGGCTACCACAACCTGATCAAGCTCTGCACGCTCGGCTACCTCGAGGGCTACTACTACAAGCCGCGCGTCGACTACGCGCTGCTCGAGCAGTACGCCGACGGGATCATCGCGCTCTCCGGCTGCCTCTCGGGGCGCACCTGCCAGGCGCTGCTCGCCGGCGACGCGCCGCGCGCGCGCGAGGAGCTCGACCGCCTCGTCCAGATCTTCGGGCGCGAGGACGTCTACATCGAGCTGCAGGACGCCGGCATCGACGAGCACAAGACCGTCAACCCGGGGCTGCTGTCGCTCGCCGCCGAGACGGGCCTGCCGGTCGTCGGCACCGGCGACGTGCACTACCTGCGCGCCGAGGACGCCACGCCGCACGAGGCGCTGCTCTGCATCCAGACCAACGACCTGCTCTCGAACCCCAAGCGCTTCCGCTTCTCGACGCAGGACTTCTTCCTCAAGACCGCCGGACGAGATGAGCCGGAGCGATGGCGCCCTGGGGCGGCGACGGGCTGCTCGCGCCGACGCTCGAGATCGCCGAGCGCTGCAACGTCGCGCTCGACCTCGACCGCATCCACCTGCCGCGCTTCGACGAGGCCGGCGACGACTCGTTCGGGATGCTCCGCCGGCTCTGCGAGCAGGGCATGACGGAGCGCTACGGGACGCTCGAGCCGGTCGTCCGCGACCGCCTCGAGTTCGAGCTCCAGACGATCCGCGAGATGGGCTTCGCCGACTACTTCCTGATCGTCTGGGACTTCGTGCGCTTCGCCAAGGCCAACGGCATCTCCGTCGGCCCCGGCCGCGGCTCGGCGGCCGGCTCGATCGTGGCCTACGCGCTGCGCATCACCGACCTCGACCCGCTGCGCTACGACCTGCTCTTCGAGCGCTTCCTGAACCCCGGGCGCAAGACGATGCCGGACATCGACATCGACTTCTCGGTGCACGGCCGCGAGCGCGTGATCGCCTACGTGACCGAGAAGTACGGGCGCGAGCGGGTGGCCCAGATCATCACGTTCTCGAAGCTCGCCGCCAAGGCCTCGGTGCGCGACGCCGGCCGCGTGATGGGCCTGCCCTACGGCGCCGTCGACCGCATCGCGAAGCTCGTGCCGGAGGGCGTGAAGGTCGGCTTCGAGGAGTCGATGAAGCCGAACCAGGAGCTGCGCAAGGCCTACGACGAGGACGAGCTCGTGCGCCAGGTCGTCGACATGGCGCGGCCGCTCGAGGGCCTCGTGCGGGCCGACTCGATCCACGCCGCCGGCGTCGTGATCGGCGACCGGCCGCTCGTCGAGTACCTGCCGCTGCAGCAGAAGGGCGCCGACTCCGAGCTCGTGACGCAGTACCCGATGGGCGACGTCGAGGCGCTCGGGCTGCTCAAGATGGACTTCCTCGGCCTGCGCAACCTCGACGTCATCGACGAGGCGATCCGCATCATCCGCGAGTCGGCCGGCATCGACCTCGGCGACCTCTCCGAGCCTGCCGCTGGACGACCAGCCGACCTACGACATGCTCGCGCGCGGCGACACGCTCGGCGTCTTCCAGTTCGAGTCGAGCGGCATGCGCGACGCGCTGCGCCAGGTCAAGCCGACCGAGTTCGAGGACCTGATCGCGCTCGTGGCGCTCTACCGGCCGGGGCCGATGGCCAACATCCCCGTGTTCGCGAAGCGCAAGAACGGCCTCGAGCCCGTCAGCTACCTCGACCCGCGCCTCGAGCCGATCCTGAGCACCACGCAGGGCGTCTACATCTACCAGGAGCAGGCGATGCAGATCGCCAAGGACCTGGCCGGATTCACGCCCGCCGAGGCCGACGACCTGCGCAAGGCGATCTCCAAGAAGGTGCACGCCCTGATGGCGTCGCTGCGCGAGAAGTTCCTCGCCGGCTGCGAGGCCAACGGCGTCGCGCAGTCGACGGCCGAGTCGCTCTGGGAGGAGAACGAGCGCAGCGCGGACTACTCGTTCAACAAGGCGCACGCGGCCTGCTACGCGATGATCGCCTACCGCACGGCCTACCTGAAGGCGAACCACCCCGGCCCGTACATGGCGGCCCTGATCTCCTCGGTCATGCAGACCAAGGACAAGGTGCCGTTCTACGTCAACGCCTGCGGCGAGATGGGCATCGAGGTGCTGCCGCCCGACGTCAACAGCTCGGGCGAGGACTTCACGGTCGTCGAGGGCCGCATCCGCTTCGGCCTGACCGCCGTCAAGGGCGTCGGCGAGGGGGCGGTGCGCGCGATCGTGCAGGCGCGCGAGGAGGGCGGGCCGTTCACGACGCTGTGGGACTTCTGCGAGCGCGTCGACGCCACGCAGATCAACAAGCGCGTGCTCGAGAGCCTCGTCAAGTGCGGCGGCCTCGACTCGACCGGCGCGACGCGCGGCGCGATGCTCACGGCGCTCGAGGCGGCCGCCGCCTCGGGCCAGAAGGCGCAGGCCGACGCGCTCGCGGGCCAGGCCTCGATCTTCGACCTCGGCGAGCGGCGAGGACGAGCCGCAGCGCCACCACCCGGCCGTGATCGGCCCCGAGCTCGAGAAGAAGGAGCTGCTGGCGTTCGAGAAGGAGACGCTCGGCCTCTACCTCACCGACCACCCGCTGGCCGAGGTCGCAGACCAGCTGCGCCGCCGCGTCGACCTGCCGCTGCGCGACCTCCCCAACCGCCGCGAGCACGAGACCGTCTCGGTCGGCGGCCTGATCGCCTCGCTGCGCGTGACGACCTCGCGCAGCGGCGACCCGATGGCCTTCGTGCGCCTCGACGACGGCATGACGCAGGTCGAGGTCGTCGTCTTCGGCAAGGTCTACGGCGCCTGCCGCGAGCACCTCGTCGAGGACGCGATCGTGATCGTCAAGGGCCGCGTCGATCGCCGCGACGAGGGCGAGACGAAGCTGCGCGCGATCGAGATCGCGCCGTTCGAGGCCGTTCCGGCCCGCGGCGAGGTGCGGCTGCGCGTCGACGGCCGCGTCGCCGGCCCGGCGTTCGTCGAGGAGCTGACGCGCATCATCTCGTCCTTCCCGGGCGAGGCCAGCGTCGTGATGGAGGTCGCCACGGACGAGGGCGAGCGCGTCCTGCGCCTCGGCCCGGCCTACAAGGTGAGCCCGAAGGCGGACTTCTTCAGCGAGGTGCGCGTGCTCGGCGGCGAGGCCCAGCTCGTCTGACGGCGCCGTCGGCGGGCTGCCCGGCGAGCGATGCACGATACCCCCCATCGGCGTCCGGGGTCGTTGCCACAATGCGGGCGTGAACGGATCCGTTCTCGACCTCGACCTGGACTTCGACGCCTTCTCGGGGCCGTTCGACCTCCTGCTCGCCCTCGTCCTGCGCGACGAGCTCGAGCTGGTCGAGGTGCCGATCGTGACCGTCGTCCTGGCCTACCTGGCCGAGATCGAGGGCGCGGACGAGATCGACCTCGAGTCGCTCTCGGAGTTCCTCGTGCTCGTCGCTGCCCTGTGCGAGCTGAAGTCGCGCCTGCTCGTCGACGCCGAGGCCGACGACGAGGAGGAGCTCGACGCCGAGGGCGCGGCCGAGGAGCTGGCGCAGCGCCTCGCCGAGTACCAGCGCTTCAAGCGCGCGGCCGCCTGGCTCGCCGAGCGCCGCGCCGCCGCGGGTCTGCGCGTGTTCCGCACGACGCCCGCGCCGTATGCGCCGCCGCGCCCCGTCGCGCCGCTCGTGGACGAGCAGCCCGCGCGCCTGGCCGAGGCGATGCTGCACCTGCTGGAGCCGCCCGAGCGCGTCGACACGACGACGATCCGCCGGCGCGCGGTGGCCATGCGCCCGTTCGTCGAGCGCTTCCGGCTGCTCGTGCGCGCCCGCGGCAGCTTCGTCTTCGACGACGAGGTGGCGGGCCTCGAGCGCGGCGCCCAGGCGGCGGCGTTCGTCGCCCTGCTCGAGCTGATCAAGCGCGGCGAGGCGCGAGCGGCGCAGGCCGATCTCTTCGAGCCGATCCGCGTCGCCCGCAACGAGGGGCACGGTGCGCGTCGTCCGCGCAGGTCATGGACGCGACCGAGGCCGTGGCATGAGCGACGACCTCGTGGCCGCGTGCGAGGCGCTGCTCTTCGTCGCGAGCGAGCCGCTCGCCCTGCACGAGATCGCCGCTGCCGCCGAGGTCGACGAGGAGGCCGTCGAGCGCGCCCTCGGCGACCTGGAGCGCCGGCTCGAGGAGCGCGGAGCGGGCGTCGTGCTCGACCGCACGGGAGCGCGCTTCGGCCTGCGCGCGGCGCCCGGAGCGCCCGGCCGAGGCGGCCAGCCGCCTGCAGGCGCGCGCGCCGGAGCGCGGCCTCAGCCCGGCGGCGCTCGAGGCGCTCGCCGTGGTGGCGTACCTGCAGCCGGTCGGCCGGCCCGAGATCGCCCGCATCCGCGGGGTCTCGTCCGACGCCGTCGTCGCCGGCCTGCTCGAGCGCGAGCTGATCGAGGAGGCGGGTCGCGGCGACGGGCTCGGCGCGCCCGTGCTCTATCGCACGACGTCGACCTTCGAGCGCATCTTCGGCCTCGAGGAGGGCATCGGCGGCCTGCCGGGACTCGACGGCGACGACGAGGTCGACAGCGCAGAGCTGCGCCAGCGACTGCACGCGGTGGCAGCCGAGCGCGGCTGAGGCTCCCGATGCCGCCGAGGCCCAGCGCCTCAACCGCTACCTCGCCGCCTGCGGGCTCGGCTCGCGCCGTGGCGTCGAGACGCTCGTGGCGGAGGGGCGCGTCGCGATCGACGGCGTCGTCGCCGACTCGCCGGGGCAGCGCGTCGAGGACGGCGCGACGCGTCACGGTCGACGGCGCTCCCGTCGCTCCGGAGACGCACGCCTACATCCTGCTCAACAAGCCCAAGGACGTCGTCACGACCGTGCGCGACACCCACGGGCGGCCGCACGGTGATCGACCTCGTGGGCGCCGATCGCCGGCTCTTCCCGGTCGGGCGGCTCGATGCCGAGACGACGGGACTGCTGCTGCTCACGAACGACGGCGAGCTGGCCGCGCGCCTGATGCATCCGCGCCACGGTGTCGAGAAGACCTATGAGGCGACCGTGCGCGGTGCCGTGACGTCCGCGACCGCGGCCCGCCTCGCGGCCGGCATCGAGCTGGACGGGCGGCGCACGGCCCCGGCGCGTGTGCGCGTGCTGCACGCCACCGGCAGGCAGAGCGTCGTCGAGATCGTGCTGCACGAGGGCCGCAAGCGGCAGGTGCGGCGGATGTCCGAGGCGGTCGGCCATCCCGTCATCTCGCTGCACCGCTCGGCCTACGCCGGCCTGCGGCTCGGGGCGCTCAAGGCCGGCGCGTCGCGCCCGCTGGAGCCGGCGGAGATCGAGTTGCTGCGCACGGCGGCCGGGGCGGGCTGACGTGGCGGCGACGCGCCTCAACCGCTACCTGGCGCTGGCCGGCTACGGCACCCGCCGCAGCGTCGAGGGTCTCGTGCGCGCGGGTCGCGTGGCGGTCGACGGCGTGGTCGCGCTCGAGCCGTCGGCAGGCGTCGAGCCCGGCCAGAGCGTGACGCTCGACGGGCAGCCGGTCGAGACCGCGGAGCCCGCGGGCGTGCTCGTCGCGGTCGTCGCGGGAGAGGTGCCCGCGATCGCCCATCCGAGCGTCCTGCACCTGGGTGGAACCTCGCCCGACGGCCGCCTGGCCGCGCTCTTCAGCGACGAGCGCCTGGCCCGCCGCCTGCGCGCGCTGGGCTACGACCCGGGCCGCCTGGGCGGCGCGCACCCCGAGGACGGGGGTTTCCGCCCGCTCGCCGCCGGCGAGCTCGACGCGGCCCGCGGACTCGCGCGCGCCGCGCAGCGAGCGAACGCCCGCGCGCGTGACGGCGAGGGGAAGCGCCTCGCGCGACGTAGACTGAACGCCGTATGGCGGTCAAAGAAACCCCCTGGACGCCCTCGTCGTGGCGCGAGCACGAGGCGCTGCAGCAGCCGGTGTGGCCGGATGCCGCGCGCGCCGAGATCGCCCGCGGCGAGCTGCGCGGGATGCCGCCGCTCGTGTTCGCCGGCGAGGCGCGCGCGCTGCAGGACTCGCTCGCCGAGGTCGCGGCCGGCCGCGCGTTCCTGCTGCAGGCGGGTGACTGCGCCGAGTCGTTCCACGACACCTCGGCGGTCACGATCCGCGAGAAGCTGCGGATCCTGCTGCAGATGTCGGTCGTCCTGACCTACGCGGCCGCGCTGCCCGTGGTCAAGGTGGGGCGCATCGCAGGCCAGTTCGCGAAGCCGCGCTCGGCGCCCAGCGAGCGCATCGGCGACGTCGACCTGCCGTCCTTCTACGGGCACCTGATCAACGACGACGCGCCCACCGCCGAGGCCCGCGTCCACGATCCGCAGCGCATGCTGCGCGCCTACGACCAGTCGGCGCGCACGCTCAACCTGCTGCGCGCGTTCTCCAAGGGCGGCTTCGCCGACATCACGCGCGTCCACGAGTGGAACCAGGAGTTCGTCGCGAGCTCGGCCGAGGGCCGCCGCTACGAGCAGGTCGCGAGCGAGATCGAGCGCGCGCTGCGCTTCATGACCGCGTGCGGCATCGACCTCGCGCGCGAGGCCCAGCTGCACCAGGTCGACGTCTGGACGAGCCACGAGGGCCTCGTGCTGGACTACGAGGAGGGCCTCACGCGCCGCGACTCGCTGACCGGCGACTGGTACGACTGCTCGGCGCACATGCTCTGGATCGGCGAGCGCACGCGACAGCCCGACGGCGCGCACGCGGCGTTCTTCGCCGGCGTCCACAACCCGCTCGGCGTCAAGGTCGGCCCGACCGCGAGCCCGGCCGAGCTGGTCGAGCTGTGCGCCAAGCTCGACCCGCTGCGCACGCCGGGCCGCCTCACGCTGATCGCGCGCATGGGCTCCTCGAAGGTGCGCGAGACGCTGCCGCCGCTGCTGCGCGCGGTGAAGGAGGCCGGGCACCCCGTCGTGTGGGCGTGCGATCCGATGCACGCCAACGGCATCCGCACCGCGTCCGGCCTCAAGACACGCCGCTTCGACGCGATCATGGACGAGCTCGAGGGCTTCGTCGGCGCCTGCCGCAGCGAGGACACCTGGCCCGGCGGGGTGCACCTGGAGTTCACGGGCGAGGACGTCACCGAATGCCTCGGCGGTGCCGAGGCCGTGCTCGAGGATCAGCTCGAAACGCGCTACATGACGCTCTGCGACCCGCGCTTGAACGCCCGCCAGTCGCTCGACCTGGCCTTCCGCCTGGCCGAGTTGATGCGCGGCGATGCGCGTCCCGCGTGATCCAGCGCCTCGCGATCGTCGGGCTCGGCCTGATGGGCGGCTCGCTCGGCCTCGCCGCGCGCGAGCGCGCGGGCGTCGGGCGCATCGTCGGCTGCGATCCCGATGCCGGCGCGCGCGCGGCAGCGCTCGAGCGCGGCTGCGTCGACGAGGCGGGCGACGACCTCGCGGCGGCGGTCGCCGACGCCGAGCTCGTGGTGCTGTGCGCGCCCGTGGCGGCGCTCCCGGGCGTGCTCGCCGAGCTGGCCGAGCTTGCGCCCGATGCGACCGTCACGGACATCGGCTCGACCAAGGCCGGCGTCGTCGCGGGAGTGCCGGCCGCGCTGCGCCGGCGCTTCGTCGGCGGCCATCCGATCTGCGGCATGGAGACGCGCGGCGCGCAGAACGCCCGCGCCGAGCTGTTCGAGGGCGCGACCTGGTACCTCACCCCGCTCACCGAGACGGAGCCGGAGCGCCTGCGCGACCTGCACCGCCTGCTCGCCGCGCTCGGCGCCACGCCGGTCGCGATCGACGCCGGCGTGCACGACCGCCTGCTCGCGGTCACGAGCCACCTGCCGCACGTGCTCGCGAACCTGCTCGTCGTGCAGGCGGGCGAGGCGCGCATCGACGGGCACGACCCGCTCACGGCGATCGGCGGCTCGTTCCGCGACATGACGCGCGTCGCCGGCGCGAACCCGCGCATCTGGGTCGACATCTTCCTCGACAACCGCGAGGCGCTCGCGAGCGTGCTGCGGGAGCACCAGCGCTCGCTGGCCGAGGTGCTCGCCGCGCTCGAGGCCGGGGACGCGGGCTACCTCGCCCGCTGGATCGGACAGGCCTCCGGGCACCGCCGGCGCGCGCTCGAGGCGCAGTTCGACCGGCGTCCGGAGGAGCTCTACCGCGTGCAGGTGCACGTGCCCGACCGGCCGGGCGTGTTCGCGGGCATCACGCAGGCGCTCGGCGCCGCGCGCATCAACATCGAGGACTTCGAGCTGCACCACTTCACGCCCGAGCGCGGCGGCACGATCGAGCTGCTCGTGGCCGGCCGCGAGGCCGCCGAGCGCGCGGTCGAGCTGCTCGACGGGCAGGGCTACGGCGCGCTCGCAGCGCCCGTGCTGGCGGACGCGACATGAGCGCGGCGACCGGATCCGACCGCCTGCAGATCGCGCCCGCAGCCGCACTCGTCGGCGAGCTCGCCGTCCCCGGGGACAAGTCGATCTCGCACCGCTCGCTGCTGATCGGCGCCGTCTGCGACGGCATCACCGAGGTGACCGGCTTCGGCGCGAACGCCGACACGCTGGCGACGCTCGCGGCCGTCGAGGCCCTCGGCGCCCGCGTGGAGCGGCTCGACGACGGCGACGACGCGCCTGCGCATCCACGGCTGCGGGCTGCGCGGGCTGCACGCCGCCGGACGGGCCGATCGACGTGCTCAACGCCGGCACGCTGATGCGGCTGCTGCCCGGGCTGCTGGTCGGGCAGAGCGGATCGTTCACGCTCGACGGCGACGAGTCGATCCGCCGCCGGCCCGTCGATCGCATCGCGATGCCGCTCAAGCTCATGGGCGCGGTGCTCGGCGACAGCGACGGGCGCCCGCCGCTGCACGTCGACGGCGGCGGCGAGCTGCAGCCGATCGGCTACGAGCTGCCGGTCGCGTCCGCGCAGGTCAAGTCGTGCATCCTGCTGGCCGGGCTCTACGCGGTCACCGGCCCGACCACCGTGATCGAGCCGGTGCCGACGCGCGACCACACCGAGCGGCTCCTGCGCGCCGCCGGCGCGCGCGTCGCGAAGGGGCCCCGCACCGTCTCGGTGTGGCCCGTCGAGCGGCTCGAGCTCGGCTCGGTCGACGTGCCGGGCGACATCTCCTCGGCCGCGCCGTTCCTGGTCGCCGCGACGCTGCTCGCCGAGTCCCGCCTGTTCATCCGCGGCATGTCGACGAATCCGACGCGCACGGGCCTGCTCACCGTGCTCGAGCGCATGGGCGCTCGCATCAACCTCTTCAACCGCCGCACGACCGGCGGCGGCGAGCCGATCGCGGACGTCGAGGTGCATCCGGCCGAGCTCGTCGCGACCGAGATCGACGGCGAGATCGTGCCGAGCCTGATCGACGAGCTGCCGCTGATCGCGCTGGCCGCGACGATGGCGCGCGGCCGCACGGTCGTGCGCGGCGCGGGCGAGCTGCGCGTGAAGGAGTCGAACCGCCTCGAGACGGTGGCCGAGCTGCTGCGCGCGATCGGCGGCCACGTGCGCGCCACCGACGACGGCTGGGAGATCACCGGCGTGCCCGCGCGGCCCGAGGGCGGCCGCGTCGACGCCCACGGCGACCACCGCATCGGCATGCTCGGCGCGATCGCCGGGCTCGTCTCGCGCAACGGCGTGCGCGTCGACGGCGCGTCCGCGATCGGCGTGTCGTATCCGGCATTCGCGTCCGAGGTCGAGCGCCTGGCGGTGCGGCCGTGGTGATCGCGATCGACGGGCCGGCCGGCGCCGGCAAGTCGACCGTGGCGCAGAAGGTCGCGAGCGAGCTCGGCTACCGCTACCTCGACACCGGCGCGATGTACCGCGCCGTGGCGCTCGCCGCGCTGCGAGCGGGAATCGACGCGACGACGCCGACGGCGCTGGCCGGGCTGGCGCATCTGGCGCCGTCGCTGTCGGGCGATCCCGAACTGCGCAGCCCGGAGGTCGAGCGCCGCGTCTCGCGCGTCGCGCGCCACCCGGAGGTGCGCCACGCGCTGCACCTGGCGCAGCGCGCGTTCCTCGCCGAGGGCGACGCCGTGGGCGAGGGCCGCGACGTGGGCGCGGTCGTCTGGCCCGAGGCCGAGCTCAAGATCTGGCTCGACGCCGACCCGGAGGTGCGCGCCCGCCGGCGGGTGCGCGAGCAGGGCGACTCGGCGGCCGCGGCAGCGCTGGTGGAGCGCGACCAGCTCGACGCGGCGCAGACCGTGCGCGCCCCCGATGCGGTCGTCATCGACAGCACCGAGCTCGAATCGGATGAGGTCGTCGACCGCATCGTCGCGCTGGCGCGCAGGGCCGCGGCATGAGCGACGTCCCCGCCGACGATCACCGCTGGATCACGCCCGACCGCTTCTGGGGCTTCTGGCGCCTGCTGCTGCAGCGGCCGTTCGAGTGGTTCTTCCGCATGCGCGTGTACGGCGCCGAGAACGTGCCGCGCACCGGCCCGGCCGTGATCGCCTGCAACCACATCGCGGGCATCGACGTCGTCGTGCTCGGCGCCGCCTCGCCGCGCACGCTGCGCTACATGGCGAAGGCCGAGCTGTTCACCTACAACCGCGCGCTGACGTGGCTCGTGCGCCACGCCGGCGCCTTCGCCGTGCGCCGCGGCGAGTCCGACCTCGAGGCGCTGCGGCTCGCGCGCCGCGTGCTGCGCGCCGGGCACCCGCTGGGCGTGTTCTGCGAGGGCACGCGACAGCCCTCGGAGGCCATCGGCCGGGTGCAGCCGGGAGCGGCCCTCATCGCTCTCGCCGAAGGAGCACCCATAGTGCCGGTAGTGATTCAGGGCACGATCTACATCAAGAAGTCTCTCCGCCACCCCGTGACGGTCATGTTCGGGCCGCCGCTGAAGGTCACCGAGACCGCCGGTCGCGGCCGCGCGTACCGCGACGCCGTCGTCGAGGCGACGGCCGAGCTGCAGCGCGAGCTCGAGCGCCTGCAGCGCCGCACGCAGGCCGCGATCGCCGCCGGGCGGCCCCGCGACCTCGCGGCCGTCGATGCGGCGGTGAGCGCATGAGCGATGCAGCTCCGCGCTCGCGCAGCTCGCGTCAGCGCACGCCCGAGGCCGAGGCCCAGACCGAGCGCACGCTGCTCGGCACCGTCGCGATCGTGGGCGAGCCCAACGCCGGCAAGTCGACGCTCGTCAACCGCCTCACGGCGACGCGCGAGACCGTCGTGCACTCCGAGCCCGGCGTCACGCGCGACCGCAAGGAGATGGTCGTGGAGTGGGGAGGCGCCCAGTTCGCGCTGATCGACACCGGCGGCGTCGATGCGGGCAGCGACGGGCCGTTCCAGGGCGAGATCGTCCGCCAGGCCGAGCTCGCGATCAGCGAGGCCGATCTCGTGGTGCTGCTCGTCGACGCCACCACCGCGCCGGGCCCGGCCGACCTCGAGCTCGCCGACCGCCTGCGCCGTTCCCGCGTTCCCGTGCTGCTGATCGCGAACAAGCTCGACAACCCCGCGCGCCACGACGAGGCCGTCGAGTACCACGAGCTCGGTCTCGGCGATCCGTTCCCGCTCTCGGCGCTGCACGGCATCGGCACGGGCGACCTGCTCGACGAGATCGTCGAGCGCCTGCGCGCGCTCGACGTCGCGCGCGTCGAGCGCACGGCGGACGAGATCGGCGTCGTCATCCTCGGCCGCCCGAACGTCGGCAAGTCGTCGCTCCTGAACGCGCTGCTCGACGAGGAGCGCACGATCGTCAGCGAGATCCCGGGCACGACGCGCGACTCGATCGACATCCGGCTCGAGCGCGAGGACCGCGTCTACCGGCTGATCGACACCGCCGGCCTGCGCCGGCACCGCGCGCAGCGCCAGCAGGTGGAGTTCTGGAGCGAGGTGCGCTCGCTCGAGGCCGCGCGGCGCGCCGACGTCGCGCTCGTCCTGATCGACTCCACCGAGGGCATCACGGAGCAGGACCTGCACGTCGCCGACGTGGCGCGGCGCGCGAGCTGCGCCACGATCTTCGTGCTCTCGAAGTGGGACATCGCGCAGCTCGAGCTCGAGGACGTGCGCGAGCGGCTGCACATCAAGGCCCGCCAGCGGCCGCCGATCGTCGTCACCTCGGCGCTCACGAAGCGCGGGCTCGAGCGGCTCGTGCGCGTGATCGACGACGTCTACGACCGCTACGTCAGCCGTGTCGGCACCGGCGAGTTCAACCGGCTGCTGCGCGACATCCTGGCCACGCGCGAGGCGCCGCTCGTCAAGGGCCGCCGGCTCAAGATCTACTACGGCGCGCAGGTGCAGGCGCGCCCGCCGCGCTTCCGGCTGACCGTGAACGACCGCAGCCGGGTCACGCGCGACTACGCGTACTGGCTCGAGAATCAGCTGCGCGAGGCGCTGGCGCTGCAGGGCGTGCCCGTGATCCTGGATCTGGTCGAGCGCTGAGAGGTGCGCGCGCTCGTCGTCGGAGGTGGCTCGTGGGGGACGGCGTTCGCAGGCGTGCTCGCGCGTGCGGGGCATCCCGTCGAGCTCGCCTGCCGTGACCCGCGCGCCGTCGCCGAGCTGACGACGAAGCGCGAGAACACGCCGCTACCTGCCGGGCATCCGGCTCGAGGACGGCGTCCAGCCCGTGCTGCTCGACCTCGAGCGCCAGGTCCCCGAGGCCGAGCTGATCGCGCTCGCCCTGCCGTCCGCGGCGTACGCGGAGACCGCGGCGCGGCTGCGCCTGCAGCCCGACGCGCTCGTGATCGCGCTCGCGAAGGGTCTCGATCCGGCGACCCACGGGCTGCTCTGCGACGTGATCGTCGCGGCGACGGGCCACGACCCGCGCCGCGTGGCGCCGCTCTCGGGGCCCAACCACGCCGAGGAGATCGCAGCCGGCCAGCCTGCGGCCAGCGTCGTCGCGAGCGCCGATCCCGAGATCGCGAACGAGCTGCAGCGCGCGCTCTCGACGACCCGCTTCCGCGTCTACGCCTCGGCGGACGTGCGCGGCGTGCAGCTGTGCGGCGCCGCCAAGAACGTGATCGCGATCGCCGCCGGCATCTGCGACGGCCTCGGCTTCGGCGACAACGCGCGCTCCGCGCTGATCACGCGCGGCCTGGCCGAGATGACCCGCCTCGGCTCGGCGCTCGGAGCCGATCCGCGCACCTACGCCGGCCTGGCCGGTCTGGGCGATCTCGTCGCGACCTGCACGTCACGGCACTCGCGCAACCATCTCGCCGGCGAGCTGCTGGCGCGCGGCGTGGCGCCGGAGGACGCCGAGCGGGAGGTCGGGATGGTCGTCGAGGGGCTGCACACGGCGCCCGCCCTGGCCGCGCTCGCGCGCGAGGCCGGCGTCGACCTGCCGATCACGGACGCCGTCTGCAGCGTCGTCACGGGGATTTCGATCCCCGACGCGATCGCGACGCTGCTGGCGCGAGCCGCGCCGGCCGGGGAGTTCTAGGACGCCGTCAGGCCGCGCGCAGGTGCCGCACGGCGGGCGCCTCGCCGACGACGCGCGAGAGCGCGTCGAGCACGTCCGGGTCGAACGCGATCTCGCGGCCCTGGTCCAGGATCGTGAGCGCCTGCGCCTGCGAGAAGGCGCGGCGGTAGACGCGCTCGCTCGTGAGCGCGTCGTAGACGTCGCAGACGCCGAGGATGCGGACCTCGAGCGACAGCTCGTTCCCGCGCAGGCCGTCGGGATAGCCGCTCCCGTCCAATCGCTCGTGGTGCCCGCGCACGAGCGGCAGCTCCTCGCTGAAGCCGCCGATGTGGTCGAGCAGTGCGGCGCCGTCGGCCGGATGCCGCTTGATCACCTCGAACTCGGCGGGCGTCAGCGGCGCGGCCTTGCAGAGGATCGACTCCGGCACCTGCAGCTTGCCGACGTCGTGCAGCAGCGCGGCGACCGCGAGGCCGCGCAGCCGCTTGCCGCGCAGCCCGAGCTCCTGGCCGACCTGGACGGCGAGCTGCGCGACGCGCCGCGTGTGCTCGCGCGTCGAGGTGTCCTTGACGGCGAGCCGGGCGAGCAGGCGCGCGACCCAGGCGCCGAGCAGCCCCTCCTCCTCGGTGACGACGTTGTGGACGTCGACCTCGGAGAGCGTGCGCGAGGGCGTCGCGCGGGCGAGATCGCTTGCGAGCGCGCCGAAGATGACGACGAACGCGCCGAGCTCGAGGAAGTGGCCGGCCCAGAAGCCGACCGACCAGGTCGGGCTGAGCAGGTAGGTCGCGACGGCGATCGCGAGCCACGTGAGGCCGGCCACGACGGCCAGGTCGCCGACCCTGCGGGTGAGCTGGAACGTGCGCAGGGCGCGCAGCGCGAGGACGCCGTAGACGAGCGCGTTGACGCCGACGATCCACCAGACGAGCGGGCGCAGCGCGACCGGAATGCTCGGGATGGCCTCGGGGTCGAGCAGCGCGAGCAATCCGAAGGCGACCGCCGCGACGACCACGCCGGCCTGCAGGTAGACGAGGTCGCGCACGTGACCGCGGCTGCGCGGCCGCGAGAGCAGCGTGGCGAGGATGACCGCGCCGCCGAGCGGCACCGCGAGCGCGCCCGAGACGCCGACCGCGGCGTAGTACCCGTCCTCGATCAGGAAGCCGGGCGTGGTCAGGCCGTGCACCGCGAGCAGCGCCGCCATGACCGTGAAGCCCGCGCCGACGGCGGCCGAGCGCCGGTCGTGCCGGCGGATGCCCACGACGCCGAGGACGATCGCGAGGACGGCGCACAGGATCGCCGTCGTCGAGACGGCGTAGAAGTGCACGTTCGGAACAGCGAAGGCGGCGGTGTTGTGCGCCATCAGCAGGGGCACGACGGGTGCCAGCCCGATGGCGACGGCGCCTCCGGCCGTCGCGAGAACGCCTAGGCGGTTCATGTTCGCGGGTATCGGCACTGCGCTGCGCCGCCTTGAGCCTCCGTCGGGTTCTCGACCCGGCTTACATAGAATCCCGCCGGGCACATTCGACGAAGGGAGCCGCGCCGATGGCGGGCGACATGGTGTTCACCTCGGAATCCGTGACCGAGGGCCACCCGGACAAGATCGCCGACCAGATCTCGGACGCGGTGCTGGATGCGGTACTGACGGACGATCCGATGGGTCGCGTGGCATGCGAGACGCTGGTCACGACCGGCCTCGTGCTGGTCGCCGGCGAGATCTCCACGAGCGCGACGCTGGACGTCCCGCAGATCGCGCGCGGCGTCGTGCGCGAGATCGGCTACACGAGCTCGGACTACGGCTTCGACGCCGAGACCTGCGCGGTCAACGTGGCGCTCGACAAGCAGTCGCCCGACATCGCACAGGGCGTCGACGCGGCGCTCGAGACCCGCGCGACGGGCGGCGATGCGCTCGACCGGATCGGTGCGGGCGACCAGGGGATGATGTTCGGCTTCGCCTGCGACGAGACCCCGCAGCTGATGCCGCTGCCGCTGATGCTCGCGCACGCCGTGACGCGGCGTCTGGCGACGGTGCGGCGCGACGGGACGGTGGCCGACCTGCTCCCCGACGGCAAGGCCCAGGTCACCGTGCGCTACCGGCGCGATGCCGCGGGCGTGCCCGAGCCGGTCGCGGTCGAGCGCGTCGTCGTGTCCTCGCAGCACCGCCGCGGCGCCGACATGGCCGAGCTGCGCGAGGCCGTCATCGAGCACGTCGTGCGCGTCGCGATCCCCGCCGAGCTGCTGGACGACGCCACCATGCGCGCCGGTGACTTCGTGCTCGTGAACCCGACCGGGCGCTTCGAGGTCGGTGGCCCGATGGGCGACGCGGGCCTGACCGGTCGCAAGATCATCGTCGACACCTACGGCGGCATGGCGCGCCACGGCGGCGGCGCGTTCTCCGGCAAGGATCCGACCAAGGTCGACCGCTCGGCGGCCTACGCGTGCCGCTGGGTCGCCAAGAACATCGTCGCGGCGGGGCTCGCGCGGCGCTGCGAGCTGCAGGTCGCGTACGCGATCGGCGTCGCGCACCCCGTCAGCCTGAACGTCGAGACGTTCGGCACCCACGCCGTCGACCCCGAGGCGATCGAGGCCGGCGTGCGCGAGCACTTCGATCTGCGCCCGGCGGCGATCCTGCGCGATCTCGACCTGCGCCGCCCGATCTACCGCGCCACGGCGGCCTACGGGCACTTCGGCCGCGACCAGGAGGGGTTCCCCTGGGAGCGCACCGACCGTGCGGAGGCGCTGGCGCGCGCGCTCGGCTGATCACCGCGGCCGACACGATCCCGGCACTCGGGCGCGAGGATCGCGACGACCCCGTACGCCATGATCCTGCGGTGTCCGCGCCGCGCACCGTCCGAGTCGTTCCCCTCGTCACCACGCGTGCGCTGCGCGAGCCGCTCGACTACCTGCAGGGCGAAGGCCCCGAGCTCGAGCCCGGGGACGTCGTCCACGTGCCGCTGGCCGGGCGCAGCGTGCGCGGCGTCGTGGTCGAGGCGGGTGGCGAATCGCAGCACGAGGGCGAGCTCGCGGTCGTCGAGCGGCTCGCCGACGAGCCGCGGATCGCTCCCGTCGTGCTGGAGCTGTGCCTCTGGATCGCCTCGTACTACGGCTCGACGCCGGCACGGGCGCTCGCGCTCGCGCTCCCGCCGCGCGTCCGAGCGCCGCGCGACACGTGGGTCTCGGCAACCGGCCTTCCGGCGACGACGGAGCGCCGGCGAGCACTGCTCGCGGAGCTGGCCGGCGGGCCGCTGCCGCTCGCAGAGCTGGTCGAGCGCGCCGGAACGACGGCCGCGACCGTGCGCAAGCTCGCGCAGGACGGCCTCGTCGAGCTCGACGCGCGTCTGCGCGTGCCGCGTGTGGCGCCGGGGAGCACGCCGCGGCCGGATGCGCTGACACCCGACCAGACGGCGGCGCTCGCCCAGGTCGAGTCGCTGCTCGACGCCGGGGGCGGCGACCTGCTGCTCTACGGCGTCACCGGCTCGGGCAAGACCGAGGTCTACCTGCGCGCCGCCGAGAGCGCGCTCGCGCGCGGCCGCACGGTGCTCGTGCTGGTGCCCGAGATCGCGCTCTCGCCCCAGACGGCGCGGCGCTTTGCCGCGCGCTTCGGCGATCAGGTCGCGGTGCTGCACTCCGGCATCTCCGACGGCGAGCGGCGGGCGGTGCGCGAGGCGGCGATCAGCGGCGACGTCCGCGTCGTCGTCGGCGCGCGCTCGGCCGTCTTCGCGCCGCTGCCGGACGTCGGGCTGATCATCGTGGACGAGGAGCACGAATCGGCCTACAAGCAGGGCGACGACCCGCGCTACGACGCGCGCAGGGTCGCTGCCAAGCGGGCACGGCTCGAGGGCGCGGCGCTCGTGCTGGGCTCGGCCACGCCGCGCCCCGAGAGCTGGGCCCGGCTGCCGCGCGCAACGCTGCCCGAGCGCGTCGGCGGGCAGCTGCCGCGCGTGGAGGTCGTCGATCTGCGCCGCGACGGGCTGTATCCGCTCTCGCGGCCGCTGCGTACCGGCCTGATGCGCCTCGCCGACGAGGGCGGGCGCGCGATCCTCCTGCTCAACCGCCGCGGCGAGGCTCCGGCGCTGCACTGCCGCAGCTGCGGCGAGGGCTTCCGCTGCGACCGCTGCGACGTCAGCCTCGCGCTGCACGCCGGCCATCGCCTGCGCTGCCACCACTGCGGCTTCACGCAGCGCGCTCCGAGCGCCTGCCCGCACTGCGGGTCGGTCGAGCTGGCGCGCCTCGGCGCGGGCACCGAGCGCGTCAGCGAGGCCGTCACGGAGCTGTTGCCGCACATCCCGGTGCTGCGGCTCGACGCCGACGCGACGGAGCGGCGGGGCAGTCTCGACGCGACCCTCGAGCGCTTCGCGAGCGAGCCCGCGGCCGTGCTCGTCGGCACCCAGATGGTCGCGAAGGGCCATGACTTCCGCGATCTGCGCCTGGCCGCGGCGATCGACGCCGACCAGGGCCTGGCCTGGCCGGACTTCCGCAGCGAGGAGCGGACGTTCGCGCTGCTCGCGCAGCTCGCGGGCCGCAGCGGCCGGCGCGGCGATCCCGGCTCGGTGGTCTTCCAGGCCTGGGATCCCGACCAGCGGGTGGTGCGCCTCGCTGCCGAGCACGCGGTCGAGGCGTTCCTGGCGGGCGAGCTGGAGCGCCGCGAGCGGCTCGGCTATCCGCCGTTCCGCCACCTCGTGCGCGTCGAGACGGCCGCCCAGCAGCCGGGCGCCGCGATGGAGGCGCTCTCGGCCCTGCGCGCTGCGGCCGAGCCGGCGCTGCCCGGCGACGAGGTGCTCGGGCCGGCGCCGCTCTTCCGGGTGCGCGGGCGCGAGCGGGCGCAACTGCTCGTCAAGACGCTGCGGCCGTCGCGGGCCGGGAGCGTGCTGGCCGAGCTCGTGGCGCGCCAGGGCCGTGCGCTGCGGCGCGCGGGGGCGAGCGCCGTGGTGGACGTCGACCCTCAGTAAGATGCCTGCAATGGCCGCTACCGAACACGATCACGATCACGACCACGACCATGCGCACGATCACGGTGCGCACGATCATTCTCCACGACCATGATCACGATCACGGCGGCCCGCGGCGCAGCAAGAAGGAGATCGAGCGCGAGGCCCGTGCGCGGGCCCGCGAGATGGTCGCGCGCAGCCAGATCCGGCAGTACCCGGAGCCCGTGCTGCGCGAGCCGGCGACTCCCGTCAGCG
Organism: uncultured Actinomycetes bacterium; assembly: GCA_963705965.1. Classification (GTDB taxonomy): domain Bacteria; phylum Actinomycetota; class Thermoleophilia; order Gaiellales; family JALYLC01; genus JALYLC01. Next base: position 41,196 of record CAVPLI010000003.1, on the reverse strand, counting down.
AGTTCTCCGACGATCTGCGCGCGCTGGTGGAGCGCATGATCCGCCTGATGGACGACGCGAACGGCGTCGGCCTCGCGGGCAACCAGGTCGGTCTGCTGCGACGCGTGCTCGTCTACCGGCCCGACCGCGAGGACGCCGAGCCGCGCGCGCTCGTCAATCCCGTCATCGTCGAGCGCTCGGACGAGACGGCCAGCGACGAGGAGGGCTGCCTCTCGCTCGGCCCGCTGCGCGTGCCCGTCGAGCGCAACGTGCGCGTCTCCGTCGAGGGCCAGGACGAGAACGGCGAGGCCGTGCGCGTCGACGCCGAAGACCTCGAGGCGCGCATCCTGCAACACGAGATCGACCACCTCGACGGCGTGCTGATCATCGATCGCACGACGCCCGAGGCGCGCCGAGAGGCGCTGGCCGCACTGCGGCCGCAGCCGGGCCCTCGGCGCTGAGCGCCTGACGGTGGCCGTCCGGGTCGGCTTCGCGGGGACGAACTGGTGGGCGGCGCAGGCGCTGGAGCGGCTCGCGTCGGCGCCCGGGATCGAGGTCGCCGTCGTCCTCAGCCAGCCCGATCGCCCGACGGGCCGGGGTCGCAAGCCGGCGCCGCCGCCGGTCGCCGTGACCGCCGGTGCGCTGGGGATCGAGCTCGTGCAGCCCGAGCGCGCCGCCGACGCGCTGCCGCAGCTCCGCGGTCACGGGGTCGAGGCCGTGGCGCTCGTCGCCTACGGGCTGCTCGTCCCGCGCGTCATGCTCGACGCGCTGCCGTTCGTCAATCTGCATCCGTCGGCGCTCCCTCGCTGGCGCGGGGCGGCGCCGGTCGAGCGCTCGCTGATGGCCGGCGAGAGCACGAGCGCCGTCGCCGCGATGCTGCTCGTCGAGAAGCTCGACGCCGGGCCGGTGGCGGCGCTGGAGCGCTTCGACGTCGGCCCCGACGAGGACGCCGGCGCGGTCTACGAGCGGGCGCTCTCGCTGGGGCTGCCGCCGCTCGCCGCAGCGCTCGCCGACGCGGGTGCCGGTCGCCTCGCGACGGTGCCGCAGGTCGGCGAGGCGACGTACGCCGAGAAGCTCACCGCCGCCGATCGCGTCCTCGACCCGGCCCGGCCCGCGCGCGAGCTGCACGACCGCGTCCGCGCCCTGTCGCCGCACATCGGCGCGCGGCTGTCCCTCGAGGATGCCGCCTACACGGTCTGGCGCACGTCGGTTCGCTCCGAGGGCCCGGCGCCGGGCGTCCTCGCGCTGGATGCCGGCGCACTGCTCCTCGGCTGCGGGAGCGGGGCGCTCGAGCTGCGCGACGTGCAGCCGCCGGGCGGTCGCCGCATGCCCGCCGCCGACTGGCTGCGCGGCCGGCGCGGTGAGCTGCCCGCGGTGACGAGCGCGTGAGCGACGCGAGAACGCTCGCCCTGCGCGTGATCACGCGCGTCTTCGACGAGGACGCCTACGCCGACCGCGCGTTCACGGGCGAGGCCGAGAAGGCGAAGGTGGACGCGCGCGACCGCGCGCTCGCCATGCACCTCGCGTTCGGCACGGTGCAGCGCCGCCGGACGCTCGACGCCGCGCTCGAGGAGATCGCGAAGCGGCCCGTGCAGCGGCTCGAGCGGGGCCTCGCGCACGTCCTGCAGCTCGGCGTCTTCCAGATCCTGTTCGCCGACGGAATCCCGCCGCATGCAGCGGTTTCCGAGAGCGTCGAGCTCGCCCGCCGCACCATCGGAGCGCGCGCCACGGGCCTGACGAACGCGGTGCTGCGGCGCATCGCGGCCGACGGCCCCGAGTGGTTCGCTGCGCTGCCCGAGGAAGATCCCGAGGAGGCGGCGCTGCGCCACTCGCTGCCCGACTGGATCGCCGAGACGTGGTTCGACGCGTACGGCGCGGAGCGGGGCAGAGCCCTGTGCGCGGCCGCGAACCGCCCGCCGGCGCTCTCGCTGTGGCCGAATCCGCTGCTCGGCGGAGCCGCGGCCGTGGATGCCTGGCTCGAGGAGGCGGGGGCGGTGGGCCGTCCGCGACGAGGCCACGGGCGTCCTGCGCGTCGAGGGTCCGCTCGACGTCGCCGGCTCGCACGCCTTCGCGAGCGGTGCCGTCGTCCCGATCGCGCGCGCGGCCGTGCTGATCGCGCAGCGAGTCGGTGCCGGGCCGGGGATGCGCGTCCTCGACCTGTGTGCGGCACCCGGCGGCAAGACCGCCGTCCTCGCGGCCACCGGCGCCGCCGTGACGGCGGTCGACGCCCATCCCGGCCGCGCCAAGGCGCTCTCGGCGACGCTGCGCCGCCTGGGCGCGAGCGCCGAGGTGGTCACGGCCGACGGTCGCACCTACGGCGGCGGCCCGTTCGACCGGATCCTCGTGGACGCACCGTGCAGCGGCCTCGGCGTGCTCGCCGGCCGCCCCGACGCCCGCTGGCGCCGCAGCGAGGAGGACGCCGAGGAGCTCGCCGGCGCTGCAGGTCGAGCTCGTGTCGCACGCCCGGGGCCTCCTCGCCCCCGGCGGCGAGCTCCACTACGCCGTCTGCACCCTCAATCCCGGCGAGAACGAGGCGATCGCCCAGGCCGCGGGCCTGACGGCCCACGACGAGCTGCGCACCTGGCCGGACGAGGGCGACGACGGCTTCTACGCACGCGCGCCTGGCCGGCGCGAGCGCTAGCGCGTGTAGGTGCGCTTGCCGCCGACCGTGAGCGAGTCCAGGATCGCCACGATGGCCGCGTCGATCGGGCCGGGCGTGCGGATCGCCTCGCGGGCGGCCGAGCCGTACGCGACGAGCACGAGCTCGCCGTCGCCGGCTCCCACCGTGTCGACGGCCACGAACGAATCGCCTGCGTCGGCGCCCGCGTTGTCGGCGGGTCGCACGATCATCAGGGAGACGGCGCGCAGCGAGTCGGTCTTGACGGTTGCGACGGCTTGGCCGATGACGCGGCAGACGATCATCGCCATATCGTACGGACGCAGCCGCGGGCGGCGCTCCACCGACGACGACCACTAGACTCGGTCGAGTGAGCTGGCCATCGGAGACCCTGGTCGTCCCGTCGATCCTCTCGGCCGACTTCGGCGCATTTCGCAGCCAGGTCACCGAGCTGCTCGACGCCGGGGCGCGGGCATTCCACGTCGACGTGATGGACGGCCATTTCGTGCCCGTGATCACGTTCGGGCCGCGCGTCGTCTCGTCGTTCGCCGACCTGGTGCACGAGCGCGGCGGCACGATCGACGTCCACCTCATGATCGAGCACCCCGAGCGCCAGATCCCCGAGTTCGCGAAGGCCGGGGCCGACTCGTGCACGGTGCACGTCGAGACCTGCCCGCACCTGCACCAGACGATCAAGCGGATCCACGAGCTCGGCATGACCGCGGGCGTGACGCTCAACCCGGCGACGCCGGTCGCGGCCGTGCGCGAGGCGGCGCGCTACGCCGACCTGCTGCTGTGCATGTCGGTCAACCCGGGCTGGGGCGGACAGAGCTTCATCGAGGCCTCGGTCGACCGCCTCCGCGAGCTGACGGCGTTGCTGCGGCCCGGCATGGGGCTGGAGGTCGACGGCGGCGTTGGCCCGCAGACGATCGAGCGCTGCCGCAGCGCCGGGGCGAACCTCATGGTCGCCGGCTCGGCGATCTACGACCAGCCGTCTCCCGCGAGGCCTGGAAGGCGCTCACGGCGCTCGCCGGCGCGTGAACGAGCGCGACGCGGAGCTGCTCGACCGCGCGCTCGACCTGGCCGAGCGCGGGCGCCGCAGCGCGAGCCCGAACCCCATCGTCGGCTGCGTGATCGCGCGCGACGGCCGCGTGATCGGCGAGGGCTGGCACGAGCGCCGCGGGCAACCGCACGCCGAGCGCGTCGCGCTCGACGCCTGCAGCGAGCCGCCTCGCGGCGCGACGGCCTACGTCTCGCTCGAGCCGTGCAGCCATCACGGCCGCCAGCCGCCCTGCGCCGATGCGCTGATCGCGGCCGGCATCGCGCGCGTCGTCTGCGCCATCCGCGATCCGAATCCGCCGAGGTCGACGGCCGGGGGCTGGAGCGGCTGCGGGAGGCCGGGATCGAGGTCGAGCTGGCCGACGGCGACGCACGAGACGCGGGCGCGCCGCCAGAACGCGGCGCTTCCGGACGTACACGCCCGCCGGCGGCCGTTCGTGCTGCTCAAGCTGGCGGCGACGCTGGACGGGCGCACCGCCACGAGCACGGGGGAGAGCCGCTGGATCTCGTCGCCGGAGAGCCGCAGGCTCGTGCACGACTGGCGCGCGGAGTTCGACGCCGTCGCGGTCGGCAGCGGCACGGCGCTCGCCGACGATCCCGAGCTGTTGCCGCGCGATGCCGAGCCTCCGGCGGAGCGCCTCGCCGCTGCGCGTGGTGTTCGACCGCCGCGGCGGTCTCGCGCCCGGCAGCAGGCTCGCGCAGTCGCGTCGCGACGGCGCCGGTCGCTGCGCGTGGCGCCGCCCGGTGCGCCCCCGCCCCCGCCGGGCGTGGAGCGCGCTGGAGGCCGCGTCGCTCGAGGAGGCGCTCGGCGCGCTCGCGGAGCGCGAGGTCACCTCGCTGCTGGTCGAGGGCGGAGCGGAGCTCGCCGGCGGCGTTCCTGCGCGCGGACCTCGTCGACGCGCTCGCGCTGTTCATCGCACCCCGCCTGATCGGCGGCGACGGCCGGCCGCTGCTCGGCCCGCTGGGCGTCGGCGAGCTCGCGCTCGCGCCGCGACTGCTCGAGACGAGCGTGCGCGAGATCGGCCCCGACGTGCTCATCGAGGGCCTGGTGCAGCCGCTCCCCTAGAGCCGCCGCGTACAGTGCCGGACGTGTTCACCGGCATCGTCGAGGAGCTCGGCACCGTCGCCGCCATCGAGGGCGACGACGCCGGCATGCAGCTGCAGATCGAGGCGCCCGCGCTCGCGCCGCTCGCGCAGCATCGGCGACTCGATCAACGTCTCGGGCTGCTGTCTCACGGTCGTCGCGATCCACGGCGGCGTGCTCGCGCTTCGAGGCCGTCCCCGAGACGCTCCGGCGCACCGCGCTCGGCGGGCCTCGCGCGCCGGGTCGCACGTGAACCTCGAGGACGCCCTGCGCGCCGGCGAGCCGTACGGCGGCCACATCGTGCAGGGCCACGTCGACGGCGTGGGGGAGCTCGTCGAGCGCCGCGAGCCGAGGGCATCGGCGCTGTGGCTGCGCTTCCGCGCGCCGGAGGTCGTCCAGCGCTACCTGATCGAGAAGGGCAGCGATCACGGTGGCGGGCGTGAGCCTGACCATCGCCGAGCTGCACGACGACGGCTTCGCGGTCGCGCATCATCCCGCACACGCTGCAGGTGACGACGCTCGGGCGCCTCGCGGTCGGCGATCCGGTGAACCTCGAGGCCGACATGATCGCGCGCTACGTGGAGCGTTTGCTGACCGCTTCCGCGAGCACCCCGCTGCTAGCCTCTCCGACAGTGCAGGCCCCACGGGCTCCCGCCCCTGTTCACCGAGGAACCGCATGAGCGAAGAGCCGTCGCCCTTCTGCAGCATCGAGGAGGCGATCGAGGAGATCCGGGCCGGACGCATGGTGGTGGTCGTCGACTCTCCCGACCGCGAGAACGAGGGCGACCTGTGCATGGCGGCCGAGTACGTCAGCGCCGACGCGATCAACTTCATGGCCACGCACGGCCGCGGGCTGATCTGCCTGACGCTGACCCCCGAGCGCTGCGACGAGCTCGGGCTGCAGCTGATGGTGCAGCACAACCAGACGCCCTACGAGACGGCCTTCACCGTCTCGATCGAGGCCCGCGAGGGCATCGAGACCGGCATCTCGGCCAAGGATCGCGCGCACACGATCGCGGTCGCGTGCCGACGGCCACCGGCCCGCGCGACATCATCAAGCCCGGCCACGTCTTCCCGCTGCGCGCGCGCCCCGGCGGCGTGCTCGAGCGCACCGGCCAGACCGAGGCCTCGGTCGACCTCGCCCGGCTCGCGGGCGTGCGGCCCGGCCGGCGTCATCTGCGAGGTCATGAACGGCCGACGGGACGATGGCGCGCGTGCCCGACCTCGTCGAGTTCTGCGCGCCGCACGGCATCAAGCTGTGCTCCGTCGCCGACCTGATCGAGTACCGCCGCCGCACCGAGCGGCTCGTCGAGCGGCAGTCCTCGGTGCGCCTGCCGACGCCGTGCGGCGAGTTCACGGCGATCGGCTACCGCGAGCTCGTCGAGCGGCAAGCAGCACCTCGCGCTCGTGCACGGCGACCTCACCGGCAAGACCGACGTGCTCGTGCGCGTGCACTCGGAGTGCGTGACGGGCGACGTCTTCGGCTCGCTGCGCTGCGACTGCGGCGAGCAGCTCGCACCACGCGCTCGAGCAGATCGACGCTGGAGGAGTCGCGGCGTCGTGCTGTACCTCGCGCAGGAGGGCCGCGGCATCGGCCTGCTCAACAAGCTGCGGGCCTACGAGCTGCAGGAGCAGGGGCTCGACACCGTCGAGGCCAACCTCGAGCTCGGCTTCGCCGCCGGACATGCGCGACTACGGCATCGGCGCCCAGATCCTCTCGGACCTCGGCCTCACGTCGATCCGCGTGCTCACGAACAACCCGCGCAAGATCGTCGGGCATCGAGGGCTTCGGGCTCACGGTGACCGAGGAGGTGCCGATCGAGATCGCTCCCCAGGAGCACAACGTCGACTACCTGCGGGCGAAGCGCGACAAGCTCGGCCACCGCCTGCACCACCAGCACCTGAGGCTCGACGCGACACCGAAGCCGGCCGAGCCGCCGGCGCAGTGAGCGTCGAGCACGCACGGCGACGGGACGCTGACGAGTCCCGGAGCGAGCGTGCTGGGGACTGCGCCGCTGCCTGCCGGCGCTCGCGTCGCGGTCATCGTCAGCCGCTACCACTCGCTCGTCACGCAGCGCCTGCTCGACGGTGCGCTCGCGGCCGCCAAGGCGCGCGGCGCGGAGGTGGACGTCGTGCCCGCGCCCGGCGCCTTCGAGCTCGGCGTGCTCTCGCTCGAGGCCGCCGCGCACCGGCCGCTACGCGGGCGTGGCCGCGCTCGGCTGCGTGATCCGCGGCGAGACGACGCACTACGACTACGTCTGCAGCGAGAGCGCGCGGGGCGTGCTCAGCGCGGCGCTCGAGACCGGCGTGCCCGTCGCGCTTCGGCGTCGTCACCTGCGAGACCGCCGAGCAGGCCTTCGCGCGGGCGGGCGGCACGGCGGGCAACAAGGGCGCCGAGGCCGTCGAGACGGCGCTCGACGCGGCTGCGGCGCTGGCCGGCATCCGCGCAGGCGACTGACGACCGCTCGACAAGGGAGCCGCGTGTGCGGCGCCCGGCCCGCTAGAGGGCCTTGTGGACCTTGCCGGCCTTGATGCAGCGGGTGCAGACGTAGGCGCGCTTGGCGACGCCGTCGACCAGGACGCGCATCCGCTGGAGGTTCGGGTCGAAACGACGACGCGTCGCGGCCATCGAATGGCTGCGGTTGTTGCCGAAGCCGGGCTTGCGGCCACAGATGGAGCAGACTTTGGACATGAGAGGGTCGTTTCGCTCGATTTCGCGGGACCGCGCAGCGGCTGAACCGCTACGTGGATGCCCTGCAGTATGCGCGAGACCGCGAACCCGCGCAAGATGGAGGCGACTCGACCGCTACCATCGAGTCCGATGACCGCTGCGCCCACCGCCGGCGATGCGCTCGCACTCGTGCGCCTCGCCGCTTCCGGCGCCGCCGGTGCGCTGGCTCGGCATGCCACGCGCATCGACGACATCAACGTGTTCCCGGTGCCGGACGGCGACACGGGCGCGAATCTCTCGCGCACGGCGCGCTCGGTGCACGACGCCCTGCAGGCGAGCTCCGCTGCCCGAGCCCTCGGCGATCGCCCGGGTCGGCGCGCGCGCGGCGCTGCTGGGCGCGCGCGGCAACTCGGGGATCATCCTCTCGCAGCTCGTGCGCGGTGCCTGCGACCGGCTCAGCGAGGGCGGCCGGCTGGACGGCCCGGCCATCGCCGATGCCCTGCGCCGCGCCAGCACCGAGGCCGACGGGGCGCTGCGCGAGCCCGTCGAGGGCACGATCCTGACCGTCGCGCGGGCGCTCGCCGACGGCGCCGAGGCAGCGCGCTCCGACGACCCGATCATCACGCTGGCGGCGGGTCTCGCCGCCGCGGAGATCGCGCTGGCGCGCACGCCCGACATGCTCCCGGTGCTGCGCGAGGCCGGCGTCGTGGACGCGGGCGGAGCGGGTCTGGTCGAGCTGGTGCGCGGCGCCCTCGCCGCGCTGCGCGGCGAGCCGATCGCCGACGCCGCGCCGCTCTGGGAGCATCAGCACGAGGCGATCGGCGCCGACTACGCCGGGCCGCGCTACTGCACCGGATTCCTGGTCGCCGGCGCGTTCCCGCGCGAGCAGCTGGAGCGGGAGCTCGCGCCGCTCGGCGACTCGCTCGTCGTCGTCTCCGACGGCGAGCTCGTGCGCGCCCACGTGCACACCGACGACCCCGGCCTCGCATTGACGGCCGCGACCGCGCTCGGCGAGCTCTCGGGCGTCGAGATCAGCGACATGTACGCGCAGCGCGATGCGCTCGCCGAGCGCAGCGCCGCCGCTGCGCGTCTCGAGGACGACGGCCGGCTGGCCGACGTGCTCGCGATCGTCGACGGCGACGGCAATCGCGTGCTCTACGCGAGCCTGGGGGCCCGCCTGCTGCTCGGCGGCCGGCCGACCGCGGCCGAGCTCGTCGACGCCATCCGCACGAGTCCGGCGGCCGGCATCGTGCTGCTCCCGAACGACGCGGGCCTGCAGGTCGTCGCCGACTACGCCGCGCAGACCGCCTCGAAGCCGGTCCACGTCGTGCCCTCGCGCGGCCTCGCGCAGGGCCTCGCGGCGCTCGTCGCCTACCGCACCGATCAGCCCGCGGCCGTGCTCGCAGCGGCGTTCGCGGCGGCGGCGGCCTGGGCCGGGAGCGCCGAGGTGCCCGGCGGCGAGGGCGACGACGCGGCGGCGCTGAAGGAGGCCGTGCGGCGAGCGCTCGCGCCCGGCTCCACGCTCGTCACGGTCCTGGCCGGGGCGGCGGCCGACGGCGCGGCGCTGGACGCGCTCGCGACGTGGCTCGCCGAGACGCATCCGGGTGTCGAGCTGGAGCTGCACGCAGGCGGTCAGGCGCATCCGCGCTATTCCGTGAGCGCCGAGTGAGCGTCACAGCCGCAAGCTGTGCGATCGTCCTCGACTCGACCTCCGATCTGCCCGACTGCCGCGAGCGTCACGCCAACATGCGCATGGTGCCGCTGACGGTGCGCTTCGGCGACGAGGAGCTGCTCGACTACGAGGAGATCTCCCCGCAGCGCTTCTACGAGCGGCTCGCGAGCGACCCGCAACCGCCGCGCACGGCCGCGCCGCCGCCGGAGCGCTTCGCCGCCTGCTACCGCGAGCTGCTCGAGGTCGACGGCTACGAGCACGTGCTCTCGTTGCATCTCTCCGAGGCGCTCTCGGCGACCGTCAGCTCCGCGCGCCTGGCGGCGGACTCCTATGGCGGCCGCGTCACGGTGGTCGACACCCGCACCGTCTCGATCGCGCTGGCCCTGGCGGCACTCGGCATCGCGCGCGAGCTCGAGGCCGGCCCGTGCGAGCTCGACGCGCTGATCGCCGAGGCGGAGTCGTTCCATCGCCGCTCGCGCCTCGTGTTCGCGTTCGAGACGCTCGAGTTCCTGCAGCGCAACGGCCGCATCGGTCGCGGGCAGGCGCTCGTCGGCGGCCTGCTCGGCGTGCGCCCGCTGCTCACGCTCGTCGAGGGCGAGGTCGAGCCGCTCGGCAAGGTGCGCGGCCACGGCCGCCTGCTCTCGGAGCTCGAGCGGCTGGTGTGCGAGGACACCCGCGCCGACGAGCAGCTGCGGGTCGGGATCGCGCACGCGCAGGCCGAGGGGATCGCGAACGACATCGCCGAGCGCGTGCGCAGCGTGCGCCCGCGCTCCGTGATCGAGCTCGTGGCGCCGCTCGGTGCGGTCGTCGGGACGAACACCGGCCCGGGCGGCGCAGGACTCGTGTGGGCGCGCGAGCCCGGCTGAGTTCCGTCTTCGCGTGGCTGAAGGCCCGCCCGCGCCTGCTGGCCGGCCTTCAGATCGCTGCCGTCGTCGCGCTGCTCGCCTTCCTCGTCTACGAGTTCAGCGACGCGGTGCGCGACGCGTGGCCGCGGCTGCGCCACGCCGACCTCAAGCTCGTCGCGCTCGCACTCGTCCTGCTGGCGATCTACTACCTGCTCTTCGTGATCGGGTGGCAGAGCATCCTGCGCGCCTACGGGATCCGGATGCGCTACCGCGCGGTGCTGGGCGCCGAGATGCTCTCGATGCTCGCGAAGTACATCCCCGGCGGTGTCTGGACGCCGGCCGCGCGCGTCGTCGCCACCCGGCGCGCCGGCATTCACAACACCTCGGTCGTCCTCGCCACGATCCTGCTCGAAGCCGGCCTCTCCGCCGTCGCCGGCGTGATCGTGCTCGCCGCCAGCCTGCCCTTCGTGGACGGCGTGGACGCGCCCATATGGCCCGTCGTCGGATTCGCCGTGCTCGCGCTGGGGCTCCTGCACCCGCGCGTCTTCTCGCCGCTCGCGACGCGCCTGTCGCGGCGCTTCGGCGGCAACGTGATCGAGCCGCTGCCGTGGGCGACGGGGATCGGGGTGCTGCTGTTCTACTGCTTCACGTGGCTCGTCGGCGGCGCCGCGCTGACCGCCCTGCTGGCGGCCGTCGGAGGCGATCCCGGCCTCGAGGCGATCCCCTATCTGGGCGGCGCCAGCGCCGTCGGCGCGATCGTCGCCGTCATCACCGTGATCTTCCCCTCCGGGCTCGGTGTGCGCGAGGGCGCGGTCGGCGCGTTCATGCTCGCGCTCGCGCCCGAGAGCGCCGTCGTCGGCACCCTGGTGCTGAATCGCCTCGCGATCACGCTCGTGGAGGCGGCGCTGCTGGCCGTCGCCGCGGGTTTCGCCCGCCGCCCGCGCTCGTATCCTGCCGCGGAATGACGTTCGCGGTGCCCGCGCGCGAGCGGCCGAAGCCGCGGACCGCGCCTGATGACGCTCGCCTGGCCGTCGGGGTCGAGGTGCGTACGCAGACGGTCGCGGCGGCCCTCGCCAAGCGCGGGATCCTCACGGCGGGCGATCTGCTCGAGACCCCGCCGCGGGCCTGGCGCGACTACTCCGAGGGCGTCACCGCGCTCGCCGACGTCGTCGTCGGGGCGGAGGCGACGGTGCGCGTGGAGCTCCTGACCGTCTCCGTGCGGCCGACGCGGCGCCGCAACCTGCGCATCGTCGAGGCGCACGTGCGCGACGACTCGGGCGCCGCGACGGCGATCTGGTTCAACCAGGGCTTTCTCGCCCGCACGCTGCAGAAGGGCCAGACGCTGCAGCTGCGCGCCACGGTGCGCGCCGGCCGCGGGCTCGAGCTGACGGTGCGCGAGCACGAGGTGCTGGCCGAGGCGGGGGAGGGGCTGCACACGAGCGGCGTGGTCGCGGTCTACGACGCGTCGCGGACGCTCTCGACGCGCGTCATCCGCGAGCTCGTCGAGCAGCACCTGCCGCGCACCGACGCGATCGCAGATCCGCTGCCGGTCGGCGTGCGCGTCGCCCGGCGGCTCCCGCTCCGGCGCGATGCGATCGCATCGCTGCACTCGCCGCAGGCGCCCGAGGACACGCGCATCGCGAGCGATCGCCTGGCCTACGAGGAGCTCCTGCTGCTGCAGGTCGCGCTCGCCGAGCGGCGGGCGGGCGCGCCCGCGGCCGAGGCGCTCGGGCGCCCGGGCGAGCTGCTCGAGCGCTACCACGCGTCGCTGCCGTTCACGCTCACGCTCGGGCAGAAGCGCAGCGTGCGCGACATCGATCGCGACCTCGCGCGCGGTGGCCGCCCGATGCGGCGCCTCCTGCTCGGCGATGTCGGCTCGGGCAAGACGGTGGTCGCCGTCCACGCGATGCTGCGCGCGGCCGAGCGCGGCGCCCAGGCCGCGCTGCTCGCGCCGACCGAGGTGCTCGTCCAGCAGCACGCCGCGACGGTGCGCACGCTCGTCGAGCCGCTCGGCATCGAGGTGGCGGTCGTCACCGGCGACCTGCCGGCGGCGGAGCGGCGGGTGCGGCTGCAGCGCATCGCGTCCGGTGACGCCGCGCTGGTCGTCGGCACGCACGCGCTGCTCGAGAAGAGCGTCGAGTTCGCGCATCTGAGCGTGATCGTCGTCGACGAGCAGCATCGCTTCGGCGTCGAGCAGCGGGCGGCGCTCTCGGAGGGCCACGGCGCGCATTCGCTGCACATGACGGCCACGCCGATCCCGCGCTCGCTCGCGCTGTCGCTCTACGGCGACCTCGACCTGACCGAGCTGCGCGAGCTGCCGGCCGGACGGCAGCCGATCATCACCGCGCCGCGTGCGCGCTGCGAAGCGCACGGACTGCCACGGCTGGCTCGTCCGGCAGTGGCAGGAGCACCGGCGCCAGGCCTACGTCGTCTGCCCGCTCGTCGAGGGCTCCGAGACGGTGCAGGCGCGCGCGGCCGAGGAGCTGCACGCCGAGCTCGTCAAGGCCCTCGCGCCGCTCACGGTGGGCGTCGTGCACGGCCGGCAGAAGGCGGCGGAGCGCCTCGCCACGATGCGCGCGTTCGCCGCGGCCGAGGTGCAGGTGCTCGTCGCCACGACCGTCATCGAGGTCGGCATCGACGTCCCCAACGCCACGGCCATGGTGATCGAGGACGCCGATCGCTTCGGCCTCTCGCAGCTGCACCAGCTGCGCGGCCGCGTCGGGCGCAGCAGCGAGCAGTCGTACTGCTTCCTGTTCGAGTCGCCCGAGCCGAGCGATCTCGGCCTGCGGCGGCTCGAGGCGCTGTGCGAGCACGCGAGCGGCTTCGACCTGGCCGAGATCGACCTGCGCCTGCGCGGCGAGGGCGAGCTCGCCGGGCTGCGCCAGTCGGGTGCGAGCGACCTGCGCCACGCGAGTCTCGCGCGCCACCGCCGCCTGATCGCGCGCTCGCGCGCCGACGCGCGCCTGCTGGCGCGCGCCGGGCCCTTCGACCCGGTGCTCGCGCAGGCTGCGCGCGAGCGCTTCGGCGCCCTCGTCGAGCGGATCGGCCGCGCGTGAAGATCATCGCCGGCGAGTTCGGCGGCCGCGTCCTCGCGACCCCGCGCGGGCGGCTCGTGCGGCCCGACCGCCGGGCGCGTGCGCGAGGCGCTGTTCGCCCGGCTCGGGCCGCTCCCCGGCGGCGCCGCGCTGGATCTCTTCGCCGGCTCGGGCGCGCTCGGCTTCGAGGCGCTCTCGCGCGGGGCGGACACCTGCCTGTTCGCCGACGACGCGGCCGCGAGCATCGCCTGCGTGCGCGCCAACGTCAAGACGCTGGGGCTCGAGGAGCGCGCCACCGTGCGCCGCGCCGACTTCAAGCGGGTGCTGCGCGACGAGGCGCGCGGCGGCTCGCAGCTACGACCTCGTGCTGCTGGATCCGCCCTACGCGTCCGCCTCGGGCTATGCTGCTGCGCTTGGCGAGCTTCTGCCCGCCGTGCTCGCGCCCGGCGCCCTGATCGTGATCGAGAGTGCGCACGGCCTGGAGCTCGCGCTCGACCTGCCCGCCGACCCGCCCCGCCGCTACGGCGCCTCGACGATCCAGATTCTCCGCAATGGCCCCTGACGTCACGCCGTCGACCGCCGATGGCCGTACTGCGCTCTGCCCCGGCACGTACGACCCGGTCACCTACGGCCACCTCGACATCATCGAGCGCGCCGCGAGCATGTTCGACCGCATCGTGGTGGGCGTCGTCCGCCAGCCGACGCACAAGGAGCCGTTCTTCACGATCGACGAGCGCAAGGCGTTCCTGGAGGAGGTCCTCGCGCCCTTTCCCAACGTGATCGTGGCAGGGTTCTCCACCCTGGTCGTCGAATACGCGCGGGCGTGGGGGGCATGTGCGCTGGTCAAAGGACTGCGTGCCGTCTCCGACTTCGAGTGGGAGCTGCAGATGGCGCACCTCAACAAACGAATTGCCCCGGAGATCGAGACCGTCTTCCTGATGTCGTCGCCCAGGTTCAGCTTCCTCTCGTCGAGCGGCGTGCGTGAGCTCGCGGCCTTCAGCGGCCCGATTGCGGACTTCGTGCCGCCCGTCGTGGCCGAAGCCTTCGCGAGGCGCACCCTCTAGGAGACTGCATGGATGTCCTCGTCCTCATCGACAAGCTCGACGAGCTGGTGCACGGCGCGAAAGCCGTGCCGCTGACCGATCAGGTCCGGATCGACCGCGAGGAGATCTGGGAGATCCTCGACCAGATGCGCGCCACGATCCCCGAGGAGATCAAGCAGGCGCGCTGGATCGTCAAGGAACGCCAGGAGATGCTCGCCGAGGCCAAGCGCGAGGCCGAGCGCCTCGTCGCCGAGGCGCGCGAGCGCGCGGCGGAGCTCGCCTCGCAGCAGGAGGTCGTCCGCCAGGCCGAGCAGCAGGCGCGTTCGCTGCTGGGCGAGGCACGGCGCCGCGAGCGCGAGGTGCGGCTCGGCGCCGAGGACTACGCCGACGAGATCCTGGCCACGCTCGAGGTCAACCTCGGCAAGTTCCTGACGGCCGTGCAGCGCGGCCGCGAGCAGCTGCAGCGCCGCTCCGACGAGCCGTCCGCGCTCGAGCTCGACGAGTGAGCGAATAACCTCGCACGGGGCAGCGTTAGCCTCTCGTGAGATGACGCACGTCGACCTACGCACACTCAGGCTCGCGCCCGGTGACCACCACCGGCACGAGGTCCCTGTCACCATTTCCCCGTTCACGGCCGGCGCGCAGGAGTACCGCGCGGAGCCGAGCGAGGTGCGGGCCGATCTCGGCCTCACGCGCCTCGCGGGCGGGCTGCTCTTCGACCTCACGTTCGACGTCACCATCGTCGGGCCGTGCCAGCGCTGCCTCGAGGACGCGCGCGAGCTGGTCGAGGTGAGAGCGCGCGAGTACCAGGCGGACACCGTCGAGGTCGAGGACGAGGAGACGACGCCGTACCTCGAGGGCGAGCTGCTCGACGTCGACCGCTGGGCCACGGACAGCGCGATCCTCGCGCTGCCGATCGTGATCCGCTGCCGCGAGGACTGCGCGGGACTGTGCCCGCAGTGCGGCGCCGACCGCAACCTCGTCGCGTGTGGCTGCGAGCCGCCCAAGGATGCGCGCTGGGAGCGGTTGCGCGAGCTGTTGTAGCCGGTCTGCGGCACGTCAGCTACGCTTCCGCGCAGTATGCCGGTCCCGAAGAAGAAGACCTCGAAATCCCGCCGCGACAAGCGCCGCTATCAGGGCGTCCCTCAGGCGATCGCCGTGGTCGTGTGCCCGCAATGCGGCTCGCCCACTCGTGCGCATCACATGTGCCCCACGTGCAAGACGTACAAGGGGCGCGAGATCGAGCCGCTCGAGGCGTGAGCACCGCGGTCACCGTCGCGCTTGACGCGATGGGCAGCGACCAGGGTGCGGAGTCGGTCGTTGCGGGAGCGCGCAACGCGGTTTCGCACGGGAGGGCTGCGCGTGCTGCTGTGCGGTCCGGCGCCGGAGCTCGAGCCGCTCGTGCGCGACGACCCGGACATCGAGGTCGTGCACGCTCCGTACGTGATCTCCCACGAGGAGGAGCCCGCGCGCGCTGCGCGCGAGCGCGACGACGCCTCGGTCGTGACCTGCATGCGCCTCGTGCGCGAGGGACGTGCGGATGCGGCCGTCTCGGCCGGCGCGACCGGCGCCGTGCTGGCGGCCGGCCTGCTCGAGCTGCGCCGCCTCCCGGGCGTCCTGCGCCCCGCGATCGTGCAGCCGCTGCCGTCCTGGAAGGGCCCGATCGTCGTCCTCGACATCGGCGCGACCCCGGATCCCCGGCCCAATCAGCTGCACCAGTTCGCGCACATGGGCACCGCCTTCTCGGCGAGCGTCCTCGGCGTCCACGAGCCGCGCGTCGGCCTGCTCTCGAACGGCCACGAAGAGGGCAAGGGCAACCGCCTCGTGGTCGACTCCTACCGGCTGCTGGCCGACGACGCGCGACTGCGGCTTCGCCGGCAACATCGAGGGCCGCGACATCCCGCTCGGCGCGGTCGACGTCGTCGTGACCGACGGCTTCACGGGCAACGTGGTGCTCAAGCTGCTCGAGGGCACCGGAGTCTGGCTGTTCGACGAGATCCGCCAGGCCGCCACGTCGTCCTGGCAGGGCAAGCTCGGCGGCCTGCTGCTGCGGCCGAAGCTCCGCCCGCTGCGCGACAAGGTCAATCCCGAGACCTACGGCGGCTCGTACCTCATCGGCCTGCGCGCGATCGCGGTGAAGGCGCACGGCGACTCCGGGCTCGGTCGCGATCTCCAACGCGCTGCGCCACGCGGCGCGCGGAGTGCGCGAAGGGCTGATCGAGGACATCGCGCGCCGCGTGCATCCGGAGCCGCGCGCCGCGGATACCATCGCAGCGCCGCACACGGATACGGCCGAGACCGCCTGACGCTAGGACCCAGGACCGTTACCCACCCACCCGGCTGCGCGCATGCTACGCTCGCCCGGCCGCACACCGTAAATATATGGAGGCACGTTGGCGACGCGCGAAGAAGTCCTCGACCAGGTCAAACAGATCCTCGTCCAGCAGCTCGGCGTCGACGAGGGCCAGGTCACGCCCGAAGCGTCCTTCCAGGACGACCTCGATGCCGACTCCCTCGATCTCGTGGAGCTCATCATGGAGCTCGAGGATCAGTTCGGCGTGAAGATCCCGGACGAGGAGGCGCAGGGCATCAAGACGGTCAACCAGGCTGTCGACTACATCATGGAGAACGCCTCCTAGCGCCGAGCGTGTCTGCGCTCGCAACGCTCGCCGAGCGGCTCCCCGATGAGCTGCGGCGGCGCGCGTTCACCCACTCATCGTGGGTCGACGAGCGTATCCAGTCCTACGAGCGACTGGAGTTCCTCGGCGACTGCGTGCTCGGGCTCGCAGTCGCCGAGGAGCTCTATCGCCGTGCCCCGGACGTCGACGAGGGCCGGCTCGCCCAGCAGCGCGCCTACGTCGTCTCGCGGCCCTCGTGCGCGATCGTCGCGCGGACCCTCGCTCTCGAGGACGAGTTCGAGCGGGAGCGCGAGCGCCGCGGAGCCGAGGCGCGCATCGAGCTCAGCCGCAACGTGCTCGCGGCGCTCTGCGAGTCCGTGATCGGCGCCGCCTTCCTGCACTACGGCTACCGGGAGACCGCCGATGCGGTCATCGAGGCCTTCCGCGAGCGCATCGAATACGCCGAGCAGGGCTTCGTCGACCACAAGACGGAACTGCAGGAACGGCTGGCACGTCAGGGGGCGTCCGTAAGCTACCGGCTGATGGAGGCAACCGGACCAGCGCACCGCCGCAGCTTCACCTCTGCCGCGATGCTCGGCGACGACGTCATCGGCACGGGCGAGGGGCCTTCCAAGAAGGCCTCGGAGCAGGCTGCCGCCCAGGAGGCGCTGCTGCGCGTGGACCGGGAGGGCCGGCTGTGCACCTGAGCGCCATCCGCCTGCGCGGCTTCAAGTCGTTCCGCGAGCCGATCGAGCTGCGCTTCGAGAGCGGGGTGTCGGTCGTGGTCGGGCCGAACGGCTCGGGCAAGTCCAACATCGCCGACGCGCTGCAGTGGGCGATGGCCTCGCAGCCGCCCAGCCAGATCCGCGCACAGACCGGCCAGGACGTGCTCTTCGCGGGCTCGGAGCAGCACGCGGCGAGCGGCGTCTGCGAGGTCGAGCTCGTGCTCGACAACAGCGACGGGCGTGTGGGCGTCCCGCGCAGCGAGCTCTCCGTGATGCGCCGGCTCGACCGCTCGGGCGACAGCGACTACCTGCTCAACCGCCAGTCGGTGCGCCGCCTCGACGTGCGCGACCTGCTGGCCGAGGCGGGCCTCGGGCGCGAGCTGCACTGCATCATCGCCCAGGGCACGGTCGACCAGGTGCTGCTGGCACGGCCCGACGAGCGGCGCGGCCTCGTCGAGGAGGCCGCGGGGCTGGGCAAGTTCAAGCGCCGCCGGCAGCGCGCGGAGGCGAAGCTCGCCCGCGTCGCCGCCGATCTCGAGCGCGCCGGCGACGTCGAGCGCGAGCTGCGCGCACGTCTCAAGCCGCTCGAGCTGCAGGCCACGGCGGCCGAGCGCGCCGAGGCGCTGGGGCGGCAGATCGCCGAGGTGCGCCTGCGCCTGCTGGCGTCCGCGCTCGCCGAGACGCGGCGCACGCGCAGCGAGCGCGAGAGCGAGCTCGTCACGGCCCGTGCCGAGCGCGATGCGGCGTCCGCCCGCCTCGCCGAGATCACCGCGCGCCGCGCACAGGCCGAGGAGGAGCTCGCACGGATCCTCGGCGAGCAGGAGGCGGCCGCGGCGCAGGGCATCGCCCTCGCGACGGCCGTCGAGCGCCTGGGCTCCCGCCGCGACGCGCTGGCGCAGCGCCTGGCGGACGTGGCGGCCGAGGCGGCGCGCGAGCGCGAGCTCGCCGAGCGGCTCGCGGCCGAGGCCGCAGGGCTGGCCGTGCAGGCGGACGCCGCGGTGGAGGCCGCCGAGCGCCTGAGCGCGGCCGAGGGCGCGCTCGCCCCCGTGGACGAGGCCGAGCTGGCGGCCGCCGCGGCCCGCGCGGGCGAGAGCGGCGAGGCGGCCCTCGCGGCCCGCCGGCAGGCGGCGGAGCTGACCGGCCGTGCAGCCCACGCCGAGGCGGCCCTGGCCGCGCAGCGCACGCGCAGTGCGCAGATCGCCGAGCGGCACGAGGCCGCACGGCTGGCCGCCGAGCGAACCCGCGCCGAGCTGGCCGCGGCGGAGTCCGCGCTCGCGGGTGCCGAGCCCGCCGCCGTGACCGCGCGCGCAGCGCACGAGAGCGCGCTGGCGGCCGAGGGCAGCGCGCGCGCCGAGGTCGACGCACTGCGCGGACGTGTCCGCGATGCGCAGCGCCGCGCGGCCGAGGCCGCTTCGGCCGCCGCTGCCGCCGTCGCGCGTGCCGATGCGCTCGCCGCCGCCGTCGAGCGCGCCGACGGCATCGCGCCGTCGCTCGCCGAGCTCGTCCGCCGCGGTGCCACGCTGGCGCTCGCGCTGGTCGAGCCCGAGGCCGGGTACGAGCTGGCCGTGGCCGCCGCCCTGGAGCGCTGCGCCGCGCTGGCCTGCGCCGACGACCTGAAGACCGCGCTCGCCCTGCTGGAATCGGCCGAGGCGGAGGGCGGAGCGCTCCACGTCGGCCGGCCCGCCGGGGCCGACGCGCCCACGCTCGCCGGGGCCGTTCCGCTGGCAGCGCACGTGCGCCTGAGCGATCGCGCGCCGGCGGGGCTCCTCGCCGGTGTCTGGCTCGTCCCCGACGCCGCGGCGCTCGCCCGCGTCGAGAGCGGCATCGCGGTCACCCGCGACGGGCTCGGCTACGACGCCGACCGCGGCGTGGCGTTCCGCTCGGGTGCGAGCGGCGAAGCGGCTCTGCTGCGCGCGCGCCGCGAGCTCGAGGGCGCCCGCGCCGCCGCCGAGAGCGGTGCCGCCGAGAGCGCCCTGCGCGAGAGCGAGGCGGCGGTCGCCACGGCCGAGCTCGACGCGCGCGAGGCCTCCGAGGCGGCCCACGCAGAGGCGCTGACGCAGGCCCGCGGCGTCCTCGTGGCGGCGGAGCGCGCCGAGCGCGAGGCGGTGGCCGATCGCGAGCGCGCCGCGCGCGGTGCCGAGCGGGCCGAGCACGAGCTGGTCGAGTCCGACCGGCAGGGCCAGGATCTCGCGGCGGCGATCGAGAGCGCGGAGCGCGAGTCCGCCGAGCTGCTGCGCTCTGCGGCAGCCGCCGGGGATGCCGCCGCCCGGGCCGACTCCGAGCACGCCGAGCTCGAGCAGGTGCGGAGCGCGCTGGCCGAGAGCGTCGCGCGCGCCCGCGCCGAGCGTGCCGCCGTGGCCGAGCGCGCCGAGCATGCGCGCCGCGAGCGCGACCGGCTGGTGGCCGCGCGCGCCGCGGCCGAGCGCAATGCGGGCCACACGCGCGAGCGCGGGGAGGCCCTGGCGCTGCTCGCGAGCGGCGACGGCGCGGCCCTCTCGGCGGCGCTCGACGCCTGTCGCGAGGCCGCCGAGCACGCGCGCGCGCCGCTCGTCCAGCGCGGTGCCGAGCTGACGCGGCGCAGCGAGGCGCTCACGATCGCCCTGCGCGAGTGCGCGCGCGACGAGGCCGAGCACGCCGGCGCCGAGCGCGATGCCGCCGTGCGCGCGGGCGGGCTCGAGCGCGAGGCCGCGCACGCGGAGGAGCGCCTCGCCGAGCTGCGCACCCGGGCCGCCGAGCTGGCCGAGCAGAACGGCCTGGCCGCGGTCGACGCCGTCGAGCCGCTGCCGCCCGAGGAACTGGCGGGGCTGTCGGCGCGCGTCGAGCGCCTCGAGCGCCGCCGTGGCGAGCTCGGTGCCGTCAACCCGCTGGCGAAGCAGGAGCTGGAGGAGCAGCGCGAGCGGCTCGACGACGTGCGCACCCAGGTCGACGACCTGGCAGCCGCCATGCGCGAGCTCGAGCGCGTCATCCGCAGCCTCACGCGCGAGATCCGCGAGCGCTTCGCGGCGACGTTCGCACAGGTGCAGGAGGGCTTCGACGAGGTCGTCGGAACGCTCTTCCCCGGCGGTCGCGGCCGCTGCGTGCTGACCGACCCCGTCGAGGCGGTCGCCGAGGAGTCCGGCGAGGCCGGCGAGGCGACCGAGCCCGCGCAGGTGAGCGATCCCGCCGAGCCGGGCGTCGAGCTCGAGATCCAGCCGGCCGGCAAGCGGCTCGCCTCCATGGGCCTGCTCTCCGGCGGCGAGCGCTCGCTCGGCGCGCTCGCGTTCCTGTTCGCGCTGATGCTCGCGCGGCCGTCGCCGTTCTACGTGCTCGACGAGGTCGACGCGGCGCTCGACGATGCCAACATCTCGCGCTTCCTCGAGTTGATCGAGCGCTATCGCGAGCGCGCGCAGTTCATCATCATCACGCACCAGCAGCTGACGATGGAGATCGCCGACACGCTCTACGGCGTGTCGATGGCCGGCGACGGCGTCTCCACCGTGCTCTCGCGCCGTGCGCGCGAGGCCGTGGCCGTCTAGATGTCGTCCTGGGACGAGGTTCTGCTCGGGCTCGCGCCCGCGCCCGAGCGTCCCGCCGAGGCCGAGGGCCGCCGGCGGGGGTTCTTCTCGCGTCTGCGCGAGAACCTCGGCCGCTCGAGCCGTGCGCTCGCGCAGGGTCTCAACGAGCTCGCCTTCGACCCCAACGACGAGGGCGTCTGGGAGCGGCTCGAGGAGCTGCTGATCGCCGCCGACGTGGGGGTGCCGGCGACGGTCGAGATCGTGCAGGCGCTCGAGGCCGAGTCCGCCGCGGGGCGGCTGCACACGCCGGACGAGCTGCGCGAGGCGCTCCAGAAGATCGTCGCCGACCGTCTCGCCGAGCCGCTCGAGCGCCGTGCGCTCGACCTCCGGGCCGAGCCGGCCGTGATTCTCGTGGTCGGCGTCAACGGCACGGGCAAGACGACGACGATCGGCAAGCTCGCCTACCAGCTGCACGAGGCCGGTGCGAGCGTCGTCATCGGCGCGGCGGACACGTTCCGCGCCGCGGCGGCCGAGCAGCTCGAGACCTGGGCCGGTCGCGCACAGGCCGACTTCGTCGGCTCCGCGAGCGGCTCGGATCCCGCAGCCGTCGCATTCGACGCCGTGAGCGCGGGCGTCGCTCGCGGTCGCCGCGTCGTGATCGTCGACACGGCCGGGCGCCTGCACACGCAGGAGCACCTGATGGAGGAGCTCTCGAAGGTGCGCCGCGTGATCGCCCAGCGGCTCGACGGCGCGCCCCACGAGACGCTCCTGACGATCGACGCCACGACCGGTCAGAACGGGCTGCAGCAGGCGCGCCTGTTCACGCAGGCCGCCGACGTGACCGGGCTCGTCCTGACGAAGCTCGACGGCAGCGCCAAGGGCGGCATCGCGATCGCGATCGCACACGAGATGGGCATCCCGATCAAGCTGATCGGGATGGGGGAGGGCCTCGAGGATCTGCGCCCGTTCGATGCCGAGGCGTTCGCGCGTGCGCTGTTCACGGAATAAAGGGCCGTCAACGTGCGGCGTGTATCATTCAGACGTCAAAGTGGAGGCGTCACCCGTTTCCCACCCGCCGGTCAGGTTGCCGCGTCGGGTCGTGCAAGTCGATGTGCGTGCACGCCGGGTGGGGCCCTGCGCATGAGAGGAGCAGGTTGAAGCATTCGGTGAAGCGCCAGTGAGGCCGCGCGGTGGCCAGGATGTGCGGCCGGCAGAGCCGCGCACCCGTGTCAACGAGACGATCCGCGTACCGCAAGTGCGGTTGATCGACGACGACGGATCGCAGATCGGCGTCAAGGCGCGCGACGAGGCCTTGGAGTACGCGTGGG
This sequence comes from uncultured Actinomycetes bacterium, assembly GCA_963705965.1. Lineage (GTDB taxonomy): Bacteria > Actinomycetota > Thermoleophilia > Gaiellales > JALYLC01 > JALYLC01. The sequence continues at coordinate 19,026 of CAVPLI010000003.1, read as the reverse complement.
CGAAGAATCTCGATCTCGTCGAGGTCGCGCCGGACGCGAATCCGCCCGTCTGCCGGGTGATGGATTACGGCAAGTACCGCTACGACCAGGAGCAGAAGCAGAAGCTGGCGCGCAAGCACCAGAGCACGATCACGATCAAGGAGATCAAGCTCCGCCCGAAGATCGATCCCCACGACTACGCCACGAAGAAGGGCCATGTCGTACGCTTCTTGCGCCAGCGCGACAAGGTCAAGGTCACGATCATGTTCCGCGGGCGCGAGATGAGCCACCCCGAGCGCGGTAGAGCGCTGCTCGAACGGCTCGCAGAAGATGTGTCCGAGCTCGGCGTGATCGAGTCCGCGCCGATCCAGGACGGCCGCAACATGGTGATGCTGCTGGCGCCTGTCCGAGAGCTGCCTCCCACCAAGCCGGGCGCGAACGAGGCGCCCAACGAAGCACCGAGTCCAAGCGAAGAACCCGCCTCCGCCGAGCCGGCGGCAGGAGCAGAGGTGGCACAGCCCGAAGTTGCGCAGCCCGAAGCAGTACCGGCCGAGCCGGAAGCGGTAACGCCCGAAGAAGCCAAGCCCGAAGCGGCGAAGCCCGCAGCGAAGCCAAGGCCGCAGCCAAGCCGAAGGCCGCACCGAAGCCCAAAGCAGAAGCGAAGCCCAAGGCCGCACCGAAGCCCAAGGCCGCCCCCGAACCAGAACCGGAACCGACGAGCACCTGATGCCCAAGATGAAGACCCACTCCGGCGCCAAGAAGCGCTTCAAGCTGACCGGCAGCGGCAAGCTGACGCGCCGCCACGGCATGCGCTCGCACATCCTGGAGAAGAAGACGCCGAAGCGGAAGCGCGCCTTCCGTCAGTCCCAGCCAGTCGCGCACTCTGACGAGAAGCTCGTCAAGGGCCTTCTCCGGCTGCGCTGAGGAAGGTATCTAGATGACCCGCGTCAAGCGATCCGTTCACGCGCGCAAGAAGCGCCGCAAGGTTCTCGCCCAGGCATCCGGCTACTGGGGCCTGAAGTCGAAGGTCTACCGCCGCGCCAAGGAGCAGGTGCAGCACAGCCTGCAGTACGCCTACCGCGACCGGCGCGTGCGCAAGCGCGACTTCCGCCGGCTCTGGATCGTCCGCATCAACGCCGCGGCGCGCATCCACGGGCTCTCCTACAGCCAGATGATCAACGGGCTGAAGCGCGCCGAGGTCACCGTCGACCGCAAGGTGCTGGCCGACCTGGCGGTGCACGAGCCGAAGACGTTCGCGGCGCTCGCCGAGCGCGCCAAGGCGGCGCTCGCGCAGTGATCCGCTTCGGCAGCGGGTGAGACTCCACGATCACCCGCGCTCGTCGAACGCGCAGAAGGTGCGGTTCCTGCTGGGAGTGCTCGGGCTCTCCTACGAGCGGCGCACGGTCCCGTTCGAGGCGCCGCGGCCCGACTGGCACCTCGCGGTCAACCCGCTCGGCGGCATCCCGGCGCTGATCGACGGCGACGTCGTGCTGGCCGAATCCAACGCGATCCTGCGCTACCTCGCCGATCGCGAGGGCCGCGACGACCTCTTCCCGGCGGAGGCCCGCGAGCGCGCCCAGGTCGACTGGCTGCTCGACGCGGTCGCGACGACGCTGCGGCCCGCCAGCCGTGAGGTCGACGCACCCGCCTACGGGTTCCGGCCGCAGCGCGGCATCGGCGCCGAGCCCGCCCGGCCCGAGGACGTCCCGGCCGCGGTCGCGGGGATCGCGCCGAGGCTGACCGCCTTCTCGCGCCTGCTCGGCGACGGCGGGTATGCGTGCCTCGGTCGCTTCACCGTCGCCGACTGCGCCGCGATGCCGGCGCTCTGGCGCCTGCTGCATGCGGGCGCATTGCAGAGCCACGCCCGGCTCCAGGTCTGGGTCGAGACGGTCGGCGCGCACGCCGCGTGGGGCCCGGTCGCGGCCGAGAGCGGGATCCCGGCGTGATCACGAGCCGCGCCAACGGGCGGGTCAAGGCCGCGCGCGCGCTCGGCGAGGCGAAGGAGCGCAGGCGCACCGGACTCTTCGTCGACGAGGGCGAGGACGCGCTGCGGGCCGCCCTGGCCGCGGGCATCACGCCGGTCGAGGTGTTCGTCGACGACGATCTCGGCAGCGACCGCATCGCCGACGAGCTCTTCGCCGCGGGCGCGAAGGTGCTGCGCTGCTCGGGCGAGGTGATGGAGGCGCTCTCGACGCTCTCGTCCACGAGCCGGGCGGTGGGCGTCTTCCGCGCCAACGACCTCCCGCCGCTCGCCGCCGGCTCGCCCGCGAGCGCGGTCGGGCTGCACCTGCACGGCGTGGCCGATCCGGGCAACCTCGGCACGCTGCTGCGCAGCGCGCAGGGCTTCGGGCCCGCGCACGTCGCGCTCGCCGAAGGCTGCGCCGACCCGCTCTCGCCGCGCGCGGTGCGCGCGAGCATGGGCGCGCTCTACTCGGTACCGGTCATCACCCTGCGCGAGGCGCCGGATCTGCCCGTGATCGCGCTGGACGCCCGCGGCGACCGGACGCTCGCCGAGCTCGCACCGAAGGCTCCGGTCGCGTTCGCGCTGGGCGGCGAGCGCACGGGGCTCCCGGACGAGATCACGACGAGCGCGGGCGCCGTGGCGCGCATCCCGCTGGCCGAGGGCTCCGAGTCCCTGAACGTGGCGATCGCCGGCGCGCTGGCGCTCTACGAGCTGCGGCGCGTCTAGGGCCGGGTGCAGACGTAGACCTGGTCGCCGGTCTGATCGATCAGGTCGGTGCCGTCGAAGCCGGAGTACGCGGCGACGACGTCGAGGCCGGCCTCCCGGCATAACCGCCGCCATTCCGCCGCATTCCTCCACTCCAGCGTCATCGACACGACGCGGCCCGGGAGGCGCACGTCCAGCTCGAGGCGGCGCTCCTCGGCGTCCCACATGGGCCGCTCGCTGATGCCCTCGCGGCGCGCGATCCAGCGGTCGTGGGTGGCGCGGATGTCGGCGGTGCTGGGCTCGAAGACGTCGAAGACGAACTGCCCGCCCTCGGCGAGCAGCCCGCCGGCGGCGCTCAGGGCGCGCCGGCGCTCGTCGTCTCCGCTGAGGTGCATGAACGTCCGGAAGGGCGCGATCACGCGGTCGCTCGGCGGCAGCTCCGGTGGATCGAGCAGGTCGCCGAGGACGGTCTCCAGGTCGACGTTGTAGCGCTTCGCACGGCGCTCGGCCTGGGCGAGCATGGCGGGCGCCGCGTCGAGCGCGATCACGCGGTGGCCGTGCCGGGCGAGCTCGACCGCGATGCGCCCGCTGCCGGCGCCGAGCTCGATGATCGGCCCGGCCGCACCCTCGCACGCGAGGACGTAGAACGGGATGTCGTGATCGACGCCGGCGCACCAGCGATCGTAGAGCGGGCCGAGCCGTTCGTAGGGCTCGCCGCCCTGGGCTGCTGCTCCTCGTCGCACAGGCGGTACAATGGCGGTTCCGGCGCAGACGGAGACGAGTAGGCGGGGCGCCGTCTTCAACAGGGAGCGGGGCCGAGACTGAGAGCCCCCGCGTAGACGGTCCGCCGAAGTTCACCTCCCGAGCCGGGCGAGACGCCGTCGAACGGCGGAAAGCGAGAGGCGCCGGCACGGCGCAAGCAGGGTGGTACCGCGGGGGAGTCTCCCTCGTCCCTGCATCGACGCGGGGAAGTCCATGGAGGACGCGGCCAGCCTGGAACGCCAGGGGCGCGAACAGCTCGAGCGGGCCACCTCGGCCGCGGAGCTCGAGGATGCACGCGTCGAGGCGCTCGGGCGCTCGAGCGCGCTGACGCTCGCCCTCCGCGAGCTCGGCGCCCTGCCGGCGGAGCTGCGCGGACCGCGCGGCCAGGAGCTGAACCGCGTGCGCGGCGAGCTCGAGCGACTGCACTCGCAGCTGCGCGAGCAGCTCGAGGCGCGCGAGCTCGACGTCGCGCTGCGCGCCGAGGCGATCGACGTGACGCTGCCTGGCGACCCCGTCCCGCGCGGCACGCCGCACCTGCTGACGCAGATCCAGCGCGAGATCGAGGACGTCTTCGTCGGGCTCGGCTTCCGCATCGCCGAGGGCCCCGAGGTCGAGCTCGAGTACTACAACTTCACCGCGCTCAACACGCCCGACGATCACCCGTCGAAGGCGGAGTCCGACACGCTCTGGATCGCGCCGGACGTCTGCCTGCGCACGCAGACCTCGCCCGTCCAGGTGCGCGTCATGGAGTCGCAGCCGCCGCCCGTGTACGTCATCTGCCCGGGCCGCGTCTACCGCCGCGACACGCTCGACCCCACGCACTCGCCGATGTTCCAGCAGGTGGAAGGCCTCGCGGTCGACCGCGGCCTCTCGCTGGCGCACCTCAAGGGCACGCTCGAGCACTTCGCGCGCGCGCTCTTCGGGCCCGACCGCGAGATCAGGCTGCGCTCTCACTTCTTCCCGTTCACCGAGCCGAGCGTGGAGCTCGACGTGTCCTGCTTCCTGTGCGGCGGCAAGGGCTGCCGCGTGTGCTCGGGCGAGGGCTGGATCGAGATCCTCGGCGCGGGCATGGTCGACCCGAACGTCTTCGGCTTCGTCCCGGGCTATGACCCCGAGGTCGTGAGCGGCTGGGCGTTCGGTATGGGCATCGAGCGCGTCGCGATGCTCAAGTACGGCATCCCGCACGTCAAGAGCTTCTACGACAACGACGTCCGCTTCCTCGAGCAGTTCCGCGGAGCGGTGCGATGAAGGTCCCGCTGCAGTGGCTGGCCGATCACCTGGCCGAGCTCCCGCCGCTCGACGAGCTCGTCGCCCGCCTGTCGCTGGCCGGTGACAAGGTCGAGAGCGTCGAGCGCCGGGGCCTGCCGGACGTCGACGGGGTCGAGGAGCTGATCGTCGCCGGGCACGTGCTGGAGGCCGGCAAGCACCCGAACGCCGACCGGCTGCAGCTCACGCAGGTCGACGTGGGGGAGCGCGAGCCGCGCCAGATCGTGTGCGGAGCCTGGAACTTCGGAGCCGGCGACACCGTCGCGGTCGCGCTCCCGGGCACCGTGCTGCTCGACGGCCGCAAGATCACGCGCTCCAAGCTGCGCGGCGAGACCTCCGACGGCATGATCCTGTCCGAGCGCGAGCTGGACATCTCCTCGGAGGGCGAGGGGATCATGGTGCTCGGCGCCACCTGGAAGCCCGGCGAGCCGCTCGCGGCACGCGTACCGCTCGCCCACGACGTGCTCGAGCTCGAGGTCACCTCGAACCGCGCCGACCTGCTCTCGATGCGGGGCGTCGCGCGCGACGTGCACGCGATCTTCGGCATCGAGCTGACGCCGCTCGACGAGAGCGAGCCGCCGGCGCTCGGCGACCGGCTCACGGGCGACTGGATGGCGATCGGGATCGAGGACGAGGATCTCTGCCCGCGCTTCACGGCGCGCGTGTTCCAGGACATCAGGATCGGGCCGTCGCCGCTGTGGCTCAAGGCACGGGTGCAGGCCGCCGGCATGCGCCCGATCTCGAACGTCGTCGACATCACGAACTACGTGATGCACGACCTCGGCAGCCCGCTGCACGCCTACGACTACGCGAAGATCCGCGGCGCCAGGCTCACGGCGCGGCGCGCGAAGCCGCTCGAGAAGCTGCGCACGCTGGACGGCCAGGAGCGCGAGCTCGACGCGACCATGTGCGTGATCGCCGACGCCGAGGGGCCGCAGGGTCTGGGCGGGATCATGGGCGGCGGCGACTCGGAGATCAGCGACGGCACGGACACGATGGTGCTGGAAGCGGCCAACTTCACGCGCTCCCAGATCCTGCGCACGTCCCAGAAGCTCGGCCTGCGCACGGACGGCTCCAACCGCTGGGAGAAGGGCGTCCATCCGACGATCGCGCCGATCGCCTCGCGCGCCGCCGCGCGGCTCATCGTGGAGCTCTGCGGCGGCCGCATGACGCCGCGGCCGCTCGACGTCTCCGCCGACCTGCCGCCGCGCGCGCAGCTGCGGGTGCGCATGGACCGCGTCGCGCACATCACGGCGCTCGAGGTCTCGCTCGCCCGCGCGGTCGAGATCCTCGACCGCCTCGGCTTCGATCCGCGTGCCGGACAGGGCACGATCGACGTGCGCGTGCCGCCGACCCGCTTCGTCGACGTCACGCGCGAGATCGACGTGATCGAGGAGATCGCGCGCATCTACGGCCTCGAGCACGTGCCATCGCTGCTCTCGGTCGGCTCGGGCGGCGGCCTGACGGCCGCACAGCGCGTGCGGCGCACGGTCGCCGACGCGTGCTTCGGCGCGGGGCTGACGGAGGCCCAGACGCTTTCCTACGTGCCCGCCGACATGCCCGACCGCCTCGGCCTCGGCACCGACGACCCGCGGCGCGAGATGCTCCGGGTGCTCAACCCGCTCTCGCAGGACCACTCGCACCTGCGCACGCTGCTCCTGCCGAGCCTGCTCGAGGCGCTCGCGCGCAATGCCGCCTGGGGCCGCGACGACCTCGCGCTCTTCGAGATCGCGCATACGTACCATCCCGTCGCCGACCAGAAGCTGCCGCGCGAGCCGTGGACGTTCAGCGCCGTGATGCGCGGCCGCCTGGGCGGTGCCGCCTGGCGCCGCGCCGGCGAGCCGGCCTCGTTCTTCCTCGGCAAGGGCGTGCTCGAGTCGATCCTCGGCGCAGTCGGCGTGACCTGCCGAGTCGCCGCGATCGACGGTGATCGCGATCCGTTCCTGCACCCCGGGCGCAAGGGCTTCGTGCAGGTGCCGGGCGAGCCGGCGCTCGGCTTCGTGGGCGAGCTGCACCCGCTGACGGCCCGCCGCTACGGCTTCGACGATCCCGTCGTCGTCATGGAGCTCGACCTCGACCGGCTGTGCGAGCAGCTGGGGGAGGCCCCGCGGGCGCTGCCGCTCTCGGAGTTCCCGCCCCTGCGCCAGGACATCGCGGTCGTCGTGGCCGACGAGCACCCCGCGAGCGCCGTGCTGGAAGCCGTGCGCGGTGCCAGGAGCGAGCTGCTCAGCGACGCCCAGGTCTTCGACGTCTGGCGCGACGCCGAGGCGCTCGGCCCCGGCCGCCGCTCGCTGGCGCTGCGACTGACGTTCCAGGCGCAGGACCGCACCCTCTCCGACGAGGAGGTGCGGCCCCACCGCGAGGCCATCGTCGAGCGCCTGCGCGAGGCGGTCGGAGCCGAGCTGCTGGTGCTGCCGCTCGCGCTGCGGCGGCGCTTCCCGCTCACGGTCGCGTGCGTGGTGATCGGCGCCTTCGTGATCGGGCGACTCGTCATCAATCCCGACGTCCCCGGCCTGGCCGCATGGGAAGGCACGATGACCGTGTGGGCTTGCTGGATCGCGCTCTACAGCGCGGTCGTTCACGGTCGCGGACCACGACGCACCGCACTGGTAGTCGCGGCGCTCGCCGCGGTGCTCTACGCCGAGGTCGTGCGTGAGATGTTCTTCTACAAGGGCGGGACCTATTCGGGTCTGCCCCTCAACGAGTCCGTTCTGCTTGCCTACAACGCTGTGTCCATCGCCCTTCCGATCATGCTCGGCGTCGCGGTCCGGCGGGGCCGGGATCGCGAGCGCGAGCTTGCTGCACGGACGCGCGAGCTCCAGAGCGAGCGGGAGGAGAACGCCCGCAGTGCCGTGCTCGAGGAGCGGGTCCGGATCGCGCGCGAGTTGCACGACGTCGTCGCCCACCACGTCAGCGTCATGGGCGTGCAGGCCGGCGCGGCGCGCCGCGTCATGGCACAGCAGCCGGCCAGGGCCGAGGAGGCCCTCATCTCGATCGAGGACTCGAGCCGGCAGGCCGTCCTCGAACTGCACCGGCTCCTCGGCGTGCTCCGCAGCGCCGATCAGCCCGACGAGCTGACGCCGCAGCCGGATCTCGCCCAGCTGCCCGAGCTCGTCGCCCAGGCCGGAAAGGGCGGGCTGACGGTCGAGCTCTCGATCGACGGGGAGCCGCGGTCGCTGTCCCGTACGCTCGAGGTATCCGCCTATCGCGTCATCCAGGAAGCGCTCACGAATGCCGTCAGGCATTCTGGCGGCACGAGCGCCACGGTGCGTCTCGACTACCAGCCGGCGATGCTCGAGATCGAAGTGCTCGACGACGGCGTCGGGAAACGGTCCCCGGGCACCGTCGGCGGACACGGACTGATGGGCATGCGCGAGCGCGTCGGCCTGCACGGGGGTCACCTGCGCGTCGGCCAGACCCCCCACGGCGGGTTCGCGGTGCACGCGACGTTCCCGCTGAACGGCGGCACCCCGTGATCAAGATCGTCCTGGCCGACGATCAGCCGCTCGTGCGCGGCGGTTTCCGGCTCATCCTCGAGGGCGAGGAAGGCGTCGCCGTGGTCGGCGAGGCGAGCGACGGAGAGGAGGCCGTCGCCGCAGCGCAACGCCTGCAGCCCGACGTCGTGCTGATGGACGTCCAGATGCCCCGCGTCGACGGCCTGGAGGCAACGCGCCGCATCGCACGGAACGGAGCCATCCACGCCCGTGTCCTGATCCTCACGACATTCGAGCGCGACGACTACGTCTTCGAGGCGCTGCGGGCGGGCGCGAGCGGATTCATGCTCAAGAACGCCACCCCCGAGGATCTCGTCCGCGCGGTGCGCATCGTGGCGGCCGGCGAGGCGCTGCTCGCGCCGTCGATCACGCGCCGCGTGATCGAGGACTACGCCCGGCACTCCTCACCCTCCAGGGACGAAAGGCTCGATCACCTGACCGAACGCGAACTCGAAGTGCTCCGCCTGCTGGCCACCGGCAAGAGCAACTCCGAGCTCGCGGCCCACCTCTACCTGGGCGAGGGCACGATCAAGACCCACGTCTCCCACGTCCTCGGCAAGCTCGGCCTGCGCGACCGCGTTCAGGCCGTCGTGTTCGCCTACGAGAGCGGCCTCGTCGAGCCGGGGCAGGAGATCGCCTAGGGACGCGCGTCCGTCGAGTCGACGACACCCGTCGCGACGATCGTCTCGTAGCCCAGTACCGTCCCGACGGGTGCGTCCGTGTAGGCCGGATCCGGCGCCGTCAGCGTCGTCCGGCTGCCGAGCAGGCGGCCTGTGCCGGGGTCGAGAATCAGTTCCTGCCGCGTGGGGCCGGCGTTCGCGACCGTGAAGGCCGTGCCGGTGCGGCCGAGGCCGTCCTTGGCCGTCCCCGCGATCTCGATGCCGGGGAGGGATGCGAGCACCTGGTAGAAGGCGGCGGTCTGCGCGCCCGAGAGTGGGGCGAAGCGCAGGATCTCCTCGATCAGGCTGAACTCCTCCTGCGCACGCGCGTTCTTGTTCTCGTCGGCGTGCTGTTCGATCAGGCGCGCGAGGGCATCCGGATCGGAGGGAATGTCGGCGACCGCCTTCGCGAGTGGCTCGATGCCCCAGGACAACTCTCCGGCCGGCTCGGTCTCGTCGATCGCGCCGCCATCGCCGAAGCCGGGCTTTCCGGCGGCCTCCCAGCGCGCGCGCTCGGAAGCACTGAAGAACTGCGGCGGTCCGTCCCTGCGGACGATGCGGCCCGACGCATCGCTCGCGATCCAGATCTCGTGGCTGGCCGTCTGGAGGGCGGTGAAGGTTCCCTCGTTCGTACTGGCCTCGTTGGCGAACGCGCCGAGGCCCTTGACGTACCAGTACTGGCCGGGCCCGATGACGGGCGCCGGATCGCCGGCGACGAGCTTGGCCGCATGCTGGAGCTGCCGGGCGGCGGCCGCCGGCTGCTCGTTGCCGACGCCGAGGCCGACGTAGAGGGCGGCCGCGACGGCCACGAGGAGGGGGGCGGCGAATGCGAGGCGGCGCTGCGGGCGCAGGCGGCGCCGGGCCGGCGCGGGCGCGTCGTGGATGGCGGCATGGAGGTCGGAGAGGATGGCATCGAGCTCGGGTGGGGTATGCGTAGGCATCAGGACCCTTTCAAGGAAGCGCGCAACGCAGACAGCGCTCGGTACACGCGCGTTCGCGCTGCGGCGGGAGTGATCGCGAGCTGGTCGCCGATCTCGTCGTAGGAGCGTTCCTCCACGACCCGCAACTCGACCGCGCGGCGGTCGTTCGCACTGAGATCGGCGAGCGCCTGGTCGAGCTGCGGGGCGAGGAGCTCGCCGTCGAGCCGTTCCTCCGCCTCGTCGTAGGCGGCGGCGCCGTAGTCCCGGATCGGCATGCCGATGCGCTCGCGTGCACTGCGAGCGAGCGAGCCGCGCCGGGCGTGCATCGATGCCTGATTGCGCGCGATTCCGAAGAGCCACGGCGCTGCAGAGCCGTCGCAGGAATCCTTGAAGCGCTTGCGCTGTGTCCACGCGGCCGCGAACGTCTCGGCCAGCAGCTCGGCCGCGACCTCGCCGTCGCGCGTCCGCCGCCGCAGGAAGGCCCGCAGGGCGGGCCCGTGGCGCCGGCAGACCTCGACGAATGCGTCCGGCGCATCGCTGGCGAGCAGGGATGCGTCACTTCGTTCAGGCATCAACGGTTCCATTGCGCGACGGCACAAACCGTCACACGCTCCCGAAAGGGCCGTAGGCCCGTTATCTCATACGGCGTTGATGCCGGAGACGGTGTGCCCGGCGGGGCACGTGCACGTGTAGGCGAGCAGCAGCTCGTCGGCCTGATGCTGGACGCCGTCGACCTCGTAGGCGGCGCCGCACGCGGTGCAATAGGCAGGCGGGCGGCCGCGCAGCGCCTCGACGCAGCCGGGGCAGGTCGTCGCGATGTGGCGCGTCGTGACGAGCCGTCCGCCCGCGAACTCGTGGCGCTCGGCGCCGCCGGCGGCCAGCGCATTGCCGCAGGCGCCGCAGTACGCGGGCTCGTGTGCGCGCTCGACGGCGCAGATGATGTCGGCCGCCACGGTGGTGCGCGCGTCGGAGTCGGCCTCGATGCCCTCGATCTCGCCGTCCAGCGAGATCACGGCGCGCTTCTCGCTGACCCGGCCGAAGCGCACGAGCGCCATCGCGAAGATGCGGCCGTCGAGCGCGGCGTCGGGGCCAGGCACGTCGAGCAGCAGCTCGCTGCAGGAGAGGTCGGCCGGCGAGCTGCCGATGACCCACCCGGTGACGTGGAGCAGGTGCGAACCGCCGTGGGCGGTCAGCGCGAAGGCGATGCCGTCATCGTCGCCCGCGGTGCCGGGGCGCCAGACCATGCGGCCGCCGCCGAGATCGACCTCGTCGCCGCCGATGCGAAGAAAGGACGCCACTGGTCGCAGTCCGGCGCCACGCAGGCGCCTACGCGTGGCCTTGCGTGGCGACGGGCTCGACGGCCTCGATGGCGCCGAGCAAGCTGAGCGATCCGCCGATGTCCTCGCCGTCGAGCTGCCCCAGGCGCGTGCGCACGAGGCCCGCGTACGAGCCGTAGCCGGAGCGCGACGAGGCGATGAAACGCAGGATCCCGATGCGGAAATCGTCGTCGCGGCGCCACGGGTTGAGCGGCGCGAGCACGACGCACGCGCGCTCCGTGGAGAGGGCGTCGGCGAGCCGCAGCTCGAGGCGGAGCTGTGACCAGTCTCCGGGCTGTTCGGAGAGGATCGCGTCCCACTGCTCCGCAAGGGGCGTCACGACCCGCATCGTAGATGATCCGGGTCGGGGCGGCGAAGCGTTTCCGCCTGCTACGTTGGGCCCGCAAGCGACCTGAAGGGAACCCAGCATGGAGTGCGATCTCGTCGTCCTCGGCTCAGGGCCGGGCGGCTATCCAGCGGCGATCCGCGCCGCGCAGCTGGGTGCCTCCGTCGTCGTCGTCGAGCAGGCCACCACGGTAGGCGGCGAGCAGTCGTTGACGGTTGGCGGTACGTGCCTGAACGTTGGCTGCATCCCGACCAAGGCGATGGTCCAGTCGGCGCACGCGTACAACGACGCGCAGGGACACTTCGCGCAGCTCGGCGTCCGGCTCGGCAACATCGATCTCGACTTCGAGCAGGTCCAGAGCAATCGCCGCGGCATCGTGACCGGCGTCGTCAAGGGCCTGGCCGGGCTGCTCAAGACCAACGGCATCGAGGTCGTCCTGGGCCGCGGGCGCTTCACCGGCCCGAACACCATGTCCGTCGAGAACGCCGAGGACATCCAGTTCAAGGCCGCCGTCATCGCGACCGGCTCGCGCCCGGCCGCGCCGCCGATCCCGGGCGTCGACCATCCGCGCTGCATCGACTCGACCGGAGCGCTCGAGCTCGACGCCGTGCCGAAGCGCTTCGTCGTCCTCGGCGGCGGCGTGATCGGCGTGGAGTTCGCGTCGATCTACGCGCAGTTCGGCTCGGCGGTCACGGTCATCGAGATGCTGCCCAACCTGATCGGCAACGAGGACGCCGACGCGGTGCAGGCGCTGCAGAAGGCGTTCCGCCGGCGCGGCATCGGCGTCGAGCTCGGCTCGCGCGCGACCGGCATCACGGAGCAGGACGACGGTCTCGTGCTGGCCTACGAGACCGAGGGCGGGGAGGGCAAGGAAGTCGGCGCCGACGTCATCCTCGTGGCCACCGGGCGCGTCGCCAACGTCGAGGACCTCGGGCTCGAGGCCGCGGGCGTCACGGCCGAGCCGCGACGCATCCCCGTCGACTCGCACATGCGCACCAACGTGCCGCACATCTATGCGGCGGGCGACGTCGCCGCCAACTGGCAGCTCGCGCACACGGCCTTCCGCGAGGGCGAGATCGCGGCCGAGAACGCACTCGGGCACGACTCCGAGATCGACTACCGCTCGACGCCGCGCTGCGTCTACACCGACCCGGAGATCGCGTCGGTCGGGCTCTCCGAGGCACAGGCGCGCGAGGCGCACGGCGACGATGTCGTGGTTGGGACGATGCCCTACGCGGCGATCGCCCGCGCGGCGATGTACGGCGACCGCACCGGCTTCGTGAAGGTGATCGGCGAGGCCCGCTACGGCGAGCTGCTCGGCATGGTCGCCGTGGGCACGCAGGCGACGGAGCTGATCGAGGCGGGCGTCGTCGGCATCGAGGCCGAGGCGACGCTCGAGACGCTCGGCGACTCCCTGGCGGCGCATCCGACGCTCGGCGAGGCCACCAAGGAAGCCGCGCTCGTCGCGCTTGGGCGTCCGCTGCATATTCCATCCAAGAAGCGATGAGCATGCGCGCGACGCGCTACCTCCTCCCGACGCTGCGGGATGCCCCCGGCGACGCCGTCGCCGAGAGCCACAAGCTGCTCGTGCGCGCCGGCATGGTCAAGCAGGTGGGCGCGGGCATGTGGACGTGGCTGCCGCTCGGCTGGCGCGTCCAGTTGCGGGTCATGGCGATCATCCGCGAGGAGATGGATCGCATCGGCGGGCAGGAGATGCTGATGCCCGTCCTGCACCCGGCGGAGATCTGGAAGCGCTCGGGCCGCTACGACATCGACGTCGTCTTCAAGCTGAAGGACCGCAACGACCGCGACCTCGTGCTCGCCATCACGCACGAGGAGATCGTCGCGCTGCACGCGTCGCAGACGATCCGCAGCTATCGCGACCTCCCGCAGATCTGGTACCACATCCAGCTCAAGGAACGGGACGAGCCGCGGTCGAGCGGCGGCGTCCTGCGCACGCGCGAGTTCACGATGAAGGACTCCTACACGCTCGACCGCGACCAGGCCGGCCTCGACGAGGGCTACGCGAAGCACGAGGAGGCCTACGACCGCATCTACACGCGCTGCGGCCTCGACTTCTACAAGGTCGAATCCGACACCGGCATCATGGGCGGGAGCCTGGCGCACGAGTACATGGCGCCTTCGAGTGCGGGCGAGGACCGCGTGGCGCGCTGCAGCAAGTGCGACTACGCCGCGAACGTCGAGATGGCCGTGTCGCGCATCGAGCGCGCGCCGTCCCCGCCGAGCGCTCCCGTCGCGGAGGTCGAGACGCCCAATGTGAACACGATCGAGGAGCTCGCGCAGTTCCTCGGCATCGATGCGCGCACGACCGGCAAGGCGATGCCGGTCGTCACCGCAGACGGCAAGGTCTGGCTCGCGCTCGTGCGCGGCGACCGCCGCCTGCACGAGCTCAAGCTCAGCAAGGTGTTGCGCCAGACCACCGAGCCCGCGACACCCGAGCAGATCGAGGCGGCATTCGGTGCCAAGCCGGGCTCGATCGGGCCTGTGGGAATCCGCCCCGGAGGCATCGGTGGCATCGTCGCCGACGAATCTCTGCGCGAGGGCTCCTGGGTGACCGGCGCCAATCGCACCGGCTGGCATCTCACCGGTGTCGAGGCGCCCCGCGATTTCGAGGCGCAGTTCGCCGACCTGCACGAGGTCGAGGAGGGCGACGGCTGTCCCCTGTGCGATGGCGTGCTCTCGATCGAGCCGATGATCGAGATCGGCAACATCTTCAAGCTCGGCACGCGCTTCAGCGAGGCCATGGGCGCCATGTACCTCGACGAGAACGGCACGGAGCAGCCCATCGTGATGGGGAGCTACGGCATCGGCCCGGCGCGCATCGCCGCGGCGGCGATCGAGCAGTCGTTCGACGAGCACGGCTGCATCTGGCCGGCGCCGATCGCGCCCTTCGACGTCTGGATGGTCGCGATCGGCGACGAGGCTCCCGCACATGCCGACCGCCTGGCCGACGAGTTGGCCGCAGCGGGCCTCACGTCCATGGTCGACGACCGCGAAGGCAGTCCGGGCGTGCGCTTCGCCGACGCCGATCTGATCGGGGCTCCCATCCGCGTCACGGTGGGCAAGCGCACCGTCAGCGACGGCACCGTCGACGTCCGCCTCCGGCGCACCGGCGAGTCCGAGACGGTGCCCCTGGGCGACGCCGCGGCCCGCATCGGGGCGCTGCATGCGAGCCTCATGCCGCAGGTCCCATGACGCCAAAAAGTGCAAGACTGAGCCAGTGAGCGCCATCGAACAATCTTCAGTCGCGGTCACGCCCGAGGTCGCGGAGCGCCTGCTGCGCAAGATGCTGCTGATCCGCCGCTTCGAGGAGCGCACGGAGGAGCAGTACACCCGTGCGCGCATCGGCGGCTACTGCCACCTCGCGATCGGCGAGGAGGCGGCCAACGTCGGCGCCATCGAGCCGATGGAGCCGGGCGACTACGTGCTCGCGAGCTACCGCGACCACGGCACCGCGCTGGCCGTCGGTTCCGAGCCGCATCGCGTGATGGCCGAGCTGTTCGGCAAGGCCACGGGCGTCGCGGGCGGCTACGGCGGCTCGATGCACCTGCTCGACGTCGAGCGCCACTTCCTCGGCGGCTGGGGCATCGTCGGCGGCCAGCTGCCGATCGCCGTGGGCGTCGCCCTGGCGCTCGACTACGAGAGCAAGCCGAACGCGGTGCTCGTGCAGCTGGGCGAGGGCGCGACCAACATCGGCGCGTTCCACGAATCGCTCAACCTGGCCGCGATCTGGCACCTTCCGATCGTCTTCCAGGTGATCAACAACCGCTACGGCATGGGGACGTCCGTCGAGATGGCATCGGCGGAGCCCGAGCAGTGGAAGCGCGCCGCGGCGTACCGCATGCACGGCGAGCGCGTCGACGGCAACGACCTGCTCGCGGTGATCGAGGCCTCCGAGCGGCTGCTGCGGCGCGCCCGCGAGGAGCGCAAGCCGGCCCTGCTCGAGACGACGACGTACCGCTTCCGCGGCCACTCGGTGGCAGACGCGGGCAAGGTCTATCGCGACGCCGACGAGGTCGCCGAGGCGCGCAAGCACGACCCGATCGACCGCTTCGTGGCTCAGCAGGGCATCGACGCCGAGACCGTCAAGCGCATCCGCACCGAGGTCAACGAGGAGATCGACGCCGCGATCCGCCAGGCGGCCGCGGATCCCGCGCCGGACCCGGAGAACCTCTTCGACAACGTCTACGGCGATCCGAACTGGCGCGAGCAGTTCGCGCCGATGGCGCGCGGCGGTCCGTTCGGCGAGCGGGAGGGCACGCGTTCATGGCGGACGTGACCTACCGCGAGGCGCTGCGGCGCGCGCTCGACGAGGAGCTCGCGCGCGACGAGCGCGTCTTCCTCATGGGCGAGGAGATCGGCCGCTTCGAGGGCTCGTACAAGGTGACCGCGGGCCTGTATTCGAAGTACGGCCCGCGCCGCGTGCGCGAGACGCCGATCGCCGAGGAGGGCTTCGTCGGCGCCGGCATCGGCGCCGCGATGCTCGGATTGCGGCCCGTCGTCGAGATCATGACGATCAACTTCATCCTCGTGGCCATGGACATGGTCGTGAACCACGCGGCGAAGGTGCGCCAGATGTTCGGCGGCAAGGTCGGCGTTCCGCTCGTCATCCGCACGCCCGCGGGCGCCGGCGCGCAGCTCACGGCGCAGCACTCGCAGAGCCTCGAGGTGATGTTCGCGCACACGCCCGGCCTCAAGGTCGTCGCGCCCTCGACGCCGCTCGACGCCTACGGCCTGCTCAAGACGGCGATCCGCGACGACGATCCGGTGCTCTTCGTCGAGAACCTCGTGCTCTACAACGTGAGTGGCGCGCTGCCCGAGCCGGGCGACGACTTCACGGTGCCGATCGGCCGCGCCCAGGTGGTGCGCGAGGGCACCGATCTGACGATCATCGCCCACAGCTACACGGTGCGCCGTGCGCTGACGGTCGCCGACCGCCTCTCCCAGCACGGGATCGAGGTCGAGGTGGTCGACCTGCGCTCGCTGCGGCCGCTCGACGTCGACACGATCTGCACCAGCGTCACGAAGACGTCGCGCGCGCTCGTCGCCGAGGAGGGCTGGGCGACCTACGGCATCGGCGCGGAGGTCGCGGCCCGGATCTCGCGCGAGTGCTTCGACGACCTCGACGCGCCGGTCGAGCGCGTGGGTGGCGCGGAGGCCCCGATGCCGTACGCGAAGCCCCTCGAGCTCGCAGCGCTGACGCTCGAGGACAAGATCGAGAAGGCCGCGCGCGGCCTGCTCGCCGAGTGCGGATTGCTGCAGGAGGCATAGGTGGCTGAAGAGGTTGTGATGCCGCGTCTGTCGGACACGATGGAGCGGGGGACGATTGCCCGCTGGCTCGTGGCCGAGGGCGACCCCGTGCACGAGGGCGACGTGCTCGCCGAGATCGAGACCGACAAGGCGACGATGGAGCTCAACGCCTACAACGAGGGCGTGCTGCTGCGCATCCTCGTGCAGGACGGCGAGTCCGCCGATCTCGGCGCTCCGATCGCCGTGATCGGCGCCGAGGGCGAGGATGCCTCGGGCTTCTCGGCCGCCGCCGGCGAGGGCACGGCTGCTGCGACGGCGGATGGCGATGGAGCCGGGGATGGCGGGGCCGCGAGCGCGACCGCCGTGGCCGAGGCTCCCGCCGCGGATGCGCCCAGCTCGGATGCGCCGGCCGCGGTGACGGCTGCCTCCGCTGCGCCTGCGAAGGCGACCCCTGGCACCGGCGATCTCAAGGCCAGCCCAGTTGCGCGGCGGATCGCCTCCGACGCCGGCTTCGACCTACGCGTTCTGGCCGGCAAGGGCAGTGGTCCCGACGGGCGGATCGTGCGCATCGACGTCGAGCGCGCGATCGCCGGCGGAGGGCCTGCCAAGGCCGCGGAGGCTCCGGCCGCAGCCGCGGCGCCGGCGCAGGCGCCCGCCGCGGCCAAGGCGCCGCCGCCCGAAGCCGATGTCGTCATCGAGCCGAGCCCCATGCTGCGCGCCGTCGCGCGCCGCATGAGCGAGTCCAAGTCGCAGGTTCCCCATTTCTATCTCCAGTGCGAGATCGACATGGGCAAGGCGCTGGCGCTGCGCGAGGAGCTCAACGCCGAGCTCGCCGGCGAGGGCGTCAAGTTGACCGTGAACGACCTGATCGTGCGCGCCTGCGCACTGGCGCTGCGCGACCACCCGCAGTTCCACCGCTCGTGGGTCGACGGCAAGCTCTACCAGCACGGTGCGGCGCACGTCGGCATCGCCGTCGCGCTCGACGAGGGCCTGATCGTCCCCGTCGTGCGCAATGCCGACTCGCTCTCGCTCCGCGACCTCGCCGTCGCCGCGCGCGACCTCGTCGGCCGTGCGCGCTCCGGTTCGCTGAAGCAGAACGAGATCGAGGGCGGCACGTTCAGCGTCTCCAACCTCGGCATGCTCGGCATCACGAGCTTCCAGGCGATCATCAACCCGCCGGAACCGGGCATCCTCGCGGTCGGCAGCGTCGTCGAGCGGGCGATCGGGATCGCCGGCCAGGTCGTCGTGCGCCCGCTGATGGCGGTCAATCTCTCGGTCGACCACCGGGCCGCCTCCGGTGCCGACGGCGCCCGCCTGCTGCAGACGGTCACCCGCTATCTGGAGCACCCGCTGCTCCTGCTCGTCTAGGGTCGGATCGTGGAGCTCGCCGATCTCATGAACACCAACGTCCTGTCCGTCCCGCCGGACACGACGCTCGCCGAGGCCGCGCACCGCATGGTCGACCACGACACGGGCGCCGCCTGCGTGACCGATGGCGATCAGCTGATCGGCGTGATCAGCGAGCGCGACCTCCTCCGCGTCCTGGCGCAGGGCTTCGACCCCGACCTCACCGTGAGCGACCGGATGGTCGCGAACGTCCTCACGGCCTCGTCGACGACCGGCCTGCCCGAGGCGATGGCGATCATGGTGGACGGCCACTTCCGCCACCTGCCGATCGTCGACCACGGTCGGGTCATCGGCATGGTCTCGATGCGCGACCTGATGGCGTGGGCCGCCCTGCGCCTCCGCCACGGCACGGGCGACCACGAGGACGATCCGGTCGACACCGCCGAGCTCGTGGCCACGATCAACCGGATGCGCACCGGCGCAGGTTGAAAGAGCCCGGCGGCGGCCGTCAGCCGTAGCCGAGCTCGTCCAGCTTGTCCTCGTCGAAGCCGAACAGGTGCGCGAGCTCGTGCGCGACGGTGATCTGCACCTCGCGCCGCAGCTCCTCGGGGTCGTGGCCGAAGTCCTCGACGAGCGGCCGCCGGAAGAGCGTGATCACGGGCGGCAGTTGCCCGACCG
This sequence comes from uncultured Actinomycetes bacterium, assembly GCA_963705965.1. Taxonomy (GTDB): domain Bacteria; phylum Actinomycetota; class Thermoleophilia; order Gaiellales; family JALYLC01; genus JALYLC01. The sequence continues at coordinate 320 of CAVPLI010000003.1, read as the reverse complement.
GGTCGTCACCGAGCGCAGGCCCGTCGAACAGCGCGTACGTATCTTCCTCGCCGCGCGGCGGGCGCTCCTCGATCTGCACGCTGATGTGCGCGAGGTACGGCGCGAGCCAGTCCGGAAACGCATCCAGTGCGTCGCGAACGAGCGTCTCGAAGGCCACGGGGGACGGCTCCGCCACGCCCTAAGGCTACGTGCCGCGCCTCGGGCGTGGGGGAGGACGGTGACCGGGGGCTATACTGGCCCGCGAACGGGGCGTAGCGCAGTCTGGTAGCGCACCCGGCTGGGGGCCGGGCGGTCGGAGGTTCAAATCCTCTCGCCCCGAT
>CAVPLI010000002.1:0-164662 GCA_963705965.1 uncultured Actinomycetes bacterium | reverse complement strand
CGATCCAGCCCGTGATGTTCGTGCTGCTCTTCCGCTACGTCTTCGGCGGCGCCTATCAACGTGCCGGCCGAGAGCTACGCGAGCTGGCTGCTCCCCGGCATCTTCGTGCAGACGGTGGCTTTCGGCAGCACGACTGCGGCCGTCGCGCTCGCGTACGACCTCAAGGGCGGGATCATCGACCGCTTCCGATCGCTGCCGATGGCGCGCTCTGCAGTGCTCGCCGGCCGCACTGCGGCCGACGCGATGCGCAACCTCTTCGTGATCTGCCTGATGATCCTCGTCGGCTACGCCGTCGACTTCCGCTTCGAGGGCGGGTTCTTCGGCGCGATCGGCGCGATGGCCATCGCACTGCTCTTCGGCTACGCGTTCTCGTGGTTCTTCGCGCTCGTCGGCCTGCTGGTGAAGGACCCCGAGACTGCGCAGGTCGCGGGCTTCATCCCGCTCTTCCCGTTCGTCTTCGCGAGTTCCATCTTCGTCTCGCCCGAGACGATGCCCTCGTGGCTGCAGTGGTTCGCCGAGCACCAGCCGGTGACGAAGGTCGTGAATGCCGTGCGTGGTCTCTCACTCGGCACCGCGACGACCTCCGACGTCGTCTCGGCGCTGCTCTGGATCGCGGCGATGCTGCTCATCTTCGCGCCGCTCGCCACGCGGCAGTACCGCAAGGGCTGAACCGGGCGCCAGGCGATAGTGAGTCTCAGCTACCATCGGCGTTGAGCACGACCCATGACCCGGCCTGGCGCGCGCACGCGCACGCGACGCTCGAGCGCGAGGGCTTCCGCGCCGGCGCCGCGCGCACGCGCGTCGTCGACGCCCTCGCGCGGCAGGACTGCTGCGCCACCGCGCAGGAGATCGCCGACGAGCTGCGCGGCGACGACGCGCGCGTGGGCATCGCGAGCGTGTACCGCGCGCTCGAGGTGCTCGATCGCCTCGGCCTCGTCCACCGGCTCGACGTCGGCGACGGCACGGCCCGCTACGAGGCCGCGCACCCCGGCGGCGAGCACCACCACCACGTCGTCTGCGACCGCTGCGGCCGCGTCGCGCAGTTCGCCGACGACGGCCTCGAGCAGGCCATCGCCACGCTCTCGCAGCGCCTCGAGTTCGCGATCGACCAGCACGACGTGGTGCTGCGCGGCACCTGCCCGAACTGCCGCTAGCCGCGGGCGCGCGTCCGGCTTTTCGTCGCGCGCCCGTAGCATCGGAGCCCCAAGGTGAGGTTGACGATGGATCGTTCCTTGACTATGGCGGCTTCTCGCGCTTCGGCGAGTCCTGACCGGCGAGCGCCTGTACGGCGGATCCCTCCGCGTCAGCCCGACGCGTCGTACTTGAACGAGATGTCGAGGCGAACGCGGTAGTCGGCGATCTTCCCGTCCTTGATCGTGACGTCGAAGCGCGTGGCTTCCGCGACGCGCAGATCGCGAATCGTGTGCCCGGCGGTCGCACGGCGTTCTGCGCGGCTGCCTCCCACGAATCGGGCTCGTCCCGATGATCTCGGTCACTCGATACACACTGTCGCTCATTCCCCACCCCTCTCGGATCGGCTCCGGCGCGCGGCGAACTCGGCAAGTATTCGCTACCGATGCTCCCCTCACGGCCGCATCGGCGCAGAGCGCCACGAGGTACGCGCCGACGAGGCAGAGCGCGATCGACGCCCCACCCGCCGTGCCGGCGTAGTACGAGAGGTAGAGACCCGCGGCGCCAGCCGCGATCGCGACGGCGATGCTCACGCACAGCATCGTCCCGAGCCGGTGCGTCAGCAGGCGCGCGCAGGCCGCCGGCGCGACCAGCACGGCGACCACGAGCAGGCTCCCGAGCGTCTGCACGCTGGCGACGACCGCGGCCGCCACGAGCAGCATCACGACGAGCTCGACCGGGCGCGGTGCGATGCCGATCGCGCGCGCGGTGGAGCGGTCGAAGCCGACGGCGAGCAGGCGCTCGTGCAGCACCCAGAGCAGCGCGAGCACCGGCAGCGCGATCAGGGCCGTCACGAGCAGGTCCCGGCGCGAGACCGCGAGCACGTCGCCGAAGAGCAGCTCCTGGATGCCCGGCGGCGAGTCCGGCATCAGCGCGAGCAGTGCGCCGAGGCCGAAGAGCGACGTGATCACGACGCCGACCGAGGTGTCGCGGTCGATGCCGCGCTGGTCGCCGAGGCCGGCGATGCCCGCAGCCGCCGCGCCCGCGCCGACCGCGCCGCCCGCCACCAGCGGGAAGCCCAGCAGCGAGGCGCCGACGAGGCCGGGGAACATCCCGTGCGAGAGGCTCTCGGCGCTGTACGAGACGCCGTAGAGCAGCACCCAGCAGCCGAGCCAGCCGCCGACGATGCCGACGAGCGCGACCTCGAGGAAGGCGTGCTGCATGAACGCCTGGCCCCAGGGCTCGCTGATCCACTCCCAGGCGGTCATCCGCCGTCGCCGTGGTCGTGATGGTGCGCGGGCAGGATGCCGTGACCGCCGTCGACCGCCACGATCGAGCCGCCGTAGGTCGCCTCCAGCACCGGCCGCGTGAGCACGTCCGGCGGACCGAACGCGATCTGCCGGCCGTTCAGGCAGAGCACGCGGTCGAAGCCGCGCGCCTGGTCGACGTCGTGCGTCGCGATCAGCACCCCCCGCCCCTCGGCCGCCAGCCGGTCGATGAGCGCGGAGAGCACGTCGGCGCTGGCCGCGTCGACGCCCGTGAACGGCTCGTCGAGGAGCACGAGGCCTGCGTCCTGCACGAGCGCGCGCGCGACCAGCACGCGCTGGCGCTGCCCGCCCGAGAGCTCGCCGAAGGCGCGCCCGGCGAGACTCGCGAGCCCGACCTCGCCGAGCGCGTCGAGCGCGCGGCCGCGCTCGCGCCGTCCCGGGCGGCGCCACCACGGCAGCCGCGAGACCGACCCCATGAGGGCGACGTCGAGCGCCGTCACCGGGTAGTCGAGCCGCGAGCGCTCCGTCTGCGGCACGACGCTGCAGCGCGCGGACAACTCGAGGAGGCCGGCGAGCGGCGTCAGCTCGCCGAGCAGCGCGCGCAGGAGCGTCGACTTGCCTCCGCCGTTCGGGCCGAGCACGCCGAGGCGCTGGCCGGGGTCGACCGTGAACGTCACGCCGTCGAGCACGACGCGCCCGCCGTAGCCGATGGCCAGATCCGCAGCCGAGACGAGCGTCATCCCGCCTCCGCGATCGAGCATCCGCGGGCGCCCCCGGTGAAGCCGCGCGTCATCGCGTCGGCGTTCGCCTCCTCCATCGCGAGGTACGTCGCGCCGCGCGAGTCGCTCGGGCCGAGCGTGTCGCCGTAGAGCGTGGAGTCCGCCCGCGCGCCCGTCTCGCGCGCGATCTGCTCGGCGAGCTTCGGGCTGAGCGAGCTCTCCGGGAAGATCGCGCGCACGTGCTCGCGGCGCACGACGCGCACGAGATCGGCGATGTCGGCGGCCGAGGCCTGCGCCTGCGTCGTCTGCGACGGGATCACGGCGCCGATCACGGTGATGCCGTAGCGGTGCGCGAAGTAGTCGAACGCGTCGTGGTCGGAGACGAGCTTGCGCTGTGCCGCCGGGACGCTCGCGAGACAGGCGTGAATGCCGCGTCGAGCGCCCGCAGCCGCTTCAGGTACGGTCCGCGCGCCTGCGGTAGAGCGACGCATGCGCGGGATCGGCAGCGACGAGCGCCGTGCGGATGGCGCCGACGGCCGCCTCGGCGTTGCGCGGGTCGTGCCACCAGTGCGGGTCGTAGCGCGACGCCTCGTCATCCCCCGCCAGCCGCACGGGCACCTTCGCTCCGAGATCGATGACGTGTGGCGAGCCGCCCGCGTTCGAGATCACCGTGTCCATCCAGGCGTCGAGCTCGTCGCCGCTCTCGAACACGAGCTTCGAGTCGGCGACCGCCTGGACGTCGGCCGGCCTCGGCTCGTACTCGTGCGGATCGGTGTTGGGCTGCAGGATCTGGTGCACGTGGACCGCGTCGCCGCCGACCGCGCGCGCCCAGTCGCCGATCTGCGTCGTCGTCGCGACGACGTCCGGGCCGGAGCTCGTCGAAGAAGCGCCCCCGCCACAGGCGGAGAGGACGAGCGCGAGCAGGATCGCCGTGCCCACCAGCGCCACCCGGGCGCGCACCACGACGGCGACCCGATGCCAGACCAGCGACGCCGCGAAGAGCGCACCGCCGAGCACGGCAACGGTGGGTCCCGGCGGCGTGTTCAGCTCGACCGAGAGCCACAGGCCGGCGATGCCCTGGGCCGCCGCGAGCGCCACCGAGCCGAGCTGCCAGACCGGCAGGCGCTGCGTCCACAGCCGCACCGTGGCCGCGGGCACGACGAACAGCGCGGTCGCCAGCAGCGCACCGATCGCGGTCAGGGACGCGACCACCGCGAACGCGATCAGCACGAGCAGCAGCGCGTCCGGCCATTGCGAGCGCAGCCCCATCGCGCGCGCCGCAGCCGGGTCGAAGCCGCGCGCGAGCCAGCGCGGTCCGAGCGCGAAGGTCGCGGCGATGGCCGCCGCACTGGCCGCGCCCGCGAGCACGAGATCGCGCGTTCCGGTCAGCAGCAGGCTCCCGAAGAGCAGGGAGTCGACGTTCCCGCCGGACTCGAAGACGTCGCTGGCGAGGACCACCCCGCCGGCCAGCGCAGCGACCAGCACGAGCGCGGTCAGGCTGTCGTAGCCCGCGCGCGGGCGCCGCGCGAGACGCTCGACGCCGAAGGCGAACACGAGCGCCGCGGCAAATGCGCCGAGCGGCGCCGAGAAGCCGAGGCCGTCGGCGAGCACCAGGCCGGGGAACGCCGCCGTGCCGACGGCATGGGCGTAGAACGAGAGCCCGCGCATGACGATCCACGTGCCGAGCAGGCCCGCCGCCCCGGAGAGCAGCAGCACCTCGAGCACGCCGCGCTGCACGAACTCCAGCTGAAAGGGATCGAGCACGGAGCGGAATCTAATCGATACTCATTCCCATTACAAGCAGATCCCTGGCTGCTCCGCAGTGCTCAATTGGGGCCTGGCCCCATTTGAGCAGCGGTATATTGCGGAGGCGCGGTGAGGGCCGCGTCCCGTCCGCGGGCAGGGCCGAGCCCACCCTCGCACGACCAGGTCGCTGGTGCCGGAAACCTTCTTTCCCGCCCGGACACGCGGACGACGGGCACGCTGGAGAGGAGGCCGCATGACCACGCCACTACCCGCCGCCCCGAGCCTGGAGCAGCTGCGCAAGCAGGCCAAGGACCGGGTTCGCGAGCGCAAGACGGGCTCCGAGCCGCTCAAGCTCAGCGAGGCGCAACGCGAAGTCGCACGCGAGTACGGCTTTGCGAGCTGGCCGCGCCTCAAGGCCTACGTCGAGCGCGTGTCGGAGCACGGCCCCGGGCTCGCGCACGCGTTCGTCGACGACGTCGGCTACTACGAGGATCGCGCCGAGGGGCTCCGCAGCGTCGTCGCGAGCGGCCTCGAGAACGGCATCGCCGTCGTGCGCGCCCACCACCCGTCGCTCGCGGACGCGAGCGACGCCGACATCCGCGCGATGGGCGTCGCCGACGCGCGTCTCGTGCTCGCGCGCGAGCACGGATTCGCGAGCTGGGACGCCTTCCGGCGCCACGTCGAGGGGCTGGCCGAGAGCGGCGAGCCGTTCCGGCGCGCGTTCAAGGCGATCGAGGCGAGCGATCGCACGGCGCTCGCGAGCCTGCTCGACCGCTACCCGGGGCTCGTCACGGCACGCGGCACGAACGGCAACGACCTGCTCGGCCTGGCTGCCGGCCGGCGGCGCAACCACCCGCTCGTGCGCGACCTGCTCGCGCGCGGTGCCGATCCGAGCAGCGCCAACGACCGCGGCTGGACGCCGCTGCACCAGGCCGGCTACGGCAACGACGCCGAGCTCGCGCGCCTGCTGCTCGACGCGGGCGCCCGCACCGACCTCTATGGCCACGGCGAGGGCGGCACGCCGCTGGCGGTAGCGCTCTTCTGGGGCAACGCGAACGTCGCCGACCTGCTCGCGGAACGCGAGATCGCCCCTCGCAACCTGCGCATCGCCGCCGGACTCGGCCGGCTCGACCTCATCCGCGAGCTCGTGCGGCGACGACGGGAGCCTCGACGTGGCGCGGCCGGTGCGGCGCGCGGCTTCTACCGGCCGCACACCGGCTTCCCCATCTGGCAGCCGTCGGACGATCCGCAGGAGATCCTCGACGAGGCGCTCGTGTGGGCCGCCAAGAGCGACCGCGTCGACGTCCTCGGCCCGCTCGTCGAGCTCGGCGCCGACCCCGACGGCGACCCCTACCGGGGGACGGCGCTGATCTGGGCCGCGGCCTGCGGGCGCGTCGCATCGATCCGGCGGCTCGTCGAGCTCGGAGCCGACCCGAGTCTCAAGGCCACGTTCGGCGGGCCCGATCACGGGCAGGGCGTGACGGCACTGCACCTCGCCGCGCAGAGCGGGAAGATGAACGCCGTCGAGGCGCTGCTGGCGGCAGGGGCCGACCCGGCGATCACGGACGACATCTACGAGAGCCCGCCCGCGGGCTGGGCCGAGCACGGCGGGCACGGCTCCATCGCGGCGCACCTGCGCGCCCACGGTGGCTGAGCCGGGTCGACCAACGGTCGCGCGCCAGCGGTCTGGCTACGATGGGCGGCCGATGGGAGAGCTGCGACCTCCATACCGGCTGCGCGAGCGCGGACGGTGAGCGCACGTGAGACCGCAGCACGGCTCGGTCGCCTGCGCGGCCTCGACGTGCTCAGCGACGCGCGCGGCATCTTCGCGCTCGCGGCGATCGACCACCGCGACTCGCTCGGGGTCGCATTCGCCGCGGCGGGTTATCCGACGCCGACGCCCGAGCGCATCGCCGAGCTCAAGACGACGATCGCGCGCGCACTCGCGCCGCATGCGACCGGGCTCCTGATCGACGTCGAGCTCGGCGCTCCGGCGATCGCGCTCGGTGCGCCAGGCCCGTGTGGAATCGTCGTCCCGCTCGAAGCCCAGGGCTACGAGGACGTCGCGGCCGGGCGCGTGACGACGTTCCTGCCCGGCTTCTCGCCGGCGATCGCCCGCACGCTCGGCGCCGCCGGCTGCAAGCTGCTGCTCCCGTACCGGCCCGACCACGAGGCCTCCGCGTCGCGCCAGGACGAGGTCGTCCGCACGGCCGTCGCGAGCTGTCACGCCGAGGGCCTCCCGCTGATCCTCGAGCCGATCCTCTACGCGCTGCCGGACGAGACGCCCGAGGCGTTCGCGACGGCCTTCCCCGCGCTCGTCGTCGCCGCGGCGACGCGCCTGCAGGCGCTCGGGCCGGACATTCTCAAGGTGCAGTTTCCGCGCGACGATCGCGGCGACGAAGCCGCCTGGTGCGAGCAACTCGACGCGGCCTGCGGCCCGACGCCATGGGTGCTGCTCGGCGGCGGCGGCGCGCCCGAGGTGTTCGCGCGCGACCTCCGCATCGCCTGCCGCGCGGGCGCATCGGGCTTCATCGCCGGGCGCACGCTCTGGACCGGTGTGATCGGCGACGACGACGAGACCGAGACCTGGCTCCGCCGCGTCGGCGTTCCGCTGCTGCACTCGCTGCGCGAGATCGCGCAGAGCGGCCGGCCGTGGCGCGAGCGCGCAGGCGCCGTGGACGCGCCGGCGCGCGACTGGTTCGCCTGACCCGAGCGCGGCGGTCAGAGCTTGACGGGCGCGCCCGTGCGGCGCGACTCGCGCAGCGCGAGCGCCGCGCGCAGTGCCGCTGCGGCATCCGACGGACGCGCGGCGTCGGGCACGGGGCCGCCCGCGATGGCGGCGGCCAGCGCGTCGATCTGACGCGCGAGCGCGTCGTGCTTCACGTCGTCGGTCATCGGGAGGATCTCGCGGAAGCCGTCGTCCAGGTGGACCAGCAGCGCACCGGCCCCGTGCACCTCGCAGATCAGGGAACCGTGCTCGCCGATGATCTCGCTGCGCATCAGGTCGGCCTGCGCTGCCGTGCGGGCGAGATCGATCGAGACCGGCTGGCCGCCCGCCAGCACGAGCAGCGCCATCATCGACTCGACGTCGCCCGTGGCGGCGATGTCGCTGCGCGTCGGCGCCGCCCGTGCGAAGCCCTCGACGACGGGCGAGCCGCACAGCCACGCCGCGAGGTCGCACTGCGGGACGCCGGAGTCGATCTCGATCCCGCCGCTCACGTCGGGGTCGCAGAACGCGGGCGACAGCGGCTCGGCGTCCCACTGCGCCAGGCGCAGCATCCGCGGAGCGCCGATGGCGCCGTCGGCCATCAGCCTGCGCGCCTCGCGATACGGCCACGCGTGCCTGCGCCAGAAGCCGACGTGCAGGCCGAGCCCCCTGCGATCGGCCTCGGCGGCGAGACGCAGGTCGACCTGCGGGTCGAACGTCAGCGGCCGCTCGCAGAGCACGTGCTTGCCGGCCGCCAGTGCGGCCGAGACGAGCGCCTCGTGCTGCGGCGTGGGCGCGGCGATGAGGACGGCGTCCACGTCGTCGCGCGCGAGCGTCTGCTCCAGGTCGGTGTCGACCGGTACGCCCGCCAGCTCGCCGATGGCGGCTGCTGCAGGGGCGGGATCGCAGATCGCCCGCAGCTGCACCCGCCGCGCGCGCGGAAGGGCCCGCAGATGCTTCTCTCCCATCCGGCCCACGCCCACGAGGGCGATACCCGTCACCAGCCGACCCTCTGGGCGCTGCGGCCCTCGGCCTGCCGGTCGCGCGCGTCGGCGACGGCCGGGCGGTCGGACACCTCGGGCACGCCGACCTGCCAGAACGCCCCGCCCTCCGTCCACGCGCTCGGGAGCGGTGCGCAGGGCGACGACGTAGGTCCGCTCCGCTGCCCGGGCGCGCACGAGCGCGGCCGGCAGATCGTCGATCGACTCGACGCGCTCGGCCTCGCAGCCGAGCGAGCGGGCGTGCGCGACCCAGTCGACGTCCACGTGATTCGGGCCGATCGTCGCGAACATGTTGTTGAACGACGCGCCGCCCTGGCCCACCTGCAACCTCTCGATCACCGCATAGCCGCCGTTGTCGCAGAGCACGACGATGAGCTTATGTCCTGTGATCACGGAGCCGAGCAGCTCGGAGTTCAGCATCAGGTACGAGCCGTCGCCGACGAACGCGAAAACCTCGCCTCGCTCCCGCGCCATGCGCGCGCCCCACGCGCCCGCGAGCTCGTAGCCCATGCACGAGAAGCCGTACTCGCAGTCGAACGTGGCCACGCCGCGCGAGAGCCAGTTGACGTTGAGCTCGCCCGGGAAGCCGCCCGCGGACGAGACGGCGTAGTCGTCGGGCTCGGCGGTCGAGTTGACGGCGGCGATGACCTGCGCGTACGACGGCTCGGTGGCATCCGGGCGGGGCTCGACGGCCGCGCGCACGTGCTCGCGATACGCCGCGGACCCCGTGCGCCACTGCTCGCGCCACGCATCCGGCGCCGACCAGCCGGCGAGCGCCGAGGCGAGCTCCTGGAGACCCTCGCGCGCATCGCAGACGAGGGGCAGGCTGCGGTGCTTGGCGGCGTCGAAGCGCGATGCGTTGAGCCCGATGATGCGCAGGTCCTCGTTCGCGAAGACGGTCCACGACCCGGTCGTGAAATCCTGCAGGCGCGTGCCCACGGCGAGCACGACATCCGCCTCCGCCGCGAGCGCATTGGCCTGCGGCGCGCCCGTGACGCCGATGGGCCCCACGTACAGCGGGTTGTCGGCGACGACGCTCGACTTGCCCGCCATCGTCTCGGCGATCGGCACGCCGTGGGCCTCCGCGAGATCGATCAGCTCCTGCTCGGCGAGCGCGTAGTGGACGCCGCCGCCCGCCACGATCAGCGGAGCCCTGGCGCCGCGCAGCGCCGCGACGGCCTCTGCGAGCTCACGGCGGTCGGGCCGTTGACGGCGCACCTCGTGCACGACCGGCTCGAACAACCGCACCGGGTAGTCGTAGGCCTCGGCCTGGACGTCCTGCGGCAGCCCGAGGAAGGCCGGGCCGCACTCGACCGGGTCGAGCATGGTCGCGATCGCGAGCGGCAGCGACGTGGCGACCTGCGCGGGGCTCGTGATGCGATCCCAGTAGCGCGTGACCGGCCGGAACGCATCGTTGACCGTGACCGACGGCCCGTCGGAGTGCTCGACCTGCTGCAGCACGGGGTCCGGGATGCGCGAGTGGAACGTGTCGCCCGCGAGCAGCAGGACGGGCAGGCGGTTGGCGTGCGCGACGGCCGCGGCGGTGACCATGTTCATGGCGCCGGGGCCGATCGACGAGGTCGCGGCCATGAACTGACGGCGGCGCATCGCCTTCGCGTAGCCGATCGCGGCCAGCGCCATCCCCTGCTCGCTGTGGCCGCGATACGTGGGCAGGGCCGAGCGGGCGTCGTAGAGCGCCTCGCCGAGGCACGTCACGTTGCCGTGGCCGAAGATCCCGAACACGCCGGCGAACAGCGGCCGCTCCTCGCCGTCGATGAGCGTGCGCTGGACGGTCAGGTAGCGCACGATCGCCTGCGCCGTTGTGAGCCGGACGGTCCGCATGTCACCTCTCCACGAGGCCGTTTGCCGAGGTCATGGGAAGACGGGCGTCGAGATCCATGCCGTCCCAGGTCGACCGGATCCAGTGATACGGCGCATCGTCGACGAATGCAAGCTTGCGCGGGCCGGCGTCCGAGGCCATCACGTTGAGGTAGTAGAGCGGGTAGCCGGGCGCCGCGATGCACGGGCCGTGGTAGCCGGCCGGCACGAGGAAGACGTCGCCGTCGCGCACGATCGCGGTCTCGTCGATCGAGCGGTCGTCGGTGTACGTGCGGTGCACGGCGAAGCCCTCGGGCGAGTAGCCGGTCGTGCCGACGCGACCCACGCGGAAGTAGTAGATCTCCTCGTTGTCGACCTCGCACTCGGGCGTGGCGTCGTGCTTGTGCGGCGGATAGCTCGACCAGTTGCCGTCGGGCGTCAGCGCCTCGCAGCAGATCAGCTTGTCGGCACCGTCGAACACCTCCGGCACCATGAAGTTGTTCAGCTGGCGCGTCGACTGGCCGGCGCCGCGCAGCTCGACCGGCACGGCGGCGGCCTCGACGTACGCCGGATCGAAGCGCCGCGTCGCGCGCGCCGAGGCGAGCGCGAGCTCGCACCCCGCCGCCGATGACAGGCGCACCTCGGCGTCGATCGGGACATACGCCCAGTCGCTCACGCGCGCGAAGACGCTCTCGCGGCCCGCCAGCTCGAAGCGGCGCCCCTCGACCTCGACGGTGCAGTCGCCGCCCGCCAGCGGCAGCACGGCGATCTCCTCGCTCCCGCTCGCGAGCGTGCGCGAGCCCCGCGCAGGCAGCTGGACGACGCGCAGCCCGCAGCGATCCCACCCGGCGCTCTCGGGCGTCACCAGCAGCGGGTCGTCACCGGCCGCGGCGCTGCCCGCAGGCAGGTGGAGCTTCACGTCACCGCCTGGGCGAGCAGTGCGCGGACCTCGCCGTCGTCCGGCATCGCGTCGGCGCAGAGGAGGCGCGACGCGACGATGGCACCGGCGGCGTTCGCGAAGCGAACGCACTCGGCCGGCGGCCAGCCGGACAGCAGGCCGTGGCAGAGCGCGCCGCCGAACGCGTCGCCGGCGCCGAGACCGCACACCACCTCCACGCGCAGGCCCGGCACGACCTCGCGCTCGCTGGGAGTGGCGACCAGCACGCCCTCGCCGCCCTGCTTGACCACCGCCAGCCCGCAGCCGCGCGCGAGGAGCGCGTCGGCGGCGCTCTCGGGATCGTCGCTGCCGACCGCGACCCGGCACTCCTCGCGATTGCCGACGGCCGTGCCGGCGAGCGCGAGCGCACCGCCGATGACCGCGCTCGCCTCGGCCTCGTTCCGCCAGAACGTCGGCCGGTAGTCGAGGTCGAGGATCGTCGTCGTGCGGTCGCGGTCGCCCATCAGCGCGAGCGTCGTCGAGCGCGACGGCTCCGCCGAGAGCGCCGAGGCGCTGACCCACAGGATCCGGGCCTCGCGCACCGCCGCGCGGTCGATCCCGCTCAGCTCGATCTGCATGTCGGGCGCGTCGGGCTCGCGGTAGAAGAGCAATTGCGGCTCCTCGGGCGGGTCCATCGCGGCGAAGGCGAGGGGCGTGCGCAACGTCGGGTGCGTGCCGACGAAGCGGACGTCGACCCCGAAGCGGCCGGCGAGCGCACCGCGCACGTACTCGCCGAAGGGATCGTCGCCGACCGCGGTGATGACTGCCGCGCGGCGACCGAGGCGCGCCGCGGCGACCGCGACGTTCGTCGGACTGCCGCCGATCGACTTCGCGAACGTCTCGACCTCGGCGAACCCCACGCCCTGCTCGCGCGCATACAGATCGACGCTCACGCGCCCGACGGTCACCAGCTCGAGGCTCACAGAGAGCGGATCTTCGCGCATGGAGGCGTTACGCGCGGAACGCCGGCGCTCAGTGGATCGCGAGCGGGGCCGCGAACGTCTCGGAGCCGTGCGCCACCTTCACGCGATACGTCCCCGGAGCGTCCGGGTTGCGGATGCCCGCTGCGCCTGCGATGACGATCTTCGCCGCCCCGACCCGCACCGAGTTCGACGAGAGCTGGGCGGACGCCGGATCGGCCGCATGCGCGCGCACGGAGCTCATGAAGAACGCCAGGGCGAGCGCCGTGCAGAGGAACGTCGCGTTCCGGATTCCGATTCGCATGCTCGGGTCTTCCCTGGCCGAAAGCGCCGAAACCGCTCCGGGAGTCTGCAGCAGGAGTCGTCGCCTGCCGAGCCAAGCTCGCGCAGATCGGCGGGCCGGGCGCGCAGCATGCGTGCCCGGCCCCGGAACGTGCGGATCTAGAGCAGGAACGCGCCGGGCGGCGGATCGACCCAGTTCGCCTTGCCGAGCGCCGCGATGAGCGCGTCGGCCTGCGGGGAGAACTCGGCGCGGGTGTAGGCGGCGAGCTTGCGGAAGATCGGCGGATCCGTCTCGCGCACGTGCTCGCGGATGTCGGAGGGGACGATGTTGGCGGGCACGATCGCCACGCCGACGCCGGCCGCCGCGAGCCGTGCGGCCGCCTCGACCTGTGCGGTCCTGACGGCGTCGCGCGGCGCGAATCCGGCGGCTGCGCAGATCGTGACGACGATGCCGTGCAACCCGTGCGTGACCGGGAAGAGGATCCAGCCGTCGTCCGCGAGCGAATCGAGGCGGATGGGATCGGGCGAGGCGAACGCGCGGTGCCTCCGGCCGATGATGACGACGAACGACTCGTAGCCGAGGAAGACCGACGGGCCGAGCCGGCCGGGACCTGGCTCGGGCCCGATGGCGACGTCTGCGACACCGGCATCGAGCGCGTCCTCGAGGACATCGCGGTGGTGGAACTCGTGGAGCCGCACCGACATGCCCGGATGGGCCTCGCACATGCGCTGGATCGCCGGCGGCAGCAGGCCGACCGCGAGCGAGAGGACGGTCGCGATCTCGATCTCGGCGAGCTCGAGGGTGAGTGCCGCGCGCCCCGCGCGGTTCGCGCGCTGTGCGGCCAGCAGGGCGCTGCGCGCCTCCGGCAGGAAGGCCCGGCCGGCGGGCGTGAGCCGCGCTCCGCGAGGCAGGCGCTCGAGCAACGGGCCGCCCACCTCGAGCTCGAGCAGCCGGATCTGCTGCGAGATCGACGGCGCAGCGACGTGCAGGTGGTGGGCCGCGGCACGGAACGACCCGCCCTCGGCGATCGCGACCAGGTACTCGAGTTGCCGGAGATTCACGGCGCGCTCGAGCAATAGGCATTGCCTAACGCATTGGGCACTGATTGGTAATTGTACTCTCGCTCACCGGGACGTAGCATCGGCTCGCGATGACGATGACCCCAGCTCCGAACGTCGGCGAGGACGGGTTCGCGGACTGGTCGCCCGAGCTCCGCAGCGAGCTCGACACGCATGCCTCGAACCCTCGCGTCGGCACCCGGCTCCTGCTGGAGGACGAGCGCGCCCGGGTCTGGGAGATCCGGCTCGCCCCGGGCGAGCGCCTCACCTTCCATCGCCACGTCCTCGACTACTTCTGGACGTGCGTCAGCGGCGGCGATGCGCTGAGCCGCGACGGCGACGGCAACATCCGGGCCAGACGCTACGAGGTCGCCGAGACGCGCGCCCTCTCGTTCGGGGAGGGCGAATCGATGATCCACGACCTCGAGAACACCGGCACCGCCGACATCGTGTTCACCACCGTCGAGTTCCTCGACAGCGCGAACGCTCCGCTGCCGCTCGCCGACACGGCACGCGCATGAAGTCGGCACCGTTCGCCTACCACGCGCCCGCCACGATCGACGAGGCGGTCGCGCTGCTCGAGCCGGGCGGCGAGGTGCGCGTGCTCGCCGGCGGCCAGAGCCTGATGCAGTTGATGAAGTTCCGGCGCGTCAAGCCGCGCGCCCTCGTCGACATCAACGGCGTGGCCGGGCTCGACACGATCGAGGAGCGCGACGGCGAGCTCGTCGTCGGCGCCCTCGTGCGGCAGCAGACGCTGCTCACCGACGCGGTCGCCGCGCGCTCGTGGCCGCTGATCGGCGAGGCGCTGCAGTACGCCGGCTATCGCGAGACACGCCACCGCGGCACCATCGGCGGCTCGCTCGCATTCGCGGCGGCCTGGGCCGAGCTCACCGCGGTCACCGTCGCGCTCGACGCGACCATCGAGGCGCGCTCCCGGCGCGGCGGCCGCTCGATCGCCGCGCGCGAGTTCTTCCGCGGCCCGAACGAGACTGCGCTCGGGGACGACGAGCTGATCACCGCCGTCCGCTTCCCCGCCCCCCAGGAGCGCAGTGGATCTGCCTTTCACGAGGTGAGCGCCCGGTATCGCGACTATGCGCAGGTCGGCGCGGCGGCGGTCGTCACGCTCGAAGCCGGCGGTGCGGTCGGCTCGGCGACGCTCGTGCTGCTGCGCGTCGCGGCGACGCCGCACCTGGCCGACATCGACGCGATCGTGCGCGGAACGGCGCTCGACGAGGACACCCTCGCGGGCGTGACGGCGCTGATCGACGAGCTCGATCCCCCGGACGACGTCGAGGTCTCCGGCACCTACCGGCGCAGGGTCGCCGGCGTCCTCGCGCGACGAGCGCTGCTGGACGCCGCCGCGCGCGCCGCAGCGGAGGAGGCATCGTGACCGCCCGGGACACCGCCACCCATCCCGTGCGCGTGCAGGTGAACGGCACCTGGCGCGAGGGCAGTGTCGAGCCGCGCCGCACGCTCGCCGACTTCCTGCGCGAGGATCTCGACCTGACGGGTACGCATCTCGCCTGCGAGCACGGCTTCTGCGGGAACTGCAACGTGCTGCTCGACGGGCAGGCCGTGCGCTCGTGCCTGATGCTCGCGGTGCAGGCCGACGGCCACGAGGTCGAGACGGTCGAGGGACTCGCCGAGCGCGACGGCACGCTGAGCGCGCTCCAGCAGGCGTTCACCGAGAACCACGGCCTGCAGTGCGGGTTCTGCACGCCCGCGATGCTGATGACCGCGGTCGAGTTCATGCGCGCGCATCCCGAGGGCGGCAGCGACGACGAGATCCGCGAGGCGATCAGCGGCGTCACCTGCCGCTGCACCGGCTACCAGCAGATCGTCGAGTCCATCCAGGCCGCATCGCAGGCGGCCTCGGCCGGCGCCCTCGAGGGAGGTTCCCGGTGATCATCGAGCAGGATCCGAACGCCGCGAAGGTCGCGCGCGACACCGCCGGCGACGCGGACGTGACGCGCCGCTGGCTCGGCAAGAGCATCAACCGCGTCGAGGATCCCCGGTTCCTGCGCGGCGAGGGGCGCTACATCGACGACATCAAGCTGCCGGGGATGGCGCACGCGGCGATCGTCCGCAGCCCGCACGCGCACGCGAAGATCCTCGCGATCCGCACCGAGGCGGCCGAGAAGCTGCCCGGCGTGATCGCCGTCGTCACGGGCAAGGACGTCAGCGAGCGCGCGAATCCCCTGCCGTCGTTCGGCGCCGGTCCGATCATCCAGGACATGATCGCGATCGAGAAGGTGCGCCACTACGGCGAATGCGTGGCCGCCGTGGTCGCCGAGAACCGCTACATCGCCGAGGACGCCTGCGATCTCATCGAGGTGGACTACGAGCCGCTGCCCGTGGTGCTCGATCCGTTCGAGGCGCGCAAGGAGGGCGGCCCGCTCGTCCACGAGAAGATGGAGACGAACGTCGCCTACGAGCGCACGTTCTCGTTCGGCGAGGTCGACAAGGCGTTCGCCGACGCCGACCGCACGGTGCAGGCCAAGCTCTACTGGCCGCGCTCGACCGGCATGCCGATGGACACGAACGGCGCGATCGCGGACTACGACCGCGGCACGGGCGTGCTCACCGTGTACGGCAACTCGATGAACTTCACGTACTTCCTGTGGCTGTACGCGATGACGCTGAAGATCCCGGCGAGCAAGCTCCGCCTCGTGCCGGTGGCGGCCGGCGGCAGCTTCGGCTCGAAGTTCTTCATGCACAAGGTGCCGATCTTCACGTCGTTCCTCGCGATGATCGCCGGCTGCCCGGTGAAGTACGTCGAGGATCGCGTCACGCACATCACCAACAACGACCACTGCGGATCCGACCGCCACTACGACGCCGCGCTCGCCTTCGACGACGACGGCACGTTCCAGGCCGTGCGCATCTCGTGCACCGACGACTACGGCGCGTACCTGCAGTTCGGCACCGGCACGCACGGCAACGCGCTCTCGCAGATCGTCGGGCCGTACCGGATCCAGCACGTCGAGTACTCGCTCGCCGCGATCCTGACGAACAAGAACCAGCAGGGCGCCTACCGCGGCTTCGGCGCCGAGGTGAGCAACTGGGTGATCGAGCGGCTCGTCGACCTCGCCGCGCAGGATCTCGGCGTCGATCGCGTCGACATCCGGCGCCGCAACCTGATCCAGCCCGACCAGTTCCCCTACCGCACCCCGACCGGCAACATCTACGACAGCGGCAACTACCAGGGCGTGCTCGAGAAGGTGCTGGCGGCCGTCGACTACGACCACTGGGTCGCCGAGCGCGATCGCGCGCGCGCCGAGGGGCGGCACGTCGGCATCGGCGTCGTGGCGTCCAACGAGCGCAGCGTCTTCAGCTCGACGGAGTTCTGGTTCTGGTTCGACAAGCCCGAGTTCACGCCCACCTCGAGCCCCGAGAGCGCGAGCCTGCAGATCGACCCGACCGGCAACATCGTCGTGACGCTGCACTCGCAGTCGCTCTGGGGCAACAGTCCCGAGACCGTCGTCTCGCAGGTCCTGGCCGAGGAGTTCGACGTCGATCCCACGTCGATCACGGTGACCTACGCCGACTCGCAGCACGCGCTTCCGGGCACCGGCCCCGGCGGCTCGCGCTACACGGTGATGGTCTCGGGCGCCGTGGCGGGCGCCGCCGCCGAGCTCAAGGACAAGATCAAGCGCCTCGTCGCCCACAAGCTGGAGGTGTCGGAGGACGACCTCGAGTTCCGCGACGGCGCGGTGGGCGTGCGCGGCGTGCCCGACCGCCAGCTCACGCTCGCCGAGGTCGCGCTGAGCGCGTACATGTTCCGGCTCGACCTGCCGGCCGACATGGAGAGCGGCCTGGCCTCGCAGTCGACCTACGACCACCCGCTCACGACGCTCCCGAACGACGACCGCTCCGACCTCGGCATCTTCTACCCGTTCGTCGGCCACGCCTGGCACATCGCCGTGATCGAGGTCGATCCCGAGACCGGGAAGTTCGAGTTCCTGCGCTACGCCGCCGTGCACGACGCCGGCACGATCGTGAACCCGAGGACGCTCAACGGCCAGATCATCGGCGGCACCGTGCAGGGCCTCGGCACGGCACTGCTCGAGGAGTACAAGTACGACGACCAGGGCCGCCTCCTGAACGAGGACTTCGAGTACTACCACCTGCCCTCGTCCATGGACGCGCCGGTCATGACCGTCGACCATCAGGAGACGCCGTCGCCGTACACGCCGTATGGCATCAAGGGCGCCGGCGAGGGCGGTCGCATGCTCTCCCCCGCGATCATGAGCGCGGCGATCGAGGATGCGCTGTCGCCCTACGGCGTGCAGATCACGTCGCTCCCGATCACGCCCGAGCAGATCGTCGAGTGGGTCTCCGCGAGCAAGGGCGCGAAGTAAGCGTGCGCGCCACGGGGTTCAACCACGTCAGCATCCACGCCGTCGACCTCGAGAAGTCGGTGCGCTTCTACACCGAGGTCTTCGGCATGGAGAAGATCCCGACCTACAACTTCGCGTTCCCGGTGCAGTACCTGCGCCTCGGCGACCTGCAGCTGCACCTCTTCCAGCGCGACGCCGACCCGCCGGCGTTCCACCACATCGGCATCAACGTGGACGACTTCGAGACCGCCTACGAGCTGGTGCAGTCGCTCGGGATCGCCGAGAAGGACTCGTTCTTCGAGGACATGTACGAGCTGCCGGACGGCTCCGTGCAGATGTACCTGCGCGATCCCGCGGGCAATCTCATCGAGATCGACTGGCCCGACGTGACGACGATCGACCGCTCGCGGGTGCCCGACATCCGCAAGCTCGACGACAGCGTCCCGCAGACCGGCGAGGCGCTTCGGGCGACGTTGTACCTGACGATCGCTGACTCGCTGTCAGGGGTAGAGCTCGGCCTCGGCCTGCGGGCTCGCCGACGTGTCGCGCCGTGCGACGCCGCTCTCGGTCGCGGCCCGCGCGACGGCCTCGGCGATCACGGTCGCCACGTCGCGGTTGAAGACGCTCGGGATCACGTACTCGGCGGAGAGCTCGTCGGCCGTCACGACGGAGGCCAGCGCCTCGCCGGCCGCGAGCTTCATCTCCTCGTTGATCTCGCTCGCGCGCACGTCGAGCGCGCCGCGGAAGATGCCGGGGAACGCGAGCACGTTGTTGATCTGGTTGGGGTAGTCGGAGCGGCCCGTCGCGATCACGGCCACGCGCCCGGCCAGCGCCTCCGGCGGCACTTCCGGGGTCGGGTTCGCCATCGCGAAGACGATCGCGTCGTCCGCCATGCCGAGCACCGCGTCCACGGAGACGGCGCCGGGGGCGGACAGCCCGATGAAGACGTCGGCCCCGCGCAGCGCCTCGTCGGCCGTGCCGGTGAAGCCGTCCGGGTTCGTGTTGTCGGCGTACCACTGCTTCGTCGCGTCGAGGCCGCTGCGGCCGCGATGGATGGCGCCCGCCCGGTCGGCGCCGACGATCTGCCGCACCCCGGCGGCGAGCAGCATCTTCGTGCACGCGACGCCCGCCGCACCGGCGCCGGTCATCACGACCTTGACGTCCTCTGGCCGCTTGCCCACGAGACGCAGCGAGTTCAGGAACGCGGCGAGCACGACCACGGCCGTCCCGTGCTGATCGTCGTGGAAGACCGGGATGTCGAGCTCCTCGCGCAGGCGGCGCTCGATCTCGAAGCAGCGCGGCGCGGAGATGTCCTCGAGGTTGATCCCGCCGAAGCCGGGCGCGAGCGCCTTGACGGTGCGCACGATCTCGTCGACGTCCTTCGTGGCGAGGCAGATCGGGAACGCGTCGACGCCGCCGAACTCCTTGAACAGCATCGCCTTGCCCTCCATCACGGGCATGGCCGCCTCGGGGCCGATGTCGCCGAGACCGAGCACGGCCGTGCCGTCGGACACGACGGCCACGGTGTTGCGCTTGATCGTGAGCGACCAGGCCCGCTCGGGCGCGTCGGCGATCGCGAGGCAGACGCGGGCGACTCCCGGCGTGTACGCCATCGAGAGATCGTCGCGCGTGCGGATGGGCGACTTCGACACCACCTCGATCTTGCCGCCGAGGTGCAACAGGAACGTTCGGTCGGAGACGCTCTGCACATCGACGCCGGGCAGCGCGCGGACGGCATCGACGATCTGCTTCCCGTGATCCGAGTCACCGGCGTTGACGGTGACGTCGCGGACCGTCCCCTCGGAGCCCGCGCGCACGAGGTCGATGGCGCCGAGATCGCCGCCGGCGGCGCCGATCGCCGCGGCGATCTGCGCGAAGCTGCCGGGCGCCGAGGGCAGCACGACGCGGATCGTGAAGCTGTAGGAAGCGGACGGCGATGCCATCAGAGCGTCAGTCTAGGCTCCGCGCGCTCACACGAACGGGATCGGGTGGACGCGAGCTGCGCGATCCCCGTCCGGTGCCCTCAGCACGAGCTCGTCGGCATCGCCGACGGCGGCGTCGACGAGCGCGATGGCGATGTTCTGCTCGAGCGCGTAGGAGAACACGGCCCAGCGGGCGACGCCGACGTCGTTGCCGCCGGCGTCGAGCACCGGCCAGAAGTCCTCGAGGAAGGGCACCGGCTCGCCCGCGGCCACGAGCCCGATGGTGCGCCGCGCGGAGCCGCGCGCCCGCTCGGCGAGCAGTGCGTCCCGGCCCATGAAGTCGTCGCCGTCGAGCTGGAGCATCGACTCGAGGCCCGCCTCCAGCGCGGTCATGCCCGAGTTCATCTTGTACTGCGTGTCCGTGATGCCCTGCTCGACCGCGCGCGTGATGTTGGGCCCGGTGACGAGCAGTCCGTGCGGCTCGCCGGCGGCCGCGATCGCGTCCCACAGCTCGAGGCAGCGGTCGGAGCCGAGCGGGTAGATCTCGAACCCCGCCTCCTTGCTCCAGCCGGTGTTGGAGACGACGCACGGCACTCCGGCGACGTCCACCGGCGCGCAGTCGAAACGCCGCAGCGCAGCCAGGTCGCCGTCGTAGAGCGGCGCGAGGACGGTCGCTGCGAGCGGGCCCTGGAGCTGCAGCGGTGCGACGTCGGCCTCCTCGACCTCGACCCGAGCACCGCGTGCCAGCGCCAGCCCGTAGGCCCACAGCGAGATGTCGCAATCCGAGTGCGAGTACCACACCGTGTCCTCGAACGGCCGGAGGACGATGCAGTCGGCCATCACCTGGCCGCGCGGATCGCAGACCGGCGAGAAGCGGCAGCGCCCGACCGCGAGATCGAGCAGGTCGCGCGGGCTCAGGTAGTCGGCGAAGCTCAGCGCATCCGGGCCGCGCAGCTGCGCCTGACGCTCGGCGCCGACGTCCCAGAGCGTCACGCCCTGCGTGATCGCCCGGTACTCCTCGACGGGGTCGCGCCCGTAGTCGATGGGCATGTACGTGTGGTTGTAGACCATGAACCCGAGCGCCCCGGCCGCGAGCGTCCGCTCGAAGTACGGGGACCGGCGGACGGTGTACGAGAGCGGCTCGCGCTCCCGCGTCGCGTCGGCCGCACTCACGTGAGCGGAGCGGTGTCGAAGTACTCGGTGAGCCGCGCGATGCGCCCGTCGCGCAACTCCACGACCATGGCGAACGGGAAGTCGAAGCGCCCGCCGCCGTCTGCGAGCGCCGAGCGGAACATGCCCTCCGCGAGCCCGAGATCGCCGCGCTCGGCGACGGCCCCGATGCGTCACCTCGCACTCGCTCAGCGCGCCCATCGCCGGCGCATTGACGGCGCGGATGTCCTCGCGGCCGCGCAAGGTGCGCTCGTGCAGCGGGTCCTCGAAGACCCCGTCCTCGGCGAACAACTCGGCGAGGGCGTCGTTGTCGAGGCGATTCCAGGCGTCGCAGATGGCGTGCAGCGATTCAGTGGGCGTCATGGCGGTCTCCCTGCGTGGCTGACGTCGGCAACCTAGCGGGGCACGGCGGCGAGCGCCGCGCCGATCACGCCCGCGTCCGCGCCGAGCTGCGCCGGCACGACCGGCAGGTCGCGCGAGTTGTCGGCGAAGATCATCGGCCGCATCGCCGCCACTGCGAGATCGCGGTAGCGATCGACCAGCCCGAGGCCGCCGCCGATCACGACCGTGCCCGGGTCGAAGGCGTTGACGAGCCAGGCCAGGCCGGCGCCGAGTGCTGCCGCGGCCGTCTCGACGACGTGGTCGAGCGACGGGTCTGCGAGCACCTCCTCGGCCCACGCGCGCCCCCCGGCGGCGGCCAGGGCGAGGCCGCTCGCGGCGTTCTCGACCGGCGGCGCGCCGAAGCAGATCGCGTTCCCGCGCGCACCCGCGTACGCGCTGCCGTTCAGGACCAGGCAGCACGAGATTCCCGTCCCGACCGTCAGGTAGAGCAGCTCCTCGACGCCGCGGCCGCCCCCGAAGCGCGCCTCGGCGACTGCGGCGGCGCGCACGTCGCTCTCCACCACCGCCGGGCCGACGCGCGCGAATGCGCCCGCCGACGTCGAGCGCGCGCCAGTCGAGCGTCTGCGCCGACTGCGTGTGGCCCTCGCGGTCGACGAGCTCGCACACGCCGATGCCGATCGGGACGCTCTGCCCGGCGGCCAGGCGCTGCGCCATCGCCGACGCACTCCTCCAGCACGACGGAGGCGTCGCGCTCGGGCCGCGTCACGCGCTCGAAGCGGGCATCGCAGACGCCCGTGTCGGTGTCGACCAGGCCGGCAGCGATCTTCGTGCCCCCGACGTCGATGCCGATCGCGCGCGTCACGGCAGGTAGTTCGGCGCGACGCCGAACAGCGCGCGCACCGGGGCGGAGCCGTAGCTGCGGTACTCGTGCGCGACGCCCTTGGGGATGTAGGCGGCATCGTCGGGGTTCAGCTCGAACACGCTGTTGCCGTCGTCGCCGAACGCGCGGACGTGCAACACGCCCTCGAGCGCGTAGACGACCTCGTCGCCGCCGTGCGTGTGCGAGGTCGAGATCTCGCCGGGGTTCAGCTCGAGCAGGCCCGCGGTGAGGTGCTCGGTGCTCGCGTAGATGCCCTCGAGGACGTCGAGGGAGCGCCGCCACACGATCGGCGGCTCGAAGAGCGTCCGCCGCGCGGGCTCGGCTCCCGGCAGGTGCCCGAGCACTGCGTCGTCGCCGTAGCGCCAGTCGGCCGGCTCGAGGTACGGCTTCGTGCGCGCGTAGGCGCCCGACGAGCCGGACGCGGGCGGCGGCGCGTACAGCTCGAGCACGCGCAGCTCCTCGTTCCCGTGCGCGTAGACGTGGTGCCAGGTGTCGCTGCGGAAGAACGCGTGGCCGCCGCGTGGCACGCGCAGCACCTCGCCCGTCTCGGGATTCGCGAGCAGCATCGTCCCGCGCAGGACGTAGAGCAGCTCGTCGGCGCCGAAGATCGTGCGGAACTCGGGCGAGTGCCGGAACCAGGTGCCGGGCGCGAGACCGAACACGAGCGCGTGGACGTGCTCGGTCGAGGCGTAGATCCAGTCGGCGACCTCACCTGCCTCGGGATCGCCCCAGATGTGGCGCGTCACCTGCGCGTACGGGATCAGCGCCGGCCCGTCGAACGTCGGGCGGGGCGATGGCCGGTACGTCGTCACCCGGCTCAGCTCCTCTTGACTGCGACGGCCAGCCCGTCGCCGACCGGCAGCGCCGTCGACACGAGGCTCGGAGTCGGAAGCCGAGCAGGTCGTGCATCGCGCGGATGCCGTCCATGTCCTCCGAGACGCCCGCCTCGACGATTCGTCCGAGGCGGATGGCGTTGTCGGCGATGACCATGCCGCCCGGCCGCAACCGCTCGAGCGAGAGGCGCACGTACTCCGGGTAGGTCGACTTGTCGGCGTCGATGAACGCGACGTCGTACGGCCCCGGGAGCGTCGCGAGCACGTCGAGGCCCGCGCCGCGGTGCACGGTCACGCGATCGGCGAGACCGGCGCGCTCGAACCAGTGCTCGGCGGCATCGGCATGCAGCTTCTCGATCTCGATCGTGTCGAGCCGTCCGCCGGCCGGCAGCTCGCGGGCCATCCAGATGCCGCTGTAGCCGAAGAGCGTGCCGATCTCGAGCACGCGCGTCGCGCCGGCCAGCGCGCACCAGCAGCGCGAGCAGCCGCCCCGCCTCGGCGCTGACCTGGATCTGCGGGCCCCGCTCGGCGATGTCCGCGCGCACCTCGCGCAGCAGGTCGTCCTCCGACCAGTAGCGCTCCGACAGGTACTGCTCGAGTGCGTCCATGAGGAGAGGCTAGTGCAGTGGAGGCACGCCCGGGCGCGTCACCGTCGCGCACGCCAGGTAGTCGACGCCGCGCTGGAACGGCCAGCGCCAGAAGGTCGTCTCGAGGAGCGGGACGCCCGCCTCGAGCGCGATCGCGCGCGGGTCGCACGCGCTCGGGCCGTGGCCGCGCGCCACGAGCTCGAGCGCCGCCTCCGCATCGGTCGCGGCGGCGGAGAGGATCTCGTCGAGCGAGACGGGCTGCACGTGGTCGTCCCACCAGCCGAGCGGATCGTGGACGTGCACGACGACTCCGCCGGGCGCGACGCTCGCATGCAGCCGGCGCACGACGGACGCCACGAGCGGCCGGTCGATGCGCGCCAGCACGACGCCGATGCGCTCGCGCGGCAGCGTCGTGTCGCGCAGCGCCGGGTAGAGCAGCTGGCTGTAGAGCAGGTCGCCGATGACGACGTCGTAGCCGCCCTTCCCGATCGGCGTCGGCGGCGCCTCGCGCACCGCCGGCAGATCGCCGCGCGCGGCGGTCGTCACCAGCGTCGTCGGCGATCCCCGCCGTGACGTCCTCGCGCACGACCTCGACGCGCCCGCGCAGGTCGCCCGGCAGTCGCGCGCGAGCCCGCCGCGCGGCCTTCGCGTCGAGGTCGACCAGGTCGACGCGCGCCGACCGCTCAGCCAGGCGCCGCAGCGGAACGTCGTCCCCGTTGCCCGCGCCCACGACCGCGACGCGGGCGTCCGCAGGGACGTACCGGTCGAGCACCGCCCAGAGCGCGTCGCGCACAGGCGTCCACCGCTCGAGCCGCTCGGCCGTCCCGCGCGAGTTGCGCTGAGCGTTGGCCCGCGTAGCCGGCCCGCGCGAAGTAGGAGACCAACGCATCGGCCCGATCGTAGGAGGCGGCCGAATGCGGGCCCTCCATACGCGGCGGTCTGCACGATTGGGGTCTGACCCCAATCGTGCACGCGCCGTGTCCAGTGGCCGGCAACGTTCTCGGCGTGCACGATAGGGGTCAGACCCCAATCGTGCAGTCTCAGCGGTCGGCTTGCGCCGGGTCCGCTACCACGTGGACGTCTATGCCCGACGTGCCTCGTAGGACTGCTTCTACGAGGGTGCCGCCGAAGCGGGTTCTCAGGGGGGAGCGGCGGCTCTTGCCTACGACGATCTGCGTGATGCGCTGCGCTCGGGCCTCGCGGATGATCTCGGCCGCGGGGTTGTCGGCTCGGCGGCGGAGGAAGATGCCTCCGAGCGAGCGGGTCAGCGCCTCGGCGTCCGTGAGGACGCTCGCGGTCTCGGCGTTCACGCGGCCGTCCTGGGGCTCGACGGCGAGCACGTAGAGCTCCGAGTCGCTGCGGCGCGCGAGGCGCGCGCCGGTGCGGACGAGATAGGCGTAGGAGTCGCGGCGGCCGCCGATCGCGACCAGGACGCGCTCGCTCGGGCGCGCTCCGGGCGAGGAGGCTCTGGAGCTCGGCGGCCGCGACCTCGGCCAGCTCGTGCAGGACGAGCGCGCGCAGCGCCGTCAGGTTCTCGACCGTGAAGAAGCCCTTGAGCGCGGCGTCGACGCGATCGGGCGGGTAGACGAGGCCGCGCGCGATGCGCTCGCGCAGCGAGCGCGGGCTGAGGTCGACGAGGCGGATCTCGTCGGCCTCGTGCAGCCAGCGGTCGGGGAACGTCTCGCGCACCTCGACGCCGGTGAGCGCGCGGATGCGGCTGTTGAGGCTCTCGAGGTGCTGGATGTTGACCGTCGTCCAGACGTCGATGCCGTTGTCGAGCAGCAGCGCGACGTCGTCGTAGCGCTTGCGGCGCGCGGCGCCGGCGGCATTCGTGTGCGCCAGCTCGTCGATGATCGCGACGCTCGGCCGGCGCTCGAGCAGCCAGTCGTAGTCGGGCTCGCTCTCGGCGCGGCCGCCCGAGCCGTAGCGCACGAGCGGCGCGCGCTCGAGACCGCGCGCGCGCTCCTCGGTCGGCCACGCGCCCGTGCGGCTCGAGGTAGCCGATCACGAGGTCGGCGCCCTCCTCGGCGGCCAGCCGGGCGTCGCCGAGCATCTGGTAGGTCTTGCCGACGCCGGCGGCGGCGCCGAGGTAGAGACGCAGGAATCCGCGCAGGCGGGGCGAGGCGGCCACGCTTCGAGTGTAGGCCGCGCGCGCGGCTCGACCCGGCGTCTTTAGGCGCTCTTCAGACGCTCGGCCGCCGTCCTTTCGGGCGTCTTCGCACGCGCGCCGTACGGTCGAGGCATGGACATCTTCGCCGTCGTCTTCACGCTCGTGCTCTTCGCGGTCTGCGCCGCCTTCCTGCTCGGGATCGAGCGGCTGTGACGCACCTCGCAGGTCATCGGCCTGATCGTCACCGTCGGGCTGTTCGTCTACTTCATCGTGGCGCTCGTCCGGCCGGAGCGCTTCTGATGGCCACGGCGATCCTGCTCGTCGTCCTGGTCGGCAGCCTGCTCGCGGCGGCAGCGCTGCTCGCCGTGCATCTGCAGCGCGTCTACGAGGGCCGGCCGGGCCGTGCGCTGGCGTGGCTCGCGCCCGCGTCGAGCGCCTCATCTACCGCGTCGCTGCGCATCGACCCCGAGCACGACATGGCGCTGGGGTCGGTACGCGCGCGCCGTCCTCGTCGTTCTCGCTCGTCTCCGACGCTCTTCCTCTACGCGCTGCAGCGCCTCCAGGGCGTCGCTGCCGCTGAACCCGGCCGACATGAAGGGCGTGCGCCCGGACCTCGCGTTCAACACCGCGGTCTCGTTCGTGACCAACACGAACTGGCAGTCCTACTCGCCCGAGCTCACCATGAGCTACCTCACGCAGATGATCGGCCTGGCGGTGCAGAACTTCGCCTCGGCGGCGGTCGGCATGGCGGTCGCGGTCGCGCTCGTGCGCGGCTTCGTCCGCTCCGAGAGCCGCGGCATCGGCAACTTCTGGGCCGACCTCGTGCGCGGCACGCTCTACGTGCTGCTTCCGCTCGCGCTCGTCGTCGGCGTCGTGCTGCTCGCGCGCGGCGTCGTGCAGACGTTCGACGGCCCGGCCCACGTCCAGACGCTGGCCGGCGGCGACGCAGACGATCGCGCGCGGCCCGTTCGCGGGCCAGGAGGCGATCAAGGAGCTCGGCACGAACGGCGGCGGCTCGTTCAACGCGAACTCCTCGCACCCCTACGAGAACCCGACGCCGTTCACGAACCTGCTCGAGATCTGGAGCCTGCTGCTGATCCCGTTCGCGATGCCGTTCCTGTTCGGTCGCATGCTCGGGCGGATGCGCGAGGGCATCGCGCTGCTCGCCGCGATGCTCGCTCCTGCTCGGCACCGGCGTTCGGCATCTCGCTCGCCGCCGAGACGCGCACGACGCCGGCGCTGACCGCAGCCGGCCTCACGCACGCGCCCAACATCGAGGGCAAGGAGCAGCGCTTCAGCGTGCAGGAGGCCGCGATCTTCAGCGTCGCCACGACCGGCACGTCGACCGGCGCGGTCAACTCGATGCACGACTCCTTCACCGCGATCGGCGGCGCGGTGCCGATGACGATGATGCTGCTCGGCGAGGTCGCCCCGGGCGGCGTCGGCACCGGTCTCTACTCGATCCTGCTCTTCGCCACGCTGACGGTGTTCATCGCGGGCCTGATGGTCGGGCCGCACACCGGAGTTCCTGGGCAAGTCGATCGGCGCGCGCGAGGTGAAGCTCGCGACGCTCGGCGTGCTCGTGATGCCGGTCGGCTTCCTCGTCACCGCTCGGGCTGTCGTCGGTGCTCGCACGACGGCCTCGCCGGCCCGCTCAACGCCGGGCCGCACGGCTTCAGCGAGATCCTCTACGCGCTCGCCTCGGCCTGGAACAACAACGGCTCGGCGTTCGCGGGCCTGACCGCGGCGACGAACTACTACGACTACCTGCTGGGCGCGGCGATGGTGCTCGGCCGCTTCCTCGTGATCCTGCCCGCGCTCGGCCTGGCCGGTGCACTGGCCGCCCAGAAGACCCGGCCGGCGTCCAGCGGCAGCATGCCGACCTCCTCGCCGATCTTCGTCGGACTCCTGATCGGCGTGATCCTGCTGGTCGGCGCCCTGTCCTTCTTCCCCGCCCTCGCTCTCGGCCCCCTGACCGAGTCCCTTACCGGGAGGCTCTGGTGACCACCGCCACCACCTCGCTGCTCGAGCCGACGATCGCTCGCGCGCGCACTGCTCGACTCGTTCCGCAAGCTCGATCCCCGCGCGCTCCTGCGCAACCCCGTGATCTTCTCGGTGTGGGTCGTCTCGGTGCTCGTCACCGGACAGCTCGCCGTCGACGTCATCCAGGGCCACGCCGTCGCGTTCGAGCTCCAGATCGCGATCTGGCTGTGGCTGACCGTGCTCTTCGCGAACTTCGCCGAGGCGCTCGCCGAGGGCCGCGGCAAGGCCCAGGCCGAGAGCCTGCGCAAGACGCGCACCACCACGATCGCGCGCCTGCTCGGCCCCGGCGACGTCGAGGAGCCGCGCCCGGCGCCGGATCTGCGCGCGGGCGATCGCGTCGTCTGCGAGGCCGGCGACGTGATCCCGGCCGACGGCGAGATCATCGAGGGCATCGCCTCGGTCGACGAGTCGGCCGTGACCGGCGAGTCGGCGCCGGTGATCCGCGAGGCGGGCGGCGACCGCTCCGGCGTCACCGGCGGCACGCGCGTGCTCAGCGACCGCATCGTCGTCCGCGTCACCGCGAACCCCGGCGAGACGTTCCTCGACCGCATGATCGCCCTCGTCGAGGGCGCCGAGCGCCAGCGCACGCCCAACGAGATCGCGCTCTCGATCCTGCTCGCGGGCATGAGCCTGATCTTCCTCGTCGTCTGCGCCGCGCTCGTGCCGATGGCGCACTTCGCGGGTGCCGGCATCACGCTCGCCGTGCTGGCGGCGCTCTTCGTCTCGCTCATCCCGACGACGATCGGCGCGCTGCTCTCGGCGATCGGCATCGCGGGCATGAACCGGCTCGTGCGCCGCAACGTGCTCGCCACCTCCGGTCGCGCGGTCGAGGCCGCCGGCGACGTCTCCGTGCTGCTGCTCGACAAGACCGGCACGATCACGCTCGGCAACCGCCAGGCCGCCCGCTTCCTGCCCGTGCCGGGCGTGACCGACCGCGAGCTCGCCGAGGCCGCGCAGCTCTCGTCGCTGCCGGACGAGACGCCGGAGGGTCGCTCGATCGTCGTGCTCGCGAAGGAGCTGTTCGACCTCCGCGGGCGCGACCTGTCGGCCGCCTCGGCGCGCTTCATCGCCTTCTCGGCCGAGACCCGCATGAGCGGCGTCGACATCGACGGCCGCGAGCTGCGCAAGGGCGCCGGCGACGCGGTGCGGCGCTTCGTCGAGGAGCGCGGCGGCACGATCCCGCCCGAGCTCGGCGACGATCGTCGACGGCGTCGCACGCGGCGGCTCCACGCCGCTCGTGGTGTCGGAGGACGCACGCGTGCTCGGCGTCGTCGAGCTCAAGGACGTCGTCAAGGACGGCATCCGCGCGCGCTTCGACCAGATGCGCGAGGCCGGCATCCGCACCGTCATGATCACGGGCGACAACCCGCTGACCGCGGCCGCGATCGCGGCCGAGGCCGGCGTCGACGACTACCTCGCCGAGGCCACGCCCGAGGCCAAGCTCGCGCTGATCCGCAAGGAGCAGGAGGGCGGGCAGCTGATCGCGATGACGGGCGACGGCACCAACGACGCGCCCGCGCTCGCCCAGGCCGACGTCGGCGTCGCCATGAACGCCGGCACGTCGGCCGCCAAGGAGGCCGGCAACATGGTCGACCTCGACTCGAACCCGACGAAGCTGCTCGACATCGTCGAGATCGGCAAGCAGCTGCTGATCACGCGCGGCGCGCTGACGACGTTCTCGATCGCGAACGACCTCGCCAAGTACTTCGCGATCATCCCGGC
Source organism: uncultured Actinomycetes bacterium (assembly GCA_963705965.1). Lineage (GTDB taxonomy): Bacteria > Actinomycetota > Thermoleophilia > Gaiellales > JALYLC01 > JALYLC01. The sequence continues at coordinate 135,125 of CAVPLI010000002.1, read as the reverse complement.
GATCTTCGTCGCCGCCTACCCGCAGCTCGACTCGCTCAACATCCTCGATCTGCACTCGCCCCACTCGGCGATCCTCTCGGCGATCATCTTCAACGCGCTGATCATCATCGCCCTCGTCCCGCTCGCCCTGCGCGGCGTGCGCCTACCGGCCCGTCCTCGGCGGCGAGCCTGCTGCGCCGCAACGTCGCCATCTACGGCCTCGGCGGGATCATCGTGCCGTTCATCGGCATCAAGCTCATCGACATCATCATCACCGCCCTCGGAGCGTGACCGCCATGCCCACCATCCTCCGCGACACCGTTCGCTCGCTGCTCGCCCTCGCCGCGCTCACGCTCATCTGCGGCGTCGCCTTCCCGCTCGTGGTCTGGGGCATCGGCCAGGCGGGATTCTCGGACAAGGCCGACGGCTCGCTCGTGCACGTCCGGCGGCCGCGTCGTCGGCTCGTCGCTGATCGGCCAGGAGTGGAAGGGCGCGCAGTGGTTCCACGGCCGCGCCGTCGGCCGGCGAACTACGACGCCAGCGGATCCGGGGGCTCGAACCTCGGTCCGAACAGCGCCGATCTCGCGGCCGCGGTGAAGGAGCGCCTTGCGGCCGCCGCGAAGGAGAACGGCGTGGCCATCGCCCAGGTGCCGGTCGACCTCGTGACCGCTTCGGCCTCGGGCCTCGACCCCGACGTCTCGCTGCCGAGCGCGCTCGTCCAGGTGAACCGCGTGGCGCGCGCCCGCGGCCTCCAGCCGCAGCGCGTCGAGCAGCTCGTGCGCAGCCACGTGCACGACCCGACGCTCGGGTTCCTCGGCAGCCGCGCGCGTCAACGTGCTCGAGCTCAACCTCGCGCTCAGCGAGCTGCGTTCGCAATGAGCCTGCGCGCGCGCAGCGTCGCCGCGATCCGCCGCCATCTCCCCGAGCTCGACGAGGAGGCGGCCTGGCGCGGCGCGCTGGCGGGCGCGGCCTCGCTGTTCCTGCTGATCGTCGCGATCGCGGTGCTCGTGCCGCTCCGCGACGCACCTCGACACCGGCTCGATCGCGCTCGTGCTGCTGCTGCCGCCGCTCGTCGCCATCGAACGGCGGCCGCGCGCTCTCGCTCGTCGCTCGCGCTGATCAGCGCGCTGGCTTCAACTTCCTCTTCACGCAGCCGTACTACTCGTTCCGCATCGAGTCGTCGGCGAGCATCGCGGCGTTCGTCATCTACGTGCTGATCGCGCTCGTCCTCGCGAACTACGTGGGCGGCTTCCGCACGGCGAGCGCCGCGGCCACGCGCCGGGCGCGCAGCATGGAGCTGCTGCAGACGCTCGCGGTCGACCTCATCCGCAGCGACGACCTGCGGCCCGCCGCTGCGCCGCACGCTCTCGCGATCTCGCCGACGGCCTCGGTCTGCGCGGCGCCGCGCTGCGCGTGACCGTGCGCGACGAGCGAGCTCGACGAGCGGGTCGGCGCGACGGCCGCGACGCCTCCGAGCGCGCTCGACCAGGCGCTCACGCCGCACGGGCGCGCCCGAGGTGCGCACGCTGCGCGGCGACGGCGGCCTGCTCACGCTGCCCATCGGCGACAGCGGCGTCACGTTCGGGCTGCTCGCGGTCGACACGGGCCAGCGGCGAGCCGACCGGCGAGACGCTCGCGGTGCTCGAGTCGTTCTGCGGCATCCTCGGCCTGGCGCTCGGGCGCGCGCGGCTGGAGCACGAGGCGCTGCTGCTGCAGGCGCTCAAGGAGACCGACCGCCTGCGCACCGCGCTGCTGCAGTCCGTCTCGCACGACCTGCGCACGCCGCTCACCGCGATCACCGCGTCGGCCTCCGCGCTGCGCGAGGACGTGCCCGAGCACGAGCGCGAGGCGCTGCTCGGCGGCATCGAGCACGAGGCCGAGCGGCTCATGCGGCTGGTCGCCAACATGCTCGACCTCTCGCGCATCGAGGCCGGCGTCGCTGCAGCCGCGGCGCACGCTGCATGCCGGTCGACGAGCTGCTCTACGCGGCGGTCGACGATGCCGCCGCGGCGCTCGACGGGCAGGTCGTCGACATCGACGGCGCCGCCGAGCTGCCGCCCGTGAGCGTCGACGAGACGATGATCCGTCAGGTGCTCGTGAATCTGCTCGAGAACGCCAGCCGCGCCGACCCCGACGATGCGCTCGGCCTGTACGCGTCGAGCGACGGCGACGACGCTGCGCATCACCGTCGTCGACCACGGCCACGGCGTGCCGGAGGCCGAGCGGCGGCGCATCTTCGAGCCGTACTACCGGCTGCGCCCCGGCCACGATCACCGCGCGCGGCACCGGGCTCGGCCTCGCCATCAGCCGCGGCTTCGTCGAGGCGCACGGCGGCCACATCCGCGTCGAGCCGACGCCGGGCGGCGGCGCCACGTTCACGGTCGAGCTGCCGGCGGGCGACGCGTGAAGCGCCCCTGATCCTGCTCGTCGACGACGAGCCGACCGTGCTGCGCGCGCTGCGCGTCGCGCTCGAGGCGCAGGAGTACGTCGTCACGGCGGTGCTCACGCGGCGAGGACGCGCTCGCGCGCATCACGAACGGCGCGTTCGACCTCGTGCTGCTCGACCTCGGCCTGCCGGGCATGAGCGGCTTCGACGTCATCCGGCGCGTGCGCGTGCTGTTCCCGGCGCTGCCGATCATCGTGCTCTCGGCCCAGGGCGAGGACGCCGCCAAGGTCGAGGCGCTCGACCTCGGCGCCGACGACTACGTCGCCAAGCCGTTCTCCGTGCGCGAGCTGCTCGCGCGCGTGCGCGTCGCCCTGCGCCACGCCGAGTCCGCCGCCGGCGCGCTCGCCGAGTCCAGCTCGCTCGAGCGCGGCTCGATCCGGCTCGACCTGGCCGAGCACACGCGCGACGGTGCGCGGCGAGGTCGTGTCGCTCACGCGCACGCAGTTCGCGCTGCTCGCGACGCTTCATGCGCCACCCGGGACGGCTCCTGACACACCGCGCGATCGTGGCCGAGGTGTGGGGCGATCCCGACGCCGCGGCCGCCGACAACCTGCGCGTCCAGATCTCGCAGCTGCGGCGGCGGATCGAGGAAGATCCGCGGCACCCGCGCGCTGATCGTGACCGAGCCCGGGCTGGGCTACCGCTTCCTGTCGACCTGAGCGCCCGTCACCCGATGACGTTGGCCGCGCACGCGACGTTCGACTGCTTCTTCGTCGCGTCGGAGCCCTGCGCGCAGACGTAGCCCGAGAACGGCTTCGAGGAGCGGCCGAGGTCGAACTCCACCCACTGATTCGTGGGCACGCTGCGGAAGGCGCGCGAGAGGCGCTTGCCCGCATGCGTGTAGAAGACGATGCCGACGCGCGAGTGGCGGCTCTTGTCGTCGTCGATGCGCAGCGCGAGGACGCCCCGCCGGTTGAGGTTGCGATGGACGGCCCTGACCCTCGCCGTCGGCGGGAGGTCGCGCAGCGTTCTTCCAGTTCTGCGGCGCCGTCACGAGCGCGCGGTCGATGAAGCCGCGCTCGCTCGAGACGAGCACGAGGTACGAGCGCGAGTACTCGCAGCTGTGCTGCGAGCCGTAGCTGATGATGCCCTCGACGACGAGATTGTCGGCGGTGTTCTCGTACGCGAACGCCGGGCCGCCCGAGTCGCCGTAGCACGACGTGCCACCCGGCAGCGCGGGATCGGTCGAGGCGGCACCGCAGAAGAGCCACGACGGGTCGAACGACTCCGAGACGAGCGTGCACGACCCCGGATCGGCGGCGTCGATGAGGGCTTCCTTGAGCGCGGAGGGCCTCGTGTTGTCGTTCGTCGACGTGCTGCCGTAGCCGGCGATGAGGAGTGGCTTGCCGGCGTCGGGTTGCTGCTCGGCGAGCGCCGCCGGGGCCTGCGGCATTGCGCGATCGAGCGCGAGCAGCGCCACGTCGTGGTTGTGGCGGCTGCCGTCCCAGCGGTAGAACGGCTGAGGCAGCACCGCCACGACTCCCGCCTTCGTGCCGAGAGCGGCGTTCGCGACGTTGCGCGATCCGACGCGCACCGCGATCTCAGACGGCTTCGAGACGCCCAGCAGATTGCCGCGCCTGCTCGTCTCGTAGACACAGTGCGCGGCCGTCATCACGACCGTCGGCGAGATCAGCGTGCCGGTGCACCAGCCGGTGCCCGACGAGTCCGTGATCGTCAGGAACGCGAGCGGAGCGGCGAAGGCATCGCTCGTCTGATCCGTGCCGCCGACGATCGCTCCCGCGGCCGGCGCCGTCACCGCCAGCGCGAGCAGGGCGGCGAACGCCGTCAGGAACCTCAGCAGCGGCGTCGCGCCGCGGGTCGGAGAGCTCGCGTCGAATACGCCGATCATGCATCACATATCCGATCGGCCGTTGCCGCGGAACCTTGAGCCTGCCGCGGAAACCGTGCGACTTCGGCGCATTGCGCCGGCTCGCGGCCGGCCTCGAGGCGCGTCCTCGAGGCCGGCCGCACGCGTTCAGACGGCCGCCGGCGCGAACTCGCTGCCGCGCCGGTACAGCTGAATGCTCGTGTAGATGATCCACAGGCCCGCCACGATGAGCGCGGCGAAGTCGGCGAACGGGATGAAGCTCGCGATGCCCACGACGAGTGCGATCCACGCCAGCACCGGAGACGCCTTGCGGACGAAGAGCGATCCCGCCGCGCCGAGCATCATCACGCCGAGGCCGGCGTTGAACGCGACCCAGCTGTCGGAGGAGAGCACGTTGAGCGCCTGCAGCGCGGACTCCGAGGTGCTGCTCTGATCGGCCGCGTCGGTGAGCGCGAAGAGCAGCATCCCCGTGATGACGAACGCCAACCCGGCGGTCGCGCCGCCCGCGATCAGCACGAACTGCCAGAGCGCCCGGCCGCCGCCGCCCGCGGGCCACAGGGCGAGTGCGAGGCTCACTGCAAAGATGACGAGAAACGGTGCCGCCGCCGCGAGCACGAACGACGCGATGAATTCACGCGCCGAGTGCGAGTCGTAGAACGCATTGATGGTTGCGCCGGAATCCTCGCTGGTCGGCGTGTCGCCGCCGAGTCCGACGAACGCGACGACGATCAGGACGACCGCCACGACCCCGCTCAGCGCCGGCAGATTCCCGCCGCCGCTCGTACGCCTCGGCTCAGCCGAAGTCCCCATGTCACTTCCTCCCGTCGCGCCTCCTCCCTCCGAGGAGGCAGAGAGGTGATGCTACGGATCTCGCGCGATGCGCACAATCGATTCCCTCGTGCGTGGGCCGTCACTCCCCGAGCTGATTGACGCGCCGCTCGAGGAACTCGCGCTCGCCCGGATTGTCCGTCAGCTCGAGCGCGCGCACATAGGCGGCGCGCGCTGCCGTCACGTCCCCGCGGCGGCGCTGGACGTCGGCGAGCGCCGCGTGAAAGGACGAATAGTCCGAGAGCTGCCCCGCGAGCTCGTCGAGCAACGACAAGGCCGCTTCCGGCGAGTCTGCGAACGACACGGCGAGCGCGCGGTTGAGCGCGACGACGGGCGATGGATCCGAGCGCTCCAGCAGCGCGTACAGCGCCGCGATCTGCTCCCAGTCGGTCTCCGCGAAGCTGGGCGCGAGCGTGTGCAACGACGCGATCGCCGCCTGCAGCGCGTAGGGGCCGGGGCCTTGCGCGAGCGTGCCGCGGACGAGCTCGTCCGCCTCGGCGGCGCCGGTGGCGTCGTAGAGCGAGCGGTCGTGATCCTCCAGCGACACGTAGCTGCCGTCGGAGTCGTAGCGCGCTGCACGCCGCGCGTCGGTCGCCAGGCAGAGCGCCAGCAGGCCCCGCGCCTCGCTCTCGTCGGGCATGAGCCGCGCGAGCACGCGCGCGAGGCGGATCGCCTCGGCGCACAGGTCGGCACGCACCGGGTGCGCGCCGCCGGTCGCGGAGTGACCCTCGTTGAAGACGAGGTAGACGACGGCGAGCACGGAGCCGAGGCGCTCGGGGAGCTCGTGGTCGGCGGGGACGTCGACGCTCACGCGCCCCTCGCGCAGCGTGCGCTTGGCGCGCACGAGCCGCTGCGAGATCGCCGGCGGCGTGGACAGCAACGCGCGCGCGATCTCCTCGACCGTGAGGCCGGCGACGAGGCGCAGCGTCAGCGCGACGCTCGCCTCGGGCGCGAGCGACGGGTGGCAGCACGCGAACATCAGCCCGAGCCGCTCGTCGGGGATGGTCGAGTCGCGCTCGGGCTCGATCGCCCGGCGCAGCGCCTCGAGCTCGACGGCCTGGCGCTCCCGCTCCGTCGCCATGCGGCGCCGCCGCAGGCGATCGATCGCGCGGTTGCGCGCCGCGCGGATGATCCAGGCGCCCGGGTCGTCCGGGACGCCATCCCGGGGCCAGCGCTCGAGCGCCGTCGCGAATGCGTCCTGGACGCACTCCTCCGCCAGATCCAGGTCGCCCACGCTGCGCGCGAGGACACCGACGGCCCGGCCGAACCACTCCCGGTAGAGCCAGCCGATGGCCTCGCGCTGCAGCGGTGGCGGCTTGCTCACATCTGCGCGACGGGGCGCACCTCGACCGCGCCGAAGCGGGCGCTCGGGATGCGCGCGGCCGCGTCGATGGCCTGGTCGATCGTGTCGCAATCGACGACGTAGTAGCCGCCGACGAGTTCCTTCGTCTCGGCGAACGGGCCGTCCTTGACGACGCGCTGGCCGTCGCGGACGCGGACCGTACGCGCCTCCTCGGGACCCTTGAGGGCGTCGCCCGCGACGAAGATGCCCTCCTCGCGGATCGCGGCCGAGAAGGCGAAGTACTCGCTCATTACGGCGTTGACCTGCTCCTCGCTCATCCGGGCCCAGGCCGACGGATCGTCATTGATCAGAAGCATGTACTTCACGGTGGTGCTCCTTGCTCGCGGAGTGATGACACTACCGAGGACGAACGGAGCGGAGCGGAATCGACAGGCGCCGCCGAACCGCGCGGCAGCGGCGGCACCCGCGGGTGTGGCCGGCACCCGACACCCAATCGCTACACGACGCGCGCTGTGGCGAAAAGATCCTCCGGCAGCGCCGAGTCGTCGAGCGCGACCGGCGCCGCGCCGCCCTCGTCCAGGGCGGCCAGCAACGCGCCCTGTGCCGGCTCCCGCTGCGCGCGGCGCAGCTCGGAGCCGGGCAGCGCCGCGGCGAAGGCGTCGACGAGGAACGGTCGAGGAGTGGCGCATCACGCCGCCCGCGAGCGTGATCGGCGTGGGCTCGCCGAGGCCGCAGGCGCGTGCTCCCGCGCGGAGGTACGCGGCGTTCTCGCGCGCGACCCAGCCGATTCGCTCGCGGGCGAGCTCGTCGCCCTCGGCCGCGCAGTCGAGCAGGAGCCCGCCGAGCGAGGTGCGCGAGGGGCGAGGGCCGCGACCGGTCACGCGCTCCATGGCGCCGGCCGCATCGGCTGCGCCGTAGGCGGCGGCGACGCGCTCCGGCAGCACGCTCGGCGGCATCAGGCCGAGCTCGCTGCGCACGGCGGCGTCGAGCGTCGCGCGCGTGAGGTCGATCGTGAAGAACGGCGCCGCGAGCCAGCTCACGTGCCACAGGCGGCCGTCCGCGGCGCGCGCGCCGAGCGCGGTGCCCGTGCCGCACACGAACGAGCAGCCGACGCCGTCGTCCGGCCCGCAGCGGATGGCGCCGATGGCGTCGTTCACCACGACGGTGCGCCGCGCCGGGATGCGCCGCGACAGCTCGTCCTCGTAGAACGCATAGTCCGCGGGCCAGTCCGCGCCGGCCAGCGAGTAGTAGGCACACGCCACCTCGCCGCCTCCGGCCGCGGCGATCGCCGCCGTTGCGCCGCGCACGATCTCCTCGACCGCGGTCTCGGTGTCCACGGCGGAGTACACGTCGCTGTTACCGGTGCGCGCGTGCCCGGCGATCCGGCCGTCGGCGCCGCTGACGAGAGCGATCGTCTTGGTGTTGCCGCCGTCGACCCCGAGGTAGAGCACCTGGCGTCAGGCGGGCACGAGGCGCGCGGGCAGGTGATCGCGATGCGCGTGGGCGAGCTCGTCGTAGACGCGCTCGGTGCGGTCGAGGTCGATCATCAGCGGGTGCGCGGCGAGCGCGTGGATGGCGTCGCGGCGCGTGCCCTCCCAGGCCGCGTCGGCCGCGAGCGCCTGGTACTCGCCCAGCTCGTGCACGAGGCCGCGCACGTGCTGCGGGAGCGGCGCGGGCACCGGCAGCGGCTGGATCCAGCCGTCCGGGCCGCCGCAGCGGCCGAGCAGCTCGACGACCAGCGACTCGTCGAACCCGGGCAGCATCCCGCCGGTGTTCGGGACGTTGACCGTGAGCACCTCGTCCTTCTTGTTGAAGACGGCGTCCATGGCGTCGATCGCGAGCTCGAGCTCGTGGATGCCGCCGCGCGAGAACTTCGGGTCGAGCTGCGGATCGTCGCGCTCGGCCTGCTCGGCGTAGTGCTCCCAGTAGCCGGTCGACCAGCCGAGGATGTCCTCGGCGCGCGTCGTCGGCTTGGCCTGCAGCTCGGCGAGCACCTCGTCCTGGCAGTAGTAGTACTGGAAGTAGTCCGCGGGGATCGCGTCCATCTCGGCGGCGATGCGCAACTGCCGGCGCAGGGCGCCGGTGAGCTCGGGATCGTCCTTGCGGCGCTCCCAGGCCTCGGCGACGAGCGGCATCGCGTCGGCGCCCTTGTACTCGTGCTTGACGCTCCAGCAGGCGTGGTTGAGCCCGACCATGACGGTCTCGAGCTCGTCGCGATCGAGGTCGGCGGCCTTGGCGATCTGGTCGCTGAAGTAGATCGGGCCCTCGCAGAGCGAGACGAACGGGATGTCCGAGTGCGACGTGACCGCCTGCGCGAGGACGTTGACCGGGTTCGTGTAGTTGAAGATCTTCGCGTCGGGACAGACGTCCTCGACGTCGGCGAGGATCCCCTGCATGGCGTAGATGGCGCGCAGCGCCATGAAGAATCCGCCCGGCCCCTGCGTCTCCTGGCCGATGATGCCGTGCTTCAGCGGGATCTTCTCGTCGAGCACGCGCGCCGCAAAGCCGCCGGGGCGGTAGCTCGAGAGGATCGCGTCGCAGTCGGTGAGGCCCGCGCGGCGATCCGTCGTGGCCTCGATCTTGATGTCCAGCCCACGCGCCTTGGCCATGCGCTCGGACAGCCGCCGGATGAGGTCGAGCCGCTCCGGATCGAGGTCGATCAACACGACCTCGGAGCCGTCGAAGTTCTCGCCCTGGTGGATGAAGCTCGCCATCGTCCCGGCGCCGCGGGTCGACCCGCCGCCGATGTATGCCATGCGAATCCGTGCCATTCCAACCCCTCCTAGATGAGCGCCGAGCGCGGGTCGTGGACCCGGCGCCCGTCCCTGACGTCTGCAAGAGCCGCGAGGTCGGCGCGCGGGAAGTCGCTGGCGATCTCCCGCGCACGCCCGTCGGCGGCTGCCGCCTGCGCGGCCAGCATGATCTCGAGTGCGTGGTACGCGTGCTCCGGCCGCGTGACCGGCTCGCGGCCCGTCTCGATGCAATCGACGAGGTGGCGCAGACCCTCGGTCCACTGCCAGCCCGGATCGCTCTCGGGGAACAGCTCCCACGAGCCGGCGCTGTTGCGCCACAGCTCGTAGCCCTCGGGCGCCCAGTCGTCGCCGAGCATCTGCAGCACGCCCTCGGAGCCGTACAGCTCGATCGCGGGCGAGCGGTACTTCTGCATCGTGAATCCCGTGGTGACCGAGGCGAAGCGCGCGTCGCCGAAGTCGATCAGCACGTGCGCGTTGTCCTCGGCCTGCACGCGCATCGTCTCGCCCTCGACCACGCGCTCGGGAATCGCGACGCCCGCCATGGCGGTCACGCGCCGCGCCGGCCCGAAGAGGCCGCACAGCGAGGTCACGTTGTAGACGCCGAGGTCGAAGAGGGCGCCGCCGCCGCGCTCGTAGAACCAGCGGCCCCAGTCCGGGCCCGACCAGCCGTAGCGCGCACGCGCGAGCAGCAGCTGCCCGATGTCGCCGTTCTCGACGTGCGCCGAGACGGCGCGGAACGTCGGCGAGAGCAGGATGTGCGGCGCGCAGATGAGATGCCCGGGCGAATCGGCCCCCAGCTGCATGAGCGCGGCGGCCTCCTCGAGCGACGTCGCCATCGGCTTCTCCACGAGCACGTGCTTGCCCGCGCGCAGCGCCGCGCTCGCGAGCGAGCCGTGCGCCGGCATGCTCGTGAGCACGAGCACGACATCGACGTCGTCGCTCTCGAGCACGGCCTCCGGGCTCGTCAGCCCGGGATCGACGCCGAGCCGTTGCCCGGCCGCCCGGCGCTTGCCCTCGTCGACGTCGTAGACGGCCGTGACATGCGCGCGACCGGCCGTCGCGAGACGCTCGATCATGCCCATGTAGGGGCCGTAGAAGACGCTTCCCAGCCCCACCACGCCGATCCGGATCGCAGCCTCGCTCACGGCCGCGACGCTAGCACAGCAATGGAATACGCCCGGCGGACGCGTCATCTACTCCTTGACCGCGCCGGCGAGCATGCCGCGGATGAAGTGCCGCTGCAGGAAGACGTAGACGACGAGGATCGGAGCGGCCACGAGGACGGATGCCGCCGCGACCTTGGTCGGGTCGCCTGCGCGGGCGGCGCCGGCGAAGTACGAGAGCCCGAGCGGGGCCGTCTGCTTCTCGGGGTCCTGGATCAGCACCAGGGCGAGCAGGAACTCGTTCCAGGTGTAGACGAACACGAGCGTGCCGAGCGTCATGAGCGCCGGCCGCGCCTGCGGAAGCAGGACGCGCCGCAGGACGCCGAAGCTCGTCGCGCCGTCGATGCGCGCCGCCTCGATCAGCGATCGCGGGGAGCTGCGGAAGAACGCGCGCATCCAGAACGTCCCGAACGAGACCGACTGGCCGATCTGCGGCAGGATCAGCGCCCAGTACGTGTTGAGCAGGTCGAAGCGCTGGAAGTCGTAGTAGAGCGGGATGACCGTCGCCTCGTACGGGAAGATGATCCCGAGCAGCACGATCGCGAAGATCACGTTGTCGCCCCGGAACCGCATCGTGCCGAAGGCGTAGCCGGTGCCGATCGAGAGCACCGCCGAGACCACCGTGACGACGCCCGCGACGATGAAGCTGTTCGTGAACAGCTTGTCGAAGCCAGGGCCGCCCGCACCGTCGTCCTGCGTCCATGCGGCGGTGAACGAGCTCAGGTCCGGGTGAATCGGGAACGCGAAGCCGGTGACGAGATCGGTCTTCTTGTGCAGCGCGAGGAACAGGATCGAGAGCATCGGGTAGAGCACCATCACCGTGAACCCGATGAGCACCGAGTACGTGACGACGCGCTCGTACCGCGACGACTTCACGCGTCCTGCCCCCGCTCCGCGAGCCGGTTGATGACGATCGCGACGGCGAAGATCACGATCGCGAGCATCACCGCGATCGCGCACGAGTAACCGACCTTGTTGTACCGGAACGCGTTCTGGAAGACGAGCAGCGCCGGCACGTACGTCTCGTTGCCCGGGCCGCCGCTCGTGGCGTTGTAGATCAGGTCGAAGCTGCGCAGCGCGTTGATCGTCGTCAGCACGAACGCGACGACCAGCTCGTTGCGCAGGCCCGGGAGCGTGACGGCGAAGAACTCGCGCACCGCGCCGGCGCCGTCGACCCGCGCCGCGTCGTAGAGCGACGTCGAGATCTTCTGGGCGCCGGCGATGAACAGGACCATGCAGAGGCCGAACGTGACCCACGTCCCGATCGTGCCGACGAACGTCAGGGCCCAGTCGAAGTCGCCGAGCCAGCCGCGCGTGATGGAGCCCAGGCCGATCAGCGTGAGGAAACGGTTGAACGGTCCCTCGAGCGCGTAGAACCACACGAACGCCTGCGCGACGACGACGCCGGCGATGGTCTGCGGCAGGAAGAGCGCCGTCCGGAAGAACGTCATGCCGCGCACGGGATGACGTGTCAGGACGCCGGCCAGGATCAGGCCCAGCACGACCGGCACGACCGCGTAGAAGATCACGAGCTTGGCGGAGTGGCCGAACGCGGCACGGACGTCGGGGTCCGAGAACGCCGTCCGTGTAGTTGTCGAGGCCGACGTACCTCTTGTCCGTCAGCCCGTCCCAGTCGAAGAACGAGAGCCACCCCGAGTGCAGGAGCGGCGCCAACGTGAAGAGCCCGAAGAAGAGGACGCCCGGGAGCAGATAGAGCCAGGCGACGTTGCGCGGCTCGCCGGGCGCCCGCCCGGTCGGCTTGCGCCGCCGCACGGCGGCGCCGCCCCGGGGTTCCCCGGGGCGGCGCGTGTCGTCGAATCCGCTGTCGCCTACCGCCACCGCGCTACTTGAGCGTGGCGTCGAACTTGGTCCAGTCGGCCTGGATCGCCTTGGCTGCGTCCGCCGGGGACTTCTTCCCCGCCACCACGAGCTGGAACTCCTTCGCGAGCGTGTCGTACATGCTCGTCGAGGCCCAGTCCGTATAGAGCATCAGGCCGGCGTCCTTGCTGACCTGCTGGAACGCCCTGGTCGCCTGAGCGAGCAGCCGGTTGCTGGCGGGCGGCTTGGCACCCGCGACCGCCGGGATCTGCGTGTACTTGAACATCGCGGCCTTGGCCGGAGCCGAGCCGATGATGTAGTTCAGCCACGCGGCCGCGACGTCCGGGTACTTCGTCTTGGCCGAGATGTGCCACGGCCCCGAGGTCGCCCCGATGCCCACGTGCTTCCCGCTCGGGCCGGGCGGCATGTTGATGATCGAGACGTTCTTGCCGAGGCCGGCCTCGACGACGGCGGTCTCCCAGTTGCCCTCGTAGAGGAAGACGCCCCTGCCCTTCGCGAACTGCTTCGCGGCGTCGTCGTAGCCGATGGCGTTGTAGTCGGAGTTGAAGATCCCGGCCTTCGCCCAGTCGGCCATCTTCTGAAGGGCCTTCGTGTTCTGCGCCGTCTCGAACGTCGAGCCCGGCACGTGGTAGATCCAGTTGCGGGTGGGCTGCGCCCTGCCGTAGGCGCCCTGGATGCCACCGAGGAAGTGAATCGTGCCGTAGCCCTCCTTGTTGCCGAACTGGATCACGGGCTCGCTCTTCGGCAGCTTGCCGCGCAGCGTCGTGAGCGCCTTGTCGAAGGTCGCGAAGTTCGTCAGCGAGGCGAGCTTGATGCCGGCGTCGGCCAGCTTCTTCGTGTTCACGTAGAGCACGACGTTCTGGCCGGTCTGGGCGACGCCCCACTTCGGGCCCTTGCCGAAGGTCTTGCCGTCGGGCGTCCACTGGAAGATCTGCCAGGTCGACGGGCCCCACCACTTGTTCCAGCCGTAGGCCTTGACGTACTTGTCGAGCGGCAGGATCAACTTGGCCTTCACCTGCAGCGCGTCGGTCTGGTAGCCCTGGTTGCCCTCGGTGATGTCAGGGCCGTTGTTCGAATCGAGCGCGCGGTTGACCGTGTTCACGAGCGAGTTGAAGTCCATGAACTTGAGATTGATCTTGACGTTCGGGTACCTCTTCTCGAAGTTCGCGGTCATCTGCTCGATGACGTCCTGCAGGCCCGGCTTCTGGTTGTCGTACGTCCAGACGTTGAGCTCCACTGGGCCGAGCGACTGGAACCCGCTCGTCTTTGGCGGCGTCGCCGTCGGCGAGTTCACGCCGGACGTGCGCGCGAACGCCGGGCCGGTGAGCGTCGCAGCCGTGAGCGCAACGCAAAGCGCCATCGCCCCGAGCACGAGTTTCCTCATGGTGCCTCCTCTTGGGTGGGTCTCACGGTCCTCGGACGAGCGTCGTCCGGAAACGGTTAGGGGGTCTCATCGGTGGGCCTTCGAGGGCATCTCCAGCGGCCGATCGGCCGGGTCGAAGACGGCCACGGACGCGAGTATGGCCTGAACGCCGAGCCATCGCAAACGGTGGCCGCCCACGAGGGCCTGCGGGAAGGCGCTCACGCCGATATCTCGCTCATCGGACCGGCCGGCCGAGCTCCGCCGATCGGTCGGCCGCGAACACCACCTCGAACGTGCGAACGGCGTCCGCGAGGCTCGTGAGCGCCATCTCGCGGTCGCCGTCGAGCGCGTCGGCGAGCTCCTGGAACTGCAGGAGATACGGCTCGTCCACGACCATCAGGCTCTCGAGCTGGACGCCGAGCTCCGTCCAGCGGTCGGGGTCGAGGCCGGCGATGGCCTTCGACCAGAGCTTGCCGTCCAGGATCGTCCCCTCGCTGCCGACGAGGTGGACTCGCAGGTAGTACGGCTGGTGGGAGTCGACGATCGAGGCCACCTTGCCGAGCGCGCCGTTCGCGAAGCGCAGGATCGTCACCGACGACGTCGGGTACTCGTAGCGCGAGAAGTTCGGGTGCGGCGACGAGGTCGCGTAGCTCGTCACCTCCGTGACCTCGGAGTCCATGAACATCATCAGCCCGTCGAGTGCGTGGCAGCCCGCGGTGAGCAGGCTGCTGCCGCCACCGTCCTTGCGCAGGTTCCACTCGTACTGGCTGACCTCGGGGCCGATGTTGTGGAAGTAGTCGACCTCGGCGTAGTGCAGCTCGCCGATCAGTCCTCCGCCGACCAGGCTCCTCGTCATCGTGAACTGCGGCGAGAAGCGCACCTGGAGGCAGACGCACGTGCGCACCCCGGCCTCTGAGACGGCCGCCTCGACGCCGCGCATGCCCTCGAGGTCGAGCGCGATCGGCTTCTCGATGATCAGGTGCTTGCCGGCGCGCGCGGCGGCGATCGCCTGGCTCGCATGCAGGTTGCTGCGGCTGCAGAGGTCGATGACGTCGATGTCCGGCCGGGCGATCAGCTCGTCGAAGTCGCGGACGAGCTCGATCGGGTGCCCGTGCGCGCGCTCGAGCCCGGCCGCGTCGATGTCCTCGCGGGACGTGCAGACCGCCGCGACCTCGAAGCGGTCGATGAGTTCGAGCGCGCCGATGTGCGCACCTGCGGCCCAGCCGTACCCGACCATCCCGACTCTCCATCGCTTCATGTCGCTGCCTCCTCGTAGTGCCCGGACATTGTGGGGCGCGGCGTGTCATCCGCCGCCAGAGCGCTGATCTCGCGTGCGTCGAGCGCGCGATCGAAGGTCCGGAAGCCGTCGATGGCACCCGCGTAGCGGCCGGCCTCGTCCTCGCCGATGCGAAGCGGAGCGGGGGTCGCGAGCGATCCGGTGACGGCGCCGTTCGCCGTGGCCGCCTCGCGCCCGTCCACGTAGATCACCAGCGCGCCCGCCCGCCGCACGGCGGCGATGTGGCGCCGACCCGGCTCCAGCGTTCGCGGGGTAGTCGCGACGACGCCGGCGGCGACGGCATGCACCGTTCCGCGGACGTCCGCCGGCGCGTCGACCGCCGCGCTCGTGCAGCTGCCGACCGACGCGAACAGCAGGCCGTCGTGCTGGGTGAGGCTGGTGACGCGCGTCCATTCGCGCATGCGGCGGTCGCCGTTCGGCGGCCTGCTCATGTTCCGCACCAGCACCGGCCGCCAGCCGCTTGGCGCGAAGAGGCGGCGGAGGCTGCTCCACGAGCCGTCGCGCTCGTAGCGGAAGACCTCGGCGCGCGGGATCGCGGCGCCGTAGAGCTTGCCGTTGTAGACGTTCAGCGCCATGACCTCCGTGCTGTCGCCGAGCCGCCCGGCCTGCCGCCAGCGACCGCGATCCGCGTCCCAGCGGGCGACGCGGCCGAGCGGCCACGTGCCCGCGTGGAGCGCGCCGCGGAACGTGACGAGCGTGTGGATCTCGTCGCAGCGCTCCGGATCGCCGATCGGATTGCCGAGATCGCGCCAGTCGCCGCCGTCGAACGAGCGCACGGTCGCGGGCTGGAGCATCCCGAGCACGAGCCGTCCGTCGTGCACCGTGACCGGATGCGCGAAGGTGTCGAAGGCCGTCACCTGCTCCCACGCCGTCCCGCCGCGATGCCGTGGACGGTCGAGTCGTCACCGAACGCCAGCAGGTCGCCGCGGTAGGAGGCGAGACTGAAGATCCGCCGCGAGCGCCCCGGCTGGCCGCAGTCCTCCCAGCGACCCGGACCGTCGTAGCGGTAGACGCGACAGGGCTCGAGATCCTGGTCGTGGACGCGGGTCCAGTCGTAGTTCCAGGTCGCCGCGTAGAGCGCATCGCGATGCACGATCAGCGGGCCCGCGCCGTGCGCGCCCTCGCGCCCGACCCGGCCGAGATCCTCCCAGGCGGTCTCGCCGAGGAGCCGGTACACATGACCGCGATCCGCCTCGTCGGGCGCGTCCGAGGTCGCCGCGAAGAGCGAGCCGTCGAAGACCGTGAGCGAGTTGCTCACGTAGTTCGAGGTCGGTGACGGCCGTCCGCGGTCGAACCAGCGCGGCTCGCTGCCGGCGTCGATCCCGAACGAGACGCGGAGCTCGTCGCCCGGCCCGTTGTAGCCGCCGGCGCTCGAGATCGCACTGAGATTGAAGCCGGTGCGCGAGACCGGATCGAACTTCGCCGCGAGGCCGCCGGCAGCGCCTGCGCGGTCGCGCGGAACCTCTGCCCAGAGGCTGATCGTGAAGTCGCGATCGAGCCGGGAACCTGCCTCGCTGGTGCTCGCCTCGATCACCGCGCGACGATATCGGAGTGGACTGCTAGCCCTCGGGGCAGGCGTCGTGATCGGCGAGGACGACGACGTCGCCCGAGGCCTGCTGCAGCCACGACGCAGGGACGTCGGGCGTGGGCGGCGGCGTCAGCGTGCGGCGCAGGATCTCGCGCTTGTGCGGGCCCGAGACGACGAGCAGGATCTGGCGCGCCTCGAGCAGCGTCGCCATGCCGCAGGTCAGCGCCTCGCGCGGGACGTCGTCCTCGTCGCCCCAGTAGCGGGCGTTGCTGC
The DNA here is from genome assembly GCA_963705965.1 of uncultured Actinomycetes bacterium. GTDB lineage: Bacteria > Actinomycetota > Thermoleophilia > Gaiellales > JALYLC01 > JALYLC01. The sequence continues at coordinate 118,525 of CAVPLI010000002.1, read as the reverse complement.
GGATGCTCGCCGGCGTCAGCGGTACGAGGCGCGTGGGCGCGCCGCGCTCGATCGGCGGCTCGTTGAAGCCGAGGTGGCCATTCGGGCCGAGGCCGAGCACGGCGAGCTCGAATCCGCCGGCAGCTGCGACGGCAGCGTCGTACTCGCGGCACGCCACGTCGGGCGGGAGCGAGGAGTCGAGCCGGATCGTGCGCTCCGCCGTCACCCCGAGCGGCTCGAGGAACGAGCGCTCCATCCAGCCGTAGAGCGACCGCCGGTCGTCCGGGCCGCCCAGACCGGCGTACTCGTCGAGCTGCGCCGCGCGCAGCTGCGACGTGTCGAGCTCGCCGCGCAGGCGCCGCTCGGCCAGCTCGCGATAGGCGCCCATCGGCGTGTCCCCGGTCGCGAGCAGCAGCAGCGCATCGGGCTTGCGCGCCAGCGTCGCGGCGATCGAGTCGGCCGCCGCCTGGCTCAGGGCGTCGTAGTCGCTGACGACGACGGTGCGGATCATCGGCGTGCCTCCCGTTCGACGAAGTGCCCGTGACCGGCCTCGACCTGCAGCTTCCCGTCGGCGACGACGATCTCGCCGCGCACGATCGTCGTGACCGGCGCGCCCTCGCAGACCCAGCCCTCGTAGGTCGAGTGGTCGATGTCCGAGTGCAGGTCGGCGGCGGCGAGGGTGACGCGGCGCTCGGGGTCGAAGATCACGATGTCGGCGTCGTACCCGGCCTCGAGCCGGCCCTTGCGCGCCAATCCGAACAGCTCGGCGGGCCGCGTGCAACAGGCATCGACGAAGCGCTGCAGCGAAAGGCCGCCGGTGCGCACGCCGTAGGCGTGCACGAGTGCGAGTCGCACCTCCAGGCCGCTCGTCCCGGCCGGAATCACGCGCTCGCCGTCGTCGCCGCGGATGCTGCGGCGCGGGCCGTGGTCGGTCGAGACGATGTCGATCGCGCCGCGCCCGAGCGCGTCCCACAGCGCATCGCGATGCGAGGAATCCCGCAACGGCGGGCCGACGGGCAGCGCCGGGCCGGACACTGGCTCGTCGTAGGCGGCCTCGTCGAGCAGCAGGTAGGGCAGGCATGCCTCGCCGTAGACCTCCTGGCCGCGCGCCCGCGCGGCGTCCAGCTCGCGCACCGCGTCGGCCGCGCTCAGGTGGTACACGAGCACGGGCACCCCGGCCACGCGCGCCATCGCGAGTGCGCGGTGCACCGCCTCGCCCTCGAACGCCGCGTGGTGGGCGCGCGCCTCCCAGCGGCGGCCGGCGTGGCCCTCCGCCTCGAACTGCGAGCCGAGCTCGTCGATCAGGTCCTGGTTCTCGGCATGGACGATCGCCGTCCCGCCCACCCGTGCGAGCTCGCCCATCGCCGCGAAGATCGCCGCGTCGGGCAACCGGAAGTCCTCGTACGCCATGAACATCTTGAGGCTCGGGCAGCCGCGCTCGACGATCTGCGGGATCTCTGCGATCCGCTCCGGACTGGCCTCACGCAGGTTCACGTGGATGCCGTAGTCGACGACGCACTCGCCAGACGCCTCCGCGATGCGCGCCTCGAGACCGTCGACGAGCGCCGTCCCCGGCTCGACCTGGGCCTGGTCGATGAACGTCGTCACGCCCCCGAACGCCGCGGCCACGGACCCGGTCGCGAACGTGTCGTCGTAGACCCAGCGCGGCCGCTCCGTGCGCATGTGCACGTGGCCGTCGATCGCGCCGGGGAGCACGTAGAGGCCGCGCGCGTCGATCTCGCGGCGCCCGCGCAGGGCGCTCCCGAGCGCGGCGATGTGCTCGCCGTCCACCGCGACGTCGCACGCCTCCTGGCCGTGCGCGCCGATGACGAGCCCGCCGCGAACGACGAGGTCGTGCGTCAACGCTCGTAGCCGGGATTGACGCGATCGAGCTCGCGTCGCACCGCGGCGAACAACTCGGGCTGACCGCCCACGCGCCGGAACTGCGCTGCCGTGTGCTCGGCAACGTCCTCGGGCACGCGCAGCAGCGGCGAGCCCGTCGACTGCGCGAGCACCTGCACCTCGCAGGCGCGCTCGAGGAAGTAGAGCTGATGCCACGCGTCGGCCACCGAGTCCCCCACGATGAGCACTCCGTGGTTGTCCATCAGGATCACGGTGATGCCGTCGGCGAGCGCCGTCGCGATGCGCGCGCCCTCCTCCTCCGCCTCGGCGAGGCCGCCGTAGGAGAGGCGTGCGACGCGGCCGTGGAAGTACATGGCGTTCTGGCTCGCGCGCGTGTCGAACCCGCCCTCCGTCATCGCGAGCGCGGTGGCGTACGGCATGTGCGTGTGCAGGACGCAGGCGGCGTCCGGCCGGGCGCGATGGGCGCCGAGGTGGATCGTGAACGCCGTCGTGTCGAGCTCGCCCTCGCCCGCCAGGCGCTCACCGCCGAGGCCGATCGTGAGCAGGTCGCTCGCTCGCATCTCGGACCAGTGCGGGCCGTAGGGATTGAGCAGGAAGCAGTCGTCGCGGCCGGGGACGACGAGGCTGAAGTGGTTGTCGATGCCCTCGTTGAAGCCGTAGAGGGCCGCAGCGCGCAGCGCGGCCGCGAGCTCGACGCGTGCGAGGCGGAGCCCCGCGTCCGTGGCGATATCCAGCGATGCAGACACCGCGCCATCCTACGCGCAGAGGGGCGGTGTGAGATTCAGGCCGCGCGCGGGCGCGCGCGACGCGTGCTCGCGAGGCGCACCACTTGTGTCGCGAGCGCCGCGGCGAGCAGGGCGCCGATGACCACGCGGTTGCCCATCGAGAACGAGACGAAAAGGGCCCCGAGCGCGACGAGCAGGGCCGCATCGGCGATGAGATCGGCCCGGACCAGCTCGATCAGGTCGATCGCGAGCTTGGCCGCGCCGAGCAGGAATGCGGGCAGCGCGAAGAGCACGGCGACGAGGAAGGACGCGGGCATGGGCACGAGGATCAGCCCGGCCAGGCCGGCGGCGAGCAGCACTGCCAGCAGGATCCGCACGGCTCAGATCACGACGTGGTCGAGCACGCGCCCGCGCTTGTCGAGATACGTGTAGCCGACGCCGTCCGCGCGCACGTCGACGAGCAGCGCGCCGATATCGAGCAGCGTCACATCGGCTCCGGGCGTCGGCTTGGTGTGGTCGAGCGAGCCGGGGCCCTGGCCGCCCGTCCCGACCGTGAACGTCTGCACGTCCTCGACGGTCCGGCGCTCGTAGCGGTGGAGGTGCCCCGAGAAGACCGTCGCGCCGGTCTCCCGCAGCAGCGGCAGGATCGGATCGCCGACCTGCAGGGGACGGTGGCAGGCGACGAAGCGGACAGCCGGACCCTCGACCTTCAGCTCTCTGCGCGCGAACGCGATGGCCTCGGGCTCGTTGGGCTCGTCGCCGAGCACGACGACCTGGACCGGACCGTGGTTGACGGTGAAGCGCCCGCCGTCGGGAGGGAGGTCGAACGCCTTGCTGATGGCCCCGGGGCCGGGGAAGAACTTGTCGTGGTCGCCGAGGCAGACGTACATCGGCGCGTTCCGCATCAGCTCGCCGAGCGGACGGAAGATGTTGCGGTCGAGCAGCACCTCCGCGGCGACGAGATACGAGTTGTCGCCGGCGGTCACCGCGAAGTCGGGCCGCTGGGCCGCGAGCAGGCGGCCGACCGCCCACTCGTCGTCGTCGCCCGAGCCGTAGTCGGCGAGCACGGCGAAGCGCACCGAGCGATCGAGCGCCGCGGGCGGCGTCGTGAACGAGCCGCCGGCCTCGCCGGTGCCGTCCACGGTGGCGACCCACGTGTAGAGGTTGTCGGGCTGCAGGCCGTGCAGGACGCCGCCCTCGACGCGCACGGCCCGGCCGTTCGGGTCGAGCGCGGTCACGCGCACGGGCTTGTCCCCGCGCGTGCTCCAGCGCAGCTCGGCCTCGCTCGCGGTCACGCGCAGGAGGTACGGACCGCGCGTGAACGGGGTGTCCCCCGGGCCGCGGAGATACGAGATCCAGTACCAGATCGTGAAGCCCACGCCGATCGCGCAGACCGCCACGAGCATGCCGAGCGCACCCAGCGCAACCCGTGCGCGCGTGAGGCGCCGCTGCAGCAACTCCTCCTGCGGGGTCGGGTCGGGCGGCGTCGCCATTGCCGCAAGGTAGACAACGGACGCTGTCGATAGACTCGGCTGCCTGCCCGACGACGCCCCCAGCAGCGAGCCCGTGCGCGACGTGGTCGTGATCGGAGGCGGCATCGCCGGCCTCTCCGCGGCCTGGGATCTGCGCAACCGCGATGTCGTCGTGCTCGAGAGCACGAACCGCCTCGGCGGCCGCATCCGCAGCGAGCCGCGCGCGCCGTACTGGCTGAACCTCGGCGCCCACGTCTTCAGCGGACCCGGCTCGGCGACCGGGCGGCTCGTCGCCGACGTCGGCGTGGAGTCGATGCCGGTGCCCGGCCACCTCGTCGCGCTCGAGCTCAACGGCAAGCTCCTCGTGGGAGGCCGGCCCGAGCTGTATCCGCTGCGCCTCCCGCTCCGGCCTGCCGAGCGAGTGGCGCTCACGCGCGCAGGAGCGCGCCTGCGCGTCGCGGTCGCGCGCTACGAGCGGGTGGCGAAGCCGCGGCCGGGCGAGTCGCCGGTCGTGACGCGCCGGCGACTGCTCGCGCACGGTGACGACCAGACGTTCTCGCAATGGCTGGGAGACCTGCCGGGCGACGCCGACCTGATGTTCCGTGCCACCGTGACGCGGTCGACGGCCGAGCCCGAGGAGATCACCGCGGGCGCGGGCACCGGGTACTTCGCGCTCGTGTGGAGCGCGGGCGGGGGTCTCTCGCGCAACATCGTCGGCGGCGCCGGCGCGCTGATCGACGGCATCGCCGCCGAGCTCGCCGGGCGCGTCGTCAACGACGCCGAGGTGCTCGAGGTCATCCCCGAGGCCGAGCTCGTGCGCGTGCGCTACCGGGCGGCGGGCACGGAGCGCGAACTGCTCGCCCGGCACGCGGTCGTCGCCACGAAGGCGTTCGATGCCGCGCGCCTGATCCGCGACCTGCCCGCCGACACGAGCAGCGCGCTCAACGCGATCCCCTACGGCCCGACCGTCGTCATGGCGATGCTGACGAACGAAACCGGGCCGATGCCGTGGGACGACCTCTACGCGCTCGCCACCCCGAAGCGCTCGTTCAACATGCTCTTCAACACCGTCAACGTCCTGCGTCCCCGGAGTCCGGTGCGCGCGCCCGGCGGCAGCCTCATGGTCTACCGCGCAGGCCACGCGGCGCTCACCATGTTCGACCAGCCCGACGCGGTGGTCGAGCAGGCATTCCTCGACGATCTCTACGCGATCTACCCGGAGGCGCGCGGGATCGTCAGCGAGACGATGATGCTGAAGCTGCCGCGCATGCTGCCGTACGCCGCGCCCGGCCGCTCGGCCCTGCAACCCGCGCTCGAGCGCCCGCTCGGGCGCGTGCATCTGGCCGGCGACTATCTCGGCGGCGTCTACACCGACACCGCGATCTCGAGCGGGCAGGAAGCGGCGCTGGCGGTGCGGACGGCGCTGCAGGCCGGCGAGCAGCCCCGTGTCTGAGGAAGCGAGCATGCGGAGCCGTTTCAACAACGTCGTCAACGCCCGCGACGTGCCGCACGAGGACTACTCCGAGCCGAGCGGCCGCTATCAGGCCGGCGCGCGCGAGATCGCCGAGGCCGCCGGGGCGCGCGACCTCGGCTACAGCATCACGTTCGTCGCGCCGGGCTCGCGCTCGAACCCGTTCCACTTCCACCACGGCGAGGAGGAGGCGTTCTACGTGCTCGAGGGCCGCGGCCTCCTGCGCCAGGGCGACGGCGAGGGCGAGGACGAGCTGATCGAGCTCGGGCCGGGCGACGTCGTCGCGTTCCCCGCGGGCACCGGCATCGCGCACCAGTTCATCAACGACGGCGACGTGCCGCTCGCCTACCTCGCGATCAGCAACAAGGTCTACTCCGACGTCGTCGAGTTCCCGGACTCCGACAAGGTGCTCGTCCGCTCCACGCGCCTGATCACGCGGCGCAGCCCGCGGCTCGAATACTTCGACGGCGAGATCTGACAGCTACAGCGGGTAGGGCAGCGACGGCAGCCAGCAGCGCCAGGCGGCCGGCAGGTCGGCCTCGGCGATGCCCTCGTCCAGCGTCCGCTTGAGGTCCTCGTCGCCCAGGCGCAGCGCGCAGCCCCAGGGGTTGCGCGTGGCGACCGTGAAGGCGACGCGGATCCCGGGGAAGGTGCGCTCGATGCCGATGAAGGCGACGTCGTCGTCCACGACCGCGTCGATGTCGCCGTCTTGCAGCGCGCGCAGCATGTCGCCGAAGACGTCGTCGCTGACGCCGTCGAAGGGCACGCACTCGGCCTCGGGGAACGTCTCGGCCAGCGCGAGGTTCGTGCTGCCCGCGATCGCGCCCACGCGGCGGCCGCGGAGATCGCGCTCGGCCGACACCGCGTCGCCCGCGCGGACGACGACGGCCTCGTCGAAGACGGCGTAGGGGCGTGTGTAGAGGAACTGGCGCTCGCGCTCGGGCGTGATCGCCGACCCGCACCAGATGCCGTCGCACTCACCGTCGGCGAGCGTGCGGGCGAAGTCGGCCCACTGGCGGAAGACCCAGCGCAGCTCGAGGCCGAGCGTCTCGGCCACGGCCAGCGCCGCCGCCGGCTCGTAGCCGTGGCGGGCGCCGTCGGCCTCGGTCCAGAACAGCGGGGGCGCCGCCATGTCCGAGCAGCAGAGCGTGAGCGCACCCGTCTCGACGGGACTCACGTCAGGCCGCCGCGGAGAAGTGGCTTTCGATGAAGGGGGTCCGGTGGCCGTCCTCGCGCCACATGATCGGGAAGTAGACCTCGTCCATCTCCAGAACGTCAGGCCGCATGTAGCGCGAGTAGAGCTGGTGGCGGATCGTCGGGTGCCACGTCGTCTCCGTCGAGACCATGTGGCTGATGATCGCGCGCCGGTCGGCATCGGGCCGCTCGTTGGGCGGCGAGCCGTGGAAGCAGAGGCCGTGATGGAACGCCGCACCGCCCGGCGGCACCTCGATCGGCACCATGTCGGCCTCGACGTCGGCCGGGCGCACCTCGTGCATCCAGGCCAGCCAGTCGTCGGGCGCGTGGAACGTGTCGCCGGTCGGCAGCCGGCCCCAGGCGTGGGAGCCGCGCGCGTAGTAGATCGTGCCCGTGTCGGCCGCCGTCTCGTCGAGCGCCATCCAGCACGTCGTCATGTTCGGCGGCTCGAGGAACGGCACGTAGGCCGCGTCCTGGTGGGCGAGCAGCGCCTTGCCCGACGGCGGCTTCCAGATCATGTTGTCCTGCAGGATGCCGCATGCCCGGCGCGCCGGCCAGCTTGGCGGCGAAGCGCGCGTTGCGCTCGGCGAGCGTGATGCGCGCGAGCCAGCGGTCGGCCTTCCACACGTTGCACAGCTGGCGCGTGCGATCGGGGGGCGTGACGCCGGGCGTGTAGTTGACCTCGTCGGGCGCGAGACCGGTCTCCCACTCGTGCTCGAAGCACGCGTGAAAGCGCTCGCGCGTCCGCTCGACCTCGTCGTCCGAGAGCCAGCGCTCCACGATCAGGAACCCATCGCGCGCGTACTGCTGGATCTGCTCGGGCGTCGGGTCCGTCGATGTCATACATAAAGTTCTATCATCTAGAGGTAATGGTGTTCAAGTGACCTTCACAGCCCGCGACGTCGCGCTCGCTCCGCTCCAGGCGGAGGGGGCCGTCGAGCAGATCGTGCGACGCCTCGGCGAGGCGATCGGCGCCGGCGTGCTGGCCCCCGGGGAGCGGCTCCCGAGCGAGCTCGAGCTCGCCGCCCAGCTCGGCGTCGCGCCCATGACGCTGCGCCAGGCGCTGCAGATCCTGCGCGCCGCCGGCTTCGTCGAGACACGGCGCGGACGCACCGGCGGCTCCTTCGTGCGCGACGACCCGCCGGCCGCTCTCGTCCTCAACGGCGAGCCGCCGACACGCAGTGCGCTGCGCGAGCTGACCGACTGGCGACGCGCCGTCTCGGGCGAGGCGGCGGAGCTCGCCGCCGAGCGGGCCGGGGCGGACGGGCGCGAGGCAGTCACCGAAGCGGCGGCCGCCGCCGAGCGCGCCGTCGGCGCCTTCGCCGGCTTCCGGCTGGCCGACGCGCGCTTCCACATCGCGGTCGCCGAGGCCTCGGGCTCGCGCCGCCTGGTCGCGGCCGAGACGCAGATCCAGGTCGAGATCGCCGAGATGCTGCGCGTCGTCCCCGGCCCGCGCCTGGCCCGGGCGGTCTCGCAGGCGAGCCACGACCCGATCGTCGCCGCGATCGCCGAAGGCGACCCCGAGGCCGCCCACGCGGCGATGGAGCGCCACGTCGAGGGCACCTACGACTGGATCGTCGGCCTCCGCCTCGGCCTGCGTGCCTGAGGGGCTCGAGGCTCACTGCTCGAATGGGGCCAGGCCCCAATTGAGCAGGTAGCGCAGATCGGTGATTCGCACGTTCGGGGTCTGGCCCCAAACGTGCGGAAGTCTCCCTCGATCGAGGGTTCCGGTGGCATCGACCGGGGCATACGGTCGGCGTTCCGCGAATCCTGGAGGAGCCATGCGCAAGCCATCCGCGGCGCTCGTCGTCGCCACGGCGGCTCTGGTGATGTCGACCCTCGGCACGTCACTGGCGGCCACGCACTACGTGATCACCTCGCCCAAGCAGGTCAAGCCGGGAACGATCACGCTCTCGGCGCTCACCAAGCAGGCGCGCAAGGCCCTGCGCGGTGAGCGCGGACCGCGTGGTCAGGCCGGCGCCTCGGGGCCGCAGGGCCCGGTCGGCGCCGCAGGCATCCCCGGCCTCTCGGCGACCAAGCTGTGGGCGCAGATCGGTTCCGATGCGAGCGTCAATGTCTCGACGCCGGGCGTGACCGCGCGCCTCGGTGTGTCGCCCGGCACGTATGCGGTCAACTTCGGAGTGGACATCACACGCTGCGCCGCCACTGCAACGCAGGGATCGATTCCGCCGTTTGCGACACCGGCCTCGGCCACGACGGGCCTCCCGGGCGCCGCGCTCGTGTTCCTGCAAGGCGCGGGCGCGGAGCTCGCGCCGGGCTTTCCGACCGTGAGCACCGTGCTCGTCGAGACGACGAACGGTGCCGCAGCAGGGGCGGCCGCGCCCTCGGCGTTCACGATCGCCGTGCTCTGCGGATAGCACTATATGTGATTGCTTCGAGAGGCCTCGTAGAGTTGGGACGGCGACGCATCGACCGCAGCGGGCCGGTGCGCGTCCCGACCTCCGGAGGGCGGAAATGCGCAAGCCATCCGCGGCGCTCGTCGTCGCGTCTGCAGCACTGGTGATGGCGGGGATCGGCACGTCGGTCGCCGCGACCGGCTACACGATCACCTCGTCCAAGCAGATCAAGCCGGGCTCGATCTCGCTGAGCTCGCTGAGCAAGAGCGCGCGCAAGGCGCTCCACGGTCGAGCGCGGGCCCGCCGGCCCGCAGGGCGAGACGGGTGACGACGGCGAGGACGGCTTCGACGGGGACGACGGGACGGACGGCGAGGACGCCACGAAGCTGTGGGCGCAGATCAAGGCCGACGGCAGCATCAACGCGTCGAGCGGCAACATCACCGCCCTGAATGCCGGAACCGGCCTCTACTACGTCAACTTCGGACAGGCCATCACCGCAGTGCGCGGCCACCGCCACGCAGGGATCCATCCCCGATTTCGCGAGCGCCGGCCACAGCACGACGGGCATCCCCGGCGCTGCCTTCGTGGTCATGAGCAGCGCGGGAGCGGACTTCGCGCCGGGCTTCCCGATGGCCAATTCGGTCACGGTGCAGACGCGTCGCACGAACGGCACACTCGCCTCCACGAGCTTCGCAATCGCGCTTTTCTGCTGACAACCTGCCGCCCGGGAGGCCGAGGTCGCGGACACTGCAGGTGTGGCAGAACGATCTGACATCCGCAACGTGGCGATCATCGCGCACGTCGACCACGGCAAGACCACGCTCGTCGACGCGATGCTGTGGCAGTCCGGGGCCTTCCGCGAGAACCAGGACGTGCAGGACCGCGTCATGGACTCGGGCGACCTCGAGCGTGAAAAGGGCATCACGATCCTCGCCAAGAACACGGCCGTGCGCCACGGCGGGACGAAGATCAACATCATCGACACGCCCGGGCACGCCGACTTCGGCGGCGAGGTCGAGCGCGGTCTGACGATGGTCGACGGCGTGCTGCTCCTGGTCGACGCCAGCGAGGGCCCGCTGCCCCAGACGCGCTTCGTGCTGCGCAAGGCGCTCGAGCTGCTGCTGCCCGTGATTCTCGTCGTCAACAAGATCGACCGGCCCGATGCGCGCATCTCGGAGGTCGTCGACGAGGTCTACGCGCTGTTCCTCGACCTCGACGCCGACGAGAGCCAGATCGAGTTCCCGATCGTCTACTCGAACGCCCGCGCCGGGCAGGCGACGCTCGACCCCGAGCACCCGGGCGAGGATCTCGAGCCGCTGTTCCAGATGATCTTCGACACCGTGCCGCCGCCGTCGTACGAGGAAGGCCACCCGCTGCAGGCGCTCGTGACGAATCTCGACGCCTCGCCCTACCTCGGCCGGCTCGCCCTCTGCCGCGTCCGCAACGGCGTGCTCCGGCGCGGCGAGACCGTGATGCGCTGTCGTGTCGACGGCACGATGGAGCGCGTCAAGATCACCGACCTGACCGTGACGGAGGAGCTCACTCGCGTCGCCGTCGAAGAGGCCGGCCCCGGCGAGATCATCGCGATCGCCGGCATCGACGACGTCCACATCGGCGAGACGCTGGCCGACCCCGACGATCCGCGTCCGCTCCCCGTGATCAGCGTGGACGAGCCGAGCCTCTCGATGCTGATCGGCATCAACACGGCGCCGACCGCCGGGCTCGACGGCAAGCTGCTGACCGCGCGCCAGGTGAAGAACCGCCTCGAGCAGGAGCTGGTCGGCAACGTCTCGCTGCGCGTGCTCGACAGCGACCGCCCCGACGCCTGGGAGGTGCAGGGCCGCGGCGAGCTGCAGCTCGCGATCCTGGTCGAGCAGATGCGGCGCGAGGGCTTCGAGCTCACGATCGGCAAGCCGCAGGTCGTCACCCGCCGCATCGACGGCGTGCTCAGCGAGCCCGTCGAGCGACTCGCGATCGACGTGCCCGAGGAGTACTCGGGGGTCGTCATCGGGCTGCTCGCGCTGCGCAAGGGCAAGATGGAGCAGATGGTCAACCACGGCACGGGCTGGGTCCGGCTCGACTACGTCGTGCCCGCCCGCGGCCTGATCGGCTTCCGCACCGAGTTCATCACCGAGACGCGCGGCACCGGCATCCTCCACCACGTCTTCGAGGGCTTCGCGCCATGGTTCGGCGAGCTCAAGACCCGCCCCAACGGCAGCCTGGTTGCCGACCGGCGCGGGGTGGCGACGGCGCACGCGCTGATGAGCCTGCAGGAGCGCGGCGAGCTGTTCATCGTGCCGGCGGTCGACGTCTACGAGGGCATGGTGATCGGCGTCAACGCGCGCCCCGAGGATCTCGACGTGAACGCCTGCAAGGAGAAGCAGGCGAGCAACATGCGCTCGGCGCACGCCGAGCAGCTCGTCCGCCTCGCGCCTCCCCGCCAGCTCTCGCTCGAGCAGGCGCTGGAGTTCATCCGCGACGACGAGGCCGTCGAGGTCACGCCGTCGCACGTGCGGCTGCGCAAGGTCGTGCTGCCCGCCGGCGGGCGCACCAAGACCGCTCGCGCCAAGGCCGCCGCGGCGCTCGGCGCCGAGTAGCGCCCGAAGCTCTAGCCGCGGTCAGCAGCGTGAACGCGTTGCCCGACGGATCGCGCGCCAGCGGCCCGTCCGCGTGCTCCTCGATCACCTGACCGGCCGCGCCGAGGCGCTCGACCAGGCGGTCGCGCTCGGCCTCGCCGGGGAGCACGATCTCGAAGCGGCGCAGAGCCGCGGCGCCCGGCTCGGGCGGCCCGGCGCCGCCGCTGCGCCAGGTGTTGGCGCCGACGTGGTGGTGGTAGCCGCCGGCCGAGAGGAACGCCGCCTGGCCGCCGTACTCGGCCATCAGGCCGAAGCCGAGCAGGTCGCGGTAGAACTCGACCGCCGGAGGAATCTGCGACACCTGCAGGTGGACGTGGCCCATGGTCGTGCCGAGGGGCTGGCCGTCGAACGGCGCCGTCTGCGGATCGCCGAGCTCGCCGAGCAGGCCGTCGAGATCGAGCGGATCGGTGCCCATGCGCTCGGCCACCTGGCCGTCCCAGAGCTCCCTCGGCCGGTCGGCGTAGATCTCGATGCCGTGCCGGTCGGGGTCGCTGAGGTAGATCGCCTCGCTCACGAAATGATCCGACGCGCCCGCCAGACGCACCCGCGTGCGCACCGCGTGCGCGACCCAGCTCGCGAGACTGCGGCGATCCGGCAGCAGCAGGGCGAAGTGGAAGAGGCCGGTGCGGCCCGGGGCCGGCTGTGCGCCGGGTACCTCGACCAGCTCGAGCAGGCGCGTCGTTCCGGCGCCGAGCGTCGCCCTGCCGTCGTCCTCCTTCGAGCACGTCGAGACCGATCGACTCGCGGTAGTACTCGAGCGAGCGTTCGAGATCGGCGACCGTGAGGTGCACGGCGCCCATGTGCGTGGCCGCGGCGATCGGCTCGGTCGCGCTCACGATGCGACCGCCAGGGGAGTGATCCAGGTGGCGAGTGCGTCGAGGTCTCCCTGCACGAGCCCGTGCCCGGTCGCCTGGCGGACGAGCTCGACCTCGGCGCCACCGGCGGCGAGCACCTCGGCGAGCTCCTGCACCTGCTGCGGCGAGCTGTACGGATCGGAGTCCCCGGCTGCGATGAGCACGTCGGTGCCCGACAGCGTGATCGGCTCGACCGGTCGATAGACCAGCATCGGGCGCAGCAGCGCGGCGCCGCGCAGAACGCCGGGGTGCCGGAAGAGCAGCTCGACGGCGATGTTGGCGCCGTTCGAGTAGCCGAGCGCCGTGACGCGGGCCGGATCGAGCCCGTAGTGCGCAGACGCCTCCCCGACCCAGGTCGCGAGTCCTTCGCCGCGCCGGCGGAGATCGTCGAGATCGAGGTTGCCCGCACCGCGGCGCGCGAAGAAGCGCGCGGCCACACCGTCCTCGAGCACCTGGCCGCGCGGGCTGAGCAGCGCCGCCGCGGGCGCCAGCTGGTGCCCGAGCTCGATCAGCTGATGCTCGTCGCCGCCCGTGCCGTGCAGCAACAGCAGCGTTGCCCCGCCCCTGCCGGGCTCGTAGCGATGGACGAAATCGTCGACGCCACTCACTGCGTCTCGGGACGCCATGCCCGGATGTCCGGAAGCGGCGTCAGAACCGGCTCGATGCGATCGCGCAGATGCTCGAAGTCGGGTGGGAGCGAGAGGTGCTCGCCGAGCGAGAGCAGCGGCTCGTCGGACGTGAAGCCAGGGCCGAGCGTTGCGATCTCGACGAGGACGCCGCCCGGCTCGCGGAAGTAGATCGAGCGGAAGTAGAAGCGGTCGATCACCGGCGTCGGGTTGAGGCCGAGTGCGCGCACGCGCTCCCCCCAGGCCTCGTGATCCTCGTAGGTCGAGGCGAAGGCGACGTGGTGGACGGTGCCCGCGCCGGGAACGCCGCGGCCCTCGGGCAGCGGGTCGAGCGCGTAGAGGCCGCCGCGCGACTCGCCGCGCGCCTCCCACACCGAGTCGCCGGCGGAGGTGAAGTTGAGGCCTTCCTCGAGCACGCGCTTCGTCGAGTCGGGTCGCATGCTGGAGGCGCGCACCGCCTCGAAGCCCTGCAGCGCGAGCTCGGGCGGGATCTCGCGATGGCGCGCGACGAGCGGCGCGTCGGGCCGATCGACGACGACGAGCTCGTGCGCCATGCCCTCGGGGTCGGCGAAGCTGAGGCTGTCGCCGGCGCGCTCCGTGGCGACGCCCTCGCCCCCGAGCCGCTCGGCCCAGAAGTCGAGCGCCTCGGGCGAGGCGACACGCGTGAGGATGCGGTGCACCATGCCGGGCCCGGGCCGCCCCGGGATCGCGCCCGGGTACTCGAAGAACGTGAGGTCGGCACCGGCGCTGCCCAGCTCGTCGGCGTAGAACAGGTGATAGACGCTCGGATCGTCCTGGTTGACCGTCTTCTTGACGAGCCGCATGCCGAGGACGCGAGCGTAGAAATCGACGTTCCGGGGCGCATCGCCCGTGATCGCCGTGATGTGGTGGATGCCCTCGAGCTGCATGAGGATCCATTATTGCAACCGCAATCAGGTCGGCCTCCGCGCGCTCGCGACCGGCTCTCCGATCGCCGCATCGCGGGTTTGGAAACCCACGCGCAGCGACACACCGCGCGCATGAACAGTCACATCGCAGAGGTGCCGAATCCCGAGCCGCCTCCTCACCCCCAGCCCACCGATCCTCCGCCCACCGCGGTGACGCAGACCTAGCGCGCATCGGGGTCAGGCACGCGCCGTGCGTGCCTGACCCCGGAACGCGCTGCTACTAGGCGACCGGGACGGCGGTCACCTCGGCGCCCGCCTCGGCCTGCCGGCCGCGGATGAGGACGATGGCCGCGACGAGTCCGAGCACCGTCATCAACGCGCCGACGAGGAACGCGCGCGAGAGGCCGTCGGTGTAGGCGACGTCCTGCGCGACGCCGGCGTGGAGCTGCTCGGTCGTGCGGCTCGTGAAGACCGTCGCCAGGAGCGCGACGCCGACCGCACCGCCGATCTGCTGCGACGTGTTGATGAGACCGGACGCGAGTCCCGCCTCGTCGTCGCTGATACCCATGAGGGCGGCGATCGTGACGGGGATGAACGCGAAGCCGAGCCCGACGCCCGCGAGGATGAAGCCCGGCGCGAGATCGCCGAGATAGCTGCCGTGCGGGGACACCCGCGAGAAGAACAGCAGGCCGAGCGTGAGCAGGACGAGTCCGCTCAGCAGCACCGTCCGCACGCCGAGCCTCCCCACCAGCGCCTGCGAGGCGCCGGCCGAGACGATGATGGTGCAGGCCACGAGCAGGTAGCCGAGGCCGCTGCGGATCGGGGAATAGCCGAGGCCGGCGGCCCCCTGCATGTAGAGCGCGAGCAGGAAGAACATCGCGAAGATCGCGGCCCCGAGCATGAAGCCGACGACGTTGGCTCCGACGATCGTCGGCAGCTTGAAGATCGAGAGCGGCAGCAACGGGTTCGCGGCGCGCTGCTCGTTGATCAGGAAGGCCACCATCAACACGGCCGAGATGGCGAAGAAGCCGAGCGTCCGGGCCGAGAACCAGTGGTACTCGTCGGTCTTGACGACCGTGTAGACGAGCAGCGAGAGGCTCGCCGTCACGAGGATCGCGCCGATGACGTCGAAGGAGCGGATCGCGTCCTCGACGCGGCTCTCGCGCAGCAGGCGCGGGGCGAGCAGGATCGCGGCAATGCCGATCGGCGCATTGACGAAGAAGACCCACTCCCAGCCGACGTACTCGGTGAGCACGCCTCCGAGCAGCACGCCCACCGCGCCTCCGGCACCCGAGACGGCTCCCCAGACTGCGAGCGCCTTGTTGCGCTCCTCGCCCTCGGCGAACGTCGTCGACAGGATCGAGAGCGCCGCCGGCGCGATCATCGCGCCACCGAGGCCCTGCACCGCGCGCGCCGCGATGAGCTGGTTGTTGGTGGTCGCGAAGCCGCAGGCGAGCGACGCGACCGTGAAGACCGCCAACCCCACCATGAAGAGGCGACGACGACCGAGCAGGTCGGCCATGCGACCGCCGAGCAGCAAGAAGCCACCGAACGTGAGGGCATATGCACTCGCCACCCACTGCAGACTCGAGTCGGTGAAGTGCAGATCGCGTTCGATCGTCGGTAACGCGACGTTGACGATCGAGACGTCGATGATGAGCATGAACTGCGTCGCAGTCAGCAGGATGAGTGCGATCCAGCGGCGTGGATCAGGGATTTCCGACGACATGATCCTCTCCCAGAAAGATGTAAGCCCGTCAGTATTGCGGCACCGGGAACGTGCCGTGAACGGGGGTTAACCGAACCTTCCGGCCACGAGAGGTATTCAGGTGGGGGACGATTCCTGCAGCCTGCACGAGGTTTTGACACGCACTCGAAGGGAGACCACGATCACATGTCGTATCCCGACGACACCGACCCCGCCGACATCGACGCGATCGAGACGCTGCCCGACGAGGACGACCCCGGCAACACGGGGTTGCGGGACCCCGGCATCGACCGCCACGACTTCGCGGGCGAGTGGGCCTCGCTGTGGGAAGAGGCGCACGAGGATCCGCGCGAGGCGCTTCCCGAGCTCGTCGATCTCGTCGGGCGCCTGATGCGGCGGCACGGCTACGTGCTCGACCAGGACGACCCGGTCGCACAGGGCGACGAGCGCGAGATTCTCGCCACGTACTGGGCGGCGCTCGAGGTCTCCGACGCCGTCAACGCGGACGGGCCCGTCAGCTCGGGGGACATCGCGCAGGCGATCAACGACGTCCGCGACATCTACGAATCGCTGATCGATCGCGTCGAGGGCAACGCGCGCTGAGCAGTCGCCCTCGCCGCGGCCCCCTTGAGGTGACATCACGCACCCGGGCGCCGTCGCCGCCGTGATCGAGCGCGCCGGCAGACGAAAAGGGCGAGGCCCGCCGGGAGTGGGCGGGCCTCGGTAGAGCTATCTGGCGGGGAGGCCGGCCGCGGGCCTTGAAACAGGTACTTGGAGGGCCGCTCCGCCGGCGGGCTTTCCCCCGGTGGAGCGGCGTCCAAACGCTCTCTCGAAATGTCCCTGCATGCGCCGTCGGATAGCATCGCCCGGATGGGCGAGCTGATCCCGCAGGTCGTCGTGGACGAGGCCGAGAGCGCCGCGCGCAGCGCGCGCTTCCCGATCGGCGGCGCCATCGAGTTCGCCGACCTCGAGCGGGACAGCCGCGTGAGCGCGCTCGATCGCCTGCGCGACTTCGAGCCGGTCTCGTGGGTGCCGGCGCTCGGCGGCTGGCTCGTCACGTCGCACGAGCTCGCGCGCGAGTTGCTCAGCCGGGACGACTTCACGGTGTGGGCGGAGCCGAACCTCGTGCGCGCGTCGCTCGGCGTGATGATGCTGACGAGCGACGGCGCCGAGCACGAGCGGCAGCGGCGCCCCTTCGACGAGCCGTTCCGCGTGCGCTCCGTGCGCGAGCGCTTCGCCGAGCCGGTGCAGCGCCACATCGACGCGCTGATCGCCGAGCTCGCCCCGATCGGCCGCTGCGAGCTGGTCGAGGACTTCGCGGCGCCGTTCGCGATCGGGCTCGCCGGCGACGTGCTCGGCCTCCCGCTCGACGATGTCGCACGCGTGCAGGAGTTCTACGAGGCGTTCGCCGGCGCCATGGTCTACGACGGCGATCCCGAGCCCCAGCGGCGCGCCGATGCGGCTCGCGACGCCCTCAACGCGATCCTGCTCGAGGAGGTGCGGCGCTCGCGCACCCGGCCGGACAACTCGATCACGAGCGCCGTCGCCAACGACCCTGCGCGCGGGCTCTCGGACGAGGAGATCGTCGCGCAGCTGCGCGTGATCCTGTTCGGCGCGATCGAGACGGTCGAGTCGACGATCGCGAACGCGGTCCTGCTGCTGCTCCAGCACCCCGACCAGCTCGAGATCCTGCGCGCCGAGCCGGGCTTCGCCGGCAACGCGATCGAGGAGGGCATGCGGCTGATCCCGCCGGTCGCCTTCATCGAGCGCTGGACGGCCGTGCCCTGCGCGCTCGGCGGCATCGAGCTCGGCGAGGGCGAGTTCCTCGGCGTGAGCACCGTCGCGGCCAACCGCGATCCGATCGTGTTCCCCGCCCCCGAGCGCTTCGACGTGCGGCGCGGCAACGCGCGCCATCACCTCACGCTGAGCCACGGGCACCACCACTGCCTCGGCTTCAACCTCGGGCGCATGCAGTGCCAGATGGCCGTGACGGCGCTCTTCGACCGGCTCCCCGGTCTCGAGATCGTGCACGCCCCCGAGCCGACCGGCTTCGCGTTCCGGCGGCCGGCGACGCTCGAGCTGCGCTGGGACTAGCTGAAATCGGGAATGGGGACGTTCCCGGCCTTGCCGGCGAGCTCGCCCAGGAATTCGGCGAGATCGGCCAGCTGCTCCACGGGTACGTTCTCCGCCGCCAGGCGCAGCGCGGTCGCGCGCCAGCCGCTGATCGCGCCGGCGCGCTCGGCGTCGGCGACCGAGCGCTCGAGTCCGCGGCGGACGGCGTTCTCGAGCTCGCCGTTGTCCACGTGGTGCTCGCGCGCGAAGCGCTCGCGTGAGCTCGAGGTCGCGAGCGCCAGCGTGAGCGTCTCGCGCGAGACGCCGAAGTGGCAGGCCGCGCCGTCGAGTGCCGAGAGCGCGATCTGCTCGGCCACGGCCTGGAAGCCGGCGGGGTCGCGCCACGAACGTTCGGCGCACGGGTTGCGGACCGACGAGGTGTCGTAGGAGCCGCCACCGAGCGCCAGGTAGGTCACGCGGCACCGAGGCCGCCAGGGCCGCCGCGCACGCGAGCGTCGCGAGGCTCCGGAAGCGGGGGTTCACAGCGACACCTCGCGCGTGAGCGCGATCGGGATCAGCGCGAGGCCGGCCAGCAGCGCAGCGAACAGGAACGAGCGCTCGAACGACGAGGTTGCGGCGCGGTCGAGCTGATCGTTGAGCTGCGCCTTGAGCTTCACGAGCGCCGCGCGATCGTCGTCGTTCGATCCCACCGAGTCGAACGAGCGGTTGATGTCGGGCAGCCGCCCCGGGTTCGCCTTGATGTCGTTCGAGATCTCGCGGGCGAGGTCGATCTTCCGCAGCGCGGAGACGGGCGCGTCCAGCACGAGCTCGGTGCCCTTCTGCGTCGCGCGCTCGCGCTGCGTGTCGAGGTCGGCGACGAACACGGGCGTCAGCAGGACGAGCCCCAGCACGACGCCGGCGTGGCGCGCGGCGATCGTCCAGCCGCCGTGGATCGCCGCGGGCGAGCGCCCGGCCAGCGCCGCCTCCGTGAGCGCCCCCAGCGAGAGCGCGAGCCCCGCGCCGACGAGGATCTGAGGTGCGAGCGTCCATTGCCAGCCCGCGTGCGGGAGCAGGCCGAGCGCGGCGACGCCGCCCGCCCCGAGCAGCGCGCCCGCCGCCGCGCGCGTGCGGGGACTGGCCACGCGGCGCTCGAACGGCCCGACCGCGAGGGCTGCGACCGGCATCGCCGTCACGGCGAACGCCGCGGCGATCGGCGACATCCGCCAGCCCTCGACGAGCAGCAGCACGAGCAGGAACAACACGGCGGCGAGACCCGCCGACAACAGTCCGAGCGCAATGTTGGCCGCGATGTGCGGCCGCCCCGCCCGAGCGGCGACGCCCGGCGCGCCGTGACCGAAGACGATGAGCGCCGGAACCAGCGCCAGCGGCACCTGCGCGACGAAGATCGACTGCCACGAGATCAGCTCGGTGAGCAATCCACCGATCGCCGGTCCGAGCGCCGCCCCTGCCACGCCGGCGGCAGCCCAGATCCGCACCGCGGAGCGCTCGGGCCGCCAAACGGCACGCTCGGGATCAGGCGCCGTACGCACCGGCCCGGATCCGTTGCCCAGGTGGCCAGAACCGTTGCCCACGTGGCCAGACCCGGCGCGTACCGGTTCAGACCCCGTGCTTTCCGGCTGCGGACGTTCGAGCAGCGACGGTAGGAGCTCCAGGGCCGCGCAGACCGCGATCGCTCCGCCGACGCCCTGGACGGCTCGGGCCGCGATCAGGAACGGGAGCGACGGGGCGAGCGCACACGCAGCCGAGGCGAGGGCGAAGAGGATGAGGCCGCCGGCGCAGACCTGCCCGGCCGGTCGCCTCGTGGCGAGGCGCGCCGCGGGCACCGCGGCGAGCGCGATCGCGAGGTTGAAGGCCGTGACGACCCAGGCGACGTCTGCGACCTCCGCGTTGAACTCGCGGTAGATCGCGGGCAGCGCGAGGATGACGACGGACGCGTCCGCCAGCACGAGACCGACGGCGAGGGCGACCGCCGCCACGCGCAGGTCAGGTCGGCGAGCCGTACGCCTCCGGACGCCGGTGGGCGAGCGAGGGAACCTGCTCGCGCACGCGCGTGAGAGCAGCGTGGTCGCAGTCCGCGACGATCACGCCGTGCCCGTCGGGCGCCTGCGCGAGCACCGTGCCCCACGGATCGATGATCATCGAGCGCCCGTAGGCCGTGAGGCCGGCGGGCAGCGCGCCGTACTGGTTGGCGGCGACGACGAAGCACTGGTTCTCGATCGCACGGGCGCGCAGCAGCACCTCCCAGTGGTCGCGGCCGGTGCGCTCGAGGAACGCCGCCGGGACGGTCAGGACCGTCGCGCCGGCCACGGCGTAGGAGCGGTAGAGCTCGGGGAAGCGCAGGTCGTAACAGATCGTGAGTCCGACCTGGACATCGCCGAGCGTCGCCATGACCGGCCCCGTGCCGGGCGCGTCGGTGTCGGACTCGCGCACGCGCTGATGCTCGAGATCGACGTCGAACTGGTGGATCTTGCGGTACGCGGCGACCTGCCGGCCATCGCGGTCGAACGCGACGCTGGTGTTGCGGAGCCGCACGTCGCCGTCGACCCGCTCGGCGACGGAGCCCGCGACGATGGCCATGCCGAGCTCGCGCGCCCAGCCCTGCACCGCGACCAGGCGCGGGCCGCCGACGGGCTGTGCGGCCTCGCGCAGCTGGTCGGCCGAGCCGAACGCCTCCCAGCGCTCGGGCAGCAGCGCGATGTCGGCGCCGGTCGCCGCGGCGCGCCGCACGAGTCGCTCGGCCGAGGCCAGGTTGTCGTCGGGCGAGGGCCCGGCGCGCAGCTGGATGCACGCGATGCGCGGGTTCACGGCTGCACTCTAGTGCTCCGTCCCGGGATGGAGCACTAAAGTTCGCGGCGATGCGCGCGCGATCCTCATCGTCTTCGCGCTGGCGGCCGTCGGCGCCGCCCCCGCCGGAGCGGTCACGCGCTTCGTGCACTTCAAGAGCCCGTCGGGGAACCTCAACTGCATCGGCGGGACCTCGCCGGTGTTCGTCGAGTGCCTCGCGAAGAAGGCGACGTGGCCGAGCCTCCGCGCTCGGCCCGCGAATTGCGACCTCGACTGGATACCGGCCGACCTCAGCCTCGGGAGCCGTCGCGTGATCATCGGCTCGTGCCGCGGCGACGTGGGACCGATGTGCTTCAACGACTGCACGACATTGCGCTACGGGAAGTCGGTGAACATCGGCCCGATCCGCTGCCGGTCGGCCGCGAACGGTGTCACCTGCCGCTACGTGAAGGGGAAGCTCGCCGGCTTCCGCATCGCCCGCGACGGCTACGTCATCTGGCGCACGTGACGCACGCCGGCGATCTTCGCGCGCGCGTGATCGCGCTCGTGCACGAGCTCGGCCCGGCGTTCGCCGAGCGCGCGGCGGCGTATGACCGCGAGCCCGCGTTCCCGTTCGAGAACTACGACGAGCTGCGCGCCGCCGGGATGCTCGGACTCTGCATCCCCGAGCGCTACGGCGGCATGGGCGCGACGTTCAAGGACTACATGTACATCTCGGCCGAGCTCGCGCGCTTCTGCCCGACGACGGCGCTGACGTACAACATGCACAGCCAGACGGTGCTCTGGACGGGCATCCTCGCGGACGACCTCGACATGCCGGCCGACGTGCGCGAGCGCCACGAGGTGCGGCGCGCCGAGCTCTACCGCTGGATCCTCGAGGACGGCGCGATCATGAGCCAGCCGCTCTCGGAGGGCATCGCGCGCGGCGCGACGGCCGGCGTGGCGACGACGGCGACGCCCGTCGAAGGCGGCTTCGAGATCAACGGGCGCAAGGTCTTCGCGTCGCTCGCGGGCGCCGCGCACGCCTACAACTTCACCTGCCGCGTGCCGGGCGAGGAGGGCCTGCGCTTCCTCTCCGTGCGCTCCGACAACCCGGGCGTCGAGATCGTCGGCGACTGGGACACGCTCGGGATGCGTGGCACCGACTCGCGCACGCTCGTCTTCAAGGACGCCTACGTCGCGGCCGACGACGAGCTGCTGCCGACCGGCCTCTTCGACCAGCTCGCCGCGCGCTGGCCGCACGTCTACCTCACGCTCACGCCGACCTACATCGGGCTCACGCGCGCGGTCGTCGACTTCGTGCAGGGCTACCTCGGCAGCAACCCGCCGCCCGGCATTCCCGCGCGGCGCGACGTGGCGCCCAAGCAGTGGGCCTGGGCCGAGATCCAGATCGCCTGGGAGCGCAGCCGGTCGCTCTGGGAGTGCGCCGTCGCCGAAGCCGGCCTCGACCCGACTCCGGAGCAACTGCGGCGCGCATGGGCGGCCTCGTACACGGCCATGGAGACGGCGCCCGAGGTGGCCGCGCTCGCGATCCGCGCCTGCGGCGGCGGGTCGCTGATGCGCAACCTCCCGCTCGAGCAGCACTACCGCGACGCCCGCTGCGGCTCGGTCATGCTGCCCTGGAGCGCCGAGGTGTGCCTCGAGCTGCTCGGCCGCTTCGGCCTCTACGGGGAGCTCGAAGATCACCGTCATGTCTGATTTCCGCGACGTCGACGCCGACACCGGTGGCCTGGCGCGAGGCGGGCTCGGGGCCGCTCGTGCTGTTCCTGCACGGGCTCGGCATGACGCGCACCGGCTTCGATCCCCAGCTCGCGGCGCTCGCTCCGGACTACCGCTGCGTCGCGTGGGACATGCCGGGCTACGGCGCGTCGCCGATGCCCGCGGGCGGGCTCTCGTTCCCGGCGCTGGCGGACTCCGTCGCCGGCCTCGATCGATGCGCTCGGAGAGACGCAGGCGCACGTCGCCGGCCTCTCGATGGGCGGCCAGATCGCGCTGCACACCGCGCTGCGCCATCCCGGTCGCGTGCGCTCGCTCGTCCTGCTCGACTCGAGTCCGGCCTTCGGCCTCGACGGCACCGATCCCGAGGCCTGGAAGCGGCTGCGCCTCGACGCGCTCGACGCCGGGGAGACGCCCGCGAGCATGGCCGAGCCCGTGCTGCGCTCGATCATGGCGCCGGACGTCGACGCGGGAGCTGTCGCCGCGGTTGCCGCGTCGATGGCCCGGATCTCGGCCGACGGCCTGCGCGCGGCCGTCGAGTTCCTGCCGACGCACGACGTGCGCGACCGCCTCGGCGAGATCGGCGCACCGACGCTCGTCGTCGTCGGCGAGCACGACAAGGAGACGCCGCTGTCGTACGCCGAGGCGCTCGCGAACGGCATCCCCGGCGCGGTGCTCCGGGTCGCTCCCGGCGCCGGCCACATCGCGAACGTCGAGGCGCCCGAGGCGGTCAACGCCGCGCTGCGCGCGCATCTCGGCGCCGTCGAGGCAGCGCGATGACGGAGTGGCGCTGGATCGAGATCTTCGCGCGGCACCTGCGCCAGTGCGCGCTCAGCCACGGCGAGGTCGTCGCGGTGCTCTCGGAGTCGGCGAGCCGCCCCGAGCTGGTCGAGACCGCGCGCCTGGCCGCGCAGATGCTGGGCGGCCGTGTCTACGACGTCGTCGTCCCGACGCCGGCCAACCGCGGGCCGGTGGCGCTGCGCTCGACGGGGGCTTCGGTCGCGCTGGCCGGCAATCCGGGAGCGATCGCAGGCCTCGCCGCCGCGGGCCTCGTGATCGACTGCACCGTCGAGGGCCTGCTCCACGCGCCCGAGCTGGGCGCGATCCTGCAGGGCGGAGCGCGCGTGCTCATGATCAGCAACGAGCACCCGGAGAACTTCGAGCGCTACGCCGAGGATCCGTCGCTGGACGAGCGCGTCGAGCGCGGGGTCGCGCTGCTCGAGGCGGCAGACGTGATGCACGTGACGTCGGCCGCGGGCACCGATCTCACCGCGAAGCTCGACGGCGCGTTCCGAGCCGGGTCGTCCGGCGTCGCGACCGAGCCGGGCACGATCGCGCACTGGCCCGGGGGCCTCTGCCTCGCGTTCCCGGCCGCGCACTGCGTCGAGGGCACCGTCGTGCTCGCACCGGGCGACATCAACCTCACGTTCAAGACGTACGTCCGCGAGCCCGTGACGCTGCGCATCGAGGACGACCACGTCGTCGCGATCGAGGGCGATGGGCTCGACGCGGATCTCTTCCGCTCCTACCTCGCGGCATTCGGCGACCGTGAGAGCTACGCGGTCAGCCACGTCGGCTTCGGCATGAACCGCAACGCGCGCTGGGACTACCTCGAGCTCTACGACAAGGCGCAGATCAACGGCACCGAGGCGCGCGCGTTCGCCGGCAACTTCCTGTTCTCGACCGGCGCCAACGAGAACGCGGGCCGCTACACGGCCGGCCACTTCGACCTGCCGATGCGCGGCTGCACGGTTGCTCTCGACGGGCGCGTGGTCGTCGACGCGGGCGCCCTCCAGGGCGACCTCGCCTGACCCGGGACGGACTACAGCACCTCGGGCCCGATGCGCTCGCGCAGGAGCGGCAGAACGTCGTCCGGCTGCGGATAGCGGCCGATCATCTTCTTGAAGAAGATGCGCTCGCCGTCGACGTCGACGTCGAACACACCGCCGGTCCCGGGCACGAGCTCGACGGCGGTCAGGATCGGCGACCATCCCTCGACGATGCGCGCCGCCAGACTGGCGGCGTTCGGCGACGCCCCTCAGGGGACGCAGTACTCGATCCGCACGTGGTAGGTCGGCCTCATCGCCACGAGGGCAGTGTGCCAGCTTCGACGCGCGACCGGCCACTCAGCAGCGCGGCGACGGCGCGCGGGCCGATGGCGAAGATCACGGTGCCGAGCAGGGCGACCAGGAACACGGTGCGGTGAATCGTGTTGGCCGGCGTGAACGCGGCGAACGGCATCACCCACATCACGCAGGGCACGAACCAGGCGATGCTCGAGCCTCGGTCGCAGCACGGCGACCGGCACCAGCAGCAGCGCGAGGTAGTGCAGCCACACGATCGGCGAGAACGCGATCACCGCGAGCGTCGCGAGCAGGAAGCCGTAGGCGTCGGCGTGCTCGCCGCCGCGCCGGATCGCGAGCCAGAGCAGGCCGATCACGCAGCAGCCGAGCGCGTAGGGCATGGCCTTGGCGATACCGTCGCCGAGTCCCAGCGAGAGCACGTAGGAGCCGCTCGAGAAGCCCTGCGTCTTCTCGATCTGGGTGAGCAGCGAGAGCACGTGCGGGTAGTCCGTGAAGCCGTCGAAGCCGATCGCAGCCCATGAGGCCAGGCACAGCGCGGCGGACGAGGCGGCGGCGACCGCGGCGCAGGCCCAGCGGCGGGTGAACAGGAGCCAGGCGATCAGCGGGACGAAGATCAGCTTGATCGCGATCAGCGCGCCGAGCGCGAGGCCGCCCCGCCAGGCGTGGTCGCGCCACCGCCAGGTCGCTGCGAGGCCGAGCATGAGGAAGCACTGCACCGTGCCGTACGAGAGCGACGTACCGACCGCCGGCGCCAGCAGCGCGGCGCCGTAGACGCGCCAGTCGCGCACGCCGACGAGGCGGAACGCGAGTGCCGCGGATGCGATGCTCAGCCCGACCCAGAGCCACTCGGCGACGGCTGCGGGCAGATAGGTGAACGGCACGCCGATCAGCAGCGCGGGCGCCGGATAGGTCGCGAACACGCCGCGCGAGAACTCGTCCGGCTGATGGCCGGCCGCGACCGCATCGCGTACGCGCTCGAGATACGCGGGGTGGTAGGGCGAGACGCCGTGCAGGATGTCCCGCGCCGGGATCACGAAGTTGCCGTTGAAGTCGAGCGCCCACGCGCCCGTGCCGGTGTGGAAGCTCGCGACGAGCGTCGTCCCGACGATCGCGAGCGGCAGCACGCACAGGAGGAGCCACTGCCCGACTCGGAGCGCGCCAACTGCCAGCCCGTGCGCGCGCACGGACGGGCGCCCGAGTACCGCGCTCATACGATCTGCATCGATCCGAACGGGCCATGCGGCCATCCCCCGGGTGAGGGAGGACGCGCGAGCGGCCTAGGGCTGCAGCAGCCGCCAGTCGTCGCTGACGACGCCCGGCCGGTACGGCGACTTGCGGCGCTTGGCCACGATTCCGAGGCCCTGAGCGCGTGCAGCCGTGCGCAGCGCCGGACCGTCGTCGTAGTCGCGTGAGAGACGCACCTCGCCCACGTGGTCGTCGAGCAGGCCCGTCAGTCGCGTGCGCCTGTCGCACCACGGCAGGTCGATCAGCGACGCGCCCTCGAGGTCGAGCAGGTCGGTGACGACGTAGACGACGCCCTCCGGAAACGAGCAGATCACGCCGTCGAGCACGCAGTCGCTCGTGCGCACGGCCCGGGGCATGCGCGCGAGCAACTGCTTGGTGCGCTCGTCGAGCTCGTCGCCGGCGTCGTGCTGGAAGTGCGCCCGCGTCCCCTCCATGGGAGCGAGCGCGCGCACTCCGTCCCAGGCGATCTCGAATGCCCAGTCGGCTCCGGCCGGCACCCGCTTGGCCGCGCGGGGAACCATCGGCTCGTAGCCGCGCTGCGGGCCTGCCGCCCCGTCCTTCGAGGCGCGCACGATCAGCCAGTTGCGTTCCTCGCCGTCCAGCTTGGCCGGGACGAGCGCCCATTCGCCCTCCAGCTTGCCGCCGTGCAGAATCACGGTGAGCGTGCCGTCCGGGCGCTCGCGCACGAGCTCGTAGGTGCCGCGATCCCACAGCTCGACGTAGCCGGCGCCGTACTGCCCGTGCGGGATCTCGCCCTCGAAGTCGGCGTACTCGAGCGGGTGGTCCTCGACGTGCACCGCGAGCGCGCGCTCGCCCGCCCGCAGCGGCACGCCGCGCGGGAGCGCCCAGCTGAGCAGCACGCCGTCGCGCTCGAGCCTGAGGTCGTAGTGCAACCGGCGCGCGGAATGGCGCTGGACGATGAAGAGCGGATCGCCGCGCTTTCGCTTGCGCGTCGGCTTCAGCGGCTCGGGCGTCTTGCCGGCGTGGCGCTTGGCCCGGTACTCCTCGAGATGCTCAGCCATGCGCCAGGAGAGGATGCACGATCGCGTCCGCCCGTGCCTGCCGAGAACGAGCGATCACGAGCCGGTCGGCTTGGCGGCCTTCTTCCTCGCGGTCTTTCCGGGCTTGGCCGGCTTCGGCGATTTCTTCCGCGCGGCCTTCTTCTCCGGCGTGCTGCGAGCCGCAGCGGGCGCCTTCCTCGCCTTGCTGCGCCCGACCGCCTCCGAGAGGCTGGCCTCGAGCGCCTCCATGAGATCCGAGGGCGCCTTCCGCTCCTCGACCTCGGGCGCCGTGATCGTCTCGCCCTTGCGCTTCTTCTGGATGATCGCCATCAGGCGGTCGCGATAGCGGTCGTGGTAGGCCGAGTGGTCGAAGGTGCCCTGCATCCGCTCGATCAGGTCGGTGGCGAGCTTCAGCTCGCGCTTGTCCACCGAGCGCTTGCGGTCGGGGAGGATGCCGTCGTCGTCGCGGATCTCGTCGGCGAAGTACATGCGGGAGAGCAGCAGCGCGCCGTCCTTCGTGCGCACGGCGGCGAGCTGGTCGCGGTCGTGGAACACGAAGCTCGCGATGCCCACCAGGCCCGACGACTCGAGCGCCTTCGCGAACAGCGCGTAGACCCGCTCGGCGCCATCGGCCGGGCCGAGGTAGTACGTCCGCTCGAACACGAGCGGATCGATCTCCTCGAGCGGCACGAACTCGTGGATCTCGATCACCTTGTCGCCCTCGACGTGGGCGGCGGCGATCTCCTCGTCGGTCAGCGTGACGTACTCGCCGTCCGAGATCTCATAGCCCTTGACGATCTGATCGTCCGGCACCTCGCGGCCGCTCGAGCCGGCGACCTTGCGGTAATGGATCCGCTCGGCGTCCTTGGCGCGCAGCATGTTGAAGTGCACGTTGTGCTCGCTGATCGCCGTGTACATGCGCACCGGCACGTTGACGAGACCGAACGAGATCGCTCCGCTCCAGAGTGCGCGCGGCATGCAGGGTGATTGCCGGAGACGCGCTCCGTCAAACTTTTCGCTCGGGCGCCTCGAACGCGACGCTCACGTCCTCGTCGGCGCGGCGCTCCTCCACCCCGGCGCGCTGGCGCAGCGCGTCCTCGTCCCCGGCCGTCAGCGGTTGCTCGCTGATCAGCGAGAAGCTCCGCGGCCAGAGCTTGCGCGCGTGGACGACGTTGACCTCGGCCGACAGCAACGTCACCATCGCGCCGAGGTACATCCACGACGAGCAGCCCGATGACGATCGCGAAGACGCCGTAGGTGTCCGACGCGTGGCGCAGCTGGTGGTCGACGATGTAGCCGCCGAGCGTCTGCAGCACCTCCCACGCGACCGCCGCGACGAGCGCGCCGGGCAGCAGCTCGCGCCAGCTCGGGCGGTGCGCTCGTGAGCACGCGGAAGACCCCCACGAACACCGCGATGTTGATGCGCGAGCGAGACGATCAGCGCGAGCGCGCGGACGGCCGGGCCGTAGTTCGCGATCGCGCTCGCCGACGCGAGCACGGTGCCGAGGATCGTGGTGCCGCCGAGCACCGCGATCCAGAGGAGCGCACGCAGCCGGCGACATCAGCGGGTTCGCACGGCGCCGGATCGGCACGCCCCAGATGTGGTCGAGCGCGTTCTCGACCGCGAGCGCCACGCCGGTGCCCGCCCATACGGCGACGCCGATCCCGATCACGAGCGGCGGCCGCGCTGCCGGTCAGCGAGTGGACGTTGTCCTCGCAGCTGCGGGCCGATCACCGGGAAGTCGGCGAGCGCGGAGTCGAGCACCCTGCGCTGCAGGTCGGGATCGCCCTCGAGCGCGTAGCCCAGCAGCGTGACGAGGACGAGCAGCAGCGGGAAGATCGAGAAGAACGCGTAGTACGTGACGCTGGCGGCCAGATAGCCGCCCTGATCCTCGGCGAACTTCTGGCGCACCGCGAACGGGAAGCGCGAGCACCCGGTGGCGCTGCTGGAAGCGGTCGAGCCGCTCCACGCTGCGATTGAAGGCGCCCATCCGGAGTGATGCCCGATCGGCCGCCGATGCATGCCCGTGCTGCGTACGGCCGCGCGCGACGCGCGCGACGCCGCGACGTATGCTGCGCGCTGACGAGGAGGAACGGAGATGGAACTGCAGGGGCCACGCATCAGCCGCGGCGCGCTCGCGCGCCTGACAGGCGCAACCGCGATCGGCCTGGCAGTCGCGCCCGAGGTCGCCGGTGCTCGCACCAGCGGGCGCGCGCCTCACCACATGCACCGCTCGCACGTGCTCGTGGACGGTCGCGCGGGCGATGTGGGAATGGACGCCGAGACACTCGAGGACGCCTTCGCCCGCGTTGCGCGCCGGGCCACCGACGGTCGCTTCCCGGGCGCCGTCGCACTCGTCGCCCGCCGCGGCGTCATCGTCGGCGAGCGCGCGTTCGGCGTCCGCGTCGCAGGATCGAGCGAGGCGACGACGACCGACACGATCTACGACCTCGAGTCGATGACGAAGGTGCTCGCGACCGCGACGGCCGCCATGCTGCTCGTCGACCGCGGCAAGCTCTCCCTGACCGCGCCGGTCGCGAAGTACCTGCCGCACTTCGCCACGAACGGCAAGGACGGCGTCCTCGTACGCGATCTGCTGCGCTACTCCTCGGGCCTGCCGATCGACAACCAGAAGGTCGACACCGACGACATCGACGCGATCTGGCGCTTCATGGAGGAGACGCCGCTCGAGTACCCGACGGGCTCGATGGTGGAGTACTCCGATCTCGGCTACCGCCTGCTCGGGCGGGTGATCGAGGCGGTCGCCGGCAAGAACCTCGACGCGTTCGCGAAGCGCGAGATCTGGGGCCCGCTCGGCATGGCCGACACGACCTACAACCCGCCTGCCTCGCTCGTGCCGCGCTGCGCCGCGACCGGCCCCGGCTCGCTGCGGCCTGCGCCCCGGACCGTTGCGCGGAACCGTGCAGGACGACCAGGACTGGAAGGTCGGCGGCATCGTCGGCTGCGACGGCGTCTTCGCGACCGCGCGCAATGTCGCCGTCTTCAGCCAGATGATCCTCAACGGCGGCTCCTACGGCGACGTGCGCCTCCTGCCCAAGAAGCTGGTGGCCGCGATGGTCGCCAACCAGACGCCGCAGGTGACCGAGGCCGCGACCGATCAGGACCCGACCACGAACCTCCTGTTCACGCCCAAGGGCTACGGCTTCGAGCTCTGGACGCACCGCTTCTCGCCCGGCGGCATGCGCCTCTCGCCCGGCTCGTACGGCAAGTCCGGCGGCGCCGGCACGTTCATGTGGATCGACCCCAAGCGCGAGCTGATCGCCATCCTGCTGACGAACCACGGGCTGCCCGTGCCGTTCGACCAGCCCGGCTGGAATCAGCTGATCGACGACATCGCCGTCGCGGAGTTCTGCGACGGCGTCGTCAACGCCGTGCGCGAGTAGCGACCCGCCTCGCAGCCCGGCGGCTGCGAGGCGGCGGTCGCTCTGCCTGCGTCTAGTGCTTGCTCTTCGTGCTGTGCGCGGCCTTGGGCCGTGTCCATCGGCGCTGAAGGCGTAGACCGTCGTGCTGGTGTAGACCCCGCCGGGGCGCAGCACCGTCGACGGGAACGCGGGATGGTTCGGCGAGTCCGGATAGTGCTGGGTCTCGAGAGCGAACGCATCGCCCTGTCGGTAGGTGTGACCGCTCGGGCCGACGAGCGTGCCGTCGAGGAAGTTGCCGGTGTAGAGCTGGGCTCCCGGCTCGGTCGTCCACGTCTTCAGTACCCGCCCGCTGGTCGGGTCGGCGACCGTCGAGATCAGGGTCAGCGAGGTGTCGCCCGCGGGCCGGTCGATCACGAAGTTGTGGTCGTACCCCTGACCGATCACGATCTGCGGATGCGCGTCGCGGATGCGCGCGCCGATCGCCGTCGGCGTCGTGAAGTCGAACGGCGTGCCCGCGACCGGCGCGATCTCGCCGGTCGGGATGAGCGTCGCGTCGACCGGCGTGTAGTTGTGCGCCTTGAGCCAGAGCACGTGGTCCTCGATGGTGCCCGTGCCCTCACCGCCGAGATTGAAGTACGTGTGGTTCGTGAGATTGACGACTGTCGCCTTGTCGGTGGTGGCGTGGTAGTCGATCTTCAGCTCGTTCTTGTTCGTGAGCGTGTACGTCACGTCGGTCTTGAGCGTGCCCGGATAGCCTTCCTCGCCGTCCGGGCTGGTGTAGCTGAACGTGACGCCTCCGGGCACGGTGGTGCCCTTCCACACCACCTTGTCGAAGCCCTTGATGCCACCGTGCAGCGAATTCGGCCCGTTGTTCTTGGCCAGCGTGTAGACGATGCCGTCGAGCGTGAACGTGCCATTCGCGATGCGGTTCGCATAGCGCCCGGTGATCGATCCGAAGTACGGGCTCTTGGCCACGTAGTCGGCCAGGTTGTTGAAGCCGAGCGCGACGTTCGCGACGGCGCCCTTGCGATCGGGCGTGTTGATCTCGGTGACGATGCCACCGTAGGTGATGATCTTCACCGTCATTCCACGCTTGTTCGCGAGCGTGAATTGGTCGATGGCAGTGCCATCGGCCAGCGTGCCATAGGGCGCCTTGCTGACAGTGATGCTGCCATCGCCCTTGTGCTTGGGCTTGTGCGTCTGCGACGCAGCAGCCGGGAATGCCATGACCACCAGCAGAACCGCACTGACCCCCAGCAGTGCGCCCGGTCGACCACGCCTTCGCGCGAATGATCCTGGATCTGGAGACGAGCCCACGCATGGTGCTCCCTTCCTCTGATCGCCGATCGCCGATATCACCGAAATCCTACGTCCTATAGGATCTCAATCGGTACCGAGGAAGCGTCAATCTCTGGCGGATTTCCATCACTGCCGGTGGGTGGCAGTACCCCTCCTCGGCGGTCAGGACCGGACGGCCGCCGGCGCACCCGTGAGCGCCGCGACGTCGGTCACGTCCGCGCCGTAGGCCATCACGAGGTACTCGAGCGCCTCGTCCTCGTTCACGCCCTCGAACGTGCAGACGGCGTCGCGCGGGACCGTCACGCGATAGCCGCGGATGAGCGCGCCGTACGAGCTGTGGCGGACGCAGATGTGCGTGTGCTGACCGGTGATGACCACCTCGTCCACGCCGAGGGCCTTGAGTTGCTCGTCGAGGCCGGTGCCGTCGAACGCGCCGTAGGCGCGCTTCGGCGAGACGATCTCCCGCGGCCCCGGGTGCGGCTCGAGCTCGGCGACGACCTGAGCGCCGGGGGTACCGGCGAGCGCGTGCTCGCCCCAGACGCGCAACTCGGGATCCGACGGGTCATGGGCGTCGTTCGAGAACACGACGACCCAGTCCTCGCTGCTGCGCGCGTGCGCGAGCAGGCGCCCGAGCGGGTCGAGGATGCGCTCTGCATGCGGGTTGGCGAGAGCGCCGGTCACGAAGTCGTCGAGCATGTCGACGATCACGAGGGCCTTCATCCGAGCACCTTCCGTCGGGATCGCGAGGCCGCAGCGTAGCGAGCGACCCTGGCAAGGCTCCCGGGTCGATGCGCATCCCGGCAGGCGCGATTTCTTCGACTAGCGTGAGAAACGGCACTTGTTCCTGATGCAACGAATTCCTGCCGTCACCCCTTCGCGACGCTCGCCCGCCGCTCTCCGCCCGCGCACCGCGCGAGCCGGCGGCCGGGGCTCCGCGTGAATCGGCCCCACGGCAGATCGCACGAGCCCGGCCCGCCCCCGGAGATCGAAGACGCGTTCACGCGTGGCGGGATCGCCAACCGCCGCCAGCTTGCGATCGGGCTGCTGCTCGCCGTGCTGCTGCTCGTGACGGTGGCCGGGGCGCTCGCCTGGGGCCAGTACCAGTCGGCGCAGCGCACGGCACTGCGCAGCGAACGCGCACGCGCGGTCGTCGCGGGCAGCGTCGTCGACACGTACTTCAAGGGGGAGCTTGCCGCTCTGCGGGCGATCGCCGGCGCGCCTTCGGTCGTCAACCGCGACGCCCCGGCCATGCGCGACTACTTCGAGCGCCTCCAGAGCGGCGACGGCCGCGCGTTCAACGCAGGGCTCGGCTGGCTGGACACCTCGGGCCGCGTCCGGGTCTCCACGTCGCCCGGCGCCGTCGCGCGGCATCTCGATCTGTCCGACCGGTCGTATTTCTGGAACGTGCTCGCCACCGAGAAGCCGTACGTGAGCGAGGGCCTCGAGAGCCGCGTGGACGGCGCGCGCGTGATCGTCATGGCGGTGCCCACCATGGATGCCGGCGGGCGCATGACGGGCGTGCTCACGGCCGCACTGCTGAGCCGCCCGTTCGCGATCACCAAGGGATCGCTCGACCTCGGCGGGCCCGGCGTGGTCGTCCTCGACCGCGACGGCCGCTCGCTGCTCAGCGGCGCCGGCGATCCGACCAACACGTCGCTGGTCGATTCCCTGCGCGGGACGGGAATCATCGCGGACACGCCCGGTCTCGACGGATCGGACAATCACGCGGTGGCCTACACGGTGTCGTCCATCCCGGGCTGGACGATCGTGATCGACCAGCCGCGCTCGGTGCTCTTCGCAGACGCCCGCCGCGGGCTCTTCCTCGAGCTCGCGCTCGTCACGGCGGCGGCGTCGATCGTGCTCTTCCTGATCGGCTTCATCCTCCTGCGCGGCCGTCGCGGGGCCGAGCGCGAGCGCACGCGAGCGCGCCAGCGCAGCGACCTCAGCCGCATCCTCGGCAGCGCCTCGCTCGGCACGCGAGGTCTCCGACGGCCTCGTGGCCGGTCTCGCCGATGCCTTTCCGGGCGCGCTCTGCGTCGTCGCGCTGGACGCCGAGGATCATCACGGCCTCGAGCTCTCCGCGTCGTCCGAGGGAGTGTTCCACTCGAGCGCCGACGCGCTCGACCTCGTGGTCTCGCAGGCGGCCACGCTGGCGTTCGACTCCGGCGCGGCGATCGTGATCGGCAAGGACACCGATCTGCGGGCGACGCTCCCGGGTGTGCACCGGGCACTGCTCGGAGAAGCGCATTCGTTCTACGCGACGCCGCTCGTGAACAGCGGCGGCAACCGCCTCGGCGCGCTCTGCCTGCTGTTCGCGCACACGCATCCGCTGGACGAGAGCGAGCAGGCGCAGGTCGCCTGGTACGCCGAGCAGGCCGCGCAGGCGTTCGACCGCACGACCGCGTTCGAGCGCGAGCACGAGGTCGCCGTGCGGCTGCAGCGCAGCCTGCTCTCCAGCCACCTTCCCGACATCGAAGGGGTCGAGCTGATCGGCCGCTACAACGCGGGCGGGGCCGGCCTGCTGATCGGCGGCGACTGGTACGACGCGATCCGGCGCTCCGACGGCATCGTGCACGTGACCGTCGGCGACGTCGCCGGCCACGGCGTGACCGCCGCCGTGCTGATGGGCCAGCTGCGGAACGCCTTCCGCGCGCACGCCTACGAGCACACGTCGCCCGCCGACGTGCTGCGGCGCATGCTCCGGCACGTCGACGAGGACGAGATGGCGACGGCGCTGTGCCTGACGCTCGATCCCTACACGCAGGAGCTCACCTACGCATCCGCGGGACACCCGCCGTCGCTGCTCGTGAACGGCGACAGCGCCGTCGTCGAGCGCCTCGGGCACGCGCTCGCGCCGCCGCTCGGCTACGTCGATCCGTCCGAGATCCGCGAAGCCATGGTCGAGCTGCCCGCCGGCGGCACGCTCGTCGCGTACACCGACGGGCTCGTCGAGAAGCGGGGCTGGAGCATCGACACCGGCATCGACCTGCTCGCGTCCGTCGTCGGCGCGTCGTCCTCGCTCGGCGCGGATCCGCTCGCCGACCGGATCTTCGCGGAGGTCGCACCGCACATCGGATCCTCCGACGACATCGCGCTCCTGATCGTCCGCCTGCTCGAGGTGCCCCAGCGCATGGACGTCGAGGTGCCATGCGACCCGGCGGCCCTCGCCGATCTGCGCAGACGTCTGCGCATCTGGCTCGAGCTGCGCGGGCTGGCCGAGAACGAGCGCGACGACACCGTCCTCGCCGTCAGCGAGGCCTGCAACAACGCGATCGAGCACGCCTACCGGGAGAAGCCGGGCGCGATCCATCTGCAGGTCGAGCATCGCGACGGCGCGCTCTCGATCCGCATCGCGGACCGCGGCGCATGGCACCAGACCACGCCCAGCTTCGAGCGCGGCCGCGGCATTCCGCTGATGCGCGCGGTGATGGACATGACGACGATCGAGCACGACGAGCGCGGCACCAGCGTGACGCTGAGCCGGCTGCTGGCGTGAGCATCACCCGAACGGGTGCGAGACGGCAACGGAGCCTCCGTAAGGTGCGGTGGCAGGGACGGAGGTCCGAGTGAGCACGGAGAGTCAGGTGGGCACGGTCAAGGTCGAGTTCGCGTCGAATCAGACGGCGGTGATCGCACTCGTCGGTGAGCACGACCTGCACTCGCGTCCCGCCTTGCAAGCGACGCTGGCCTATGCCGCCGAGGGTCGCAACATCCTCGTCGACCTCAGCCGTTGCAGCTTCGTCGACTCCGCCATCATCAGCCTGCTGCTGGCGACCCAGCGAACGCTGAAGGCGCACGAGGGCCGCTGCGAGCTGGTCATCCCGGCGGAAGCGGGCTACGTGACGCGACTCTTCGAGATCAGCGGCATCTCCGGGCTCTTCCGCGTGCACCCGTCGCGCAACGTCGGCTTCGCGAGCATGGCCGCGCCCTCGCTGGCGCTCGGCAAGACCGCGTAGCGGCGCCAGAGCCCACTCGGCCGTGCCGGTAGCATGGCCCCGATGAGCGGCAGTGCCCGCAAGCGACGGCGCCTCACCGAGGCCGAGTTGGATGCCGTGCGCAAGCGCGCCCATCGCTTCATGACCGCGAAGGGCACGCCGCGCAAGGATGCACGCGACCTCTGGCTGCTGGGCGACGGCCCCGCCGGCGTCCGCGACCTCGACTGGGGGCGTGTGCGCGATGCGACGCCCGAGGCGCTCACGCGCATCGACCTGTACCTCCGCGCGCGCGACGCCTGAATGCGCCGCGCCGGCTCGCCGGCCGCTAGGACGTCTCGCCGTCGAAGTACTCGACGTTGCTCGACTTGCGGACCATCACGTTGTCTTCCTTGCGGCCCGTGAAGATCCCGATCTTGTCGCTGTCGGGGTAGACGGCGACGGCGACCTCCTTGCGCGTCGAGAACATCAGCACGCGCACGGTCGCGTCGGTGCCGTTGTGCACACGGTGCGCGCCCTCGGGACCGGTCGGGAAGAAGACCATCTCCATCGGACCGATCTGCTCCTCGCCCGCGGGCGTCCGCAGCGTCGGGTTGCCCTCGAGCACGAGCAGCCATTCCTCCTCGCCGTACTCGTAGTGGTACGGGCAGATCGACTGGCCGGGCGGCAGCTCGTAGACGCTGGCGCCGGTCTCCTTCGCTCCGAGCTTGGGGCCGAACCGGAACATCCCGGCGCGGAACCCCTCGGGGTCGGCGTCGTCGTACTCGAACTCGGGCGATGCGATGTTGAGGCGAGGCATCGCGGTAGCGTGCCAGCCCTTCTACGCGCGTGCGAGGCGGGCGGCCGGTCGCCGAGGTCGCAGACGCTCTAGTCTTGGTCGCCTCAGCGGATTGTCGGCCGCGACTCGTGGCGGAGGAGGTCGGAATGGCTCAGGTGATGACGCAGCGAGGTGCCTTCGTCGGTGGCGAGTGGCTGCCGGGCGACGGCGAGGAGATCGAGGTGCGGAGCCCGGCCTCGGGCGAGCTGCTCGGCTCCGTGCGCGCGGCCACGGACGACCAGGTCGATCAGGCGGTCGCGGCCGCAGCCGCGGCCTTCGACACGTGGCGCCGGACGAGCGTGCTCGAGCGCGTCGAGATCTGCCGGCGCGGCTACGACATCTGCATGGACCGTGCCGAGGAGATCGCGCGGATGATCACGCGCGAGACCGGCAAGACGATCCGCGAGTCGCGCGAGGAGATGGTCGAGTACACCGCCGATCACTTCCGGCGCGCCGCCGAGGACGTGATGCGCCACGCCGGGCAGGTGCTGCCCTCGACCCAGGGCAAGACGCACAAGCGCATCATCGTGATCCAGGAGCCCGTCGGAGTGGTCGCCGCGATCTCGCCGTGGAACTTCCCGGTCGACATCGCCGGCATTCCGATCGTCTACGGCCTCGCATTCGGCTGCACGACCGTGTGGAAGCCGTCCGAGCTCGCGCCGCTGTGCGCCGAGCTGTTCGTGGACGTGCTGCACGAGGCGGGCTTCCCGCCGGGCACCGTCAATCTCGTGCACGGCCGCGGCGATGTCGGCGCGAGGCTGACGGGCCATCGCGACGTGGCCTCGGTGGTCTTCACGGGATCCGTCTCGACCGGCGAGAAAGTCGCGCGCGAGGCGGGACTCAAGAACCGCATCCTCGAGCTCGGCGGCAACGGGCCGCAGATCGTGCTCGCCGACGCCAACCTCGAGGCGGCCGCGGACGCGGCGGTCATGGGCTGCTTCTACCTCGCCGGCCAGGTCTGCACGGCCGCCGAGCGCGTGCTCGTGCACAGCGACGTGCACGACCGCTTCGTCGAGCTCTTGATCGAGCGCACCGAGCAGCTGCGCATCGGCGATCCGCTGGACGAGGCGACGGACATGGGACCGATGTGCAACTCGGTCACGCTCGAGCGCACGCAGAGGCACATCGCGGATGCCGTCGAGCGCGGCGCGGTCGTCGTCCACGGCGGCGGCTCGAACGGGATGTACCACGAGCCGACGATCCTGACCGGGGTCACGAGCGCGATGGAGATCGCGCGCGAGGAGACGTTCGGGCCCGTCGCGCCGATCATGCGCTTCGACACGCTCGACGAGGCGATCGCGATCGGCAACGAGACCGAGTTCGGGCTCACCGCCGCGGTCTTCACCAACTCGCTGAGCGACGCCTGGACTGCCGCCTCGGAGCTGCGCCACGGCACCGTCCACATCAACGAGACGACGAACTACTGGGATCAGATGGCACCGTTCGGCGGAGCCAAGAGCTCCGGCTCCGGCCGCGAGCTGGCCGACGGCATCGCCGACGCCGTCACCGAGACCAAGCAGATCACGTTCGATTTCTAGAGCTGCAGGTGCGTGCGGTCGAGCGGTAGGGCGTGCGTAGCGCCCGGGCGGGCTGCGAGCGTCTGGTAGATGCCGATCTCGCCGCCCTCGAAGCCCTGCGCCGAGCCGAGCATGTAGAGCCGCCAGACGCGCTCGCGCTCCTCGCCGATCTCGGCGACGGCCTGCTCGCGGCCGGCGGCGAGATTGGCGACCCAGCGCCGCAGCGTCAGCGCGTAATGCTCGCGCATCGACTCGACATCGCGAATCTCGAAGCCGCCGGCCTCCAGCGCGCCGATGATGTCGTTGACCGGGTGCAGCTCGCCGTCCGGGAACACGTAGCGACTGATGAACGTCGGGCCGCGCGGCGGGCGCGTGTGGATGCGGGTGATGCCGTGATTGAGGAAGAGGCCGCCCGGGCGCAGCAGCCGCTGCACGGTGCCGACGTAGGTGTCGAGCTGAGCGCGGCCGACGTGCTCGTACATCCCGACGCTCGCGATCTTGTCGAACGGCTGCTCGTCGAGCTCGCGGTAGTCGAGCACGCGCACCTCGACGCGGTCGCCCAGCCCGGCGGCGGCGATGCGCTTGCGCGCGAGCTCCGCCTGCGGCTCCGAGAGCGTCACGCCGAGCGCACGCACGCCGTGGTGGGCCGCGGCGTGCAGGACGAGCGATCCCCAGCCGCAGCCGATGTCGAGCATCCGCTCGCCGGGCTGGAGCCGCAGCTTGCGGCAGATCAGCTCGAGCTTGCGCTCCTGCGCGCGTTCGAGCGAGTCCGCCTCGCTCGCGAAGTACGCGCACGAGTAGACGAGGCTCGGCCCGAGCAGGAGCTCGTAGAAGGTGTTCGAGACGTCGTAGTGATGGCGCACCGAGGCGCGGTCCCGCCGCAGCGAGTGCCGCCGCCCCGCCGGGGCGGCCTCGGACTCCGGGATCGGCGGCCGGCGCAGGGCGCGCGGACCGGCGACGCGCACGGCAGC
Source organism: uncultured Actinomycetes bacterium (assembly GCA_963705965.1). Classification (GTDB taxonomy): domain Bacteria; phylum Actinomycetota; class Thermoleophilia; order Gaiellales; family JALYLC01; genus JALYLC01. The sequence goes on along the minus strand of CAVPLI010000002.1, from coordinate 79,929 downwards.
CGCAGCGAGCCGCGCGCGCTCCAGGCGCCCGAGCTGAAGCTCCCCGACGCGCCGGCGCAGCCCGAGCACGCGCTCGAGATCGCCGTCGACGTCGAGCGCGCCCGACACCCACGCGCGCCCGAGCCCGAGCTGGTTGGGCGCACGCAGGAAATGGGCGATCGCCCGCTCGTCGCGGATGAGCACGACCGGCGCATCGGGGTCGTCACGCGAGACGACCGCGCTGCCGTCCCAGAAGCGCACCGTCACGGGCAACTGGCCGAGCGCGCCCGCAAGCGTCTTCATGCCGTCGACCCTCGACGCCACCGTGCGCCGGCCGTCCGGTAAATCCGTCGCTGCGCCGCTGGCGGCGCCTGATCGTTCGCTGTGCATCCTGCAGCCTCACTACCGCTGCCCGTACGGGGGCTGGGCAAGGGCACCGGCGACCGCACGCTAACGCGCGCGGCGTCTCAGGTCAACGGCCGCTACGGATGCGTTGCGAATCGCATCGTCACGCGCAGGCCACCGGACGCCAGGGAGGCGACGTCGGTGCGGTCGGCCAGGTGCTTGACGAGCCCCATGCCGAGGCCGCGGCCGCCGCCCCTGATCGGGCCCCGCACGAGTCCGCCGGCGAAGTCACGCACGACGACGAGCAGGGACTCTCCCTCCACGTTCGCGTCGATCGCGAACCTGGCATCGCCTTCGGCACCGCGGCTGTGCGCGATGCAGGCGGCGCACGCCTCGGTGACGGCGAGCCGGATGTCGTCGGCGGTCGCGCCGCGGATCTCGAGGTGATCGCAGAGCCCCGTGATCGCGCGCCGTGCCGTGGCGACGTTCTCGGGCACCGCGGGCATGAGGAGGTTGAGCGTCGGGAGCACGCGTGAATATGCCCAGCTCGCCTGCCACAAACCCCCGAATCACTCGATCGAGGTACCCGGGGGCCGCGCTACGCGGGCGTGCTGAGACCTGCGGCGGAGCGTGCGATTGCCGTCTCGCGCGACTCGTAGACGGGAAAGACGGTGCGGAGTCCCGTCATCCCGAGCATGCGCGGCACCGCCTCGTCGTCTCGATCCGAGGCCACGACCGCGAAGCCGCGGCCGTCCTCCTTGCACTCGCGAAGGCCTTCGACGATCGCGCCGAGGATCGTCGAATCGACGAACGACACGATCGACAACTCGACGACGACGCCACGGCCGGCCTCGCGAGCACCCGCCAACGCGAGACGGAGCGCGCCCGCCGAGGCGAGATCCTGCTCGCCGGTCAGGACGATGACGCGAACGCCCGAAGGGTCGTCCAGCAACTCCATGGCTTCCACCGGGCGATCATACGGACCAGGTCCATGACGCGGTGGACGTGCCCGCGCCCGCGATGGCGCGGTGAGTACTAACCTCTCTGTGCCGCCGGCTCTCCCCAGGAGCTGACATGAACGCCGAGCACCGCACCGAGATCAAGGACCCGCGCCAGCCACCGCGCGTTCCCGAGATCCTGGCTGCGCGCTGCATCTGCGGATGGAGCGGGCCGATGCGCACCGGCCGCAACGCCCGCTCGATGGCGCGCGCCGACGAGGTTCAGCATCTCGAGCGCGCGGACCGCGAGGACAACCCGCAGGCTTGACGCCACGCGCAGTTCGGCGATGAACACCGGAGCGCCATGCGGGGACCGCTCCGGTCCCCGCACAGCCTCCGGCTGATCTCACTCCGGCGCGGTCAGCCGCAGCCGGAGTTGTCGCCGCAATCGCGGCACGTGTAGCAGGAGCCGGTGCGGACCTTGCGGCCGCCGCACTTCGCGCACTCCTGTGCGTCCTCCCAGGCGTTGAAGAGCGCCCGCTGGCCCGCGGACTGGACGGGCACGACGCTCTGCGCCCGCGAGACCTCCGCATCCGGCGCGGCGACGACGTCGCCGTACATCGTGCCGTCCGCGAGCGGCTCGGCCTCGGCGGGCTGGCCCTGCAGGCGAGCGCGCACCTCGGCGGACATGATGCCCAGCTCGGCCTGCATCTCGGCGTCGAGGAACTTCTTGCCGAGCCACCGGAAGATGTAGTCGACGAGCGACTTGGCCACCCGGATGTCGGGGTCGTTGGTGAGGCCGGACGGCTCGAAGCGCATGTGGCTGAACTTCGAGACGTAGACGTCGAGCGGCACGCCGTACTGGAGGCCGAGCGAGACCGAGATCATGAGCGCGTTCATGAGCCCGGCGAGCGTCGTGCCCTCCTTGGCGATGTCGACGAACACGTCGCCCGGGGTGCCGTCGGGGAACAGCCCGACGTGGATGTAGCCCTCGTACTCGCCGACCTGGAACTTGCGGCCGATCTCCATGCGCTCGATCGGCATGACCTTGCGCATCGGCTTGTGCACGAGCTCGGCCTGCTTGGCGCCCATCGGCTGGGCGACCTTGCAGTTGTCGCGGTAGATCGCGAGTGCCTTGACGCCCATCTTCCAGGAGTCGAGGTAGAGCTTGGCGACATCGTCGACCGTTGCCGTCTCGGGCATGTTGGCGGTCTTCGAGATCGCCCCCGAGATGAACGGCTGCACCGCGCCCATCATCGACACGTGGCCGTTGTAGTCGATCGCGCGATCGCCCATCGCGCAATCGAACACGGCGAGGTGCTCGGGCCGGATCGCCGGCGCGCCGACGACCGTGTTGTGGTCGGCGATGAAGGCGACGATCGACTCGCCCTCGGTCTGGGTGTAGCCGAGCACCTGGAGCGCCAGCGGCACCGTGCCGTTGACGATCGTGAGCTCGCCGCCGCCGACCAGGCGCTTCGTCTTGACGAGCGAGAAGTCGGGCTCGACGCCGGTCGTGTCGCAGTCCATCAGGAACGAGATCGTCCCCGTCGGTGCGAGCACCGTGGCCTGGGCGTTGCGGAAGCCGTGCTCGCGACCCAGCTCGAGCGCCTCGTCCCAGGCGCCGCGCGCGGCGTCGACGAGATCGACCGCGATGGTCTCGCGATCCTCGATGTTGGCCACTGCCGCGCGATGCTTCTCGATCACGCGCACCATCGGCTGGCGGTTGCGCTCGTACTCGCTGAACGGCCCCATGCGCGCGGCCATCTCGGCCGACTTGCGATAGGCGCGGCCGGTCATGAGCGCCGTGATCGCCGCTGCGTAGGCGCGACCCTCGTCGGAGTCGTACGGCAGGCCCCGCGCCATCAGCAGCGCGCCGAGGTTGGCGTAGCCGAGGCCCAGCTGGCGCATCTTGTGCGCGTTCTCGCCGATCTGCTCGGTCGGGTACGACGAGTTGGAGACGAGGATCTCCTGCGCCGTGAAGACGATGTCGACCGCGTGCTGGAAGCCGTCGACGTCGAACTCGCCGTCGGGGCGCCGGAAGCGCATGAGGTTGAGGCTGGCGAGGTTGCAGGCCGAGTTGTCGACGTGCATGTACTCCGAGCACGGATTCGAGGCGTTGATGCGCCCCGTGTTCGGGCACGTGTGCCAGTCGTTGATGATCGTGTCGAACTGGATGCCCGGATCGGCGCAGCGCCAGGCCGCGTCGGCGATCTGGTTCATGAGATCGCGTGCGCGCACGGTCTTGACGACTTCACCGGTGGTGCGCGCCGTCAGGTTCCAGTCGCGATCGGCCTCGACTGCACGCATGAACTCGTCGGTCAGGCGCACGGAGTTGTTGGCGTTCTGGTACTGGATCGAGGCCCAGTCCGGGGAGTCCAGCGACATGTCGTAGCCGGCCTCCTGGAGCGAGCGCGCCTTCTCCTCCTCGCGCGACTTGCACCAGATGAACTCCTCGATGTCCGGATGGTCGACGTCGAGCACGACCATCTTGGCCGCACGTCGCGTCTTGCCGCCCGACTTGATCGTGCCCGCAGAAGCGTCGGCGCCGCGCATGAAGGAGACCGGCCCGGAGGCGTACCCGCCCTTGGACAGCTGCTCCTTCGAGGAGCGCACGCGCGAGAGGTTGATGCCCGAGCCCGAGCCGCCGCGGAAGATCCGGCCCTCCTCGACGATCCAGTTGAGGATCGAGTCCATCGAGTCGTCGATGGCGAGGATGAAGCACGCGGAGCACTGCGGCCGCTCTTCAAATCCGACGTTGAACCAGACAGGCGAGTTGAACGCCGCGTACTGGTTGACGAGCAGGTGCTTGAGCTCGGCGTGGAACGCGTCGGCCTCGTCGCCGTCGGCGAAGTAGCCGTCCTTGCGGCCCCACTCCGTGATCGTGTCGACCACGCGCGAGATCATCTGACGCACCGAGCGCTCGCGCTGCGGCGATCCGAGCGGTCCGCGGAAGTACTTCTGCGCGACGATGTTCGTCGCCGTCGCCGACCAGAAGACCGGGAACTCCACCTCTTTCTGCTCGAAGGCAGGCCCGTCCTTGCCGGGGATGAGGGCGTCGCGCACCTCCCACTCGATCTCGTCGTACGGGTCGACACCCGGGCGCGTATTGCGCCTGGTCACACCGATCGAACGTGTCGTATCGAGTGGAATCTGTGCCTCGTCGGTCGCAATCGCGGCCGTGGTCTCGGTGGTCGCCAAGAGTCCGTCCCCTCCTTTGAGCGGGTCTTAATTCTATCAGCTAGAGAGTCGCCGAGCGAACAAGTGTTCGCCCGTCGAAATCCAGGGATTCGAGCTCGCGCTGGAACTCGTCCGTGGTCTCGAATGACCGGTACACGGACGCGAATCTGATGTACGCGACGCCGTCGAGCTCGCGCAGATGAAGCAGCGCGGCCTCGCCGATCGCCCCCGACGGCACCTCCGAGAGACCGTCGCTGCGGAACCCCGCCTCGACCGCCTCGACGATGCGCTCGACCGTCTCGAGCGCGACCGGCCGCTTCACGCAGGCGCGCTCGAGGCCACGCAACAGCTTCGCATGCTCGAACGGCTGCCGGCTGCCGTCGCGCTTGACGACCCACAGCACCGACTGCTCGTAGCGCTCGAACGTCGTGAAGCGCGCGTGGCAGTCGAGGCACTCGCGGCGACGGCGGATGGCCTCGCCGGCGTCGCTCATGCGCGATTCCAGCACGCGCGTCTCGCCATCCCCGCAGGTTGGGCAAATCACGCGCCCCACCCCAGATCTAGCGTTGTCTGCCCCCAGCACACGCCAGCTACAGTGGCAGGCGCGTCGGACGACGCGACAAACGGCTCAACCAGGCCGGTCGGTCAGCGCGAGAGACGGCGCGTGCGCACGCGGGCGAGCGAGGTGCCGAGCCCGGCGAGCAGGAGCAGCGCCGCCAGGCCGCCGAGCGCGACGACCGGCGCCGGAACCTCGTCGACGTGCGAGGGGCCGAGGCCCTCGAGCAGGTCGGTCACGGGGCCGCGCACCGAGACCGCGACGGCGGGCGCCTGCGCGCTCTGCACCGCACGGCTGACGGTGGTGCCGTCGATCTTCGCCTGGATGCCGGCATCGCGGCGCATCGCGCCGATCAGGTTCGCGCGCACCTCGGGGAGGTACTCGTCGACGTCGGCCGGGACCTCGGAGAGGGCGACCTGGTAGCACTCGGTCGAGTGCGAGCTGATCTGGCGGTTGTTGGCCGCGGCGTCGATCATGTCGCGCCAGTCGCACGTGGCCGCCGAAGCCCCCGTGGGGACGAGCAGCAGCGCGCCGAGCACAGCGAGGCTGATCAGGAGCGAATGGCGGTGTCGAGGACGGGCCATGTGTGTGGCGCCAGGGGAAGGAGGTACAGACGTATCACCCTGTCGCAGACCAGACGGTACCGGGACCGCGTGAGCGATGGTAGGCGGGTTGGTAAGTGTTTCGTGAAGATTCATAGCGGGCCGGCGTTACCTCACCCGATCGAGGTATCGGCAGTCACCCTTTCGACCTTGAGCGCTTTCGGAACGCAATTCGCCTCGGTCGCGTGCTGGGGTCACGCCTGCATCGGCCGCGGGCGCCTGCCGTCGTCGACAGGTTCCCGTCAGTGCCCGACTATCCTACTCCTGTGCGTCCTGTCAGTGCGTCCCTGCGTGACGCGGCGGGCGCGTGGCCGGCAGCCGTCTGGCTGGCGCTGGCCGCTGTTGTCGCGATCGAAGGCGGTGGCGGAGCCTCGAGCGGCGGCATCGCACTGGGCGTCGCGGTCTGCCTCGGAGCCCTCGCCCTCGCCGCCGTCGCCACGGCCGCCGGCGTCTACGTGCCCACCCTGCCGCCGCGCCGGGTGCAGGTCTACGTCGGCGCACTCGCGCTGACCGCGCTCGCGTCCTACGCCTCGATCGCCTGGTCGCTGACGCCGCAGACGTCCTATGGCGACGCCAACCGCTGGCTCGTGGCCGCGGGCGCCGCGGCGGCCGGTGCCCTGCTCGCCGGCCTGCTCCGCCGTCCACTCGAGAGCGCCGCGTGGGTGCTCTGCGCCGCCTCGCTGCCGCTCGTCGCCTACGCGATCCAGCAACGCGCGGACGGCGTGTTCTTCCAGACCTCGCCGCGGCTGCAGGGCGTGCTCGGCTACCCGAACGCGATCGGCGCCTACGCGGCGCTCGCGGCGCCCGCGGCACTGTGGCTCGCGAGCTCGCCGCAGCGCGCCCGCCGCGTCGCCGGGAGCGGCACCCTCGCGCTGCTCGTGCTCGGCCTCGCGCTGGCCTCCTCGCGCGGCGGCATGCTCGCCGCGGTGATCGGCTGCGCCGCCTGGTTCGCGCTCAGCGACCGGAGGACCGAGGCCGGAGCGGCCGCGCTGGCGGTGCTCGTCGTGACCGTCCCGGTCGCTCGCTGGGGCATCGACCTGCGCTCCTTCAAGGCGCTCGACGCGCCGTTCACCGTGCCCGCCGGCGACCGCCTGGTCTGGTACTCGGCAGCGGCGGTGCTGGCGGCGGCGATCCTCGGGCCGCTCGCCGTCGAGCTGGCGCAGCGCGCGGACGAGCGCGTGCGCCGCATCTGCGGCCAGGTCGCCGCGGCGGTGCTCGTGATCGGGGCAGTCGCGGCGGCGGTCAAGCTCTCCTCGGCGCACGGCGGCCCCGGCGGCGCGCTCAGCCATGCCTGGAACCAGATCTCCGGCGGCGGCGCGGTCGGCTCCACCGATCATCTCAACTCGCTCTCGACGAACCTCCGCAGCCGCTGGTGGGGCGAGGCCTGGGACGGGTTCACCGCCCACCCGCTGCAGGGCAACGGCGCCGACACGTTCGAGACGATCGACCGCCTCGCACGACCCGACTTCCAGCAGGCCGGCCAGGAGCACTCGATCCTCTTCCACGTGCTCTCGGGCCTCGGGCTGGTGGGCGCGATCCCGGCAGCGATCGCGCTCGCAGCCGCCGGCGCCTGCGTGGCGGCGGTCACGCGCCTGCGCGGCAGCGAGCGCTCCGCCGGGCTCGCACTGGCTGCCGGCGTCGGCGCGTTCGCGCTGCACAACCAGATCGACTGGGAGTGGAAGCAGAGCGCACTGACGCTGCTCGCCTACCCGATCCCCGCACTCATCGCCTGCGCGGCGGGCGGCGGTGTCGCGGTCGCGCGCCCGCCCCGCCGCGGCCTCGCGGTCGTCGCCGCGGCCGTCTTCGCGCTCGCCATCATCCCCGCGACGCTTCCGGTGCTGAGCAATCGCGGGCTCGACCGGGCCGGACGCCTCGAAGGGCAGGGCCGGCTCGACGAGGCGCGCGTCGAGGCCGACCTCGCGGGCGCGCTCGACCGCACGTCTGTCGATGTCCAACTCGAGCGCGCCAGCCTGCTGCAGGCGCTCGACCGCCCGCGCGACGCGCGCCGCGCGGTCGACCACGCGCTCTCGCTCGCGCGGGAGGACGCCCAGGTCTGGCTGACGCTGGCGGGCTATCAGCGCTGGTGCTGGAACGACCCCGCGTGGAGGGCGAGCCTCGCCCGCGCGCGTGCGCTCTCGGGCCACGACAACGTCTTCGCGGGCTCCGATGACGAGGTCATCGCGGCCAGCGACGCGTGTACCACGGGCGGCTAGGTGCCGAGGATGACGATGAGCTTGGCCTTGCCGGCCTGCGAGGGCGTGATGCCGTCGAGCGGCGTCACGAACTGCACGTTGCCGACCAGCTTCGCGAGCTTCCTCGCGGCCGGGCCGTAGCCCTTCGCGTACTGCACGATCGTGGGCAGGCCGCGCTTCTGCGCGTTGCCGACGTAGGCGATCGGATACGCGGCGCCCTGCAGGCGCGCCGCCATCTGGTGCGCCAGCCCGGAGATGCCGTTCGAGTTGAGCACCATCACCGGGATCTTGGAGTTCGGCGGGATCGGCTTTGCCGGACGGTGCTTCTTGGGCTTCGTCGCGGGCGGCGGCGTCTTGGCCGCGGGCTTGTTGACGGGCACCGAGGCGTTGCCGGTGCGATCGTGGTGCACGGCGATGGCCGCGCCGCCGAGCCGCGGGCAGAGGCCGCCGACTGGTTGCCGTCGGAGCCGCGCTGCCAGACGATGCCGAAGAGCACGGTGGCGATCGCGGCGAGCAGGAGACCAATGGCGACAAGGCGACTCACAAGTCGCACCGCGTGGCGGTGCCCGTACACGATGTAAGCGGGGGCTGCAGACATGGGAGGCTCACGTTTCGCCATGCGCATTCAAGCTCCTGCGCGGTGCGGCTATCGTCGTTCCATCGGCAGTGGTCGCCCTCAGCATGACAGTTGTTCGCAGACGGATCCATTTCGGAGCGCTCTACCCCGAACCGCAGCAACCAAGCCGTGCGGCGGCGGGCGCGAGGAGCGCGGCACGACGCGCCCTTGTGTAGCCTCGCGGAAGTGATCGACCATGCCGGCTGAACAGCGCGCCGCGGACCGCGACGCCCTGCGATTCATCGCCTTCGAGGGGGCCGACGGCGCGGGCAAGACGACGCAGGCGCGGCTGCTCGCCGCACACCTGCGCGGGCTCGACCGCGAGGTCGTCGAGGTGCGCGAGCCCGGTGGGACGCAGGCGGGCGAGCACGTCCGCACGCTCCTGCTCGACAGCACCGCGCCGCTCGGGGCGCGCACCGAGGCACTGCTGTTCGCCGCCGCGCGCGCGCAACTCGTCGAGGACGTCATCGCACCCGCGCTCGCGCGCGGGGCGACGGTGATCGCCGACCGCTTCGTCGGCAGCTCGCTCGTCTACCAGGGCGTCGTGCGCGGCGTCGGGGCCGATGCGGTGCGCGCCATCAACGACGTCGGCACCGGCGGCCTGCGGCCCGACGCGACGGTCCTGCTCGCCGTCACGGCCGAGCAGGCGGCCGAGCGCCGCGACCCCGGCTCGGCCGATCGCATCGAGCGGGAGCCGATCGAGTTCCACCGCAACGTGATCGCCGCCTACGACGACGTGCTCGCCTCGGGCAACGGCCGGCTCGTGCGCGTCGACGGCACGGGCGACGCGGAGATCATCGCCGCACGCGTGCGCGAGGCGCTCGGCCTATGAGCGAGACCGATCCGTTCCACGGGCTGATCGGCAACGAGGCCGCGCGCGCACGGCTGCGCGTCGCGCTGCGCCGGCCCAGCCACGCGTACCTCCTGCTCGGCCGCCCCGGCTACGGCGTCGCCGCCCATGCGCGGCGCTTCGCGGCCGCGCTCGCGGGCCTGCCCGAGCGCACGCTCGAGGGCGGGCATCCCGACCTGCTCGAGGTGCGGCCCGAGGGCACGCAGATCCGCATCGACCAGGTGCGCGAGCTGTGGCGCGACATCCAGCTGCGGCCGTTCTCGGCCGAGCGCCGCGTCTACCTCATCTGGGACGCCGAGACGATGCCCGAGGTCGTCCAGAACGCGCTGCTGAAATCGATCGAGGAGCCGCCCGCCCACGCGGTCGTGATCCTCGTGTGCTCCCAGCCGCACCGCCTGCTCGCAACCGTGCGCTCGCGCTGCGAGACGGTGCGCTTCGCACCGCTCGCCGCCGCCGAGGTCGCGACGGAGCTCGGGCTCGGCGGCCCCGCCGGTCTTGCGCTCGCGCGCGCGAGCGGCGGCGATCTCGAGCGCGCCCGCGAGCTGATCGAGGGCGGCGAGGCGCGCGACCGGCGCGAGCGCTACCTCGCGCTCGCGCGCGCGGTCTACGACGACGAGGCGTTCGATCCCGGCGCCGCCGCGCGGGCCGTCGCCGAGGCCTGCAGCGCTCGCGGCGCCGAGGCGCGCGAGATCGCGGAGGGCGAGACCGCGAAGCGCGTCGAGGCGCTCGGCGACCATCCGCCGCGCGCCGAGGCCTCGCGCGTCCGCCGCGAGGGCGAGGCGCTGGCCAAGCGCCGGGGCCGCGCGGCCGAGGTCGAGGAGGCGCGGGCGGCCGTCGAGACGCTCGTCACCTGGTACCGCGATCTGCTGGCTGCGACGCTCGGAGCCGATGACACGCTGGTACACTCGGACCACCGCGAGCAGGCTGCAAAAGATGCTGCAAACGGTCGTGAAGCACTTGCCGCGCGCTGCCTCGAGGCCGCGCGCGACACGCGCCGAGCGCTGGAGCTGACAATTACGCCGACCCTCGCGCTCGAGGCGCTCTTCCACCGTCTGCGGACGATCGCCCGGGCCGAGCAGGCGAACGCATGAGAGCCCGTCCCTAGCGGGTTCTGAAAGGGGCCGGAAATGGCCTGGGCCGTGAACGTCGTCTTCTCGCCGGGCGGGAAGGTGTACAGCTTCGACCCGAACGGGCTCGAGCTGGCGTGGGACGAGCGCGTGATCTGCGGCACCTCCCGCGGACCCGAGATCGCCCGCGTCGTGACGGGCAATCACGAGGTCGAGCGCTCGCCGCGCGACCCCGCGCTGCGCCCGATCGAGCGCCGTGCGACGCCGGCCGACGAGGAGCGCGTGAAGGAGAACCGCGCACTCGGCCGCAAGGCGATGCTCGCCTTTCGCGACGTCCTGCGCGAGCGCGGCATCGAGAACGCGCGACCGGTCGGCGCCGACGTCGCCTTCGACCGCTCGCGCATCGCGCTGACCTATCGCGCCGACGAGCGCACGGAGCTGCGCGGCATCTCCGGGCCGCTCTCGAGCCGCCTGAGCTGCCGGGTCGAGGTGCGCCAGGTGAGCCCGCGCGAGGCCGCCCGCCAGTGCGGCGGCGGCGGCATGTGCGGGCCGGTGCGCTGCTGCACGCGCTTCCCCTCGCACGAGCAGCCGATCACGCTGCGCATGGCCAAGGATCAGGACGTCCCGATGAACCCGGGGCGCATCACGGGCCTGTGCGGGCGGCTGCGCTGCTGCCTCGCGTTCGAGCACCCCGTCTACCGCTCGTTCCGCGACCGCGCGCCGGCCGTCGGGCGCACCGTCAAGACCCCGCAGGGCCAGGGCGTCGTGCGCAACTACAAGGTGCTCGACGACATGCTCGTCGTCGCGCTCGAGGGCGTCCAGGGCGAGGTCGACATCCCCGTCGACGACGCCAGCGAAGTCACGCGCTAGCCGGGTCGCTCGCCGGGGGCGGCTCCTCGCCCGCGGCCACCGCGGTCGCGGCCGCGGTGCCGAAGTCGAGGAACGACCCGAGGTAGGCGGCCAGCGCCGCCGTGCCCGTGAGCAGCTCGATCATGGTCGCCGTGCGGGCGCCCTTGCTGGCCGCGGTGATGTCGCCGGGAGGACTCACGAAGCCGGTCGAGACGGAGTAGTAGAAGAAGTCCGAGAACCTCGGGGTCTCGGGCAGGCCCTTGAACGCGCCTTCCGGATGCGACCGCCAGACGCCGATGTAGATCAGCGTCCAGAACAGGAAGAACCCGACCGCGAGCAGCACGAGCCCGATCTTGCGGAGCGCCAGGATCAGCGCCGCCACGCGCGCGACGCCGGCGCCGAGCAGCGGGACGTCGAGCCGGTCCACGATCCGCTGCGTCCCGAACACGATCACGAGCACGCCCGCCAGGATCGCGCCCCAGCCGAAGATCAAGACGACGATCGCGCGGTTCTCGGTGATCTCGGGTGAGAGCATGCCGAGTGCCCAGATCGCCAGACAGGCGATGAGCAGGCGGATCGCGCCTCCCCGCAGCTTGCCCGGCAAACGATCTGCGGCGAGCACGGGAAGGGAGGTCGCTCGACGCATGTCACGCTCTACGCCTCGCTCCGCCCGTATCCTGCCGCGCCATGAGCGTCGCGATCGTCGGATCGACCGTGCGAGACGTCGTGTACCTCCCGGGTCGCGAGCCGACGCACAGCCCGGGCGGGTCGCCGATCTTCGCGGCGCGTGCGCTCGCGGCGCTCGGCGTGCGCCCCGGAGTCGCGACCCGCTGCGACGACGAAGCGCTCGCCGCGCCGATCGCAGCGCTCGCCGACCCGTTCTGCCTGCGGATCGACGCGACGGTCATGCAGAGCGAGCTGCGCTACCGCGAGGACGGCGAGCGCGACCACACGCTCGCGAGCATCGGCGTCGCCTGGAGTGCCGAGGACATCGCGACCTGGGCCGCACCCGCGCTGGAGGGAGCGACCTGGATCCACGCAGGGACGCAGCGCGGCGGAGACCTCGGGCCCGAGGTGCTGGCCGCCCTGGCGGACGGCGGGCGCTGCGTCGCGCTCGATGTACAGGGGCCGCTGCGACTGCCGCAGGTCGGGCCGCTCGTGCTCAGCGGCACGCTGGACGACGCGCTGCTCCGGCACGTGCAGGCGCTCAAGTTGAGTGAGGAGGAGGCGCTCGCCGCCTTCGCCACGACCGATGCCGCCGCGATCCGCGAGCACTGCGGCGTGCCCGAGATCCTCGTCACGTTCGGCTTCCGGGGAGCGGCGATCGCGTCCGCGGGAGGCTCGGGCCACGTCTCGGCGGAGGCCGTGACCGACATCGACCCGACCGGCGCGGGCGACGCCTTCCTCGCGAGCTACGCGTACGCGCGCGCGGAAGGCGCGGCGGCGCTCGAGGCGGGCCGCCTGGCCTGCGAGCACGTGAGCGCGCTGTTCGCCGCTCGCCGCGGAGCCTGAACCGGGCCCTCCGCGGGACTTGCCGCGGAGCCCTGGACTCCCGCGCTCCACGGGAGTAGCCTCGGCGCGTCAACAGGGAAGGGGGAGCTTTGTCGTCCACGGCGGATTCCGAGCTCAAGGCACGTCACCGGGCGATGTGGGCCACGGGTGACTACCCGTCCATGGTCGAGACGTTCCTGCTGCCGATCGGCCTGCGACTCGTCGACGCATGCGGGATCGCTCCCGGCATGCGCGTCCTGGATGTCGCCGCCGGCTCCGGGAACGCCTCGATCCCGGCCGCGCAACGCGGCGCGCGCGTCACGGCCAGCGACCTCACGCCGGAACTCCTGGAGGCGGGTCGCCAGGACGCGGAGTCGCAAGGTCTCGAACTCGACTGGGTCGAGGCCGACGCCGAGCACCTGCCGTTCGAGGACGAGTCGTTCGACCTCGTCATGTCGGCGATCGGCGTCATGTTCGCGCCGCACCACCAAGAGGCCGCCGACGAGCTCGTGCGAGTGTGCCGCCCGGGCGGGAAGATCGCGCTGCTCAGCTGGACTCCCGAGGGGATGATCGGCGCGCTGTTCCGGGTCATGGGGCCCTTCGCGCCCGCCCCGCCGCCCGGTGCGCAGCCGGCGCCGCTGTGGGGCAGCGAGGAGCATCTGCGCGGGTTGTTCGGCGACCGCGTCGACTTCCGCGTGCACGAGAAGGAGATGCTCGACATCACCGCCTTCGAGCGCCCGAACGACTACGGCGAGCACTTCAAGTCGCGCTACGGCCCCACCATCGCCGTCCGGGGGAATGCGGTCCGCAACGACCGCGCTGAGGAGTTCGACGACGCGCTGCGGAACTTCTGCGACGAGTGGAATCGCGGCACGGCGAAGAGCGCCCGCTTCGAGCAGGAGTACCTCGTGTCCGTCGGAACTCGCGCGTAACTCGCGCCCGCCCCTCGCGCCGTCCGCAAGGCGCGGACGGCGCCGAACGCCCCATAGAATCGCGCCAGGCGGAGCGATGCCGCCGCACGAGCACGCGGGCTCCCCGCAACCCAGCTCTCGAGGAGGCAGTCATTCCCGTCGAGTTCATCGGATGGGTCGCCACGCGTCCGTCGTCGGAGACGCACGCGCCGGAAGGCCCCCTCGTCGACGTGGCGTTCACGCGCGAGTTCGCGCGCGTGCACGAAGAGGCCGGATTCGACCGCGTGCTGATCGGCTACTACTCGGACGCTCCGGACGGCTTCGTCGTCGCCGCCGACGTCCTCGCCCACACCGAGCGGCTCGGGGTGCTGCTCGCGCACCGGCCCGGGTTCGTCGCGCCCACGCTGGCGGCGCGCAAGCTCGCGACGCTCGACCAGTTCTCGGGCGGGCGCGTCGCCGTGCACGTGATCTCGGGCGGCAGCGACGCCGACCAGCGGCGCGACGGCGACTTCCTCGACCACGACGCGCGCTATCGCCGCACCGACGAGTACCTCGACGTCCTCCGCACGCTCTGGACGGCCGACGGCCCGGTCGACCACAGCGGCGAGTTCTATCGCTTCGAAGGCGCCTCGCCGGCGGTGCGGACCGCGCAGCAGCCGTACCTGCCGATCTACTTCGGCGGCTCCTCCGACGCGGCGATCGCCGTCGCGGCGCGCCACGCCGATGTCTACGCGCTCTGGGGCGAGCCGCTGGCAGCGGTGCGCGCCCACATCGAGCGCGTGCGGGCTGCGGCCGCGGCGAACGGCCGCGCGCTCCGCTTCAGCCTGTCGCTGCGCGCGATCCTCGGGCCGACCGAGGAGGCCGCGTGGGAGCGCGCGCACTCGCTGCTCGCCCAGGTGCAGGAGAAGGCCGCCGCGCAGGGCCACGCGACCGCGGCCCGATCCGAGAGCGTCGGCTCGAAGCGGCTGCTCGAGGCGGCGGCCGCGGGCGACGTCCACGACACGCGGCTGTTCACCGCGATCGCCGGGGCGACCGGGGCGCGCGGCAACACGACCGCGCTGGTCGGGACGGCCGAGCAGGTCGCGGAGTCGCTGCTGGCCTACGTCGACATCGGCGTCACGACGCTCCTGCTGCGCGGGTTCGATCCGCTCGAGGATGCACGCGAGTACGGCGCGATCGTGAGCCTCGTGCGCGACGAGGTGGCGCGGCGCGAATCCCGGCCTTGACTCCGGCGAGCGGTGAGATCGGCGCTGTTACTGAGCGGGGCCGCTGGCGAGCGTGACGGTCGCCGAGCGCGCGGCGCCGGTGCGATCCGTGATTCGGATCGTCACCTTGGCCCCTGGCTTCTTCGCGAGGATCGCTGCGGTGATCGAGCTCGACGAGGAAATGGCGCGGCCGTCGATCGCCGTGATCACGTCGCCCGGAGCAACCCCGGCGTTGGCGGCCGGACCGCCGCGGACGACGCTCGCGACAACCGCCCCCGGAGTCGTAAAGTCGCCGTTGCTCGAGGACGACGCGATCGAGATGCCGAGGAACGGCGTCGCGCCGATGTGGATTCGCGTAGAGCTACGTCCGGCTTCGATCTGCTTCACGATCGAAAGCGCCCTGGCGATCGGAATCGCGTATGCCTGGGTGCCGGAGCGGGAGGCGTACCCGCTCGTGCCGGCCGTGTTCATACCGATCACCGCGTCGGCGCTGTTGAACAGCGGGCCGCCCGAGTCGCCGGGCTCGACCTCGGCGCTGGCGCCCATCACACCCGCGAGGCGTACCGCGCCGCGGGCGTCGTCCCTCACGGTGATCGTCCGCCGGAGCGTGGTGATCTCGCCCGTGACCGAGTGAAGCCTGCCGGTGCCGCCGCCGTTGCCGAGGGCGGTGACGGGATCGCCCACAGACACCTTGGAACCTGACGTCTTCACGGTCGCGAGTTCCGAGGCGCCGTCGAGGCGGAGCACGGCGACGTCGTCAGTCACGGCGTAGCCGACGACCTTCGCGGTGTACGTGCGGTTCGTCTCCGGGACGAGGACGGTGATGCGCGTCGCGCCGCGGATCACGTGGTTGTTGGTGAGGATCGTGCCGGACGAGGTCAGGACCATCCCGGTGCCGGTCGCGGCGGCGCGCTGGTACCCGAGCGTGGTCTTGATGATGACGACGCCGCTCCCGCTGGGCGCGGTCGTGCGGGCGAGCGCGATGCCGCTCGTCATGGCGGCCATCGCGAGCACGATGAGCGAGACGGTGAGCACTCGCCAACGACCACGCGGCATTCGGCCGACCTTCACGTGTTCGTCGCGCGTGCGCCCCATCGCCCTCATCTCAACGCTCCTTCCACATCCGCAGCGCCGGTCGTCTTCGACCTGCCGTGGAAGCAGCGTAGGTGCGATCGCTGTGATCTTCCTGAGAATCCGCGATGCGTCCTGCGGCGGCGGCGGGCACGGCGACGAACGCGTCTACACTGCATCTCGTGCAATGGGCGTGGAGAGCGATGCGGCGCTTCTGGAACGCCTGCGACATACCCTTCCTGAGGCCTCCGAATGGTGACCCGAGCGAGGGGACGTGGTACGAGCTCCGTCCAGACGGGGTTCCATCGGTCGGGGTAGCGAGGCCGTTGCGCTTCGCCGATCAGGCGCACGCCGAGAAGGCGGCCGTGGCGATGCGCGCCAGGTTCCCCAGCTTCTCCTTCGTCGAGATCGTCACCTATGAGGTACGTGACGGGCGGCGCTCCGAGATCACGTTGGCGAGCCGCGTCTAGCTCTCACCCGCTCCGAAGTGGTGCGTCGCGCGCTTGCGATCAGGCGCTCCAGCCGCCGTCCACGAGCAGCGACACCCCGTGGACGTACCGGCCGGCGTCGGAGGCCAGGAACACCGCCGCCGGCCCGATGTCCTCGACGACGCCCACCCGCCCCGCCGGCGTGAGGTCGATCATCGACTGCTCGTACTCGGGTCGGACTTCATGAACTCGGCGTTCATCGGCGAGTGGATGTTGCCGGGTGCGATCGCGTTGACGCGCACGCCGCGCGGCGCGAACTCCGTGGCGAGCGAGCGGACGAGTAGCTCGATCGCGCCCTTCGTCGCGCAGTAGGCGGCGCTCTGCGGGAAGCCCTGGTGGCCGGCGATCGACGAGATGAAGATCACCGACGAGCCGTCGCCGAGGTGCTCGAACGCGGCGTGCGTGATCGCGTACGGCGCGCGCACGTTGATCGCCCACTGCCCGTCGAGCGACTCGACGGGGGACTCGGGGAACGGCTTCGGCCAGAAGACGCCGGCCGAGTGGACGATCGAGTCGATCCGGCCGCACGCATCCAGCGCGCCCTGCACGACCTGTTCCGCCGCGCCGTCGGCCGTGATGTCGAGCGCCAGCGTCACCGGCGCGTCTCCGCACATGGCGGCAACCTCGGCCAGCCGCGCCTCGTCACGGCCTACGAGCACCACGCGGGCGCCTGCCTGCGCCATCGCCTCGGCGATCGCGGCACCGATGCCCGAGCTCGCGCCCGTGACGATCGCGACCTTGCCGTCGAGGTGGAAGCCGGGAAACTCGGTCATGGAGCGCTCCTTCTCACGCCTCAGCCGCCGCGCAGCCGCGCCGTCTCGGCCTCGTCCACCGACAGCGAGTCGTCCACTGGGCCGTCGACGAACGCGACCCCGTACGTCTCGCGCGCACGCGCGAGAGAGACGAAGCCCGAGAGCACGTCGTCGCGCACCCGCTCGGACTCGCGCTCGTGCGGGTTGCCGTAGCCGCCGCCACCCGAGAGGCGGTGGCCGAGCATCTCGCCCGGCGCGATGTCCTCCTGGGAGATCGGCCGCAGCGCTTCCTCGCTGCCGTCGACGTGGAGCTTGTACGGCTCCGACGACGCGCCGTCTCCGCCGCCTTGCGTGCCGCGCGGCGGATGGAAGTGCCCGTCGGTCACATAGGCGGCCGTCATCGTGTCCTGCTTCGGCCCGTAGGCCACGATCGCGCCCGGCGCGCCGCGGCGGCGGCCCGCGCCCTCCGAGTCCTGGCGGATCCGGATCTCGCGCACGCGGATCGGGTACTTCAGCTCGTCGATCTCGATGCTGTCGCGGAACATCAGGCCGTTCGTGACGGCGTTGCCGTACGTGACCCAGCCGTCGATCTCCGGACCGGCGGGGCCGCCCTGCGAGCCGAGGAACTTCTGGTTCACGTACGGGTCGTCGCCCTTGCGGTAGTCGGTCCCCGAGACGACGGCGAAGCCGGGGCCGATACCGCAGGCGCCCTCGGCCAGTCCGTAGCCGGGCCAGGCGTCCGCGATCGAGCGCTGGGTCGTGACGACGAGCCGCTCCCCCACGTTCGTCGTCGCCACCGAGCACGAGTGCGGGAACGTCGGGATGCCGACCACGCAGTTCTCGCGCAGCTTCACCTTCACGCGGCGGAACGTGCCGGCGTTGTGCGGGATGTCCGGGTCGATCGAGTTGAAGACGCCGGTCATGCAGTTGTTCATCGCGCACGTGCGCGACTCGTTGAGGCCCGCCGGCAGGCAGTCGATGTTGTCGGTCAGGTCGATCTCGATCATGCCCTCGTCGGGATCGACCGTGACGGTCACGTTGATCGGGATGCCGTCCGGCGCCGGACCGAACGGATCGTGGCGGCCGCTGCCGACGATCACGCCCTTGCGCATGTTGGAGATCACGTGCGCGATGCGGTTCTCGGAGTAGTCGAACCACTCCTCGACGAACGCGTTCAGCGTCTCGCGGCCGTACTTCTCGCACAGCTCCTTGAGGCGCGCCTCGCCGATTCGCGCGGCGCCGAGCATCGCCAGGTAGTCGCCGTACCACTGCTCCGGCACCCGGATGCGGCGGCGGCACATGCGGATGATGTCGTCGTTGTCCTTGTAGTCGCGCTGCACGCGCACGGCCGGGAAGATCAGGCTGCCTTCCTCGTAGACGTCGCGCGCGTAGGGCATGTAGGTCGTCGGCTGCGAGTTGCCGCAGTCGGCCTGGTGCGCCTTCGCCGCGGCCGTGAAGAGGTGGACGCCCTCCCAGATGATCGGCACGAGGATGACGTGGTCGGCCGGGTGCGTGTTGCCGAGGTACGGGTCGTTGTGGAGGAAGGCGTCGCCGTCGGCGATGTCGTCGTGCAGGTCGGTGACGGCCTGCGCCAGGAACTCCATGCCGATCACGTGGACGGGGAGCCCCTCGGCGGAGGCGAGCAGCCGCGAGTCGCCGGTGATGAGCGCGCAGGAGAAGTCGCGGGCCTGGTTGAGCACGGCCGAGCGACCGCTGCGCAGGAGCGTGTTCTCCATCTCGCGGACGATCGAGTCCATGCGGTTGGCGATGACCGCCAGCAGCACCGGGTCGAGGCTCACGGCTGCACCTCCAGCAGGTAGTTGCCGAGCGCGCTGACCGTGACCACCGAGCCGGGATAGGCGACGATCGTCGTGGTCGGCTCGCGGATGAGCGCCGGGCCCTCGATGCGCGCGCCGCGCGGCAGCGTCGCGCCGTCGTAGTTGGGCACGGGAGCGAGTCCGGTCTCGCGGAAATAGGCGGGCGCGACGAGCGCCGGCTCGGCCGCTCCGGTGGCGGCCGCGCGCGGGTGCACCGCGGGCTTGCGCGGCACCGCCGTCGCACGCACCTTCCAGAGCAGGCACTCGAGGTACTGACCGGGCTCGCGCACGGCGAAGACGCGCTCGTGCGTCTCGTGGAATGCGTCCTCGAGCGCCGCCACGCCGCCGTCGGCGATCCGGCTCGGGATGGGAACGTCGAGCTCCCAGATCTGCGCCCGGTAGCGGGCCTCGACCGTGAACTCCTTGCGCGTCGCGACCGGATCGATGTCGGCGAGGTCGGCGAGGAAGCCGTCGGCCCGCGACTCGATGTCCGCCAGCACCTCGTTGACGGCGTCGGCGTCGAGCGTCCGAGTCTCGGCGTAGCGGCTGCGCGAGAACTCGGAGATCACGTCCGAGAAGAGCGCGCCGCAGGCCGAGAGGGCGCCGGCCGTGGCGGGCATCAGCACTCGCTTCGAGCCGAGCTCGCGCGCGATCGGGACGACGTTCAGGCCCGAGGCCCCGCCGCCGGCGACGAGCGCGTATTCGCGCGGGTCGATGCCCTGCGCGATCGTGATCTCGCGGATCGCGCCGATCACGTTCTCCGTCGCGATCGTGAGCGCGGCGTAGGCGGCCTCCTCGACGCTCATCCCGAGCGGCCCCGCGATCTTCTGCAAGACGTTGCGCGAGGCGTCGGCGTCGAGGGTCAGCAAGCCGCCGAGGAAGTACGCGGGGTCGATCCAGCCGAGCACGACCGCGGCGTCCGTGACGGTCGGCTCCGTGCCCCCGCGCCGGTAGCAGGCGGGACCGGGGTCGGCGCCCGCGCTCAGCGGGCCGACGCGCAGCAGGCCGCCGGGATCGATCCAGATGATCGAGCCGCCGCCCGAGCCGATCGACTTGACGTCGACCGAGCGGATGCCCGTGATGTGTCCCGTCCAGCGCCCTCCGAGCCACGTCTCCGCCGTCGCGTTGACGAGACCGCCCGAGGTGAGCCCGACGTCGAACGTCGTGCCGCCGGTGTCGCAGACGACGAGATTGCCGCCTTCCTCCTCGCCGAACTCCGCCTGCGCGTAGGTCAGCGCCGCGATGGGGGCCAGCGACGGCCCGGATCCGACCGAGTAGATCGGCCGCTCGACGACCTGGTCGGGCCGCCAGGCGCCGCCGAACGACGTCGCGATCAGCAGGTGGCCGGCAAAGCCCGCCGCCCGCAGATCGCTCTCCATGGTCGAGAGGTACTCCTGCATGAGCGGCTTGAGCGACGCGTCGATGGCGGTCGAGGAGGCCCGCCGGTACTCGCGGATGATCGGGTTGAGCGCGTGCGAGAGCGTGTACGGCACGCCCGGCAGGTGCTCCTCGATCAGCTCGCCGACGCGCTGCTCGTGGGCGCCGTTGACGATCGACCAGAGCAGGCAGACCGCGATCGCCTCGGCGCGCAGGTCGCGTGCGCGGCCGATCGCGTCCAGCACGGAAGCCTCGTCGAGCGCGAGGTACGGCTCGCCGTCGGAGTCCATGCGCTCGCGGATCTCGAACGTGAGCCAGCGCGGGACGTACGGGGCCGGATACGGGATCTGCTTGAACGGGTCGGGCTTGCCGCCCTCGCGCACCAGCAGGATGTCGGGGAAGCCCTCGGTCGTGAAGAACGCCGTGCGCGCGGTCTTGCCCTCGACGATCGCGTTCGTCGCGCGCGTCGTGCCGTAGGTCAGCACCTCGGTCTGCGCGAGCAGTTCCTCGACCGAGAGGCCGAGGCGCTCGGCGACCTGGCCGATGCCCTCGCGCAGCCCCTCGTAGGCACGCGCGCGCGTGGTCGGCGCCTTGCCGAGCTCGAGCCGGCCCGACTCGTCGCTGACGACGATGTCGGTGAACGTCCCGCCGGTGTCGACCGAGATCCGGTACGTCATCGCCCCACCCCCGCCGGCTGTGGGAGCGAGAGCAACTCGCGCGCCTGCTCCACGGTTGCGACATCACGGCCGAGGCTGCGCGCGATCGCGGCGATCTGCTCGACCAGCTCGGCATTCGAGGCCGCGAGCTGTCCGCGGCGCAGGTAGACGTTGTCCTCGAAGCCGACGCGCACGCACGTCGCGCCGAGCAGCAGGCCGAGCGTCAGCATGCGCGTCTGGTGGCGGCCGATCGCGGTCACCGACCAGGTCGCGTCCTCGGGCAGGGCGGCGACGGCCGCGGTCAGGTTGGCCGAGGTGGCCGCAAGGGCGCCAGGGCAACCGACGACGATGTTCACGCGCAGCGGCGCCGGCAGCACGCCGCGCCGGGCGAAGTCGATCGCGGCGTCGATGTGCCCGATCTCGAAGGCCTCGACCTCGAGCGGGATGCCGAGCTCGGCGGCGCGCGCGGCGATGCCCTCGGTCTCGTGCGGCAGCGTCGGGAAGAGGTCGCGGCCGAAGTTCAGCGAGCCCGTCTCGATGCCGCTCATGTCGGGTCGCGCCTCGAGGCCGGTCGAGCGCTCCTCGATCGTCATGCCCATGGCGCCGCCGGTGGAGACCATCGTGATGATGTCGCAGGCGGCCCGGATGCCGTCGACCGTCCGCCGGAAGAGCTCGGCGCTCGCGCTCGGCGTGCCGTCGTCCTCGCGCACGTGCAGGTGCGCGACGGCGGCGCCCGCCTCGCAGCACGCTGCCACGTCGGCCGCGATCTCGGCCGGTGTGTACGGGACGGCCGGGTTGTGCTCGCGCGTCACCTCGGCGCCGGTGGGAGCGACGACGATGACGACGGGGTGCTCCGCCCAGCGGAGATCTCGCTCGCGATTCATCGGGCCGGGCTCAGGCGGCGGCCCAGTGCGAGACCGAGCGCCGCTGCAGCATCTCGCGGAACGTCTTCGTGGTCTTCGGCAGCAGCTCGCCGGTGCCCCAGTCGAGGATGACGCCGTAGTGGCGCACGAGGTCGAGCACGTCGAGCTCGCCGTCGCGATAGCGCGCGGCGACGCTCTCGGCGTCCTCGGCGAGCCAGCCGACGCGCTCGGAGGCGTGCTTCGCGCGCGCGGCCCTGGTCGCCTCGGCATCGACCTCGTACTCGGCCATGTCGGCGTCCAGCTCGCGCACGACGACGCCGTAGTCCTTGAGCGCCCGCTCGATCGAGACGTAGGCCTCCGTGACGTCCTCGCACACGCTCGCCGGGTCGCGCTCGAGCGGATCGCCGTAGCCGCCTCCGCCCGCGGAGGGGCGCGTGAACATGTCGCCCTCCTTGATCGGCACGTTCGAGAACACGGCGCCCAGGAAGCGCTCGTCCTCGGACCCGGGGTTGAGCCAGACGCCGTGCGGGAGCGAGGGCAGCCCGCCCTCGATGCCCCACGCGATCGATCGCGCGCGGTCGCACGAGTACGACATGACGGTGCGCTGGGCGGCGGTCAGCGTCGCGCCCTTCTCGACCCCGCAGCCGCCGCGGAACTTGCCCGGCCCGCCGGAGTCGGTGCGGATCGCATGCTGCGTCGTCACGACCGGGCAGAGGCGCTCCTGGCCCTCGAGCGGCTGCACCGCCAGCCCGACGCCGAAGATCGGCGCCGTGCAGTTGGAGCCGTCGCGCCCGTTGCGTCCGCCCCAGCCGCCGACCATCCAGTCGTACCACATGAAGTACGGATCGCCCTCGCTGCGGGCGTCGCGGCCGCCGACGAGCAGGTACTCGAGATTGAACGAGCAGGCGAGCGCGCGCTCGGGCATCAGCTTCGACCACAGCTCGAAGATCGCGTTCATGATCTTCTCGTACGGCCCCGAGCAGAAGCCCGTGACGGCGATCGGCCAGGGCGCGTTGACGACCGAGCCGACGGGCCCGAGGTCGACCTGCACCGCGCGGTAGAAGCCGGAGTTGAGCGGGACGTCCGGGAAGAACGTCTTGGTGCCGGCGATGACGCCCGAGAACGCGCTGCCGAAGCCCGCGTTGAGGAACGTCCCGACCGCCGGATGGGAGCCCGAGAGGTCGTACGAGAGCTGGTCGCCCTCGATCGTCATCTTGACCTTGATCGGGATCAGCCCCTCGCCGAGCGACGGGTCGTAGTCGATGTAGTCCTCGGTCTCCCAGACGCCGTCGGGCATCTCGGCGATGCGCCGGCGGGTGAGGATCTCGACGTAGTCCTGCACCTCGCGGAACGCGGTCATGATCGTCGGCTTGCCGTACTTCTCGACCAGCCGGAGGATCTCGCGCTCGGCCACCCGCGTGGCCTCGGCCTGCGCCTGGAGGTCGCCGATGATCATGTCGGGCGCGCGCGTGTTGGACGCGAACATGCGCACGATGTCGCCGAGGTACTTGCCCTTGTCCCAGATGCGGATCGGCGGGATGCGCAGGCCCTCGCCGAAGTGCTCCTTGGCGTTGATGTCGAACGACCCGGGCACGCGTGCCGCCGACGTCGGCCCAGTGGCCGTTCGACTGCGCGTAGGCGATGACCTCGCCGTCGACGAAGATCGGCCGGATGATGCGCACGTCGTTGAAGTGCGTGCCGCCGAGGTACGGGTCGTTGATCGCGAACACGTCGCCGGGATGGATGTCGCCGGCGAACGCCTCGATCACGGCCTTGCACGTGTAGTGCAGCGTGCCGACGTGCACGGCGATGTCCTGCGAGCCCTGCATGATCGTGTTGCCCTCGACGTCGCACAGCGACGAGGAGAAATCGCGGGCGAAGATCACGAACGAGTGGCAGGTGCGCAGGATCTGCTCCGCCATCTGGTCGACGGTGTTCGTGAACGCGTTCTTGAGCACCTCGAACGTCACCGGGTCGAGGCTGTACAGGCGGTTCGGCTGGGTGGTGCTCACTGCGCTGCCTCCTGATCGCTCAGCCGGATGTTCAGCCACTCGTCGATGTCGGCGCGCCAGCCGGGTGGCACGACGACCGTGGAGTCGAACCCCTCGACGATCGCCGGGCCGTCGAACCCGAAGCCCGACGGGAGGTCGTCCCGGACGTAGACCGGCGTGTCGACCGGCTGGCCGGTGTCGAAGAACGTCACCGGGCGGCGCGTGCGCGGCTCCGGCGTCGCGCCGGTCGCCTCGTGCCGGGCCAGCTCGGCCTTCGGCGTCACGCCGATCGCCTTGACGTTCAGCCGGTAGATCTCGACCGGTGCGTCGTCGCGGCGGAAGTTGTACTCGCGCAGATGCTCGGCGTGGAACGTCGCGGCCGCCTGCTCGAGGTCGAGCGGCGCCTCGACGGGAACGGCGAGCGAGCGCCACTGGCCGAGGTAGCGCATGTCGATCAGCCGCTCGAGACTCATCTGCTCCGGCGGGACGTCCTCGGCCGCGAGCCGCTCGCGCGCCTCGTGCTCGAGCTTCTGGAACTCGGCCTCGACCGCCGCCGGATCGACCGTGGCGACCTGGGCGAGGTACATCTCGGTGATGTCGTGGCGCACGTCGACGAGCAGGCACCCGAGCGCCGAGGTGATGCCCGGGTTCGGCGGCACGATCACGGTCGGGATCGACAGCTCGCGCGCGAGATCGGCTCCGTGCAGCGCGCCCGCGCCGCCGAAGACGACGAGCGCGAACTCGCGCGGGTCGTAGCCGCGCCGGATCGAGATCAGCCGCACGGTGTCGGCCATGTTCGCGTTCGCGACCTGGATGACCGCCTTCGCGGCGTCCAGCGTGCCAAGCCCGACCTTGCCGCCGAGCTCCTCGAGCGAGCGCTCGGCGGCGCCGGCGTCGAGCGTCATGGCCCCGCCGATCAGCTCCGAGCCGAGGCGGCCGAGCACGACGTTGGCGTCGGTGTTCGTGGCCTCCTCGTTGCCGCGCTGGTAGCAGGCCGGCCCGGGGTTCGCGCCGGCCGACTGCGGGCCGTTGCGGAGCGAGCCGGCACCGTCGATCCAGGCCAGCGAGCCGCCGCCCGCACCGATCGTCAGCACCTCGATCGACGGGAAGCAGATCGGGTAGCCGTACTCGACGAACCACTCCTTCGTGATCCGCTCCTGCCCCTGGTAGACGAGCGAGATGTCCGTGCTCGTCCCGCCCATGTCGAGGCCGATCGAGTTCGGATAGCCGCACAGCATCGCGATGTGACGGCTCGCGATGGCGCCCGCGGCGATGCCCGACGAGGCGAGCCGCACGGCGAGCTTCTCGGCCGTCTTCGGCGTCATCACGCCGCCGCCGGAGTGGAGCAGCAGGACGTCGCCGTCGTAGCCGCCCTCCTCGAGCCGCGACTGGAGTCGCTGCACGTAGCCGCTGATGAGCGGCGAGAGCACCGCGTTCGCGACCGTGGTCGAGAAGCGCTCGTGCTCGAAGATCTCGGGCAGGATGTCGCTCGAGGTGGAGATGCTGACGCCCGGGAGCTCCTCTTCGAGGATCTCGCGCATGCGGCGCTCGTTCGCCGGGTTGGCGTACGAGTTGATGAAGCAGACCGCGACCGCCTCGATGCCGCGCTTGCGCAGCACTGCGGCGACGCTGCGCGCACCCTCCTCGTCGACCGACTCCAGGACCTTGCCGTCGAAGCCGACCCGCTCGCGCACCTCGAAGCGGTCGCGGCGGCGGATGTACGGCGGCGGCACGTCCTTGTAGGCGTCCCAGAGGTCTTCCTTCGTGCCTCGGCGGATCTCGATGACGTCCCGGAAGCCCTCGGTCGCGATCATGGCCGCGCGCGGGAAGTTGCGGGTGATCAGCGCGTTCGTGGCCACGGTCGAGCCGTGCGAGAAGACGGTCACGTCGCGCAGGTCCACGTTGGCGGCGCCGCGCACGCCGTCGATCACCGCGTCGATCGGGTCGGCCGGCGTCGACGGCACCTTCGCCACCGAGATCACGCCGGTGTCCTCGTCGAGCACGCAGATGTCGGTGAACGTGCCACCGACGTCGCAGGCCACGCGCAAGCGCGTCACGATCGCCTCCTGGGAACAGGCATCGGCAGCGCCACTACAGCTCGTCGATCACGAGCAGCCGGGCCGGCTCCGGCCCGTGGTTGAAGCCCCGGTGCATGTCGTCCGTCGGCAGCACGAAGCCCTCACCGGCCTTCGCGACGATCTTGCCGCCGGACTCGAACTCGTACTCGATCTCGCCCGAGATCACGTAGCCCTCGTGGCCGACCTCGCAGAACTCCGGGCGACCCGATCCGGGTGCGTATTCGACGATCGCCCAGCGCGCGCCGTCGACCTCGCAGACGAGCGCTCTCACGCCGTCCGCCTCCTGCTCCCATGCCTGCTCGCCGAATGGAACGACTGCGCGGGTTGCCATCTGACTCCTCTCGGACGGGTGCGCCAGCCGGCCGATGCTACCGCACGCACGGGGCCTGGCTTCAGGGGAGGGTGAAGCCGACCACGAACCAGCGGTCGCCCTCGCGCCAGAGGAAGACGCGCGACCCGTCGTCGTAGCTGACGCATTGCTCGCTGCGCCGGCTGGATTGCAGGATCGGCGTCTGCCCGCAGTCGAGCGAGACGCCCGTTCGGAGCAGCCTGCGCGCGGCCGCCGGGGTCTGCCGGTCGGCGGGGAGCTCCGCCGCGAGCGGCACGGCGGCCGGCGCGAGGTAGCGGCGCGCGGCGCTCGGCCCCTCCGTCATGCGCGCGAGCGTGAACGCGTCGGCCACGCGGCGCGCCTCGGCCGCCCGATCCTCGGAACCGCCCGTGAACGAGAAGCTCGCGAACCCCAGTGCGACGATTCCCGCGCCCAGCAGGAGGCGCTTGCGCAGGGCCGCGCGCCGGGTGCGATCGATGCCCACGCACGACCACAGCACGGCAGCTCCGCATCCGACGGCGACCCAGGAGATCCAGCTGCTCTGCAAGTCCGTGATTCTCGCGTACGGGGAGGCTCTGCCCGGTAGACTCGCCGCTCCGTGAAGCCCGCTCCCTTCGCCTACCACGCCGTCGAGACCGTCGAGGAGGCGATCGCGATGCTCGCGGAGCTCGGGGGCGAGGCGCGCGTGCTGGCGGGCGGGCAGAGCCTCGTGCCGATGCTCAACCTGCGCCTCGCGCGGCCGTCTGCGCTGGTGGACGTCGGTCGCGTCGCCGCGCTGTCCGGGATCTCCGCCAACGGCGCCCTGCGGCTCGGAGCCACGACCCGCCAGGTCGACGCGCTGCGCTCGCCGCAGGTCGCGGAGCGCGCGCCGCTGCTGAGCGACGCCCTGCACCACGTCGGCCACCCGGCGACGCGCAGCCGCGGCACCCTCGGCGGCAGCATCGCCCACGCAGACCCCGCGGCAGAGCTGCCCGCGGTCCTGCTCGCACTCGACGGCGAGGCAATCGTGCGCTCCCGCGAGGGCGAGCGCACGATCGCCGCGGCCTCGCTGTTCCTCGGCCCGTTCACGACCGCGCTGGACGACGGCGACCTGCTGACGGAGCTGCGGCTGCCCGCCCCTCCGGCCGGAGCCCGCCACGGGTTCGCGGAGATCGCACGCCGGCGCGGCGATTTCGCACTGGCCGGCGCCGCCGTCGTCGTCGCGCCCGGCTACGCGCGTGTCGCGCTCTTCGGTGTCGCTCCGGCCGCCTTCCGCGCCGAGGCTGCCGAGCGCGCACTCGCGCAGGGCGCCGGCGCCGAGGAGGCGGCGGAGCTCGCAGCCGCCGCGGCAGAGCCGGCCGACGATCCCCATGCACCCGCCGCGTACCGGACGAAAGCCGCGCGCGTCGCCGCGCTGCGCGCGCTCCTGGCCGCCGGGGTGGCGCGTGCCTGAGCGCGCCGTCCGCCTCCGCGTCAACGGCCGCGACCTCGTCGGCCTGGCCGAGTCGCGCACGCTGCTCTCGGACTTCCTGCGCCACGGGCTCGGCCTGACCGGCACGCACGTGGGCTGCGAGCACGGCGCCTGCGGAGCCTGCACCGTGCTCGTCGACGGACGGCCGACGCTCTCGTGCCTCGTGCTCGCGGTGCAGGCCGAGGGCGCCGAGGTGCTGACGGTCGAGGGGCTCGCGGACGAGGGCGGCCTGCACCCGATCCAGCAGGCGTTCCGCGAGCGGCACGGGCTGCAGTGCGGCTTCTGCACGCCGGGGATGCTGCTCGCCGTCAAGGCGCTGCTCGACGAGAATCCCGACCCGAGCGAGGAGGAGATCCGGGATCACCTCGCCGGCAACGTCTGCCGCTGCACGGGATACGTCGGCATCGTCGAGGCGGTGCACCTGGCGGCGCAGGCGCTCGCGGGGGACGCGCGATGACGGGCCGCTACGTCGGCGCGCGCGTGATGCGCGTCGAGGATCCCCGCTTCCTGGCGGGCCGGGGCGTCTACCTCGACGACATCGAGCCCGCGGGGACGCTGCACGTCGCCTTCCTCCGCAGCCCGCACGCCCACGCGCGGATCGTCTCGATCGACAGCGCGCGAGCGCGCGCGCTGGAAGGGGTCGCGCTCGTCGTGACCGGCGAGGACCTGCGCGACCTCCCGCCGTTCACGACGACGATCGCCACGCGCCCCGAGGCGAAGACGGGGACGCGCCGCATGCTGCCGATCGAGCGCGTGCGCTTCGTCGGCGAGGCCGTCGCGGCCGTCGTCGCGCGCTCGCGCGCGATCGCCGAGGACGCGGCCGAGCTGATCGACGTCGAGTACGAGCGGCTGCCCGCCGTGCTCGACGCGGAGGCGGCGCTCGCGCCCGGCGCGCCCGTCCTGCACGACGAGCTGGGCGACAACAACTTCGCGCACATCGAGTTCGAGGCCGGCGACGTCGACGGGGCGTTCGCCGGCGCCGCGCACGTCTTCCGCAAGCGCTTCCACTTCGGCCGCTGCCACGCGGCGCCGCTCGAGGGCCGGGGCGTGATCGCCGACTGGGACGTGGCCGACGGGTCGGTGACCGTGTGGACGTCGACGCAGATGCCGTTCCTCGTGCGCGGCATGCTCGCGGCGCAGTTCGGGCTCGCCGACACGCGCGTGCGCGTCATCTGCCCCGCGGTCGGTGGCGGCTTCGGCCTCAAGGTGCAGCTCTTCGTCGAGGAGGCCATCGTCCCCGAGCTGTCGCGCCGCCTGGGCACGCCGGTCAAGTGGGTCGAGGACCGCTACGAGGCGCTGGCCGCGAGCGGGCACTCCAAGGAGGTCATCTGCGAGCTGGCGCTGGCGACCGACGCCGACGGCCGCTTCCTCGCGCTGGAGGGCCACTACGTCGGTGACGGCGGCGCGTATCTCGCCCATCCGTGGACGAGCCTGATCGACCCGCTCTGCGCGGCCTCGTTCCTGCCCGGGATGTACGCCGTGCAGAACGTCCGCTACCAGGTCGACACGCCGTTCACGAACAAGTGCCAGTCGACGGCGTACCGCGGGGTCGGCTGGACGCCGGGGCAGGCGGCGCGCGAGGCGCTGATCGAGGACGCCGCGCGCGCACTGGGCATCGACTCCGTCGAGCTGCGGCTGCGCAACACCATCCCGGACGGCGCCCCCTACCGCTCCGCGACCGGCTGCAACTACGACGGCGGCAGCTTCTCCGAGTCGCTCCAGCGCGCCATGGAGCTGATCGGCTACGAGGAGCTGCGCGTTCGGCAGCGCGAGCTGCGCGCACAGGGCCGCTACCTCGGGATCGGCTTCAGCCCGTTCGTCGAGCAGGGCGCGTGGGCCGGCGCCATCGCCGCCGCCAACGGCTTCCCGGACTTCAAGTACCTCGACGCGGTCAGCGTCGCGATGGAGCCCGACGGCACGGTCACGCTGACCACCGGCCTGCAGTCGAACGGGCAGGGGCACGAGACGACGATGGCGCAGCTCGCGGCCGACGAGCTCGGGATCGCGCTCGAGGACGTCAAGGTCATCCAGGGCGACACGGCCGGCACCGCGTACGCGACCGGGAGCTACGGCAGCCGCACGGCCGTGATCGGCAGTGGCGCCATCATCCGAGCCGCCGGCGACGTCCGCGACAAGCTGCTCGGCATCGCCGCCCACCTCTTCGAGGCGGCGCCCGACGACCTCGAGCTCGCCGAAGGCCGCATCTCCGTTCTCGGCTCGCCGGAGAAGAGCTTCACGATCCGCGAGGTCGCGACGGCCGCCTACTGGGGCCCGCGGCCCGACGACATGGATCCGGCGCTCATCGCGACGCGCAGCTACGACCCGCCCGAGACCTATTCGAACGCCTGCATCGCCGTCGTCGCCGAGGTCGACGCCGAGACCGGGCAGGTGCACATCGAGCGCATCGTCGCCGTCGAGGACTGCGGCACGGTGCTCAACCCGGCCGTGGTCGAGGGCCAGGTGATCGGCGCGATCGCGCAGGGCATCGGCAGCGTGCTCTACGAGCAGCTGCCCTACGACGAGGACGGGAACTTCCTCGCGGGAACGCTCGTCGACTTCCTCTACCCGACCGCGCCGGAGGTGCCGGCGATCGAGGTCGACCACCTGGAGACGCCGTCGCCGGTCACCGAGGGCGGCTTCAAGGGGATGGGCGAGGGCGGCCTGATCGGCGGCCCCTCGGCGATCGTCAACGCGATCTCGGACGCCCTCGGCGTGCCGGTCGATCGCACTCCGCTGCGGCCCTGCGACGTGCTCGAGCTCGTCGAGACCGCGCGCTCGACCTGAGGCATCCCTCCAACAGGGGGTGCCCGAACTCCCTCGCCGGGTCGATTTCGCGTATGTGAATGTCCCCAGCCTGAATCGCGCGAGGCTCCTCGGCGCCGCAGTCGCGTCGGCGCTCGTATTCGCAATCGCCGCGCCGAGTGCATGGGCCGCACCGACCATCACCGAATTCCCGATCGCCTCCGGCAACGCGCCGGAGGCGATGACTCTCGGCCCCGACGGCAACGTGTGGTTCGTCGACACGGGAGCGAACAGGATCGTGCGCGTGACGCCGGCCGGCGTCATGACCCCGTTCTCGACCGGAATCGGGTCGAACGCGGGGCTGGCCGGCATCACTTCGGGTCCGGACGGCAACATCTACTTCACCGAGAGCAACCGCGACCGCATCGGGCGCATCAATCTCACGACCTTCGTCATCACCGAGTCGTCGCCCATGGGCGGCGGGAGCGATCCGCGCGGCATCACGACCGGGCCGGACGGAGCGCTCTGGTTCGCCGAAGGAACGGACGACAAGATCGGCCGCGTCACGACCGGCCTGGTGGTCACGGACGAGTTCTCCGTGTCGGGCGACAACCTGCGCGAGATCACGGCAGGCCCCGACGGGAACCTCTGGTTCACCGAGCGCGGCTCCCCCGGCGCGATCGGCCGCATCACCACGGCCGGCGTCGACACCGACTTCCCGACGACCGCAGGTCAGCCCACCGGAATCGCCGCGGGCCCCGATGGCAACATCTGGTTCGCCGCCAGCGGGAATCCGGGCGCGATCGGCAGGATCACGACGTCCGGCGCGATCACGCTGTTCACGACCGGTCTGACCACCAACGGCGCCCCGCTCGACATCGTGGCCGGAGCGGACGGCAACTTGTACTTCACCGAGAACGCGACCCCTGGCAGGCTCGGGCAGATCACGACGGCGGGCGCAATCAGCGAGTTCACCACCGGTCTGACCAGCGCCTCCGGACCGTGGGGTATCGCGAGCGGCGCGGACGGCAACATCTGGTTCACCGAGAACACGGGGAACCGCGTCGGGAGGCTCAACTTCGCCCCGGGCGCCGTGACCGATCCGGCCACGCAGATCGGCGCTTCGGACGCCACGCTCGCAGGCACCGTCACGCCCCGCTCGCAGGCCACCACCTACAGCTTCGACTGGGGCCTCACCGCCGCGTACGGGTCGAGCACGGCCACGGACAGCGCCGGCAGCGGAGCATCCGCGCAATCCGTGACCGCCGTGATCAGCGGGCTCGCTCCCGCCACGACGTATCACTTCCGCTTGGTCGCGAGCAACGCGGCCGGCACGACGCAGGGCGCGGATCGCACGTTCGTGACCTCGGCTGCTCCTCCCGCGGCCACGACCGTCCTGCCGGCTCCCTTTGCACTCCCGGCCACGTTGGCGCCGGTCGTCGCGCCCTCCCTGCCACCGGCGACGCGCCCCGTCCTCGGCAAGTCGGCGACCGTCGCCGCGGCGTCCGGGGAGATCCTCGTGCAGCTCCCCGGATCCGGGATCTATCTCCCGCTCTCGTCCGCTTCGACGGTGCCCGTCGGGACGACGATCGACGCCACGCGCGGCACCCTCAAGCTGACGAACATCAAGAACTCGACCGGCAAGCTGCAAACCGGGAGCTTCTGGGGCGGCGCGTTCTCCTTCCGCCAGTCCCGGGGCAAGCAGGCCACCACCGTGCTCACGCTGACGGCGCCGATGAGCTGCGCGAAGTCGCGTCTGCACACGGCTTCGACGACCGCGAACAAGCGCACGCGTCAGCTCTGGGGGAAGGACAACAACGGTCGCTTCGTCACCCGCGGGCGCTCGGCCGTCGCGACCGTGCGCGGCACTGCGTGGTTCACGCGCGACACGTGTGAAGGCACGCTCGTCAGCGTGACCCGGGGCAGCGTCGCGGTGCGCGATCTCGTGCGCAAGGTCACGGTCATCGTGCGCGCGGGCCACAAGTACCTCGCACGCCTGCGATGACGCGCCGTCGCGAGCGGGGCGCCGCAGAGGCGCCCTCCGTCGCTCTCGCCGGACACGCCCGGGCCCGGGGCTTGTGCATCGCCGCCGTCGCAGCGCTTGCGCTCGTCGGCCTCGCGCAGCTGACCGGTTCGCTCGATTCGCTCGAACGCGCAAGCGTCTCGACCCGCTTTGCGCTCCGGGACGTTCCGCCGCCCACGGACATCGTGATCGTGAAGATCGACGACCGCACGTTCGGCGAGCTCAACAAGCCGTGGCCGCTTTCGCGCTCGCTCCACGCGCGCGTGATCGACCGCCTGCACGCGGCCGGCGCGCGCGAGATCGTCTACGACGTCCAGTTCACCGAGCCGAGGACGCCCGCCGAGGACGGTGACCTCTACGACGCCGTCGGCGCGGCGGGCAACGTGACGCTCGCGACCAGCCAGAGCGACGCGCAGGGCCGCACCAACGTCCTCGGCGGCGACGCGAACCTCGCCCGAGTCCACGCGCGGGCTGCGGCGGCCAACCTCACGACGTCCGAGGGCGGGGTGATCGCGCACTACCCGTACGAGGTCTCCCACCTCAAGAGCCTTGCCGTCGTCGCCGCGGAGCGCGCCCGTGGGAAGCCCCTCTCGCGATCGCAGTTCTCGGGCGGCAACGCACTGATCGACTACCGCGGGGGCGCCGGCACGTTCCGCAGCGTGCCCTTCTGGCAGGTGCTCCGAGGGGACGTGCCCGCGAGCGTCTTCCGCGACAAGATCGTCGTGGTCGGGGCGACGGCGCCGAGCCTCCAGGATTTCCATGCGACGCCGACGAGCGGCAGCGATCTCATGCCGGGCCCGGAGGTCCAGGCGAACGCGATCTGGACGGCCTTGCGCGGCAACCCGCTGACCAGCGCGCCCGGCTGGATCGCGATGCTCGCGATGCTCGTCGCCGCGCTGCTCGCCCCACTCGCCGCACTCCGGCTCGGCCTCGTCCGGGCGACGCAGATCGCCGTCGTCGCGGTCGTCGCCTACGTGGCCGCGGCGAAGTTGCTGTTCGACGGCGGCATCATCGTCGAGCTGACCGGGCCGGTGGCAGCGTGCCTGCTCGGCATCGCCGGCATGCTCGCGGCGAGCTACGTCTCGGCCAGGTCCGAGGGTCGTGTCCTGGGCTGGGCGGTGCGCAGGCGCACCGAGCAGCTGCGCGATGCGCAGTTCGAGGTCATCACGCGACTCGCGCAAGCCGCCGAGTCACGCGACGGCGACACGGGCGAGCACATCCATCGCATCGGCGATCTCTGCGAGCGCCTCGCCCTGCGCGTCGGCTTCGACCCTGCGCGAGCCCACATGCTTCGACACGCCAGCGCACTCCACGACGTCGGCAAGATCGGCATCCCGGACAACGTCCTCCTCAAGCCCGGGGCGCTCGACGCGGACGAGTGGAAGATCATGCAATCGCACACGGCGAAAGGGGCCGAGATCCTCGCGGGCTCGAACTCGCCGCTCATCCAGATGGCCGAGGCGATCGCCCGCACCCACCACGAGCGCTGGGACGGCACGGGCTATCCCAGCGGCCTGAGGGGTGAGGAGATACCGCTCGAGGGCCGCATCTGCGCCATCTGCGACGTCTACGACGCCCTTGGATCCAAGCGCCCGTACAAGGACGCCTGGCCGATGGAGCGCATCCTCGAGGAGATCGCACAGGGCAGCGGAAGTCACTTCGATCCCGCACTCGTCCGCGCGTTCCTCGAGCTCGCCCCGGAGCTCGGCGAGGTCGCACGCTCCGAGGAGCGCCATGACGTCGACCTGGACTCGCTTCCCCCGCTGTTCGAGCCGGAGGCGGAGGCGAGCAATCTCACTCCAGGGACTCGCGCACCTTACGGAAGGCGTTCTTGACCCGGATGAGATCGCCGTCGAACTCGAACAGGTCACAGCCGCGCACCTCGAACGCCGCGCCGTCGTCGTCGGTCGCCCGGAACGTCCACTCGGCGGCGCCGCGGTCGCCCGCCACCATCACCTCGGTGTCCGCGAAGACGCCGTCCGGGTAGCGGTCGA
The DNA here is from genome assembly GCA_963705965.1 of uncultured Actinomycetes bacterium. Lineage (GTDB taxonomy): Bacteria > Actinomycetota > Thermoleophilia > Gaiellales > JALYLC01 > JALYLC01. The sequence goes on along the minus strand of CAVPLI010000002.1, from coordinate 45,521 downwards.
AGAAGAGCTGGATGCCCTCGCGGGCGCCGTCCCGGCCGATGAAGCTCCGCCCCATGATCTCCGGGCCGAAGGACGCGTGATAGACGCAGTCGTCGCTCCAGAACGCGAGCACGCGCTCGGCGTCCCCGGTGTTCCAGGCTGCCAGCGCCTCGTGCAGGCGCGCTTCCGTCATCTCGCTCGGCACGGCGCAACAGTACGGGAGGAGCCCGCGGCACGTGGGCGGTAGCATCGCCGCATGACGACGGATCTGCCCGCGGGCGTGGCCTACATCGACGGCGAGTTCGTGCCGATCGCGGAGGCGCGGCTGCCGATCCTCGACCTCGGATTCCTGCGCTCGGACGCGACCTACGACGTCGTGGCGGTCTGGAACGGCAAGTTCTTCCGGCTCGACCAGCACCTCGATCGCTTCTTCCGCGGGGTGGAGAAGCTGCGCTTCAACCTGCCCGTCGACCGTGACTCGCTGACGCGGGTGCTCGCCGAGTGCGTGCGCCGCGCCGGTCTCGAGGACGGCGCCTACGTCGAGGCGATCGCGACGCGCGGGATGCCGCAGCCGGGCTCGCGCGACCTCCGGCTGTGCGTCAACCGCCTGTACTGCTTCGCGATTCCCTACGTCTGGCTGCCCACGCCCGGAGCAGCGCGAGCGTGGCCTGCGTCTCGTGATCGGCGACACCGAGCGCATCTCGAACCGTTCCGTCGACCCGCGCGTCAAGAACTACCACTGGCTCGACTTCGAGCAGGCGCTGCTCTCGGCCTACGACAGCGGCGGCGACAACGTCGTGCTGCCGGACGAGCCGGGGCCTCGTGACCGAGGGCGCGGGCTTCAACGTCTTCATCGTGCGCGACGGCGTCCTCAGGACGCCGGCGACGAACATGCTCGAGGGCATCACGCGGACTGACCGTGCTCGACATCGCGCGCGAGCTCGGTATCCCGGCGGAAGCCGGCGAGGTGACCGTGGACGAGCTGCGGACCGCCGACGAGGCGTTCGGCGCGAGCACGGCCGGCGGCGTCTTCTTCGTCACCTCCGTGGACGGCACGCCGCTCGGCGACGGCCGCATCGGCCCGCTGACACAGCGGATCCACGACACCTACTGGGCCTGGCACGACGACCCGCGCTTCACGCTCGCGGTCGCCGACGTGCCGTCGTTCGCGGGTTAGCCGCCGGCCGCGCGCTCGGTCAGTCGCGCAGCGCCAGCACGTCGTCGCCCGCCTCGACCGGGCCGGCGTCCTCGATCAGGAAGCGGTCGGCGACGCCGTCCTGGTCGGCCTTCAGCTCGTAGAACGTCTTCATGACCTCGACCAGGCCGATCACATCGCCGGTCGCGACCGCATCGCCCTCGTTCACAAACGGATCGGCATCCGGACTCGGACGGCGGTAGAACGTGCCGGGGAGCGGCGAACGGACGGTGCGCTCTGCCATCGTCGGACTCCTCTGCCTAGGAAAGGGCGGTGCGAATCGCGTCGAGCCGGGTGCGTCGCTCGGCGCGTGCCGCCAGAGCTTCGTCGATGCCGACTGCGCGGAAGTGGGTCTTGCCGTGCGTCTTCGACTGCGCCACGGCATCGCGGTCGACGCTGATGACCGTGCCGATCGTGACGTAGCCGCCGCCGGTGACGGCGTCGTTGAGCAGGCAGATCGGCTCGATGCCGCCGGGCACCTGGATCGATCCGACCGGGTAGCCGAGGTCGACCACGTTCGAGGGGTCGCTGCCGGCGCCGAACGGCTGCTCGCGCTCGACGAACGAGAGCTCGCCGCCGCGGTAGCGGTAGCCGATCCGATCGGCCGCGGGCGTCACGGTCCACTCGCTCTCGAGGAACGAGCGGCGCCCCTCGTCCGTCAGGCGGTAGTCGCAGAGGCCCATGTTGACCCGCAGCTCGACCTCCTTCGGCAGCGCCTGCCGCAGCCGCTCCTCGACCGTGCGGCCCGCCGCGGCCGGACGGGCGTCGCCGACCGGCAGCACGTCGCCCTCGCGGAGCGCGCGGCCTTCGTGGCCTCCGATCACGCAGAGCGCGTAGGTCGACCGGCTGCCGAACACGACCGGCACGTCGATTCCGCCCGCCACCGCGATGTAGGCGCGCGCGCCGGCGCGCAGGAAGTCGAAGGAGAGCACCTGACCGGCCTTGACGGCGAGCGATGTCCAGCCGGGCTGCTCGTCGCCGTCGAGCTTCAGTGGCAGGTCGGCGCCGGTGACGGCGATCACGGCGTCCTGCTCGAACTCGAGCGTCGGCCCGCTGAACGTGGCCTCGAGCACGGCCGCGCCCTCGTCGTTGCCGACGAGCAGGTTGGCGGCGCGGAAGGAGTAGTCGTCGAGCGCGCCGGACGGCGGCATGCCGAGGTGGTAGAGCCCGAAGCGCCCGGCGTCCTGGACCGTCGTGCGCACGCCGCCTTCGTGCACGCGGATCATGCGTACAACTTCCGTACGAGCTCGGCGTTGTAGGCCTCGGGATCTGCGAAGAACGCCTGCGGCTCGAACTCCACGTCGATCATCTTGTAGCGGTAGGTCTTGGCCTCGACCTCCTCGCGGATCGCGTCGTATCCGGCGCGATCGACGGGCCGGATCTTGAGGATGTCGCCGACGCGGAAGATCACGAACGAGTCCTTGAAGTCCGGCAGCTCCTCCTTCGGATCGAAGATCGGCACCGGGCAGATCGCGAACAGCTGGTAGCCGCCGGGACCCTGCACCGGATAGATGGCCGCGAAGGCGCCGCCGTGCGAGAGCGCGAGCGCCGGCGTGTCGGTGCGCGGTCGCAGGTACTTCGGCACCTCGAGCTGGCGCTCGGGGGCGACCATCTGGAAGCACCACGGCAAGCCCGGCACGAAGCCGACCATCGAGACGTAGTAGGGCGCGCCGTGGTGCGCCTCGATGAACTCCTGCTCCGTCTTGAAGCCGTTGATGCGCGTGACGTACTCGAGATCGGTGCCCTCGGGCGCCTGGTGGTGGTCGCGGAACCGCATCAGCACCTCGCGCGTCCACGGATCGTCGTAGTAGGCGGGCACGTCGATCACGCGCGTCGAGAAGCTCGCGCTCTCGGGATGGACCGACGCCTCGATCTCCTTGAGCTCGGCCATCAGGTCGCCCGGTGCGATGACGTCGGGGTCGAGGCGCACGAGATAGCTCGCGTTGGCCGGGCAGATCTCGACGATCCCGGGAAGCTTCCGGCGTCCGAGCTCCTGGCAGATCGCCAGCGCCTTGAAGTTGGCGCCGAAGGTCATCCCCTCGGCGATCTCGCAGAAGATGAACTCGTCGCCGCCGTAGGTGTAGCGGGCCTCGGGCAGCGGGGGCTCGACGATGCTCGGCATCCGGCGGACTCTAAACCAGAAGCTCTGTCGGAGTGAGCGTGGTGTCTGGGGTGTGTGGAGCGAGCAGGGGTGCCGGCCGCCTCGCAGGACAGGCGGGACGCCTTTCCAAGAGGCGGGCGGTGCCCCTGCGAAGCCCCGCTGCCCGCTCGCCGACCTCGCCCGGGGACACGTTACGGACACCGAGCGGGTTGCGGGTCGCCGGAGGTCTGATGGGCGTGCGGCGCGCACGACAGGGGTCAGACCCCAATCGTGCAGTCGCGCACGCCCATCAGACCGCAGGACGATCCACACGCTCCAGACACCACGCTCACTCCGTCAGAGCTTCGAATCGGCAGGAGCGGTTGCGGCGAGCCAATCGGCGTCCCCGAGCAGGTTGGCGGCGGTCTCGCCGCGCGCCCACTCGTCGCTCGCGAGCAGCGCGCGGTGGAACGGCACGAGCGTCGTGATGCCCTCGATGTGAAACTCGTCGAGCGCGCGCAGCATGCGGCGAGTCGCCTCCTCGCGCGTCTCGTCCCAGACGACCAGCTTGGCGAGCAGCGAGTCGTAGAACGGCGGCACGGTCCAGCCCGCGAAGACGCCCGAGTCGACGCGCACGCCGGGCCCTCCCGGCTCCTCGTAGCGCGTGATCTTCCCCGGCAGCGGGACGAAGCCGAGGTGCGCCGACTCCGCGTTGACGCGGCACTCGATGGCGTGTCCGCGGAACACGACGTCCTCCTGCTTGAACGAGAGCGGCTCGCCCGCGGCGACGCGGATCTGCTCGCGCACGATGTCGATCCCGGTCACCAGCTCGGTGACGGGGTGCTCGACCTGGAGGCGCGTGTTCATCTCGAGGAAGAAGTAGCGCTCGCCGACCAGCAGGCCCTCGACGGTGCCGGCCCCGCGGTAGCCGACGGCGCGCGCGGCCTCCACGGCGATCGCGCAGATCCGCTCGCGCAGCGCGGGCGTGACCGTCGGCCCGGGCGACTCCTCGACGAGCTTCTGGTGGCGCCGCTGGATCGAGCAGTCGCGCTCGCCGAGATGCACGACATTGCCGTGCGCGTCGGCGAGGATCTGCACCTCGACGTGGCGCGGATCCTCGAGGTACTCCTCCACGTAGACGTCGGCGTTGGCGAAGAAGCGCTCGCCCTCGTTTGCGGCCTGCTCGAACGCGGATGTCGCCTCTGCCTCGGAGCGCGCGACGTGGAAGCCCTTGCCCCCGCCGCCGCCCGCGGTCTTGAATGCCACAGGGAAGCCGATCGCCAGCGCGGTCGCGAGCGCGTCCTCGGCCGAGGTGAGCGGCGTCATCGAGCCCGGCACGACGGGGACGCCGGCCTCCTCCATCAGGCGCCGCGCGGTCGTCTTCACGCCCATCGCCTCGATCGCCTCCGGCGGCGGGCCGATGAAGACCAGACCCGCGTGCGCGCACGCGCGCGCGAAGCCGGCGTGCTCGGCGAAGAAGCCGTAGCCGGGATGGACTGCCTCGGCTCCGGTCGCTCGCGCCACCTCGAGGATCGCCTCGGCATTCAGGTAGCTCTTGGCGACCGGGCCCGCTCCGATGCAGACGGCCTCATCGGCCAGGCGGGCATGCGGCGCGCCGGCGTCGGCCTCCGAGTAGACGGCGACCGACGGGATCCCGAGCTCGTGCAGCGTGCGCACGATGCGCAGCGCGATCTCGCCGCGGTTCGCGACCAGCACCTTGCCGAAGAGCATCAGCCTCCCGCCCCGAAGGCCGGCATGACCTCGCGCGCGAACAGCTCGACCGAGCGCATGGCCGTCTCGCCGTCGATCCCCGGCAGGTGCATCCAGCAGATCACGTCGGTCGCGCCCAGCTCGTCGCGCAGCTTCGCGATCTCGGCGATCGCGAAGTCGGGGTCGCCGATCACGTAGCGCGCCTTGAAGTGGTCGAAGTCGACCTGCTCCTGGGCGGCGACGAGCGCGCCGCTGTCGTCGCGCAGCTCCCGCTCGCCCTCGGCCGACTTCTTGCCGTAGAGCTCGCGGAAGAGGTAGGTCACCGCCGGGGCGGCGAGCTCCTCGGCGCGCTCCGTCGTCTCGGCGATGAAGACCTCGCGCATGACGGGCAGCTCGTCCAGCGCCCCGCCGGCCGCGCGCCAGATCTCGAGGTGCTCGCGGATCTCGGCGATCCCGTGCCGCGGCGACGGCATCAGCACGCCGCCGCGGCCCGCGGCCCGCGCCAGCGAGCGCGGGCCCGAGAGCCCGTACCAGATCGGCAGCGGCGCCTGGACCGGCTTCGGCGTGACGTTCGTCTCCGGCACCTGGAAGAACCGTCCCTCGAAGCTGAACGACTCCTGCGTCCAGGCGCCCTGGCACAGGTCGAGCGCCTCCCAGAAGCGCGCGAGGCGCTCCTCGCGCGGCACGCCGTGCGCCGCGAACTCCTCCGACACGTAGCCGGGCGCGACGCCGAAGACGAAGCGGCCGTTCGAGAGGCAGTCGAGCACCGCGACGTCCTCGGCGAGCTTGAGCGGCGCGTACAGCGGCACGAGCAGGCACCCGGTGCCGATCCGCATGCGCTCGGTGACGGCGGCGGCGCCGGCCATCGCGATCAGCGGCGAGGGGCAGAGGCCGTCCGGCTGGACGTGGTGGGAGACCTGGAAGGCCGACTCGTAGCCGAGCTCCTCGGCTCGCGGCAGGCAGCGCAGCATGTCCTCGTAGGGCTGATGCGCACCCATCCCGCGCCCCGGCGGGACCTGGTGGCTGAACATCAGGCCGAAGCGCATCAGCGTGCGGACGCGGCGCCGGCGAGCGGCGCGACCGAGTGCCCGCACTCCCCGATCGTGCGGCGCAGCGCGGCGATGACTTCGACGGCATTGGGGCCGTCGCCGTGCACGCAGATCGACTCGGCCTCGAGCGGGATGAGGCTGCCTTCCGTCGTCAGCACGACGCCCTCCTCGAGAAACCGCCTGATCTGCGCTGAGGCCAGCTCGAGGTCGGTCTCGTGCTTGGAGCGCTGGATCACGATCGAGCCGTCGGGCGCGTAGTCCATGTCGACGTAGACCTCCATCACGACGCGGATCCCGCGCTCGCGCGCCGCGCGCGGCAGCGCCAGGTCCTTGCCCTCGGGCCAGTAGACGACCGGCTCCGGCATCAGCGCGAGGGTGGCGTCGCAGAACGCCTCGGCCAGCGGGTCGTCCTCACGCAGGACCGAGTAGAAGGCGCCGTGCGGCTTGATGTGGTGGAGCGTCATGCCCTCGGCCGCGAGCACCGCCTGGAGCGCGCCCACCTGGTAGAGCACGTAGGCGTAGCAGTCGCCGGGCGTGATGCGCATGGGCCGGCGGCCGAACCCGAGCAGGTCGGGCAGGCCCGGGTGCGCGCCGACCTCGACTCCGCTCTGCTTGCACAGACCGACCGTGCGGATCATCGTCACCGGGTCGCTGGCGTGGAAGCCGCAGGCGACGTTGGCCGAGGTGATCACGGGGATCACGGCCTCGTCGTCGCCCAGCTTCCAGTTGCCGAAGCTCTCGCCGAGGTCCGAGTTGATGTCGATCGTGCGCATGGCGACCTCCCGGCCCATCGCGGTTCGTCCACCGCCGCTCGCTCCGCGGAGCGATACTACGGCCAATCGCCGAGCAAAGGGGAAGACCATGGCGCTCCAGGAGCAGTCGGTCGCGGAACAGCTGGTCGAGGCGCGCGAGCGCTACGTCGCGCGCGGAGCAGGCAATCCGAAGCTGATCGTGGGTGCCGCACGAGGCGCGGTGATCGAGACCATCGACGGGCGCGAGTTCCTCGACTTCGTCGGCGGCATCGGCTGCCAGAACCTCGGCCACGGGCCCGAGAAGGTCGTTGCGGCCGTGCACGCGCAGGTCGACCGCTTCCTGCACCAGATGTCGATGGTCGTCTCGTACGAGGGCTACGTCGAGGTCTGCCGCCTGCTCGCCGAGAGCTCGCCGTGCCTGGGCGAGTCCAAGAGCATGCTCATCAACAGCGGCGCCGAGGCCGTCGAGAACGCCGTCAAGATCTCGCGCGCGGCCACCGGCCGACCGGCGGTGCTCGTGTTCGACCGCGGCTTCCACGGGCGCACGCTGCTCGCGATGACGATGACCTCCAAGCTGGTCTACAAGAAGACGTTCGGGCCGTTCGCGCCCGAGATCTACCGCGTGCCGGCGCCCTACGAGTACCGCGGGATCTCGAGCGACGACGCGATCCGCGAGATCGAGCTCGCCTTCAAGGCCACGGTCGACCCGGAGTCGGTCGCGTGCGCCGTGCTCGAGCCGGTACAGGGCGAGGGCGGCTTCATCCCGATGCCGCTCGACTTCCCGGCGCGGCTCAAGGAGCTGCTCGACCGCTACGGGATCCTCTACGTCGACGACGAGATCCAGTCGGGCTGCGGCCGCACCGGCCCGATGTGGGCGATCGAGCACTACGGCGTCCATCCCGACCTCGTGACGTCCGGCAAGACGCTCGGCGGCGGCCTGCCGCTCGCGGCCGTCACGGGCCGCGCCGAGGTCATGGACGCGCCACACATCGGCGGCCTGGGCGGCACGTTCGCGGGCAATCCCGTGTCGTGCGCGGCGGCCACGGTCGTGCTCGAGGAGCTCGACCGGCCCGCGGTGCGCGAGGCGGCGACGCGCCTCGGCGAGCGCATGCGCAGCGCGCTCGATGACGTGCAGAGCCGCGTGGCGGAGATCGGCGACGTGCGCGGACTCGGCCCGATGCTCGCGATCGAGCTCGTCACCGACCGCAAGACGAAGGAGCCGGCGGCCGATCTCGCCACCCGCACGATCGCCGAGGCGCTCGACCGCGGCCTGCTGCTCATGGGCTCGGGCATCTTCTCGAACTGCATCCGCTTCCTGCCGCCGCTCAACCTCGAGGACGCACAGCTCGAACGCGGCATGACGCTGCTCGAGGAGTCGCTCGTCGCGGCCGGAGCCACCCGGGCATGACGCGCACGGTGCGAGTGGCCGGCGTCCAGGCGGCGCCGGTCTTCCTGGACGCCGACGCGACCGTCGCCAAAGCGATCTCGCTGATCGAGGAGGCCGCGGCGAACGGCGCCGAGCTGGTCGCGTTCGCGGAGAGCTGGCTACCCGGCTATCCGTCGTGGATCTTCGGCGCGGCCGGCTGGGAGGATGCGGGCGCGAAGGCGGTCTACCGCCGCTTCCGCGAGAACGCGATCGCGGTGCCCTCGCCCGCGACCGACGCGCTCTGCCGCGCCGCGCGCGCCAACGGCGTCGTGGTCGTCATGGGCATGACGGAGCGGGACACCGACACGCTCGGCGGCTCGCTCTACAACTCGCTCCTCTACATCTCGGCGGAGGGCACGATCCTCGGCGTCCACCGCAAGCTCATGCCCACGCACGCCGAGCGGATCGTCTGGGGGCAGGGTGACGGCAGCGGCCTGCTCGTCGTCGAGACCGGCGTCGGCAGGGTCGGCGGGCTGATCTGCTGGGAGCACTGGATGCCGCTCTCGCGCTTCGCGATGCACGCCGAGCGCGAGGAGATCCACGTGGCCGCCTGGCCCGAGGTGGGCGATCCGGAGATGCACCGCTTCGCGAGCCGCCACTACGCGTTCGAGGGCCGCTGCTTCTCGATCTGCGTGATGGGCGCGAGCATGACCGCGGGCGCCCTCCCGGACGGCTTCGAGCTACCCGAGGCGATGGGCGCCGCCGACGACTTCATCGAGGCCGCGTCGGCGACCGCGCCGCGCGGCACCACGATCTTCGCCCCGGACGGGACGGTCGTGGCAGAGGCGGCCGCAGGCGAGGAGACGATCGTCTACGGCGATCTCGACCTCGGCCGGATCGCGGAGGAGCAGCAGTCGCTCGACGTCGTCGGCCACTACAACCGGCCCGACATCTTCGACCTCCGCGTCGACGCGTCGTCGCGCGCGCCCGTGACCTGGAAGCGCTCCGCCGCACCGACGTACGGCGAGGCCGAGGTCGCCGCGCTCGCCGACGCCTGAGCCGTCGCTCAGGCGCTGATCACCACCACGCCCGCGATCACGAGCAGGGTGCCGATCACCTTGGGCACGGTGATGTCCTCGGCGAGGAAGATGGCGCCCCCGATCAGGGCGATCACGGGGTAGGCGGACGTCGCCGGCACGACCACGGAGGCGTCGCCCTTCGAGAGCGCGTAGAAGAAGCAGATCAGGCCGCCGGCCGCGGCGAACGCGGTCACGATCGCCCATCCACCGCCCGTGCCCAGCACCATCGGCTTCTGGTAGACCAGCCACAGGATCGCGGAGAGCACGACGTAGGCGACGGGCACCCAGTAGACGACCTGCTGCCACTCGATCGTGCGCAGGGCGACCTTCGTCGTGATCCCGGCGATGCCGACGAGCAGGACGTAGCCGAGCGCGGGTAGGAGCCAGCCGGCCATGAGAGCCCGTCCTTTCTCGTGCGTCGTCAGGAGCCGGCCTCGCTGCCGAGCGGGCCTTCGCCGCCGGGGTAACAGAACGAGATCGACGGCGAGTAGAAGCCGAACGTGACCGTCAGCGGATCGGCGGGCCGGAGCGCGTAGACGGGGTGCGAAGAGTCCAGGAACTCGACCGACTCGATTGCGAACGTCTCGGCGCTGTCCATCACGAAGGGGTAGCGCCCGCTCACGAGCTCTCCGCCGACACGCGTGATGTAGCGCAGCTGGCCGGTCGCACGCGCCGGCGTCCCGACCTCGGCCTGCGCCGTCGTGCGGATCAGCTCCTGGCCGCCCTCGCCCCAGGTCGTCGCGACGAGCCGGCTGCCCGAGAGCTCGAGCTCCGTCCGGCCGTCGCTCGCGGGCACGCCGCGCGCCCGTGCGTAGGCAATCATCGGAGGCGAGGAATTGAAGTAGTGGGTCCACCAGCGGCCGGGCGTCCCGTCCTCGGTGTCGAGCCCGGCGAGATCGATGCCGAGGTAGGTCAGCGAGTAGGCGCCGAAGCCGTCCGGATGGGCGCCGCCCGAGGCCTGGGCGGCGTCGTCGACGACGTACTGGTTGAGGTAGACGGGCGCGCCCTCGGCGGCGCGCAGACCTTCCGGCACGAGCGCCGCCGCCGCGGCAGGATCGGCCGGCAGCCAGACGGCGTAGAGCATGCGCGCCGCCGTGATCAGCTGCGGTGCGTGCAGCGTCATCCGGCTCCCGCTCCCCGACCCGGTGCTCATCAGAGGAAGATCCTACCCCCGTCGGCCATGATCGTCTGGCCTGTCGTGAAGGCGCTCGCGCCGGACGCCAGCCAGAGGATCGCGCCGACGAGATCGCCGGGCTGCTGGAAGCGCCCGACGGCCTGCTCGGCGACGATCGCATCGATGCCGGCGGCATGGTCGCGATTGACCGTCTCGGTGCCGACGATGCTCGGGACGAGGCAGTTGACGGTGATGCCGTCCGGGCCGAGCGCGCGGGCGAGCGAGTGCGTGAGGCCCATCACCGCCCCCTTCGAGGCGACGTAGTGGACCGAGGTCGGGGCGCCGCGGTGGAACATGACCGTGCCGATGTTGATCACGCGCGCGGCACCGGCGCGCCGCAGCAGCGGCAGCGCGGCCTGCGTGACGAGGAACGGCGCGCGCGCGTTCAGCGCGAACACGCGATCCCACTCCTCCACCGTCAGCGTCTCGATCGTGCCGGGCGGGTAGATGCCGGCGTTGTTGACGAGCACGCCGAGACCGCCCTCGCCGGCGAACGCGGCCACCTCGTCCATCATCGGCGCGATCGTCTCGGGACGCGTGAGGTCGGCGCCGACCGCGACTGCGCGGCCGCCCATGCCCTCGATCTCCGCCACCACCTCGGCAGCCGCGGCCGCGTCGGAGCCGTAGTGCACGGCCACGCCGGCTCCGGCGGCGGCGAGCCCCAGGGAGGCCGCGCGCCCGATCCCTCGCGACGCTCCGGTGACGAGCGCGGTGCGCCCGGCGAGTCCGAAAAGCGATTCGAGCGTCTGCACCGAGCGATCCTCTCACACCGCGTGCGAAGATCGCTCCGACCTCGAGGAGGAGCTGACATGGACGATCTTGCGCGGACGGTCGCGAAGCTGCAGGCTGCGGAGGACATCCGCCACCTGAAGGCCCGCTACGCGCGGGTGTGCGATACCGGCTACACGCCCAGCGAGATGATCCCGCTGTTCACGAAGGACGCCGTCTGGGACGGCGGTCGCTTCGGCCGCCACGAGGGCATCGACGCGATCACCGCCTTCTTCGACGGCGTCTCGGAGCAGATCACCTGGGCGCTGCACTACATGATCGCGCCCACGATCGAGGTGAACGACGACCTCGTCAGCGCGAGCGGTACCTGGTATCTCCTGGAGCCCTGCACGATGGCGGGCCCCGACGGCCCGAACGCGATCTGGCTCACGGGCGGGTACGCCGATCGCTACGTCAAGGAGGACGGCGCCTGGCGGTTCTCCGAGGTGATCCTCGACGTCCAGACCGTCACCCCGTACGACGAGGGCTGGGTGCGCACGCCCTTCCTGGAGGAGTGATGATCCCGCGCATCGATCCCTCCGACCTGCCGGAGCTCGCCCGCGGCTGGGGCTTCGACCCCACGGGGGACGAGGCGGGCGAGCTCCTGGCCGTGGCCGAGGCGGTGTTCTCGGCGCTCGACGCACTCGAAGGGCAGGAGCCCGAGTTGCCTGCGAACGTCGAGGCCGTGCGCGAGCCGGGCGCGCGCCCGAGCGCCGAGGACGACCCTCTCAACGCGATCGTGCGCCGCTGCCGCGTACGCGCCGAGGGCTGCGAGGGCATCCTCTCGGGACAGCGCGTCGCGATGAAGGACTCCGTCGCGATCGCCGGCATCCCGCTGACCTGCGGCTCGGCCATCCTCCAGGGCTTCGTGCCGAGCTACGACGCGACCGTGACCGACCGGATCCTGCGCGCCGGCGCCGAGATCGTCTGCATCACGAACATGGACGACCTCGCCTTCTCGGGCGGTGGCGAGTCGAGCTGGTACGGGCCGACGCGCAATCCGTTCGACCCCGAGCGCTCCGCGGGCGGCTCCTCGAGCGGTGCGGCGGCGGCACTCTCCTACGACGGCATCGACCTCGCGGTCGGCTGCGACCAGGGCGGCTCCATTCGCGCGCCGGCTTCCTGGTGCGGCGTCGTCGGGCTCAAGCCGACCCACTCGCTCGTGCCGTACACGGGGATCGCGGGCATCGACGCGACCTTCGACCACTGCGGTCCGATGGCACGAACGGCCGAGGGCACGGCGCTGCTGCTTCAGGCGATGGCGGGACCGGACCCGGGCGACCCGCGCCAGCGCGAGCTGCCGCGCGCCGACTACATCGGCGCGGTCGAGCGCGTAGGCACCGATCTGAACGGTCTGCGCATAGGAATCGTGACCGAGGGCTTCTCCGAGGGCGTGGGTGCGGAGGCGGAAACGTGCGACGCCGTGCGTGCCGCGGCCGAACGGCTCGCCGGCCTCGGAGCCGAGCTGCACGAGCGATCGCTGCCCGAGCATCTCCAGGCCGGCGGCGTCGCCTTCGCCGGCTTCGTCGAGGGCATGACGGCGCTGATGGCGAGCGGCGGCAACGGGATCGGCTGGTCCGGCCGCTACTGGGAGGAGCTCGCCCCGGCCATCGTGGCCGGCCTACGGGAGCGCGGCAACGAGCTGTCGCCGCAGGTCAAGACCGTGCTCGCCGCCGGCGTCCACCTGCGCGAGCACCTCGGCGGCGCGCCCTATGCGCGGGCGCAGAACCTGCGGCCCTGGCTGCGCGCGGCCTACGACCGGGCGCTCGACGACATCGACGTGCTGCTCCTACCGACCACGCCGTTCCGCGCCTTCCGGCTCGACGACGAGCTGCGCACGAGCGAGCGCGTCCTGCGCGGTTGGGCGAACCTGGCCAACACGTACCCGACCGACATGACCGGGCATCCCGCGATCTCGCTGCCGCTCGCGCAGGCCGGCGGTCTCCCGGTCGGCGTCATGCTCGTGGGGCACCAGTTCGCCGATGCGCACCTCCTGGCCATCGCCGCCACCTGCGAGCGGGCGCTCGGGTGGGCTCGACACCCCAGTAACGCTCGCAGAACGTGATCTTGAGGTTGTCCTCGGGGCGCGGGTGCTCGAGCCCGTGCTTCGACCACTCGCGCGTCCAGCGCTCGATGTTCTCCCGCACCGACGGCCAGGCGACGATCTTCGGCCAGTCGGCGAAGTCGCGCACCTCCATGAGGTCGAAGTGCGTGAACAGCTCCGCTCCCTGCACGCTCTCGACCGTGCGCCAGCACGAGTAGTCGATGATCCAGGGGCACTGGCGGAAGTTCGGATAGTCGATCCCGCGGATGAACTCGGCGTAGGCCTCCTCGTCGAGTTCGCGCGGCGTGTAGGTGAGCAGGGCGAGGCGTTTCATCGACGGCGCGAGCCTAGCGATCCGCGCGCCGCCGTTCAATAGAGTCCGCGCATGGCCGGGAGCTTCGACCCGTTCACGATCGAGATCGTGAAGGAGAAGCTCCACGCGGCGGCCGACGAGATGGGCGTCGTGCTCGCCCGCACGAGCATGAGCCCCATCGTCTACGAGGTGCTGGACTTCGCCTGCGGCATCACCGACGCGGACGCACAGGTGGTCGCGCAGACGAACGGCCTCACCCTCTTCACCGGCACGTTCGGGCCGCAGATCCAGAGCATCCTGCGCAAGCACGGCATGGCCGGCATGCGCGACGGCGACGTCTTCGCGACCAACATCCCGTACGAGGGCGGGACGCACACCTGCGACGTGTGCCTGGTCAAGCCGATCCTCGCCGGCGGGCGCGTGATCGCGTTCGCGGTGAGCGTCACGCACTGGATCGAGATCGGCGGCGCCGTGCCCGGGAGCATCTCGCCCGAGGCCACGGAGATCTACCAGGAGGGGCTGCAGCTGCCGGGCGTGCGCGTCGTCGAGGAAGGGCGCCGCAACCAGACGCTGATCGACGTGATCGAGGCGAACATCCGCCTGCCGCGCACCGGCATCGGCGACCTCAACGCAGGCCTCGCGGCCACGGCGATCGGCGAGGCGCGCGTGCGCGAGGCGTGCAACCGCTACGGCATCGAGCTCGTGCTCGCGAGCTTCGCGCGGATCCTCGACCACGGCGAGCAGATCGCACGCGCCGAGCTCCGGCGCATCCCGAACGGCGTCTACCGCGCGACCGGCGTGATCGACGGCGACGGCGTGACCGACGCGGAGATTCCGATCGCGGTGGCCGTGACGGTCGACGACGACCGCCTGCACGCCGACTTCACCGGCTGCGCGCCGCAGACGCGCGGGCCCGTCAACTGCTCGACCGGCGCCCTGCTCTCGGCCTGCAAGACGGTGGTGCGCGCGATCACGGCGCCGGGCGCGCGCTCGAACGACGGCTTCTTCCGCCCGTTCAGCCTGAGCGTGCCGCCGCGCACGATCTTCAGCGCCGAGCCGCCCGCGCCGACGGGCTGGTACTACGAGGGGGCCGCGTTCGCGAACGACCTGATGTGGAAGGCGCTCGCCCCCGTCGTCCCCGACAGGCTCGGCGCCGGCAGCTACACGAGTCTCTGCTGCTCGTACATCGTCGGCACCGACGAGACCGGCGAGCTGTTCGTGCTCGCCGAGCCGAACGTCGGCGGCTGGGGCGGCAGCGTGCTCGGCGACGGCGCCTCCGCGCTGATCGCGACGACCGACGGCGACACCTACAACTTCCCGGTCGAGGTCGTGGAGAGCCGCTTCCCGGTGCTCGTGGAGCGCTACGCGCTGAACGTCGCGGCGGGCGGCGGCGCCGGGCGTCATCGCGGCGGGTTCGGGGTCGTGCGCGAGTACCGCATCCACGGCGCGCGCGAGGCCGCCGGCTACGGCAGCATCGGCGGATTCGAGCGCGTGCCGTGGGCGCTCGGCGGCGGGGCGGCGGGCACGCCGAACTTCCTCGAGTACACCGCCCGCGACCTCCACGTGCGCCGCGGCCGCGTGCCGCGCGTGGAGCTGGCCGACGGCGCCGTCGTCAGCTCCGTCACCGGGACCGGCGGCGGGTTCGGCGAGCCGTTCGAGCGCGAGCCGGAACGCGTGCGGGAGGACGTGCTCGACGGCTACGTGACCGTCGCCGAGGCGCGCGGCGAGTACGGCGTCGCGATCGATCCCGTGTCGCTCGAGACGGACGAGGCCGAGACCGCCAGGCTGCGGGCGCGATGACGCTGCGCGTCGCGACCGACATCGGCGGCACGTTCACCGACCTCGTCGTCGTCGACGGAGCGACCGGGGAGGTGCAGATCGCGAAGGTCTCCACGACGCCGGGCGACCTCGCGCAGGGCGTGCTCGACGTGATCGCCGCGGGCGGCGTCGAGCCGGCCGAGATCGAGCAACTCGTGCACGGCACGACGGTCGTGATCAACGCGCTCACCGAGCGCACCGGGGCTCGCACCGCGCTCGTGACCACCGCGGGCTTCCGCGACGTGCTCGAGATCGGCCGCGGCAATCGCCCGGACATGTACAACCTCGTCTCGCGCAAGCCGCCGCCGTTCGTGCCGCGGCGCCACCGCTTCGAGGTGCGAGAGCGCGTCGACCGGCACGGCTCGGTGCTCGTCCCGCTCGTCCTGGACGACCTCGAGCCGGTCGTGGCCGCCTGCGTGCGCGACGGCATCGAGGCCGTCGCGGTCTGCCTGCTCCACGCCTACGCCCATCCCGCGCACGAGCAGGAGCTGTGCGAGCGGCTGCGCGACCTGCTCCCCGGAGTGGCCGTGACCGCCTCGTCCGAGGTGACGCGCGAGTGGCGCGAGTACGAGCGCACGAGCACCGCGGTGCTCAACGCCTACGTCCAGCCGACCGTCGGCCGCTACCTGGGCGAGCTGGAATCCCGCCTGGCCGCCGGCGGCCTGCGCGGACCGCTGCTCGTGATGCAGTCCAGCGCCGGCACGGGCTCGCTCGCCGCCGCCCGCTCGAGGCCGATCGCGCTCGTCGAGTCGGGCCCCGCCGGTGGCGTCGCGGGCGCCGCCCGCATCGGCGAGCGCATCGGCGAGCCCAACCTGATCTACCTCGACATCGGAGGCACGACCGCGAAGTGCTCGCTCGTCGAGGACGCGACCGTGCCGACGACGACCGAGTACCGCATCGAGTGGCGGCCCGACTGGGCCGGCTATCCCGTGATGGTGCCGGTCGTCGACATCGTCGAGATCGGCGCCGGGGGCGGCTCGATCGCCCGCGTCGACGCCGGCGGCTCGATCGTCGTCGGCCCGCAGAGCGCGGGCGCCGATCCGGGCCCGGCCGCCTACGGGCGCGGAGGCACCGAGCCCACGGTCACCGACGCGAAGCTCGTCGCCGGGGTGCTCGCGCCCGGCTACTTCCTCGGCGGCCGGCTGCAGGTGCATCCCGAGCTCGCGCGCGAGGCGCTGCGGGCGCTCGGAGAACCGCTCGGCCACGGCGTCGAGGCGCTCGCCAACGGCATCATCCGGCTGGCCGACGCGAGCATGATCAGCGCGCTCAAGCTCGTCTCGGTTCAGCGGGGCCGCGATCCGCGCGACTTCGCCCTGCTCGTCGGCGGCGGGGGCGGTGGCATGCACGGAGCGGCACTCGGCGCCGAGCTCGAGGTGCGGAAGGTGATCGTGCCGCCGCTCTCGGGCGTGTTCTCGGCCTGGGGCATGTGCATGACGGCGCCGCGCGCCGACGTCGTCCGGACGCACATCCTGGGCGCTGCCGAGGCGACCGATGCCGCCGTCGAGGGCCTGTTCGGCGAGCTCGAGAGCGAGGCCGTGGCCCTGCTCGAGCGTGAGGGCACGGGCCGCGCCGCAGAGGCGTCGTGCGTCCGCTCGGTGGACGCGCGCTACCGCGGACAGGAGCACACCGTGCGCGTGCCCGTGGTGGCCGGGCCGATCTCGGCCGCGGCGCTCGAGGCCGACTTCCACGAGTTGCACCGCCGCACGTACACGTTCGACCTGGAGGGCGAAGCGGCCGTCGAGCTCGTCACGTTCCACGTCTCGGCTCACGGCCCCGCGCCGCGCGAGGCGGCGCTCCCCCGCCCCTCCGCGTCACCCGGCTCGACGCCCGCGCCGAAGCGCCCGCGGGTCGTCGACTTCGACCTCGACGGCACGCACGAGACCGCCGTCTACGAGCGCGCCGATCTGCCGATCGGCTTCTCGGCGCGCGGCCCGCTCGTGATCGAGGAGCCGACGACGACGACCCTCGTCCACCCCGGGCAGGCGCTCGAGGTCGACGACTTCGGCAACCTCGTGATCTGGCTCCGCTGAGCCGGGCTACTCGGCGGCGCCCGGCGCCTCGGCCGCGGGCGCCGGCCGGCGCATCCCTCGCGGCCGCCGCCAGTCGCCCGGCCACGGGATCTCACGGCCGGCCGTGAGCCCCTTGGGGCGCAGGATCAACGCGACGAGCAGCGCGAGCGCCATGACGACGTCGGCGGTGCCGGTGGGCACGGTCGTGCCGCCGATGCCGTTGACCTCGAAGCGCTGGAAGAACACGTAGATGACCGTCAGGAAGCACGTGCCGGTGACGGCGCCGGAGACGCTGCCCATGCCGCCGACGACGAGCATCGCGATCGTCAGGAAGGTGAGGTCGAAGTAGAAGTCGAGGTAGCTGAAGGTGATGAAGTAATGGCCGTAGAGCGCGCCCGCGATGCCGCACAGGAAGCCCGAGAGAGCGAACGCGAAGTAGCGCTCGCGCGCGACGCCGACGCCGACCGACCGCGAAGCGCGGTCGTTCTCGCGCGATGCGCGCAGGCGCAGCCCGTTGCGCGACTGCTTGTAGACGAAGGCCACGACGATCACGATGATCACCCAGATCAGGGTCGCCCGCATCGTCGTCGTCTGGGGGACGCCGATCTGCGTGCTCGTCCCGCGCGTGATCGAGCTCGTCTGCTGGATGAAGACGTTCATCGCGACGAGGATCGCGAGCGTCGCGATGCCCGCCGCCACGCCGACCAGGCGGACGATCGGAACGCCGAAGACGAGCGCGACGACGAGCGCGGCCAGTCCTCCTGCGATCGTGCCCTGGAACGCGCTCAGCTCCGCCGGGAAGACGATGTCCTTGAGCGAGCTGGGCATCGAGAGGAACGTGAACTGCTTGATCGCCGTCGGGATCGTCAGCAGCGCCGAGGTGTACGCACCGACCGCCATGAACGCGACCTGACCGAACGAGAGGATCCCGGAGTTGCCGCAGAAGATCTGCAGCGCGAGCACGATCAGCAGGCGCAGGAAGAACTTCTCCGCCTCCGACGTGTAGAAGACGTCGTCGACGATGTACGTGATGACGAGCCAGATCGCCACCATCAGGAGCGAGAGCAGGAGCGGCGTCCAGATCGTGCGCAGGATGCCCTCGAGCCGCGTATGCGGCCCCGTCGCGACGCCCGTTTCCGCCGTCACGACGCCGGTTCCTCCGCGACGCGCGGGATCTCCTCCGTGCGGCGCCTGCGGGCGCGCAGCTTGTCCACGGTGCCCATGAGGCCGTTCGGCTGGAACACGAGCATCGCGATCACGAGCAGGAACGCGAACATCAGCGTGTGACCCTGGATCGAGCGCGGCAGGGTCGCCGAGAGGAGGTTGATCACGACGCCGAGCGTGAAGCCGCCGAGCGCGGCGCCGCCCAGGCTTCCGAGGCCGCCGATGACGACTCCCACGAACGCGATCAGCAGCGGCCCCTGGCCGACGTTGGGCCGCACGTCGCCGTGATCCAGCATGTAGAGGATCGTGACCGCGGCAGCGAGGAAGCCGGTGATCGCGAAGGCGGACGAGATCACCCAGTTCGCCTTGACACCGACGAGCTGCGCCATGCGGAAATCCTCGGTCGACGCGCGCAGCTGGACGCCGAGCGCGGTGCGCTTGAGCAGCAGCACCATGCCCACCAGCAACAGGATCGTGACGACGAAGATGGCGATGTCGAGCCGCGAGAACAACACGCCCGCGATCTCGAACTGGTTCGTGAGCCACGGGATGGGCCTCACGGTGCGCGGTGTACCGGGCGGGAAGATCATGTAGAAGAGCTTTTGCAGGCCGATCGAGAGCGCGAACGACGTGATCAGGAGCGTGCTCGGCGAGGCGCGCCGCACCGGCCGGAACGCGACCAGCTCCATGACCAGGGCGAAGGCGATCACGGCCGCGAACGTCGCCAGGATCATCACGAACCAGCCGTAGTCCTCGGTGTAGAACATCGTGTACGCGCCGACCATGATCAGCTCGCCGTAGGCGAAGTTCATGAGGCCCATGACCCCGAAGAGCAGCGACAGCGACAGGGCCATCAGGGCGAACAGGCTCCCGTACGCCACGGAGTCGACGAAGTACTGGAAGTACGTGGAGGTATTCGCGAGAACCATCAGCGGCTAGCCCATCCCGATGTACGCGGTTTCGAAGTCACCGATCTCGGCGAGCTCGGCAGCGGTGCCGTGGAACTGGATGCGGCCACCGGTGCGCAGGACATACGTCCGGTCGGCCATCTCGATGGTGCGGGCGGCGTTCTGCTCGACGAGCAGGATCGTGGTGCCGCCCTGGTGCAGCTGCTCGAGGATGTCGAAGACGCGGTCCACCATCAGCGGCGCGAGGCCGAGCGTCGGCTCGTCGAGCAGGAGCACCTTCGGCCTCGACACGAGTGCGCGGGCGATCGCCAGCTGCTGTTGCTCTCCGCCGGAGAGCTTGGCGCCCGACGAGTTCCAGTAGCGCTCCAGCACCGGGAAGCGCTCGATCACGTTGCGGATGTCGTCCTCGACGGCCTTCTTGTCCTTGCGGACGGTCGCGCCGATCTTGACGTTCTCGCCGACGGTCAGGCGCCCGAAGATGCGGCGCCCCTCGGGCACGAGCGCGATGCCGCGGCGCAGGATCTCGTCCGGCGCGAGCCCGACGATCGATTTTCCCTCGAGCAGGATGTCGCCCGAGACGGGCGACAGCGCGCCCGCAATGGTCAGCAGGGTCGTCGACTTGCCGGCGCCGTTGTGGCCGACGAGGCCCACGAACTCACCCTGCTTGACCTCGAGCGAGAGCCCCTGGACGGCCGCGATGCGGCCGTAGCTGACCGAGATGTCCTTGAGCTCAAGCACCGTGGTGCTCCTGCGCCAGCTTCGCGCCCTTGACGCCCAGGTAGGCGGTGATCACGTCGGGGTTCGTCCGGATCTCGCCGGGAGTGCCGAGCGCGAGCGGCTTGCCGAAGTCGAGCACCTGGATCCGCTCGCACACGCGGAAGATGATGCGCATGTCGTGCTCGACGAGCAGGACGCCGCAGCCGACGTCGTCGCGCAGCTTCGCGATCGTCTCGGCCAGCTGCAGGCTCTCGCGGTCGTCGAGCCCTGCGGCCGGCTCGTCGAGCAGCAGGAATTTCGGTGCGACTGCCACGGCGCGCGCGATTCCGACGCGCCGCTCCTCGCCGTGCGGCAGCGCGGAGGCCGGCATCGTCGCCATCCGCTCGAGACCGAGCTCCTCCAGCAGCGTCCAGGCACGCGCCCGCGCCTTGCGGCGCGAGAGACCCGCGCCGAGCGCGCCGAGCTCCACGTTCTCGAAGACCGTCAGCTCCGGAAACGTCGCGACGTCCTGGAACGTGCGCACGAGCCCGGCCGTGGCGAGGCGATGCGGGGGCCAGGACGTGACGTCCTGGCCCCCGAGGATCACCCGTCCCGAGGTGCGCGGGACGAAATGCGAGACGGCGTTCATGAACGTCGTCTTGCCCGCGCCGTTCGGTCCGATCAGGCCCATGATCTCGCCCTGATCGAGCGTCAGATCGACTCCGTCGACGGCCTTGACGCCTTCGAAGTGGACGCGGATCTGCTCCGCGACCAGCTGCTCGGGCTTGGGGCCGCCGACGGTCATCGATCGATCGTACTGTTCGTTCGTCCCGTGCCTTGTTACTTGGCCGGCTGGTTGCCCGAGCACGGGCTGCCGTCGCCGATGCTCGGCACCTTCTTGACCGACACGGTGTCGATCTGCTTGTCCTTGCCGTTGGTGTACTGCTCGACCGTGAAGATCGCGGCCTGCGGGCGGTGGCACTTCTTGGTGAAGGCCATCGGGCCTGCGAAGGTCTTGATCTTCAGGCCCGAGTCGTAGAGGGCGGACGCGATCTTGGTGCCGTCGGTCGAGCCGGCCTTCTTGATCGCCGCCACGAGGGCGTCCGCGAGCTCGTAGCCCGGGAGCGCGTAGTGGTTGCCGATCGGCTGGCCGTACTTGGCCTTGAACGCCGCGTTGACCTTCGCGACCTCGGGGTTCTTGCTGCCGGTGCAGTACGTGTTGAGGCAGGCGAAGCCGAGCGCGTAGAAGTTGCTCAGCTTCGGGTTGTTCTGCACGACCGGGAGGCCGTTGACGGACGCGTTCGTGATGATCGTCGTCTTGATGCCCGCGTCGCGCACGGCGCGCACGAACTGGGCGCCGAACGGGTTCCACGAGCCGTCGTAGATGACGTCGCACTTGCTGACGGCGCCGCGCAGGCGCGTCGTGTTCGCGGACAGGTCGAGGTTGTCGCCGGCGGTGAAGGTGTCCTCACCGCAGACCGTGCCGCCGAGCTGCTTCCAGCGGGCCTTGAAGTAGTCGGCCGTCGCCTTCGAGTACTCGAGCGAGAGGTCCTTGACGATCCACGCGCGCTTCAGGGCGGGCTTGTGCGCGCGGAACCACTCCGCCATCGCGACGCCCTCGGCGTCCGATCCGAGACCCATCGAGCCGCCGTACTGACCGACGATCGCGGGCGTGGCAGCCTTGGGCGAGGACGCGCAGAGGCTGAGGCCGAGCACCTTCTTCGATCCCGCCGCCTGGGTGGCGGGGAAGGAGAAGTCGAAGTCGCAGGTGGTGAGGATCGCGACGGCGCCCTGCGAGATGAGCTCGGAGGCGTTGGTCGCGGCGGTCGGCTTGTCCGACTTCGTGTCGATCCACTTCACCTTGATCTGCTTGCCGAGCACGCCGCCGGCCTTGTTGAGCTGCTCGATCCGGAGCTGGAAGAGCTGCCCCGCCTGCAGGTCGTACGGGCCGAGGATGCCGGTCTTGGCCGCCGAGATCCCGACCAGGATCGTGTCGGCCTTCGGCGCAGCGCTCGCGGACACCGAGAACACGGTTGTACCGATCGCGGCGACAGCCACCGCGAGCCCGACGATGTAGCGCTTCATGTGCTCCTCCTCCGGGCCACGAAGGCCCCTTGCGTTCTGCCGATGCTGGGGTGCAAAGCGTTGCCGAATGGAGCGCGATGCTATCTGGTTGAGACGCCGCCGCGTCAAGACTTGTTTGGATCCGGACAAAGCTGGATAGTCGGGCGCGCGCGGCAGGGCTGCCATCGACCCTTCGGCTAGACCGAGGTGGAGACGGCCTTCCGGCTCAGGCGAGCAGCCCGCGCCGGAACGCCTGCGCGACGGCGGCCGAGCGGTCGGAGACCTCGAGCTTTTCGAAGATGTGCTGCAGGTGCGTCTTCACGGTCGCCGTGCTCACATGCAGCCGCAGGCCGATCTCGGCATTCGAGTGCCCGTCGGCTGCGAGACGGATGATGTCCAGCTCGCGCGGCGTGAGCACCGGGCGGTCGTCCGCGCGACGCAGGCGGATCTCGCTCGCCAGGCCGGCCTGCAGCTCCGGCGGCACGACGCTCTCGCCGCGCGCGAGCGCGCGGATCGCGGCGCAGATGTCGTCCCCGGCTGTGAGCTTCGGGAGGTAGCCGGCCGCGCCGAGCTCGATGCAGCGATAGACGACGGCGCTGTCGGTCCGGGCGGAGAGCACGAGGACGCGGGTCGGCAGATGCTCGCGACGCACGAAGTCGATCACCGTGGCACCGTCGATGTCGGGCAGCTGGAGATCGATGACCGCCACCTGCGGCCGGTGCTCGCGGATCGCGCCGAGCGCCGCGCGCCCGTCCTCCACGTCCGCGAGCACGACGATGCCGGCACCCTCGAGCAGGCTCTTCAGCCCGTCGCGGAAGACCGGGTGGTCGTCGGCCAGGATGACGGTCACGGCTTCCATCAGCTCGAATCCGCCCTGCCCGAGCGCGGTGCGCAGCGTGTCGAGGAAGAGGCTGATGTTGAGCGGTTTGGTGAGGTACGCCACGATGCCCTCGCTCTCCATCAGCCTGAGCTGGGCCGGCGTCGCGTCGGCGGACAGGACGATCACCGGGATCGACTCGGTGCGGCTGTCGGCCTTGAGCCTGCGCAGGACCTCCTCGCCGCTGAGATCCGGCAGGTCCAGATCGAGCAGCACGAGGTCCGGATCGTGCCGAGCCGCCAGCTCGAGCGCCAGCGATCCCTGCATCGCCGGGATCACCTCGATTCCCGGGGAGCGGGAGAGGATGCTCTCGACCAGCTCGAGGTTGGAGAGGTTGTCCTCCACGTAGAGGATGCGCGCCGCGCCGAGCTTCCACATGCGCGGGTGGGCGACGAGACGGGCGCTGGCGGGCGGGGAGACGGTCGGGCGCTCGGCGAGCGGCAGCTCGAAGTAGAACGTCGAGCCCTCCCCCGGGGCGGTGTGCGCGATGTCCACCTTGCCGCCCATGGCCTGGGCGAGGCTGCGCGAGAGCGTCAGCCCGAGACCGGTTCCTTCCACGTCCGTCGCGTCCGCCGCGAGGCGCTCGAACGGCAGGAAGACGCGGGCGGCCGCCTCGCTGTCGAGCCCGTGGCCGGTATCGACGACGAGCAGCCGCAGCTGCCCGGGAACCGTCTCGGCGAAATACGTCCGCACCAGCCCGCCCGGCCGGTTGTACTTGATCGCATTGCTGAGCAGGTTGAGCGCGACCTGCTTGAAGCGCTGCGGATCGGCGAGGACGTAGCGGTGCAACCCCCCGTGCATGTCGCTCGCGAGCTCGATTCCGCGCTCGACCGCGAGCGGTCGCACCGAGCTCCAGCGCGTCGACGAGCGGATCGCAGCAGTGGATCGGCGCGAGGGACAGGGTCTGCCCGCCGGCCTCGATGCGCGTGATGTCGAGCACCTCGTTGATGAGCTCCAGCAGGTGGTGGCCCGCCCGCAGGATGCGCTCGACGCTGGCGCGCGCATCGGCCTCGAGACGTTCGAGCTCGAGCAGTTGCCCGAACCCCAGGATCGCGTTGAGTGGCGTACGCAGCTCGTGGCTCATGCGCGAGAGGAACTCGCTCTTGGCGTCGTTGGCGCGCTCCGCCTCCTCGCGCGCCTCGCGCGCCTCGGCCTCCGCGCGCTTGCGGTCGGTGATGTCGGTCGAGATGCCGGCGAGCGCGTAGGGCAGCCCGTCGCGGGTCGAGCAGCGGGAACTTGACCGACAGCCAGCTGCCGTCCTCGATGCCCGTCGCGGGTTCCTCGACCTCGAGCGCGCGCACCGTCCGCATGACCTCGCGGTCGTGGGCCTCGTACACGGTCGCGGCCTCGAGCGGGAACACCTCGCGGTCGGTGCGGCCGATGACGTCCTCGCGGCGCAGCCCGAAGCGGCGCTCGAAGTGGTGGTTGACGAGCGTGTAGCGGCCCTCGGTGTCCTTGACGTAGATGAGCGCGGCCGAGTTGTCCATGATGTCCTCGAGGCGCCCGACCGTCTCCGCGAGCACGCGCACCTCGCGCGCACTGTCGGTCACGTCGTTGACCGTGATCACGAAGCTGCCGTCGTCCGGCAGCGGCGACACGCCGATCTCCACCGCGCGCTCGCCCATGGTCGCGGGAACTGTGCCCCGATCACCCGGGTGAGCTCGCGCCCCGACCACGGGCGCGCGCCGTCACGAGTCACGACGTCGTCGAGCAGGCGACCTTCGCAGGCGTCGCCCGCGAGCGCCGCGAAGCGCACGTTCGCACACTCGATGCGGAGCCGCCCGTCGTCGAGACGGACGACCGCCGACGGCACCGCGCCGTGCTCGAACGCGAGCCCGCGGAGGTCGCCGGCCGTTGGAGGGAGCGCACGCATACGGATCGACGAGGCTACGTGAACGAGCGCGCCGTGATCTCGCGCGCCGCTGGGAGCACGTCCTCCGCGAAGCGCTGCGCGATCTCGAGGTACTCGGACATCGTCCCGGAGCGCACGTCGAAATGCATCGTCAGGTGCGAGTAGCCGGCAGCGGCGAAGCGCTCGATGTCGGCGAGCACCTGGTCGGGCGCCCCGTCAGGGTCATGCGCGGCGAGCGCTGCGCCGCCTCGTCGCCGGGCTCGACCACCAGTCCGGAGCAGAACGCGTACATCCGGAAATCGGAGACGTCGCGCCCGATCCGCGCCGCCTCGCGCAGAACGGCCTCGCGCAGATGCTCGAAGCGATGCGGATCGCCGTAGCTGTCGAGGAACATCGGATAGATCCCGTCCGAGGTGCGGGCCGCGCGGCGCGCGCCCGCGTCGGTGACGGCTCCGAAGACGATCGGCGGATGCGGCTGCTGCACCGGCTTGGGCTCGAGCGACACGTCCCGGATGTCGTAGAAGCGGCCGCGGAAGTCGAGGTACGGCTCACTCCAGGCGTGCTTGAAGATCTCGATCTGCTCCTCGGTGACGGAGCCGCGGTGCTCGAAGTCGCCGCCGACGGCGGCGAACTCCTGCGGATCCCAGCCGCTCCCGATCCCGACGATCAGGCGGCCGGCCGAGAGCACGTCCACGGTCGCGAGCTGGTGTGCGGCCACGAGCGGGTGGCGATAGGGCGCGATCCAGACGGACGATGCCATCCGGATCGTGCTCGTCGCGCCGGCGATCGCGCCCATCGTCGCGATCATGTCGAGCATCGTGGGGCGGTTCGGATAGGCGCGCGTCCCCGAGGTGTTCGCAGTGTGGAAGGCGCCCTCGTCCCGGCCCATGCAGACGTGGTCGGAGAACCACACGGAGTGGTAGCCGAGGCCCTCGGCGAGCTTCGCGACCTCGACCGGGCGCATCTCCGAGGCTGCGAGCTTCTGCAGGTAGAAGTCGCGCTCGTCGCGCATCAGCAACCCGTGCGTCGGCATCGTCAGCCCGAAGTCCATGGCCGGGGATCGTCGCACGTCGGAGCAGCGGTCGCGATGTCACCTCGCCGATAGCCGACTGGCTGATTGTGCTCGCCCGCGTGCCAGGCCTATGGTCACACGGCGTCCACGAGGGGAGGGCTTGTGAGCTGGATAGTCGGGTGCGATACCGGGGGCACGTTCACCGACGTCTTCGCCGTCAGCGACACGGGCGAGTCGCGCGTCGCGAAGGTGCCGTCCACGCCACCGCGCTTCGATCTCGGCGTCGTCGAGGGCGTCCGCGCGCTCGGCATCGAGCCGTCCGAGGTCACGACGCTCTTCCACGGGACGACCGTGACGACGAACGCCGTGATCACGCGCAACGGAGCGCACTCGGCGCTCGTCACGACGCGCGGCTTCCGCGACGTGCTCGAGATCCGTCGGGCGAACCGCGCGGAGCTGTACGACATCCTGTGGGATCCGCCCGAGCCCCTGGTCCGGCGGCGGCACCGGCTCGAGATCGACGAGCGCGTCGACTACTCCGGCGCCGTGGTGAGGCCGCTCGACGAAGACTCGGTACGCGCCGTGGCCCGCAAGCTGCGGGCGCGCGAGATCGAGTCGGTCGCGATCTGCCTCATCAACGCGCATATGAACCCGGCCCACGAGCGGAGGGCGCGCGAGATCCTGCTCGAGGAGCTGCCGGGCCTGCACCTGTCGCTCTCGACCGACATCCTGCCCGAGCCGCCGGAGTTCGAGCGCACGGCGACGACGGTCGCGAACGCCTACTGCGCTCCCGTCCTGCGCCGCTACATGGACACGCTCGAGGAGGCGCTCGCCGACGCCGGTTTCAAGTCCGACGTCGTGCTCGTGATGCACAACGGCGGCGGCACGATGACGACCGACTACGCCAAGGGAATCGCCGTCAAGACGCTCAACTCGGGCCCCGCGGCCGGCGTCATCGCGGCGGCCGCCGTCGCGGCCTCGGCCGGCCGGCAGAACGTCGTCGGCTTCGACATGGGCGGCACGAGCGCGGACATCGCCGTCGTGCGCGAGGGCGAGCCGCAGATGACCCGCTCGTTCGACCTCGAGTGGGGCATGCCGATCCGCTTTCCGAGTATCGACGTCGTCTCGATCGGCGCCGGCGGCGGCTCGATCGCGTGGCTCGACCCGGCCGGCTATCCGCGCAGCGGCCCGCAGAGCGCCGGTGCCGATCCCGGGCCGGCCTGCTACGGCAAGGGCGGCGAGGAGCCGACCAACACCGATGCCCAGCTCGTGCTCGGGCGCGTCAGCAACGACCTCTTCCTCGAGGGGCGCATGCAGCTCGACGCCGACCGCTCAGCCGAGGCGCTGCGCCGGCGCATCGCCGAACCGCTCGGACTGAGCCTCGAGGACGCGGCCGAGGGCGTGCTCAAGATCGCCAACGCCAACATGGTCAAGGCGATCCGCCTCGTGACCGTCGAGAGCGGCTTCGACCCGCGCGAGTTCGGGCTGGTCGCGTTCGGCGGCGCGGGCGCGCTCCACGCCGTCGACCTGGCGCGCGAGCTGCAGATGCCCGAGGTCATCGTGCCGCCGTTCCCGGGCGTGACGAGCGCGATGGGCCTGCTGTTCGTCGACCCGCTCGACGACTTCTCGTGGTCGTACGTGCGCCGGCACGGCGAGATCGACCTCGCCGACGCCGGGCGCATCTACGCCGAGATGGAGGAGCGCGTCGTCGGAAACCTCACGCGTCAGGGTGTGGCGCGGGACGAGATCGCGGTCGAGCGCAGCGTGGACATCCGCTACGTCGGCCAGCTGCACTCGGTCACGGTGTCGCTCGACGAGATCAGCGAGCAGGGCGTCGAGAGCGCCGTCGCGAGCTTCCATGACGAGCACCTGCGCCAGTACCGCTACTCGCACCCGAGCTCGCCGGTCGAGACCTCGGCGCTTCGCGTGAGCGCGCGTGGGCAGCGCACCAAGCCCGACCTGGCAGCGTTCACGCACGACGCGGGATCCCAGCGCGAGGCGCTGCCGCCGCGCGAGCGGCGCGTGCACTTCGACGGGCCGGGCTGGGTCACGGTGCCCGTGCTCGACCGCACCGGCCTCGCCGCCGGTGACGCGTTCGACGGCCCCTGCATCGTCGAGGAGCTCGACAGCACCATCGTCCTGCCGCCCGGCACGAGCGCGACCGTCGACTCCGTCGGCAACATCATCATCACGCTCCACCCCGAGGAGGGCTCGCGATGAGCGACGGCGACATCACGCCGGGGCAGATCGATCCGATCACGTTCGAGGTCCTGCGCAACGCCTTCATGAGCGTCGTCGACGAGATGGGGCTGATGCTGGAACGCGTCGGCCACTCGCTCGTCGTCAGCGAGGGCCGCGACTTCAGCGCCGCGATCTGCGACGCCGACGGGCGCATGATCGCCGAGGGCAAGGACGACCTCCCGGCGCACGTCGGCACGCTCCCGTTCACGGTCAAGGGCGTCATCGACTGGGTCGGCAAGGACGCCATCCACGAGGGCGACATCTTCATCATGAACGACGCCTTCATCGGCGGCACGCACTGTCAGGACGTGCGCACGATCATGCCCGTGTTCCGCGACGGGAAGCTGCTCGCGTTCGTGCAGAACTCGGCCCACTGGTCGGACGCCGGCGGCCCCGTGCCGGGCAGCTTTCACGCCGAGGCCGAGTCGACCTACGGCGAGGCGCTCTACATCACGCCGCTCCACCTCGTGCGCGCGGGCGAGCTCGACGAGGAGGTCTTGCGCTTCATCCTGCGCAACGTGCGCGTGCCCGACACGACGCGGGGCGACGTGTTCGCGCAGATCGCGTCCTGCCGCACCGGCGAGGCGCGCCTCCAGAGCCTGATCGACAAGTACGGGGTCGAGCTGATCCTCTCGGAGATGTCCGAGCTGATCCGTTACTCCGAGGCGCTCCTGCGCGAGGAGTTCCGCAAGCTCCCGGACGGCACCTACAGCTTCGAGGACGCGATCGACTTCGACCCCACGGGCGACCGCGAGACGCCGGTCAAGATCAAGGTCTCGATCACGATCGAGGGCGACCGCGCGCTCTACGACCTCTCCGGCAGCGACCCCCAGGCCAACGGAGCCATCAACGCCACGCGCTCGATGGCGCAGTCGGCGCTCGTCGTCGCGACGAAGGCGATCTTCCCGCACGTCCCGGCGAGCGAGGGGATCTACAACGCGCTCGACACGCTGAATCCCGAGGGCCTGGTCACCAACGCGCAGTTCCCGCGCCCGATCAGCGGCGCGTTCGCCACCTCGTTACGAGGTCATCTGCCAGTGCATCTTCGGCTGCTACCTGCAGGTCATCCCGGAGCGCTCGATGGCCTGCTCGGGGAACATGACCAACATGGTCGTGGGCGGGTTCGACGGCCGCGAAGGCCATGAGCGCGACTTCGTGATGTACCTCTGGAAGGAGGGTGGCTACGGGGCCCGGCCGGGCAAGAAGGACAACCACACCGCGATCAGCCTGTATGCCTCGGGGACGCGCAACGAGCCCGTCGAGGTGCAGGAGCGCGTCTATCCCGTACTCACGCACTGCTACGAGTTCATCACCGATTCGGCGGGCGCCGGGCGGCATCGCGGCGGCCTCGGCGTGGCACGCGACTTCGAGCTCACGCACGGCGACGCCACGCTCTCGGTACTCGGCAGCCGCGGCGTGATCCCGGTGTGGGGCTGGGAGGGCGGCCTGCCCGCGCTCGGCAGCGGCCTCGTCTACGACGCCGGCGGCCCCGACGAGTTCGAGGTCGGCGTCATGCGCTCCGGCGTGCACGCGGGCCAGGGCCGCACGATCCGGTTCTGGGAGGGCGGCGGCGGCGGCTGGCAGGACCCGCGGACGCGGCCGGCCGAATGGGTGCTCGAGGACGTGATCGACGGCTTCGTCAGCATCGAGGCCGCCCGCGAGCTCTACGGCGTCGCCGTCTCGGTGATCGACGAGGACGCGGCCCGCTACGAGATCGACGAGGCGGAGACAGGTCGGCTCAGAGCTGACGGGGCGCCGGGTGCGGACTGCAACAGGGGTCTGAGACGCGGCATGACGCCCCGGCGCGTCAGCGTGGTGATCGCCGACGACCACCCGGTCTACCGGAGAGGGCTCGCCGATGCCCTGCGCGCGTGCCCGGACCTCGAACTGGTGGCCGACACCGCGGACGGGCAGAGCGCGCTCGCGGCTATTCGCCGCCTCGTCCCGCGCATCGCCGTCGTCGACCTGCAACTGCCGGGCCTGGACGGCATCGATGCCGCCGCGGCTCGTGCGCGACGGCCTCGCACCGTTCGGCGCAGCCCGGCTCACCCCACCGATCGTCCGACGGGACGATAGATCCCGGCGACGCCGCGCGCCAGGCTTGGCCGGTGCGACGCTTCCCCGGTGCGCCGATCCCAGAACCCCAGAGCGGGATCGTCGTGGCGCGCATCGCGGCGGCGTACGAGCTGCGCTTCTCCGACTACGTGAGGGTCGCCACGGCGATTGCGGGCGATCACGAACGGGGGCGCGATGCAGTCCAGGACGCGTTCGCGCGAGCGATCGCCGGATGCCTGGCGTTCCGCGGGGACGGCGCGCTCGAGGCCTGGCTGTGGCGGGCGGTGACGAACGCCGCTCACAACCAGCGTCGCGCGGAGCGCAGGCTCGTACCCGTCGCGTTAATCGAAGGCGAGGATCTGGAGCCGTCCCTCATGGACGATCGCGACGGCGCGCTGCAGCGGCACCTGGCCGCCCTCCCCGAGCGCCAGCGCCTCGTGCTCTTCCTGCGCTACTACGCGGATCTCTCGTACCGTGAGATCGGAGAGGTGCTGAATCTGCGCACGGGCACGGTGGGCGCCACGCTGGCCGCGGCGCACCGCACGTTGCGCGGGCGGCTCGAGCCCTTGGCGGCATGAGCATGCCGCCGCTGGGCACACGCGCCCGCAGTGTCCATGTGACCGCGAACGGGATCCGGCAGCACTACCTCGACTACAACGGCGATGGCCCGCCGCTCCTGATCGTCGCCGGCATCACCATGCCCGCGGCCTGCGTCGAGTTCGTCGCCCTGCCGCTCGCCCAGCGCCATCGCGTTATCGGCGTCGACCCACGCGGGCGCGGCCTCTCCGAGCAGCCCGCGAGCGGCTACGCGCTGACGGACTACGCGGGCGACCTGGCTGCGCTGATCGAGGCTATCGGGCTCGAGCGCCCGATCGTGCTCGGACACTCGATGGGGGCCCGCATCGCCGCCGCGCTGGCCGTCTACCACCCGGAGGCGGTCGGCTCGCTGATCCTCGCCGACCCGCCGCTGACCGGGCCCGGCCGAGACCCCTATCCGGTTCCCCTCGACCCCTACGTCGATTCGCTGCGCAAGGCCCAGGCGGGGGCGACCGCGGACGACATGCGGCCCGCGTTCCCGACCTGGCCGGTCGAACACCTCGCGCTGCGCGCGCGCTGGCTCGGCACCTGCAGCGAGACGGCCGTCGTCGAGACCTACGAGAATTTCCACACCGAAGACCTGCACGCGCTGCTGCCGAAGATCCGGATCCCGGTGCTGTTCGTGTACGGCGCCGAGAGTCCCGTCGTGCCCGCGAGCTCCCTGCCCGAGTTGCGAGGGCTGCTTCCGGGCGCCCGCTTCGCGGCCGTGGAACGCGCCGGTCATATGATTCCCTGGGACAATCTCGACGACTTCGTCGCCGTGGTCTTGCAGTTCACCGGCGAGCGGCCCGGCGGCCCCTGACCTGTCGTCGACCGATGGGCCGCCCGCTGCCAGCATGTCCGCATCCCCCAACCCCCTAGACGCCTCGTCCCTGAGCCCCGCGGTCGCGGCGGCGGCCTTCGAGCATGCGCCGATCGCCACGGCGGTCGTGCAGATCACGGACGGGGAGCCGTGGATCCTCGAGGTCAATCAGGCGTTCGCGACCCTCGTCGACCGCCCCAGGGACCATCTCGTCGGGATGAATCCGGGCGAGCTCCTGGCGGGCGCGGGTGACCCGCGCCGGCTGCTCTCGGAGTCGACCGGGCAGCTCGGCGTCGACGTCAGCGTCGTCGTGTGCGGTGAGCGGATCCCGGTGACGCTGCGCGTCGCCATGGTGGACGCGTGCGAGGGCGTCCCGCAGCTCGTGCTCGTACAGGCGAGCGAGCTCGTCCACCGCCGCGAGATGGAGCGCGCTCTGCGCGAGAGCGAGCAGCGCGCGCGAGATCTCGTCGACAACGTCGACGCGCTCATCTACATCAAGAGCGCCGACGGCCGCTACCTCCTCATCAACCGGCACTTCGAGGAGGTCTTCAACGTGCGCCGCGACGATCCGGGCGTGAAGACGAACTACGACATCGTCTCGCCCGAGACCGCCGCGCTCTACACGGCCAACGACCGGCGCGTCCTCGAGGCGGGGACTCCCATCCACTTCGAGGAGCCCAAGTCCGACGGCGACGACGGTACCTGGCTGTCACTCAAGTTCCCGCTCTTCGACGAGGACGGCCGGCCCTACGCGGTGGCCGGGATCTCGACCGACATCACCGACCGCAAGACCGCTGAGGCCGCGGTGCGCCAGGCCAAGGAGGAGGCCGAGCGCGCGAATCGCGCCAAGAGCGAGTTCCTTTCGCGCATGAGCCACGAGCTACGCACGCCGCTGAACTCGATCCTCGGCTTCGGGCAGCTCCTGCAGCTCGAGTCGCTGCCGGTGAGCGCGGACGACAGCGTCGATCGCATCGTCAACGCCGGCCGCCACCTCCTGGCGCTGATCAACGAGGTACTCGAGATCTCGCGCATCGAAGCGGGCGGGCAGCCGCTACTGGTCGAGCCGGTGCACTGCTGCGGTCCGCTCACCGAGGCGTTCGATCTCGTTCGCCCGCTCGCGGCCGAGCGCGACGTCGCGCTCGAGCAGGACCTCCACGCCGGGCTGTTCGAGTTCGTGCTCGCCGATTACCAGCGCCTCAAGCAGGTCGTGCTCAACGTGCTCACGAACGCCGTGAAGTACAACCAGCCGGGCGGGACCGTGCGCACCACGCTGCAGGTGATGCCGGGCCGTCTGCTGCGCTATCGCTTCGCCGACACGGGCAGGGGCATCGCCCCGGACGATCTCGAGCGCGCGTTCCTCCCCTTCGAGCGCCTCGATGCCGACTCGACCGATGCGGAGGGCACCGGACTCGGCCTGGCGCTCTCGCGGGGGCTGATCGAGGCGATGGGCGGCACCATCGGCGTCGAGAGCAGCGAGAGAGGCGTCGGCTCGACCTTCTACGTCGACCTGCCGCTTACTGACAACCCGCACGAGAACGCCGCCTTCCTCTTCCAGCCGGAGCCTGCGGCCTTTCCCAAGCGCATCGAGCGCGGCGGCCGCGTTCTCTACATCGAGGACAACCTGGCCAACTTCGCGCTCGTCCAGAAGGTCTTCGCGCGGCTCGGCGGGCTCGATCTCATGTCGGCGATGCAAGGCCAGATGGGCATCGAGCTCGCCGCCCAGCACGCCCCCGACCTCATCCTGCTCGACCTCCACCTCCCTGACATCGACGGCGAGGAGGTGCTGCGGCGCCTGCGCAGCGACGAGCGGATGCAGGACATCCCGGTCATCATCCTGTCGGCGGACGCGACCTCGATGCAGAGGGAGCGGCTCAAGGCGGCGGGTGCCGAGGACTACCTCACCAAGCCGCTCGAGCTGGCCGGCTTCGTCGAGGCCGTCGAGCGCGCGCTCGGGCGGGGCGCGGGCTGATGGCACGCACCGACCGCAGCATGGCTGCCAGGTCGGTTCGCGTGCTCATCGCCGATGACCATCCGCTCTACCGGCAAGGCGCCGCGAGTTTGATCGCGCGCTGCCCCGAGCTCGAGCTGGTCGGGGAGGCGGGATCCGGCCAGGAGGCGGTCGACGCGATCCGCGCGCTGACGCCCGACGTCGCGGTCGTCGATCTCGGCCTGCCCGACTTCGACGGCATCACCGTGCTCGGCATGCTCGAGCGCGAGAGCTTGCCGACCCGCGTCGTCATCGTCTCGGCCTCCGAGGACGGCGCGACCATCCACCGCGCATTCGCCTACGGCGCCCGCGCCTGGGTACCGAAGGTCGCCGCGGCCGACGTACTGTGCGAGACGCTCCTGACGGTCGCGCGCGGCGAGAGCGTGATCCTCCCCTCGATCCAGTCGGCGCTCACGCGCGAGCTGCGGGCCCGCCGCACCCGCACCGACGAGCCCCTGCTCACCGCGCGTGAGCTGGAGATCCTGCGGATGTGCGCCGACGGGCTCTCGTCGCCCGACATCGCGGCGGCGCTGTTCGTGAGCGTCCCTACGGTCAAGACGCACCTCCAGCACGTATACGCCAAGCTCGAGGTCTCCGACCGCGCCGCCGCGGTGGCGCAGGCGATGCGCCGCGGCGCGCTCACCTGACGGACTAAACAACCGGGCCGTGTCGCGTGTCATCTCGGTAGATGGCACGGGCACGAGCAGACGACGTGTGGCGGGAGCGCATCGAGGACGAGCGCCGCGAGAGCGCGATGGCGGCCGCCCTCGAAGCGCTCGTCCCGGCGGGTGACGCGGGCCCGCCCGCCTGGCACGACGTCATCAGGCGAGCCGCAGCGCTTCCCGTCTGCACCTGCCGGACGCGAGGCAAATCGACACGACAGGAGACCCCATGGCCGTTGCCGATTCGAAGCAGACGCACTTCCTGAAAACCGGCGAGGAGTACGTCAAGTCGCTCCAGGACGACCGCGAGGTCTACTACAAGGGCGAGCGCATCGAGGACGTCACGACGCACCCCGCCACGGCCGGCGGCATTCGCGAGATCGCCGCCGTGTACGACGAGCAGTTCGTGGAGCCCGGGCGAGACGTGCTGACGTATGTGCGGGAGGATGGCGCCCGCGTCACCGCCTCGTACCTGATTCCGCGCACGAAGGACGACCTGCGCTTCCGCCGCGAGGGCATCAAACACGTCGCGCGGCGCACCTGGGGCACCCACGGGCGCGGCATCGACATGATCGCGACGCTCCCGCTCGGCATGCTCGGCGAGCTGCCGTCGTTCAAGCGCGAGTGCCCGGAGTTCGCCGAGAACATCCACTGGTACCTCAAGCACGCCGAGGAGAGCAACATCCACCTCGGCGAGACGATCGTCGACCCGCAGGGCTTCCGCTCGCGCGCCGCCGGCACCGCGCCCGAGGCCTCGCCGCCCGAGCGCGCGACCGCGCGCATCGTCAAGGAGGATTCGACCGGCATCTGGATCAGCGGCGTCAAGGGCGTCGGCACGGTGGTGCCGCAGGCCAACGAGTTGATCCTCGGCTCGTTCCACCCGCCGCTCGACGAGGAGAGCTTCTGGGTCTACGTGCCGGTCGACTCGCCCGGGCTGAAGATGTTCTGCCGCGAGGTCGTGCACCGGCCGGGCTCGAATGCCTACGAGCACCCGCTCACCTCGCGCGGCGAGGAGATCGAGTCGATCGTCGCCTTCGACAACCTCTTCGTGCCCAACGAGCGGATCATCGCCAAGGGCACCCGCTCGCTGCACGGCGTCAACTTCTACAACGTGTGGGCACGCCTCGAGCACTGGTACACGTTCGTCCGCATCGTCGCCAAGTCCGAGATGTACGTTGGCCTGGCGCAGCTGATCATGGACACGCTCGAGCTCAGCGAGGTGCCGGTCGTGCGCCAGCGCGTGGCCGACATCATCGAGTACTGCCAGATCCTCCAGGGCATGCAACTCGCGGCCGAGGACCTGGCGCAGCTCTCCGAGGGCGACCTCATGATCCCCGACGTCAACGTCGTCACGGCGGGCCGCTCGTACGCCCTCGACAACCTGCCGCGCATCCTGCACATCCTCCAGGACATCTGCGGTCAGGGAATGATCCTGCGCTGGAGCGAGAGGGACCTCGAGACGCCGGCCGCGTTCGGCAAGAATCTCGGCTGGTTCCTCGACACCCGCACCATGAGCGCACGTGACAAGAACCTCGTGATGAATCTCGTCTGGGACGTCGCTGCGAGCGAGCACGCCACACGCTCGAAGCTCTTCGAGGAGTCCAACGCGCTCAACGTGCCGTTCCTCAAGGAGCGCCTCTACGGCGAGTACGACCGCAGCAAGTTCCTCGAGGAGTGCCGCCACTTCATCGGACTCGGCCCGGCGCCCGAGCGGACGTTCACGCCGCACATCCAGGCGCCGTCGCTCTCGTCCGTGTCGAACACCAAGGGCGACGACCCGTTCGCGACGGGCTCGAAGGCACGCGGCTGAGACGGGCCGGAGCATGAGCGACGCACAGGCACGCAGGGTCTACGACGCCGCGCGGATCGGGCAGCGGATCACGCTCGGGGAGCGCCCGGCGGTTCTGGTCGTGGACTTCTCCTGCGGCTTCACCGATCCGGCCTGTGCGCTCGGCTCCGACCTCTCGGAGGCCGTCGGGGCGACCGCCGAGCTCCTGCGCCTCGCGCGGGAACTGGGCGTCCCGGTCATCTTCACGACCATCGCCTTCGGGAGCAGCCTGGCCGACGGCGGCCTCTGGCTGCAGAAGATGCCCGCCCTCGCCGACCTCCAGATCGGCGGGAAGTGGGTGGAGATCGACCCGCGGCTCGAGCGCCGAGACGACGAGACCGTCGTGGTCAAGAAGGGGGCGTCGGCCTTCTTCGGCACGAATCTCACTGCGATCCTCGTCTCCCGGGGGATCGACACCGTCGTGCTGTGCGGCGCGACCACGAGCGGGTGCGTGCGAGCCACGGCGATCGACCTGATGCAGAACGGGTTCCCCACGGTCGTGCCCCGCGAAAGCGTGGGCGACCGGGCGCAGGCGCCGCACGAGGCCAACCTCTTCGACATCCAGGCAAAGTACGCAGACGTCATCGGGCTCGAGGAAGCCGTCGGCTACCTGTCGAGCCTACCGGCGCATTCATCACGAGGAAGGAACATCCAATGACCGTGCCGTTCTCGTTCGTCGATCTGTGCGCCGCGGAGCTCGAGCTCTGCGGGCTGCGCGAGGGAGAGACGGTCGCCGTCCTGTCGCAGATGGACGAGCGCCAAGACTACGCCGATGCGTTCATGGCGGCCGCGCTGCGCCTCGGCGCCACGCCCTTCCACGTCCGCCTGCCCGAGGCTTCGACGACGCTGCTCGGCGACGCCGGCGCGTGGATGGTCGGCGTCACGCCGCTCGCGAGCAACCGGGCCGCGATCGACGCGCTCAAGCAGGCCGACCTCGTGATCGACCTCATGTTCCTGCTGTTCTCCCGCGAGCAGATCGAGATCCAGGAGGCCGGCGCGCGCATGCTCCTGTGCGTCGAGCCGATCGACAACCTCCAGCGGCTGTTCCCGACGCTCGACCAGCGCCGCCGCGTCGAGGCCAGCGAGGAGCTGCTCGGTAACGCCAAGACGTTCCGCTTCACGAACGCCGCCGGCACCGACGTGACCTACAAGCTCGGCGCCTACCCGGTGATGACGGAGTACGGCTACACCGACATCCCGGGCCGCTGGGATCACTGGCCCGCCGGCTTCCTGTTCACGGGCGGTGCGGATGACGGCGTCGACGGCAAGGTCGTCGTCGACCGCGGCGACATCATCATCACGCCGTTCAAAGCCGAGTGCGTGGATGGAGCGCACGAGCGCACCGGCGCTCGAGACGATCGGGGTCGGGCTGCCGTTCTCGGCGGCCACCTCTGCGAGGCGGCGCTCGGACTCGACGTGGAATCCCGGGCCCTGCGACATGATGGCGACGAGACACGCGTAGGCAATGGCGTCGACTCCGGCGTCGGAGAGCTCGAGGGCGCAGCGATCGCTGCCGCGCACCATCTCGGTCAGCTCCTCCTTGGTCACCTGCTGGAGGCGAACGCGGCTGGAGTGAAACGTGAACGACTCGGGCTCGATCTCGGCGCGGCGCCGCAGGAGCTCGGGGATCTCGGTCTCCATCGTCGTGTTGGAGCTGGGCACCACCAGCCCGATGCGGTATGGCATGCGTCGTCCTTTCGGCGTAGTCCCGCTCGAATGATCACTCAGAACGTTGCCCGCAGGCAATCCTCCTCGGCGACGATCACCGGGATGACCTTGGCTCGCCGAAGGATGAGACGGGGCGCCTCAGCCGAGCCAGCGCTCGAACGCCGCGCGGATCTCGTCGGTCAGCGGACGCGACTTGCCGGTCTCCGGGTGGGTGTGGACGACCACCGACTCGGCCTCGGCCGCAAGGCGCCCGTCGCGCGCCGAGAGCACGCGCTCGGCCATCGTGACGCTCGACGTCCCGATGCGCGTGCAGTGGACCTGCACGTCCACATCGCCGTCGTCCTGCGTGAGCGGCGAGCGGTAGTCGATGGCGCAGCGCGCGAGCACGAAGTCGTTGAGCAGCAGGCCGTTGCCGAGCACCTCCAGGAACCACGCGTCTCGCGTCTCCTCGAGGTACGTGAGGTAGACGGCGTTGTTGACGTGCTTGAACGCGTCCATGTCGCGCCAGCGGATCTCGATCCGCGTCGTGTGTACCGGAGGCGGCATGACACCAGGCTACCGGTGATCTGGTTAGCTCCACCGCATGAGCCAGGTGGCCGTGCTGGAGTACTTCGACGCCGAGCGCCTGGACGCGCTGCTCGGCGATGCCGCGCGGGCCGTCACGCCCGAGGCCTGCGACCCGGGCGAGGTCGCGGTGGTCGTCTCCGGCGGCGGCGTCACGGTCGACGCCGAGCTGCTCTCCCGCTACCCGCGCACGCGCGTGGCGATCACCGGGTCGACGGGCTACGACCACATGGATCTCGACGACCTGCGCGCCGCCGGCGTGGCCGCCTACTGCACGCCCGACTACTGCAGCCGCGAGGTCGCCGACTTCGCGCTGGCCTGCGCGCTGGCCGGGCTGCGCGGCGTCGTCGGGCTCGACCGCGCGATGCAGGCGGGCGTGTGGGAGGAGCGTGCGGCCGGAACGACGCGCCGTGTGCGCGGCTCGGTGCTCGGCGTGATCGGGCTCGGCAAGATCGGGAGCCTGGTCGCGCGCGATGCCGCCGCGCTCGGCATGCGCGTGCTCGCGAGCGACCCGGTGGCGAGCGACGAGGCCTTCGCGGCGGCCGGCGCCGAGCGCGCCGAGTTCGACGCGCTGCTCGAGACGAGCGACGTCGTCACGCTGCACGCGCCCTACGTGCGAGGGTCGAAGCCGCTGCTCGACAGCGACGAGTTCGCCCTCATGAAGCGCGGCTCGATCCTCGTCAACGCCGCGCGCGCCGAATTGCTCGACATCGAGGCGCTGATCCACGGCCTCGCCGAGGAGCGGCCGGCGTGGGCGTTCATGGACGTCTGGGACAACGAGCCGCCGCTGCCCGACGACCATCGCCTCGACGCGCCCAACCTGGTGCTCACGCCGCACGCGGCGTGGTACTCGCAGGAGGCCGACGACGCGCTCTACGAGCGCATCGCCGAGGTGGCGGTGACCGCGCTGCGCGGCGAGACCGCGAGGGGACTGATCGCATGAGCCTGATCCTGTGCGAGCGCGACGGCGCCGTGGCGCTCGTGACGCTCAACCGGCCCGACCAGCTGAACGCGCTCTCCACCGCGCTCGAGGAGGAGCTCGCCGCGACGCTCGCGAGCGCCACGGTGCGCGAGGCGAGCGCGCTGATCGTCCGCGGCGCAGGCGAGCGCGCCTTCTCGGCCGGCGCCGACACCGGCGAGCTCGACGTGGCCACCCCGGAGACGGCGCTCGCCTACTACGAGCGCACCGGCGACGTCTACGAGGAGCTCGCGCGCCTGCCGCTGCCGTCGATCGCGCAGATCCATGGCTGGTGCGTGGGCGGCGGCCTCGAGATGGCGCTGGCCTGCGATCTGCGCGTGGCGGCCGAGAGCGCGCGCTTCTGGTTCCCCGAGGTCGAGCGCGGCATCCTCCCGTCGAGCGGCGGTACGGCGCGCGCGGTGCGGGCACTCGGCCCTGCCGTCGCCCGGCGCCTGATCCTGCTCGGCGAGAAGATCTCCGCGCGCGACGCGCTCGCGCTCGGCGTCATCCACGAGGTCGTGCCCGACGGCGAGGAGGCAGCGACCGCGATGGCGTGGGCGCAGACGCTGGCGGCGCGGCCGCGGCGCGCGCTCCAGGTCGCGCGGCTGGCGATCGACGCCGCCGCCGACGGCTCGCACGCCGCGGCGCTGGCGGCCGAGCGCCTCGGCTACGCGGCCCTCGCCGGCCTCGAGTGAGTCGCTCCCCCGACGTCGTCGTGGTCGGCGGCGGCATCGTCGGCATCGCCGTCGCCGCCTCCTGCGCGCGGCGGGGCCTGCGCGTCACGCTGTGCGAGGCGGCCGGACTGGCGAGCGCCGCCTCGGGTCGCAACCAGGGGCTCGTGATCGGCCCGCACCACCCCGTGATGGAATCGATCGGGCGCCGCACCCTCGAGCTGTTCCTCGATCTGCACGAGCGCAGCGGCCACGCGTTCGCCTTCGACCGCGAGCCCCACGGCTGCCTGATCCTCAGTCCCGAGGGCGGCGACCCGATGACCACGGCCGAGTTACGCGCGGCCGAACCGCTGCTCGCGCCGCACGTCGAGTACGCCGAGCTCAACCTCGACGCCCGCCGCATCGATCCCGGTGCGGCCGCCGCGACGCTGGCCGACGACGCCCGCGCAGCCGGCGCCGAGATCCGCACGGGCTGTGCCGTGCGCGAGCTGCTCCGCAGCGGCGACCGCGTCACGGGCGTGCTCACCGACGACGGGCGCATCGAGGCGGCGCACGTCGTCGTGGCCGCCGGGCCGTGGTCGTGGCGCGTCTGCCGCACGCTGCCGCACGACATCCCGGTGCGCGGCGTGCGCGGCTGGATCCTCGTCACGCGCCCGGCGCCGTTCCGCCTGCGGCACGCGATCGAGGAGGAGTGGACGCGTCCCGCGCCGCCCGCGCCCACGCTCGCCCAGCTCGCCGAGGGCACGGAGCCGGAGCCCTACGTGGCGTGCGTGCTGCAACAGGACTTCGCCGGCCGCGTCCTGATCGGCTCGAGCCTGCACGGCGCGACCTCCGACGCCGACGAGTCGCCCGAGACGCTCACGGCGATCGCGAAGCGCGCGGTCGCGCTGATGCCGGCGCTGGCCGGCCTCCCGATCGCCGAGCGGCG
Organism: uncultured Actinomycetes bacterium; assembly: GCA_963705965.1. Taxonomy (GTDB): domain Bacteria; phylum Actinomycetota; class Thermoleophilia; order Gaiellales; family JALYLC01; genus JALYLC01. Next base: position 4,651 of record CAVPLI010000002.1, on the reverse strand, counting down.
CTCGTGCCAGCGGCCGTTCTCGCCCGATCTGCTGCCGCTGATCGGGCCCTATCCGGGTGTGGACGGTCTGATTCTCGCCACCGGTCACGGATCGGTCGGAGTGACACAGAGCCTCGGGAGCGGCGAGGCCGTGGCAGACGGCGTGACACAGGAGAAATGGGAGCCCGCGCTGCTCCCCACGCGCCTGCTCGACAGCGATGCCGCGCGCGGCGGCCCGGGCTAGGACTTCGGCGCCGGGAAGTGGTGCCGGCAACCGCAGTTGAGGTCGTTCTCCTTCAGGAAGGCCGCCTGCGCGAGCAGCTTCTTGCGCGCGGCCTTCTGAGACGCCGTCAGCGTCTGCTTCTTGGCGACCGTGCTGCTCGGCGGCGACCTGCGGCTTGGACGTCACCGCCCGCGAAGGCCTCGTGCCCCACGCCGCCCGCGATCACGACCGCCACCGCGAGCATCAGCCACAGCTTGGCCCTCATGGCGAGAGCCCCACGCGCCGGTCGCCGCGGCGCCGGATGACCTCGGCGAGCAGGACGAGCACGAACGAGACGAGCAGCATCACCGTCGCGACCGGGATCATCGGCGGCAGGTGCTCGGCCTGGCGGATCTGGCCGAACAGGTACACGGGGTAGGTCACGCTGTTCGCGGCCAGGAAGCTCGAGATTGCGTACTCGTCGATCGAGACCACGAACGCGATCAGGAACGACGAGAGGATCGCGGGCGTGATCAACGGCAGGATGATGCGCCGGAAGGTCGTGAACGACGAGGCGCCGAGATCCTGCGCCGCCTCCTCGAGGCGGACGTCGATGCTCGCGATGCGCGGCACGAGCAGGAGGATGCAGTACGGCAGCGAGATCACGACGTGCCCGGCGAGCACCGTCCACAGCGACAGCTGGACCGGGTACGGCCCCTTGCGGAAGAGCATCAGCAGCGCCACCGCGACGACCACCGGCGGGACGACGAGCGGGACGAGCGAGAACGCCGTGATCGCGTTGCGGCCGCGGAACTGCCGGCGTGCGAGCGGGTAGGCGGCGAGGATCCCGATCAGGGTGGCGACGGCGCTGGTGCCGATCCCGATCTTGATCGAGCGCACGAACGCGTCGCGCAACTCGATGTCGTTCCACGCGTCCGAGTACCACTGCGTCGTGAAGTGCTGCAGCGGGAAGACGGGGATCGTGCCCGAGTTGAACGAGAAGATCAGCAGGATCACCGACGGCAGGTAGAGGAAGATCAGGAAGAACACGAACCAGCCCGTCAGCAGCCGCCGGCCGTTGCGGCTCACCGCGACCGTCGAGCCCGGCGAGCTCATGTCCCACCTCCGGAGGCGCGCAGGAAGCGCGACGTCGTTCCGGACAGGACGAGGACGACGGCCATCAGGAACAGCGCGGAGACGGCACCCGTCTGCCAGGCGCTGTTCTGCCCGAAGTCGTCGGCGATCGCCGAGCCGAACAGGTAGCCCTTGCTGCCGCCCACGAGCTGCGGGTGTGACGAACTCGCCGATCGTCGGGATGAACACGAACAGGAACGCGGCAACGATGCCCGGCGCCGCGATCGGCAACGTGATCTTGACGAACGCCCGCGCGCGACTCGCGCCCAGATCGGTGGCCGCCTCGAGCAACCGCCGGTCCATGTTCTCCAGGGCGACGAAGATCGGCAGCGTCACGAACGGCACCCAGGCGTAGAGCAGGACGAGCAGCACCGTGAACTGCGTGTACAGGAGCCACTCGACCTGATCGCCGTCCTTGCGCAGCCCGGTGTCGAAGAGCGCGGTGTTGACGAGACCGTCGTCGGTCAGGATCACCTTGAACGCGAGCACGCGCAGGAGGTAGCTCGTCAGGAACGGCGCGATCACGATCACGAGCCACGTGTACTTGGACTTGCCGCGACAGAACGCGAGGTAATAGGCCACCGGGAACGCCATGAGCACCGCGATGACCGAGACCGTGAGCGAGGTCGAGATGGAGCGGAAGAAGAGCGTGATCGACGGGTTGTCGGAGGTGACCTCGGCGATGCGCGCCACCGAGGCGCCCACGGGGAGGGCGACGAACGGCAGGACGAGCAGCACGAGCGCGCCCACCGTCGCCTCGCGCCCGTAGCGCGGCAGGCGACTGCCGCGCAGCGCGCCCGTGAGAAGCGCCATCTCGATCACGCCGAACAGCCACAGCGGCATGCTCAGCGACGCCCCGAAGATGCTGATCGACACCTCGCTGCCGAGCAGTTCGGCCCAGCGGTCCCACGAGAAGCTCGTGAGCTCGCCGTTGATGAACGCGGCGGCCTTGGTGACGCCCTGGTAGCGCTGGCCGGTCGAGAAGAGGAAGACGTAGTACAGCGGCGCGACGAAGAACGCGAGCAGCAGCACGATCATCGGCGAGAGCAGCAGGTACGACGAGAGCGTGCCGCGACGGACGACGCCGACGGGGCGGCGCGGCGGGCGGGCCGGTGACCTCGGATACCTCTGCTGCTGCCATGAGGAGGAGCGCGGGGCGGACGGCCGAGCCGCCCGCCCCGCGCGCGGTCGATCAGGCCGACTTGACCTGCGTGTAGGCCTTGAGGTACGCGTTGCGGTTCTCGAGGTGATCCTCGAGCCACACCTTCGGCGGCTTGAGCGCCGTGTTGAGCTTGTCGAGGTTGAACTGCTTGACGAACTTGGGCGGCGTCTTGGCGAGGATCTCCGGCGTCATCGCCGCGCCGCCCGTGTAGAACGCGTTCACGAGGTAGTCCATCGCCGGCGTGGTGTAGGCCGTGTTGAGATACGCGTACGCCAGGTCTTCGTTCTTCGGCTCGGCCGCGATCCCGAACGCGCAGATCCAGGCCAGCATGCCCTCCTTGGGCTGCATGTAGACGACCTTGGCGTTCTTCATGGACGGCTTCGCGACGACCTGCGCGTAGGTGTCCGGCCAGGCGTACGTCACCCACACCTTGCCCGAGATGAAGTCCTGCATCGCCTGTGTCTCGGACTGCCAGAACGAGACGATGTTGGCCTTGGCCTTGATCATCGTGTCGCGCGACTGGTTGATCTGCTTCTGCGTCAGCGTGTTGACGTTCTGGTGGCCGTTGATGAGCCCGCCGATCTTGATGATGGCGACGCCCTCGTCGTACATCGTGACCTTGTTCTTCAGCTTCTTGTCGAACAGGACCGCCTCCCACGACTGCGCCGAGGGCACGTACTTGTCGCCGCGGTACATCGGCGTGGAGTAGCCCCAGTCCCAGGGCACGAGGTACGGCTTCCCGTCGACCATGCCGGGCTTTGCGAGTTCCTTGTTGACGCTCTTCCAGGCGGTGAGCTTCTTCGTGTCGATCTCGCCGATGAGACCCGCGCCGGCCCAGTCCTGGGTGTAGGCGATGCAGGGGTGCGTGACATCGAACGTGATCGCGCCCGAGGCGGCGCGAGCGAGCTCGGCCTGGTCGGTGTTGAACGTGATGTACTTGGGCACGCCGTACTTCTGGAAGTAGGCCTTGAAGCCCGTGAAGTCCTTCTGGTAGTAGGCCCAGTCGTGGACGACGAGCGGCGACTTCTTTGCGCTCGGACCTGCGAAGGCCTCGGGCCCGGTGACCGCGAGGCCCGCGGTGGCGGCCATCGTCGCTCCGAGGAAGCCCCTACGGGACAGCCTGATCGGCTCGCTCATTCTCGTTCTCCCCCTGTGGTCGCCCCGCCGCCGGCCAGCGCCGGTGTGGCGGGGATGACGAAGCTGTGCTCGGCGGCCCAGTGCAGGACGACGCGATCGCCCGCCTGCACCTCGTCGCCGTCGAGCCGGTCGTTCAGGCGATGCACCACGAGGCGCTCGCCGGTCGGCAGATCGACGATGACCTGTGTCATCGAGCCGAGGTAGACGGCCTCGGCAACCGTTCCGTGCACGCGAGCCTGGCCGCCCTCTGCCGCCGGCTCGCCGAGCTTGATCTTCTCCGGGCGGACCGTGATCTGCACGGTCTCGCCCGAGCGCGCATCCGAGCACGCGAGCAGTCGCTCGCCCTCGCCGAGGTTCATGGCGACGAGACCGGCGTCGGCGTTGTCCACGCGCAGTGAGAGCAGATTCGAGGTGCCGATGAAACCTGCGACGAACGGACTCGCCGGATGTTCGTAGAGCTCGCGCGGTCCCGCGATCTGCTCGACCAGTCCGTCGTTCATGACGGCGATGCGGTCGCTCATCGTGAGCGCCTCTTCCTGGTCGTGCGTGACGTAGACGAACGTCGTCTTCGTGCGCGACTGGATCTCCTTGAGCTCGAGCTGCATCTCCTGGCGCAGCTTGAGATCGAGCGCACCGAGCGGCTCGTCGAGCAGCAGGGCCGCAGGCTCGTTGACGAGCGCGCGCGCGAGGGCGACGCGCTGCTGCTGGCCGCCGGAGAGCTGTCCCGGCTTGCGCTCCTCCATGCCCTCCATGCGCACCGAGCGCAGCGCCGCTGCGACGCGCGTGCGCACATCGTCACGGCTCACGCGCTTGACGCGCAGCCCGAACGCGACGTTCTCGAACACGCTCATGTGCGGGAACAGCGCGTACGACTGGAACACCATGTTGACGTGCCGCTTGGCCGGCGGCACGTGCGTGACGTCGCCGCCACGCAGCAGGATGCGCCCGCTCGTGGGCTCCTCGAAGCCGGCGATCATGCGCAGCGTCGTCGTCTTGCCGCAGCCCGACGGCCCGAGCATCGAGAAGAACTCGCCCTC
>CAVPLI010000001.1:0-792304 GCA_963705965.1 uncultured Actinomycetes bacterium | reverse complement strand
TCGCGGCCGGCTTCAGCATCCGCCCGGCGTCGAGGGCGCTGGACGCCCGACGTGATGCGGGATCGGCGCCCGTCAGGGAGCTTTGTCCCAGCCGTCCTCCCCGTGCGACCACGGGACCGCCGTGCCGCGCTCGAAGATCAGCTCGTCGGCCTCCTCGCCGGGCCAGACGCCGATCTTGTCGCTGTCCGGATAGACGGAGACGGCCGGCACGCGCGCGCGAGAGAACATCAACAGCCTCGCCGGCGACTCGCTCCTGTTCATCGCCTTGTGCGCGCCGGCGGGGCCGGACGGGAAGCGGACGAGGTCTCCGCGCTCGAGCGTGCGCTCCCCGTCGGGCGTGCGCACTGCGATCGTCCCTTCGACCACGAGCAGCCATTCGTCTTCGTACTCGTAGTGATACGGGCTCGAGCTCTGCCCGGGCGCGAGGTCGTAGATGAACATCGCCGTCGAGGTCGTGCCCACGGCCCGGGCCACGTCGATCCGGCCCTCGAGGTTCTCGGCGCTGAAGATGTTGACCGCATCCATGCGGCGATTATCGACGAGGCGCAGGCCGCCCGTCAGTACCACGACGGCCCGTACTGCTGGTAGGGCCTCTCGAGTTCCAGCACTTCCTCGTCGGTCAACTCCAGGCCGAGTGCGTCGACGGCCTCCGACAGGTGGTGCGGTTTGGTCGCGCCGACGATCGGCGCCGAGACGAGCGGGTTGCGCAGCACCCACGCCAGCGCGATCTGGGCCATGCTCACGCCACGTGATTCGGCGAGCTGCTGCACGGCGTCGATGACGGGCTCGTCATGCGGGGAGTCGAACGCCTGAACGACCTTGTCGGTGCTGGAACGCAGGCTCTGCTCACCTGCCGGGCGGGCGAGGCGGCCTTTCCCGTTCGGGGAGTACGGCACGAGACCCACGCCCATGTCGCCGCACATGGCCATCAGCTCGTGTTCGTCGTGCCGGCGCAGCAGGTTGTACTGATTCTGCATGGACACGAACCGGGTCCACCCACCGAGATCCGCGGCGTGCTGGAGCTTCGCGAACTGCCACGCGTACATCGAGGAGGCGCCGATGTAGCGCACCTTTCCGGCCTTGATGATGTCGTGCAACGCCTCCATCGTCTCCTCGACCGGCGTGTCCGAGTCGAAGCGGTGGATCTGGTACAGGTCGATGTAGTCAGTGCCGAGCCGGGTCAGCGACGCGTCGACCTGCTCGAGGATCGCCTTGCGCGAGAGGCCCTCTCCACCGGGGCCGTCGTGCATCTTCCCCCAGACCTTCGTCGCCAGCACGATGTCCTCACGCGGGAGAAGCGGGTGATCGCGCGGCCGACGATCTCCTCGGACGTGCCGCGTTGGTAGACGTTCGCGGTGTCCCAGAACGTCACGCCGAGCTCGACGGCCTGCTGGAAGAACGGTTGCGCCTGGTCTTCGACGAGCGCCCACGGGTGGGCGTTCGGGGTGGTCGGATCGCCGTAGCTCATGCAGCCGAGCGCAAGCCGGCTGACCTTCAATCCGGTGTTCCCCAGGCGCGTGTACTGCATGGTGGTCCTTTCGAGCCGTTGCCACGCCGCTCGGCAGCATGCCGACTCGAGACGACCCTACCGCTTGATGATGTTGTGGATCTCGATGATCTCGGGCGGGCCGGCGAGCTCGACGCCGGCCTCCGCGAGGATCGGCATCAGCCGCTGTCCGAATGCCTCGAACTGCTCTCTGGAGTCCCAGATCTCGCTGACCCGGAAGCTTCCGCCGGCACTGAAGGCGACGTGATAGTCGAGCCCGTCGGGCGGGAACTTGCCGGATGCCTCGATGCGCGGCATCGTCGCGTCATACGTCTCGGCCTGCATGCCGGGTGCCGTCGTAAACCGGACGAGGATGCTCATCTGCTTCTCCCACGCTTGCTCGACATTTGCCACATTCGGCACGTGTGCCGCGCCGATGCTACCGGCCGCCGCCGGGCGCGCGCAAGCGAGTCGCCGGACGGCAAATCGATCAGCGCCGACCGCCGAATTCCCAGTCGAGGATCTGGAGGTCGAAGTGCTCCTCGAGTCCCGCACGTCCATCCCTCAGGAGGGCGTCGACGGCATCGCGTGTCGGTGCCTGGAGTGCCAGCGCGACACCCGCCGGTCGCGCGTCGTCGATCGAGAGCAGGTCGCCATGGATGATCAGCCGGTCGCGCAACCGCGCTTCGAGGTCGGGCTGGAGCAGGTCAGGTTCCGCTGCTCCGGGCCCGCGCTGTGCGATCACGAGGAAGCGGGGGTCGTCGGACCCCTTCGGAGACTCCCACATCGTCCGGCCGAGCAGGTTCTCGAAGCGGCGGATGATGTGCTCGTCGTACAGGCCGGCGGCGTTGTACGGCTCGCGCTCGACGAACGCGCGAGCCGCTTCCGCGCTCGGCAGGTCGACGATGTGGAGGCTGCCGGTCCACTGCTCTCGATCGTCCGCGAGTGTGGGACCGCGGGCAGTCATGCCGTCGGCGAATCCGTCCATGTAGGACCAGTGTTCCTCGTCGAGCGAGGGATCGTGTTCGACGCGCGCTGCACCGGGAGCGGCACGGCTGTAGACGAAGAAGTCGATGGAGTCGAGTGTACGGCGACGAGCTCGTCGGACGGCAACCCATTCGAGGCCTAGACTGGCGTCCATGAGCAACGAGATTGCCGAACTGCGCGCCATCGTGGCGGCGATGCCGCCGGCCCCCGAGGGTATGGGCCCGTATCTCGCACGAGTGAGCGAGCGGGCCTACACGGTCACCGATGCCGAGGTCGATCGACTCAAGGCCGACGGCTTCTCCGAGGACGAGATCTTCGAGCAGACGGTCGCGGTCGCGGTCGCCCAGGGCCTCCGCCGCTACGACGCGGCCATGGACGTGATCGGATGATGCGCCTCTCGGTCGTCGATCGCGGACACGCGCCCGAGCAGGCGGCCTTTCTGCAGACTGCCCGCGAGCGCAGTGGGCGCGAGCCGTTCGGCGTCGTCAAGACGCTCGTCTACCGGCCCGAGATCTTCGGGAAGCCGTTCACAGGCGAGCTGCAGCGGGTGATGCGCGGGCCGTCCGACTGGAGCGCCGGGGAGCGCGAGCTCTTCGCCGGCTTCACGTCACTGCTCAACCAGTGTCGCTTCTGAACGAACTCCCACGGCGCAGTTGCGTCGTACGCGCTCGGTGACGACGTCTGGCAGGCGGTCGTCGACGACTGGAGGGCCGCCCCGCTGCGTCCCGAGCTCAAGGCGACGCTCGTCTTCCTCGAGAAGCTGACGCTCCGGCCGGAGGAGCTCAGCTCGGCGGACGCGGACGACGTGCGGGCGGCAGGCGTGTCCGACCAGGCGCTCCGCGACGCCGCGACGGTCTGCTCGCTCTTCAGCATGATCGTCCGCCTCGCCGACTCGTTCGGCTGGGACGTGCCCGAATGGGAACTGCTCATGCAGCGAGCCCCGCTGGTGCACGACGGCGGCTACGACCTCGGCGCCGTGCTCAAGCGAGCGTAGGCGGCTTCGAGAGCAGTTGGGCGATCCGCTCTGCGATGGCGGCGGTGGTCAGGTTGGTGTTCGCGCGCGGGATGGTGGGCATGATCGATGCATCCGACACGATCAGTCCGTCGACTCCGAGCACGCGCCCCGCGGGATCGACGACAGCGCCGATCGCGCACGTGCCGGCAGGGTGGAAGTAGTTGCGGGCGGTCGAGCGGACGTATGCCGCGAGATCGGTCCCGCGGGAGGGAGTGCTCGTGGTTACGAGATCGCTCAGCGCGTCCGTCGAGGCGAGCGTCCGAGCCACCTCGAGCCCTTCGACGATGACCGACAGGTCGCTCTCGTCCGAAAGGAATCCTCGTGTGACGTGAGGAAGCGCAGCCGGGTCGGTCGAAGGCACCTGCAAGCGCCCGGCCGATCGTGGCTTCAGGTGGAACACGCCCGTGCTCACCTCATACCCGCCCGGCGTCGCGGCCGGATTCGTCCACGGCACGAGGTGAATATCCCAGCTTCCCGCAGTACAGGAGCTGCTCGCCACCTTCAACAGGGCGTGAGGCTGAAACAGCGGCCCATCGCTGTGATGCGCGGCGGTATCGGCGCGAAGGCGCTCCGACAGCTGCCAACCCATGCCGGTGCCGTGGTGATCGAGAAGCCGCTCCCCGACCGGCAACACCGACACGGCAGCGACCGCGAGCCGGCGAAGGTCGGGCTCGGGACCGATACCGCTGCGCACGAGGATCGAAGGAGTCAGGTACGCACCCGCAGCCAGCACGACGAGCTGCGCCTCGACGCGCCGGCCGCCGGCGAGAACGACGCCGGTGGCCTTCCCTCGCTCGATCATGACCCGGTCGACCAGCGCTCCGCCGTCAACGGTCAGATTCGCGCGTGGGCGCGCCGCATCGAGATAGGCGAACGCAGCGTTCCACCGCACGCCATCCACGATGTTGACCGAGAATGGCGCCACACCGACCGGCTCGTCAGGATCGTCCAGCGTGTCGAGCAGCGGGTAGCCGGCCTCCTGCGCGGCGAGCATGAACGCTCGGTGGAACGGCGCCGGGCGATCGGTGTTGGCACGCACCGTGCACAACTCCGAGCGTGCGCGGTCGAGGTGCGGTGCGAACACCGAATACGCCCACTCCGGGCCCCACTCGTCGTAGTCCGCCGGTGTCCCCTGAACGATCATGCAGGCGTTGTGCGCGGAACTGCCGCCGAGCACGCGTGCGCCCAGGCTACGACCGTCCTCGCCGCCCGTCCCCCAGTCATGGCTGAACTGCAGGGCGGTCGGATCGAGCATCTCCGGCGGCCAGCGGCGATCGGCGAGCGCCCCGTAATCCGGCCCCGCTTCCAACAGGCAGACCGTCCGCCCTTCGTCCTCGGAAAGGCGCGCTGCGAGAACACATCCCGCGGTGCCCCCGCCGACTACGACGACATCGAACACGAGCCCACTCGGGAGCGGTCGGAGCAACCTGTGCGACAGGCCATCGTGCGGGCAACACTACAGACCAAAGCTGCAGCGCTGACGACGCTAGCGATCGGCGACCGGGTATCCGCGCCCCGCGTAGTCGAACTCGCCGAGCTCGTACGGACGGCCCGGTTCAGCGGGTGGACACGCGTAGTAGGCGCGGATCTCGACGATCTTGCCGGCGCTGTCGAAACGGTAGAACTCCGCGCCGCGCAGGCGAGCCTCGGCAGACACCGACGGCTTGAAGTTCGACCACTCGATCACGGCCTCGCGCCGCTCGGCATCCACGATCACGTGATCGACCGTCCAGCGCGTACGGAACTCGCCCCCGAAGCGGTCGCCGAACCCGTGCCCGATCGCTTCGGCGCCGCGAAACGCGCGCTGCGGGGAGCCGTCCGGGTAGGTATCGCCGTCGGGAAAGTAGTGCACCGCGTCCGGCGCGAAAAACGATGCAATCGCCTGCGCGTCGCCCGCAGTGCACGCATCGAAGTAGTCACGAATCGTGCGCTCGTGATCGACCGCAGGCATCCGATCCTCCCGGTTCGCAGGTGTCCGCTCGCGACACGATCGAGGTTGCCTCGTCACCTGTCAACGCCTCCACCGCCTCGACGCACGGATGCTGCAGCCCGTGCACGGCTGACCCGGCAACACACGGTGCTCCACATGCCCTCGCGGCTCCGGATCGCAGGACCTGCGTCTCCTTTCAATCGAGCAGCTCCTGCAGCGCCGCGTCGATGAACTGCTGCGACGCAGGCTCGAGCGGTGCCATGTGGCCCCAGGACGACGGGATCGCACGGCACTCGGCGTTCGGCATGTGGCGCGCCTCGTACTCGGCGTCGACGGGCGGAAAGTAGCGGTCGAGCTCGGCCGGCAGGATGATCGCCCGCGCGCTGATGGCGGCCAGCGCGGCCTCGAAGCTCCCTGCGAAGCTCTCGTGGTCGCCGATGTCGTTGTGCCACCAGGTCGCCAGCTGGGCAAGGAGGTCATTCGCGTCGCACTTGAGGAAGAAGGCCTCCCAGAAGAGCTCGATGAACTCCGGGACGTCCTTGGCGCCGAAGAGCCGGTACTCCTTGTTGCGGTAGAACGGCTCGCTGAGCCCCCAGCCGGCGTAGATCGCGGCCATCGCACGCAGGCCGGCCACGGGAGGGCGGTCGTAGAACCCCTCGTTCCACGCCGGGTCGCCCTTGATGGCCGCGATGTTGCCGGCGAGGAAGACCTTGTTGTAGTCGGCCGTGCGGGCCGAGCCGGCGATCGGGGCGATGGCATCGACCATGTCCGGATATGCGGCAGCCCACGCGTACACCTGACAGGCGCCCATCGACCAGCTCGTCGCCAGCCGGATCCGCTCGATGCCGAGGCCCTCGGTCAGCAGGCGGTGCTGCGCTCGCACGTTGTCGTACGTCGTGACGCGCGGGAAGCGACCCTGCTCGAACGGCGGCGGCGTGTTGGAGGGCGACGAGGAGACCCCGGCACCGAAGTGGTTCGGCACGACGATGAACCAGCGCTCCGGGTCGAGCGCGCGGCCCGGCCCGGTCATCGCGAACGCCGTGTCGGCCGGCACGGCGGTGAACCACGTCGGACAGAGGACGACATTGTCGCGCGCTGCGTTCAACTCGCCGAGCGTGAGGTAGCCGATCCGCGCGTCCGGTAACGAGGAGCCCTTCTGCAGGGCGAAGTCGCCCAGCTCGAAGATCTGATGCTCAGTCATTTGGGGCCTCCTTCCGAGGGCTGCAAACCGAGATCGGTGTCCGCGCCGCCATTGGCGAGGGACTACGGCGTCAGGACGTAGAAGCGCCAGACGTCGCTTTCGATGGGCGCGACCTCGCACTCGCCGAAACCGGCTTGCTCCGCGTAGTCGCGGACGGTGTCCTCGCGTATCACCGTGCCGGTTCCCGCGGCGTTCTCGCCGACCATTCCCACCGGCAGGCAGTGCAAGACGCTGAACCCGTAGTAGAGGCGCTCCACGTCGCCCGCGTCCAGCGCGAAGCGCTCGGCGGTCTTCTCGTCGGCGACGAGCACGCGACCGCCGTCCGCGAGCAGCGCACGTGCGGTGCGCAGCACGTCGACCGGGTAGGACATGTCGTGCAGAGCCTCGAAGATCGTGACGAGGTCGTAGCGGCCGGACAACTCCGTGTCCGCAGCGTCCCGGCACTGGAACGCCACCCGGTCCCCCACGCCGCTTGCCGGAAGGAGTTGCCGAGCGCGCGCGATCGAAGCCTCGTCGAGGTCGATGCCGTCGACCAGGACGTTCGGATAGGCGCGCGCGATCGCGATGCTCGAGCGGCCGAGCCCGCACGCGATGTCGGCGACACGCGCCGGTGGATCTCCTTTCAGGCGCTCGTGGATGACCGGCACGGCAGGCAACCAGTCCTGCGCCAGGAAGCTGTCGAACAGGGGCCGGGTGAAGCGCGCCTGGCCTTCGTGGAGGTCGGCGCCATAGTCCGCGTAAGGAACGCCCTCGCCAGTCCCGAACGCGGCAACGACCGCGTGGATCGGAAGCGCGCAGGCGACGAGCAGCTGAGCCATGGGGGCCATGTGGTTGAGGCTGTCTGCGTCGAGCAGGACCTCGTCGTGGCCGGCGGGGACGGCATAGCGGCGCTCGGTGTCCGAGGCGTCGGGGTCCATCGCCTCGAGGATGCCGGCCATCGCCTGCTGCTCCAGCCACTCGCGCGCGTAGCGCTCGTTCACACCCGCCGCGGTCGCCAGCTCGGAAGACGTCGACGGCCCCGCATCCGCGAGGGCCCTGTACATCCCGAGGCGATCGCCCAGGTAGACGCAGAGAAGATCCAGCGCGCCAAGCGCGCTTCCGAAGAGCCGCTCGACCAGCTCGTCACGTCGAGCGTCGGCGGAGCTCACGGTCATCACCTGTCCTCGCTCTCGAATCGGAGGCCGTCAAGCATCTCAGCTTTCGCCTGGGCGCGTCGATCAGGCGCCGCAGCGGGCGTCCTCGTGCACTCGTGTTACGGCGAACTGCGCCCGCGTTGTAACGCCTCGGCTGACGTCCGAGACTGTACGAGGCGCGACCCGGTCGCCTGAATCCTCGAGCGACGGCACTCGCGGCACGTAGATCAGGAGGAGGTGGGATTGTGTACGTTCGCGTCGTCCGGTTCACCGACGTGACGTCCGCACGCGTCGAGGAGCTTCAGGCGCGTATCAAGGAGGCCGACGGGCCGCCTCCCGACGTGCCGGCCACCGGACTGCAGCTCGTGTTCGACGAGACACACGGGACCGCCGTCGTGCTGCAACTCTTCGAGACCGAAGAGGACATGCAGGCCGGAGACCGCGCGTTCGGCTCCATGGATGCCGCCGAGACGCCGGGAACGCGCGTCTCGGTCGACATGGGAGAGCTGAAGATCGACGTCAGCGTAGGGGGCTGAGGGCCATGCCCAGTATCGAGGCGCGCGACTTCGCGTCGCCAGACGAGACGCGCACCCCCGACCGCACGCGGGTCGACGTGATTCGGATGGGCGAGACGAGCGCAGCTCGGCTCGAGCTCGAGCCCGGCTGGCGCTGGTCGGAATGCATCAAGCCCGTCGCCGGCACCGAGAGCTGCCAGATCCGACACGTCGGAGTCGTCCAGAGCGGGACGATGCACATCACGCACGACGACGGCTCCGAGCTCGAGATCGGACCGGGCCAGGCGTATGTCATCGAACCAGGCCACGACGCCTGTGTCGTCGGCGACGAAGCCGTCGTCGCCTTCGAGTTCGAACAGCAGGCAGCCGAGACCTTCGCGCGCGGCTAGCTGCAGCTCCAGCGCGTCGCCCGGGTCCTCCGTGGACACCTGTTGGCTCCCGAGCCACAGCACCATGGAGGACCCGGACGCACTCTCACGCATGCGCCACTGACCAAGCAGTCGCTACTGGGGGTCGAATCGCCCGCGCGACGTGAGCGGCGTCTTGAGCGCCACCTCGGGGAGGTACTCGTCCAGGAACACGCGGGCTACGAGCTCCTGCCGCGAGGCGACGCCGAGCTTCTCGTAGAGGCTCTTGACGTGGTCCTCGACGGTGTGCGGGGACAGGACGAGCGTCTCGGCCAGCTCCGCTCGCGACAGGCCGCGAGCGAGGAGGGTGGCGACCTCGCGCTCGCGAGCGGTCGCGCCGAACGCCTCGAGGCGGACGGTCGCTGAGCGGGCGCCGCCGGCCCGCTCGAGGACGACGGCGACGCGGCCGTCGCCCGGAGGCCCGGGCAGCGACGCGTGCAGCGTGATCCATCCGTCACTGCCGGGAACCGTGACGACGTTCGATCCGCCTTGACCGGCCTCGGCCGCGCCGCGTACGAACGAGGCGAGCGCGAGCACGGGTGTGGCCACCGCATCGTCGGCGTAGGCGGGTCGGTCAGCGCGCAGCGCGGCGAGCAGCTCGCGCGCCGGGGGCGTGATGAGCTCGACCTCATCCTGTGGACCGAGGACGACGAGCCCGGGCGCCTCGAGACCCGTCCCGCGGCGTGCTGCATCGAAGCGCAGCGACGCACGGATCCCACGGGCGATGGCGCCCGCAGCGGCGGCGAGCGCGTCGACGTCACGCTGCTCGAACGGTCCGCTCGCAGCGCGGCGGGCGATGTGGACCGCGCCCCAGACGCGGCCGCGGATGACGAAGGCGGCGCGCAGCTCGTGGGGGATATCGGCCGGGAGGAGCAGGTCGCGGTAGCGAGCGCTGCGCTGCGGGTCGCCGCGCATGACGTGCTCCAGGATCCCGACGGGCACGCGCTGTGCCGCCAGCCCGGCGAAGGTGTTGACGTCCTCGACCAGATACTCGCTGCGCACCACTAGCTCCCCTGCGGCCTGGGCCTCGTCCGGGGCGAAGACACCTCGCTCGATCAGCTCGTCGGGCGAGTCGCTCGTCATCAGGCGCGTGTGCGGGTCCAGTGTGTGCCAGCAGCTGGCGTCGTTGTCGATGACATTGCGGAGGCGGGGGGCGAGCTCGGCGAAGAACTCCTTCCGCGGCAGGCCCCGGGCGCTGAGCAGATCGACCTCGTCGATCAGGCGCTCGGGCGACCATGTCATGCGAGCAAGTGTCTCACAACGCGCAGGGAAAACCCCCACGCGCGCGGGGATGGTAACCGCGCGTCACGGCGCTCATGCTGCACGCATGGAGTCGATCAACGACGGAGGCACCACGATGAGCGCGTCGCAGGACACCCTTGCACCCATCGCCCACGGGCCCGGCGAGGGAGAGCACCTCTGGTTCTTCGGGGGCCTCACGACCATCAAGGCCGACGGCGCCGAGACCGGCGGTCGCGTGATGGTGACCGAGCAGCTCGTGCCCCGCGGTAGCGGCTCGCCGCTGCACGTCCACCACAACGAGGACGAGTGGTTCTACGTCCTCGAGGGCGAGCTCACGATCTGGGTCGAGGGCAAGACGATCGTGGCGGGCGCCGGCTCGTTCGTGTTCGGCCCACGCGACGTCCCGCACACGTTCGTCGTCAGCTCCGAGCAGGCGCGCTTCCTGCTGGTGACCGAACCGGCGGGATTCGAGGGCTTCGTCCGCGCGCTCGCCACCCCAGCGACCGCACCGGAGATCCCGCCCGCCCCGACGGCGCCGCCGGACATGGGGCCTGTGCTCCAAGCCGCTGCCGACTACGGGCTCGAGATCCTCGGCCCTCCCGGCATCCCGGCCTGACCGCCCAGACTTCAGAAGGGATGGAGCATGAGCACCGAGACGATCAGCAACACGGCAGGAGCCGAGCACAACAGGGCGGTGGCGCATCGCTGGATCGATGCGTTCAACGCGCGCGACCACGCCGCGGAGACCGCGGCCCGGACCGCTGACTACATCGCGCACGCACCCGACAGCATCCAGGCTGCAGCGCTCGACGGCGACGCCTGGCTCGAGTTCCTCGGCGTCTTCGTCGAAGGCTTCCCCGACCTCCACCTCGAGGTGCTGGACTCCTCGGCCGACGAGGGAATGGTCGCGCAGCGCATCCTGTTCACGGGCACACACACCGGCTCCTTCCGTGGCCTCCCACCAACCAACCGGCAGGTCCGCTTCTCCGGTCTCGAGATCAACCGGATGGTCGACGGGAAGGTCGCCGAGCATTGGTTCCAGCTGGACACGGTGACGCTCTTCGAGCAGCTGGGCCTGCGCGTCGTCCCGGGCCCGCGACTGCTTCCGCGACTCCTTGCCTCGCAGGTCGCCGGGTTCGTGCGGCGGAGGCCGGGCGCGGCCCACGGATAGCGACGGCGTCTCGAGCCGGCGCTACAGGCCGATGGCCACCATGCCGTCGCGGTATGTTCAGGGAGTCGACGAACTCGAGACTCGCTCGGCGGGGTGACGGAGCGGTCTAACGTGGCTGCCTTGAAAGCAGCTAGACAACCGCTGAGGTTGTCTCGAGGGTTCGAATCCCTCCCCCGCCGCTCAGTACCCCGCCGCGTGATCCACCATGCCGAGCAGCGGCTCGCCCGCGCGGAAGCGCGCGACGTTCTGCTCGACGCGGCGTTCGAGCGCGGCTTCGAGTTGCGCGCGCGTGTTGGCGACGTGCGGCGTGATCAGCGCCCGCGGCTCGCTCCAGAGCGGGTGGCCGTCGGGCAGCGGCTCGGGCTCCGTCACGTCCAGGAAGGCTCCGCCGAGGCGGCCGTCGCGGAGCGCCGCCACGAGGGCGTCCGTGTCCACGAGGGCACCGCGCGCGATGTTCACGAGCGTCCCCGTCGGACCGAGCAGGTCGAGCTCGCGCGCGCCGATGAGACCCTCCGTCTCGGGCGTCAGCGGCGCGCACAGCACGACGTAGTCGCTCTCGGTCAGGAGCTCGTCCAGGTCGCTCGCGCGGAGTGAGCGCGCCGCGCCCGGCACCTCGGCGCCCGAGTGCGTGGATGCGATCACGCGCACGTCGAAGGGCTCGAGGCGGCGGATGATCTCGCGCCCGATGCCGCCGGCGCCGACGATGCCGACGGTGCTGCCGGTGAGCGGCAGACCCTGGAGCTCCGCCCGCCGCCACGTCGTCGCCCGCGCGCACTCGGCGAGCCGCTTGGCTGCGGCGAGCAGCAACGCCAGCACGTGCTCGGCCACGGCCACGGCGTAGGCGCCGGCCGAGGACGTCCAGAGCCGCCGGTCGTCCACGAGCCCGAGCGTGAACCAGTCCTCCACGCCGGCGGGCTGGAGCTGCACCCACTCCACCTCGTCGGTCAGGAGCGAGCGCGAGGAATGGCTCCTGGTCGGCGGAAACCGCCGCGTAGCCGTACGGAAAGAGGACGTTGGCGGCAGCCAGGTCGACGACCTCTCCGCCCCCTCGGCGAATCGCGTCGGCGAACCGCGCGGGCGACTCCGGCGGCAGCCAGACGCGCGCGGGCTTGGACGGCTGGGCGGTCATAGCGGCATAGCATGACGGCCCATGGGAACCTATGACCGCATTGCGCCGCTGCCCGTGTTGATCGACGACGTCGCGTACGAGCGGCAGTCGCAGGGCGGTCTCGAGCGGGTTCGAGCGCGTCTCGACCACGATCGTCATGCGCGGCGGCGGCGTCGAGGGGCGCGGCGAGGACATCTGCTACGCGGCCCCGGATCACGACCTGATGCCGGAGCCCGGCTCGCTCGGCCTCGCGGGGACGCACACGATCGCGTCGGTCGCCGAGCAACTCGACGGGCACGACCTGTTCACGGGCGATCCGAGCATGCCGGCGTCGCGCGACTACCGGCGCTGGGCGTTCGAGAGCGCGGTGCTCGACCTCGCGCTGCGCCAGGCCGGCTCGACGCTCGGCGAGGTCGTCGGCCGCGAGCCGGCGCCGCTGCGCTTCGTCGTCTCGACGCGCGAGGACGTGCGCGACTGGCTCGCCGTCGCACCCGGGCCTCGAGTTCAAGGTCGACCCGATTCCGGGTGAGTGGGACGAGGCCCACATGGACGCACTCGCCGCGACCGGCCGCATCCGCGTGTGCGATCTCAAGGCGCTCTACCACGGCACGCCGGTCGACACGGTGCCCGACGCCGACTTCCACGTGCCTCATCGCGGAGCGCTTCCCCGACGCCGTGCTCGAGGACGTGTCGCTCGAGCGCCGACGTGCTCGCGGCGCTCGCGGACCACCTCGATCGCATCTCGTTCGACGCGCCGATCCACTCGCTCGCCGACGTCGACGCGCTGCCGATCCCGATCAAGCACCTCAACATCAAGCCGTCGCGCTTCGGGCCGCTCTCGCGTCTCTTCGAATGCATCGACACCTGCCTCGAGCGCGGCACCGAGCTGTACGGCGGCGGCCAGTTCGAGCTCGGCGTCGGGCGCGGCCAGGTTCAGGAGATCGCGAGTCTCTTCTACCCGCACACGCCCAACGACGTCGCTCCGCCGGACTACAACGCGCCCGACGCCGGTCGCCGGATTGCCGCAGAGCCCGCTCTCGCCGCCGACGCGGAGCCCCGGGTTCGGCTGGTGATCGCGCTCGCGCTGGCGGCCGTCGCGCTCGTCGCCGGCCCGCCCCGGCCGGCGATCGTGCAGAAGCCCATCCCGTTCGGCCCGCAGCGGCGCGCCGAGATGGCGGCGTACTCGAAGCGCCACTACGGCACGGCAGCAGTGGCGTCTGACGAATCCCAAGGTGATCGTCGAGCACTACACGGTGAGTGACACGTTCGCGAGCGCGTACAACACGTTCGCGCCGGATCACGCCGACTCGGAGTTGCACGAATTGCCGGGCACGTGCGCCCACTTCGTGATCGACAAGGACGGCACGATCTACCAGCTCGTGCCACTCGACGATCCGCTGCCGCCACACCGTCGGGCTCAACTACACGGCGATCGGCATCGAGCACGTGGGCCGCTCCGCGACGGGCGTCCTCGCGAACCGGCAGCAGATCGCCGCCTCGCTCAAGCTCACGCGCTGGCTGATGGCGCGCTTTCACATCGGCCGCAAGAACGTGATCGGTCACGCCGAGAGCCTCTCGAGCCCCTACCACCACGAGCTCGTGCCGGCCCTGCGCACGCAGACCCACGGCGACTGGACGGCCGGCGAGATGGTGCTCCTACCGCAAGCTGCTCTGACGACCCTGAAAAACGCGCCGGCCGCGGCGCCACGAGGGCGCCGCGGCCGGCGGCCGGGCTAGCTGCAGACGGGACTGACTAGGCGGATGCCTCGTCGTCTCGCCGGCCGAAGCGCCGGAGCACGAGGCCGGCTGCGAGCAGGCCGCCACCGACGATCACGAAGAGGAACACGTCGGCGCCCGTGAACGGCAGGTTGTTGGCCGGGCCCGTCGCCGGAGCGGCAGTGGTCGCCGCGGGCTTCGACTTCGTGAGAACCGACTCGACTGCGCCCTGGCCGCCGTACTGCTGAGCAGCGGGCTGTTGAGTGCGGCCTTGAGCTGGGCCGACGTGTAATGACCGTCGACCTTGCCGTCCTTGGCAACGTCCGTGACGATCGCCGACGTGGTGCCGCCACTGCTGGCAAGCGCCGCTGCCGGCATCACGCAAAGCGCGAGTGCGACGAGCGGAAGAATGAAACGGATGGTACGCATGAAGACTGTCTCCCCTTTTCCCTGTTTACCTGCAGCTAGCGGGCTCCACGTCCGCCGGCCATGACTCCCAGGGTGCTGAGCATGATTCCGGCGTCCGTGGCGAACGACTGGTGCTTGACGTAGTAGAGGTCGTAGGACAATTTCTCGAGCGTCTCCTCGATCGACGCTGCGTAGGGCGCGTACACCTGCGCCCACCCGGTGATGCCGGGGCGCACGAGGTGGCGCGGCTCGTAGAAGGGCAGCTGGCGTGCGATCTCGGCGACGAGCTCGGGACGCTCCGGGCGGGGCCCGACGAGCGCCATCTCACCGCGCACGACGTTCCACAGCTGGGGCAGCTCGTCGATGCGGCAGCGGCGGATGAACGCGCCGACGCGCGTGACGCGCGGGTCGCGCTCGGAGGCCCACTGCGGTGCGCCGGCGGCCTCGGCATCGGTGCGCATCGAGCGGAACTTGATGATCGTGAAGGTGCGGCCGCCCTCGCCCACGCGGACCTGGCGGTAGAAGACCGGGCCGGGCGAGTCGAGCTTGATGGCGAGCGCGACGATCAGCATCACCGGTGCGAGCAGCGCCGGCCGCGAGCGCCGCGACGGCGATGTCGACGACTGCGGCGCGCGAGCGAGTCCTGCAGACGGCGGTGCAGCGTGAGCGCCTCGATGAACCAGGCGGCGTTGATCTCCTCCACCGGGACGCAGCCGAAGGCGCGCTCGTAGAGATCGCTCAGCTCGAGCACCGCCGGCGTGCGGTCGCGACGTCGAGCAGATGCTCGAGCAGCGGCAGCCGGTGGCGGTTGGCGGTCAGGACGATCGCGTCGATGTCGTGCTCGGCGCACGACCTCGGGCGAGCTCGTCGAGCTCGCCCAGCACCGGGACGACCGCGTGCGAGTGGTTGCCGACGAAGCCGACCAGCTCGACGCCGTGGGCCTCGCGCGCCTCGAAGGCGTCGGCGAGCCGCGTCGCCTCCTCGCCCGCGCCCAGGCCGAGCACCCGCAGCGGGCTCTCGGTCGTCCGCATGCGATGCCGGCGCACGTCCCAGCCGGCGACCGCGAGGAAGCCGAACAGGGAGGCGGCGACGAGCCGGAGAGGCTCGGCGCCCGTGTCCAGAAGGGCAGCGGTGGCGACCACGAGTGCCGTCACGAGCGTGGCGGCCTGGGCATGACGGACGAGACGTACAGCCAGCGCGCGGTGGTACTCACCGCGGTCGCGCAGACAGCGACGAGCCGACCATCCAGGCGACTGCGGTCGCGGCGAGCGCCGCGAGCATGCCCGTGGGCGATGTCACCGAATCGCGATCGCCCAGGCCAGCAGCGTGACGGTCGCCAGCACGAGCTGCGCGGCGCGCTCCTGTCCGAGTGCGAGCGGACGCGTCGGCAGCGTCACCGGATGGGTGACGGTTCCGACATTCGCTGCGCGTGGGTTGACTGCCATTAGGGTTGATCCGATGCTTGTGGGGTGGCATATCCACCCTCAATCGACCGAGAGTGATGACGCCGATACCTCAGAACGGTTGTTCTGCAGGCACGTCACGAGCATATGCAGATTTCTGCAGGTTGCAACCCCCACCTTGCAGATCCCTCAAAAGGGTGCCTGAATCACCCATGCCGGCAAGTCTCAGCGCGGTGAGCGTGAGACGCACGTCCTGCGACGCTGCTCGCGCCCCCGACGACGAGCAGCGAGCAGCGCTCCCCGTCCACCCGAGATCCGCAGGGCGCCGCGCGGCACCGCCCGCTCCACGCGTGCCTCGGCGCACGACCACGCCGAGGCCGGCGGCGCCGCCGCCGCGTGATCCGCACCGCCTTTGCGCCCGTGGGCACGCGCCAGAGGCGGAAGCTGAGCGGCTGCACCGCGCCACGCAGCACGAGCCGCCCGCCGGGGCGCAGAGGCGCCGTGCGCCGCGCGCGCAGCGCACTGCCGACCAGCGGATCGTCGCCGCCGTGCGCGCGAAGCGCACGAAGGCCGCCTCGAGAGCACGCCGGCCGCCATAGGCGCGCGCGAGCAGCGCGAGGCCGTCGGGATCGTCATCGCCGCGCGACGGCCGCGAGCGTCAGCAGACGGCGCACGAACCCGGGGCGGCCGTGCTCGAGCTCCGAGATCAGCCACCAGGCGCCGTACTCGTGGAGGTCGCCCGTGCTGCCAGAACGGCTGCTCGGTGCCCGCCCCTCCGAGCGCCACCCGGTAGATCTCGCGATCGACGTCCGGGGGGGCAACCTCGCCCTCCATCCACACTGCCGTCGCCTCGGCCAGCCACTCCGGCAGCCGCCCGCGGCTCTCGCCGAGCTGGATCGCGTGGAACAGCTCGTGGGCGACGCTCACGCGCAGCTGCTCGACGCCCGAGTTCGTGAGCGGCGCGACCTCCGCTGGGCGCGTAGTCGTTGTCGACGACGACGTAGCTGAAGCCGGAGCCGGGCGGGTCGGGGACGGTCGCCGCGAGCTCGCCGAGCGTCGGCGCGGCGAGGTCGCAGACGTAGAGGTCGTAGCGCCCGTCGCCCCCGCGCTCGGCGCCGTCGCCGTCGTCGGCGGGCGGCGCCGGGAAGCCGAGCGCGGTCTCGCGCGCCCAGGCGTCCTCGGCCACCTCGCCGGCCGAGACGATCCAGTCGGGCACGCCGCGCGACGCGCGTCGACGGTGAGCGCCGGGCTCGTCGCGGTCGGCGGGATCGGCGACGTAGTGCACGCGGATGTGGCCCTGGGGCGTGTCGTAGGGCGGCGCCTCGGCGACGCGGTAGGTGCACACCGTGCCGCTCGCGTCGGACGGCCGGCCGTCGGCCTGCGCGCGGCGGGCGCTCGCCAGCGCGAGCAGCAGTCCGAGCAGTGCCGAGCGAGCGGCGACGCGACATCGCCCTCACTCTGGCAGGGCGCTGGACGACGGGTAGCCCATCCGTGAGAATCAAGCCCGATGCGCCGAGTGCCAGCCATCGTCGCGTGCCTGCTTGCGACGCTCCTGCTGGCCGCGCCCGCGTTCGCCGACACCGCTCGCGCGACCTGCGCGATGGCGACGACGACGAAGATCGACACGCTCAACCCGCTCGTCGGCACGCTCGACGTCCGACTACCGCGTGTGGGCGCTCAACTACGACCTCCTGATCGCGTTCGACCGGCAGACGATGAAGCCCGACCAGCGGCACTCGCTGGCGGCGAGCTGGAAGCAGTCGAATGGACGGGCTGAAGTGGACGTACAAGCTGCGACCGAACCTGCGCTGGTCGGACGGAAAGCCGCTCACCGCCGCAGACGTCGTCTGGACGATGAACTTCATGGAGCGGCGGACCAAGCCGGCGGGCCGTCAAGGCGGTCAAGAAGCTGGGAGGCGAAAGGCGACAGGACGGTCGTCGCCACGCTCAAGCCGCCGATCGATCGAGATGGAGTCGCTCTGGATCTACATCCTCCCGAAGCACATCTGGAAGGACGCGGACAACGAGCACTGGAAGGAGTTCCAGCCGCCGCTGCCGCTCGTCGGCTCGGGCCCGTACACCGTCACGGAGTGGAAGCCCAACGGGACGACCGTGCTCGAGCGGAATCCCCACTTCCGCCGCGGCAACAGCGGGCCGCAGCGCGTGCTGATGACGTACTACGGCGACCCGCACGGGGCGGTCACCGACCTCGAGCAGAACCGGCTGGACGTGATGCCGAGCGACACGCTCGACGCGCCGCGACGCCCAGCGTGCTGCGAGCGCTCGACCGGCGTGCACGTCTTCCACTCGCCCGCGATCGGCCTCGAGTACTGGGTCTTCAACCTCGCTCGCAACGTCACTCCGCGCGTGCACGAGGAGGTCGTCCGGAGCCGCGCCATCCGCGACGGCGCTGGCCTGGGCGATCGACCGCACGAAGCTCGTGCAGGCCGCGGTGCTCGGGTACGGGTCGCCGGGCAACACGCAGCTGCCGCGCAGCTACGGGGACTTCTCGCTCGACCTCTCCGACGATCCGACGCTCGGCTACCACTACGACCCCGCGAAGCGCCCGCCGCATCCTCGATCAGTCCGGCTGGAGGCTCGGCCCGGACGGCGTGCGGAGCAAGGACGGCGTGCGCGCGGAGTTCGAGCTCGCCTACGCCGGCGAATCGAGCGAGAAGCGGGCGGTGCAGCTGATCCGCTCCTGGGCGCGCGACGTCGGCATCGAGATCGACGTCCGCATCTACGACACGGCGAAGCTGATCGACCTCGAGTTCCACGAGGACGGCGACGGCAAGCTGCAGCCCGACTTCGACACCCAGCTCTGGTCGATCGGCGGCGACCCGACGCCGGAGTTCCTGCTCTCGCTGTTCACGAAGGCCCAGATCGGCGTCTGGAACGACTCCGGCTTCACCAACGCGCGCTACGAGGAGCTCTACAAGGCCGAGATCGCAGGCGACCGACGTCGCCGCGCGCACGAGTGCCATCCACCAGCTCCAGCGCATCGCGACGATGCACCTGCCCTACATCGAGCTGTACGAGGCCGACGACATCAGCGCGGTGAACACGCGCACCTGGTCGAACTGGACGACGCAGCCCTCGCCGGACGGCCAGCCGATCACCTCCTTCGGCTACGACACGGTGATCGCGCTGCGCCCGGGGACGCTGGCAGCGCCGAGCTATCCGGGCGTTCCCTGGGCGCTCGCGGCGCTGGTCGCGCTGGCGGCGCTCGCCCTCGGCTCGTCGTACCGCGCGCACCGCCGCGAGCAGCGCGAGCCGATCGAGATCGCGGACGTCCCCGCATGAGGCGGCTCGTCGCCCAGAAGCTCGCCCTGGCGCTGATCGCGCTCGCGTTCGTGCTGACTCTCAACTTCTTCCTCTTCCGCGCGTTCGGCGACCCGCGCAACGACCTCCTGCGCGTGCCGCACATGACGGCGGCGGAGCGGGCGCACCTGATCGACGAACGCGGCCTCGACCGCTCGCTGCTCGACCAGTACGGGATCTACCTGCGCAACACGCTGCGCGGCGAGCTCGAGATCGAGCTACCACTCGAACCGCCCCGTCACGGACGTGATCGGCGAGGCCCTGCCGAACACGCTGATCCTCGCGCTGCCCGCGACGCTGCTCGCGGCCCTGCTCGGCACCTGGATGGGCGTCGTCTCGGCGCGCCGCCGCGGGAGCAGGACCGACGGCGCGCTCACGGGCGGAGCCCTGACGTTCTACCTCGATGCCCGCGCAGTTCCTCGCGATCGTCGTCGTGCTCGTGTTCTCGATCTGGTTGAAGGCGTTCCCCAGCCAGCTGTCCGAGGAGCCGGGCACGACCGCCACCGGGCTCTCGCCACGTCTGGGACGTCTCGCAGCACGCCGCGCTGCCCGTGCTCGCGCTGACGCTCGAGCATCCTCGCGAGCTGGAGCCTGATCATGCGCGCCTCGCTCTCCGAGACGCTGGACGAGGACTACATGACGACCGCGCGCGCGATCGGCTTCTCACCGAGACGCGCCGCGCTGCGCCACGCGATCCCGAACGCGCTGCTGCCGGTGATCGCGCTGACGGCGATGTCGCTCGGCTACGTCGTCGGCGGCGTGATCTTCATCGAGTCGGTGTTCTCGTGGCCGGGAATCGGGCAGGTCACCTACGACGCGCTGCTCAACCGCGACCTGCCGGTGCTCCAGGGCGTCTTCCTGCTCTCGTCGGCGGTCGTGATCCTCATGAACCTGGTCGCCGACGTGATCATCATGGCCCTCGACCCGCGCGTGCGCGCCCGCTGATGGCGGTCTCGTCGGAGACGGTCGCACGCCTGCTCGGCGCCGAGCGCAAGCCGCTCGGCCGGCTGGCTCGGCCGCCACCAGCGCGACGGTGCGCGCGATCGGCCGCCGCCCGATCGGGGCGTTCGGCCTGATCACGATCGCGATCGTCGTGGTGATGGCGATACTCGGACCGCTGCTGGCGCCGCAGGAGCCGCTCGCCTCGAGCAGCTTCGCCTTCGCGCACCGCATGGAAGGCCCGTCCAGCACGCACTGGTTCGGCACCGACGAGGTCGGGCCGCGACCTGCTCTCGCAGTTCCTGATCGGTGCGCGCGTCTCGCTCGTCGTCGGCGTCGTGGCGGGCCTCGCCTCGGTGGTGCTCGGGGCGATCGTCGGCATCTGCGCCGGCTACTTCGGCGGCGGCGTCGATCGTACGCTGACGTTCCTCGACGACTGGTTCCTGGTGATCCCGTTCGTCCCGTTCGCCATCCTCATGGCAGCGCTCCTGCAGGACGACGCCGACCAGATCCCGGGCGGCAAGACCGGCATCATCGTGATCGTGCTCGCGATCACCGGCTGGGCGGGGACGACGCGCATCGTGCGCGCGCAGGTGCTCTCGCTGCGCGAGCGGCAGTTCGTCGAGCGCGCCCGCTCACAGGGCGCCTCGCATCTCTGGATCATGCGGCGCCACATCCTGCCCAACGTGATGCCGATCGTGTGGGCCAACTCCGTGCTGATCATCGCGCTCGCGGTGCTCGGCGAGGCGGGCCTCTCGTACTTCGGCCTCGGCGACCCGGACTCGTTCTCCTGGGGCACGATCCTCTACAACGGCTTTCAGGCCGGGGCGATCAACCAGGGAGCGTGGTGGTACCTCGTGCCGCCCGGCGCCGCGATCACGCTCCTCGTGCTGGCGTTCTTCGCCGTCGGCCACGTCATCCAGCACGCCGGGAACCCGCGCGCCGAGGACGAGTCGTGAGCGACGCACCCGTTCTGCGCGTCGAGGATCTCCGCGTCGGTTATCCGACGGGCGGCGCGGACGTCGAGATCGTCTCGGGCGTCTCCTTCGAGCTGGCGCGCGGCGAGGCGCTCGGGATCGCCGGTGAGTCGGGTTGCGGCAAGACCACGACCGCGCTCGCGATCATGCAGCTGCTCGCGCCGGGGTTGCAGCAGCTCTCGGGCACGATCGACCTGGCCACCGAGCACGGCGTCGTCCAGGTGCAGCGGCGGACCGAGCGCGGCATGCGCGACCTGCGCTGGACGGAGGTCTCGCTCGTGTTTCCGGGGGCGCTCAACGCGCTCGACCCGGTGCAGCGGATCTCGCGCCAGATCGGCGACGCGATCCGCCTGCACGATCCCGCGGCCGACCGCGCCGCCGTGCGCACGCGTGTCGAGGAGTTGCTCGAGCGGGTGGGCATCGGCGCGCGCCGCGCCAGCCAGTACCCGCACGAGTTCTCCGCCGGGATGCTGCAGCGCGTGATGATCGCGCTCGCGCTCGCCTGCGATCCCCAGGTCGTGATCGCCGACGAGCCGACGACGGCGCTCGACGTCGTCACGCAGGCGCAGGTGCTCGCCCTGCTCGCGGAGCTGCGGCGCGACCTGGGCCTGGCGCTGCTCCTGATCACGCACGACCTCGGCGTGATCGCCGAGACGTGCGATCGCGTGGCGATGATGTACGCCGGGGGCATCGTCGAGACCGGCCCGACCGAGACGGTGTTCGCCTCCCCGCAGCACCCCTACACGCAGCGGCTGCTGGGCGCGTTCCCGCAGATCGGCCGCGAGCGCAGCCTCCCGCCGGCGATCCCGGGCTCGCCGCCCGACCCCGCGGATCCGCCCTCGGGCTGCCGCTTCCATCCGCGCTGCCACCTCGCGCGCGAAGTCTGCGAGCACGGCGAGATGAGCTTGCGGCCGCTCGGCGAGGATCACGAGTCGGCGTGCCTGTTCGCCCCGCTCACGCAGACGCGCGGTCGGGAGCCGTGCGATGAGCGTCATCCCGCTCGCCACCGCCGTCACGCCGCTGGCCGAGACCCGCGGACTCGAGGTCGAGTTCCACCGGCGCGGCCGCACCGTGCGCGCGCTCGACGGCGTCGACCTCGAGTGGCGCCGGAACGAGGTGCTCGGCGTCGTCGGCGAGTCGGGCTGCGGCAAGACGACGCTGGCGCGCACCCTGCTCGGTCTCGAGCAGCCGAGCGGCGGCGAGCTGCGCTTCGAAGGCGCCCCGCTCGATCGCGGTGGCCTGCGCACGCTCCGCGAGAAGCTGCAGATGGTGTTCCAGGATCCGTACCAGTCGCTCAACCCGCGCATGCAGGTGAGCGAGCTCGTCCAGGAGCCGCTGCACATGCAGAGCATGTCGCGCGGCGACCGGATCCTGCGCGCCGCGAGTGCGCTCGAGGACGCGGGACTCGCCCCCGCGGAGCGCTTCTGGAACCGCTATCCGCACGAGCTCTCGGGCGGGCAGCGTCAGCGCGTCGCGATTGCGTGCGCGCTCGCACCCGAGCCCGCTGGGCTCGTGTGCGACGAGCCGGTCTCGGCGCTCGACGTCTCCGTCCGGGCACAGGTGCTTCACCTGCTGCTCTCCCTGCGTCGCGCGCGCGGGCTGTCCCTGCTCCTGATCACGCACGACATCGGCACGGCCTGGGCGCTCTGCGACCGCGTCGCGGTGATGTACCTCGGGCGCATCGTCGAGCTCGGCAGCGCCGCGGACGTGCTCGAGCGGCCACAGCACCCGTATACGCAAGCGCTCGTCGCCGTGGCGCCGAGCACGCGCGCGCGCCCGGCTTCGAACGGCTCCGCGCTGCTGCGGGGCGAGGCGCCCGACGCCTCGCGTATCCCGGGCGGCTGCCGCTTCCACCCGCGCTGCCCGCGTGCCCGCGAGCGCTGCTCCGCCGAGGACGTCGGCGCTGCGCCCGAGCGGCGCCGCCGGCCAGACCGCCGCGTGCTGGTATCCCGGCAGCGACGCACTGCCGCCTGCGAGCATTGCGTGATGGCCCACCTCCGCTACGAGCAGCACACCTGGCCGGAGCTCGCCGAGCTCGCCGCGCGCGACGACGTCGTCGTCGTGATCCCGACGGCGACGCTCGAGGATCACGGTCACCATCTGCCGATCGACACCGACGTGCGCCTGATCGAGGAGGTCGCGCGCGGCGCGTGCGAGCGCGTCAACGCCGCGGGCGGGACGGCGCTCCTGTTCCCGACGGCCGTGCACGGCTACACGCCGCACCATCTGCACTTCCCCGGCACCGTCACGCTGCGCTGGAACGTCTTCGTCGAGTACCTGCTCGACCTCGGCCGCTCGCTCTGCCACCACGGCTTCGACCGCATCCTGATGGTCAACGGCCACGGCTCGAACCAGCCGCTCGTCGACATCGCGGCGCGCCTCGTGAACGTCGAGCACCCCGCGGCCATCTGCGCGTCGTGCTGGTACCTCGTGACGCCCGAGTCCAAGCAACTGCTCGACGAGTTGCGCGAGTCGGGCCGCGGCGGCATGGCGCACGCCTGCGAGCTCGAGACCTCGCTCTATCTCGCGATCGAGCCCGGGCTCGTGCAGATGCAGAAGGCGGTCAAGGAGATCCCGCCGCAGACGGAGTACATGTGGATGGACTGGAGCGACGGCCCGCTCTCGTACATGCCGCACTGGAGCGCGCTCTCGCAGTCGGGCGTCACGGGCGACGCGACCGTCGCCACGCCCGAGAAGGGCGCGCGCTGGCTGGCCCGCGCGCAGGACGAGATCGCCGGCTTCATCGCCGAGGTGCGAGACCGCCCGCACCCGCAGCCGGTCGACCATCACTGAGCCTTACTCTCTACCTCAGCTTGAGTCTTGCAAGACCGGGGTCAGACCCGCAACTTGCGGGTCTGACCCTGTCCTTGCGCGAATCGTGAAAACGGCCACAGGGCCGGACTAGTGTGAGTTGCATGAGTCTTCCTGCAGCCATCGCGCTGCCGCGGCCGCGTGCCGCCGTGCTTGCCCGGATCGCCTGGCTGACCTTGCCCGCGATCGCCACCCTCGCGCTCGCCGCGCAGGACGGCGGCTCCGCGACCGGCGACTGGATGCCGTGGGCGCTCGTGGCCGTGCTCGCCGCCGGCGGGATGCTCGCATTCGACGTCATGCGACTGCGGCGCGGGCTCGGCCTCGTCGCTCTGGGCTGCTTCGGCGGACTGGCGCTCTGGAGCGGGCTCTCGGTGTTCTGGGCCTGGCTGCCGGGCGATGCGGCGACCGAGGCCTCGCGCACGCTCTTCTACGCGGCGGCGTTCGCGATCGTGCTGCTCGCCGTGCGCACGCAACGCGATGCCGCGACCATGGTCGGTCTGATCGCCGCGGCGACGGGACTCGTGACGCTCTACGGCTGCGTGCGCCTGGCCGCGGACGCGCCCGACTCGATGATGATCTACGACCGCCTCGGCTGGCCGACGGGCTACCCCAACACGTCGGCCGCGCTCGGCGTGCTCGGGTTCTGGAGCCTGGTCGGCGTCGGGGCCGAGCGCGCCCTCGCCTGGCCGGCGCGCTCGCTAGCGCTCGCCGCCGCCGTGCCCGCGATCGGCTTCGCCGTGCTCACCCAGAGCCGCGGGGCGGCCGTCACGCTGCTGATCGTCTCGCCCTTCGCGATCGCGCTCGTGCGCGAGCGGCTGCGCCTGACGGCGTTCCTGCTCGTCGCGCTCGCCGGGCTGCTGCCCGCCCTGCCCGCGCTGCGAACGGCGGTCGACGAAGGTACGGCCGCCTCGGCCGGAACGGCGGCCTCCCGCCTGCTGCTCGGCGGCGTGATCGTGGCCGTCCTGGGCGCGGTGATCGCGATCGTCGATCAGCGCATCTCGATCTCGCCGGCGCGCCGTCGGATGCTCGGCCGCGCTGCGGCGGTGGCGGTCGCGATCGCCGCCGTGCTCGTGATCGCGGTCGGGCTCCAGAAGGACGCGCCCACGCGCATCCAGAACGCCTGGCATTCGTTCACGCTCGTCGACGCCCAGAGCGACGCAGGCCCGCACCTGCTGTCCGTGGAGTCCAACCGCTGGGATTTCTGGGGCGTGGCCGCGGACGACCTCAAGGCGCGGCCGCTGAACGGCTACGGCGCCGGCAGCTTCGGCCCGACCTACCTCCGCAACGGCAACAGCGGCGAGATGCCCGCGCAGGCCCACGGGCAACTGCAGGAGCTCGCCGCGACGCTCGGCCTGCCCGGGCTGCTGCTCGGGTGCGCCGTGGGCGCGATCGGCCTCGCCGGCCTGCTGCGCCGTCGCCAGGGCGTCTCACCGGCGCTCGCCGGCGCGGGCGTGGGCGTTGCGTGCGTGCTCGCGCACGCGCAGGTCGACTGGCACTGGCAGGTGCCGGCGGTCGCGCTGCCCGTCGTGGCGCTCGTCGCGTGCGGCGCGGCCCTCCATCCGCGCGGCCCCGCGATTCCGCGGCGCGCCGCGCGCATCGGCGGCGGCGTCGTGCTCGCGCTCGCGCTGCTGTGGGTCCTGCCCGGGTTCGCCGCAGAGCGCCTGATGGAGCGCGCGGTCGACAACAACGACCCCGCGGCCGCGCGCTTCGCGGCGAAGATCTCGCCGTTCAATCCGGCTCCGCTCCGGCTCGCCGCCCGCCTCGAGCCGCCCGCGCGCGGCCTGGAGGATGCACTCGCCGCCGCCCGGCGCGCGCCGCAGGAGTGGAGCTCCTGGGTGCTGGTCGCGCAGCTCGCCGGGGACGACAAGGCGCTCGCCGCGCGCGCCTGCGCACGCGCGCGCGTCGAGAACCCCCGCCTCACCGACTGCAGCTGACACGCGGCGTGCGCTCGCGCACGCCGCACGGCACCAGCGTCAGGCCGCTGCCTTGTCCTCGGACGGAGCGGAGCTCTTCGAAGACGACCGGCGGCCGCGCAGCGCACCCGAGGTGTAGAGCTTGTGCAGGCGCTCGCTCTTCTTGAGCCGGCGGCGCAGCGCGATCGACATGCGGGCACGAGCGACGTAGGCGTGGCCGATCGGGCCGCGCGCCAGGCCGTAGCCCTGATACATCGGGTCGAAGCGATCGGCGAGCTCGCGCTTGTAGCGCTCGCCGCCGCCGAGGTACTCCATGCGGCGCGCTCCACGCTCCGATGCGAGCGCCATCGCGCGCCGGAGCGTCACGAGTCCGGGCCCGAAGCGCCCCACGGACTCGTCGTAGCCGTTGCGGTAGAGGAAGATGGTGCTGCCGATCACGAACCAGTTCATGAACGCGACCGGCTTCCCGTCGATGCGCACGGTCAGCATCGCGAAGTGACCCTCGTCCGCGAGGCGCGGCAACGCGTCGCGCTGGAACCGCTGGCCGCCGGGGGTGCCGAACGTCGAGCCGTCGGGACGGCCTTCCCAGCGGAGGCGATGCAGCTCGAACGCGTCCGGGAGATCTCTCAGCACGCCTTCCCCGTCGGTGGCGAGCGAGTACTCGAGATTCCCGAGCTCGCTCAGCTGCCGCTCGCGCCGCCGGTCGGTGCTCCGGCGCTTCGAGCTGGCGTGGCGGGTGTAGGCCTCCTCCCACCCCTCCGGCATCTCCGTGACCGGCGCCTCGACGCGCTCGACGAGCGTCATGCGCTCGCCGGCGGCGCGCGCGAGATTGCTCGCGGCGGGCAGCCCGAAGACGTCGAGCGCGTCGGGCCTGGCGGAGGCGACGACGGCGTCGAGCAGCTCGCGACCGAGCGAGGGCGCCTCGCCGGGTGCCAGCAGGATGTCCCCGAGCGCCGACTCGTGCGAGCCGACGAAGCTCGCGATGCGAGCGCGCCCGTGCCGCTGCACGATGAACGGCGCGACACCGACGAGGCCCGCGGGGCGCTCGGCCAGGACGAGGACGGGCTCGCACTCGAAGCTCGGCTCGGCGAGCCACGCGCGAACCCAGGTGGAGAGCAGGTACGGGCTCGGCCGGGGCGCCACAGCGACGAGCTCGTCCCAGGCGCCCGAGTCGACCTGGGAAAGCTGCTCGCCGGCGGTCAGCGTGCGAACCGAAGCGGGCGAAGGAACTGCGGAGAGGTTTGGCATCCCTTCTCACCCTAGACGCAGCCCGGCCGTACCGAGCGGTGTTTTGTGGACCACAATGAGGCGGGATGACGCCCCTCTCCGAACTCGCTCCCCGGTCGCGAGCGGTCGGCCTCGCCAAGGCGGCGCTGGTGCGCGGCCAGGTGCTCGCGGGTGCGTTCCGCGGCTCCGCGACCCGGCCCGGCCTGCGCATCCTCTATTACCACCGCGTTTCGGCCGATCGCGATCCGCTCGCGGTCACGCCGGACGCATTCCGGCGCCAGATGGACGCGATCGCGGAGACCGGGCAACGCGTCGTCGACCTCTACGAGATCGACGATCTGCAGCTCGGGCCCGGCGAGGCCGCGTACGCGCTCACGTTCGACGACGGCTATCGCGACGTCCTCGAGAACGCCCTCCCGGTGATGCGCGAGCACGGCTTCCCGAGCACCGTGTTCGTCGTTCCCGGGGCGATCGCCGGTGAGACCGCGTTCTCGTGGTACCCGGCCGGCGCCATGCCCCCGATCGCCGGCTGGGACGAGCTGCGGGCAGAGGAGCGGGCGGGGCTCGTGCACTTCGAGCCGCACACGCTCACGCACCCCGTGCTGACCGAGCTCACGACCATGGAGGCGCGCAAGGAGATCGCGGGCTCGATGGAGGTCGTCGCGCGCGAGCTCGGCCGCCCCGCGCGCGTGTTCTGCTACCCCGCGGGCTACTTCTCGCAGCGCGAGATCCAGCTGACGCGCGAGTGCGGCCTGCGCGCCGCGCTGACCTGTGAGTTCGGCGCCAACCGCATGCCGTTCGACCGCTACGAGATGCGCCGGACGATCGTCGAGCGCTCGGATCCGCTGTGGCTGTTCCGCGCGCGGCTGGCAGGGGCGACCGACGCGCCGCCGCCCGGTCGCCGACCCCGCCGCGTCGAGCAGCAAGCTGCGTGACCCCGAGGCTGCTCGTCATCGTGACGCTCGCCGAGGCGGGCGGCGCCCAGACGTTCGTGACCACGCTCGTCGCAGGACTGCGGGAGCGCTACGCGATCGAGGTCGCATCGCACGGGCCCGACGGGGCCGTCGTGGATGCGTGCGCCGCGCTCGACGTCCCGTTCCATCACGTGCGCCACCTCGTGCGCGACCCGCATCCCTACCACGACGCCGCAGCCGTGCGCGAGCTGCGCTCGCTGGCGCGCGCGCTCGCACCCGACGTCGTGCAGATCAACTCGTCGAAGGCCGGCGTCCTCGCCCGGCTCGCGCTCGCCCGGCTCGGCGCGAAGACGGTGTTCACCGCGCACGGCTGGGCGTTCTCGGGCCGCGGCGGCGCCGCGGGAGCCGTGTACACGACGGCCGAGCGCGCCGTCGCGCCGCTCAGCGACGCGATCGTGTGCG
This sequence comes from uncultured Actinomycetes bacterium, assembly GCA_963705965.1. GTDB lineage: Bacteria > Actinomycetota > Thermoleophilia > Gaiellales > JALYLC01 > JALYLC01. The sequence continues at coordinate 764,018 of CAVPLI010000001.1, read as the reverse complement.
TCTCGAACCACGACCTGAAGCTCGCGCACGATCGCAACATCAAGCCGCGCGGCGAGCTGCACGTCATCCACAACGGCGTCGACGCGCCGGCCGCTCTCCCCTATCGCCGGCCTCCCGGCGAGCGCCTCGTGCTCGGCTGCACCGCCCGGCTGGCCCCGCCGAAGGATCTCATCACCCTGCTCGACGCGCTCGCCGAGCCCGGCTGCGAGCGCTGGGACCTGCGCGTCTTCGGCGACGGCCCCGATCGCGAGGCGATCGAGCGGCATCGCGACGAGCTGAACCTGGCCGGCCGCGTCACGCTGCTCGGGAACCGCGACGACGTTCCCGCTCAGCTCGCCGATTGCGACGCCTTCGCGCTGATCAGCGACTGGGAGGGCCTCCCGTACTCGATCCTGGAAGCCATGGCGGCCGGCCTGCCCGTGCTCGCGACGGCCGTCGGCGGCATCGGCGACCTCGTCGCGCCCGGGAGCACGGGCGAGCTCGTGCCGCCGCGCAACGCTCCTGCCGCGGGCCGCGTGCTCGCCGCCTGGGCCGCGGATCCCTCGCAGCTCGTCCGTTCTCGGCGAGGCGGCGCACGCGCGCGCCCGCGAGTCGTTCTCACGCGAGCAGATGGTCGGGCGCTACGACGCGCTCTTCACGTCGCTGCTCTGACGGCTCTCGAGACCGGTCGCGCTAGGCGGCGAGCGAGCGGCCGGCGAGCGACTCCGCGACGCGCTGGGCGGCGAAGTCGGCGCCCTCGACGAAGCGCGAGAGCGGGCCGAAGCGGCCCTCGGCCGGGAAGCCGACGAGCGAGATCTGCGGGACGCTGGTGCGGAACGAGCGATCGAGCACGGGCCAGCCGTCCTGGATGGCGATGCGCATGCGCAACTCGGGCGACAGCACCTTGAGCCCGTCGCGGCTGAATGCGAAGCCGCAGGCGACGATGCAGGCGTCGACCTCGCGGGTCGTCCCGTCGCTGAGCGTGAGCACCAGGTCGTCGGGCCGCGACTCGACGCGCTGCACCTCGACGCCCTCGGTGATCGGGATGACGCCCTCGACGTGCTCGCGCAGCCAGGGCGCCGCGCCCGGTCGCAGCAGACGCTGGTTGATGCGCAGCCGCATCGCGTGCGGCAGCCGCGCGAACGCATCCGGGTGGATCGCGAAGCGGTTGATCGGCGGCGGCCCGAAGCCCACGACGGGGTACGCGAGGTCGTAGAGGCGCTGCCGCACCGGCCCGCGCGGCGCGTGCGGCTCGCGCTCGGTGAACCAGCGCACGCGCGAGCGCACGAGCAGCTCGACGCTCGCCGCATCGGCGCGGTGTGCGAGCAGGGCGCTCTCCACGCCGTTGTTGCCCGCGCCGATCACGGCGACGCGCTTGCCCGCGAGGTCGTCGTAGCCGGTGCGCTCGAGCACGATGCGGATGCGCGGATCGCCGGATGCACCCAGCACCGGCGGCACGCGCGGGAACGGCGTCACGCCGAGCGCGAGCACCGCGTTGCGGGCCTGCACCTCGTCGCCCGACACCGTGGTCACGCGCACGCCTCCGTCGGCGAGGTCGATCCGTGCAACGTCGGCCGGGTCGCTCTGCGGCACGAATGACGCGGTGGAACCACTCGGCGTAACGGAGGAAGTGCTGGAGCGGCAGCGGCTCCACGCGCTCGCCCTCCCCGCTCCTCGCCCACGCCTCGAGCGTCCCCGCGCCGTTCGGCGCGGACAGGTTGGTGTGCTCCCAGTCGGAGCGGAGCAGCATGTCCGGCGGCATCAGCGTGCGCCAGGTGCGCATCGGCTCGCCGAACATGATGATGCCGAGGATGCGCGAGAGGTGCGCGGCGATCGAGAGCCCGAAGGGCCCTGCGCCGACGATCGCGGTATCGAACGCTTCCACGTCTCTCAACCTAGTTGGCGTTCCTGCTAGCTTCGGCCGGTGCGCGCGCGCGAGTACGGATTCGTCGTGGGACAGGTGCCGACCGGCCCGGCGAACGCGATCACGGATGTGCCCGGCGTGCGCGTGGGCCACGCGAATGCCGTGCCCGACCACACCGGCGTGACGGCGGTCTGGCCGCACGCGGGCGATCCCTGGCACGACTCGTACTTCTGCGCGACGGCGGCGCTCAACGGCGCGGGCGAGCTGACGGGCACGCAGATGATCGATGAGTGGGGCTACGAGGAGACGCCGGTCTTCCTCACGGCCACGTCCTACGTCGGCTCCGTGTACGCCGGTGCGACGCGCGTCCTGACGGCGCGCGAGCCGCGCATCGGCCGCGACGACGTGATCATCCCGGTCGTCGGCGAGTGCGATCCGTCGGCGTGGTGCGATGTGCGCGAGGGCCCCGAGCCCGGCGAGGCGCTGGTCGCCGAGGCGCTCGACGGCGCGCGCGACGGCGCCGTCGCCGAGGGCCAGATCGGCGCCGGGGTCGGCATGGAGACGTTCGGCTACGCCGCGGGCATCGGGACGTCCTCGCGCGTCGTCGGCGCGCACACCGTCGGCGTGCTCGTGCTCGCGAACTACGGCCTGACCGAGCACTTCGTGCTCGTCGGAGATCCGGTCGGACGCGCGCTCGCGCGCGAGGCGGCCTCGAGCGGCGAGGGCTCGTGCCTCTGCCTCGTCGCCACCGATGCGCCGCTGCTGCCGCACCAGCTCCGCCGGCTGGCGCGGAGGCCGTTCGTCGGCCTCGCGCGCACCGGCTCGTACGGCTCGCACGGCTCCGGCGAGATCGCGTTCGCCTGGACGACCGCGAACCTGCTGCCGCGCGACGGCGCGGACGAGCTCGGGCTGCGCATGCTGCGCGACGACCCGCTCAGCCTGCTCTTCGCCGCCTGCGCGGAGGCCGCCGAGGAGGCGGTGCTGAACGCGCTCTGCGCCGGGCGCGAGTTGCGCGGCTACGACGGCAAGGTGCTGCCGCGCTTCCCCGCGGAGCGCTTCGCGCGCGCGTGACTCCCGGCGCGCGGCTCGCCGCTACGCTCGCGCGATGCGCATTGCGGTGATCGGCGGAGCGGGAGGCATGGGCAGGATCACGACCGCCGACGCGGCGACGAGCGACGGCGTCGAGCGCGTGCTCCTGATCGACCGGGACGCCGACCGCGCGGACGAGATCGCGGCGGCCCACGAGAACGTCGAGGTCCGGGCGCCGGGCGAGACGGCAGCCGACATGCGTGCCGCCCTGGACGGCGCCGACGCGGTCGTCAACGCCGCCTCGCACCGGCTCAACCTGCCCGTCATGCAGGCCTGCCTCGAGGTCGGGGCGCACTACACGGATCTCGGCGGCCTCTACTACTTCGCGATCGAGCAGTACGAGCTCGACGAGGCCTTCCGCGAGGCCGGCCTGTCCGCCGCGATCTCCATGGGGGCGGCGCCGGGCATCACGAACATGCTCGCGGCGGCGGCCGTCGCCGAGCTCGAGACGGTGGAGTCGATCGAGGTGCTCGACGCGGTCGTCGCCGGGCGCCCGTACGACCCGGACGAGCCCTATGTCCCGGCCTACGCCGCCGACACGCTGATCGACGAGTTCACCCGCCCCGCGCCGATGTTCATCGACGGGCGCGAGCAGCTCATGCCGGCCGGCGGCGGCGCGCGGACGTACCACCTGCCCGAGGGCGACGTCGAGTGCGTCTACACGATCCATTCCGAGCAGGCCACCCTCCCCCGCTCCTACGCCGACCGCGGCATCCGCACGGTCGAGTGGCGGCTCGGCCTGCCGCCCGCGCACACGCTGCCGCTGCGCGCGCTGGTCGCCTCGGGCATGGCGTCGACCGATCCGGTGGTCGTCGACGGACGCGAGGTGCGCCCGCGCGACGTGCTGGTCGCCGTGCTCGCCCGCCAGGGCGGCGCGCCCGACGACCCGGACGCGCTCGAGCGCCTGCGCGCCCACGTCGTCGGCACGAGCGGCGGCGCGCGCGTCGAGATCGACGCCGACCTCCCGCTCGCGCAGCACGCCGAATGGGGCACCGACTCCGGCACGTACTCGACCGGCGTGCCGCCCTCGGTCGCCGCCCAGCTGCTGGCGGGCGGCCAGGCGCTGCGCACCGGCGTCGGCGGCCCCGAGGTGATCATCCCGGTCGCGCCCTTCTTCGCCGCGCTCGCGACTCGCGGCATGCACGCCGAGATCAGCGTGCGCCGCCCCCTCGGCTGACGCACCCGACCCCGCGCGCGGCCGGTATCCTGGGAGCGCGGGAGAAGTGGCCGAGTGGCTGAAGGCGGCGCCCTGCTAAGGCGTTACAGGGGGTTAACCTCTGTCGAGGGTTCGAATCCCTCCTTCTCCGTTCGCGGCCGGAGCGCCACTCGCGTAGAACTCCAGCATGGCACCGAAGGAGAGCACGACCATCGACGCCGGGGGACGCGAGCTGCGCGTGAGCAGCGGCGATCGCGTGATCTTCCCGGCGACCGAGCGCACCGCCGCCGTGACCAAGCTCGACATCGTCGAGTACTACCTCGCCGTCGAGGACGGGATCATGCGCGCGCTCGCGCGGCGTCCGACGACGCTCGAGCGGTGGCCCAAGGGCGTGCACCCGGGCATCGTGCTCTCGACGCGGGAGCAGGGCGGCGGCGACGCCTTCTTCCAGAAGCGCATCCCGCGCGGAGCCCCCGACTACGTCGAGACGACGCGGATCACGTTCCCGTCGGGCCGGCACGCCGACGAGATCCGCCCGACCGAGATCGCCGTCGTCGGCTGGGCGGCGCAGATGGGCACCATCACGTTCCATCCGTGGCCGGTGCGCGACGAGGACGTCGACCATCCCGACGAGCTGCGCCTCGACCTCGACCCCCAGCCCGGCACCGACTTCGCCGACGCCGTGCGCGTCGCCGCCGAGGCGCGCGTCCTGCTCGGCGATCTCGGCTACACGGGCTTCCCGAAGACGTCGGGCGGCCGCGGCATCCACATCTACGTCCGGATCGAGCCGCGCTGGACGTTCACCGACGTGCGTCACGCCGCGATCGCGTTCGGCCGCGAGCTCGAGCGGCGGCTTCCGGGCGAGGTGACGACGAAGTGGTGGAAGGAGGAGCGCGGCGAGCGCATCTTCGTCGACTACAACCAGAACGCCCGCGATCGCACGATCGCATCGGCCTACAGCGTGCGGCCGAAGCCGGGCGCGCCGGTCTCCGCGCCGGTGACGTGGGACGAGCTCCCGGAGGTCGCGCCGGAGGACTTCACCGTCGCGTCGATGCCCGCGCGCTTCGCCGAGATCGGCGATCGTCACGCGGCCATCGACGACGTCGCCCACTCGCTGCAGCCGCTGCTCGACATGTACGAGCGCGACGCCAGCGGAGGCGAGGCCGACATGCCGTATCCGCCGGACTATCCGAAGATGCCGGGCGAGCCGAAGCGCGTCCAGCCCTCGCGCGACCGCGACCGCCCGCGGGACTGAGGCGGCCGGCGCCTACGGCGCCTGCGGCAGCCGCTTCGCGCCGCGCCGGGTCACCGGCGCCGACGGCGGCGGCACGACGGGCCCGATGTCACCGTCCGGCGCCTCGTCCAGGTCGACGATCACCGGCGCGTGATCGCTCGGCCCCTTGCCCTTGCGCGCCTGTCGATCGATCCAGGCGGCGCGGACGCGGTCGGCGACCGCCGTGGTCGCCGAGCACGAGGTCGATGCGCATCCCGCAGTCCTGATGGAACATCCCGGCCCGGTAGTCCCAGTAGGTGAACACCCGCTCGGCCGGGCCAGCGGTCGCGCACGACGTCGTGCAACCCGGCCTCCTCGAGCGCTGCCAGTGCCGCCCGCTCGGGCGGCGTGACGTGCGTCTGGCCCTCGTAGGCGTCGGGATCGAACACGTCCTCATCGGTCGGCGCGACGTTCATGTCGCCGCAGACGACCATCGCGTCCGGCCCGGCCGCGACCACGTCGCGCAGCGACGCCAGCCACGCGAGCTTGTAGTCGTAGTGATCCGACCCCGGGGTGCGGCCGTTCGGAACGTAGACCGAGACCACCCGGACGCCCGCGCACGTCGCTGCCACCGCGCGCGCCTCCTGGTGCGGGAAACCCGGGCCGCCCGGCAGTCCCGCGACCACGTCGTCCAACCCGACGCGCGAGAGGATCGCCACGCCGTTCCAGGCCGTCTCGCCGTGTGCCGCGATGGCGTACCCGCGACCCTCGAGCTCGGAGCCGAGCAGCTCGGCGAGCTTGTCGTCGGCGAGCTTGGTCTCCTGCAGGCAGACGACGTCCGGCCGCCGCTCGTCCAGCCACGGCAGCAGCCGCGGCAGGCGCTGCTTGATCGAGTTGACGTTCCAGGTCGCGATGCGCACAGCGGCACGGTACCGACACTGGTTTCAATTCGCCCCCCAGGTGGTATCGCCACGCAGGAATGCGCAGGCAGGGACTTCCACCGGGCAGGCGACGCAGGCGGCGCACGCGTACCCCTCGGTCGCGCGCCGCGAAGGCCCGCGGCCCGCCCGGCTCAGAACCACCGAAGCATTCCCGCCAACAAGCAGGCTCGCGGCGCCGTCCTCCGGGACGGCGCCGCAGCCGTTTTCGGTGCGTTCTTCCTGCATTTCCGCAATAAAAGGGGCATCTTGCTCATGCTCCTCCTGGATGTGCCGATGCAGTTATGACACCAGAGCAGATCTATCTCGCTTTCAGGCACCCCCGTCGCAAGGCGGGTCCGCAAAGCCACGGGACTCCGAGACCCGAGTCGGCCGGGCTACAGAAATCGTGCCAACCACGCTGATCTTCCGCACGTCGGTCCGTGGCGACCAGAGGGACCGTTGTAGGGGCTGCTCGCCCATCAGTCAGGTCGTGGTTCATGTTCGGTCCTCCCCGCTTCCGGCGCGGCAGGCGCAACGCTGCCGCGCTCGTGATCGGACTCGCCTGCGTCGCGCTGCCCGCAGCCGCACAGGCATCGCCCGTGCTCCTCGGCACGACGAGCTCGTTCGTCGTCCTGGCCGGCTCCACCGCGACGAACACCGGGCCGTCGGTGCTCAACGGCGACCTCGGCGTCTCGCCCGGCACGGCACTCGTCGGCTTCGGGCTGCCCGCCGTCGTGAACGGCGCGACGCACGCCACCGACGCGCGTCGCCGCGACAGGCCCAGCTCGACCTCACGACGGCGTACGACGTCGCGGCCGGCCAGCCGGTCTCGCCCGCGAACGACCTCACGGGCACCGACCTCGGCAACCGCACGCTGAAGGCCGGCGCCTATCGCTTCACGTCGTCGGCCCAGCTCACCGGTCCGCTGACGCTCGACGCCGAGGGCGATCCCGACGGCGCAGTTCGTGTTCGAGATCGCCTCGGCGCTGACGACCGCCTCGGCCAGCTCGGTCGTGCTCGCTCAACGGCGCCAACCCCTGCAACGTCTACTGGCAGGTCGGCAGCTCCGCGACGCTCGGCACCACGACGGCGTTCCAGGGCAACCTGATGGCGCTCTCGAGCATCTCGCTCAACAACGGCGCCACGGTCATCGGCCGGCTGCTCGCCCGCAACGGCGCGGTCACGCTGATCAACAACGTGATCGACAGCAGCCGCTGCAACACCGGATCGACGTCGATCGGCGCCCACGCCCGGTCGCGGCCCGGGCTCGGGCTCGCCGGCACCGGCACCGGCACCGGCACGGCCGAGACCCGGCGCTGCTCGCGGCGCATGCGAAGGCCACGGCCAGCAACCCGAAGCGCACCACGACGCGCAACGGCACGACGAGCTTCGAGCGCACGCCGCACGCGACCTGCACCTCCGGCTTCCGCGCGACCGTCCACGGCAAGCTGATCAAGCGCGTCGTCTTCACGCCTCGACGGCAAGCGGATCTCGAGCCTCGCGCAAGCGCCCGTTACGACGTGTTCGTGCGGGCCATGCCCGGCGCGCACCACGTGAACGCGCACGTGACGTTCAAGGACGCCACCAAGGCCAAGACGCTCGCGCTCGGCTACCGCGCCTGCGCGGACGCCGTGCTGAGCCCGACCACCGGCCCCTCGGCGTTCACCGGATGAGGTACCTCGCCCTCATCCCGCTCGCCGCGACGCTCGTCGTCGCCGGCGCCGGCACGGCCGTCGCCGGCCCCGTGCGCGCGACCGCGCCGCACGTCGCCGTGACCCAGCCGCTCGTGATCCTGCTCCAGGATCACGTCGCCCGCGCCTCCGCCAGCACGCAGGCGCGAGTCATCGAGCCGGTCGCCGCCGTGCGGCCGCTCACCCAGGTGCGCACCGTGCTGCCCGTGATGGGCGCGGTCAAGGGCAAGGACGGCAACCGCTGGGTGCACGTCCGCCTGCCCGGCCGGCCCAGCGGCCACACGGGCTGGATCCTCGCCGACCAGACGATCCGGTCGTCGACCGAATGGCGCCTCGTCGTCGACGTGACTCGAGCGCACCGTCGCCGTCTTCCGGGACGGCCTGCTCGTGCGGACGTTCTCCGGCCGTCGTGCCGAAGGCCGCGACGCCGACGCCGTACGGGCAGTTCTTCGTGGAGGAGGCGCTCGCGATCTCGCCGCACGGACGTCGGCGGCCCCTACGCCCTCGCCATCAGCGCGCGCTCGGACATCTTCCAGGAGTTCGAGGGCGGGCCCGGCCAGATCGGCATCCACGGCACCAACGGCCTCTCCGAGCCGCTCGGGAGCGCGGCCTCGCACGGCTGCATCCGGCTCAGCCCCGAGCGCGATCACGTGGCTCGCGAAGCGCATCGGCGCCGGCGTCCCGGTCACCGTCGAACGCTGAACCACAGCGGGGAGCGGGTCAGGCGAGCTCGACCCGCTCCTCGCGCACGTTCGGATCCTCGATCGGCGCCGTAGCGCTTGATCGCGTAGCTGCCGGGGCGCACCTCGAAGCCGCGCAGGCTCTCCTCGATCACGCCGAAGAGCACGTCGGCGTCGGGGCCGTAGGTGAACAGCTCGACCTCGCCGCCGCCGAACTGGTTGCCGTCGTGGAAGCAGCCGACGCGCTCGGCGGCGCTGGCGATGCGCCCCTCGAGCGCGAACACGGCCTCGCGCTCCTCGGTCGTCCCGAAGTCGTCGTTCGACAGGCGCAGATGCGTGATCACGGCCTGATCCTGGACGGCGGGAACCTCCTCGGGGAGGTCGGCCGGAGCGACGTCTCGCTTCTTGCGGGAGAACAGACCCACGCCGCGAGTCTATCCTCCGCCGAATGGAACGAGACCTGCGCGAGACGCCGCTGTACCAGGAGATCGAGGCGGCGTATCGCCGGCTCGCGGAGCCCGGATTCGGGCAGATCACGGCGCGCGAGCGACGTGCGCGCGAGTCCGGACGGCAGAACGGTCGCGTTCTGCGGCGCGCGGATGGATGCGCTCGAGGGGCATCCGAACGGCCGCATCTGCCTCGCGGCGGCGGACGGCTCCGGGATGCGCCAGGTCACGCACGGCCCCAACGAGGACTCCGGGCCGCGCTGGTCGCCCGACGGCTCGACCCTGTCCTTCCTCTCCGATCGCAGCGACGGCCGGCACCCCGCAGCTCTTCGCGCTCGAGTCCGGAGCGCTCGGCGAGGCGCGGCAGCTCACCGAGGTGCCCGGGCATCGTCGAGCACCACGAATGGTCGCCCGACGGCACGCGCATCCTGCTGCTCGTCGCGGGCCACGGCGCCGAGCAGACCGACGCGCTCGGCTCGGGCACGCTCGGCCACCAGGCCGAGCTGCCGTCCTGGATCCCGCTCGTCGACTCGACCGAGGGCGCGGGCGAGCGCGCGCCGCGCGCTCTACATCCTGGAGGTCGCGAGCGGCGAGCTCCGGCAGGCCTCGCCCGATCGCGACAACGTCTGGGAGGCGGCCTGGTGCGGGGACGCGAGCATCGTCGCCATCGTCTCCGAGGGCGCCGGCGAGGGTGCGTGGTACCGCGCCGAGCTCGCGCTGATCGACCCCGCGCGCGCACCTCGCGCACGCTGCGCCACACGCGACGTGCAGCTCGGCTGGATCGCGGCTCGCCCGACGGCACCTGCGCGGCGGTGGTCGAGGCGGTCTGCAGCGATCGCGTGATCGTGGCCGGGCGACGTGCTGCTGATCGACCCCGCCTCGGGTGAGGCGCGCACGCGTCGACACGCACGGCGTCGACGTCTCGCTGGCTCGAATGGCGCGACGACCGGCGGCTGCTCGCGGTCGGCGTGCGCGGCCTCGAGCCGGTCGCGCTCGACGTCGGACGCGGCCGGCGGCGATGGCCGACGGAGATCTGGGTCGGCGACGGGCGCGTGCGGCGGGGGCCACTACCCGAGCGGCTCGCCGGTCGGGGCCGGCCGGGCGTTCGCGACCGTCGTCGAGGCCTGGGATCGCGCTCCGGCAGTCGTGCTGATCGACGGCGAGCGAGACGCGGACGCTGGCCGATCTCGCCCACGCCGGCTCCGAGGCGCGCCGCGATGCGATCGGCGACCGCCGCCGCGTGCGCTGGACGGCGCCCGACGGGCGCGAGATCGAGGGCTTCCTCACGCTCGCCGCGCGGCGAGGCGCCCTTCGCGACGATCCTGCACGTGCACGGCGGGCCGATCTGGGCGTTCCAGGACCACCCGCCCAAGGAGAGCGTCCTCGCGCTGATCGAGAACGGCTACGCGATCTTCGAGCCGAACGTCGCGCGGCTCGACCGGGCGCGGGCAGGAGTTCGCCTCGCTCGTCGTCGGCGACATGGGCGGCGGCGACGTCGGCGACATGCTCTCGGGCCTCGACCACCTCGTGGCCGAGGGCTCGCCGATCCCGACCGCATCGGCATCATGGGCGTGAGCTACGGCGGGTTCATGTCGTGCTGGCTGCCGACCCAGGACGCGCGCTTCAAGGCGGCCGTCGCGATCTCGCCCGTGTCCAACTGGTACTCGCGAGCGCTTCGGGAGCAACCTCGGCGCGTGGGTCGGCGACTTCCTCGACGGCGAGCCGAAGCCCGCGGGCGGCCAGTACTACGACCGCAGCCCGGTGCTGTTCGCGCACGCCGACCGCACCCCCACGCTGCTGACGGCGGGCATGCAGGACCGCGCGACACCGCCCGACCAGGCGATCGAGTTCCACAACGCCCTCGTCGAGCAGGGCGTGCCCGTCGGACGTCGCGATCTACCCCGAGCGAGGGCCACGGCGTGCACACGTTCCCGGCGCAGATCGACATCACGACGCGCATCGTGGCGTGGTTCCAGCGCCACATGCCCGTACGCGCCTGACGATCTGCGCATACGAACATATGTTCGCTATGCTGCCGGCATGGCGCACCGCGGACAGCACGCTGCGCTGGTCGCTCGCCGGCACCGATCCGCAGGGCTCGCTGCTCGACGACGACGTCGATCCGACGCGCGAGCTGCGCGAGGTCGAGTACCTGCACGTCAAGGCGCGCTCGATCATCAGCGAGGTGCCGCGCGGCGTCGCGCATGCCGTTCCGGTACACGATCAACCCGTATCGCGGCTGTAGCCACGCCTGCACCTACTGCTTCGCGCGGCCGACGCACGAGTACCTCGGGCTGAACGGCGGCGACGACTTCGAGCGGCGCATCGTCGTCAAGGTCAACGCCGTCGAGCGGCTCGCGGCCGAGCTCGCGCGGCCGAGCTGGAGCGGCGAGCACATCGCGATGGGCACGAACACCGATCCCTACCAGCAGTGCGAGGGCCGCTACCGCCTCACGCGCGGCATCGTCGAGACGCTCGGGCGGGCGCGCAACCCGTTCTCGATCCTCACGAAGTCGACGATGATCCAGCGCGACCTCGACGTCCTCGTGGCCGCCGCGGAGCGCACGGACGTGCGCGTGAACTTCTCGATCGGCACGCTCGACGAGGAGGTCTGGCGCATCAGCGAGCCCGGCACTCCGCCGCCGCTGGCGCCGGGTCGAGGCGCTCGCGCGCCTGACCGAGGCCGGGCTCCCCTGCGGCGTGCTCGTGGCGCCGATCCTGCCGGGCCTCTCCGACGGCGAGGAGCAGCTCTCGCGAGGTGGTGCGCGCCTGCGTCGAGGCGGGCGCGGTCTCGATCTCGAGCATCGGCCTGCACCTGCGACCCGGGCGTGCGCGAGCTGTTCATGCCGTGGCTCGAGCGCGAGCGGCCCGATCTGGTCGAGCGCTACGACGAGCTCTACGGCGCCCGCAACGGCTACCTCGCGCGCGACGAGCAGGAGAAGCTCGGCGACCGCGTGCGGGCGCTCGTCGAGCGGCACGGAGGATGCGCGCGCAGCCCGCTGCTGTCGCGCGGGTTCGCGCCGGCCGCCGCACCGCCCCCGAAGCCGGTCGAGACCTTCACGCAGCTGCGCCTCGTCGGCTGAGGAAGCGCCGCTAGGGTCTCCGAGGCATGCCGCTGCAGAACCGCGTCACGCCGTTCTCCGAGCTGGTCGCGCACCCCGCGCGCGGGCTCCTCTACGGCAACCGCGGGTGCATGCACGACGATCAGGGGCGCATCCGCCGGCGCTACGGCACGCGGCGCTGGATCGCGTGCCGGCTGGAGTTCCGCGGCTGGGAGCGCGGCCCGAAGCTGCAGCCCGGTCGCTTCACCGAGCTCTTCTTCCTCGACGAGGTGACGGCGTTCGCCGCCGGGCCATCGCCCGTGTGCGCTCTGCCGGCGCGCCGACTACGTGCGCCTGGGCGAGATCTGGCGCGAGCTCCATCCGGGTCAGAGCCGGTGCCGACGCGATCGACCTCCAGCTGCACGGCGAGCGCGTCGCGCCGGGCACGCGGGCGCAGCGGCACCACCGGGCGCCGCTCGGCGATCTCCCCGACGGCGCGTTCGTCCTGCGCGACGGCGAGCCCTGGCTCGTGCGCGGCCCGGAGCTGGCGCGGTGGACGCCCGCGGGCTACGCCGAGCGCATCGCGCGTCCACGGGACGGCGCCGCGACCGTGATCACACCGCCCTCGCTGGTGGCCGTGCTGCGCGCCGGATGGGAGCCGCTCGTGCCGCTGTTCCATCCCTCGATCTGACGAGCGAGACGTTCGGGATCGGTAAGGATCGGCCGCTGGCGTCAGGCGTCCGTAAACAAACCGGTCGTCGCCCCCGAGTCGCGCCCGGGCGGTGGTACTCCTGCGATCGGAAGGTTCCAACCGATCGACAGGGAGGTACATCGTGACGAAGCATCTGAACCAGCGCCTCCGCCGCGCCACCGGCCTCGGCGCCGTCGCGATGCTGGCGCTGCCCCTCGCCGCACAGGCCGCCGACTATCGCGCGCAGCTGTCCGAGAGCTTCAACAGCGGTCTCGCTGCAGCCCGCCCCTCCATCACGCTGCGTGCCGTCATCGACAACGGCGCCGGCGGCGCGCCGGCCGCGACCGGCATCGTGCGCTTCAACGTCGACTCGCGTCACCTCACGTCCTCGGCCTGGGCGTCCATGCTCGCCGCCGGGCCGGGCACGCAGCTCGGCACGTTCTCGAGCGAGCTCACCGGCACGAGCTCCGTCCGCGTGCTCTCGAGCGGCAAGGACACGGCCGGCTCGTACGTCCGCGCCGGCATCGACGTGCCCGGCAGCACCGCGTCGATCATCGGCGACGACAACCTCGTCCTCGTCGTGCGCCGCACGCCGTCGGGTGCTCACCTGACGTTCACGCTCGACGCTCGCACCGCCGTCGGCAAGCTGGCCGCACGGGCCGCCAACGCGACGCTCCAGAACGTGACGTTCGCCCTGCGCAGCTCGATCCACTACGGCGGCAAGAGCCGCGGCATCACGCTGAACCCGGTCAGCCAGACGGTCATGACGAACTCCGTCAACGCCCGGATGTGCCTCGATCCCGCGTGCGCGACCGTCGCCGCCGTCGGTGACCTCGAGCGCAACGGTGCACCTGCCGAAGACCGTCACGATCGCCGCTCCGGTCAGCGCCACGTACGGCTATCGCTACTCGATCGGCGGCACCGGTCGCTCGGGCGACGCCGTCAGCCTCGAGTCGCTCGGCTCGTTCGGTCTGATGCCGGCACGCAGCGCCACGATGGTGCGGCCCGACGGCACGTTCATCATCCGCGCGACGCTGCGCTCGTTCTTCAGCGACGACGGCGACCTCACGCTGGCCGCCCGCGGCCGCTACGCCGTCGCCTCGGTCGAGGGCGGCAACGCCACCGTCTACGGCATCGCCGGCCAGGACACGCACGTCGTCCTCGCGCAGCCGAAGTTCGTGCTGCAGCGCAAGACCGGCGGCAAGCTCCTGCACTTCTCGGTCCGGATCCCCGGCGCCGACGACCACGTGCGCGTCGCGATCAAGATCGGCAGCAAGACGCTCGCGACCGGCTACTCCACGAAGTCCGGCACGTTCTCGAAGACCATCCTGAAGCCCGCGGAGCGCGGCAACCTCCGCGTCGTCGCATCGGTGCCCGGCGCCGACACGGCGATCTCGAACGCCACGCCGCTCAGCCGCTAGCCACTGCTGAGATTCCGGTTCCCGCGGGGCCGTCCTCCTCGGAGGGCGGCCCCGTTCTCCTGCAGCCGCACGCTCGAGGCGCGAGGCGCTCGAATGGGGCCTGGCCCCATGCGAGTCAGTCGCGATCGCACGTTTGGGTCTGCCCCGAGCGTGCGGTCAGATGCGCTGGAAGGCGCTCATGTCCGGCGGCGACAGGGTCGGGAGCGGCGTGCCGACCAGGTCGTGGGTCAGGCCCAGGGTGATGCCTCTGGCCGCTCCGAGATTCGCCGACGTGACGCGGCCCGCGGCGTCGAAGGTGGGCGGCGCCGAGTCGAGGCTCGCCGCGTCGCCGTGCGAGAGGGTGCGCCACTGCGGGAACGTGACGCGCGCGCCGTTCCAGGCCACGCGGCGCTGACCGGGGTCGGGGCTCGCGTACCAGTTGGTGTCGGCGGTGAACGACCCCACGAGCGTCGCGTCGTTGAGCAGGAACGCCGATCCGAGCAGGTCGGCGTTCGTGTACGCGAAGAGGTTGTTGCGCGCCTCGAGTTGCGCCGCGCTGACGATGAAGACCGCCGACGCGTTGCCGCTCGCGGTCGAGCGCCCGGTCTGCTGGACGGTGTTGTTCCAGAGCCGCGCACGTGCGGGCGTCGCGCCCGTCGTGATCAGGATCCCGTGCTGGAAGCTGCCCTGGACGAGGTTGTACTGGAACGTCACGACGGCCGGGTTGTCGGAGATCACGAGCCCGAACATCGACGACGTGAGGCGATTGTCGGCGACCAGCCCCGGGCCGCCGGCGGCCTTGATGTCGGCTCCCGCGTTGGCGCCGATCTGGTTGCGCGCGATCGTGTAGCCGTTGGCCGTCGCGCCGGCGTAGATGCCGTGCTCGAAGCCGACGCCGTCGCCGTTGCCGGTGATCGTGCAGTCGAGCACCGAGCCGCCGGTGCCGTTGAGACCCACGCCGTCGCCGTTGTACTGCTGCCCGTCCCTGCCGTTCCCGCTGACCGTCGACGCGCTGAGCGTCGTGCCGACCGCCTGTGCCATCTCCATCAGGCCCGCGCGCGAGCTGCCGACCAGGTTCGAGTTCGCGATCGTGACGGACGTGCCGCCCTTGATCTGGACGCCCGTGCCCGCGCTGTTGGTCACGGTGACGCCGTCGAGCGAGACGCGAGCCGCGCTGTCGACCCAGACGGCCTGAGGCGCCGCCGCCAGCACCGTCTCGCCGCGCAGGACGATGTCGTGGACGCCGACCAGCATCACGCTGACCGTTCCGGCGGGCGCCGAGATCGTCACGGGGCCATCGGCCTGGTAGACGACCGGCTGTCCCGGCGCGCCCGACGCCACCGGCCGCAACTGCGCCGCGTAGGTGGCGGCCGCGAGATGGACGACATCGCCGGGCGCCGTCAGGCGCAGGGCGGGCGCAGGCGAGCACCACGGGGTCGTCGGGTTGCCCGCGACGGCCCTCGTGGCGGCGTCCGAGCAGCCCAGCTGCGCCGGGTTGACGTACAGATCCGCCGCCGTGGGCGACCGCCGGGATCACGAGTGCGACGAGGAGCGGCGGCAGTACGGCTGGGAGGCGCATCATTGCGCGAAGCTACAACTTTGTGCGCTCCGTTGCGAGATCTGCGCTCCGGGAAATCCCGCTGCGAGCGGGCACGATGGAGACTCAGGGGTGCTGGAACGCCCCGATGTCGGGCTGCTCCTGGGGATCGAGAGCCGTCCCGGCGTAGTCGCGGGCGAGGCCCAGGCGCGTGCCGCGGGCGGCGCCCATGTTGCGCGAGGCGACGCGTCCGCTGGACGCGAAGCGCGGCGGCGGCGAGTCGATGCTGGACGAGTCCTGCCCCGTGAGCGTGCGCCACTGGCCGAACGTCACGCGCGAGCCGTTCCAGGCCAGCCGGCGCCGCGCCCTGTCGGTGCTCGAGTACCAGTTCGTGCCCGACAGGAAGCTCCCGAGGCGCGCGCGGTCGTTGATCATGAGCGCCGTGCCGAGCGCGTCGGAGTTCGTGTACGCGAACAGGTTGTTGCGCAGCTCGAGCAGGGTCGGCGCTGGCGACGAACACCGCCGAGGCGTTGCCGCTGCGCGTCGAGCGACCCGTCTGCTGCACGGTGTTGTTCCACAGCCGCGCACGCGCCGCGGTGTGTCCCGTGGTGAGCAGGATGCCGTGCTGGAAGCGGCCCTGGATGAGGTTGTACTGCACGGTCACGGGCGCGGGATTGTCGGACAGCACGACGCCGAAGAGCCCCGACATGAGCCGGTTGTTGGCGACCAGCCCGGGCCCGCCGGCGGCCTTGACGTCGGCGCCCGCGTTCCCGCCGATCGTGTTGCCCGTGATCGTGTAGCGCCGCGCCGTGCTGCCGGCGTAGATCCCGTGCTCGAAGCCCACCCCGTCGCCGTTGCGCGTGATGTGGTTGCCGGTGACGGTCGCGCCGCTGCTGTTGAGCTCGACTCCGTCGCCGTTGTAGCGCTGGCCGTCGTGGCCGTTGCTGCTCACGATCGACCCGCTCAGCGTCGTGTTGCGCGCCGCGGACATGTCGAACAGCCCGGCGCGGGCGTTGTTGATCAGGCGCGAGCGCGTCACCGTGACTCCGGTGCCGCCCTTGATCTGCACGCCCACGCCGCGATCGTTCGCGACCGTCGTGCGATCGATCAGGATCCGGCTCGCGTCGTCGACCCAGATCGCCTGCGGCGCCGCGCCGCGCACGGTGAAGCCGCGCAGCACCACGTCGTGGACGCCGGTCAGCATCACGCTGATGGTGCCCGCCGGGGCGACGATCGTGACGGGGCCGTCGGCCAGGTAGACGATCGGCTGCGCCTCGGTGCCGGAGCTCAGCGGGCGCAGCTGCGAGTGATACGTCGTGCTCGCGAGATGCACCGTGTCGCCCGGGCGCGCGAGCCCCTGGGCCGGCGTCGGCGAGCACCACGGCGTCGCAGGGTTGCTCGCGACCTCGCTGCCGACGGTGTCCGAGCACCCGGCCTGCGCGGGATCGACGTAGAGATCGGCGGCCTGCGCGGTCGCCGGCACGGCCAGAACGGCGGCGATCGTGAGCATGGCCCGGATCCGCATCGCCGCAGGGTAGCCCCCATCCGCGGCGGCGGGACGTGCGGAAAGACGCAAGATTCTGGGCGATGCCGTCCTCAAGTCCCCCGGCTTCGGCGTCGATAGGGAATCCGTGGACGAGCGAGTGCACAACCGGTCTTTCGTGGACGTGCACGCGCACGTGCTCGCCGGCATCGACGACGGCCCGGTCGACGACGGGGAGTCCGATGCCCTGCTCGACACCCTTGCCGAGCAGGGCGTGACGACCGTCGTCGCGACTCCGCACGTCGACGCGCGCTTTCCCCCGCAGCCGGCCGAGATCGCTGCGCGCGTGCGCGCCCTGCGCGAGCGCAGGCCCGGCCGCCCGAACGTGCTCGCGGGCGCCGAGGTGCATCCCGGCCGGCTCGACGAGGTGATCGAGGCCGGGATCGAGCGCTTCACGCTCGGCGGCGCGGGCACCCTGCTCGTCGAGGCCGCGCCCGACGTCCCGCCGACCCTGCTCGAGCACTGCGTGCGGCGCGTCGAGGGCGCGGGCGCCCGCTGCCTGTTCGCGCACGCCGAGCGCTCGCGGGCGTTCCAGGCCGACGACGGCCTGGCGCGCGATCTCGTCGCGCGCGGCGCCCGCCTGCAGGTCAACGCGAATTCGATCCGCTCCGGCTCCGGCGACCGCGGCCGGCTCGCCTGGCACCTCCTGGAGCTCGGCCTCGTCAGCATCGTCGCCTCCGACTCGCACGCGCTCGGACTGCGCCCGCCCCGCCTCGCCGAGGCGGCCGACGAGCTCGCCAGGCGCCTCGACGAGGACGCCGTGCACACGCTCACGTACGCCAATCCCACCGCGCTCTGCGATGGGCACGACGCACCCCCGTTCCAGCCCACCTCGACGGCACGGCGCCGAACCTGGCTGCGCCGCGCAGGACGGCGATGAGCTTGCAGACCTCGTATCGAGAGCCGGCGACCATGGCCGGCCAGCAGCCCCAGACGTCCGGCGACGGCGATGCGCCGATCAGGACGAACGAGTTCCTGGCCTTCGCCACGATGCTCCGGCGGCGCAAGTGGATCGTCATCATCGTGACGCTGCTGGGCGGCATCAACGCGTTCGCCTACGCGTCGCTGCAGAAGAACGTCTACCAGGCCAGCGTGCTGATGCGGGTCGAGACGACCGCGAACGCCGGGAGCTCGTACAGCGACCAGATCAACGCGTCGATCGCACTGGCCAAGACCTTCGTGGTCGAGCTCTCGAACGGCGGCTTCATCCAGCAGGCCGCGACGAAGCTGAAGACGACGCCGTTCAACATCAGCTCGCGCGTCTCGGCCGGCACGGTCACCGACGCGCCGCTGATCCGCATCAACGTGACCGGCGACACGCCGAAATCGGCGCGCCTCCTGGCGCAGGCGTACTCCACGTACGCGGTCTCGGCGATCAAGGCGCAGTACCTCGCCAACGCGAAGGAGCAGGCCGGCGGCCTGCAAGCGCAGTCCGACACGCTGAGCGCACGCATTCGCAAGCTCGTCGCCCGGAGGGCCATCAGCGACGACACGACCTCCGCCCAGCTCGACGACCAGATCGCGGCGCTGCGCAGCAGCCGCACGCAGCTCGCCCAGCAGATCGCGCAGGCGCTCGCCGACGGCGGACGCCAGTCGACGTCGGTGCAGCTCGCCGCGCCGGCGACGGCCGGCGGCTCGCCGATCTCGCCGCGGCTCACGTTCGACGTCGTCATCGGCCTCCTCGTCGGCCTGCTGGCGGGCATCCTGCTGGCCTGGATCCGCGACCAGCTCGACCGCTCGATCCACGACCTCGCGGAGGTGGAGCGAGGCACGCACAAGCCCGTGCTCGCGACCGTCCCGCTCGTGCGCGATCCGCACAACGCCGACAACGGCGTGCTCGCCAACGCCTTCGACGTCATGCGCGTGAGCGCGGGCATCATCGCGAGCAGCGGCGCCGGCCGCGCTCAGGTCGTCACGATCACCTCGGCGCGCGAGGGCGAGGGCAAGTCCTCGACCGTGATCGGACTCGGGCGCTCGCTCGTCCGCTCGGGCCGCCGCGTACTGCTGATCGACGCCGATCTGCGGCGCGCCGGGCTCTCGCACAAGCTCGACCTCGTCGGTCAGGCCGGCCTGACCGAGGTCCTGCTCGACACGTCCGACTTCTCGTCCGCGGTCGTCCCGGGCGCCGGCGACATCCCCGACGTCCTGCCGGCCGGAGCCGGCGACTCGAGCCCGCCCACGCTGCTCGACTCGACGGCGTTCGAGGAGTTGCTCGACCACGCCCGGCGCCGCTACGACACGATCGTCATCGACACCCCGCCCTCGCGGCAGATCGCGGACGGCATCGTCGTCGCGTCCAAGAGCGACGCGGTGATCCTCGTCGTGCGCCTCGGCGTCGTGCGGCGCGACGACCTCTCCGCCATCGTGGCGCGTCTCTCGAGCCCGTCGTTCCGCCTGCTCGGCGAAGTCGTGTACGGGGCGGGCGACGAGCGCGAGTATGGCTACAGCTAGCCGCGCGGCAACGCCCGCGACCCCACCGGCGGACTACCCGGGCGCCGGCCTCCCGCCGCTGCGGGTGAAGACCGTGCGCGCGCTGCCGGTGCGGATGTGCATCGACTTCGGCCAGCGCAACGCCGTCTTCCTCAAGCGCCCGCTGACCGCCCGCAGGCTCGCCGTCTGGGCGGAGTCGTTCGCTCCCGTCCCGGAGCCCGGCTACGACCTCACGCACAGCTTCAACGCCGTTCCGACGATGACGCGACGCCCGTACATCGTGAGCTTCGAGAGCTACCTCCCGCGCTTCCCGGCCGACCACGACCACGGGATCCTCACGCGCCCGCTCGACCTGCTCGAGGAGCACCTGCGCGCGCGCCTCGCCGACGATCGCTGCATCGCCTGTCTCGCGTACTCGCAGTACGCGCAGCGGCAGTTCCGGCACCAGGCCGCCGGCTCGCGCCACCGCGCCGCGATCGAGGCCAAGCTGCGGGTGCGCTATCCCGCCTTCCCGCTGCGGCGGACGACGCCGAAGCCGGGCTCGGGCGAGCTCAAGCTCCTGTTCACCGGCTACGACTTCATGCGCAAGGGCGGGCCCGTGCTCCTACGCGCCCACGAGCGGCTGCGCGCCGCCGGCATCCCCGTCACGACGACGATCGTCTCGGCGCTCAGCTGGGATCCGCAGGACTACGTCGGCCCGAGCTCGGCCGCGTTCGTCGAGCGCGAGCTGCAGCGTCTCTCGGCGCCCGGCGTCGAGCACCTCGGGAGCGTCCCGAACGCGCGCGTGCTGGAGCTGATGGAAGAGGCCGACTACTTCGTCCTGCCGACGTTCCACGACACGTTCGGGTACGTCGCGCTGGAGGCCCTCGCGGGCGGCACGCCCGTCATCGCGACGGACACGTGCGCACTGCCCGAGGTCGTCGAGCACGGCCGCAGCGGCTATCTGATCCCGTTCGAGAACGACGCGGACGTCGGGCGCTGGCCGTGGATCAGCCGCCGGCAGGACCCGCACTACGACGAGGCCTACGCCGCCGAGACCGAGCGCATGGCCGAGAACCTGACGGCGATCCTCACGGAGGCGTACGACGCGCGCGCCACGTACTCGGAGCGCAGTGCCGCTGCGATCGAGCGCATGCGCTCCCGCTTCGATCCGACCGCGGCGCGCGACGAGCTCGAGCTCGACTACGAGCGCTGCCGGGCCTGGTAGTGCGAGCCCGCTCGCGCGGCCGCGACGAGGCCGCTGGCGAGACCGCCCCAGAGCCAGAGGCCCTCGTTGTACGGAACGTCGCCGGAGAACTGCGCGTTCACGAGCGAGAACACGAACAGCGTCAGGATCAGGCCCGACCAGCCGGCATCCTCGCCGCCGCGCGCCAGCAGGCCGAGCAGACGTGCGATCACCGAGAACACGAACGCCGCCAGCGCGAGCACGCCGAGCACGCCGAGCTCGGAGCCCACCTCGAGCACGATGTTGTGCGGGTACAGCGCTCCGTGATCGGAGATGGCCGCGTAGCCGCCCGTCCCGATGCCCACGAGGGTGTGCGTCAGGTTCTCGGCGAAGGCGTGCGTGGCCTCTCCCCAGAGAACGAAGCGCGAGGTGTCCCCGGCCTCCTCCGTCGTCTGGAAGATCGAGAGCGAGCGCTGCGTGGCCTCGGGCGGCACGAACGCCACGACCGCCACGACGGCGAGCGCGCCCACCGCGACGATCGAGAGCGCGAGGCGCTTGGCGACGGCTGGGCTGGCCGCGCGCCACAGCAGCACGGACGGCAGGGCGATGACCATGCCGATCACGGGCCCGCGCGAGCCGGAGCTGATGAACGTGATCGCGACCGGCGCCAGCGCGAGTGCGAGCAGCACCCGGGTGCGCACGGTCTGCGCGCGCACGAGCATGAAGAGCAGGATCAGCGACACCTCGCCCATCGTGCGCCCGAGTCCGATCACGTCCACCGACGCATCGATCGAGTAGCGGTCCGCGAACTGCTTGTTCGCGCTCCCGCTCGCGACCAGGTACGTGTTGTAGAGCGCGGCTGCGATTGCCATCGCGACGTAGACGCGGAAGAACAGCTCGAGGTCGTGGCGCACGAATCCGACGACCACGGCGACGACGTACGGCACGAAGCACACGATCAGGTAGAGCTCGATCTTGTTGAGCCCGTACTCGTAGTCGCCCGACGCCGGCAGCCGCGCGAGCATGAGCGCGCCCAGCAGGATCGTTCCGGCGGCCGAGAAATCCAGCACGAGGCGCAGGGGCGGCATGAGGCGGTCGCTCCTGATCATCGCCACGGTGAGCCCGAGCAGGAGCCACGCCGTGTAGGCGGCGACCGTTCCGCCCTTGGGCAGGTTGCCGGCCGCGAGCAGCGAGATCAGCGTCCCTCCGGTCGCCACTCCCAGCGGCCACGCCGGGGAGCGCGTGGCCAGCACGATGGCGATGCCGGCAAGGGGCACCAGCAGGATCACGAGCGGCTGCCGCGGCGCCTCCCAGAGCAGCAGCAGAGCCACGAATCCCGAGAGCAGCCAGGCGAAGCGAGCGCCGCCGCGCAGATCGGGTGCCCAGAGCGTGGCGACAGCAGCGCGCATAGGCTCAGGCTAGTGGAGGATTTCGCCACCGAACGGGCCGCGAGGGACGCCAGCGCCGATGCGTGATGCGCCCCGCACAGGCCGGGCGACCGGCGCGAGCGGACTGACGCTCACCGCCGCGGTCGTCGCCGCGAGCGTCGTCGCCGCGGTCGCCGGCGGCTGGACGAGCCGCGCCGACGCCGGTTCGCGGCTGTGGGTCGCGAACCCGTACGTCAAGCTCCAGGAGACGACCCGGCCGGCGCCGTGGAAGGCCGCGCTCGTCGCCCCGCGCGGCGGGCGCGCCGCGTTCCAG
Source organism: uncultured Actinomycetes bacterium (assembly GCA_963705965.1). Lineage (GTDB taxonomy): Bacteria > Actinomycetota > Thermoleophilia > Gaiellales > JALYLC01 > JALYLC01. The sequence goes on along the minus strand of CAVPLI010000001.1, from coordinate 741,472 downwards.
GTCGTGCTCGACCGGGCCCCGAAGGCGCAGCCGCGCGCCGGCGTCCTGACCGGCCCCGCCGGTGCGCGGCTCGCGAACGCCGTCTCGATCAGGCGCGAGCTCTCGGTGCCCGTCGCCGAGCGTTCGAGCGCCATCTCACACGGGCTGCTGGGGGACGTCCCGGATCCGCTCGTGCCCGTCTCGGCAAGGCCGCAGCCGGGGACGCGCCAGGTGTTCTGGGTCTCGATCGACATCCCGCGCACGCAGGCCGCGGGGACCTATCGCGGCTCGATCCAGGCCGGGCCGAAGTCGCTCGCCTACAGCCTGCGCGTCGCAGACGTCACGCTCCCGCGCGAGCGGGCGCTGCACACCTGGTTCCTCGTCTGGGCGAGCCACGCCGACGATGCCGAGCACCGCGCGGGAGCGGCCGCCGCCTACACGCGCGCGCTCGCCCGCCTCGGCATCGGCGACGGCAGCGCGGCCGGCGGCGACGCGGCCATCGGCGTCCCGCCCGACATGCTCGAGGGCGACGAATCCGACGCGACCCTGCAGCAGCTCGCACGCGGCGTCGCCCGCTCCGCCGAGCGCCTGCGCACCGCCCGGCCCGGCGCCGTGCCGTACTCGTACGTGTTCGACGAGCCGCCGTCCAACCAGCTCGACGAGGTCGAGCGCTGGGGCAAGGCGCTCGCCGCCGCAGCTCCCGGGGTGCGCCAGCTCGTGACCGCGACGACGAATCCCGACCTCGGGCGCACGGTCGGCGCGTGGTCGATGCACCTCGGAGCGCTCACCCCCGAGACGCTCGCCACGACGCATCGGCTCGGTGCGGAGGCCTGGGTCTACTCCTCGTGCTGCGAGTCGCCGGGCAGCCCGACGCTGCTGCTCGACCAGCACGCGGTCGCCAACCTCGCGGTCGCGCCCGCGTCGTGGCTGCAGGGCGGCCGCGGCCTCCTCTACTGGTCGGTCAACGACTACACGGGCGACCCCTACCGCGACCCGCTCAACCATGGCGAGGAGGAGGGCCGCACGAGCAACGGCGATGGCGTCCTGCTGTATCCGGGCCGCCCGTTCGGCCTGCTCGCGCCGAATCCGTCGCTGCGCCTCGCACTCGTCGCGGCCGGCCTGCAGATCACCGACGAGGCGGCATTGCTCGCACGCCGCGGCCACGGCGACGAGGCCCGCGCGATCCTCCGGCGCGTCCTTCCCGGGACGGCGGAGTTCGTCGACAACCCGGCGTCGTGGCAGAACGTCGAGCGCATGCTCCTGAAAAGGTTGGAGGCGACGTCGTGACCGGCCCGCGACAGCGCGTCGTGATGGTCGCCGACATCGACCTCGCCTACCCCGACGCGCGCCGCGTGCACGTCACCGAGATCGCGCGCGGTCTGGTCGCGGCCGGCTGCGAGGTCGAGCTCATCTCGCGCGGGCCGGATCCGGGCGTCCCGGGCGTGCGCTACGTGGCCGCAGCCGGCTCCGGCGCCGGCAAGGCCGGACGGCTGGCGCGCGTCAACCTCGTCGGCGTGACGCGGCTCGTCGTGCGGCGGCGCCGCGCCCGGTCGCTCTACGTCCGCTACGACTGGGGCGTCCTGCCGGTCATCGCCGTGGGCCGCGCGCTCGGCTACCGCGTCATCCTCGAGGTCAACGCGCTGACCACAGCCGACGTCACGTCGGGCGCCGTGGGCGGCCTGCGCGGCGGGATCGGCGAGCGCATCAAGAACGCGGCCGTCGGCGTCGCCTGGCGTTCCGCCTACCGGCTGCTTCCCGTCACCGACCGTCTGCACGACCGCCTCGTCGACGACTTCGGCGTGCCGCCCGAGCGCGTCGAGATCGTCGCCAACGGCGCGGACACCGAGCTGTTCTCCCCGCGCGACCGCGCGGCTGCTGCCCAGAGCCTCGGCCTCGACCCCGACGACGAGATCGTGCTCTTCGTGGGCCTGCTCGCCTGGTGGAACGACTTCCCCACGGTGATCGAGGCCTTCGCGCAGGTCGTCGACGCAGCGGCCGCGCGCGCTGCTCGTGTTCGTCGGCGACGGCGACGAGCGAGAGGCCATGGAGCGCCTCGTGCGCGAGCGGGGCATCGACGAGCGCGTCGTGTGGGCCGGCTTCGTGGCCGACCGCGCGCTCGTGGCGACGTACGTCGCCGCATCCCGCGTCTGCCTCTCCCCCGGCAGCGCCAAGCTCGCGATCGGCCGGCCGATGAAGCTCGCCGAGTATCTCGCGGCCGGACGCGCCGTGGTCGGATCCGATATCGCCGGCATCGCCGAGATGCTCGCCGAGACGGGCGGCGGCATCGCCGTCGCGCCCCACGATCCCGCGGCGATGGCCGGCGCGCTGTGCGAGCTGCTCGCCGATCCCGCGGCCGCCGATGCGCTCGCTGCCGCGAGCCGGCCGGTCATCCTCGAGCGCTACTCCTGGCGCAGCATCGCGAGCCGCGTCGCGGCGGCCTTCCAGTAGCCGCGCGCCTCGCCGGGCGTGACGAACAGCAGCCGATACGCCGGCGTGCCGAGCGCGCGCGCGACCAGCACCAGGCTGCAGATGCCGTAGAGCGCGTAGGCGGAGGATGCCGCGATCGAGGCGCCCACGATCCCGAACGGCGGGATCAGGGCGAGGTCGAGCACGAGCGTGGCGCCGGCGGCGCCGCCGGCCAGGAGCGACCCCGTTCCCGGGCGCTTCTTGCCCGAGAGCACCGAGCCGCAGATGTTCGCCATGCCGAGCATCCAGATGCCGGGCAGCAGGATGAAGAACGGCGTGAGCGCCGGGCGGAAGTCCGATCCGAAGCCGAGCAGGATCAGCGCGGGTCCGAGGATGGCCACTGCCAGCACGCCCAGCAGACCGAGCGTGCCCACCAGTCGCAGCGCGGGCGCCGCACGGTATGCCTCCCCGGCGGCGACCATCGGCAGCACGACCCACCCGAACGACTGCGGGACGATCAGCACGATCTCCGCGACGGTCTGGGCGACGGCGTAGTAGCCGACCGTCGCGAGCGGGGCGAGCGAGCGAGAGCACGAGGATGTCGAAGCGCCCCGAGAAGAAGCGGAACAGCTGCCCGATCGCGACGCGCCAGCCGTAGTGGATCGTCGCCCACACGACGTGCGGCGCGGGGATGCGCAGCCCGATGCGCGCGACCAGCGGCAGGCAGCCACCGATGCGCACGAGCGAGATCATGGAGGCCGCGATCAGGCCGCCGGCGACGCCCCAGCCGAGTCCCGTGACGAGCAGCAGCGTCGCGGCCAGCGTCCCGACGCGGCCGAGGATGTTGAGGATGTTCTGGAGGCGGTACGCGCGCCGCGCGTTGAGCAGGCTCGCGACGAAGTACTCGTAGTACATGAGCGGGACGAGCGCGGCCCCGAGCCACCAGAGGCGCGGGTCGAAGCCCTCGCCCTGGTTGTCGGCGAGCCAGCCTCCGGCGAGCAGGACGCCGAGCGCCGCGAGTGCGGCGAGCCCGCCCGCGTAGATCAGCGCGAAGCCGCTCAGTGCGGGCTGGAGGCGCTCTCTCCGGCTCGCGAAGTAGGTGATCGCCGTCGGCGTGCCCAGGCCCGCCAGAGCGACGACGAGCACGACGTCGGACTGGATGACCGCGACCAGTCCGCGGCCGGACGGCCCGAGCGAGCGAGCGAGCACGATCGACGCGACGTAGCCGATCGCGAGCGTGACGATCGTCGAGCCGATGATGCCGATGGCGCTGCCGGCGACCGACGTCCGCCGCACGGGGATGGATGGAGCGCTCACGCCTCTCACCGTAGTGTCAGCTCGGCCCCGGGACGGGACGGGAGCCCGGAATCCGTCCGTGGGAGCGACCGCGCAAAGGCTCGCGGACTCGACCATAGTGAGAGTCGTGCGCATCCTTCTCGTCACCCCAGGGCTCGGACTCGGCGGCAGTGAGCAGCTGACGCTCGCGTATGCGCGCGGCCTCATGGCGCGCGGCCACGAGACGCTCGATCGTGAACGGCCCGCCCGAGCTGTTCGGCGACGCCGACGTCGCCGGCCTCGCCCGCCACCGCATGCCCGAGCGGCTCTCTGCGCGCACCGCGGCCGCCTGGTTCCGGTCGCTGCGCTCGGTCGCCGCGGAGTTCCAGCCGGACGTCGCCTACACGCAGTCCGTCCGCACGACCGTGATCGTCTCCGCCGCCCTGCCGCTCACGCCGCTGCTGGCCACGCTGCACGGCATCGAGCGCTCGGAGGAGCGGCAGGCGGCGCTGCTGCTGCGCGCGGCGCGCGCACGCGTCACCGCCGTGTCCGAGGCGTCCGCCGACGGCGTCAGGCGTCACCGGTTCGCACCGCGGATCGAGGTCGTGCCGCCCGGTGTCGACATCGAGGCGCTCGAGCGCTCGGCGCTCGCTCCGACGGATACGGTGCTGCCCGATCGCGTGCCGCGCGTCGTCTGCGTCGCGCGCCACTACCCGGTCAAGGGCGTCGACGTGCTCGTCGACGCGTTCCCGCAGGTCCTCGCCGCCGTTCCGGAGGCCGGCCTCGTGCTCGTCGGGGCGGGCGACGACTACGAGGCCCTGGTCGCGCGCGTCGCTGAGCTCGGAATCTCCGGCGCGGTGCACTTCGCCGGCTTCCAGCACAACCCGGCTTCCTATCTCGCGCGCGCCGACATCGCCGTGCTCCCGTCCCGCCGCGAGGGTCTGCCCGTCGTCGCGCTCGAGGCGATGGCGCTCCGCCGCGCCGTCGTGGCGACGGCCGTCGGCGGCACGCCCGACGTCGTGCGCCCGGGGGACACCGGCTGGGTCGTGCCGCCCGAGCAGCCCGCGGCGCTCGCCGCCGGGATCGTCGAGGCACTGCTCGACCCGGCCGAGCGTGCCCGCCGCGCGGCCAACGGGCGTGCGCTCGTGGAGCGCAGCTATTCGCTGGCCGCGATGCTCGACCGCGTCGAGGAGCTGTGCAGCGAGCTGGCGGTCACGCGCCGCCCGAACCTCCGCCCGGCGTACGTCGCCGCCCGCGCCTACCAGCGCGCGCGCCTCGCGCGGCCACGACTGAGCCCGCCCGCCTGGAACGGCGTGCGCATCCTCGGCTACCACCGGATCGCGGCGGCGCCGGACGCCCTCGCCGTCTCGCCCGCGCGCTTCCGCGAGCAGATGCGCGCGGTCGCCGAGAGCGGGGCGCAGCCCGTGCGGCTGGATCGCGCGCTCGACCTCCTGCGCGGCCCGGTGCACGGCCGCTACGTCTGCGTGACCTTCGACGACGGCTACCGCGACAACCTCCTCGAGGCCGCGCCGGTGCTGGCCGAGTTCGAGATCCCGGCCACGATCTACGTGCCCAGCCGGATCATCGACGGTGACGTGCCGTTCCACTGGTACGAGGAGTCGCCGCCCGCGCTCTCGTGGGACGAGATCCGCGAGCTCGTGTCCGGCGGCCTCGTCGACGTGCAGTCCCACACGCGCACGCATCCCCTGCTGCCGCAGGTCGACGACGAGCGCTCGCACGAGGAGATCGCGGTCTCGAAGCGCGAGATCGAGCAGCACGTCCCGTACGAGGTCACGAGCTTCTGCTACCCGGCGGGCCTCTACGGTGCGCGCGAGGTCGAGTTCGTGCGCGAGGCCGGCTACGCGGCGGCGGTGACCACGAACCCGGGCGTCAACGCCGGCGGCGGCGATCTGCTCGAGCTGCGGCGCACGCTCGTCTACGGCGCCGACGACATGCGCGTCTTCCGCGGCAAGCTCGACGGCCTGCTCGACGGCGAGACCGTGCTCCGGCGGGCGTTGCACGCACGTCGCTCGCGCGCCGCCTGAGCGCGCCTGCTAGCATGGATAGCGGTGGGCGCGACCGCGCGCCCGCGCCGAAAGACGCCTGAATATGCGCATGCCGACCGAACCTACGCCAACTACCCCGGCCCCGAGTGCCGGCGTAGCGGTGCGTGCGGTCGCTGCCCGCGCGTTCTAGCACCACCGACTGCGTCTCTCTCGATGGGCCGAGGTTCCGGCTGACGCCGGCGTCTCCGTTCACCCCTGTCCGCAAGGCACCCCGATGCGTTCCAGCACGACCCCATACAAGTCCGCAGTCCACCGTCTCGCGACCGGCCGCATGCTCTCCGTGGCCGGCGGCGAGGTCGCCTTCGTGGCGCTCATGGCGCTCGTCTTCGGCCGGACCCATTCGGCCATCTGGGGTTCCGCCGCGCTGCTCGCCGTGGTCGGCACCTACGGCCTCGCGGCCCCGTTCGCCGGCATGCTCGGCGATCGCTACGACCGCCGCATCGTCATGGTCTGCTCCGACGCCGCCGGCGCCGTGGTCAACCTCGCGCTCGTCTTCGCGCACGCTCCCACGCTCCTGATCGCGCTGGCGGCGCTCGGCGCGATCGCACAGTCCCCGTACCTCTCCTCGTCGCAGGCGGCGATCCCGAACCTCGTGCCGGCGGAGGAGCTCGTGTGGGCGAACGCGGTGCGCTCGCGCGCCAGCAACCTCGGCTTCATGCTCGGCCCGGTCGCCGGCGGCGTGCTCGTCGCGACCGTCGGCGGCTCCTACGCGTTCGCGTTCAACGCGCTCGCGCTGGCGATCTCGGCCGCGCTCGCCTGGAGCGTCGTGGGCTCCTTCAGCGCGACGACCGGCGAGAAGCTGCGGGGCGGCCTCGGCGCGGGCTTCGCGTTCCTCTGGAACGACCGCGTGCTGCGCTGGATCACGAGCGCCTGGGTGCTCATCCTGGCCGGCGTCGGCGCGCTGCTCGTGTCCGAGTTCCCGCTCGCAGAGCTGTTCGGCGAGGGCTCGCTCGGCTACGGCCTGCTGATCAGCTCGTGGGGCGCCGGCACGCTGATCGGCTCGGTGTTCGCCGCGCGCGGCGTCAAGAAGTCCACGTACTGGTCGCTCGTCCTGGGCACGCTCGGGCTCTCGCTCATGCTCGGCAGCGTCGCGATCGCCCCGTTCTTCTGGATGGTGTGCGTGACGCAGCTGATCGGCGGCATCTTCGACACGTTCGTCAACGTGGCCGAGGAGACCGTGCGCCAGCAGCGCACGCCCGACGAGCTGCGCAGCCGCGTGTTCGCGGCCGGCGAGGCGATCGTCGTGATCGCGATGTCGGTGTCGATCGCCGTCGGCGGCCCGCTCATCGAGCTCGCCGGCCCGCGCGCCGCGTACGCCCTCACGGGCGCCCTCGGCATCCTCGCCACGATCACCATCTGGTGGGGCGCATGGGAGCTGCACACGCAGAAGGTCGCGGCCGACGCGCAGGCGGCCGAGGTCGGCGGGCACGCTCCCGGGGGCGTCCTGGAGGGCGCCTCCCACCGCGCTCCGGACGAGGAGTACGTGCGCGCCTAGAGAGGAATGGTCCGCGGTGCCGGAAGGCGCCGCGGACCGTGCCTCACCCGTTCGGTGCCGCCGGATCACCCGTTGCAGCGATGCCCGGATTCACGACCTCCGTCGTACGTTGGCGCGGTCGAGCCGGGGCTGTGAGCAGCGATTCGCTGCGGAAGGACGGGATGCGCGAGGTGACGGGCACCAGGGAGTCGAACGCGAGGCGACGGCGCCTCCGCGCCGTCGATCACGCCTCGCGCGCGCGCGTGGGGAATGGTCCTCGTCGCGCTGCTCGCGTTCCTCTCGCTCGCCGGCTCGGCGCAGGCCGCTCCGGCCACGACGGTCTCGTTCACGTTCGACGACGGCCGGCCCTCGCAGCTCGCGGCTGCGCAGGAGCTCGCCAACCGCGGCATGAAGGGCACCTTCTTCATCATCAGCGCCGAGATCGGCCAGCCCGGGGTGATGACCGTCGGCGACCTCAACACGCTCGAAGGCGAGCGGCATGGAGATCGGCGCGCACACCGTCAGCCACCGCGACCTGCCGACGCTCACGAGCGACGAGGCGACGCGCGAGCTCTGCCTCAGCCGCAACTGGCTGATGGACCGCGGCTTCGACGTCTACGACATGGCCTACCCGCACGACTCGACCAGCGCGAGCGTCAAGCAGCTGGTCGCGGCCTGCGGCTACAACAGCGCCCGCGCCGGAAGCGCGCTCTCGTGCGACGACGGCGACGACTGCGCCGAGACCGTGCCGCCGCTCGACGCCTACCAGCTGCGCACGCCGGACGACTTCAACAACTCGACGACGCTCGCGCAGATGAAGGCGGCGGTCACGAACGCCGAGAACAACGGCGGCGGATGGGTGCCGCTCGAGCTCCACGACGTCTGCAACGGCCCGAACGATCCGCTGCTCCCGGCCGGCGCGCCGTGCAACCCGCCGTACGTGATCACGCGCTCGCTCTACACCCAGTTCCTCGACTGGCTCAAGGGCGAGGTCGACGCGGGCCGCGTGCAGGTCAAGACCGTGCACGAGGTCGTCGGCGGGCCGCTCAAGCCGAAGGTCGCCGTCGCCCCCGTCCCGCGCGCACGGGCAACCTCCTCGTCAACCCGTCCTTCGAGCAGGCCGGGACGAACGGCCTGCCCTCGAGCTGCTGGGCCAACATCAACAACGGCCCGGACCACCCGCCCGCGATCACGACCACGAGCGACGCCCACGAGGGCACGAAGGCCCTCGCGATCAGCGTGCCGAGCCCCTACGACAGCTGGGCCACCAACCTGATCGCGCCGGTGCTCGACCTCGCGCAGTGCGCGCCGGCCGCGCTCCCCGGTCACCACTACACGTTCAGCGGCTGGTACAAGGGCAACGGCCCGATCAAGGTCGTCGCCTGGTGGCGCAACGCCGACAACCAGTGGGCACGCCTCGACTGGGGCGCGCCCGGCACGAAGTCGTTCCCGCTCGCCGCGGCCTGGACGAAGGCCTCGTTCACGTTCCAGGCGCCCGCCGGGGCGACCGGGGTCAGCGCCGGGTTCTCCGTCGACAGCGCCTCGCGCGAGCCACAGCTACACGATCGACGACACGAGCCTCGTCGACGAGAGCCTGACCAGCTTCGCGCTCTCGGTGAGCACCGCCGGCGCCGGCAGCGGCAGCATCGCGAGCAGCCCGGCCGGGATCGCCTGCGGCGCGACCTGCCAGGCGAGCTTCACCTACGGCGCGAGCGTCACGCTCACGGCGACCCCGGCGACCGGCTCGAGCTTCACCGGCTGGAGCGGCGCCTGCGCCGGAACCGCTCCGACCTGCACGCTTGCGATGACGGCCGCCCGCAGCGCGACCGCGACGTTCACGGCCGATCCGCCGCCCCCGGTCCCGCCGGTGACCGCCGGCCCGGCCGTCGAGGCGCCGGCCGTCCGGCCGCCGCCGCTCCGTCGGCGATCGTCCCGGCGCCGGTCGCCCAGGCTCCCGTCGTCCGGCCGCGCACGGTCACCGCCGCCGTGAAGACGCGCCCGGTTCTCCGCGCTCGCCCGAAGCTGAGCGGTCGCGCCGCAGTGGGCCGCACGCTCGTCTGCAGCCGCGGGACGTGGACGGGCAGCCCGACGCGGTACGCCTTCACCTGGCTCCGCGGCGGCACGATCGTCGGGCATGGCGCGAGCTACCTCGTGCGCAAGGCCGACCGCGGGCGCGCCCTCCGCTGCGTCGTCAGCGCTCGCAACGCGAACGGCGCGGCGACCGCCGCGAGCGCTGCGCTCCGCATCGCTCGCTGATCAGGCGGCGCGCAGCCGCTGCTGGCCCAGCACGAGGTCGAGCAGCTCGTCGGCCGTCATCGCCGCGCCGAACTCGAATCCCTGCAGGTGATCGCAGTGCAGCGAGCGCAGCAGCTCGATCTGAGCGACGTGCTCGACCCCTTCGGCGGTGACCGTCATCCCGAGTCCGTGAGCGAGGCTCACGACGGCCTGGACGATCGCCGCGTCGCTGCGATCGGTGCTCACGCCGGACACGAAGGCGCGGTCGATCTTGAGGCTCGTCGCGGGGAACTCGCGCAGGTAGGTCAGCGAGGCGTAGCCCGTGCCGAAGTCGTCGATCGCGATCGCCACGCCGGCGGCGCGCAGCAGGGCGAGCGCCTCCCGCGTCCCGCCGGTCGCGTGCATCAGCGCGCGCTCGGTGACCTCGAGGCAGACTGGCCGGCGCGGCTCGACGCTCGAGCGGCACACGCCGCGAGCACGATTCTCGACCAGGTCGGGATCCTCGACGAGCTGCGACGACGCGTTGAAGGCGACCCACGGGGAGCCGGGCGCATCGCTCAGGCGCGCGGCGAGCTCGCACGCGGCGGCCAGCATGGCGCAATCGATCTCGGCGGCGAGGCCGCTGTCCTCGGCGACGCCGATGAAGGCCTCCGGCGGGATCAGCCCCACGCTCGGGATCGCGCAGGCGCGCGAGCGTCTCGACGCCGACGATGCTGCCGCTGGTCGCTCGAGACGATGGGCTGGAAGCGCGCCTCGATGGCCTTGCCGGCGAGCGCCCGCACGAGTGCCCGCTCGGTCTCGAGCCGCTGCATCGCGCGCTCGTGGAGGCTCGTGTCGAACAGCGTCGAGCGGTCGCGCCCGCCCGACTTGGCGGCACTCAGGGCCGTGTCGGCGTTGCGCAGGAGCGCCTCGGCCGTGGGCTCGCCGTCGCGGGCGAGCGCGACGCCGGCGCTCACCGTCACGCGCACCTCGCGGCCGTGCAGATGGATCGGGTGCGCCGAGGACGGCGCGCAGCTCCTCGGCGAGCTGGAGCGCCTCGCCCTCGTCCTCGACCTCGTCGCAGACGACGGCGAACTCGTCGCTGCCGACGCGCGCGACGGTGTCGCCCGGCCGCACCGCGTCGCTGAGGCGCTGGGCGACGGCGATCAGCAGCAGGTCGCCCGCGAGATGGCCGAGCGTGTCGTTCACGAGCTTGAAGTGATCGAGGTCGAGCATGCAGACGGCGATCAGCCGCCCGGTGCGGCGCGCGCGGCCGATCGACGTGCGCAGGCCGTCCAGCAGGAGCGTGCGGTTGGGCAGGCCGGTGAGGCTGTCGTGCAGCGCCTGATGGCGCAGCGCCTCCTCGGCCTGGCGCTGCTGGGTCACGTCGTGGAACGCCAGCACCGCGCCGCTGCAGCTCGCCGTCCGTCGCCGACGATCGTCTCGCCCCACGCGCGCCGGTGGCGCAGCTCGCCGTCCGCGCAGATGACGGCGTGCTCGAGGCCGCTGACGATCGTCGCCGCGCAGCAGGCGCGCGATCGGCGCGTCGTCGCGGCCAGCTCGGCGTGACGCCGTCCTCTCGATGCTGGACGCAGCGCCCGAGCCACTCGTCGGCGCTCTCGCCCGGCCGCGGCCGGCCGTGGTAGCGCTCGAAGACCCGGTTCCAGAGCACGATCGCGCCACTCGCGTCGGTGGCGACGATGCCCGCGTGGGCGTGGTCGATCACCGCCCGCAGGAACGCGAGCTCGCGGGTCGCTGTCGGCAGCGGGACAGGCGTCCATGCGCGCGGATATCGGCACGTGCGCCTGTGACGTGAGAGTCATTTTCGAGGGCCTCTGTCGGGGCGCTGAGCCTCACGTGGCACGTCGAGGCCTGACGATCGGACGCCCGCGGAGTCGGGTCTCGGCCGCTAGGATCGGCGCGTCGTCGATCGTGGAGGCACCATGGGGGTCAAGGGGAGCGCGGTCGTCACGGGCGCCGCGATGGGGATCGGGCTCGCGGTCGCGCAGCGCCTGGCCGGCGACGGCTACCACGTCGTCGTGCGTCGACTGGAACGCCGAGGCGCTCGATCGCGCGCTCGACGACGCTCGGCGGCGAGGCGACCGCCGTCCAGGGCGACATCGGCGACTGGTCGACGCACGAGCGCGCGGCCGATGCCGCCGAGGCCGCGGGACCGCTGCGCGCGTGGGTCAACAACGCCGGCATCGACTGGAGCTCCGGCGCGCACGAGGTCGACGCCGAGCACATCGACCGCGGCCTGCGCGTGCTGCTGAACGGGCCGATGTACGGCACGGCGGTCGCCGTGCGCCGCATGCTCGCGGGCGGCGGCGGCGCGATCGTCAACGTCGCCTCGATCCAGGGCGTCGGCGGCCTTTCCCGGCTACTACGTCTACGGCGCCGCCAAGGCCGGCGTCGCGCAGATCGCGCGCAACGTCTGCATCGACTACGCCCACCACGGCATCCGCTGCAACACCGTGCTGCCCGGCACCGTCGCGACGCCGATGACCGACTCGGTGCTGCCGGCCGGACATGACGCGCGAGGAGGCGCTGCGCATCGAGGGCGAGCTCGCGCCGATGGGCCGCGTCGCAGAGCCGGCCGAGCTGGCCGCGTCGATCGCGTTCCTCGCTCTCCGACGAGGCCTCGTACATCAACGGCACCGGCCTGACCGTGGACGGCGGCTCGATGGCGCGCTGCTTCGCCTACGAGCCGGCGCCGCTGTAGCTGCTCACTGGGGCCAGGCCCAGAGCAGCATCGGCGCCGAGCTCGCGCGCGAGGTCGCGCAGCTGCTCGTCGAGCGACGGCGCGAGCTCGAAGCGCGCGTCCGGGATCGAGCGGCAGCGGCGGCAGGCCGCTGCCCGGGGACGCGCAGCGGCTCGGCGCCCGGCTCGCGCGGCACGTCCGTGACGTAGCCGAGCATGGCCTCCAGGCGGTCGGCGAGCTCGGCCGGGCTCGCCGAAGCGCGCCGGATCGAACGCGAGCAGGAAGACGCCCTGGTCGTCCGGGCCCGGGATCTGCCGAGACGGCGCCGGCGCCCGAGACGACGCCTGCCAGCGCCTCCACCAGCAGTGCCAGCGCGAAGCCCTTGGCGCCGCCGAGCGGTTGCAGCAGGCCGCCGCGCATCCACTCCTCCGGCACGGGCTCGCCGGAGTCCTGGAGCACGCGCACCTTGCCGAAGCGCCGCGACGCTGGTCGCGAGATCGACGACGAGGTGCGGCGCGCTGCGGCCGCGGGATCCCGGCCGCGAGAGGATTCGTGGAGAGCCGCGCCGCGAGCCGCGCCCGGCGGCGCCACGGTCTGCTCCGCACCGGAGTCGTTGGCGAACGCGAGCAGGATGACGCCGTGTCCGCAGGCGCGATCCGCGTAGTCCGCGAGGCGGCCGCAGTGCCCGGAGCGGCGCACCGCGACGGCGGCGACGCCGTGCTCGCGCGCCCGCTCGGCGGCGAGGTCGGTCGCGAGCGTGCAGACGACCTGGCCGAGCGCGCTGCTGCCCGTCCACGGTCACGGTCGAGCCCTCGTCGCGCACGACCTCGGCGCGCGCCGACGGGACGATCGTGCCGTCGCGCGTGGCGTGCCGCGTACTGGACGCAGCCGTCGCAGGCCGTGAGACGGATGCCCGCCGACCTCCGCGCGCACGAGCAGCTCCGCCGTGCGCGTCGGCGTCGGCCGGGCTCGCGCCGAGGCGCTCGGCGACGTCGCGCGCGAAGCGCAGGGCCTCGGCGGCGTGGCGATCGACGGCATGCCGGTGGACTTTAGGCCGCGACCCCATGGGCGCGGGGCGGCGCGCTAGATTTCGTGACGGATGCCACCGAGTACCGAACGACCGTCGCCCGTCAACCGCACCGCGCTCACGCCGAGCGTCGAGGGCTACCTCAGCGCCATCTATGCGCTGGCCGCACGATGACGAGCCCGTCGGCACCCAGGCGATCGCGTCCGAGCTCGGCATCGCGGCGCCGTCGGTGACGGAGATGCTGCGCCGCCTCGACGCCCACGGCCTCGTCGAGTACCGGCGCGGCAGCGGCGCCCGGCTGACCCGCTCGGGCGTGCTCGTCGCGCGCCGCCAGGAGCGCCGCCGCGCCGTGATCGAGAGCTTCATCACGACGACGATCGGCCTGCCTCCCGAAGAGGCCGCCGAGGAGGCGCGCACGCTCGAGCACCACCTCAGCGACCGGCATCGTCGCGCGCATCGGCGAGATCGTGGGCGAGGCGCCGGGCGCGTGGTGCCGCCGCGTCGGCACGTTGCCCGACCCGGAATAGCGGCTCGGGAACGGCACTGCGCCTGGGGATGGGCAGCGAGCTGCCCGCGCCGCCCCGCCCCGAGCCACGGCCGAGCATAACGAAGTGCTATAGCTTTTCGCGCCGGGCGACCGGCGGCGCTCGTCAGACCAGCGTGATGCGCCCGGCGGGGCCGTCGACGATCTCGCCGATCACCCATCCGACGGTCTCCCACTGGCCGGGCGGGACGGCGGCGAGCAGGCCGCCCGAGGTCTGCGCGTCGCACGCGAGCAGCGCCCGCACCGGATCGACGCCGGATGCGATGCCGGTGTACGCATCCGCGGCCGCGCGGTTGCGCTGCGAGCCGCCCGGGACGAGACCGGCGCGCGCCAGGCGCTCGACGCCCGGCAGCAGCGGCAGGTCCGCGCGTCGTCGACGCGCGCGTGCACGCCCGAGGCGGCGCACATCTCGCGCAGGTGCCCGAGCAGGCCGAAGCCGGTCACGTCCGTGACGGCGTGCGGCTCGAGATCGCGCAGCGCCCCGGCCGCCACGCGGTTGAGCGTCGTCATCGACGTGACCGCGGCGGCCAGGACGTCGTCGGCGACGGCGTCCTTGCGCAGCGCGTTCGCGACGATGCCGGTGCCGAGCGCCTTGGTGAGCACCAGCAGGTCGCCGACCTGCGCGCCGGCGTTGCGCCAGATGCGATCCGGATGCACGAGCCCGGTGACCGCGAGACCGTAGATCGGCTCGGCCGTCGTGATCGTGTGGCCGCCGAGGATCGGCGCTCCGGCGGCGATCGCGACATCCGCGCCGCCGCGCAGGATCTCGCTCACGTCACCGTCCGGCAGATCGCCGGGGAAGCCGCCGATCGCGAGCGCGAAGAGCGGCTCCCCGCCCATCGCGAAGACGTCCGAGATGGCGTTCGTCGCCGCGATGCGCCCGAAGTCGTAGGGGTCGTCGACGATCGGCGTGAACACGTCGACGGTCTGCACGATCGCCTGCTCGTCGTTCAGGCGAACGACCGCGGCGTCGTCCAGCGTGTCGTTGCCGACGAGGATGCGGTCGTCGCCCACCGCCGAGCGCGGCACCCCCTGGAGCAGCTCCGCGAGCCGGTCGGCCGGCACCTTGCACGCACAGCCGCCGCCGGCGGCACGCTGCGTCAGCCTCGGCAACTCGACCTTCATCGGGCCCGATCGTACTGCCCGATCGATTCACCCGCCCCACATCGATCCACTACCCTCGTGCTCGATGACCACCGCGCATACGGGTCCGCGCATGCAGGCCGAGACGCTGCCCGAGGCAGTCGCGGCGTTGCGCGCGCGCGGCCTCCGCGTGTCGGTGGCGCGCCGGGTCGTGCTCGAGGCCCTCTACGCGACCGACCAGCCGCTCAGCGCCGAGCAGATCGCGGAGGGCTTCGGCGAGCTGCCGACCTCCGATCTCGCCTCGGTCTACCGCAACCTCGAGACGCTCGAGCGGCTCGGGCTCGTGCAGCACGTGCACCTCGGCCACGGCGCCGGCCGCTACGTGCGCGCCGGGCGCGAGCGCGAGTACCTCGTGTGCGAGCGCTGCGGCGCGAATCACGCGGTGCCGCCCGAGCAGCTCGACGGGGTGCGCGAGGCCGTCGCGAGCGCGACCGGCTTCCGCGCGCGCTTCAGCCACTTCCCGATCGTCGGCCTCTGTCGCGACTGCGCGTCGCGCGAGTAGAGAGGCGGGTGCACGATCGGGGTCGGACCCCGATCGTGCACCGGAGGAGTTCAGCTCAGGCAGCGGCCGGCGCGGGAGTCCAGCGACGCCGGGTCGGCTGCGGGCGGGTCGGCCGGAACCGGCGGCGGGCCGTTCTCGTCGCCCTTCCAGTGCCCGTGGCGGAAGCCGCGCGGCTTGTGCACGCCGTTGACGAAGTCGTCGAGGTGCGCGGTCAGCCCCGCGAGCAGCTTCGCCTCCTGCTCCTTCGTGATCTTGCCCGCGGTCACTGCGGCATCGAGCCGCTTCGTCACGGCGTCGGTGATCGCCGTCTTGAGGCCGTCCACCGTCTTGCCCTGCGCCTTGGCGATGTCGGCGAGCGACTTGCCGGACTGCAGCTGGGTGCGCAGCTCCTCGGGCTTGAGGCCGAGGTACGTGGCGAGCTCTTCGACACCTGCGGCGAGAGCGTGACCGCCGAAGCCCGGGCCGTGCCCGAAGCCGGGTCCGCCGTGACCGAAGTGCTTGCCGGGACCGCCGAAGCCGGGACCGCCGAAGATCGGCTGCGTGCCGTCCTCGATGCGCTTCTTGATCGCGTCCGCCTGCTCCTTCGTCAGCTTGCCCGCAGTCACCTGGGCGTCGACCTGCTTCTGGAGCGCCTGCTTGAGCGCGTCGCTCAGCTTGGCCGGATCGACTCCGAGCGTGCCGGCGGCGTCCTCGACGATCGCCTGGCTGCGCGCCTGCGGCGAATCGTCCTTGGTGGCGGCATACGCCGCGCCACCGCTCACGACCGCCGACGACGGCGAGCGCGCCCACAATCCAACGGAACCTACGGTTTCTCGGTCGTTGCTCGTCGGTCATCCCGCTCCCTTCAAAATGCACTGGCCGCAACGTTTCCAGTCAACCAGGGGCGTCTGAGTCCACCCCCAGAGGTTCCTGAGTCCACGCTGTGAAGGGAAGCCGCCCGCTCACGCCTTCCGGACGACCAGCGGCACGGTGTCGACGACCTGCGCGCTGCCGTTCGCAACGGCCGTGAGCACCAGCGTGTAGGCGCCCGGGGCGAGCCTGTGCCGCGCCGTGATGCTGCCGCGACCGGCCTTGCGCGTCGTCAGCGCAGCCAGTCGCGCGCCCGCCAGCCCGGTGCGGCGGCGGATCAGGAGCACGAGGCGCGTGCCCTTGGCGGCGACGTAGCGAACGACGAACGCCTTGCCCCGCGTCGTCGTCAGCCGTGCGTGCAGGAGCACGGTCGCAGTGCCGGCCGCCGCCGCGGCGCCACGCGCGCCCACCGCGCCGGTGGAGCCGCCCGCTCCGTTCGCGCCTGCCGCCCCGCTTGCGGCCGCGGCCGCCGCCGCGCCCTGGGACCCGGCACCGCCGGCCGTGCCTGTCGCGCCCGCGGGCCCGGCAGGCCCGACGGCCTCGGAGCCGACGGCGATGGCGCTGCTCTGCGCCGAGTAGATCGCGAGCACCCCCGCAGGCCGCGCCGCCACGCGACAGCCGAGCTGATGCCCCTCGTCGCCGGCGACCGGCGTGTACACGCCGTCCGTCGCGCCCGCGAGGTCGACCCCGTCGCGGAACCACTGGATCCCGTAGCTGCCGATGCCGAGATCGGCCTTCCACGCACCTTCGTCGCAGAGCGCGCGCTCGCCGACGCGACCCGCGCCGTAGACCGCGGGCGCCCGTACCAGCACGTCGACGCCCGAGCCGATCCGCGCGATGCGGTTGCCCGCCGCTTCGCTGAACCAGAGATTGCCGTCCGGGCCGGGCGCTGATTGCGTTCGGAGAGGAGCCGGCGGTGATGCCCGCGCTGAACTCCGTGATCACGCCGGCGGTCGTGACTCGACCGATGCGATTGCCGTTGGCTTCCGTGAACCACATGCCGCCGTCGGGTCCGTTGGCAATGCCTGTGGGAACGCGATGCTGCGCTGATTACCCGAGTTGAATTCCGCGACTGTGAACGTCCCGCTCGGAGATGATGCGGCCGATTCGATTGTCGAGTGACTCTCGTAAACCACATGTTGCCGTCGGCTCCGGCTGCGATCGAGAGTAGGACCATTGCCGGCTAAGCAACGCGAATTCGGTCACTACCCCGAGTGGCGTGATGCGGGCGATCCGGCTGCCGGCCCGTTCCGTGAACCACAGATTTCCGTCGGGCCCAACGCAATGCCTGCGGGTCCGAGCACCAGCCGTGATCCCGGCGGAAAACTCCGTCACGACTCCCGACGGCGTGATCCGCCCGATGCGATCGCCCGTCGACTCGGTGAACCACAGATTTCCGTCGGGCCCTGCCGCGATCATGCTCAGGCCGGCCCCGGCCGTGATCCCGGCGGCGAACTCGGTGACGACGCCGGCGGGCGTGATGCGCCCGATCCGATTGCCCGTCGACTCCGTGAACCACATGTTCCCGTCGGGACCGCTCGCGATGCCGAGCGGCGCGGAACCTGCGGTGATGCCGGCGGTGAACTCGACCACGGCACTCCCGTCGGTCGCCATGCGGCCGATCGCGTTGTTGTTCGACTCGGTGAACCAGATCTGCCCATCCGGCCCGGCGGCCAGAGAGCCGAGCCCGGCATTGCCCGTCAGCCCTGCGCTGAACTGGGTCACCGCCCCTGCCGGCATCGCCGCCGATGCGGTGCCCGCGACGAGGAGGAGGACGGAAAGCGTGGCCGTCAGCGCGAGCACGGCTCGAGGGAGATGCGGCATTAGAGGTTATCCCCCGATGGAAGGACCCTCCCGTCCCCCGAACGGGTGAGATGCGCTGACGGCCGGTGCGACGACCGCACGGTCGGGGCCTGGCCCCAGGCGTGCGGTCGTTCGTGCGTTCGGGAACTTCTCGGCGGCGGAATTCGTTTGTAAAAAGGAACGAATGACCGCGACGTACACTCAACCTGTGATGCTTCCCGAGCCGAAGGCGATTGCTCCGGCCGGCGGCGCGCGGTCCACCGTCCTGATCACGCGGATGGCCCGGGCCATGCGCCGCCGGTTCGACCAGGCTGTGGCGCCGCTCGGCCTGCGTGCCCGTCACCTCGTGGCGCTCACGCATCTGAGCGACCACGGCCCGACGCCGCAGCAGACGCTGATCGAGGCGCTCGGGCTCGACGCGTCGAATCTCGTGGCATTGCTCAACGAGCTCGAGGACGCCGGCCTGATCGTGCGCAGCCGCGATCGCGCCGACCGGCGCCGCGGCATCATCGAGCTCTCGGCCGAGGGCGAGCGCGTCCTCGCCACCGTCGATCGCGCCTTCGAGTCCGTCGACGACGAGATGCTCGCGGCCCTCAGCAGCGACGAGCGCGCGACGCTCAACGAGCTGCTCGCCCGTGCCAGCGCCCCGCTCTGCGAGCGCGAGGCGGCGTGCGACGCCGCCGAGGCGGCAGAGGAGTGCGACCCGCCGGACTGCTAGCGGCCGCTACCAGCGGCCGCGGTGCACGACCTCGTCGAACGGGCGCCGGTCGGGTCGCCTGAGCGGGACGAGCGGCCGGTCGGCGGGGTAGCCGAGCGAGAGCAGCGAGACGGCGAAGCGATCCTCGGGGAACCCGAGCAGCGAGCGCGCCAGATCCTGATCGGCGACCGCGGCGTGGCTGCTGCCGATGCCGAGGTCGGCAGCGGCGAGCGCCATGCTCATCGTCGCCTGCCCGTGGTCGTACTGCAGCCAGTTGTGCCGGTGGTCGTCGTCGGCCAGCACCGGTCCGAGGCAGACGATCACCGCCGCCGCACCGGCGACATGCGTGGCGCCGCGCCAGACCTTGGCCAGCTCGGGCAGCTGCTCGCGATCCGTCACGAGCACGAAGTCCCACGGCTGCCAGTTGCGCGACGACGGCGCGCGCCTCCCGGCTTCCAGGATCCGGTCGAGATCGGCGTCGGCGATGGCCCGCTCCGAGAACACGCGCACGTTGCGGCGCGCGCGGATCGCATCCCAGGTCTCCATGGCGTTGACGATAGCGCTAGCCTGCCGTCTACCGGGGTGCCCACATGGCTGAGACCGAGCGTTTGGCTCGGGACCCGTATTGACCTGATCTGGGTAATGCCAGCGGAGGGAGTAGCTCGTGAAAGTATCGATCCTCGCCGTCGTGCTGTGTGCGGCCGCATGGGCCGCCGCGACCGTGCCGTCACAGGCGCAACCGGCGCGCGACAGCGTGTCCGTCGCGCTCGACTGGACGCCGAACACCAACCACACCGGCATCTACGTGGCGCAGAAGCTCGGCTACTACCGCGCCGCGGGCATCGATCTGAAGATCCTGCCCTACGCCAGCACCGCCCCCGAGACGCTCGTCAGCCACGGCAAGGCCGACTTCGGCTTCTCCTACTCGGCCGGCGTGGCGTTCGCGCGCGGCGCAGGCGCCGATGTGACCTCGGTGTTCGCCGTGCTCCAGCACACCGCGCTCGAGATCGGCTTCCGCGCCGACCGCACCGACATCAAGACGCCGAAGGATCTCGACGGCAAGACCTACGCGGGCTTCGGCACGCCCGACGAGAAGCCGCTGCTCGAGACCGTGATCCGGCACGCCGGCGGCAAGGGCGAGTTCAAGGACGTGACGCTCAACACGTCCGCCTACGACGCCGTGTACCGGGGCAAGGCCGACTTCACGCTGCCGCTCGCGACCTGGGAGGGCATCCAGGCGAAGCTCGTCGGCAAGCCGCTCAAGACGTTCAAGCTCGCGCACTACGGCGTGCCGCCCGAGTACTCCGCGCTGATCGCGTCGAGCAGCGAGTACCTCGGCGCGCACCCGGACGTCGCACGCCGCTTCCTGGCCGCGACCACGCGCGGGTACCAGTACGCCGCCGATCATCCGCGCGACGCGTCGCGCATCCTCATCGCCGCCAACAAGCAGGTGCTGACCCAGCCGCAGCTCGTCTACGAGAGCGCCGACCTGATGGCGAAGAGCTACTACAAGGACCGTGCCGGCCACGTCGGCACGCAGACGCTGGGCGTGTGGAAGGGCTACGTGCGCTTCCTCTTCACCGCCGGCGTGCTCACGGACGCGGACGGCAAGAAGCTCACGAAGGCGCCCGACTACTCGTCGTACTTCACGAACGCGTACCTGCCGCGCCAGAGCTGATGGCCACGGCACGCAGCCGCGCGCTCGCGATCCTGCCGCCGCTCCTGATCGTCGGCGTCGTGGCCGTGGCCTGGCAGCTCTACGCGAGCCGCAGCGGGGTCGGCGACGACGTGCTGCCCGCGCCCACCCGCGTGCTCTCGGTGGCCTGGGACAACCGCGCCGACCTCTGGGCCAACATGCTGCCGACGCTGCGCGCGACCCTGCTCGGGTTCGCGCTGTCGCTCGCGGTGGGATTCGTGCTCGCGGTGCTCATCGACACCTCGGCCCACATCGGGCGCGCGCTGATGCCCGTGCTCGTGGCGACGCAGACGCTCCCGATCGTCGCGATCGCGCCGCTGATGATCATCTGGTTCGGGTTCGGCCTCACGCCCAAGGTGCTGCTGGTCGCACTCGTGACGTTCTTCCCGATCACGGTGGCCTTCGCGGAGGGGTTCGCGGCCAGCGAGCCCGAGGCCGAGGCGCTGCTGCGCTCGATGGGGGCGAACCGGGTGCGCATCTTCCGCTCGATCCGGTTCCCGACCTCGCTCCCGTTCTTCTTCGCCGGCCTGCGCATCGCGATCACCTACGCGGTCGTCGCCGCGATCTTCGCGGAGTACGCCGGCGCGAGCGAGGGCCTCGGCATCTACATGCAGAACGCGAAGAACTCCTTCCGCACCGACCTCGTGCTGGCCGCCGTCCTCGTCAGCGCCCTGCTCACGCTCGTCCTGTTCGCGCTGACCTACGCGATCGAGCGCGTCGCGATCCCGTGGTACCGGCTCTCGCGCCAGGGCGGCCGGCGCGGGTGACGCGCGGCAGCGCCGAAGCTGGAGCTGCGCGGCCTGGACAAGCGCTTCGGCGCGCTCGAAGTGCTGAGGGATCTCTCGCTCGAGGCCGCTGCGGGCGAGTTCGTCGCGATCCTCGGCCCGAGCGGCTGCGGCAAGTCGACGGCCTTCTCGATCCTCACGGGCGGCACGCCCGCGAGCGGCGGCGAGGTGCTCGTCGACGGCGTCCCCGAGGCCGGGACGGCGGGCCGCTTCGCCTACATGCCGCAATCCGACGCGCTGCTGCCGTGGCGGCGCGTGCTCGACAACGCGACGCTCGGCCTCGAGGTGCGCGGGATGTCGCGCGGCGAGGCGCGCGAGCGCGTGCGCCCGCTCCTGCCGGCCTTCGGGCTCGACGGCTTCGAGCGCGCGTACCCGTTCCAGCTCTCGGGCGGCATGCGGCAACGCGCGGCGCTCCTGCGCACCGTCGTGCAGGAGTGCGAGGTGCTGCTGCTCGACGAGCCGTTCGGCGCGCTCGACGCGCTGACGCGCGCCGAGATGCAGCGCTGGCTCGAGTCCGTCTGGACGCAGTTCCGCTCCACCGTCCTGCTCGTCACCCACGACGTGCGCGAGGCGGTCTTCCTGGCCGACCGGATCTACGTGCTCTCGCCGCGCCCCGGCACGGTCGTCGCCGAGCTCGCCGTCCCCCTCCCCCGCCCGCGCGCACTCACCGATCCGCTGATCGCGCAGCTCGAGACGGAGCTGCTCGCGCAGCTGGTTGCACCAGGCCCGCTCGAGCGCCCCGCGCCGCCCGGCTGAGCGCGTGCATATGCTGGCGGCATGACTGGATTGCGCGGCGTGTTTGCAGCAGCGGTGACGCCCCTCCTCGACGGCGGGCGCACGGATCGACGAGCCCGGGATCGCGGCGATGGCCGAGTTCCTCGCGGATGGCGGAGTGGATGGCGCACTCGTGTGCGGGACGGCCGGAGAGGGCGTGGCGCTGAGCGTGCCCGAGCGCAAGCGCGCGCTCGAGACCTACATCGCCGCCGGCGGCTCGCGCATCTCGCTGATGGCCCATGCCGGGGCGCAGACGACGGCCGACACCGTCGCGCTCGCGGCGCACGCGGCCGAGGCCGGCGCGGCCGGGGTGTCCGTCATCGCCCCGCCGTACTTCCCGCTCGACGATCGCGCGCTGCTCGAGCATCTCGTGGCGGCGGCACAGGCATGCGCGCCGCTGCCGTTCTACATCTACTGCTTCACCGCTCGCAGCGGCTATCCGATTCCGCTCCCGGTGATCGCAGCAGCTCGGCGAGCGGGTCTCGAACCTCGCGGGCCTGAAGGTGTCGGAGCAGCCGTGGGAGCGCTTCGAGCCGTACCTGCTCGACGGCCTGGACATCTTCTGCGGCCCCGAGACGCTGATCTCGCAGGCGCTCGCCGGCGGCGCGATCGGGGCGATCTCGGCGCTCGCCTCGGCGCTCCCCGAGCTGGTGGTGACGGCAGTGCGCGAGGGCACGCCCGAGGCGACCGAGCACGCCAGGGCAGCGCGCATGACGCTCGAGCGCTACCCGATGCCGGCCGCGCTCAAGGTCGTGTGCGCCCTGCGCGGCGTGCCCGATCGGGGTGGACGTCCGGGCACCGCTGCGGATCCTCGACGCCGAAGAGCGAGGTGAGCTCGAGCGCGCCGTGCGCGGCCTGCTCGAGGCGGTTCCGGCGTGAGCGCACGGCCCGGCGGCCGGGCCACCGATGCGGTCGCGCAGCGCGTCAACGGCGCGTTGCGGAAGGGCATCCTCGCCGCGGCGCGCAGCGGGCGTATCGGGGGAGTCGCGAGCAAGCACGGCATGCGGCTGGGCGCCAACCGCTTCGTGGCCGGGGAGACGTTCGAGGAGGCGGCCGAGGTGCTCGCGCGGCTCAACGAGCGCGGGCTCCACGCGAACACCACGCTGCTCGGCGAGGACGTCCTCTCGGAGAGCGAGGCGCAGGCGGTCGTCGCCGAGTACGAGCAGATCCTGGACGGCATCGCCGAGCGCGGCCTGCGCGTCAACATCGCGCTCAAGCTGACGCACCTCGGACTCCTGCTCGACGAGGAGCTCGCCTACGCGCACGTCAGCCGCCTCGTCGACCACGCGGCTGCGCTCGGCAACTTCATCCGCCTCGACATGGAGCACTCGGGCCTCGTCGACCAGACGCTCGGCATCTACCGGCGGCTGCGCGCCGACGGTCGCGACGCGGTCGGCACCGTGCTGCAGTCCTATCTCTACCGCACCCCCGCCGACCTGGCCGATCTGCTGCCGCTGGTGCCCAACCTGCGGCTCGTGAAGGGCGCCTATCTCGAATCCGCGGACGTCGCCTACCCGCGCAAGGCGGATGTCGACGCCGCCTACGCGCGGCTGGTCGAGGCCAGCTTCGCGGGCGGCGGCTACACCGCGATCGCGACGCACGACGAGCGCCTGATCGAGCAGTCGATCGCGCTCGCGGAGCGCATGGGCATCGGGCCGCGACCGCTTCGAGTTCCAGATGCTCTACGGGGTGCGCTCGGCGCTGCAACTCGCGCTCGTCGAGCGCGGCTTCAAGGTGCTCGTCGCGACGCCGTTCGGCCCGCAGTGGTACCCGTATCTCATGCGCCGCCTCGCCGAACGGCCCGCCAACGTCCTCTTCGTCGCCCGCAACCTCGTGCGACGCTGACCTCGCCCGAACCTCCGGAGGAGCAACGATGCCGAAGCGCGCACTGATCGTGATCGACGTACAGAACGAGTACTTCGACGGGGCGCTGCCGATCAGCGATCCGCCGACGGAGACGAGCCTCGCGAACATCGGCCGCGCGATGGACGCGGCCACGAGCGCCGGCGTTCCCGTGATCGTCGTGCGCCACGGCGACAACGACCCCGAGGCGGCGATCTTCGCCGAGGGCTCGCACGCCTGGGAGCTGCATCCCGAGATCGAGCGCCGCTCGCGCGACTTCCTGATCGACAAGACGCTGCCCGGCTCGTTCACGGGCACGTCGCTCGAGAGCGTGCTCCAGGAAGCCGGCGTCGACACGGTGGCGATCACCGGCTACATGACGCACATGTGCGTCGACACGACCTCGCGGCAGGCGGCGCACCGCGGGCTCGCGGTCGAGATCCTCAACGACGCGACCGGCACGCTCCCGCTCGAGAACAGCGGCGGCAGCGCGGGCGGCGAGGAACTGCACCGCGCCACGCTCGTGGCGCAGGGCCAGTTCTTCGCCGACGTGGTGACGACCGACGAGTGGCTCGGCCGCCTCGGCGGCTGACGTCACTCACGCGCGCGCGCGATCACCAGCTGTCGCGAGCGCTCACCGGCCAGATGTCCACCAGCCGGTCGCCCTGCACCACGTGGAAGTGCGAGTAGAGGACGAGCGTCTGGTAGCAGTGGGGCGGCATCAGCTCGACGACGTCGCCCACCGCCAGCCGGTCGTCCGTGTTCGCGAACTCGATGCGGCCCATGTCGTCGCCGACCAGCGAATACGTCGCGCCGGGCGGGGCGCCGCGCAGGATCGACGGGTTGTCGATGCCGAAGATCGCGTCCAGCTCCTTGACGCCCGCATCGGTGATGACGAACCCCGGCTGGGCAGCGCTCACCACCGTCGAGCGCACCGAGAGCGCGGCGCCGAACGGGTGCGGGTCGTCGCGGCGCATGACGGCATCGCGGTAGTTCACGTCCATGAGCGCGTAGGTCCCGGGCTGCAGCTCGGTGAGCACGCCGAGCTCGTGGTCGAAGTCGTGCGTGCCCGTGCCGCCGCCCGAGACGATCCGCGGCGCGAGGCCCTCGGCGCCGAGCCGTTCGACGAGGCGGACGAGCGGCCCCAGCAACTCGCGCGAGCGCGCGCGCCTGAGCTCGTAGTCGACGGTGTTCTGGTGGTCGCCGACATAGCCCTGGAGACCCGCGTACTCGAGCCCGTCGGAATCCGCCACGAGCCGCGCGAGCGCAACGGCTCGATCCATGTCGGCGAGACCGGTGCGGCGGCCACCGACCTCGATGTCGACGAGCACCTGGAGCGGGCGCCCTGAGCGTCGGCCGGCCGCGGCCAGCTGGGCGACGTTGCCCGGGTCGTCGGCGACGACGATCACGTCCGTGGCGCGCGCATTCAGCGCCGCCAGCCGCTCGAGCTTCGGGGCCGTGACGACCGAGGTGAAGAGCATCACGCCGGGGATGCCGGCGTCCGCCATGACCTCGGCCTCGGCCAGCGTCGCACAGCACACGCCGATGCCCCCGGCCGCGATCTGGCGTCGTGCGATG
Source organism: uncultured Actinomycetes bacterium (assembly GCA_963705965.1). Classification (GTDB taxonomy): domain Bacteria; phylum Actinomycetota; class Thermoleophilia; order Gaiellales; family JALYLC01; genus JALYLC01. Next base: position 716,117 of record CAVPLI010000001.1, on the reverse strand, counting down.
TCGACCGACTTGTGCACCTTCGCGACGGGCCGCAGCGCGTAGCCATGCGTCTGGGCGTGCTGCCGCGAGCGATGCGATGTTCGCGTCGAGGACGTCCAGATCGAGCACGAGCGCGGGCGTGCCGAGCTCGGAGCGCGAGCCCGGGAGGCCGATCAGGGGCTCGTTGGGGCCGCGGTTCAACCGCGCGAGCATAGCGAGGCCCGCCACACGGTTGGTTCTCTCATCCCCGGGTAAGAGCTGCCGTGACGGTCCACGCCCTCATCCTGAATTGCACCCTCAAGCCCTCGCCGGCGGCCTCGAACACCGAGGCGCTCGCGCAGGTTCTCAGCGCCGCCCTCGAACAGGGCGGCGCCACCTGCGAGATGATCCGCGCGGTCGATCTCAACCTGCTGCCCGGCGTCTCCTCGGACGAGGGCGAAGGCGACGAGTGGCCGCCGATCCACGAGAAGCTGCTCTCGGCCGAGATCCTCGTGCTCGCCACGCCGACCTGGTTCGGCCAGCCCTCGAGCGTCGTCAAGCGCGTGCTCGAGCGCATGGACGCGATGCTCTCGGAGACGGACGACGCCGGCCTCCCGGTCGCGTTCAACCGCGTCGCCGGATTCGTCGTCACCGGCAACGAGGACGGCGCGCACCACGTCATCGCCGAGCTCGCCCAGGCGGTCAACGACATCGGCTACACCGTCCCGGCGCAGGCCTGGACGTACTGGAACAAGGGGCCTGGCCCCGGCCCCACCTACCTCGAGACCGACGAGGGGCACGAGTGGTCGGCGAAGACGGCGCGCACGGCCGCAGCCAACCTCATCGCCGTCGCCGAGGCACTCGCCGCGCACCCGCTGCCGAAGCCCGCGAGCTGACGTGAGCGCCACGTCGGATCTCACGAGCGCCCTGCGCGGGCGCCAACCCGTCGACGGCATCCTCGGCGCGATCGGCGACACCCCGCTGGTCTCGCTCCACCGCTACCTGCTGCGCCCCGACGTCGCACTCTGGGCAAAGCTCGAAGCGTCCAACCCAGGCGGCAGCGCCAAGGACCGGCCCGCCGCGCGCATGCTGCAGGACGCCCTCGACGACGGGCTGCATCGATCTCGGCACGACGGTCGTCGAGTCGACCTCCGGCAACACCGGCGTCGGGCTCGCCCAGGCCTGCCGCTACCACGGCATGCGGCTGATCTGCGTGGTCGACACGCGCGCGCACGAGACGAACGTGCGGGCGATGCGCGCGCTGGGCGCCGACGTGCGCGTCGTCGCCGAGCCGGATCGCGAGACCGGCGACCTGCTCGTCGCGCGCCTCGCGCTGGTCGCGGCAGCTGCTCGCCGAGATCCCCAACTCGTTCTGGCCGGATCAGTACGCCAACGAGTCCAACCCGGCCGCGCACGCCTCCGGCACGATGCGCGAGATCGACGAGGCGCTCGAGGGCCGGCTCGACTACCTCTTCGTCGCCACGAGCACGACCGGCACGCTGCGCGGCTGCGGCGACTACCTGCGCGAGCACGGGCGCAGCACGCGCGTCGTCGCGGTGGACTCGACCGGGAGCGCCCTCTTCGGCGGCCGGCGCGGAACCCGCCGGCTCCCCGGCTTCGGCGCCGGCGTCGAGACCGATCTGTCCGCGGGCGCCGAATTCGACGAGCTCGTGCGCGTCTCCGACCTCGACTGCGTCGTCGGCTGCCGCCGGCTCGCCGAGCGCGAGGCGATCCTGGCAGGCGCCTCCTCGGGCGGCGTCGCGTTCGCCGTCGAGGCGCTCGCCGCGCAGATGGAGCCGGGCAGCCGCTGCGCGGCGATCTTCGCCGACGGCGGGACCGGCTACCTCGAGACCGTCTACGACGACGCCTGGGTCGAGCGCGAGCTCGGCTGCGACGCCGGCGCGGCTCGCAGCGCTCGTCGCGGAAGGGGAGATCGCATCGATGCCCACGCTCCCATAGTCCGGCGCGTCGCAATCGCCGGCCTCGGCCCGAAGGGCCTGTTCGCGCTCGAGCGCCTGCTCGACCACGCGCGCGACCTCCCACCGCGCACACGCCTCGAGATCGACATCTTCGAGCCGCACGCCGCGCCCGGCGCAGGCCCGGTCTACGACCCGGACCAGCCGGACTACCTGCGCATGAACTTCGCGGCCGCGTCGCTCGACCTGTGGTGGCCGGCGAGCCGGGCGGCGCCGCGCGCGCGCCGTCCGTCGTTCGTCGAGTGGAGGTCTGCGCGCGGTGGCGGCGACGAGGACTATCCGCCGCGCGCCGAGGTGGGCCGCTACCTCGGCGACGGGCTCGAGACGCTGCTGCGCTGCGCGCCGCCGAACGTCGAGGTGCGGCTGCACCGTGCGAGGCCGTCGAGAGCGTCGCGCGAGAGCGCAGACGGCTGGCAGCGTCGAGGCAGCCGGCTCGCACCGCGACTACGACGAGGTGCTGATCGCCGTCGGCCACCAGGACACGTCCGCAACCGCTCTCGCAACGGACTGGACGCACGCCGCGCCACTGGTGCCGGCCGTGTTCCCCGTCGACCGCCGGCTCACGCGCGACCGTGTGCCACCGGGGGCGACGGTCGCGATCCGCGGCTTCGCGCTCACGTTCATCGACGCGGCGCTGGCGCTCACGGAGGGCCGCGGCGGCTCGTTCGAGCCGCTCGACCACCCGTACCGGCTCCGCTACGTGCCCGGGGCGGACGACGCCGCGCGGATCCTCCCGTTCACGCGCACGGGCCGGCCCATGCTCGCGAAGCCGGGCGCGGCACTCGCCGCGGGCACGCCCGGCGCTGGAGCGCATCGCGGCCGAGGGCCGCGCCCGGCTGACGGCCTCGGCGGCCCGCTCGACCTGCACGCGAGCTGCTGCCGATCCTCGCCGCGACGTCCTGCGAGCCGATCCGCGGCCGCCATCGGGAGCGCCCCGGACGTGCGCGAGCCGCGATCGCCGTCGGCCGCACAGCTCGCCGAGGCCGCCGGCGGCGTCGCCGACGCCGTGCGGCTCGACCCGGTGGAGGCGATCGAGCGGTCGCTCGCTGTCGGCGCCGGGCTCGTGACGCCGGATCGCGCGTGGGCGCTCGGGCATGCCTGGCGGGCGCTCTACCCCGCGATCGTCTCGCAGCTCAGCGGCGACGGGCTCGCCGCGCGCGACTGGCCGGCGTTCCTGCGGCTGGCCGCGGAGATGGAGCGGATCGCGTTCGGGCCCCCGCCGGTCAATGCCGCCAAGCTGCTCGCGCTCGTCGACGCGGGGCGCGTCGATCTGACGCATCTGCGCGGCGGCGCGATCGTCTCGCGCGACGGCCGCACGCTCCTGCAGTCGGAGCGCGGCAGCGAGCCGATCGACGTCGTCGTCGACGCGGTCCTGCCCGGCCCGGGGGCGGTCGGGCACGGAGGCCTGCTGGCCGATCTGGTCGCGCGCGGGCACGCGCGCGTCGCTCCCGGCCGCCGCGGGCTGGATGTCGACTGCGGACGGCACTGCCGTGACCGCGACGGCGCGCTCTCCGCCGGCCTGTCCGCGATCGGGCGGCCGACCGAGGACTCCGTGATCGGCAACGACACGCTCAGCCGCACGCTGCACCCGCACGCCGACCGCTGGGCGGCGAGCGTCGTGAGGCGATGCCGCGAGCGCCGGCGCGCGACGGGCGGCATCCGTGAGCGAGCAGGCGGCGCCGGCATGAGCGTTCGCGCCGGATGTGAGGGCATCGTGCGCGTTGCCGGCACGCCTGGAGCCCTGGCAGGAGGAGCTCTGCGCACAGCCCGCGCTGCTCGCCGAGTGGATCGAGAGCTACGGCTCGCCGCTCAACGTCATCGATCCGGCACCGCTCGCGCGCAACGCGGCGCGAGCTGCAGGACGTCGCGGCCGACCGCTCGGAGTCGACTTCAGGATCTTCTTCGCCCGCAAGGCCAACAAGGCGCTCGCCCTCGTCGACGAGGCCGCCCGACATCGGGCTCGGGGTCGACGTCGCCAGCGAGCGCGAGCTGCGGCAGGTGCTCGACCGCGGCGTTCCGGCCGCGGACGTCGTCGTGACCGCGGCCGTCAAGCCGCGCGCCGCTGCTCGAGCTCTGCGTCGCCGCGGGCGCGACGGTGGTGATCGACAACGAGGACGAGCTGCGGCTGCTGCTCGAGGTGGCCGCCGGCGGCGAATCCGCGTGCCGGTCGCGCTGCGGCTCGCGTCCGGCCCTCGGCGGGCGGCCGCACACGCGCTTCGGCCTCGCGCCGCTCGAGATGATCGCCCTGCTCGACCACTACTGGCCTGCCGGCGGCGTCACGCCGCTCACCATCACCGGCGTGCACTTCCACCTCGACGGCTACGCCGCGGCCGACCGCGTGACGCGCGCTGACCGAGAGCATCGCCGTCGTCGACGAACTGCGTCGAGCGCGGCCACGACCCCGCCTTCATCGACATGGGCGGCGGCGTTCCCGATGAGCTATCTCGACGACGCGGGCCCCTGGGACGAGTTCTGGAGCGAGCACCGCGCCGGCCTGCTCGGCAGCCGCGAGCCGCTGACGTTCGGCGGCCACGGCCTCGGCCTGATCGCCCACGCGGGCGAGATCATCGGGCCGCCCGAACGTCTATCCGTACTTCCAGCGCTCGACGCGCGGCGCCTGGCTGGCCCGCGTCCTCGAGACCGAGGTGACGACCGCACCGGCCGCCAGACGGTCGCCGAGGCGATCCGCGCGCGCGGCCTCCAGCTGCGCTGCGAGCCCGGGCGGTCACTCGTGGACGGCTGCGGGCTCACCGCCGCGCGGGTCGAGTTCCGCAAGCAGCGCCGCGACGGGACGTGGCTGATCGGCGTCGCGATGAACCGCACCCAGTGCCGGTCGACCTCGGACGACTTCCTCGTCGACCCGCTCCTGCTGCGCCCGCGCCATGCTCGCCGAGGCGGCCCCGACCGGCCCGATCGAGGGCTACCTCGTCGGCGCCTACTGCATCGAGCGCGAGCTCCTCACCTGGCGCCGGCTGCGCTTCCCGCACGGCGTCGACGTCGGCGACATCGTCGTCTTCCCGAACACCGCCGGCTACCTCATGCACATCCTCGAGAGCGCCTCGCACCAGATCCCGCTGGCCCGCAACCTCGTGGTCGGCGCGGGCGGCGAGCCGTCCCTCGACGCGATCGACGAGCTGCTTACGCGTGCGGGATCTGAATCCCCCGGGTGACCGTGGTGGTCGTTCCAGCGGCGGTGCGCATCCGCACCCGTAGCCTGGCCGGGCCGGCCTTGGTCTTCGCCGGGATGAGGAGCTTGAGACGCCGCGTGCCGCTCACGCCCGGGATGACCCGGCGCGCGACGATCGGGCCCTGGCGGGTGATCACGAGCGTCGCAGTCAGGGTCTGCTCGCAGTCGATGTCGGCGTAGAGCACCCGCTGGCCGTTGACGCCGCGACGGACGCGCACACGGCCGAGCACGGCGTGGACGACGGGAGCGGAGCGGTCGGCGCTTTCCGCGACCGGCGAGAACAGTTGTTCCTGGGCATGGGGGTGGCGCGTGAAGACGGCCTGCACCCACTGCTGGCGCCGGTCGACAGATTCTCGTCCGCCGCCGTCGAGGAAGAGCGAGTCGTAGACGTCCGCGTCGAGCCGCGCGAGCGGCACGACAAGGCACTTGCAGTACGGATGCGCGCGGCCCGAATCGGCTGAAGCGGCGCTCGCGAACAACTTGTTGGAGGCGTGAGCGAGACATGCTGCGCACGCCGAGCAACCGCACGCCATGGGATCGCCCCAGGAGGGGTCGAGGCCCCACACCTGTACGGTCTGGGCGGCCTGCGCCTGGGCGGCGTAGCCGCCGAGCGCACCGGTCGCGGCGACCAGGCCTGACCCCAGGAAGCGGACGCGCGTCAGCGTCCGCGCGCTCCCCGCTCGGCCGGGGGAGCCACAGATGGCGCCGTCTCGCTGCACCCGGTTGCTTCCTCGAGCATGCTCGCCACGAACGGCGGAGTCGAGCTCTCCCCTTCCGGGATCTCTCTGCTGCGCCAGAGGCGCAGCAGAGTCTTCCGTTCCGAGGTGGAGCCGCTCCGCCAATGGCGAACCGCTTCCGGGAGCGTGATCGGATGCTTGAGACGACGATGCCCTGCGGCTTCCTCGACCGAGCAGGAGTTTCCAGTGTTCCCTCACCGGCACACCATCGGCTCCCCGGATCGAGGGATCGGACACCCACCCGAGGCATCCCGGGACGCCGGACGGGTGAGATGCGCCGCCGTGGAACAATCGGGGTCTCGTGCTCGAATCTCAGCTCGATTCCGACGCCCTCGAAGTGGAGCAACCCGATGCCTGACGCGCCGAACAAGCCGATCCTCCTCTGCTACGACGGGTCGGACGACGCCTTCCGGGCGATCGAGTTCGCCGGCTCGCTGTTCCCCGGCAGCAAGGCCGTCGTGCTCTCGGTCTGGGAGAAGTACGGCGTGCTCTCGGGCATTCAGCGCGTCGACGACTCGCTCATGCAGGAGGCCACCGATCAGCAGGCCGCGGACGGCTGCGAGCGCGCCGTCCTGGCCGGGCTCGACGCCACGCCGCTCGCGGTCGAGGCCGAGCACGGGGTCGACGACGCCATCATCGAGGCCGCGGACGCCCAGGACGCGCTGCTCATCGTCATGGGCACGCGCGGCAACACGGGCATCCGCTCGCTGCTGCTCGGATCGGTCTCCCATTCGGTGGCGCACCACGCACGCCGCCCGCTGCTGATCGTGCCGTCGAACCCGCTCGCCGAGGCGCGCGCCGAGGCCAAGCGCGGCTGAGCCACCCCCGGTAGGGCCTCGCGCCGGGCACACGCGTGCGGATACCCCGCGATGCGGATCGGTGCCGCCGCCGATGAACCGGCGCCTCGTTCGCGGCACGCTGCGTGGGACTCGAACGAGGGAGACCAGCCGTGCTCGGTGAGCTCACACCGGAAGAGATCGACGAGATGTTGCGAAGCGAGGCGATCGGACGCATCGGTTGCTACGCGTTCGGCCGCCCGTACGTGGTGCCGATCACGTTCGCCTACGACGGCGTCGCCGTCTACGGGCATTCGCGCGAGGGCCTCAAGCTGCGCATGATGCGCAGCCATCCGAGCGTGTGCTTCGAGGTCGACCGCATGGAGGGACTCTCCGACTGGCGGAGCGTGATCGCGATGGGGACGTTCTCGGAGCTTCAGGCGAAGCAGGCCGAGACGGCGATGGAGCTCCTGCGCCGGCGCATCGGGCCGCTCGTGCCCAGCGCGACGAGCACCCCGGATGGACTCACGCACGCCTCGGGGATGCCCTGGTCCGTCTTCCGCATCGTGCTCGGAGAGCGGTCCGGGCGCTTCGAGCGCCCGGACGCCTGAGCCGCCGCCCGCATGGCGCGCGGCGATCAGCCATCCTCTGCGTCAGCCGTGGAAGCCCCGATCTCCGCCTGCAGGCTCTTCGGCGCGCCCGTGATCATCGACGGCGAGCCGGAGCGACTCGCCGATCTCGGAGTCGTGAAGTCCGGCGGGACATGGCGGGTCGTCGCCGTACGGACGCACCGGCGCGAGGCAACGCTGGACAGCTGGTCGCCCGAGCGCCTCACGGCCACGGCTGCGACGGGTGCGATCGAGGCGACCTGGCTCCGCGAGGCGCTCTTCGACCGGCAGATCGTCGATGTGGAGGGCAAGCGAATCATCCGCGTCGGCGACGTCGTGCTCGCGGGCCGCGCAGACCGGCTCGAAGTCGTTGCGGTGGAGGTCGGAGCCGCGGCGCTCCTGCGGCGCCTCGGCTTCGCGTGGCTGGCCGCGCGGCTCGAGCCTCAGCTGCTTCCGATCGAGCGGCTGCACCTGCCGGACAAGTCGGCGGGCAGCCTGCTCCTCGACGCCCCGCGCGAGCAACTCGAGCACCTGGACTCCGCGACGGTCGCGAACCTCCTCTCGCGACTCCCGGTCCCGGTCGCCGAGCACGCCGTGCGGGACTCGCGGCACCGCGGTGCGGTCGCCCGTCTCGCGGAGCTGCGGCGCCGGCGCCGGCGCTTTCCGCGGACGCCTGCGTGAATCGACTGCGCATCGCGGCGTTCCTCGGCGTTCTCGGGCCTGGGATCCTGGCCGGGCTCTCCGACGACGACCCCGCCGGTATCACGACGTACTCCATCCTGGGCGCCGACCACGGGTACGAGCTGCATCTGGGTCCTCGTCGTGGCGACCGCGATGCTCATCCTCTACCACGCGATCGCCGTGCGGCTCGGTGCCGTGACCGGACAGGGCCTCGCCGGTCTCATCCGCGAGCGGTTCGGCGTCCGCACGGCGTTCGCGATGACGACGGTCCTCGCGATCGCGAATCTCGGCACGACGGCAGCCGAGTTCGCAGGCATCGCCTCGGCGCTCGACATCGCCGGCGTCCCGCGGCAGATCAGCGTTCCCGCTGCGGCGATCGGTGTCTCGTGGCTCGTGATCGGCTCGCAGTTCAAGCGCGTGGAACACGTGCTGCTGCTCCTCGCCGCAACGCTCAGCGCCTACATCCTGGCCGGCATCCTGGCGGAGCCGGACTGGTCGGCTGCGGCGCGCGGAGCGTTGGTGCCGTCGCTCGGGCTCGGACGCACCGAGGTGCTCGTGATCACGGCCACGATCGGAACCACGATCGCTCCGTGGGGCCTCGCGTTCATCCAGTCGTATGCGGTCGACAAGCGCCTGCGCCCGCAAGATCTCGGTCTCGAGCGCGTGGACGTCGTGACCGGGGCCGTGCTGACGGGCGTGATCGGGTTCTTCGTCGTGGTCGCCTGCGCCGCAACCCTGCACGTGAGCGGGCAATCGATCGAGGACGCGCGCGACGCCGCGATCGCCCTCGAGCCGCTCGCAGGAGCATGGTCGGCCCGGCTGTTCGGCGCCGGCCTGCTCGGCGCGGCCCTGCTGGCGGTCGCGGTCGTCCCGCTGGCGACCGCGTATTCCGTCGCCGAGATGTTCGGCACCGAGTCGCGGCTCGACGACCGCGTGGGCGAGGCGCGCGTGTTCTACGGCACGTATCTCGGCACGATGGCGATCGGTGCGACGATCGTGCTCATCCCGTCCGTCCCCCTCGTCCCGGTGCTCTACCTCACGCAGGCCCTCAACGCCATCCTGCTCGTGCCGCTGCTGTTCGTGCTGAACCGGTTGTCCAGCGATCCCGAGCTCATGGGCGAGCACGTGAACAGCGGCGGAGTCCGCATACTCGCGTGGCTCGCGACCGCGACCCTGATCGTGTGCGTGAGCGCTCTCGGCATCGTCTCGGTGATCTAGCCGGCGCGCCTCACCAGGTCTTGACGCGGGGCGCGGAGCGATCGCGGCAAACCCGGACGCGACGGTCGACGGCAACGCATCCGGACGCTGTCGCGAGCACGGGATTGAGATCGATCTCGCGAATCTCGGGGACGTCGAGCGCGAGCGCCGAGAGGCGATGGAGCACCTGCGTGAGTGCGCCTGCGTCGAGCGGTGGCTGAGCTCGGAAGCCCGCGACGAGCCGGCCGACGGCTCCTGCGGTCACGAGATCGTCGGCGTCGATGTCGGTGAGCGGCGCGATCCCGAGCGAGACGGCACCGACGAGCTCGGCGAAGATGCCGCCGAGCCCGAGCGCCACGAGCGGGCCGAAGACGGGGTCGTGGACGACGCCGGCGATGAGCTCGCTGCCGGCGAGCATCGGCTGGACGACCACGGAACCGCCGATGCGCGCTGCGGCCGCGCGCGCCGCATCGGGACCGCGCACGTCGAGAACGACGCCCCCGGTCTCCGTCTTGTGAGCGCCGGGGACGGCGGACTTCACGACCACGGGAACGCCGAGCTCGGCCGCAGCCCGAGCTGCGTCGTCCGGCGTCGTCGCGACGATCTCGCGAGCGAGCGGGATGCCGTAGGCCTCGAGCAGACGCCGGCCCTGGGCCGCGTCGAGCCAGACGTCCTCGGCATCGACGAGCGCGGAGGCGACGACGGCCCGGGCGGCCGCCCGGTCCACGTCGGGCAGGAGCGGCACGACGCCTTCGGGCCGGCGCAGCCATGCGGCCCGGCGCGCTCCGACTCCGAGCGCGCGTGCCGCGGCCTCGGGCGAGGCGAACGTCGCGATGTGCCGAGGCGACTCGCGCTCCCCCCGGATCTCGCTCGACAGCAGCACGGCAACCACCGGCTTGTGCTGCCCCGGCCTCGCCGACGACTCGGTCGACGGCGCGCTCGACGTCCGCCGCCGTGGCGACGACCGGCCGGACGAAGAGGACGCAGACGGCATCGAAGGCCGGATCGGCGAGCAGCGGCGGCAGGACCGCGGCGAACGTCTCGGCCGTCGCCGATCCCAGGAGATCGATCGGATTCGCGAGACTCGCCTCGGCCGGCAGCACCGACCGAAGGCTGTCGCAGGTCACCTCGGAGGGCTCCGGCAGGTCCAGGCCCTCGGCCGCGCACGCGTCGGAGAACAGGATCCCGAGTCCTCCGGCATTCGTGACGACGGCGACGCGCGGACCGAGCGATGCCGGTTGGCTCGAGAGCAGAACGGCGGCGTCGAGGAACTCCGACAGCGTCTTCGCCCGCAGGACGCCGGCCTGCCGGAACAGCGCGTCGACGGCGACGTCCGAGGTTGCGAGCGCCGCCGTGTGCGAAGCGGCGGCCCTTGCCCCGGCCGCCGTCGACCCGCCCTTGAGTGCGAGTACCGGCTTGTGCCGCGCCACGCGCCTCGCGATCCGCCCGAAGCGGAGCGGGTTCCCGAAGCTCTCGAGATAGAGCGCGATGACCGAGGTCGCGTCGTCGTCCTCCCAGTGCTCGAGCAGATCGTTGGAGGACACGTCCGCCTTGTTGCCGAGCGACACGAACGCCGACAGACCCAGCCCGCGCTCGCGCGCCTGTTCCACGACCGCGAGGCCGAGCGCTCCGCTCTGCGATGCGAAGCCCACGGCTCCGGGCGGCAAGGGCTGCGCTGCGAACGTCGCGTTGAGCCGTGCGGCGGTGGACGCGATCCCGAGGCAGTTCGGGCCGATCAGCCTGCCGCCGTGCGCGCGGACGAGAGCGAGCAGCGCGTCCTGCCGCTCAGCACCCTCGCGCCCGACCTCGGCGAAGCCCGCCGAGACGACGCACAGCGCCCGCGTGCCGGCCTCGAGCGCATCGCTCGCCGCGTCGAGGACGAACGCGGCGGGAACGCAGATGACCGCGAGGTCGGGAACCTCGCCGACCTCACTCAGCGTCGTGTGCCCCGGGATGCCTGCAACGGCCTCGCCACTGCGGTTGACCGGGAGCACGACGCCGGGAAATCCCCCTGCGAGCAGATTGCGGAACAGCTCGCCGCCGATCGTCCCGCGCCGGGGAGAGGCCCCGTAGACGGCCACGCTCCCCGGTGTCAGGAACGCCTGGAGTGAAGCGGCTGCGCCGACGTGATCGCGGTGGTCGGAGCGAGCGAGGGAGTCGCCCGGCGACTCGATCCGCATCGTCGCCTCGATCACCCCGCGGGAAGCGTGCCGCTCGACGGCGAACCCGGCGCCTGCCACGACGGCCAGCATGCGGTGGTTGCCCTCCTGGATCTCGAACACGAGGCGCTCGATGCCGTTCGCCGCCGCGCGCGCTGCGACCTGCTCGAGCAACCGCGTGCCCACTCCCACGCCCTGCAGGTCGTCGGCGACGGCGACGGCGACCTCCGCCGACGCGGGATCGCGCAGCCGGTCGTAGCTCGCAAGCCCGACGACGCGCTCGCGTGCGCCGTCGGCGAGCGTCCCGATCAGCGCGCCGCGATCGACGCAGTCTGCGTCGAGGTACGGATCGACCAGGCTGATCCGAGGGCGGACCGCCGCGTGGTAGCGCGCGGACATGCTCTCGGGTGAGAGCGCCTCGAGGAAGGCGACGAGGGCCTCTCCGTCGGCTTGATCCGGTGCCCGCAGGCGCAGCGTCCGCCCGTCGCGCAGGATCACATCGGCCATCGGCGAGGCCGAGGCGGCGCGCGCGGGCGTCACGCCACGACGACGACGTCGCAGGCCGCGCCCGAGACGATGCGCGCGGCCACGGATCCGAGCAGCATCTGCCCGGCGTCGCGCAGGTTGCGCCTGCCCACCACGATCACGTCGTAGCCGTCGCGTTCGGCGGTCACGCAGATCGTCCGAGCGGGATTGCCGGCGGCGGTGATGGAGGTGGCGGAGATCCCTCGTTCCGCGAGGTGGGCATGTGCCTCTCCCATCTGCAACTCGCCGCCCTCGCCGCCCTCCGTGACGCCTATCAGGGTCATGACGTCGCCCTCGCGATGCATCGTAGCGGCCCGGACGAGGGCCCGCCGCGCCGAGGGCGAGCCGTCATACGCAACGAGAATGCGCCGCGCGTGCCCCCATCTCGTCGTTGCCTTCACTCTCCGGAAGTGTCGCCCCTCGGCGACCACCCGGCATCCGCGGGCGCTCGCCTTCTCTCCTGCGGAAAACCCGCAGTGGTATACCCTCGGCGATCAGCATGGCCGCACCGACTGCGCACGACAAGCTCGCGGAGGTCGTGGAGGCCGGCACTGCGATCGCCCGCGGACTCGACCTCGACGAGACGCTGCAGGCCGTCGTCGATGCCGCCGCGCGAGTGACCCGCGCGTCCTACTGCGCCCTCGGGGTGCTCGGGCCGGATCGCCGCATCAGCCGCTTCATCACGACGGGCCTCACGCGCGAGCAGCGCGAACTGCTCGGCAGCCTCCCGACTGGACGGGGCATCCTGGGCGTGCTCATCGACGAGGCGCGCCCGCTCCGTCTGCACAAGCTCTCCGACGATCCGCGCTCCGTCGGCTTCCCGCCCAATCACCCGCCCATGGACTCGTTCCTGGGCGTGCCGGTTCAGGGTCGCGGCGGTGTCTTCGGCAATCTCTATCTCACCGAGGCGGCCGACGGAGACTTCACGGACGAGGACGAGCGGATCGTGCTCCTGCTCGCAGACATGGCCGCCGTTGCGATCGAGAACGCCCGTCTCTACCGTGACGCCACCGAGCAGACCGAGCAGGCGCAACGTGCAGCGCAGGCACGGATCGCGCTCACCGGGGCCGCTGCCGCCGTGCTTCGCGAGCACGACCTCGTCGATGCCATGCGGCTCGTCGCCCGCGAGGTCGTCAAGCTCCTGGAGGTGCGGCTCGTGGCGGTGGGCGTCCCCGACGAGTTCGCGGGCATGATCCGCTACGACGTCGCGGAGGGCCCGGGTGCCGAGACCTTCGAGACCACGCCCGTGCCCCTCGCGGATTCCTTCGCCGGTTCCGTTCTGCTCGCCGGTGTCGCGATGCACGTCGACGGCCGGCAGATCGGCGCGCTCGATGAGTTCGCCTCGGCCAAGCGCCTCGCCGGGCACGACGTCATCGCCCAGCCCGTGATCGTCGGAGAGGAGCCCGCGGCGGTCATCCTGGCGATCGACCGGGAGGACGGCATTCCATTCGGGAGCGACGACCAGGAGCTCCTCGCCGTCCTGGCCACGTTCGCCGCGATCGCCGTGCGAACCTCCCGCTCGCTCGCGCGCGAGCGGGCCCGAGCGGAGGCGCTGGCCCGGTTGCGCCAGACGCAGACCGACGCGGAAGCGCGCCGCGAGACGCTGGCGCGCGTGGTCGAGACGCAGGAGCGCGAGCGCCGGCGGCTCGCACAGGACCTCCACGACCGGACCGCCGGCGGTCTGACATCGGTGATCTTCGCCCTGCGCCGGCTCGAGCGCGAGCTCGCCGACGACGGCCAGCGCGCGCAGCTGCGCGAGGCGCGCGAGGGCGTCTCGTCGGCGATCGAGGACGTCCGCGATCTGATCGCCGACCTGCGGCCGAAGGTGCTCGACGATTTCGGCCTCGGTCCCGCGCTCGAACGGCTGTGTGAGACCGTCGCACGCCGCAGCGGCCTCGCCGTGCGGCCGGAGCTGGACGAGAGCCTCGACCAGTTGCCCCCCGACGTCGCGACCGCGGTCTACCGGATCGTTCAGGAGGCGCTCTCGAACGTCGTGCGCCACGCCGACGCGACCACCATCTCCGTGAGTGCCGCGATCCTCGACGACCGGCTCGTCGTGACCGTCGAGGACGACGGCAAGGGCTTCTCCGCGGGCAACGTCGGGCACGGCGTCGAGGGCATGGTCGAGCGCGCGCGCATGGTCGCCGGCCGCCTCGATCTGGAGAGCCCGGCCGGTGGCGGTGCGAGGATTCGCTTCGAGATGCAGATCGCTCCCGCGTGATTCGCGCCCTTCTCGTCGACGATCATCAGATCGTCCGCAGCGGTGTGCGTCGTATCCTCGAGGCGACCGAGCGGTTCGACATCGTCGGCGAGGCCGGCGGCGTTGCAGAGGCGCTCGAGCGCGCCCGCCTGCTGCGTCCCGACATCGTGGTGCTCGACCTCGCGCTGCGCGACGGGTCCGGGCTCGACGCGATCGCCGACCTTCGCAAGCTCGGCGCCAGGGTGGTCATCCTCTCGATGCAGGACGAGCCCGCCTACGCGCGCAAGGCATTCGAGCTCGGCGCCCAGGGATACGTCGTGAAGGACGCCGCCGACGAGGAGCTCGCAGGCGCGATCGACGCGGTGCTCGCCGACCGCATCTACGTGCACCCGGCACTGGCGGCGCGCCTCGTCATGCACGAGCCCGAGGACGACCTGACCGAGCGCGAGCGCCAGATCCTGCGCCTCATCGCGCTCGGCTACACGAATCAGGAGATCGCGGGTCAGCTCTACCTGAGCGTCCGCACCATCGAGGCCCACCGCCGCCACATCCTCGACAAGCTGCGCCTCACGACGCGGGCCGATCTCGTGCGCTACGCCCTCGAGCGCCGCATCGTCGAGATCGGCCCGGCCTGACGCCAGGCGCACGAAATCGCACGTTCGGGGTCTGGCCCCGAACGTGCGATTCGCGGTGCTGACTGCTGACTCGGGCGGGCCCCAAGTCAGTCGTGGAAACTAGGCGGTCGCGGGGGTCGTGGACACCTGCGGCTTGGGCTGCACGGCCGAGGCGGCGAGCCGCACCATCCCGAAGGCGGCGAGCACGATGAAGCCGATGCCGCTCAGCAGCAGCGCGATGCCGACGACGATGCCGAAGAGCGCGAGCTGCGACGCCATGTAGCTGACGTTGAGCGCGGTGGCGAACGCCGTCTCGCTGACCCAGACGGCGCGCACCGGGTTGTCGAGCGGCTGGCCGGTGGTGCCCTTGACGGCGGCGGCTGCGTCGCTGGTGCCCTTGCCGTCAGCGGATGCGAACCGCGGCATCTCGCTGTAGGTCAGACCGCCGCTCGCCTCGAGCGCGTGAATGCGCATGTAGCTGGCGAAGCAGCGCGCCTGGGAGCCGTTCGAGATGGTCACGCCGGCGACGCTGCACGTCGGCAGGTCGACGTTCTTCAGTCCGGCTTCCTTGACCGCGGCGGCGATCAACGGCAGGCGTCATGTCGGGTGAACCGACGATCTTCTCGAGCCGCAGACTGTCGTTCACGGTCGAGCGTCCGTTCACGCCCATCGCGATTGCGACCGCTCCGAAGGCGATCAGGACGATTCCGGCGGCGAATCCGCCGTACTGAAGCCAGCGCCTCATGGGTGCTCCTCTAGCGAGTGGTGGTGCGGTGACGACGTCGCCGCGTGACCAGCCCACTCTGTCCCGAGGGGCGATTCCCGGCATCGGAGTCTGCCCTCCCCCGGATTGCGGGGAATCCGCACGCGAAGTTTGTGCGGAAAAGCCGTAGCACCGTCCAGCGGGCACCCCGATGGCGAAACGCCCGCGCCACTGAATGCTGGGACTGCACAGCATCACCTCGGGCGCGGAGCTCGAGGGCTACGCGAGGAGCGTCACATGAAGAACATCCTGATCGCCACCGACGGCAGCGAGGCTGCCGGCGACGCGCTCGATGTCGCAATCGACATCGCGAAGCAGACCGGAGCCGCGCTTCAGGTGCTGTCGGTGAGGCCGCCGCAGGCCGCAGGTCGCGCGGGAGCCGGCCCCGCGATCCTCGAGGTCGAGGAGCGCGACGGAGCCGAGCACATCTCCCAGGCCGCAGCCGCACACGCCCGTGAGGCCGGCGTCGACGCCACGTCCCATGTCGCGCACGGCGACGTCGTCGACTCGATCGCCGACGCCGCGAAGGTGCTCGGCGCCGATCTGCTCGTGGTCGGATCGCGCGGCCACGGTCCGCTCTCGGGCGCCGTGCTCGGCAGCGTCTCCCACGCGCTCGTGCGGCGCTCGCCCGTGCCGGTCACCATCGTCCGGCATGCGGCGGTGCACGCCGTCAGCTGAGGGCCCGCGCCGCCGGTCGGCCAGGGGTCGGCAGGACCGGCGGCGCCTCGAACGGGGAGACAAGGGGCAGGGCCCGCGAGAGCGGGCCCTGCCCCTTGTGTGCCGCGTCTCGCCGCTGCCGAGCAGCGCGGCGACTCAGCCGGCGACGCCCTGCGGTTGCGCGCCCCGCACGCCCGATGGGACGGCTGTGCGCCCGCCCCCCAGTGCGCGCAGGCCGTTCAGAATCGCGGCGACGTCGATCGCCTCCTGTGCCAGCGCACCGTGCAGCGGCGTGATGCCGCCGAACGCAGCGATCAGCATGAGCACGCCGCTCAGGCCCATGCCGACGACGATGCCGGTGCGAGCGACCCCGAGCGTGTAGCGGCCGATCTCGATCGCCTCGGCCACGCGCCCGAGATCGTCGACGAGGATGACGGCCTCGGCCGCGTCGGACGAGATCGTGCTGCCCGTCGCTCCGAGCGCAACTCCGACGTCGGCTGCCGCGAGCGCGGGTGCATCGTTCAGCCCGTCACCGACCATGACGACGACCTCGCCTTCGCGGCGCAGCCTGCTCACGGCCTCCGCCTTGCCCGCCGGCGTGGCATCACCCTGGATGTCGGCGATGCCGACTGCCTCGCCGACCTCGGCCCCGACCGACGACGCATCGCCCGTCAGCAGCACCGGGCGCGCGCCCGTCGCGCGCACACGCGCGACGACGGCCGCCGCATCCGCGCGCAGCGGATCGGAGCACCGGATGACGCCCGCCGGGCGGCCGTCGATCGCGACCCAGACCTCGGCCACGCCGGGCGTGGCGGGCCGCGCAGCGACTCCGTCGACGAACGCGGCCCGGCCGACGCGCACGAGCCGGCCGCCGACGCGGGCTTCGACCCCGTCTCCGTAGGTCTCGCGGAAGCCGTCCGAGGGCGGCAGGGCCAGACCGCGCACACCGGCCTCGGCCCGGATCGCCGCGGCCAGTGGATGCGCCGACCCCTGTTCCGCCGCGGCCGCCGTCGCCAGCAACTCGTCGGATGCATCGGCAACCTGAGGACGGCCGGTCGTCAGCGTCCCGGTCTTGTCGAAGACGACCACCGTTGCCCCTCCGAGTCGCTCGAGCGGCGTGCCCCCCTTGACGACGATGCCGCGCCGCGCCGCGCGCGCGAGACCCGAGACGAACGCAATGGGCGTTGCGAGGATCAGGGGACACGGCGTGGCGACGACGAGGACCGAGAGAGCCGCGACCGGCGAGCCGGAGTACGAGCCACCCGAGGCCGGCAACGGCGAGCGTGATCGGCAGGAAGATCACGGCCGCGCGGTCGGCGAGGCGAGCCGTACGCGGGCGGTCGGCTTCGGCCTGCTCCACCAGGTGAACGATCCGGGCGTAGGTCGACGACGCCGCCGCGCGGAGTGCGACGACCTCCATCGACTCCCCGACGACGCTCGCGCCGCTGCGAATCTCGTCGCCCGAGGTATGGAGCGCAGGCAGGGGCTCTCCCGTCAGGGCAGCTTCGTCGAGCACTGCGCGCTCGCTCAGGAGCGTGCAGTCGACCGGGACGATCTCGCCCGCGAGGACGCTCAGACGGTCGCCGGCGCGCACATCGGTCGCAGGCACGTCGACCAGCCGATCCCCCTCATGGCGATGGGCGACGGCAGGGGCACGTTCGACGAGCGCGGTCAGCTCGCGCCGGGCGCGCCGGAATGCGCGCTCTTCGAGCAGCTCGCCGCCCGAGAGCATGAGCGCGACGACGAGGCCTGCCTCGAACTCTCCCAGCAACAGCGACCCCGTGATCGCGAGCAGCGCGATCACATCGGCGCCCAGCTGCCCGCGCAGCATGCGCCGCACGACCGCCACGGCGAGCGGAACGATGACCGCGATCAGGACGGCGGCCCAGAGAACGTCTGCGGCGTGGCCATGGCCGGCAACGCGCAGCACGAGTCCCACCGCCAGGGCCAGACCGATGGTCACGGGAACGATGACGGCACGCACGGGACCATCTTGCGCGCGCATGCGCCGGCGGGCATCGGCACTTGCCGCCGGTCGGGTGCGTAGGAACCCGCAGCCGGGTTGAGCGACCGCCCCGATGGAGCCGCCGCCGCGCACTCCTACGGTGGAGGAAAACGTCAGGAGGATTCGCATGAGCACCACCGACAGCGGCCCCATCTTGATCTGCTACGACCGCTCGGAGGATGCGCGGCGCGCGATCAAGACGGCGGCAGATCTGTTCCCCGGCCGCAAGACCATCGTGTTGCACGTGTGGAGCCCGGTCGCCGTCATCGCGTCTGCGTACGGCGCCTTCGGCACGCTTCCGGCCTACAACGACGAGGAGCTGCAGAACGCGGCCCTGAAAATCGGCGACGAAGGCGCAGCTCTGGCCACCGAGGCGGGCCTCGACGCACGCCCGGAGAGCGCAGAATGCACCTTCGACGGCACGTCCCACGCGATTCTCGAGGTGGCGGACGAGTATGAGGCGGCCGTCATCGTGCTGGGCGCGCGCGGCCTCTCCACGTTCAAGTCGTTCCTGCTCGGCTCCGTGTCGCACGGCGTCGTGCAGCACGCACATCGCCCGGTGCTGGTCGTACCGCCGCCGGTTCGGGAGGCTCGCGCCGCCGCTCCGGCTGGACAGACCGCCACCGCCACCGCCTAGCTCGGCGCGCTCGCCCACCGGGCGATCGAAGCCGGAGGCACGTACCCGGCGCCGCACCGTCGATGCGGCGCCGGCAGCGCGTGTGCGTGCCGCCGGTCGCCGGCGAGCCGGGTGCGCGGGAATCCCGCATTCGCGAGCGGGGTGTGCGCCGATGCGAGCGCCGGTCGCCGGGGCGATGCTCGTTGGCAGAAAGGAGTGTGAGTCAATGGGACTCGGACGGAGGGATCTGACGGTAGTGACGCTCGCGGTTCTCGTCGTGGGCGTGCTCGTGACGACGTACGCGGGTTGGGGCGTGCCGCTGATCGGCGACAGCCATCGCTGGGCTGCCGTCGTCATCCTCGCGCTCGCCTTGCTCGCCGGAGCGCTCGAGGCTCCGGGCTCGGAGCCGCCCGCGAACGTGCTCGCGGGCCTCGTGATCGTCGCGTTCCTGCTCGGAGTGATCGCCCTTGCGAGCGGATCGCTGGCAGCGCTCGTGCTGCTCGTCGCGGCCATCCTCGCGCTGGTCGCCGTCGACACGGCGCGACACACGCGCCAGGCGCGCAGCCGCGGCACGCAGGCCGCGGCCTAGTCGGCACAGTGCAGCTGGATCGCGCCGGTCACCTGGCGCGATCCGGCGGCAGTGCTGCGACCGCGCGAACGCCCTCGCGCCCACGGGCGCACGCGGCTGATCCGGGGCGGCGGCTCGTAGTTTGCCGAAGCTCGCTCACGGCATTCGCCGATGATCGCGACCCGCCGCCGGGCGATCCTCACCGAGAAACACGGGAAGGGAGGACGGCACCGATGGCAATCAGCACCGAACAGGATTTCCAGGTCGAGCGCGCCGGCGCGCAGGTGGGCGCGATCGTCGAGGCGCGGGCCGTCGAGAAGCTCTACGACACGGGCCTCGTCCAGGTGCACGCGCTGCGCAGCGTCGACATGAAGGTCTTCCCCGGCGAGATGGTCGCGATCATGGGCCCGAGCGGCTCGGGCAAGACGACACTGCTCAACTGCCTCTCGGGCCTCGACCGGATCGACGGCGGCGAGGTGCTCATCGAGGGCGTCGGCCTCGCCGGCATGTCCGACGACGAGCGCACGGACTACCGCGCTCGCCGCATGGGGTTCGTGTTCCAGTTCTACAACCTCATGCCGATCCTGAGCGCGGTCGAGAACGTGGAGCTGCCGTTGCTCGTCGCACGCGTGAAGGCCTCCGAAGCACGCCGCAAGGCGCTCGAGGCCCTCGAGATGGTCGGCCTGGCCGAGCGCGCCGCGCACCTTCCGGACGAGTTGTCCGGCGGCCAGAGGCAGCGCGCGACGATCGCGCGCGCGCTCGTGAACGATCCCGCGATCGTCTGGGCCGATGAACCGACGGGCGACCTGGACAGCGAGAACGCCACCGAGATCGTCGCCTTGATGCGGCGTCTCAACCGGGAGCGCGGCCTGACGTTCCTGATCGTCACCCACGACATCTCGGTCGGCCGCGCGACGGATCGCATCGTGCGCATGGTCGACGGCGAGATCGTCGGAGAAGAACTCCTCAAGGAGAGGCACTGATGGTCGCCCGCGTGACGCTCGCCGAAGTCGATGCCGTGCGCATGAGCATCGACGCCGCACTCGAGCTCTACCGCACGTCCGTCGTTCCCGCGCTGCACGAGCAGGGCGGCTATCAGGGCTGCTACGTCCTGACGACGCCCGAGGGCAAGGCGATGGTGCTGACGTTCTGGGAGGACGAGGACGCCGCCGAGGCCGGGCTCGCGAGCGGCCACTACCACGCACAGGTCGGCAAGTTCGTGACGTTCTTCCACGCGCCTCCCGGCCGCGAGCTCTACGACGTCGGCGTCGCCGACCTTCCCACCGCGCGCGGGGAGAGCGTCCGGTCATGAGCACGATCTTCGGGCTCCCGGTCGGCTCCGTGCTCGTCGCTCTCGTAGCCGTGCTCGGGCTGGCGCTCGGCGTCATCGCCGTCATGGCCGCACGCAACCCGGTCTTCTTCCGGCTCGGCATCCGCAACGCCCGTCGCCGACCCGGACGTACGGCATTGATCGTGGCCGGCTCCATGCTCGGGACGGCGATCATCGCCGCGGCGCTCGCCACGGGCGACACCATGAGCCACACGATCCGCTCGGCTGCCGTCTCCGCGCTCGGCCGCGCGGACGTCGTCGTCGCCGCACGGGGCGTGGACGCCCCGCTCGCGCCGGAGAACACCGACGCGACAGCCGCGCGCTACTTCCCGGAGGGCGCCGCCGGGCGCATTGCGCGAGCCGCAGGCCCGGGGCTCGTCGACGGCGTCGCACCGGTCATCGTCGAGCCGATCGCCGTCCAGGACGTCACGACACGCCAGAACGAGCCGCGCGTCACGCTGTTCGCGAGCGAATCCCGGGCGCTGCACGCGTTCGGGCCGATGCGCAGCGGCGCTCGCACGGTGTCCCTCGCCGATCTGCGCCCGGGCGAGGTCTTTCTCAACGCCAAGGCCGCGGACAGCCTCGGCGCCCGGGCCGGCGACACGCTGCGCGTGCTGGTCGGAACCGCCGTGGCCACGGTGCGCGTCCGCGACGTGGTGCAGTACCGCGGCAGCGGCACGGCCGACGAGGGCCTGCTCATGCCGCTCGCCGCGGCGCAGACGCTGCTCGGAAAGCCGCACCAGGTCAACCTCGTGTTCATCGCGAACCACGGAGGCGCGGGCGCGACCGGCACGGTCCTCGCGCGCCTCGGCCCGACGATCGCGAGCCTCGGTCTCGAAGGCGACAACAGCAAGCAGGACGCGCTCGAGCTGGCCGACGAGCAGGGTGCCGCCTTCATGTCGATCTTCACGACGTTCGGGTCGTTCTCGATCGCCGCGGGCATCCTGCTGATCTTCCTCATCTTCGTGATGCTCGCGGCCGAGCGCCGCAGCGAGCTCGGCATCGCCCGCGCGGTCGGCACGCGCCGGAGCCACCTCGTGCAGATGTTCCTCTACGAGGGCCTGGCCTACGACCTCGTGTCCGCCGCCGTCGGAGCCCTGCTCGGGCTGGCCGTGGCCTACGCGATGGTCTTCGCGATGGCGGCGGTGTTCGAGGAGGTCGCAGACGTGACGATCGCGTTCTCGGTGACTGCCGCCAGCGTGATCATCGCCTACGCCATCGGCGTCCTGCTGACGCTCGCGGTCGTGGCCTTCTCCGCCTGGCGCGTGAGCCGGATGAACATCGTCTCGGCGATCCGCAACCTGCCCGAGGCGCCGGTCGCCGGCGCGCGGCGCTCGCGCTGGATCCTGGGCACGGTGGGCGTCGTCCTCGGGACGCTTCTGGTGATCTCGGGCGTCTCGGCGAAGGACTCGATCACCCTCGGCCTCGGCGTCCTGCTGCTCGTGCTCGGCCTCGTTCCCATCGCTCGGGCTGCGGGCGCGAACGAGCGGGCCGTGTTCACCAGCGCCGGTCTCGTGCTCGTCGCGTGGTTCGTGTTGCCGATGAGCCGCTGGCTGCTCGGCGACCTCAAGACGAACTTCTCGATCTTCATCCTCGGGGGGCTCGCGATCGTGGTCGGTGCCAGCTGGGCGCTGATGTACAACGCCGACCTGATCTCGCGTGGCCTGACCTCGGTCTTCGGTCGCAATCGCAGGCTGGCGCCGGTCCTGAAGCTCTCGCTCGCGTATCCGCTCGCGAGCCGGTTCCGCACCGGGGTGACGCTCGCGATGTTCACGCTCGTCGTGTTCACGATGGTCGTCGGGGCCATCACCACGGGCTCGTTCGTGAGCGGCTTCAACAACATCGACACGTTCGGCGGCGGCTTCGACATCCGGGCCACCACGGCGCCTTCGAGCCCGATCCGCGACATGCGCGCGACGCTCGCGCACGACCCCCGGGATACGGCCGCGGCGAGATCCGCGTCGTCTCGAGTCAGTCGGTGCTGCCGATCAAGGCCCACCAGGTCGGCACGACTGCGGAGCCGGCGTCCTATCTCGTGCACGGCGCGGACTCCGCGTTCCTGCAGAACACCACCTTCGGATTCGCCGCGATGGCGAAGGGCTACACCTCGTCCGCCGCCGTCTGGGATGCGCTCCGGCAGCATCCCAACCTGGCCGTGGTCGACGCGTTGGCCGCGCCACGGAAGCAGAACTACAACTTCGGCGCGGCGTCCGACTTCGCGCTCACCGGCTTCTACCTCGAGGACGAGACGTTCGCCCCGATCCGCGTCGATGCGCGCGATCCGCAGACGGGCCGGAGCGCGCATCTCACGATCATCGGCGTCCTCTCGGACCGCTCCCCGCTCACGATGACGGGCCTGTGGACGTCGCAAGCCACGATGGCCTCGGCGTTCGGCGCCCGCGCGGTGCCCACCGTCCACCTCTTCGCACTCGCGCCGGGCGCCGATTCCGAGCGCACCGCCAAGACGCTCGAGTCGGCGTTCCTCGCCAACGGCATGCAGGCCGACGCGGTCAAGAAGGTACTCGCCGACGCAGTCTCCGCGAGTCTCACGTTCGACCGGCTGATCGAGGGCTTCATGGGCCTCGGCCTGATCGTCGGCGTCGCCGCGCTCGGGGTCGTCAGCGCGCGCTCGGTGGTCGAACGCCGCCAGCAGATCGGCGTCCTGAGGGCCATCGGGTTCCGCCGGCACACGGTCCAGGCGTGCTTCCTGCTCGAGTCGTCGTTCGTGGCGCTCACCGCGATCGTCATCGGCACCGGACTCGGCATCGCGGTGGGATACAGCGTCATCTCCGACACGCGGCGCTCGCCGAGCTGGTCCGGGATGCCATTCGTCGTGCCGTGGCTCACGCTCGCGGTGATCTTCGCGGTCGTCTACGGCGTCGCGATGCTCACCACGCTGCTTCCCGCCCGGCGTGCCTCGCGTGTGTATCCGGCCGAGGCGCTGCACTACCAGTAGCGGCGCGGGTGGCCGCGCGCAACACCGTGCGGCCACCCTTGTCACACTCCCGCGCATGGCGGCATCCGCATGACATCGCTCGATCCTCCGTCGTCCTCCCCGCTCGTCAGCGCCTCCTGGCTGGCGGCGCGCCTGGGCGAGCCCGGTCTGCACGTGGTCGACTGCCGCTGGGAGCTCGGGGATGCCGGCGCCGGCCGTGCGCTCTACGCACAGGGGCACATCCCGGGGGCGGCCTTCATGGATCTGGGCGACGACCTCTCGGGCCCGGCCTTCGACGGTCCCAACGGCCGCGGCCGGCATCCGCTGCCGGAGTCGAGCGCATTCGCGGCCACCGCGCGACGCGCCGGCATCACGCGCGCGGGCACTGTCGTCGCCTACGACCAGGACATGACTGGCGGCGCGGCGCGGCTGTGGTGGCTCCTCCGGCACATCGGCAAGCGCGAAGTCGTGGTGCTCGACGGCGGGCTCGCTGCCTGGGCAGGCGAGCTGGAGACGGGCGTGCCCGTCATCCCGCCCGGCGACATCGAGGCGGGCGCGCCGCTGACCGACGACCTCGCCGACCACGAGACGGTGCTGGCCGCCATCTCGAGCGGTGCGGCGCTGATCGTGGACGCGCGTGTGCCCGAGCGCTACCGGGGCGACCACGAGCCCGTCGATCCGGTCGCCGGGCACGTTCCCGGTGCGCACAACGCCCCTGCCGCGTCGCCGATGCCGGAATGGCTCGTGGACGACCCGCGTCCCGTCATCGCCTACTGCGGCTCCGGGGTCTCGGCCTGCGTGACGCTGCTCCGGCTCGCCGACGCCGGGATCTCCGATGCCCGGCTCTATCCCGGTTCGTGGAGCGACTGGGTGGCACGCGACCTCCCGGTTGCGACGTTCGCGGACTGACGACCCCGCGGCTCGATGCACGCGGTCGCCACCAAAAGGGGGATGGCGCCGCTTCACAGGTCGAGGGCACGGTGGTGCGGGCTGCCCCGAGTCGTCCCAAACACTCGATGATTCGGGGCACCCTTGTTGGCAGGTTGTTGGCACGACCGGCCCGTCGCCGGCACGGCGGCGGGCCGCTCGAGAGCGCGTTCCACCTGTGCGCGCCCCTCCTGGGCATCTCGCACCCGCGGGGGTCCGCCAGGGAGAGCGCGGGCCCCCGCGCCGGCTCACATCGGGCGACGGCTCGAGCAACCGCACCAGCGGCCCCATCCGTAACCAGATCTTGGCCGGCGGCCTGGCCTATCGCGGGCTCCCGGCACCGCGATGCGTTCAACCAGGTCGGGCGTGAATGCGTGAAGGGTACCGCCCGCCGAGTCCCCGCGTAAGGGCCTCGACGCCAGGAACGTGCGGAACCTCGGGAAAGCGGCGGCCGAGCACGCCGAATGCGCAACTTGAGGCCCACCGCGCGGGGGGCTGCAATGTCACTTACACGGGGGGAGCGGGAGCAAGTGGCTCCGCCGGGGGATGAGCGAATGCCTCGCTTCGCGCGATACAAGGACTTGAGCGCATACCCAGACCAGCCCGCTCGAGCCTCGCCGCCGGCGCGCAACGGGAAGACACGCCGAAGGAGTAGCGTGCCAGCGCAGTCGAACATCGAGATCGGGATCCATTCGCCGACCATCTTCACCGTGACGCTCACGGGGGAGCACGATGTGCTTTCGAGGGAGGCGCTCTCTCTCGCATTGACAGTCGGGCGCGTGTATCGCTACGTCCTCGTCGACCTCACGGGGTGCACGTTCCTCGACTCGACGATGATCAACGCGTTCCTTGCCGCTGCCAAGGGACACGTCGCGCAGGACGGCGGAGTCGAGCTCGTCGTGCCGGCGGACGCCAACCCGGTGCGACGGACGCTCGAGATTGCCAACGTGCAGATGACATTGCCGTTCCACGGGACCCGCGCTGCGGGCATTGAAGATCTCACACGGCGCGAGCGACCGGGAATCCGCCCTGCTCGCCACGGCTTCCGTGCGGTCGGCGCCGACGCCGGAGGCGGCGCGCCCCGTGCCGGGGCCGGCCGCGTCGTCCTGCGCGCGCTGGTGGAGACCATCAGCGCCACGACGCACCACGACCGCCGCGCGGCGTAGCCGCGGCGGGCCGGCCGGAGCGCGCGTTCCCGTTCACGGCGTTTGACAGCTGTCGTACGGGGCACCTCCCCAGCGTCAGAAACGCATTCGCGACGGAGGAGACGAACATGCGCCCGACCTGGAGAGGAATGATCATCGGCGCGCTCGCTGGAGCGGTTGTCGGACTTGCATTGGAGGCGCTCAAGGCGATGTCCGACGGCGCAGCGCGCGCAGCCCACGAGGCGCGTGCCCAGGCCCCCGGGGTCGCTCACGACGTGGCCGACCTCGCCGAGCGCGCCACGCAGAACCTCCGCAGCTCGGATCTCGCCGACCGTGCGGCGCACGCCGCACAGCGCGTGGGCGAGCAGATCAAGTCTGCAACGGAATCGGGCCGCCGAGCCGTCTCCTAGGGCCTCGGCGCCTGTGAATTCGAGAGAGCACGCCTGATGGCCGGCAGCACCCTCATCACGTTCACGTGCCGCAACCCTTCGTGCCCGCGGCGCGACCGGCCCGTCACGAGGTTCGTCGCGCTCAACGCGAGCGGTCAGCCGGCTACGCCCGTCCTGCCGTGCAACAGCTGCGGTCAGGACATGCGCGGCACACCTGCCTGAACCAGGGTTCAGTTCCGGTCGCGCAGCGCGATCCGCGCACCGCTCTTCCAGGCCGCCCAGGCGTCATCGCTGCGAGTCTCGTCGCGGGAAAGCTCTCCGTGCACCACGCGCACGTACTGGTTGCGCCAGCTGACGCCTTCGAAGAGGAACGCCCGCCGGTACTCGTCCGCGTCCGCCGCGAAGTCCCGCGCCTCCATCTTCTCGACGAGGTCGCTCGCCGTGCGCGCGCGACCGTCGGCGCGGCGCTCTCCACGCCCGACCGGGCGCCCGCACCCGCATGAGCACTGCCGGCGGAGGCCGAGCCACTGCATGCAGTGAGGCTACGCCCTGGTCGCCAAGACTGCAGGCTGACCGGGAGCGTGCGCGAAGCGCCCGGTGATGCGAACATACGTTCGTGACGTCGCAGGGCTCTCCCCTCACCCGCCTCCGCCGCGCGCTCGCCGGCGGCGACCTCCTGGCAGCGCGCGCGGCGGCCGCGAGCCTCCCGCGGGTCGACCTCGACGAGGCCGCCGCCCTGCTCGTCCTGATCGCCAGCGAGGATCCCGCGAAGCTCGACGCGGCATCAGTGCGATTCCTCGGACGCGCCTGTCTCGAGCGCTCGTTCATCACGCTCACCGACGCTCAGCTGCTCGTCGCGTGCCTCACACAACTCGAGCGATCCGACGCCGAGTCGACGGCGACCTTCGCGGCTGCCTTGCGGCGTCTCCGGCTCGAGCGGGCGGCTCGGCGGGTGGAGGCGAAGCCGACTTCGCAGTAGTCGCCTCCTCGAAAACGAGGACGAAGGTAGGCGGCTTCCTCGGATCGATTCCGGCCTCCCGGATCTCGATCCAAGAGGTATGCGGAAGATCCTTCTCAGCCTCGTCGCCGGCTTCGCCATCCTCGTCGCGCCGGCCGCCGGCCAGGCCGCCACCAAGGTGACCTACAAGTCGACCGGCGAGCAGCAGGTGCTCACGCTGCTCAACCAGATCCGTCAGCAGAACGGCCTCTCGAACCTCGCGTTCAGCGCGCCGCTCCGCAACGCCGCCCGCGCGCACTCGGCCGACATGCTGCAGCGCACGTTCTTCGACCACAACAGCCCCACGGAGACCTGGGACGCCCGCATCGCCCGGTACCTCAAGGCGCCGCTCACCGGCGAGAACATCGCCTGGGGCAGCGGCTCCATGGGATCGCCCGCGAGCATCGTCAGCCAGTGGATGCACTCGCCCCCGCACCGCGCGATCATCCTCACGCCGGGCCTGCACCGCGTCGGGCTGGGTCTCGCCTCGGGCACCTTCAACGGAACCGCGGGAGCCGTGCTGGCGACCGCCGACTTCGCCGCCTGAGCCGAGCGATGCACTCTTCCGAGCCCACCGTCCGCAGCTCGGCGACGCTCGCGCGCATCGACCGGCTGATCGCGCGCCTTCCGGAGCTCGACGAGCAGCACCTCGAGGGCATCGAGGCGAATCTCTACGAGCTCAGCGAGCTTCGCGCCCGCTGCACCGTCTGCGCCTACCTCTACCGCCCGTACCTCGAGCGCTGCCCGACCTGCAGGCGGCGGCGCGCCTAGCGATCTACGGAACGTCGATCTGCAGCGGCATCGAGCCTCGGGCCCTCGGGCCCGTAGTCGCGCGGCCAGATCGACAGGCGAATCGCAGCGGGATCGACCTCACGCGCGTCGTCGAACGTGCGCTCGACGCGGGCGAGCACCTCGTCGGACGCGCTCACGAGCCAGAAGGTGCTGTCGATCGCCGCCACGAGCATGTCCGCCCGCTCGAGGATCGTGGCATCGGAATCGCTCCGGACCGGAAAGCGCTCGGCCGACGTACACGCGACGAACAGGCCGTCGATGATCTGTCGCGCCCATTCGCCGAACGCCACCAGCTCGTCGAGCGACAACTGCCAGCCCGTCGGCGACTCCGCCACCCGAGGTTCGCGAAACGGAATCCGCAGATCCCAGCCCTTCGCAGGCACGACCTCGTTGAGGTCGAGCACACTCCAGCTGAGATCGCGCGCCTCGGGCAGCAACGCCTCGATCACCTCGGGCAGCGAGACGCGATCATGCACCTGGAGGACGCGGTTCACGACTCCAACGCTAGACGGTGCTCCCAACGAGGAGACACGCAGAGACGATGTTCGAGCGGTTCACTGAGAGAGCGCGCCAGGTCGTAGTCCTTGCACAGGACGAGGCCCGCGCGCTCAGGCACGACTCCATCGGCACGGAGCACATCCTGCTCGGGCTGCTGCGCGACGAGGAAGGTCTCGCCGCGCGCGTACTCGATTCCCTCGAAATCACGGCCGAGGAAGTCCGTGCCCAGCTCGCCATCCTGGTCGGCTGGGCGACGAGGTCGCGACGGCCAGATCCCGTTCACGGAGCGCGCCAAGCACGTGCTCGAGCAGGCGCTGCGCGAGGCGCTTGCGATCGGCCACAACTACATCGGCACCGAGCACATCCTGCTCGGCCTGACGCGCGAGCCCACGGGTGTCGGTGCGCGCATCCTGCTCGCTCTCGGTGTCGACGGCAAGGCGATCCGTCAGGCGACGATCGCGTTGCTCGCCGGCCAGGGCTCCGGGTCGGTCCCGCATCCCGCTCCGTGTCGGCGCGGCGCACCGCGCTCAGTGTGCGCGCCGTGAGAAGCGGCGCCGAACCACCGCGCCTCTCGCGGGGAGCCAGGAGCGCGGTCGTCTTCGCACAGGAAGAAGCCCGCACGCTGAACCACGGTCAACTGGGCCCGGAGCACATCCTGCTCGGATTGCTCCGCCAGGAACAGGGCCTGGCCGCGCGCCTGCTCAACGCCGTCGAGATCACGCTCGACGACGTCCGCGCGCGGGTCATCCGCATGACCGGCCAGGGCGAGGAATCGCCGGCGGGTCACATCCACTTCACCCGGCAGGCCAAGGAGACGCTCGATCTGGCGCGCTCGGAAGCTCGTTCGCTCGACCACGACTCGGTCGGCACCGAGCACATCCTGCTCAGCCTGCTGCTCCTGGACGACGGCGTCGCCGCGCGCATCCTGCGCGACTACCGGCGCTGACGCCTGCCGGGCGACCGTCAGTCGCGCCGCCAGCGCCGCCGTTCGGGCTTTCGCGTTGCCTGGAGCTCCTGGCGGATGCCGCGGATCTCGTCGTTGAGATCCTGGCGCGACGGGCCCGTCGGGGCGTCGCTGAGGATCGGCGCGGCCGCCTCGTGCTGACCGATGGCCTCCTCGATCACGAAGCGGAAGCCCGGGAAGGCCTCGTAGATCTCAGCGCGCTCGATTCCGCCCTGCAACAGGCTGTGGAAATACGCGACGTCCGGCGACGACCCCGCGTGACGTCTCTGCGGCACCGGATCCGCGCCCGGTTCCCGCTCCGGCGCCACGCCGGCTTCTTCGATCACCGGGGCTTCCTCGGGAACGACGTGCAGGTGCACGGGTTCGTCGAGCACCGGCTGCACCTGCGCGACGGGCACGTCGTCGCTCGGATTCGCCAGGATCCAGCGTTCGACGACCCCGCGCACGTCGAAGCACCCGTGCGCCGTCATCGCTCCGACGCTCGTGGCGAAGTCGCCGCTCTGCTCCATCTCGCGGTCGAACGCCACGACCCAGCCATCGAGAGCCGCGGACCGTTCGATGTCGCCCGCGGGCTCAGCCTCGTACGTCACGCGGCTTGCACCCCTGGGAACGCAGAGTCGTCGTTCGCCATCCAGGAGACATATCGGAGCCGCGATGACCCCTCCGTATCCATCAGGTGAGGGTCGATCGACCTCGCGTGAGTGTCCGCTGCCGCGAACGCATCACGGCCCGCCTTGGATCGCCGCCGGCGGGCCGTGATGATCGAGCGGGGGTCACAGAGATTGGAGCCCCCTCGGCTATTGACCCTCGGAGGGGCGCCGCGACCGGGGAGCTCCGAGCGGTTGTTCCCGCCGTCAGCGAGTCCGGAACGTCCCCGGGTGAGGGATCTTTTCGCCGAAAACGCACCGCGACCCGTCGGCAGGAGCGGGTCGCGGGACGATCGGGGTAGTTGCGGGTCGAGCGGCGGAGCAGCCGCCCTCGCGACTGGATCTACCACGAAGCCAGATCTTCAAACGGCTCCGCGGGTGACGACGTGCCCAGCCGGGCGCTCCAGGCCGAGCTGGTCGCGCAGCGTGTCGCCGGCGTACTCGGTCCGGAAGCGACCACGCGCCTGCAGAATCGGGACGACATGGTCGACGAACGCGGCCAGCTCATAGGGCAGCGTCGAGCCCATGATGGTGAAGCCATCGACCGCGCCGGCATCCTGCCAGGCGACGATGTGGTCGGCCAACTGCTCGGGCGTGCCGATGAACTGGATCTGCGATGCGCCCTGAGTCAGATGCTGGGCCAGCTCCCGCAGCGGCAGGTCCGGCTGCGCGCGCGCCGCGGCGTACAGCCGCTCCGCCCCGCTGCTCGGCGGGGGCCCGTCGTCGTACAACTCGGGCGGCAGCGGCACGTCGGGGTCGAACGCGTCGGGGTCGTGGCCGGTGACGTAGAGCGCGTTCTGCCAGCGGAACTCGGCGCTGGCCACGTCCTCGAGTGCGCGCGCCCTGGCCTGCGCCTCGGCCTCGGTCCCGCCCAGCGTCACCATCAGCGCCGGGAGGACGAGCACCCGGTCCGGATCGCGGCCGGCGGCCGCCGCCTGCGCGTGCAGGTCGGTACGGAACGCGACCGCCGCCTCGAGTGACGGCGGGCCCGAGAAGACCAGCTCGGCGAAGCGGGCGGCCAGCCCGATCCCGGCGGCCGACTGACCGGCCTGGGCGAGCACCGGCCAGCCCTGGGGCGAGCGGGGAAACGGCAGGATGCCCTCGACGTCGTAGAGCTCGCCGTGGAATCGCGGCGCGTGCAGCTTCGAGCGGTCCGCCCAGACGCCGCGCTCGCGGTCGCCGACCACGGCATCGTCCTCCCAGCCGTCCCACACGCGCTGGACGACCTCGACGAACTCGTGGGCGCGCGCGTAGCGATCCGCGTGCGCGGGATGGGCGTCCTCGCCGAAGTTGGCGGCGACGAGCGGCGTGTTCGTCGTCACGATGTTCCAGCCCGCGCGGCCGCCGCTGAGGTGGTCGAGCGTCGCGAAGCGGCGCGCGAGGTCCCACGGCTTGCTGTAGGTGGTCGAGCCGGTTCCGATCAACCCGATGTGGTCGGTGAGCGCGGCCAGCGCCGAGAGCACCGCAATGGGGTCGAACAGCGTCTGCGGCAGGTGCGTGACGCGGTACTCGGGGATCGCGATGTCGTCCGCCAGGAAGATCGAGTCCATCAGGCCGCGCTCGGCGATCGAGCCGATCTCCGCGTAGTAGGGCAGCCCGAGGACGCCGCGGACGTCGTCGTCGACGACCCGCCAGGCGGACTCGTGGTAGCCGTTGGGCCAGATGAACGCGTTGAAGTGCAGCGGGCGGGCAGCCATCAGACGCGTTCGGTCTCGGAGGCCGTGAGCGTGCTCACGACCAGGCGCTCGCCGGCCGGGGCTGCAGCTCGCCGTCGACGTAGGTGTCGACGTGCTCGTCGAAGAACGCGACGAGCTGCTCGATCTTCGGGATCTCGGAGATCGGGTGCGTGTACGTCCAGGCGATGTCATCCACCACGCGGTCGCCGACGACCGCCGAGTAGTAACTGGCCGTGCCCTTGTAGGGGCAGGCGGTCTCCTTCGCGCTGGGGCGCAAGAGCTCGAGCTCGAGATCCGCGCGCGGGATGTAGTAGCGCGTGTCGATGCCCGTCTCGAACAGCAGCGTCGGACGATGCGTGTCGGCCAGCACGACTCCGTCGATCTCCACCCGCACGTGGCGCGAGCTGCGCAGCGCGTCGATGCGCTTGAACGGGTCGCGCGCGTGGACGAAGACCTCCTCGTCCTCCTCGTACCAGTGATCGACGGCGTTCCAGTAGAACGCGCGGTAGCCGGAGAGGTCGGGCGCCCCGTCGACCGCGTTCGTCTCGTAGCCCCAGACCGCGTCGGTCGCGGTGCGGTCACCGACGACGATCGACCAGTAGCTCGCGTCGCCCTTGCGCGGGCAGTGCGATGTCTTGTCGGAGGGAACCAGCGCCTCGGCGTCGACATCGGCGACCGGCACGTAGTAGACGGGCAGGTGATCGTGCTCGAAGAGGACGAGCGCGTTCGTCGTATCGACGATCGTGCGCCCGTTGAAGACGTTCCGCAGCCGCCGCCGGGTCGGCAGGACGGCCACCGGCGCCTCGCGCCACGCACTGCCGGCGGGATCGCCGGCGGGGATCTTGCGGTTCTCGAGAGAGCTGGACACGGTGCCTCCAGGGGTGCTGGACACGATGCCGTCAACCTACCAAAGCCGATCGGCATAGTGGTCTTTAACCTGGGCGCCGATCATCTCCGCGCGAGTGCTCGACTCGTACCTGGCGCAGGGAGCTCGGGTCAGGCTTCGGGGTATTCGTCCTTGCGGTAGTTGAGTGGCTCCTCCGGCTGCGGTTTCGGTGTCCGGTCGAGCAGGAAGGAGCTGTACGGGGCGACGAACCGATCGGGTGCGCGCACCGTGTAGGTGTGGTAGATCGTCCCGTTGTCGAGCGCGAATGCGATGAAGCTCGGAGCCTCCCGGAGGCCGTCCTTGAGGTGCGCCCCCACCTTCTCCGACCACTCCTGGAGCCATTCGGGCGGGTTGGCGATCATCTCCTGGACTTCGGGGATCCCCTCCGCCTCCTCGGGGGTCATCGCCAGCCCGAAGTCCCAGGGGAAGTCGGTGTCGTACGTCGACACGTACGGGAATTCCCAGCCCATCCGCTTCTTGTAGGCGTTCAGCCGATCGATAGGAGCGCGCGAGAAGCAGATCAGCGTCACGTCGCGATTGTTGAGGTGCACGCGCGTGGGGTCGAGCTCATCCCCGAGGTTCGTGCAGCCCGGGCAGGCGCCGGCCTCGTAGTCGGGTCCGTACATGATGTTGTAGGCCAGGAGCTGCGAGCGGCCGTCGAAGAGCTCCTCGAGCGTCTTCTTCCCGTCCTGGGTCTCGAAGACGTACTCCTTCTCCACCGGAACCCAGGGAAGCTCGCGGCGCTTCTCCGCGGCCTTGCGGCCAAGCTCGGCGTGCTCGGCCTCGATCTTCTCGAGCTCGTCGCGAGCCGCCTGCCACTCCGCCTGCGTTCCGACCGTGTGCTCGGCCATTGCCTTACCTCCGTCGTCCGGGTCTCTGAAATGTAGACCGGCGCGGGCGGCGGAAAATCATCGGTTGGCGCTCGTACGCGCACACACCCGCGCCTATGCCTGGTGCGACGCGCGGAACGCCTCGCGTGCGGCCTCGATCCCTTCGTAGTAGTGATCGGCGCCGATGCGCGCCGTGACTCCGAAGCGATCGAGCTCGACGCGCAATTGCGGGCTGGCCTCGGCAATCGCCAGGACGATCTTCCGCTCGGCCAGCTGATCGGCGATCTCCGAGAGGGTCTGGCCGCCCGTGTAGTCGATGTCGTCGATGGCGACGGCGTCGAGAACGAACCACCGCGGCGGCTCCGGTCCGCTGACGAGTCCGAGAATCTCCTCGGAGAAGCGCTCGGCGTTCGCGTAGAAGAGGCCGACGGAGAAGCGGTAGATCACGAGGCCGGGCTCCGACACCGTGCCCGGGGTGGGCGCCCGTCGTTCGAGCTTCCCGGCAGAGTCCCAGCCGAGGACGCTGTCGTGCGGGGTGTAGTGGCGCCGGACGTGCAGGATGACGGACAGGACGATCGCGAGGATGATCCCCTGCTCGACGCCCACGACGACCACGACGATCGCGGTGAGGGCCGCGATCGCGAACTCGTCCTTGCGCAGGCGCCAGATCTCGCGCATGTTGGCGACCTCGACGAGCTTCAGCCCGATCACGAACACGACGGCCGCGAGCACGGCGTTCGGCAGGTACTGGAGCGGCTTTGTGAGGAACAGGAGCACGATCGCGACAACGGCCGCCGTCGTCAGTTGCGCCACCTGCGTATGACTCTTGGCCTCGTCCACCATCTCGGTCTTCGTCGGGCTGCCGTTGACGACGAAGGTTCCGCTGAAGCCGGCGGCCAGGTTGGCGGCACTGAGGCCGACAAGATCGTCGTTCTCGACGAAGCGCTCCTGGTACTTGACGGCATAAGCTCGCGAGGTGGCAGCGCTCTGGGCCAGGATCACGAGGAACATCGACACCGAAGTCGCCAGCAACGCGGTCCCGTTCGACCACGTGACTCCGTCCGGGAAGCCGATGTGCGGCAGACCGCTTGGCACAGGCCCGAGAACCGTCACCCCGTGGGAGCTGAGGTCGGCCGCGTAGCTGACGACGATCGCTCCGACGACCGCGACCAGTCCGCCGGGCACCGCTTTGATCCAGCGCCCGAACACGATCAGGGTGGCGATCACGCAGAGCGAGACCGCGAGTGTCGCTCCGGACGTCTCACCGATGTTCGTCAGGGTGTCCCAGAATTTGATCACGGCTCCGCTCGTGCGGTCGAGCGACACGTCCGGCGATGGAATGCCGAACAGCCCTGCGAACTGGCCCATGGCGACCTGGATCCCGACGCCGGTGAGGAAGCCGATCAAGACCGTGCGGGAGATGAAGTTCGCGAGGAATCCAAGCCGCGCGAGCCGGGCGAGGAGCAGCAGACCCGCGGCCAGCAGCGCGCTCAGGCTGGCGAGAGCGAGCCACTGCGACGACCCCGGCTGAAGACCGGAGATCCCGAGGCCGGCGATGCCGGCGAACAGGATCGCCGCGGTGGCGGAGTCGCCGCCGACCACGAGGTGACGTGACGAGCCGAACACCGCGAAGGCCAGGATCGGCAGCAGGATCGTGTACAGCCCCGTGATCACCGGCGTTCCGGCGATCTTCGTGTACCCCATGACCTCCGGGATCGCGAGAGCCGCGAGCGTGATGCCAGCGACGACGTCTTGCGACAGCCAGGCACGCTTGTACGGCCGGATGCTCCCCAAGAGGGAGTTGAACGGGGAGGTTGCCACGCTCTAGGCCCGCGCCCCGGACTCCCTGGCCGGCCCGGTCGTCACCGATCGCGTCGCCAGGTTCACAGGCCGGTCGCCGCCTCTAGGCGTCCCGACTTGACGGCCTCGACGAACAGGCTGTAGTCCCGCTCGTTCTGGTCGGCGTACGCCTCCGAGAACGCGGCGATCGCCTGATCGAAGCGGTCGCCGGCGCCGAGATACGAGGCGATTGCGATGCTGTCGCCCGAGCGCGCGTGCGCCCGCGCCAGCGTCCAGGCGCAGAGCCGCCCGTACGCGACCATCCCGCGGTGGCGCATGACTGCGATATCGGCGCCGCCCTTCCAGTCGCCCAACTGGCGCACGTAAAAGTCCCGCCGCTGTTCGTCGAGGGTGCCCTGCGCCGGGCGAAGCCAGCCCAGGAACAGGTCGCTCGCAGTTTGCATCAGCCGCTGGCCGGCGACGACCCGTTGCCCGCAGTTGTCGTATTCGCTGCGGCCGAGGAACGGCTCGAGCACGGACGCCTGGGCCTCCTTGATCTGTAAGAAGAGGGGATCTGATTCGTCCCGGCCGATGAGGAGCGCGATCCAGGCGCGGGTACCGACGCTTCCGACGCCCACGACCTTGCGCGCGACGTGAGCGAGTTCGTACCGTTCGAGCAGACGCCCGCGGTCACTCGTGAGCGTGCGCCGATAGTCGCGGAACATGATTCGGAACTGATCCTCGACCTCGGGCCAGTTGCTCCCCAAGAGCTCGTCGAGCGGGACGATCAGCGGCGGGTCGCTGATGATCCGGGACTTGCCGTCGACCACCTCGGTGAGCTTGGAGAACGACCGCATTCGATCCTTCGTCCGCGCCTTGGCGATGGCCGCGTCGGACCTCGCGATCTGCCGCGCCTTGAGCTGGCCGCGGAGCTCGGCGATCTTTGCTTCGATGTCCATGCGCGCGTACCAGAGGTCGAGGTACGACTGGCCCGCGAACCCGCGCATCGCCGTGCGGTACTCCTCGGCCGCCGCAAGCACGATCTCGCTGCTGTGCGCAGCCGAGTAGTCACGATCGCGGCCTGCGACGGCCAGGCTCGCCGTGAGCCGCTTGAGATCCCACTCCCACGGGCCGGGATGGGTCTCGTCGAAGTCGTTGATGTCGAACACGAGGTTCCGCTCCGGCGTGCCGAAGATGCCGAAGTTCGAGAGGTGCGCATCGCCGCAGAGCTGCACCTGCAATCCCGAGCACGGCGTGGTCGCGAGATCGGAAGCCATGATCAGCGCGCCGCCGCGGAAGAAGGTGAACGGCGAGACGAGCATCCGCCCGTAGCGAATGGGCACCAGCTCCGGCACGCGGGTGGCGGCCTGCTGCTCCAGCAGCTCG
Organism: uncultured Actinomycetes bacterium; assembly: GCA_963705965.1. Lineage (GTDB taxonomy): Bacteria > Actinomycetota > Thermoleophilia > Gaiellales > JALYLC01 > JALYLC01. Next base: position 679,709 of record CAVPLI010000001.1, on the reverse strand, counting down.
ATCGGATCGGGCCGCCCAGGCGCGGGCGCCCAGTCGGCATGCGACGCGCGCGGCACCTCCGCGCGGGCTGCCTTGCCCCGGTCCGCCTGCTCCATCGGCGACAGGTGCACCACCCGAGCGAAAGACGCCGGTCGCTTTGCCGTCGAACTCACCTCCGGCTCGGCTCGGATCGGCGCTGCTCCCTGGCGAACACGATTTCACACCTCCACGATGCGGGAGTGGCCCGCAAGCGAGTCTGCCTCGCGAACGGCGCCGCGCCCGGATGTCGAGCGCGATCGCTACATCTGTTACGCGCAACGGAACCTCATCGCGCCCGCGGCGGCCCGGCATCACCCACGTTGGGTGATCTCTGCATTCACGGAGAGGGGGGGATTCGAACCCCCGAACGACGTAACCGCCGTTAACGGTTTTCGAGACCGCCGCTTTCAACCACTCAGCCACCTCTCCAGCGAGACCCAGCATAAAGCCGTCGCCGCGGCGGGGAAGCGCTTCGGCGCGCGGGGCCGCGAAGCGCGGCGCCTACGCTCCGGGGATGGAAGACATCCTCATCGTGACCACGAACGACGTTCCGGGCTACGAGATCACGCAGGTGCACGGCGAGATCTGCGGCCTGATCGTGCGCGCGCGCAACGTGTTCTCCAACGTCGGCGCCAGCATGCGCACCGTCTTCGGCGGCGAGGCGCGGGGCTACACCCAGCTGCTGATGGACAGCCGCAACGAGGCGATCGAGCGGCTGCGCGAGGCGGCGCGCGAGCAGGGCGCGAACGCGGTCGTCGCGATGCGCTTCGACTGCAACGAGATCGCCGGCGTGATGAGCGAGGTCGCCGCGTACGGCACCGCCGTCACGCTCGCCCGCCGCTGACCCGGAGGAAAACGAAATGCACCGAACGCGATTCGGTCGCCTACTCAGCCTCGCCTGCGTGCCTTCATCCCGGAGGACTTCCAGCACCCCGGCGGAGCTTCGTCTGCTTCCGACTCAGCGCCCGGTGCGAAACGGACAGTAGGGGCACGGGAGGGGCCTGCGCAAGTCGCCCGGAACGCGAAAATCCGCTCGCAGCGGGAAAAGCTCTCCGGCTCTCCGGCGCGACTCCGGAAACCCGCCGGATCGCCCTCTCAGAGCCGAAAACGAAATGACCGAACGCCTGCCGTTTCGTCCACCCTTCAAGCGTACCGTTGCCTCGAAAGGCTTCTGTACCCCTGGAGAGCTTCAACCTACTTCGGCTGGCGCTCGGTGCAAGGCGGAAGCTACGGGACCCACCCCACCCGGCGCAAGCGCCCGGCGACGCGAAAAGTCGCTCGGAGCGGGAAAAGCGCTGACGGGGTCTTCCCGGAGGACCTCCGTGCGATACTGGGAACGGCCTGGAGTGGTGTCCGAGCGGCTGAAGGAGCGCGACTGGAAATCGCGTGGGCGGGGTTAACCCGTCTCGAGGGTTCGAATCCCTCCCACTCCGTTCGAGGGGGCGCCGGCTCAGCCGGAGCGCAGCTCCCGTCCGCTAGCATTCCGGGGCGTTTCCCGGGCGTATAGCTCAGCGGGAGAGCGCCCGCTTCACACGCGGGAGGTCCTTGGTTCAATCCCAAGTACGCCCATCGTCCAACGTTCCCGAATCCACCCGGCGCTTGAGCAGTGCCGGCCACACGCGCTCTCCGGAATCGTCGGAGTACGCCGCGAACCGCTCGGCGCGCGGCGCTACAAGCGGTGCTGCCGGGAAGGTCCCCGGCTGAGAGGCCGCTGGCCGGGCCGTACGCGGTGCGCGTGGGGTCGCCGCGCATGTCATCCTCGTCCAGATAGTTCATGTAGCGCAGCTGGTTGGCGGTGAACGGCAGCATGGCGGCGAACGTCTCGCGTGCCCACGCCACGTTGTCGTCTGTCGTGGCCGGGTCCATCCACTCGCTGATTGCGAGGAATTGCCACTCTCGGACGGGTGGATCCCCGACGCCGCCCGCAAGCGTGCAACCGATGCACGACGCCTTTCGCGCGTGCATGCGGGCGTAGCCCACGGCTCCTGAATACGCAACAAACGATACAAATAGCCAGGATTCCGCACGTACGCCCGAACTCCCTGCGATACCCACCGAGTGATTCGCGCTTGACATTGGCGCGGCTGGGGAGAATCCGCCCGGCGTATGACATCGCTGTCATGCGACCGTCAACAGGGCGGGCGGAAGCCGGTCCCGACAGAAGGGGTGGACAATGCGCAGATCCGCGCGAGTGCTCATCGCGCTGGCGGTCGCAGCGCTAGCGATCACCGCCGTCGCTTCCGCGTCGGCCTCGCCCGCGCCGACCGCACGCTACATCGTCGTCCTCAAGACGTCGCAGCGCGCCGCGGGCATCGCAGCGGTGCGGAGCGCGGGCGGCAAGATCGTCATCGTCAACAAGGTCGGGATCGCCACCGTCGTGTCCGCGAACCGCACGTTCGCGCTGCAACTGCGCCGCTCCGGCACCGTCGCCGGCGTCGCACACGATGCATGGTTCCAGGCACGTCTCGCGAAGCCGCAAAGCTTCGCGCTGCGCCCGGCCGCGGTCAACACCGTCCCCGCCGAGCAGGCGGCGTGCGCCGCTCTGTTCGGCGTTCCGGTCTCCACGGGGCCGGACCCGCTCGGCGCGTGCCAGTGGGACATGCGCGCGATCGACGCGACGACGGCCGGCTCGTACGGCGTCAACCAGGGTGCCGGAACGCGTGTTGGTGACATCGACACGGGCATCGACCTCACGCACCCGGATCTCACGCCGAACCTCGACGTCGCCGACGTCGTGCTCCTTCATCTACGCGACGACGCCCACGTCCCTGCCGGCGGAGCAGGTGGCGGTCGGCGACTGCTCGAACAAGGCGGCGGTCCAGGACTACGCCGGCCACGGTACGCACACGGCCGGGACGATCGCCTCGCCGATCAACGGCCAGGGCATCGTCGGGCGTCGCTCCGAAGTGCGACGTTGGTCGCCCTCAAGGCCGGCACCGCGCAGGGCTATCTTCTTCACCGACTCGGTCGTCAACGCGATCACCTACGCGGGCGATCAGCGGCTCGATGCCGTGAACATGAGCTTCTTCGCGGATCCCTGGCTGTTCAACTGCCAGCAACGATGCCGAGCAGCAGGCGATCGTCCAGGCGATCAGCCGTGCGACTCGCTACGCGCAACGAGCCGGGGTGTTGTCCTGATTGCAGCGGCCGGTAACGAGGGGATCAATCTCAACCATCCGACCACCGACGAGATCAGTCCCGATTTCCCGGCGGGTGCCGCCGTGTCACGCGCCACGGTGAACAACAGCTGCGTCGTCACGCCGACCGAGCTTCCGGGCGTGGTGGTCGTCTCTGCGACCGGCGCGGAGAACCTGCTCGCGTGGTACTCGTCGTACGGGAACATCGTCGATGTGACGGCGCCGGGCGGCTCGCGCTTCCAGACGCCGACGGACGACGCTGGCGCGCGGACGCGTGCTTGCGCCGTACTCGTCGACGGCACCCGACCTCGCCGCCCTCGCGGCCCTGGGCAGGCTGGTGCAGGATCACGGACACGGCAGCCTACTACGCGTGGCTGAACGGCACCTCGATGGCCGCGCCGCACGCGACCGGAGTCGTCGCGCTCATTCGCGCGACGCATCCTGACCATGCCGGTCAGGCGTCAGTGATCGCTGCGCTGCGCGAGATCGGCGACGTCGCATGGGCTTGCCCGAGCGCGCTTGACCCGGGTGTCGCCTTCTTCGAGCGCCCCGTCCAGGTCTGCAGCCGGTGGCGTCGGCGAGCAACAACTTCTACGGGAAGGGGCTCGTCAACGCGCTGGCGGCGGCCGGCTAAGCGTTCGGCGGGCGGGCGGCCCGGACCGGTGCTCCGGTCCGGGCCGCCCGCCCGCCGTGCCTGCGCGTGCCGTACGGCACGTGGTTGCCGCCCGGGTTGGGCACGCCGCCGGAGGTCGAGATCTCGTCGCCGCCTCGGTTGCCGGCGACGTAGGACGTGCCGGGATCGCCGCCGTAGCACTGCGCCAGGGCCACGAAGGTGATCGCGTCGCTGCCGTTGCCGTTGCCGGAGTTGCACTTGATCTTCCCGATCGGCGGGAGCGAGTGCGGCCAGTCCGACCACTGCCCCGGCAGCCGCGCAGGCGACCCTGCGCGCCGTCAGGCATGTTTGAGCTCGGCGAGAATGTCGCTCGCCGCCCGCACCCCCTCCGACGCTCCGCCCTCCATGAAGCCCTGGAAATCCTGCGAGCCGAACTCCCCTGCGAAGTGGACGTTGCCCTGCCGCAGCTTTCTCCCACCCCCCGAAGTGGTGGTACTGCCCCACGCGGTAGTAGACGTACGAGGCAAGCAGGTTGGGATCGAGGTCCGGCGCGGACAGCGTCGCCCTGCCGTTCCAGTGGGCGCCTGCCCCCGGCAGGACAGTCGCGAGCCGAGGCAGGAACTCGTTCACGTAGCCGCCGACAGCCGGATCCGTCGACGCATCGCCATACGGCGCCGCAGGCACGAGCGAGCCGGCGATGTCGCCGCCGGTGTAGAGCACGAGGATGCCGCTCGCGCCGGACTGCCCGCGGGTGACATCCCAGGTGTTCTGGTAACCGGTGTCGGAGTACGAGTTGCCGTTCGACACGCCAGGCCACGGCCCGGTCGCGTGCCAGAAGCGGCTCGTGAACTGGAGCTGCAGCTTCGCATTGCGACCCCGCCCTAGGTCCTCGATCGCCGTGACCTTGAGGGGCCTCGCAGCTCGGCGGCGTCGACGCCGAGACGCTCGGCCTCGGCATGCTCGCGCGCCAACCGCTGAAGCGATCGCATGGGCGCTGTTCGGGCCATCATGACTCCCTTCGTCGCGCGCGCAGGGGTCGCGTGCTCCGCGGCCGAGCGATGATGATACGGGGCCCGCCACGGCTCGGTAAAGAGCGCCCCGGCAGCTCGCTTCATATGGCTCTCGGGCTCTCGTCAGAGATTGACGCCGGTCTTGTGGATGCCGCCTTCGTGCGTCTGCACGGGCATCCAGGTGTCGAGCGCGTTGGACGTGACCTCCATCACGCCGGCTGTCCGATTCGCACGCCATCGCCCGAACCCCCTGATTCCAGCGCTGCTTCGGCGAACCCGACCACGAAGAGGCCATCCAGGCGAGGACCCGTTCGGAGCGCCGTGGTCGCGCTGGGAATGCTCCCGGTCGGCGTCCGCATACACCGCCGCCTTATGGGAGCGTGACGTACTGCCCGAGGAATGCCCTCGCGGAAGCCGTGTCGAGCCGGTAATCGACGTTCGTCGAACGGCAGGGCGTGTCACCGGTGATCGTGATGGCCGCGACGATGTTCGTCTCGCTCTCGCCCGCGCCGAGGAAGTTGGGGCCGCCCGAATCGCCATAACACGTGCCACCGTTTCCGGTCGACGGGTTCTGCGAGATGCGCAGCCAGAACCGGTTGATCGCGTTTAGCGTCCCGACCCCGACGTAGCGGATGTCGGCGTAGTGGAACACCAGCCCGCCTGGGCCGTGCGTCACGGACTGGGCGCCGTAACCGACCGACGTGAACTGCTGGTCGCGGGAAAGACCGCTCAGCGACCAGGCAGCGGGCAACTCGGCCGGTGTGATCCCCGGGGCCTCATCGAGCACGACAACGGCGATGTCATGCGGATCGTTCTGCGCCTGGGTGTAGAGCGGGTCGGCGTGCCACGTGCCCCAATAGGTCGTCCCCGTCGGGGAGACGTACGAGGAGTCGAACGTGACCGCGACACGACTCACGCCCTCGTCGCAGTGCGCCGCAGTGAGGAAGACGCGAGGCGCGATCAGGGTGCCGGTGCATGTCGCCCACGTCCCGTCGGGGTACGCCTCCTGGGCGAGCAGAGCGCCGACCTCCGGATGACCGTCCCCGTCCGGGACGCCGTTCGTGATCGCCCCGGCACCTGCCGTAAGCACCAGCATCGCCGCGATGGTCAAGCTGAGCGCCAGAATACGTCGCATGAGTCCTCCTCTGGAATGCTGCAGGAGCATACCCCCGGGGCACGCACCCAAACGCTAGGGACCCCGCCGCTGGCAGAGCTCGACGGATTGCCGGACGGATCATCGATGCGGGAGGGGGAGCGTTTCAGTGCCCGGGACGCGAGCGCACCACGAGGCAGCGGTCACTCGTGCGGGGGATTGGGCGGTCGCCTCGATTGTGTCGATACGCACAACATGCACCCACTCCCCCGAGTTCATCGCAGGACGGGCTTACTACGAAGAGTTCTCACCGCCGCCGTGCCGGTGATCGCGATCGTGGTCGTCGCCGGGGCAGGCGCGGCCACGGCGGGAATCTCGATCACGCCCAACGGCTACGTGCCGAACGCTGCCACGATCTCGACCGCAGACTCCGTGCAGTTCACAAATAGTGACGCGATTGCCCACCAGGTCGTGTTCAAGAGCACCACGGGAGTGACGTGCGCCCCCAACCCGCTTGTCCTGCAACCGACGCAGAGCGGCACGTGCACATTCGCAAGCGCCGGCACGTTCACCTACTCCGATCCCAACCTCAAGGGCAACACGTTCCACGGCACGATCAAGGTGAGCGCGCCACCCGTGGCACTCACCCTCTCCGCCGCGCCGCAAAGCTTGATCTATTCGGCGCAGGTCACCCTGAGCGGAATTCTGTCGAGCCAGAAGGTCGGCGAGACCGTCGATGTGCTTGCGACGGAATGCGGACAGGGTGCAGCCGCCAAGGCAGCCACCGTTCAGACGACGGCTGGCGGCGCATTCACGGCGCTTCTGCGGCCCGCCAAGAACACGGACTACACGGTCAAGGCGACGAGCACGACCAGCAAGGTCGCCGGCGTGAAGGTACGGCCGCGCCTGCGCCTCGCCCGGGTCGCAGCTCATCGCTACACCGTTCGAGTCTTCGCAGCCCAGAGCTTCGCCGGGAACTACGCTTCCTTCCAGCGGTTCAACGGCAGCCTCACTCGATGGGTCTTCGTCAAACGCGTCCTCCTGCGGACGAACTCGACGAATGTCCTTCCAACGGTGATCTCCTCGCGCACATTCGGCTCGACCATTCGCTCAGGCTTGAAGATTCGGCTGATCCTGCCGCAGTCCCAAGCTGGCAGCTGTTACCTCGCCGGTAGCAGCAACGCCATACGCAGCTGAGTCCGTCGGCTCGGCGTGCACGCACTTGGCGCACGCCCGAAAGTCGGGCCTCTTCAGCCCTGCAAGGAGCGTGTCGGCCCCGGCGCTGGACCGACTCGCGCGAGGCGCGTTCGGCTGATCCGCGGCTGACGGCTCTTCGCGGCCGGGGCCTGGTGGTTCGGAGTGAGGTGCGCCGCAAGGCCGGTTACCAAGTGCTTCCCGGCCGCCGGCCAGTCGTTCGCCGGCACCGCCAACTCGGCGGCAGTTGTAGCCGGAGAACACGGGGGGGAACACCAGAAGAGACACCGCAGCGGACGCGAGGGCACGCCGCTCTGCTGCTGATCGGCGCGGCTACGCTGCTCACGTGCTCTGCGGTACCCTCGCGTGCCCTACGCTCCCGGCACGTCAGCCGCTTCACACGCGGGAGGTCCTTGGTTCAATCCCAAGTACGCCCATCGTCCGAACTCCAGTAAACAGGCCGATTCAGCCGCGACAAGCCAAACGGTCCCGCAGCTCCGGAGGTGAGTCGATGTTCAAGAACGTGTTGGTCGGTGCCGACAGCTCGGCGACCGCGTTGCGCGCCGTCGAGGCTGCAGCCGAACTCGCGGCAGCGCTCGGAGCCAAGCTGCACATCGTGACGGCGTACAGGGCCGTGACCGTTAACCCCCCGGAGATGCCACCCGACCTCTTCTACGCGACCTACGTGCATCCGGCAGACGAGTTGCTCACCGACCTCACCGCGGTAGCGAAGAAGGCGAATGTCGAGGTCGAGGTCCACCCCGCCGTCGGCGCGCCGGCCGCGGCGATCGTCGAGGTCGCGACTCGGGTCGGCGCTGATCTCATCGTCGTCGGCAACAAAGGGATGCGAGGGACGCGGCGAGTGCTCGGCAGCGTGCCGAACTCCGTCGCGCACCACGCGCCGTGCGCCGTCCTCATCGTCGACACGACCAGCGGAAGCTGAGCGCTCCGGAGAAAGGGCTCGAGCTGATTCGCCTACGCGCGTCGTCGTGGGATGAGGTTGGCCAGGGCCAGGGCGGCGTAGATCAGGGTGTTGATCGCGACGAACGCGGCGAGGGCTTGGAACCATCCTGTGTGGAGGACGTCGGAGGACAGCAGGATTCCGGCCAGGTTGATCATTCGGGGATGGCCTTCGCGGCTGCCGCTTCGCGGGGGACGTAGTTCCATCCTGCGGCGCGGCCGGTGGCGATGTCGAGCAGCGACTTGACGTAGACGGCTTGCTGCACCAGGTCGTATGCGATCTCGATCACCAGTGGAAGCGCGATCGCTCTGCCACGCCAGCCGACCGCCCAGACGGTGACGACGCGCTCGACGACGAAGATGACGGCGAGGAACGCCCAGACCCAGACGAACTCGAAGCTGTCGGCCGCGAGCAGGGTGATCAGCAAGAGCAGGAGGTAGGCGTTGAGTGCGATCGTGCCGTAGCCGATCGCGATCTGCTGCAGCCAGTAGCGCAACGTCGCACGGGTGAGCCCGTACGCTCCGATGTTCTCGAGCGCGCCGCGTTGCCAGCGCATCCGCTGCCGCCACAGCGCTCGCCAGGTCGGCATCACTTCGGTGACGACCTGGCACTGCATGGGCGAGATCATCTTCGCACCCAATGACTTCAGCGACAGCGTCATCTCGTTGTCCTCCGTGAGCGCCAACGTGTCGTAGACCTGGCCGGCGTCGCCGGGCAGCAACTGCCCGCGAGAGTCGGCAACGGCCTTCAACGCGTAGGTGCGGAACAACGACGCCGTGCCGGTCAGCACGAAGACCTTGCCCTTCCGCCGAGAGATGTGACGCTGATAGCGGGTGTACTCGTTGCGCTGCAACTGGCCCACCAGCCCCGAGCCGCCCTCTCCGTAGAACACGCCGCCCACCGCGATCAGATCAGGATCCTCCTCGAGCCGCCCCATCGCCGTCTCGAGAAACTCCGGCACGATCACCGAGTCGGCGTCCATCACCATCACGACGTCGCGGGCGCTGATCTCGGCGAACATCTCCGACAGCGCCTGGTTGAGTGCGCCGGCCTTCTTCTCGGTGTTGCCGACGGTCGCGAAGACGTCGGCGCCGTGCGCCCGGGCGATCTCGGGGGTGTCGTCGCGTGCAGTTGTCGGCGACGACCACCACCCTGTCCGGGGGCCGCGTCTGCCCCCACAACGACTCCAACGTCGCGGCGATCGTGAGCGCCTCGTTGTACGCCGGCACCAGCACCGTCAGCCGCAGCGCCTGACCCGTCGACCTCCTGCAGCCGGCTCGCGGGCAGTTCCGGCTCCTCGGCCATGCGAACCGTCGACGGACCCAGCGGCGTCAACAGCAACGCCCGCATCCGGCGCATCTCCGGCGAAAGCCGATGCGGAATCCGCCTGTCCCGCGCCAGGACCCGCATGGCCGCCGCCGCATGCAGCGCAGCAAGCCCGACAAGGACCGCCGCCGCAAGCGTGCCGGCAGCAAGGATCAGCGAGACCGACGGAACGTTGTCGTCAGCACCGAGAGGCAGGTAGCCAACCAGATCCGCCGGTGCCCCCGCCCGCAACGCGACCCACACCGCCAGCAGCAACAGAACCACGGACAGCCCGATCAACACGATCGCCAGCCGACTCAACCGCGCAACCCTCACACGAGGCGGCACATCCTGCTCCCTCAACGCGAGCCCCTTCCGGCCGCGAAGTTCAATTCAGCACAACCCGTGAACCGATACCACCTGGCGCGCACGACAGCATCCCCAACCAGCAATTCCACGCCGCTCACGATCGAGCCGCGGGTCTCGAGTCGGGTTGTCCCAGAGTCCGGCGCGCGGGATACTGCGCCCATGTCGGTCACGGATTCGGTGGCCTCGCAGCCCGTCGGCCTGCTCGAGCGGGACGAACCGCTCGGAACGCTGCGGGGTGCGCTTGCCGAGGCGGCGGGTGGGACGGGCCGCATGGTCATCGTGGGCGGCGATGCGGGGATCGGCAAGACCGCGCTCGCGCGCGCCCTCGCCGATGGCGGAGGGACGCCGGAGCGCGTCCTGTGGGGAGCGTGCGACCCGCTGTCGACGCCGCGGCCGCTCGGCCCGTTCGTCGATCTCGCGGTCGCGTGCGGAGGGGCGCTCCAGGCGGTCGTCGCGCGCCCGTGCACCCCGCACGAGGTGTTCTCGGCGTTGCGCGAGGAGCTGTCGGGCGAGCCCGCCGTCGTGATCGTCGAGGACGCGCACTGGGCCGACCAGGCCACGCTCGACGTGCTGCGCCTGCTCGGGCGCCGCATCCGCTCGCTTCCGGTGCTGGCCGTGGTCACCTATCGCGAGGAGGCGAACGCCGGCGTCGACGCGCTGCGGGTCGCGCTCGGCGACCTCTCCACCAGCGCGGGCGTCTCGCGCCTGACGCTCGCGCCGCTCTCGCGCGAGGCGGTGCGGACACTGGCGGCCGGCAGCAGGATCGACGCCGACGAGCTCTACCGGCGCACGTCCGGCAACCCGTTCTACGTCACGGAAGTCATCGAGGCGGGCGACACCGCGGTGCCCGCGACCGTGCGAGACGCCGTCCTGGCCCGCGTCGCCCACCTCGGCACGGGCAGCCACGAGGCATTCGAGGTCGTCGCGTGCCTGCCACCGGCAGCCGAGTCCTGGCTGCTCGAGGCCGTCTGCGGCGACTGCGCCGAGCCCGTCGCAGCCGGCCTGAGCGCCGGGATGCTCGTCGCGAGCGGGCACGCGATCGCCTTCCGGCACGAGATCGCGCGCGAGGCGCGTCGAGCGCTGGATCGCGCCACAGCGCCGGCAGGCGCTGCACCGCAGCATCCTCGCGGCCCTCGAGACGGCACCCGGCCAGAATCCGGCGCGCCTCGCTCATCACGCGGAGCACGCCGGGGACGACGATGCCGTCGTGCGCTACGCGCAGGCGGCCGCCGAGCTCGCCGCGGCCGCCGGCGCACACCTCCAGGCCGCCGCCCAGTACGGACGGGCGCTGCGCGCCGCGGGCAACCTGCCGGCACCGGAGCGGGCCGCGCTCCACGCGCTGCGCGCCGAGGAGCTCTATGCCGCCGACGACCAGGTCGGGTCGATCGCCGACCTCTACGAGGCCATCGCGCTCTACCGGGGGGAGGGCGATGTCGCCGGCGAGGCCGCAGCGACGAGCGAGCTCGTTCCGCGGCTGGCGTGCCGCGGTCAGACGGATGAGGCGCGCGCCTCCGCCCTGGCCGCCGTCGACCTGCTCGCAGCGACTCCCGAGCGACCGGAGTACGCAGGAGCGCTCGCCGCTCTCGCGCATTTCCATGTGTACGCGGACGATCTCGACGCCGCGATCGCGGTCGCCCGGCGCGCCGTCGACATCGCCACGCCGCTCGGCGACTCGGACGCGGCAGTCAACGCGGCGATCTCGGCCGGCTTCGCCGAGGCCCTCCGCGATCTGCCGGCCGGACTGCGATCGCTCGAGACGGCCCTCGCGGCCGCGCGCGCAGACGGCGTCGCATCCCAGATACCGCGGGCGCTGAACGCCCTCGCGCTACGTCTCGCTCGAGCACCGCGCGCACTCGATCGCGGAGCGCTGGATCGAGGAGGGCCTCGCCTACACCGACGGTCACGATCTCGACCTCTGGCGGCTCTCGATCCTCAGCTACCGCATGTGGTGGGAGCTGAACCGGGGATGCTGGGAGGACGCCACCAGGACCGCCGACGAGCTGATCGGCGATCTCCGCGATTCGCCGGGCCCGCGCGCCGAGGCACACCTCGTGCTCGCGGTCGTTCGCGCACGCCGCGGCGACCCGGGCGCTCCGGCGGCGCTTGCGGAGGCTGCCAGCGTGGCCCACGCCGAGGCGACCTGGTCGACGCGGCTCGCCTGCGTCGGGGCCGAGATCGAGTGGCTGGCCGGCCGCGCCTCACGCATCGGGCCGGCGACCGAGGACGCATATCCCGCGACCGACCGCCAATCGTCCATCTGGGCGCGAGCCGAGTTCGCGCTCTGGCGCCATCGAGCCGGACTCGTCGTCGATCCCGGCTGGCCGCTGCCCGAGCCGATCGCGCTCGAGATGGCAGGCCGTCACCGCGAGGCGGCGAGTGCCTGGGAGACCTTCGGCTGCCCGTACGAGGCCGCATTCGCACTGAGCCTGGCCGACGACCCCGCCGACATCGCCGACGGGCATGAGCGCCTGCGCGCGCTGGAGGCGCGGCCCGCCGCGACCGCGGCCGGCCGCCGCTTGCGCGAGCGCGGCATCCGCGGCATCCCCCGCGGCCCGCATCAGTCGACGCGCCAGAACCCGGCGAGCCTCACGGCGCGCGAGCTCGACGTGCTCGCGCTCCTCGCCGAGGGGCTTACCAACGGCGAGATCGCACAGCGCCTCTTCGTGTCGACGAGAACCGTCGACCACCACGTCTCGGCGATCCTGCGCAAGCTCGACGTGCCGACGCGCGCCCGCGCGATCGCCGCGGCCGCCTCGGCGGACTTCGCGCCGCGCGCGTCCGAGACGGCCGCCCCGGGAGCCTGACTTCCACCAGGGGGAGGCCGTCTAAGAAGGCGTGCCATGACGCCGCCCGCGTGCACACCTCGGTTGGCCGGGCGCGCAGCGCGTATCCTCCCCGCTCCGGCGGCAACCCGCCCCCGGCGCCGACCCGTATTGCAGGAGATCGCATGACCGCTCGCAGGCTGCTCTGTCTCACCGTCCTCGGCACTCCTGGCGCTCGCGACCGCGGTTCCGGCCGCCTCTGCCGCACCGCAGCAGGCGAAGGCGGACGGCGGCCTCGTGCGCGCCGGCACGGTCAATCAGTTCGACTCGATGAACCCGTTCGTCGCCTTCAGCTCGCTCTCGTACATCGTCTTCACGAACATCTATCCGACGCTCGTGGAGTACAACACGAAGTTCAAGGTCATCAGGGTGACTGGGCGAAGGACTGGACGACGTCGAAGGACGGCCTGACGTGGACGTTCCACCTCAAGCCGGCGGCAAGTGGTCGGACGGCAAGCCGCTGACCGCCGACGACGGCGCCTGGACGGGCAACCTGATCCTCAAGTACGCCAAGACGACGACGTCGACGCTCGCGCCGTTCCTCTCGCACGCGACGAAGCTGACGGCGCCGAACCCGACGACGCTCGTGATCAAGTACGACAAGGCCGTCGCGAACGTCCTGCCGCAGCTGCAGCAGTTCTTCATCCTGCCGCGCCACGTCTGGGAGCCGGTCGTCGGCACGAACGGCAAGGGCCTCAAGAACTACGACCCGGGCGCGCATCTCCCGATCGTCGGAGCCGGTTCCTTCTTCGTCACGAAGTACGACAAGAAGGGCACGACGATCCTCGAGCGCAACCCCGGCTTCTACGGCAAGAAGCCGCACCTCGACGCGGTCGGCATCACCTGGTTCGCGAACGCCGACGCGATGCTCGCCGCGCTCAAGGGCGGCGACCTCGACTACATCGACGAGGTGCCGTTCACCGTCGCCGACAAGCTCGGCAAGTAGGGTGACATCCAGCTCGTCACGGGCCAGGGCAGCGAGATCCGCGACTTCGGCTTCAACTCGAATCCCAAGAAGAAGAAGAACCGCGAGCTGCTCGACCCGAAGCTGCGCGACGCCCTCTCGCACGCCTTCGACCGCAAGCAGATCGTCGACGTCGTGTTCCGCGGGCACGCGGCGCCGCGCGCCACGCTGCTGACGCCGATCTCGGCGCCGTACATGAACACGAAGCTGGCAGCCCGAGAAGTACGACCTCGCGCTCGCCAACTCGAATGCTCGACAAGCTCGGCTACAAGAAGCGGCTCGAACGGCATCCGCGTCACGCCCGGGGCCGACTCGCACCCGATGGCCTACAACGTGGTCACGCCGGACAGCATCTCGGGGCATCGACCGCGAGTTCGCGATCGTGCGCGACTCGTTCGCCAAGATCGGCGTCAAGCTGACGCAGCAGCTCGTTCGACTCGACGACCGCGTTCGCCGAGATCACGAAGCCGAAGAACCAGTACCTGGACTTCGACATGATGATGTGGGACTGGGTCGGCTACACCGATCCGGACTTCGTGCTCTCCGTGGTCGGCTGCGACCAGTACGGCGGCTGGAGCGACACCGCCTACTGCAACAAGGAGTACGACAAGCTCTACAAGCAGCAGGGCATCGACGCTCGACCCGGCCAAGCGCAAGGCGATCGTCTGGAAGATGCAGGAGATCCTGTATCGCGACAAGCCCTACATCCAGCTCGTGCAGGTCGAGCTGATCTACGGCTTCCGCAAGGGCTGGACGGGCATCGCTCCGCCGTACCTGACCGGGTTCGGCAAGATCCCCTGGATCGATCTGGCGAAGAGCTAGCGGCGCGCGCACTCCCGCATGCGCAGCTTCGACTACGTCGTCAAGCGGATCGCGTTCGCGTTCGCGACGATCTTCGTCGCGGTCACGCTCAACTTCGTGATCTTCCGCGCCGCCCCCGGCGACGCGACGACGGCGCTGCGCTGCCTCTCGTGCACCGACGAGGTGCGGGCGCAGGTGCGCACCGGAGCTCGGGCTGGACAAGTCCACGTTGGAGCAGTACATCGATCTACCTCAAGGACCTCGCCCACGGTGACTTCGGGCGCTCGTTCCAGAACCGCCAGCCCGTGCTGCCCCAGCTCTGGGAGCCGCTCGCGAACACCCTGCCGATGCTCCTGCTCGGCACGTTCTTCTCGATCGTCCTCGGCCTCGTCACCGGGGTCGTCGCCGCGTGGCGGCGCGGCACGATGCCCGAGAAGTTATCGGTGTGGATCGGACTCGCGTTCTTCTCGCTGCCGACGCAGTGGCTCGCGATCATGCTGATCCTCTACGTCGCGGGGCCGCTCGACCTGCCGACGCACGGCATCAGCGACCCGTACCTCTCGTTCACCAACCCGAGCGTCTGGGAGGAGTTCACCGATCGCCTCAGCCACATGGTGCTGCCGTCGCTCACGCTCGGCCTCGTGCTCTACGGCGAGTACACGCTGATCGCGCGCTCGGCCCTGCTCGAGACGTTCGGTGAGGACTACGTCCTGACCGCGCGCGCCAAGGGCCTCACGACGTGGCAGGTCGTGCGCAAGCACGCGCTGCGCAACTCGCTGCTGCCGATCACGACGCTCGATCTTCCTCTCGCTCGGCTTCATCGCGGCCGGCTCGATCCTCGATCGAGGCCGTCTTCAGCTACCCGGGCATCGGGCTGCTCGCCTACCAGAGCGTGTTCCAGAAGGACTACCCGATGCTGCAGGGGGCGTTCCTGATCATCACGACGTCGATCGTGATCGCGAACCTGATCGCCGACCTGCTCTACGTCAAGCTCGACCCGCGGATCGTCGAGTGAGCGTCCAGGCCGACGCACAGGCCGAGGGCCTCGTCGTCGCCCCGCGGCGGCGGCTGCGCGACAACGCGGTGGTCATCGCGGTGCTCGGCGCCCGCGCAGGCGATGTTCGGCGGCATCGTGCTCGGCATCGTCATCCTGATCGCCATCCTCGCTCCCTGGATCGCGCCCTACGGCGAGCACGAGCGCGTCGGCGACGTGTTCGAGCCCCCGTCCGCCGCGCACTGGCTCGGGCTCGACGACGGCGGCTTCGACATGGTCAGCCTGATGATGTACGGCGCGCGCGTCTCGCTGATCGTCGGCTTCTCGGCGGCGCTCGTCGCGATGGTGATCGGCGGCGTGGTCGGCGTGCTCTGCCGGCTACTTCGGCGGCCGCACCGACACGGTGCTGATGCGCATCACCGACTACTTCCTCGCGATCCCCGACCTGCCGCTGATGATCGTCGTGGCCGCCGTCTGGGGCCGCAGCCTGAGCAACATCATCCTGATCATCGGCGTGATCTACTGGACGACCACCGCGCGGGTCGTGCGCGCGCAGGTCAAGAGCATCCGCGAGCGCGGCTACATCCGGCGCACGCGCGTGCGTCGGCGCCTCGGACACGCGCCTGATCCTGCGCCACGTGCTGCCGCAGGTCGCGCCGCTGCTCGTCGCGACCGCCGTGATCATGGTGGCCTACGCGATCTTCGCCGAGACCGCGATCGCGTTCCTCGGGCTCGGCGACCCGAGCGTGACGTCGTGGGGCCTGCTGATCCAGAACGCGTTCGCGCGCGACGCGATCAGCGTCGGCGCGTGGTGGGCGATCGTGCCGCCGGGCGTCGCGGTCGCGATCGTCGTCGTCAGCCTGACGATGATGGGCACGGCGATCGAGGACGTGCTCAACCCGCGCCTGCGCGTCAGCCACCTCTCGGTGCGGCGCTTCCGCATGCGCCCGCCGCCGCCGCGCGAGGACGAGGCATGAGCGCGGCGCCCGTGCTGGACGTCGCAGGATCTGCACGTCTGGTTCGACCTCGGGCACGGACCGCGAGCTGCACGCAGTCCAGGGCAGCGAGCCTCACGCTCGCGCGCGGCGAGCGGATGGGCCTCGTCGGCGAGTCCGGCTGCGGCAAGACGACGCTCAGCCTCGCGCTCATGGGGCTGCTGCCGCCCAACGCCAGCGTCGCCGGCCGCGTGCTGCTGGACGGCGAGGACATCCTCGCGGGCGGCGAGGACATCCGTACGCCCGCACCGCTGGTGCGACATCGCGATGGTGTTCCAGGGCGCGATGAACGCGTTCAACCCCGTCCAGCGCATCGGCGACCAGATCGTCGAGGCGATGGAGCTGCACGACAAGGCGAGCGGGCGCGCCGCGCAAGCCCGCTGCGGCGAGCTGCTCGAGCTCGTCGGCATCCGCGCCGAGCGCGCGCGGCGCTTCCCGCACGAGTTCTCGGGCGGCATGCGCCAGCGCGCGGCGATCGCCATGGCGCTCGCGTGCCATCCGCGCGTCCTGCTCGCCGACGAGCCCACGACGGCGCTCGACGTGATGGTGCAGGCGCAGATCCTCGCAGCTCCTCACGCGGCTCTCCGACGAGCTCGGGCTCGCGATCGTCCTGATCACGCACGATCTGCCCGATCGTCGCGCAGACCTGCCAGACGGCGGCCGTGATGTACGCGGGCCGCATCGCCGAGCGCGGCCCGACGGTCGCGCTGCACGACGCGCCGCGGCATCCGTACACGCGCATGCTGTTCGCCGCCACGCCCGACCTGACCGGCACCGCCGGCGTCGCGTCGATTCCGGGCGCGCCTCCGCGCCTCGACCGCCCGCTCGTGGCCTGCCCGTTCGCGCCGCGCTGCGACTCGACGTTCGAGACCTGCCGCGAGCGTGCGCCCGCCGCTGCTGCCCGTCGGCGAGCACCACCTCGCGGCCTGCCATCTGGCAGCGGGCTCGGCCGCATGAGCGCCGCGCCCCGCTGCTCGACGTGCGCGACCTCGTCGTCCACTATCCGCTGCCGCGCGGGCTGCGTCGGCACGGTCGCGCCGCCGCGAGGAGCGCGTGGTACGCGCGGTCGACGGCATCTCGCTGACGGTGGCGGCCGGCGAGCTCGTCGCGCTCGTCGGCGAGTCGGGCTGCGGCAAGACGACCACGGCGCAGGCGGTCATGCGCATGCTCGTGCCGCGCTCGGGCTCCGTCGAGATCGACGGGACGCGACATCGCTCCGCTCTCGGAGCGCGAGCTGCGGCCGGTGCGGCGCGAGGCGCAGATCGTGTTCCAGGACCCCGTACGAATCGCTCGACCCGCGCTACCGCGTGCGGGACACCGTGGCCGAGCCGCTCGTGATCCACGGCATCGGCTACGCGGAGGAGCGCACCGAGCGCGTGCGCGAGGCGCTCGAGCGCGCCGGGCCTCTCCCCGGCCGAGCTCTTCCTCGACCGCTTCCCGCACGAGCTCTCGGGCGGCCAGCGACAGCGCGTCGCGATCGCGGCGGCGCTCGTGCTCGAGCCGAAGCTGCTCGTCGCCGACGAGCCCGTCTCGATGCTCGACGTCTCCGTGCGCGCCGGTATCCTCGACCTGCTCGACGGCCTGCGGCGCGGCGGGCTCGGCATCCTGATGATCACGCACGACCTCTCGACCGCCACGCAGTACGCCGACCGGATCATGGTCATGTACCTCGGCCGCATCGTCGAGGAAGGGCCTGGCGCGCACCGTCGTCGGCAACCCGCAGCACCCGTACACCCGCGCGCTGATCTCCGTCGTGCCGCGCCGCGACCCGCACGACCGGCGCCGGCCGCAGATCCTGCAGGGAGAGACGCCGAACCCGGTCGACATCCCGGCCGGCTGCCGCTTCCACCCCCGCTGCCCGATCGGCGACGACGCCTGCCGCGCCGTCGACCCGCAGCTCGAGCCCGCGACCGGCCATCGCGCCGCCTGCATCAAGCTATGAGCCGCCCGCTCGGAGACTGGCTGCCGCGCTCGCGGCTCGTGCTGCCCGCAGACGGACGTGCCGCTGCCGCTCGTGCCTGCGATCGACGCGCACAACCACCTCGGCCGCTGGCTCGGGCTCTGGGACGACTGGCTCGGCGCTCGACCCGGCCGAGCTCGTGCGCGGGGCGGAGCGCCCCTGGGCGGTCGCGGACGTCGGCGAGCTGATCGCGACGCTCGACGAGGTCGGCGTCGAGGCGATCGTCAACCTCGACGGCCTCTGGGGCGACGAGCTCGAGCGCAACCTCGATCGCTACGACCGCGCGCACCCCGGCCGCTTCGTCACGTTCTGCCACGTCGACCTGCGCGCGATCGGCCGCCCGGGCTTCGACGCCGATGTCCTCGTCGAGAGCCTGCGGCGATCGCGCGACGCCGGCGCGCGCGGCCTCAAGATCTGGAAGGACCTCGGCCTCGGCATCCGCGACGAGAGCGGCGCAGCTCGTGCTGCCCGACGACGAGCGCCTCGCCCCGGTGTTCGCCGCGGCCGGCGAGCTCGGGCTCCCGGTGCTCATCCACACCGGCCGACCCGGTGGCGTTCTGCGAGCCCGGTCGACGGCAGCAACGAGCGGCTCGAGGAGCTGCTCGAGAAGCCCGAGTGGTCGTACTTCGGCGCGCGACTTCCCGAGCTTCGACCGGCTCATGCAGTCGCTCGAGTCGCTGCTCGCGGCGCACCCGGGCACGACGTTCATCGTGCGCCCACGTCGGCTGCTATCCCGAGAACCTCGCCTGGGTCGACCGCATGCTCACGACCTACCCGAACATGGTCATCGACGTCTCCGCAGCGCATGGCCGAGCTCGGCCGCCAGCCGCGCGCGGCGGCGCGCCTGATCGTCGAAGCACTCGCGACCGCGTGCTCTTCGGCACCGACTCGTTCCCGCCGCCCGCCGGCGCTCTACCGCCTCTGGTACCGCTTCTTCGAGTCCGACGACGAGTACTTCCCGTACTCCCCGGACGACGGCGCGCCGCCGCAGGGGCGCTGGGCGGTCTCGGCGCTGAACCTGCCCGCCCGACGTGCTCGAAGCCGGTCTACCGCACGAACGCGCGGCGCGTCCTCGGCTGATCTGACGCTCCCAGCCGGCGTTCGCCGCCAACCCTCGAGTTCGACTCGAGGTCGCTCAGACGTCCTGGCGGTGGACCGGCTCGCCCGCGACCACCGTCAGGCGCACCGGGAGGTCGGGGAGATCGTCTGCCGGGCACTCGACCGGATCGGCGGCGAACGCCGTGAGGTCTGCTCGGTACCCGACGGCGATCCGGCCGGCGTGGGCCTCCTCGCCGACCGCTTGCCAGGCGTTGGTCGTGTAGCCGTGCAGCGACTGCTCGGCCGTGAGCGCCTGGCCGGGGCCGATGGGCGCGCGATCGCGGTCACCGGGCGGGCGCCTCAGCCGCGCCCAGGCCATGCCCGCGCGCGGGTCGAAGTGCGCGACCGGCCAGTCCGACCCCAGCGCGACCAGCGCGCCGCTCGCGACGAGGTCGGCGCACCGGAACGCGCGGCCGGCGCGCTCGGCACCGAGTGCGCGCGACCACGGGTCGCTGCCGTCGGCCCGCAGCCACTGCAGGTGGATCGCCTGCATCGACGCGGTGACGCCCTCCGCGGCGAAGCGCGCGAGCTGCTCGTCGCCGAGCGTCTCGATGTGCTCGACGCGATGACGGATGCCGGGCGCCGCGCCGGCGCGCGATACGCGTCGAGCGTGCAGCGCACGGCGCGGTCGCCGATCGCGTGCGTCGCGCACTGGAAGCCCGCACCCGCGAAGAGCGCGACGGCGCGGGCGAAACGCTCCGGATCGGGCCACAGCGGCACGAGCCCGCGCCCGCTCGCTGTCGGGCTCCTCGAGCCACGCGGTGCCCGGCTCGACGACGCCGTCGATGAAGAACTTCGCAACTCCCCCGCGCCAGCGCTCGCCGTGCGCGTCGCGGAGCTTCGTCCAGCGCTCGAGCTCCTCCCACGGCGTGTCGACCTCGACGTGCAGCGGCGCGACGATGCGAACGCACAGCTCGCCGCGCACCTCGAGCTCGCGCAGCTCGTCGTGCGTGCCGGGCGAGCCGTCCATGCCGTGCACTGCGGTCAGGCCCGCTGCCGCCATGCGCCCGCAGCGCAGCGGCGCGCCGCTCGCGGCGCTGCTCGTGCGTCGGCTGCGGCATGCGCGCGCATGACCGGCTCGAAGGCCGGCGGCTCCAGCAGGGCGCCCGTGGGACGGCCGTCCCTGCACACGATCTCGGCGCTGCCGTCCAGCGCGCGCGGGCCGTCGATGCCGGCGGCGGCGAGGGCCGCGGGCGTCGCCAGCGCGGTGTGGAAGTCGAAGAACGTGAGCAGCGCCGGCGCCCCGCCGACCGCGTCGGCCACGAGCTCGCCCGACAGCTCCATCCCGTCGAACGTCGCGTACTCGAGCGAATGGCCCGTCACCCACTGCCCCGGGCCGCAGCGCGCGCGCTCGGCCGTCAGCGCCGCGCGCACCTCGTCGACCGTCGAGAGCCCCGCGAGGTCGGCGCCGACCGTCTCGTCGGCCCCCATCAACGGGTGCTGGTGCGAATCGACGAGACCCGGGACGAGCGCCAGCCCGCGGCCGTCGATCGTCTCGGTGCGCGCGTCGCAGGCCGCTCGCACCGTCGCGTCGTCGCCGACGGCGACGATCGTCCCGTCGCGCCAGGCCACCGCGGTCGCCCACGGGCCGCGCCGGATCGAGCGTGCGAATCCGCGCCCCCAGCACGGCCACATCAGCGGAGCTGCGCATGGCGGCGAGCCTAGCGGCCACGATTGCAGCGTGGCGGCGGCGACTCGCAAGGACGTCTGGCGCGCGGCGATGTTGTTCGCCGCGACCTCGGCTCTGATCGGGCTCTCGTTCGGCGTGCTCGCGCGCACGAGCGGGCATCTCGCTCGTCATGACCTGCGCGATGTCGCTCCTCGTCTTCGCCGGCGGCGCGCAGTTCCTGGCCGTCGCGACGATCGCCTCCGGCGGCTCGCCGCTCGCCGTCGTGCTCGGCGGGATCGTGCTCAACGCGCGCCACCTGCCGTACGGGCTCGCCGTCGCGCCGCTCCTGCGCGGCCCGCTCTGGAAGCGCGCGCTCTCGAGCCAGATCGTGCTCGACGAGTCGACGGCGCTCGCGCTCGCGCAGCCGACGCCCGAGCTCGGCCGGCTGGCGTTCTACGCCTGCGGCTGCTCGCTGTTCGTCGCCTGGAACATCGGCACGCTGATCGGCGCGCTCGCGGGCGGCGCCATCGCCGACCCCTCCGCGCTCGGGCCTCGACGCCGCGTTCCCGGCCAGCATGCTCGCGCTGCTCGCGCCGCTCCTGCGCGCAGCGCGACATGCGCGCGGCCGCGCTCGCCGGCGCCGCCATCGCCCTCGCAGTCACGCCGTTCACCGCGCCCGGGCGTGCCGATCCTGCTGGCCGCCGCTCGGCGTGCTGGCGGCGCGACTCGTACCGCGAGGGAGACGGCGTGACCTGGTGGGCCGTCCTCGCGCTCGCGGCGGGCACCTACGTGCTCAAGGCCGCCGGGCCGCTCGCGCTCGGCTCGCGCACGGTGCCGCCGCCGCTGCAGCGCGCGCTCACGCTGGTCTCGGTCACGCTGCTCGCCGGCCTCGTCGCCATCAGCACGTTCGGCGACGGCCGCGGCCTCGTGCTCGACGCGCGCGCAGCCGGCCTCGGCGTCGCGCTGCGGCGCCGTCTGGCTGCGAGCGCCGTTCGCCGTCGTCGTGATCGCCGCGACGCGTCACCGCCGCCGGTCTGCGCGCGCTGGGCGTCGGCTAGCGAGCTCGCCTGCCGTTTCACAACGGTGCGACGGGCAGGCGCAGGACGAGCATCAACTACTCTGAACGTCCGATGAGCGACCAAGCAGTGGCGCCGGGCGCGCCCGAGCGCCCGCGGAGCGCGCTCGCGGCGATCCGCAAGAACCCGGTCGTCGACCTCATACTCACAGTCACGATGGCGGTGGCGATCGCGTACGCGGTGCAGCTGTGGATCGTGAAGCCCTACCGCGTGCCGAGCCAGTCGATGGAGCAGACGCTGCACGTCGGCGACCGCATCCTGGCGGCGCGCTTCCTCTACCACTTCGTCGACCCGAGTCGCGGCGACATCATCGTCTTCCACCCGAACGGGCGCGGCTACGACGTCTTCCAGACCGACCACGCCTCGAGCCAGAACTACGTCAAGCGCCTGATCGGCATGCCCGACGAGTGGGTCGGGTCGTCCGGCGGCAAGGTCTACGTCTGCGAGAAGACAGGCGCCGGCGAGCAGCGCTCTCGCCCACCGCCACGCCCGGCTGCCGCTTCCTCAAGGAGTCGTACACGACGTCGCCGACCGGTCAGTGCAGCAGCACGACGGGCGACTTCGGCCCGCGCCACCTCGGCACGGACCAGTACCTGATGCTCGGCGACAACCGGCAGTTCTCGGAGGACTCGCGCTGCTGGGGCGTGATCCACCGCTCGCAGATCATCGGGCGCGCGTTCGCGATCTACTGGCCGCCGACGCGCATCCAGGGGCTCTAGCCTCGCTGCGCTGTCGACGCGATCGCCACCGCCGGCACGTGCGCGACGCCGTCGCGGCAGATCTCGAGCTCGTGCTCGGCGACCTCGCCCGCTGGGTCGCCCACGACTCGCCGAGCGGCGCGCGCGCCGAGCTCGACGCGCTCGCGGCCGAGCTCGCCGCAGACGCTCTCGGGCTACGGGCTCGCGTGCGAGCTCGTGCCCTCGCCGGCCGGCCTGCACGTGCACGCCGTCGCTCGAGGGCGCCGGGCGGGCGCGCGTCGCGCTGCTCTGCCATCACGACACCGTCTTCCCGCTCGGCACCGCCGCGCGGCGACCGCTGCGGCGCGAGGGCGACCGCCTGATCGGGCCCGGCGTCGCGGACATGAAGGGCGGGCTGGCCGTGGCGGCACACGCAGCGCGCGCTGCTGGCCGCGGGCGAGCGGCCCTTCGCGCGGCTCGAGCTCGTCAGCGTGCCGGACGAGGAGGTCCGCTCCGAGCCGATCGCCACGCAGGCGCGGCTGGCGGGCTTCGACGCCGTCCTGTGCATGGAGTGCGGCCGGCCGGGCGGCGCGGTCGTCGCCGCGCGCAAGGGCGGCCGCTGGCTCGACGTCGTCGCGCGCGGGCGCTCGGCGCACGCCGGCTCGGAGCCCGAGCACGGGCGCAACGCCGTGCTCGCGCTGGCGCGCGAGCTTCCGCGCATCGCCGCGCTCGACGGCGCCCGCGCAGGGGCTGACGCTGCACGTCACGCGCATGCACGGCGGCGACGTGCTCAACTCGATCCCCGGCGAGGCGCGCGCGACGATCGACATGCGCGGCTGGCACGACGCCGACCTCGACTGGGCCGAGGCGCCAGCTGCTGCGCTGCGATCCGCACCGCGACGTGACGTTCATCGACCGACGAGCGCCTCGTCACGCCGCCGCTCGAGCGCACCGCCGCGGTCGCCGCGCTCGCCGCGCAGGCCGCCGCGCTCGGCGAGGCGCTGGGCTCGCCCGGTGCCGGAGACCTCCACCGGCGGCGTCTCCGACGGCTGCTGGACGGCCGGCGCGGGCTGCCGACGCTCGACGGGCTCGGCCCGGTGGGCGCGCTCGACCACTCGCCCGACGAGTACATCGAGATCGCCGTCGCTGGCGCTGCGCTGCGGACTCGTCGCAGGCCTCGTGGCGGCGGTCGACGCGGCCTGCTGCGACCGCCTGAGGGGCGAAATCCCCTCCGCGCGCGGGATTGCCAGGCTTAAGTCTATAGAGATAGATTTGTCGCCATGCCGCGCAACTCGCCCTCCCTCGCCGCAGACGAGCTCGGTGCTGCAGGGCGCTCGTCGCCGACCCGGACGCGTGGCGGTACGGCTACGAGCTCGGCCGGGAGGTCGGCCTCAAGGCCGGCTCGCTCTATCCGATCCTCATCCGCCTCGCCGAGCGCGAGCCTGCTCGAAGTCGCGCTGGGAAGAGCAGTCCGAGGCCTCCGGCGGTCGCCCGCCGCGGCACCTCTACCGGCTCACCGGCGCGGCCGTGAGCTGCGCGAGCCGGCTCGCTCCGGCTCCGTCGCGCCGCCTCGGCGCAGCCGCGCGGCCGCCGCGAATTGCGGAACGCCTGATGCGCGCGCCCGGACGAGCGACCTCGCCGAGCGCTACCTCGGCGTCGTCGTCCGGCTGCTGCCGGCCGCGCGCCGCGACTGGGGTCGCGCCATGCAGGCCGAGCTGGCGACGACTCGACGGCCCTGCGCGAGCGCTGGCGCTTCGCGCTCGGCTGCACCCGTGCGGCAATGCTCCCGACGTCCCGGCCGGCGCGATCGCGGCAGTCGCTCGCTGGCCGTCGCGGGCAGCGGCGCGCTCGTGCTCGCCGGCGAGATCGCGCTGGCGGGCGTCGATCGGCGAGTTCATGCCGCTGCGTGCTCGCGCTCGCGCTGCTCGCCTGGCTCGGGCGGCGCCCGAGCTACTTCGGCCCGGTGCGCCCGGACCGGGCGACGCGGATCGGCGCGTGCGGGCGGCTACTGCCTCGTCGGCCGCGTGCCTGATCGCACTGGTCGTCGCGCGAGGGCGTGCCGGGTCTCCTCCGGCCCGACTCGCTGCGCTGGGGCACGATCTTCGCCCTCGTGCTGACGCTCGTCGTCGGCAGCGTTCCTCGCCATGACCGCGCGCAGCACGCCGCCTCGGCGGCGCGGCGCTCGATCGGCGGGATCGGCAGCAGGGCTCGTCGCCGGCGCGGCCGGCGTTCGCCGTGCTGCCCGTTCGAGCGCGATCGGCACGCCGCTCGCGCATGGGCTTCCCGGGCACGGCGGCGTGGCTCGCTGATCGTCGCCGTTCGCCGCTCCCGCGGCCGCCGCGCTCGTGACGCGGACGGCGGACCCGGCGGCGCGGATCAGGCAGTCATGGCGGCGCTGTGCGCGGCCGACGGTCGCGCGCGCTCGTCGATCGCGCTGCCGGGTTCGCCGCGATCGTCTTCCTGCCGGACAGGTCGCCCGACATCGTCGGTCCCGTGATGCTGCCCGGCAGCGACGGCACGCGCGACCGGCAGGCCGAGAACGTCGATCGAGCGCGTCCGACCCGTACGTCGGGCTGCTGGTCTTCGGCGCGATGCTCGCCGCCGTGCTCTGGGCGATGGCACGGCCGCCGCGGCCGGGCGGGGACGACCGTCGCGCTCTGTGCTCCTGCTCGGGCTCTTCCGGCGATCGTGCTCGCCGGCATCCGCCCGCGAATTTCCCGGCGGCGACGGGCATCGCGACCGCCGCCGCTCGCCGTGGTGATCGGCGCGATGGTGACGGCGCGTCCGGCACGGCCCGCCTGACCCGGCTCGCGCCTGGATGCGCACCGCGACGCCGAATGTCGCTAGCCTCGCGGTCATGATCGACCTCTCCGACGCGCCCGTCATCGACACCCACCTGCACGGCTGGCGGACGTCCGATCTGCTCGACGCTGCCGCCCGCCGGCTTCGCCGAGCGGGTGACGATGCTCGGCATGTGCGTGCTGACATCGGGCGGCGATCCGGCGACCTACGCGGACGTGCTCGCGCGCGCGACGGCGAGCACGCCGCTCGCGCTCGCGCTGCTCGCGCGCCTGGGCGCGCAGCTCGGGTGCGAGCCGACGAACGAGGCCGTCAGCGCCGCGCGCCTCGAGCGGCTGCGCGCCGATGCGACCGGCTATCTGCAGGAGCTGTGGCGCGACGCGCGCATCGAGGGCCTGGTCGTCGACGAGGGCTTCCCGCTGCCGATCATCCCGGGCGCCGAGCTCGAGCGCGAGGCCGGCGTCGCCGTCCACCGCGTCGTGCGCATCGAGCCGTGGATCGCCGAGGAGCGCGAGCGGCGCGAGCGGCTACGACGAGCTCGAGGACGCGCTCAGCGCGCGCCTCGAGGCGGCCGCCGCGGACGGCGCCGTGGCGTTCAAGTCGGTGATCGCCTACCGCACCGGGCCTCGACATCACGCAGCCGAGCGCCGCCGACGCCCGCGGCGCGTTCACGCGCTGGCGCGCAGGACGGCTTCCGCGAGACGCGCGGGCACGCCAAGCCCGTGCGCGACCGCCTGCTCGAGCGCACGCTCGAGGTGGCCTCGGCGAGCGGCGTGCCGGTGCACATCCACTCCGGCGGCGGCGATCCGGACAGCCTCGTCGCCGCACGCCCGTCCCGCCGGCCTGTTCGACCTGCTCAAGCGCCATCCGCAGCAGCCCGTGCTGCTGATCCACGCCGGCTGGCCGTGGACGGACGAGGCGGCGTTCATGGCCTCGATCCTCCCCCACGTCTACCTCGACCTCTCGATCGGCATCCCGTGGGCCTCGCTCGCGATCGACCGGCTGATCGAGACGGCGCTGGGCGTCGCGCCGCCGTCGAAGGTGCTGTACGGCTCCGACGAGGCCAGCGAGCCCGAGGTCGCGTGGTTCGCGGCGCACGTCGCCCGCGAGGCGCTCGAGCGCGTGCTCGCGACCGGCGTCGAGCGCCGCTGGCTCACGCCCGCGCAGGCCACGGGCATCGGCGACGACGTGCTGGCCGGCAACTGCCGCCGCCTGCACGGGATCGCCGCATGACGGGCACACGAGGCGCTGCTCGACCTGCTCGCCGCGCCCGACGGCGCGCTCGCGCTCGTCGAGCCCGCGAGCGGCGAGCGCACGACCTACGGCGAGCTGCGCGCGACTGCCGACCGGCTTGGCGCGCTCGCTCGCCGCCGCGGGCGTCGGCGCCGGGCGACGCCGTCGCGATGAGCCTGCCGAACGGCCCGGAGATCGTGGCCGCCTTCCTCGGCGTCGTGGCCGCGGGAGCCGCCGCCGCGCCGCTCAACCAGGCCTACACCGCGGACGAGTTCCACGCCTACCTCGAGGACCTGCGGCCGCGCGCGATGCTCTTCCTGCGCGGCGAGGAGAGCCCGGCGCGCGCGGCCTGCGCACGCGCTCGGCGTGCGGCAGCTCGAGCTCGACGGGCGCGCGCACGGCGGAGCTCGGGACTCGCCGAGCGTCGCGTCGGGGCCGCGCGGCGCCGCCGCGATCCCGAGGCCGTCGCGCTGCTCCTGCACACGAGCGGCACCACGAGCAAGCCCAAGGGCGTGCCCGATCCGGCAGCGCAACCTGGCGGCGTCCGCGCGCGCGGTCGCCGCGACCTACGGGCTCACGGGCGAGCGACGCGAGTCACTGCGCGATGCCGCTCTTCCACGTGCACGGCCTCGTCGCCTCGACGCTCGCGACGCTGGCCTCGGGCGGCATGCGTGATCGCGCCGCGCCGCTTCTCGGCGAGCGCGTTCTGGGCCGGAGTGCGCGACGCACGGGGCGACGTGGTACTCGGCCGTGCCGACGATCCACCGCATCCTGCTCTCGCGCGCCGAGGAGGGCGCCGCCGACCACGCCGGCCATGGCCTGCGCTTCGCCCGCTCCTGCTCGTCGGCGCTGCCCGGGCCCGCTGATGGAGGCGTTCGAGCGCCGCTTCGAGCTGCCGCTCGTCGAGGCCTACGGCATGACCGAGGCGGCGCACCAGATGGCCTCCAACCCGCTGCCGCCGGGCGAGCGCCGCGCGGGCTCGGTCGGGCGGGCGACGGGCACCGAGATCGCGATCCTCGACGACGACTGGCGGCCGGTCGCCGGCGGCGCCGTGGGCGAGGTGTGCGTGCGCGGCCCGGGCGTCGTCGACGGCTATCGCGCCAATCCCGAGGCGACGGCGGCGAGCTTCCGCGACGGCTGGTTCCGCACGGGCGACTCCGGGCAGCTCTCGGCCGACGGCTACCTGTCGCTGGCGGGCCGCATCAAGGAGCTGATCAACCGCGGCGGCGAGAAGATCTCGCCGCACGAGGTCGAGGACGCGCTGCTCGGCCATCCCGGACGTCGTCGAGGCCGTGGCCTTCGCCGTGCCGGACGCCAAGTACGGCGAGACCGTGGGCGCTGCCGTCGTGGCGCGCTCGGCGCTCGGCGAGGACGCGCTGCGCGCGCACTGCGGCGAGCGCCTGGCGCGCCTTCAAGGTGCCCGTGCGCGTGCACGTCGTGGACGCGATCCCGAAGGGCCCGACGGGCAAGGTGCAGCGCCGCCTGCTGGCCGAGCAGCTGCCGTGAAGGTCGCGATCCTCGGCGCCGGGGCGATCGGCGCCTACGTCGGCGCGGCGCTCGCGCGCGGCGGCGCCGACGTCGCGCTGATCGCGCGCGGCGCGCACCTGGCGGCGCTGCGCGAGAACGGCGTGACGGTGCTCAGCCCGCGCGGCGACTTCCACGTGCACCCGCTCGCGACCGACGATCCCGCCGAGGTCGGCCCGGTCGACGTCGTCTTCCTCGGCCTCAAGGCCTACTCCTACGCCGAGCTGCGGGCCGCTGCTGGCGCCGCTCGCTGCACGAGACGACGGCCGTCGTCGCGGCGCAGAACGGCGTGCCCTGGTGGTACTTCCACCGCCACGGCGGGCCGTTCGACGGTCGCCGCATCGAGGCGGTCGACCCAGGCGGCGCGACGAGCTGCCGCGATCGCCGCCCGAGCGCGCGATCGGCTGCGTCGTCTACTGCTCCGACCGAGCTCGAGGCGCCCGGTGTCGTCCGCCACGGCGAGGGCACGCGCTTCTCGCTCGGCGAGCCGGATCGCAGCGTCTCCGAGCGCTGCCTCCGCGCTCTCCGAGGCGCTCGTGGCGGGCGGCCTCAAGGCGCCCGTCGAGCCCGACCTGCGCGACGAGATCTGGATCAAGCTGCTCGGCAACGCCGTCTTCAACCCGCTCAGCGTGCTCACGCGCGCGACGCTCGCCGCCATGTGCCGGCAACCCGGGCACGCGCGCGCTCGCGCGCGCCGGGCATGGAGGAGTGCCTGGCGATCGCGAACGCGCTCGGCGTCGCATCCGCAGATCGAGATCGAGCGCCGCATCGACGGCGCGGAGCGCGTCGGCGAGCACCGCACGTCGACGCTGCAGGATCTCGAGGCCGGCAAGCGCCTCGAGCTCGACGCGCTGATCGTCGCCGTCGTCGAGCTGGCCGAGCTGACCGGCACGCCCGCGCCGACGCTGCAGGCGCTCGCGGCCGCGAGCGCCTTGCTGGCCGAGAGCCTGGGGCTCTCGCTAGCGTGGACGCGCCCGCCGTCGTCACGCTCGAGGCAGTGCGCGTCGGCGAGCTCCGCGAGCTCTGGATCGCGCTGCACCGAGCCCACGGGGTCAACGCCGCGGTGCCGCTGCAGCCGGACGAGGAGCTCTCCTGGCGCGTGCGGCGGCGCGACTATCTCGACTGGCTGGGCGCGGGCACGGCGTTCCTGATCGCCGCCGAGCGCTCCTCGCAGCTCGTCGGGTACGCCCTGACGCGGATCCACGAGGGTGAGCAGGACTCGTTCGACCTCGGCGCGCGCCATGCGGAGGTGTACTCGCTCTCCGTCGCTCCGGAGGAGCGCGGCCGGGGGATCGGCGGAATGCTGCTCGATGCCGTCGATCGCGAGCTCGAGCGGCGCGGGATCACGAAGCTCACGATCGCCGTCATGGCGTGGAACGACGGTGCCCGCCGCCTCTACGAGCGCCGTGGCTTCGTGCCCGGCGAGATCGTGATGATCCGCCCGTAATCTGCAGCCATGCTGCAACCGATCGTCGCCCAGTTCACGAGCCGCGGGATGCCCGCTGCGGCGACCGAGAAGGCGCTCGCTCGAGCTCGCGCACGAGCTCCGCCTGTGGGACGAGCTCGCGGACCGGCGACACCGCCGGCGGTGAGCCCGAGGTCGTGTCGCTCGACGACGTCGCCACACGCGCATCGTCGCGTTCGGCGACGGGCTCGCCCGAGGACACGCTCCCGCTCCATCTCCCCGAGATGCTCGCCGCGAGCCGCGAGGCCGTCGCCGCGGGCACGCCCGTCGTCGTGATGAGCGAGTGCACGCTCGTGCCGCCCGTGCTGGCCGCCGTGCGCGAGCGGCATCCCGACGTCGCGCTCGTCTGGATCGACGCCCACGGCGACCTCAACACGCCCGACGACGACGCCGAGCGGATTCCTCGGCGGCATGCCGTTCGCCCAGCTGCTCGGCTGGTGCTTCGACGACTGGCGCCGGCAGGCCGGCCTCGAGCCGCCGCTGCCCGAGGAGCGCGCCGTGCTCGTGGGCGGTCGCGATCTCGATCCCGGCGAGCGCGCGAGCGTCGACCGCTCGCAGCTGCACGAGTCGGACGACGCCGCCGGAGCGCTCGCCGCGCTGCCGCCGGACGCCCCGCTCTACGTGCACGTCGACACCGACGTGCTCGACCCGAGCCTCACGCCCGACGCGGGCTTCCCCGCGCCCGGCGGCTGGAGACGTCGAGCGCATGCGCTCCGAGATGGCGGTGCTCGCCGCGAGCGGTCGCGTCGTCGCGCTCTCGATCTGCCCCAGCGCACCTCCGGCGCTCGACGCCGAGGGCCTGGAACCGCTCGTGGACGCCCTGCGGTGACGCGCTGCACGATAGGGGTCTGACCCCTATCGTGCGCGCTCGCGACGGCGCGCGCGGACGACGTACGCGAGCGCGGCGACGAGCGTCGCGAGCGAGATGATCAGCCCGTGCTTCACGCTGCGCGGGCTGAAGCGCCACTCGACGCGGTGGGGGCCCGCGGGGAGGTCGACGGCGCGGAAGAGGCCGTCGCTGGACGCGCTCGGTCGCGGGCTTCCCGTCCACCGTGACCGACCAGCCCGGATAGGGCGGATCGGCCAGCACGAGCCTGCCGGCCGGCCCGGGCGGCGTCTCGATGACGACGCGGTCGGGCTCGCGCACGACGATGCGCGCCGCGTCCGTGCGACCGGTCCGGTCCCCCGGGCGGTTGATCCGCGCGATCGGCAGCGCCTTGTCGTCGCGCACGACGGTGGCGGTCGGCGTGCGCAGCACGACCGGCATGCTTGCGCGGCACCTGCTCCGGTCCGGCGACGTAATAGCGCACGCCGAGCTCGCGCAGCAGCCGCGTCGGCGCGACGCTCGACCCAGAGTGAAGTGGCGGTCGGGCGGCGGACTGCCGTTCGAGGCGTTGATGGCGTCGTGGTACGGCGAGCAGCTGCACCGGGTCGTAGCCGGCGACGTCCTCGAGCCCGTAGCGCGTGCCCGCCATGTCGAGCAGGAGGTTGCGGTGCTCGGCCGAGCGCGCACGAAGCGCAGCTGCTTGCGGCGCGTGAAGTCGTTCGACCAGCCAGTCGCGAAGCGCGTCGGCCCCTCGGCCGCCCGCCGCGGCCAGCAGGAAGCGCGCGGTCGCGGGCGGCGGCGGGAACGTCTCCGAGGCGGGATCCCAGTTGGCCGCAGGCTGATGCGGGTTCTGCTGCGCGTAGTCGTGGCGCGCGAGATCGATCGCGAGCACCGCCGGCACGAGCGCGCAGGCGAGCACGGCCGCGAGCGTGCGCCGCGAGCGCAGGAGCACCAGCACGGATCAGCATCGCGATCGCCGGGCCGAGCAACGCACCTGTGCGCGAGCACGTCCGGCTCGATCACGAGGGCGATGACGACCGCGAGCGCCGCGACGAGCCACGGCGACGGGCGTGAGCCCGGCCGGCCGAAGCGCGATTCCGGCCAGTGCCGCGAGCGCGAGCGCGAAGCAGCGGCAGCGCGCGCACGGCCTGATGCGCGGTGATCGAGCGCAGCGGGCCGAACGGATGCGCGAGGAAGCCCGCCGAGCCCGACCGACCAGAGGATCGCCGACGATCGCGAGCACCAGCGGGACGCGCGCGGCGCTCCAGCGGCGGACGACCGCGGTCGCGGCGAGCGCCGGCGTGAGCGCGCCGGCGTAGAGCGGCGCGAGCTCGCCCGCGTGCGACCCGAACGCAGCCGAAGACGAGGTCGCGCGTCCGACCATGCGAGCTGCCGACGCCCGCCGGGTCGCTCACTCCCGTTGGCGGCCGTCGAGAGGCTCACGAGCTCGAGCCGCGGCAGGAGCGCGACCGCGGCGAGGCCCGAGCGCCACCGCCCCGGCGCCGGCGAAGACCGCGAGACCGCGCCAGCGCAGCTGCAGCACGAGCACGACGAGCGCAGAGGTGGCCGCGACGAGCGTGAGCTGCTGCGAGCCGCCCAGGATCGAGAGCGCGAGCGTCGCCGGCGAGGACGAGCGGTGAGCGCTCCGCGCCCCTGGCGCGTCGCGGCGAACTGCGCAGCGGCCACGCACGCCGCCAGCCAGGCGGCGCCCGTCAGCAGCCCGAGCGCCTGCGAGCGGGCCAGCAGGTAGCCCGCCGACGCCGAACGCGATGCCCGGCGTACACGGCGCCCAGGCGGCCGGCGCCGCACGAGGCGCGCGAACGCGTACGACGAGAGCGTCGCGAGCAGGTAGTGGAACGTGACGAGGGCGACCATCCCGCTCGCCGGGCGCGAGGAGGCCGTAGGACACGAGTGCCGGCGGGTAGAGCACGCCCGACTGCGGATCGGCGGCGAAGGGCTGGCCCGAGAACGCGAACGGGTTCCAGAGCGGGAAGTCGCCGTGGCTCAGGCGGTCGTGCAGGAACGCCGCGAAGGGCGCGTAGAAGGCGTCCGTGTCGTAGGCGTTCGGCAGATCGTGCAGCAGCGTCAGCGGCGTCAGCACGAGTACGGCGACGAGGACGCAGACCGCGATGCGCGGCGAGCTCGCAGGCCCGCGGGCCCGGCGGGAAGGCGGACGCGCGCGAGCGCTACCTGTACGGGCGTGCGCCCACCTGCGAGTTCCGGCGACGGGGCGCATGCCTCCGCGAGGGTAGACGACCCTGGACGAGGCGGTAGTGCGTCGCCGAGCACGGTGTCGAACGCGTCGCCCAGCGCGCGCTGATCCTTCTTCTTGAGCGGGTCGAGGAAGAGCCGGCGGACGCCCGCGATGTGCGTCGGGCGGGCCTCCGCGAAGCGGGCCGCTGCCCTCGGGCGTGATCACCGCGTACGTGCCGCGCCCATCCGCCGCGCAGCGCTCGCGGCGCACCAGGCCCTGGCGCTCGAGACGGTCGACGAGCCGCGTCATGCCGCTGCGGGTGAGCAGCGCCGCGTCGGCCAGCTCGCTCATGCGCAGGTGCTTGTCGCCGCTCTCGTTGAGCACGAGCAGCACCTCGTACTCGGGCACCGCGAGTCCGTGCGTCTGCTCGAGCTCGGCGTCGAGCGCGGCGAGCACGCGGGCATGTGTCCGGAGCAGCCCGCGCCAGGCCGCCAGCTCGCGGCGCGAGAGCTGGGCACCGTTCGCTTTCGCCATTGCTTCACACTTTACTGCCGCGAACCGGCCTGCCCGTACCCCCGCGCGGTATTGTGGCGCCGTGGCCGAGGTCACCTACCTCGAGGCGATCCGCTCGGCGATGGCGGACGCCATGCGCGACGACGAGCGCGTCTTCCTGATCGGCGAGGACGTCGGCCACTTCGGCGGGCCGTTCGGCGTCTCGAAGGGGCTGCTCGAGGAGTTCGGCGAGGAGCGCGTGATCGACACGCCGATCGCCGAGGAGGGCTTCGTCGGCGCCGCCTTCGGTGCGGCCTGGATGGGCGAGCGGCCGATCGCCGAGCTGCAGTTCGCCGATTTCATCTCGTGCGCGTTCGACTCGATCGTCACGGTGGGCGCGAAGACGCACTGGCGCAGCGGCATCAAGCTGCCGGTCGTGATCCGCTCGCCGTTCGGCGGCGGCGTGCGCGGCGGGCCGTTCCACGCGAGCTGCCCCGAGGGCTTCTTCGTCGGCACCGCGGGTCTCAAGGTCGTCTGCCCGGGCAGCGTCGAGGACGCCTACGGGCTGCTGCGCAGCGCGATCGAGGACGACGACCCGGTGCTCTACTTCGAGCACAAGGCGCTCTACCGCCGCCTGCGCGCCGAGGCGCCCGAGACGTCGCTGCGCACGCCGATCGGCCGGGCGGCCGTCGCACGACCGCGGCTCCGACGTGACGCGTCGATCGCCTACGGCGCGATGGTCGACGTCGCCCTGCGGGCGGCCGACGCGCTCGACGGCGAGGCCTCCGTCGAGGTGCTCGACCTGCGCACCGTGTGGCCGCTCGACGACGACGCGATCCTCGGCGTCGCTCGCGCGGCACCTCGCGCGTGTGCGTGCTGCAGGAGGCGAGCTCGTCGCTCGGCGCCGCGGGCGCAGGTGCTCTCGCTGATCGCGCGCGAGGGCTTCGAGCTGCTCGACGCGCCGCCCGCTGCTCGTCGCAGCGCCGATCGCGCCGGTGCCGTTCGCGCCCGAGCTCGAGGACGCCTACATCCCGTCGGTCGAGCGTGTCGTCGAGGAGCTGCGGAGGCTCGGTGCCTACTGATCGCGCCACCGGCGAGGCGCTCCCCTGCGAGGACGCGGGCGACGTCACGCGCGACGACCGGCTCGCGCTCTTCCGGCTCGTGCTCCTGCACCGTCTGATCGAGGAGCGCGTCGGGCTGCTCTACCGCCAGGGACGCGTCTCGGGCTCGGTCTACACCGGTCGCGGCCAGGAGGGCGTGGCCGCAGCGGCCGGCTACGCGCTCGGCCCCGACGACGTGTGCGCGCCGCTCAACCGCGAGCTGGCCTGCCACCTCGCGCGCGGCGTGACCGCCGACCGAGGCCTTCCGCAACTTCCTCGGCAAGGGCGACTCCCCCACGCGCGGCCGCGACGGCAACATGCACTTCGGCGTGCCCGAGCGCGGCGTCTTCCCGCTCGTCTCGATGCTCGGCGACCTCTGCCCGGTCGATCGTCGGCGCCGCGCTCGCGTTCAAGCGCCGGCGCGAGCCGCGCGTCGCGCTGACGTTCTGGGGCGACGGCGCGATGAGCACCGGGCGACGTCCACGAGGGCCTCAACCTGGCGGCCGTGCTCAAGGTGCCGGCCGTGTTCGTGCTGCAGTCGAACGGCTACGCCTACTCGACGCCCACGAGCCGCCAGATGGTCAACACCTGCATGGCCGACCGCGATCGAGGGCGGCTGGGGCATTCCCGCGACGCGCGTCGACGGCAGCGACGCGATCGCGACGCTGGTCGCCGTGCGCGGCGCGATCGAGCGAGGCGCGCGCGCGGCGGCGGCCCGCGCGCGGTCGAGGCGGTCACGCTGCGGCTCGACGGGCACGCCGCGCACGACGACGGCAGCTACATGGATCAGGCGCAGCTGAGCGACTACGTCGCGCAGCGCGACCCGATCGAGCGGCTGGCCGCGCGCCTGCGCCTCGACGGGCTCTCGGACGACGAGATCGAGGCGCTGCGCGCCGTCGGCCGCGCGACGAGGTCGCCGCCGGCCTGCAGCGCGGCGGAAGCGTCGCCGGCGCCCGACCCGGCGACGATCCTCGACGGCGTCTACGCGACGAAGCTGACGTGAGCGACGCGGCCGCGATCGCCGAGCGCGTGCGCGCGTTCGTGCGCGAGGTCGTGATCCCGGCCGAGGCGCGCGACGAGGCGTCCGAGCACGGCCCCGCGCCGGCGCTGCGCGAGGAGCTGCAGGCGGCCGCCCGCGCCGCCGGGCTGTTCGCGCCGCACGT
Source organism: uncultured Actinomycetes bacterium (assembly GCA_963705965.1). Taxonomy (GTDB): domain Bacteria; phylum Actinomycetota; class Thermoleophilia; order Gaiellales; family JALYLC01; genus JALYLC01. The sequence continues at coordinate 644,217 of CAVPLI010000001.1, read as the reverse complement.
CGGCGACCGACGTTCGGCGGGCTCGGGCTCGACGTGCGCGGGCAGGCGCCGGTGTTCGAGGAGGCCGGCTACAGCCTGCTCGGCCCGCTGGCGCTCAACTGCTCGGCGCCCGACGAGGGCAACATGCACCTGCTCGAGGTGGTCGCGAGCCCCGAGCAGCAGGAGCGCTACCTGCGGCCGCTGGCGGCCGGGGAGGTGCGCTCGGCGTTCGCGATGACCGAGCCGGCTCCGGGCGCGGGCTCCGATCCGACGATGCTGCTGACGACCGCCCGGCGCGACGGCGGCGACTGGGTCATCGACGGCCGCAAGCACCTGATCACCGGCGCCGAGGGCTGCGCGTTCTACATCTGCATGGCGCGCACGCGCCGACGAGATCCGCCACGACGAGGGCGCGACGATGCTGCTCGTCGCCGGCCGACACCCCGGGCGTGCGCGTCGAGCGCCTGATCCCGACGATGGACCGCGCGTTCTCGGGCGGGCACGCCGTCGTCGACGTTCGACGGCTGCCGCGTGCCGGCCGACGCGGTGCTCGGCGAGGCGGGGCTCGGCTACCGCTACGCGCAGGTGCGCCTCGCGCCCGCGCGGCTCACGCACTGCATGCGCTGGCTCGGGCTCGCGCGGCGCGCGCTCGACGTCGCGCTCGACCAGCGCCGGCGACGCGCGAGGCCTTCGGCGCGCCGCTGCTCGAGCAGGGCATGGTGCAGGCGCTCGTGGCCGACTCGCGTGATCGACATCGAGGCCAGCCGCGGCCTGATCCGCACCTGCGCCGAGGTGCTCGACGCCGGCGGGCGCGGAACGCACGAGTCGTCCGTCGCCAAGGTCTTCGTGTCGGAGGCGGTCGGGCGCGTCGTCGACCGCTCGCTGCAGATCTGCGGCGGCCTCGGCGCGAGCGACGACCTCCCGCTCGCGCGCTATGCACGCGAGGTGCGCGCCTTCCGGATCTACGACGGGCCGAGCGAGACGCACCGCTGGTCGATCGCGCGGCGCGCCGCGCGCCGTCGCCAGCGCGAGCGGTGAACGGCCCGGTCGACGTCGTCGACACGCCGGCGGAGGCGGCCGCGCTGCCGCTGCCGCCGCTCGTCGTGCGACGGCCCGCTCGAGGCCTGGCTCGACGAGCAGCGGTCTGGGCCGCGGGCCGCTCGTCGCGACGCGCATCGGCGCGGGCCACTCGAACGCGACGTTCCTGCTCGAGCGCGGCGGCGAGCGCATGGTGCTGCGCCGGGCGCCGCGACCGCCGCTGCCGCCCTCGGCGCACGACATGCTGCGCGAGGCGCGCGTGCTGAGCGCGCTCGCAGGGCCGCGCCCGCGTGCCGCGCGTGCTCGCCGTCGTGCCGAGGACCCGGACGTGCTCGGCGTGCCGTTCTACGTGATGGAGGAGCTGCGCGGGCACGTCGTCACGGACGAGCTGCCCGCCGTCGCTCGGCACGCGCCGAGGCGCGCCGCGAGGCCGGGCACGACCTCGTCGACGCGCTCGTCGAGCTGCACGCGGTCGACATCGAGAGCGCGGGCCTGAGCCGACTTCGGCCGCCCCGACGGCTATCTCGAGCGCCAGCTGCGGCGCTTCGCGGCGCTCTGGGAGCACAACGCGACGCGCGAGCTGCCGCTCGTCGGCGAGCTCGCGGCCTGGCTCGGCGCGGCCGCTGCCGCGCGTCCGGCGAGGCCTGCGTCGTCCACGGCGACTACCGCCTCGGCAACGTCATGCTCGACCGCGCAGCCGCCGCGCGTCCTGGCGCTGCTCGACTGGGAGCTCGCGACGCTGGGCGATCCGCTCGCCGACCTCGGCTACCTCGTCGCGACCTACACCGACGCGACCTCGCCGCCGACCGTGCTCGACCTCTCACCGGTGACGCGCGACGACGGGCTTTCCCGACCGCGCGCAGCTCGTCGAGCGCTACGCCGAGCGCAGCGGCCGCAGCGTCGACGCGCTCGCGTGGTACGAGGTGCTCGCGCTCTGGAAGGCCGCCGTGTTCTGCGAGGGCCTCTACGGCCGGTTCCTGCGCGGCGAGACCGCCGATCCCTGGACCGGCGAGCCTCGCCGAGGGCGTGCCGGGCCTGCTGCGCGCGGCGGCGGCCACCGCCGAGCGCGGCGCCTGACGCGCTCACATCACGCCGGGCAGCGAGCGCGCGGTGAGCAGCGAGGCCGAGCACCGTGATGATCACCGCGCTCGCGACCGGCAGCACCTGCACGATGCGGCCGTGATCCGACGGCAGGCGCGTGAACAGCTTGCGCGCGTACAGGACGGCCAGGCCGATGCCCGAGATGACCGAGGCCAGGCCGAACGAGAACGCCAGGATCAGCGCCAGCCCGAACGCCAGCTGGTGCAGCGCGATCGCCGAGAGCAGCACGACGAGCGCGGACGGGCACGGCAGCAGGCCGCCGGACACGCCGAGCCCGATCAGCGAGCGCATCGAGAGCTCGTCCGGCGGGGCGTGCGAATGGCCGTGGCCATGATCGTGCCCGTGGTCGTGCGCATGCTCGTGGCCGTGCTCGTGCGCCTCGTCGTGGGCGTGGTCGTGCCCGTGGCCGTGCCCGGCCTTCGCAGCCCTGCTCGGACGGGCCGACCGCAGCCAGCGCTTCAGCCGGTCGCGGATCGCGAAGGCGCCGATGGCGACGACCATGACGCCCGAGGCCAGATTCAGCCACGGATAGAGCTGGTCGGGGACGATGAACTGCGAGAGCGAGAGCGTCACGATGCCGAGCGCGAACACGCCGGCGGTATGCGTGACCGTGACCGTGCCGCCGAGGATCAGCGCGTGGCGCGCGCGATCCGCGCGTGCCCGCGAGGTACGCCGCCACCATCGTCTTGCCGTGCCCCGGCGTGAGCGCGTGGAACATGCCGAACACGAGCGCGAGGCCGAGCGCCGCGAGCGCACCGAACAGCGCTCAGGTCGCCGCCGTTCTCGATCAGCGAGACGAAGCCGCCGTCGTCCTTGGCCGAGCTGGAGGCCGTGTCCGGCGCCGTCGTCGTCGCGCGCCGGGATCGCCTGCACCGCGAGGCCGCCCGAGCCGAGCGCGGCCACCGTCGTCGCGGCGCGGACGTCGGGCGGCGAATGCAGCAGATCGGTCGGGTAGTGCGTCAGCGCCTTCGTCAGATCGCCGATCGAGGCGTCCGTCGAGCGCACCGCGACACCCTCGCCGCGTGCCACCAGCAGCTCGCGCCAGCCGACGCGGTCGGTGGCGTAGCGTGTTGGAGAGCTTCAGCGTGTGCGGCGCACCGCCGAGCGTCGAGCCCGACCGCGCGGAAGCGCGCATCGAGCCGCGTCGTCGAGAGCCCGCCCTGCCCCTTGGGGAAGGCGACGCGCGCCGTCTCGAGCGCGAGCTGCACCGGCTTCCCGTCGGCCAGCAGCCGCAGATGCGGCGAGACGAGCGCGACGAGCCGATCGCGCTCGCGCGCCCTCTCCGCAGGCCCGATGCGCCCGTCCCCGTTCGCATCGACGAGCTGCCGCCGCTGGAACGTCGGGATCTCGGCCATGTCGAGCACGTAGCGCACCGAGACGTCCGTCCGAGCGACGATCGAGGCGCGTGTACTGGTTGACCGTGAAGTTGCCGAGCGGATGCGCCTCGGCCGCCGGCACGAGCACGGCCAGCGCGACGGCCGCGACGGCGAGGAGCGCGGAGCGTGCCAAGTGGCACTCGCCGCGAGTGCCACTTGGCCGCACCGGGCGTCCGGGACTCATCCGAGCTCCTTCAGCAGCCGCTGCGCCGCCGGGGCGTCGAGCGGGTGGAAGTGCGGCGTGCGCGCGAGCGCCTTCGCGAGGGCGGCGCGGGCGACGCCGGGCTTTCCGGCGCAGGCGGCGATCGCTCCGAGGTGCCACGAGAGCTCCGGGTCGATCGTGCCGAGGCGGTTTGCGAGCATGGCCTGAGGCAGAGCCTGGCGGCACTTGCCGGCCGAGTACAGCGCCCAGGCGAGTGAATCGTGGCCGTAGATCGACGGGCGGAAGGCGAGCGCCTTGCGTGCCAGCGCGACGACGGACGCCCGCGACCGCGCGCCCGGGTGGGACGCCTCGAAGAGCGCCGTCTCGAGATCGGCGTTGCCGCCGGAGCGGACGAAGAGCGCCTGCTCGAGGCGGACGAGGGCGTAGGCCTCCTTCGCGCCGGCCGCATCGCCGCGCGCCGCGCGCACGTCTCCGAGCTGCGCGACGATGTCGGGCAGCGGCAGGTGCGAGGCTGCGCGGTCGTACCACTTCTCGGCCTGCTGCGAGGTTGCCGCGGGCGACCGCGACGGCGCCCAGGCCGGCCTCGGCGCGCGCGTAGCCGGGCAGCAGCGCGAGCGCGTGGCGGTACTCCCTGGCGGCCGCCTCGACGTGGCCCGACTTGAGCAGCAGCGCCGCGAGCTGCACGCGCGTCCACTGCGTGTTCTCGGGCGCGCCCGAGCCCGCGTCGACGGCCTCGCGCATGAGCCGCGTGGCGCCCTCGACGTCGCCGACCAGCTCGCGCGAGTAGCTGAGGCGGGCGTAGGCGACGAGGCCCGGGCCGCAGCTCGCCGAGCCTGCGCGAACGCGTCGAAGCCCTGCTGGTAGCGACCGAGCTCGACCGAGGCGTCGCCGATCATGCCGAGCGCCGCGGGCGAGAAGCCGTGCGAGAGCGTGAGCGCGCGCTGCCCGAGTCGCAGCGCGTCGCGGAAATCGTGGTAGGAGAGCGCGAGCGAGCCCGCTCCGATCGTGGCGTCCAGCCCGGCCGGATCGCGCTTCAGCGACCGGCCCAGGAGCGTCTGCGCCTTCGAGTAGTAGGACGGGTCGTTGGTCTCTCGCGCGCGCTGCAGGTAGGCGATGCCGAGAGAGCCCTGGAGCTGGGCGTTGGCCGGGTGCAGCTTCAGCCGGCTCTGGAGCTCGCTGACCTGAGCGGCGTCGCCGGTCAGCGAGGTGACCGGGTCGAGCGTGGCGCGTACCGCGCTGGGCGCGGCCTGCGTGGTGGGCGACCCCTCCCCACCACGCAGACCGGCCAGCAGGCCACCCGTGACGACGAGCGCTGCGATTCCGAGCACGAGTCCGGCCCGTGCGGCGATCGATCGGCTGCGGGTGTCGGGCATGACTTACTTGTTGCCCGAGTTCGGGCTGTTGAGGTACGGGAACGCGTTCCCGAAGAGCCCGCCGTTGGCGTCGTTCACGGAGCACGCCGTCGGCGCCGAACTTGAGGGCCGAGACCGGCCCGGTGTCCGGGAGGTTCGGGCCGCCGAGCGCGAGCAGTGCGTACGCGCGCTGGATGCCCGAGGGGATGAGGTGGTCGATCGGCAGGCCGATCAGCGCGGCGATCTCGATGTCGGTGACGTCGTCACCGAGCCGCCGGCCGTTGGGATAGCCGTCGAACTGCGCAGGACTGCAGGCCGGGCCCGTGAGAGCCGGGAAGCCGCCGGCACCTGCGAAGTTGCACATCAGGCCACGCCGGTCCACCTTGTCGGAAGGCGTGCCCGGGATCGTCGTGTTGAGCCGCAGCTCGTCCACGGGCTTGCCCGCGTCGCCCTTGCCGAAGGTCAGATCGAGCGCTGCCTTCGAGTCGTTCGGGTACTTGAAGCCGCGGAGCAGGATCGCGGAGAGATCCGCGCGCCCGGTCTCCTGAGCCAGACCCGTCGGGCCGGTCGCCGCCGGGGGCGAACCGAGCACCCCGGTCAGGAGCGGCTTCAGGAGCAGGCCGTTCAGCGCGTTGATGAGCTGACCCGGCTTGTTCTGGTCGGTGTAGTACTTCTCGAACTGGTAGTCCTTGTCCGGACCGACCGAGTTCCAGTAGTCCTTCAGGCCGCGCGGGATGATCACCTCGTTGATGAGAGGCTGACCGAGGCGCTCGACCTGCACCCAGTGCTTCGCAGACGTCCGCGCGGGGTGCTTCTTGGACTGCTTCGCGGCCGTGCTGCGCTTCGCCAGCGAGCTGGAGTCGCTCTTGCCGGCGACCATGCGATCCACCGCTGCCCAGCCGCCGATGACCGGCTGCTTGTCGGACTGGCGGATCTGGTTGAGCGGCACCTGGATGGCGATCGAATGCACGTTGAAGCCGGCCAGGTTGTCGGTGCCCTTGCCGCCGACGCCGATCAGGTCGAAGATCCGCCCGACGTCGATCGCGAACGGATCCTCACTCGGCCCGACGTAGACGCGCGTGCCGTTGGCGAGCGTGGTGATCGCCTGCTGGCGCACGGCCTCGTAGTTCGGGAACGAGTTCTTGCCGACGTTGTTGGGCGCCGTGGTGCCCTCGCCGATCTTCACGCTCGGGCCATCGCCCTTCTGGCTCCACAGCGTCCAGGTCTGACGGACGCTGAGGTTCGGGTCGTTGATCGAGTTGACCGGCCCGATGTTGTAGAGGAACGTCCCCGGATAGGCGGTCGTGGTCTTCGTCCGCAGCGTCCAGGTGCGCTCGGCCTTGCCGTCGCCGTTCCAGTCGATGTTGAAGCGGTAGCGCGCCGAGTCGTCGAGGTTGTAGTAGTTCGGCCCCTCGGGCGGCGCTTCCAGCGGGATGACGTTCGCGATCATCGTCACCGTTCCGGCCTTCTCGGGGCTCGGGAACAGATAGAAGTCGGTGAGGTCTGCGGTCGGGTCGTTCGCGATCAGCGGAGCCTCGCGGTGGCTCGAGGCCACCGCCTTGCTCGGCCCGCTCGCTGTGAGCGCAACGGCTCCCAGCGCCAGCGCTGCCGCGCCGGTCGCAACGCCCGCCGCAATGGCGGTACGCATACGCATTGTGGTGTTCCCCCTTGCTCGGATGTCTGCCGGCGGGCCCCACCGGCGTCGTGTCGGGCCTCATTCGGCCGCGCGCGGCAGGCCGGTTCGGGTAAGCGCGAGCAGTTCCCAATAGGCCGCAATTCGGCATGAGGAGGAGGCTTTCGCGCCGTGAGCGAGCACGCGAGTCGGCGATCCCGTTCGAGCTCAGCCTCTACTCGCGCGTCCACCGCGGCCTCGCCCCGCGGTCGTGCCCGAGGGGCGGGACGGCGTTCTTACAGCTTCGCTGCGGCGATCGGTGCCGCCGAGGGCGCCTTCGAGCCGCCGCTCGGCTCGACCGTCACGAGCAGCTGCGTCGTACTTGCCGGCGTCGGACACGATGACCACGTCTCCCGGCTTCGAGAACGTCGGCAGCGGCACGGGCTCTCCGCCGCCGGCCGGCAGTCCCCAGGCCTGGTACGTGCGGCCGGAGGGCGGCGTCGCCATCGAGTTCACGAGCGCGGCGCGGCCGTTCGCGACGACGACGCGGCCGCCGGCCTCGCCCCCGCCGCTCGGCAGCATCGGCACGACACGGGCATCGGGCGCGCGCGATCAGTGCCGCGAGCGCCTGCTCGCGGTCGCGCGCGCTGTTGGCCGAATCGTGCTGCGAGACCGCGACCAGCGCGAAGACGATGGCGGCCGCGACGCCGAGGACGGCGAAGCCGGTCGACGGTGTCAGCCATCCGGCCAGCCGCCGGCGACGTGGAGCGGCTTCCCGCGGCGCCGGCGCCGCCTCGGGGCGCTCGGCCCGCGCTGCCGCGACGATGCGCTCGCGCAGGTCGGCCGGCGGCTCGCTGTCGGCGACCGCGAGCGCGAGCGCCGCCGCCGTCTCCAGCGCATCCTCGTAGGCCCGGCGGCAGTCGTCGCTGGCCGCGATGTGCTGCTCGGCGAGCGCGGCCTGGTCGGGCTCGAGCGCGCCGAGAGCGTGCGCGGTGATGAGCGCCGCGACGTCGTCGGGGATGTTGGAGTGGCGTGCTCATGCGTGGAAGCCCTCGCCCAGCAGCTCGCGCAATCTCGAGAGCGCGACGTGCGTGCGTGATTTCACCGTACCGAGCGGCTCGCCCAGGCGCTCCGCGATCTCGCTCTGGCTGAGCCCGTTGAAGTACGCGAGCTCGAGCACCTCGCGCTGCGGCGGCGGGAGCCCGGCGAGCGCGCGGCGCACGCTCTCGCCCTGCTCGCTGGCCACGAGCGAGGCCGCGATGTCGTCCTTGCCGGCGCGATCGGCGATGTCGTCGACGTCGCCCCCGCGCTGCGGGCGGGCCTGCTCGCGGCGGACGAGATCGACGGCGCGCCGGTGAACGAACGTGAGCAGGTAGCTGGCCGGTCGCGAGCGGCTCGGATCGAAGCGCGCAGCGCTGCGCCAGAGATCGAGGAACGCCTCCTGGACGACGTCCTCGGCCTGCGACGCGTCGCGCACGATGCGCAGCGCCAGCGCGTAGGCCGCGCGGCCGAAGAGGTCGTAGAGCTCGGCGAGCGCACCCTCGTCGCCGTTCGCGCAGCGCGCGACCAGCAGCACGTCCGGGGGCGCGGATTCCATCGCCGGGAGCGTACTAACGCTCCGCACCCTGCGGAGAGCGAATGGCGCCGCCAGGGCTGGGGCGAAGGCAAGCGTGCTCACACGAGCGCATTCGCGGCCGGTCTGCCTGCGGTTCGCCGGCATAACCTTTAGAGGGAGTCCCGAACCCGGCGCCCGCCGGAACGCGCGTCAGCTCAGCGAGTCGCGCCAGGCGAGCAGCCGCCGCAGATCGGCGAGATCGAAGTCGGGCTCGCGGGCGATCGCGACGATGTGGCGCGCGCCGATCTCGTGGTAGCGGTCGAGCAGGCCGGTCGCGATGTCCTCGTGCGTGACCATCACGGAGCGCTCGACCTCGGCGGGATCGCGCCCGATCGCCTCGCAGTGCTCGTCGAGCACGCGGCTCTTGTGGGCGATCACGTCGGGCGCCCCGAACGCGTGCCAGGTGGACGCCCACTGCGCCACGAGCCTCAGCATGACCTTCTCGCCGCCGCCGCCGATCAGCACCGGGATCGAGCCGCGCACGGGCGGCGGGTTGAGCTTGCCCAGGCGCTCGTGGATCACCGGCAGCGCATCGCGGAATGCCCGCAGCCGCGTGATCGGCGTCCCGAACTCGTAGCCGTACTCGGCGTAGTCGCGCTCGAACCACCCCGAACCCAGGCCGAGGATGAAGCGGCCCCCGGAGATGTGGTCGACCGTGCGCGCCATGTCGGCGAGCAGATTGGGGTTGCGGTACGAGTTGCAGGTCACGAGCGCGCCGAACTGGATGCGCTCCGTGGCCTCCGCCATCGCGGCGAGCAGGCTCCAGCACTCGAAGTGCGCGCCGTCGGCGTCGCCGAAGAGCGGGAAGAAGTGATCCCAGGTGAAGAGCGTGTCGGCGCCCGCCTCCTCGGCTCGGAGCCAGGCGTCGCGCATCTGCTGGAACGTGCAGTGCTGGGGCGCCACGCGCACGCCGATGCGGAGCGGCTGGTCCGCCATCACATTCCGAGCTCGTGCTCGACGACCATGCGGCAATTGACCCGCACGTCCGCCGGTTGCGCCCACGGGTAGCGATCCTGGTCGATGTACTTCTTGGCCAGCGCGTCGATCGTGTCGTTCGCGGCCTGGCCCTCCTCGAGCTCGACGCGGCCCCGCAGCTCGACGTAGCTGTAGCCGTTCTCCGGATCCACGATCGTGAGCGTCACGCGCGGATCGCGGCGCAGGGTCTGCGCCTGTGCGCGACTCTCGACCGCCGTGAACACCGGCGTGTCGCCGTCGCGCGTGATCCAGACGGACGCGACCTGAGCCGTCCCGTCCTCGCTCACGAGGCCGAGCATTCCGAGCGCCTTCGAGTCGAACAGCGCCCTGGCCTTGTCGCTGAGAGTCATGGCCGGACTCTATCCAGAGCCATCCGGGCCCCGGAAGAGATCGCGCTCGCGCGGCATCAGCCCGGCGCGGGCGCCGGCATCGGAGCGCTCGTGGGCGAGGCCGCGCACCACGGCGGCGGGCACGCCCCCGAACGGGCCGACGACGAGCTCCGCGGCCGAGGCGACCTGATCGGCGACGTGCAGCTCCGTGCCCTGCAGCACGCGCCCGGCGTCGTCGCTCTCCCCCGTGTGGACGCGCACCGGCGCGATGCCCGCGCAGCCCACCGCGACGCCCGTGGTGCCGAGCCGGAACGGCCGGCCGAACGAGTCGGTGACGATCACGCCCACCTGCGCGGTCGCTGCGAACGCGTCGCGCAGGCGACGCGCCGAGGCGTCGGGATCGAGCGGCAGGAGGATCGCGACGTCTCCGCCGCCCGCGTTCGAGCGGTCGACGCCGGCGGCGGCGCAGACGAAGCCGTGGCGGGTCTCGCAGATCAGGAACGCGCCGCGGCGGCGGACGATGCGCGTGCTCTCGCCGAGGATCAGCTCGATCATGCGCGGATCGCCCTCGTCCGCCGCGATCTCGATCGCGCGCGGCGACGGCGTCACGCTCGCGAGCGCGACGCTGCGGCCCTCGACCTTCGAGACGGCCTTCTGCGCCACGCACACGATGTCGCCGTCGCGCAGGCCCCCCGCGCAGCGCGCCGCGGCGTCCACCAGCAGGCCGCCGAGATCGTCGCCGGGGCCGAGCTCCGGGAGCCCGCGCAGGCCGATGACGGCGATGTCGCTCACAGCTCGAGCGCGGCCCGGGCGAGCGCGGCCGCGGCCGCGGGCTCGCGCATCAGCGTCGGGACGCACGTCACGCGCAGCCCGAGCGCGCGCACGTCGGCCGCGCGGTCCTCGTCGGCGCTGTCGAGCACGAACCGGGATGCGAGCGGCGCGACGACGCCGGCGACGCCCACGGCGGAGACGTCGTGGCCGAGCGTCTCGAGCATTCCCGCGAGCGGGCCCTTGACGGCATTGGCGCCGATCATCGGCGTGATCGCGACGACATCGTCGCGCCGCGCCTCGACGGCCGCGCGCACCCCGTCGACCGCCAGGATCGGATCGAGCGAGACGAACGGGTTGGAGGGCGCGAGCACGATCCGATCGGCGCTCGCGATCGCGTCCAGCACGCCGGGCGCCGGGCGCGCGCCCGGCACGCCCTCGAAGCGCACCGCGCTCACGGGATCGGCCGCGCGCCGGCCGACGAGCCACTCCTGGAACGCCAGCTCGCCGCCCGCCGTGACGATGCGCGTGCGCAGGCGGTCGTCGCTCGCCGGGAGCAGCCGCGCCTCCAGCCCGAAGCGGCGCGCGAAGTCGGCGGTGACGCTCGAGAGCGGCTCGCCCGCGCGCAGGCGCTCGCTGCGCACGAGGTGCAGGCCGATGTCGCGGTCGCCGAGGATGAACCAGTCGACGCCGCCCAGCTCGGCCACGACCGCCATCGCCTCGCGCGTGTCGCCGGCCACGCCCCAGCCCTGCTCGGGATGGATGCGGCCCGGTCAGCGTGTAGAGCAGCGTGTCGAGGTCGGGCGAGATCGACAGTCCCCAGTGCTCGAGGTCGTCGCCGACGTTGCCGACGATCGTCACGTCGGCGGCCGGCAGGCAGGCGAGCAGCCCGCGCGTGAAGCGCGCCCCGCCGACGCCGCCTGCGAGGACGGTCACCCGCGGCATGCGGCGGGAAGAGCAAGCCCGAGGTCGCCCGGGGTGTCGATGTCGCGCTCGATGCCGGCCAGCCGCACGCGCGTGCCGCCGTGGCGCTCCGCGCTGCCGGGCCCGTAGCTGGGCCGGAACGCGCTCGGCGGACACGCGGCGATCGCGTTCGTCGTGCCGTCGGCGGCCGCGACCAGCGCGAGCGGGCGGGCATGCGCCATCAACTCGCGCACATCGTCGGCCGTGACGTGCGGGAGATCGCCGGCGAGCACCACGACGCCGGCAGCCGTGGCGTGCTGCTCGAGCGCGAGCGCCACGCTGGCGGAGAGGTCGCGCCCGCCGTCGTCGAGCACGCCGGCGCCGAGCGCGCGCGCCGCCGCATGCACGTCGGCGTCCGGCGAGACGACGCAGACCGCGAGACCGGCCTCGAGGCAGGCCTCCACGACGCGCCGCAGCAGGAACAGCACGAGGTCCGCGCGCGCTTCGACGTCGAGGACCTCGGCCAGACGCGACTTTCCGCGGGGCAGCGCCTTCACGGGCACCAGCGCCAGCCACCCGCCATGGGAACGGGCTACCATCGGGCCGAGTCTATGTCTCCTTCCCCTGCTTTCCCCCCACTGCGCCTCGGTTACAAGGCATCCGCCGAGCAGTTCGCACCCGCGCAGCTGCTCTCGTTCGGCGTCGCGGCCGAGCGCCTCGGCCTCGACAGCGTCGCGGTCTCGGACCACTTCCAGCCGTTCCGGCACGACGGCGGGCATTCGCCGGCCTCGCTGCCGTGGCTCGGCGCGCTGGCCGCCTCGACCTCGCGCGTCCTCGTCGGCACGAGCGTGCTCACGCCCACCTACCGCTACCACCCGGCAGTCGTCGCGCAGGCCTTCGCGACGCTCGGCTGCCTGGCACCGGGGCGCATCTTCCTCGGACTCGGCTCGGGAGAGGCGATGAACGAGGTCGCGCCGACCGGCACCGAATGGCCCGGCGCGGGCGAGCGGCTCGAGCGCCTGCGCGAGGCGGTCTCCCTGATCCGCGAGCTGTGGACGGGCGACCACGTGCACTTCGAGGGCCCTGGTACCACACGCGGCGGTGCGACGATCTACGACCTGTCGCCCGAGCCGATCCCGATCTGGATCGCCGCCGGCGGGCCGAAGGGCGCGCGCTTCGCGGGCGCCCAGGGCGGTCTGATCACGACGTCGGGCAAGCCGAGCGAGCTCTACTCCGAGCGGCTGCTGCCCAACGCGGCCGCCGGCGCAGCGGAGGCCGGTCGGATCCCGATGCGATCGAGCGCATGATCGAGATCAAGCTCTCGTACGCCACCGACCGCGCGACCGCGGTCGCCGACTGCCGCTTCTGGGCTCCGCTGGCGCTGCCCGCCGAGGCCAAGCAGGGCGTCGAGGATCCGCGCGAGCTCGCGCGCCTGGCCGACGAGCTCGACGACGAGCAGGCCGCCTCGCGCTTCATCTGCACGGGCGACCCCGACGAGGCGGTCGAGCGGATCGCGCCGTACCTCGAGCTCGGCTTCAACCACCTCGTGTTCCATAGCCCGGCGACCGACCAGCTGGGCTTCCTGGAGCGCTTCGCGGCCGAGATCGCGCCGCGCCTGCGCGCGCTCTAGGCCTGCGGTCGGGCTTCCCGCGCGATCGGGGCTACGATCCAGCCCGTGCCGCACCCCCTGCGAATCGGCGCCGCGATTCCTCCCTACGGCCCGGCCTATGACGACGTCCGGCAGGCTGCCCAGGCCGCCGAGGCCGCGGGCGCCGACTCGCTCTGGACGTGGGATCACTTCTTCCAGAGCGGCGCCTCGGAGGATGTCTCGGGGCCGAACTTCGAGTGCATGACGATCCTCGCGGCGCTCGCCGCCGCGACCAGCCGGGCGAGCGTGGGTGCACTCGTCGCGTGCAACTCCTACCGCAATCCCGACCTCCACGCCGACATGGCGCGCACGATCGACCACGTCAGCGGCGGCCGCTTCGTGCTCGGGATCGGAGCGGGCTGGTTCGAGCCCGATTACGCCGAGTACGGCTACGCGTTCGGCACCGCGCGCGACCGGGTCGATGCGCTCGCGGCGGCGCTGCCGCGGATGCGCGACCGCCTCGCGAAGCTCTCCCCGCAGTCCGTGCACGGCCACCTGCCGCTGCTCGTCGCAGGTGGCGGCGAGCGCATCCTGCTCGGCCTGGTGGCCGAGTACGCGGATCTCTGGAACTGCTACGGGACGCCCGCCGAGATGGCGCACAAGAACGCCATCCTCGACGAGCACTGCGCGAGCATCGGGCGCGATCCGGACGAGATCGAGCGTACGGTGCTGCTCGAGGACGACGAGGCGACCCTTGCCGAGGACTACCACAAGGCTGGCATGACACACCTGATCGTGACCCTCACCGCGCCGCGCTACGACATCGCGCAACTCGAGCAGCTGTGCGCCTGGCGCGATCGCGTGGCGGCATGACGACGCCACTCGACACGACGCTGACGGCGGACGAGGCCTTCGAGTACGCCGAGCGCGGGCCGTCGCTGGCCGAGCTGTGCGAGCGCGCCGTCGAGCGCGCACCGGGCCGCTCGTGACGTTCTCGCCCAAGGTCTTCATCCCGCTCACGCACCTCTGCCGCGACGTCTGCCACTACTGCACGTTCGCGCGGCCGCCGCGGCGCGGCGAGCGCTGCTACATGACGCCCGACGAGGTGCTCGCGATCGCCTTCGCGGGCCGCGAGGCCGGCTGTCACGAGGCCCTCTTCACGCTCGGCGACAAGCCCGAGCTGCGCTACCGGGCGGCGCGCGAGGAGCTCGACCGCATGGGCTTCCCCACCACCGCGGCGTACCTGGCGCACTGCGCGGGGCTCGTGCTGCGCGAGACGGGCCTCCTGCCGCACGCGAATCCGGGCATCCTCGACGACGACGAGCTGCTCGCGCTGCGCGAGGTCTCCGCGTCGCAGGGGATCATGCTCGAGACGGCCAGCGCACGCCTGTCGCAGCGCGGCATGCCGCACTTCGGCTCGCCCGACAAGCTGCCCGAGGTGCGCCTCGATGCGATCGACCGCGCCGGGCGCCTCGCGATCCCGTACACGAGCGGCATCCTGATCGGCATCGGCGAGACGCGGCGCGAGCGCGTCGAGGCGCTGCTCGCCCTGCGCGAGCTGCACGAGCGCCACGGTCACCTGCAGGAGGTGATCGTCCAGAACTTCCGCGCCAAGCCCGGCACCAAGATGGCGGAGGCCGAGGAGCCCTCGCTCGACGACCATCTCTGGACGATCGCGATCACGCGGCTCCTGATGCCGCTCGACGTCGCCGTGCAGGCGCCGCCGAATCTCGCGCACGCCGAGTTCCCGCGCCTGCTCGAGGCGGGCATCGACGACTTCGGCGGCGTCTCGCCCGTGACGCCCGACCACGTCAATCCCGAGGCGCCCTGGCCCGAGCGCGTCGCTGCTGGCCAGCCGCGACCGCCAGGGCCGACCGCACGCTCGCGCCGCGGCTGTGCATCTATCCCGCGCTACCTGCGCGATGCCGAGCGCTGGCTCGCGCCGGCCGTGCGCGGGCCCGCGCTGGCGGCCTCGGACGGCGAGGGACTGGCGCGTGACGAGGGCACGCTGGTTCGCCGGCACCAGCCCGGAGCCGCCGGCCGCCTGGCAGGGCGGGCGCCGCCCGCGCCTCGCCGGCTCGGTCTCGGCGCCGTTCTTCCGCGCGCTCGACCGCAGCGAGCGGGGCGCCGACCTGGACGAGGCCGACGCCGTCGCGCTGCTCAGCGCCCGCGGCCCGGAGGTCGAGTTGCTGACCCGCGCGGCCGACGCGCGCCGCGCCGAGCGCTCGGGCGAGAACGTCACCTACGTCGTCTGCCGGAACATCAACTACACGAACGTCTGCTACTTCCGCTGCGGCTTCTGCGCATTCTCGAAGGGGCGCCTGGCCGCCAACCTGCGCGGGCCTGCATACCTGCTCGGCGTCGACGAGGTCGTGCGCCGCTGCGCCGAGGCGTGGGATCGCGGCGCCACCGAGGTCTGCCTGCAGGGCGGCATCCACCCGGGCTTCACGGGCACCTGGTACCTCGACCTCGTGCGCGCGATCCGCGAGGCGCTGCCCGACCTGCACGTGCACGCCTTCTCGCCGCTCGAGGTCTGGCAGGGCGCCGCGACCGAGGGCTGGACGCTGCGCGACTACCTCGAGCAGTTGCGCGACGCCGGGCTCGGCAGCCTGCCGGGCACCGCGGCCGAGATCCTGGACGACGAGGTGCGCAAGGTCCTCTGCCCCGACAAGCTGCGCACGGATCAGTGGCTCGAGGTCATGCGCACGGCGCACTCCGTGGGCCTGCGCACGACGTCGACGATCATGTTCGGGCACATCGAGGCGCCGATCAACCAGGCCCGCCACATCCTCGCGATCCGCGACCTGCAGCGCGAGACCGGCGGCTTCACCGAGTTCGTGCCGCTGCCGTTCGTGCACGAGGAGGCGCCGATCGCGATCAAGGGGCTGGCCCGCCACGGCCCCACGTTCCGCGAGGCCGTCGTGCTGCACGCGGCCGCGCGCCTCGTGCTCGACCGCTACGTGCAGAACATCCAGGCCTCCTGGGTCAAGCTCGGGCCCGACGGCGCCCGCGCGCTCCTGCACGCCGGCGTGAACGACCTCGGCGGCACGCTCATGAACGAGTCGATCAGCCGCGCAGCGGGCGCCAGCCACGGGCAGGAATGCCCGCCCGAGCGCATGGAGCAGGTGATCCGCGCCGCGGGTCGAGAGCCCGTCCAGCGCACCACCCTGTACGGCCGCGCGGACGCCGGCCGCGTGGCCGCGTCGTTCGCCGCGGCACCGCTCGCGCCGGCCGATCCCCCGCCCTACGACGACGGCGGGTTGCAACGCCCCGCCCAGTTGATACGACCCGGGTTGCTGAAGGTGTAACGCGTTCGGGAACCTCCCGAGGACCGTGGATTCCCCCGACGTCCCCCGATCGAGGGATTAGCTAGGCTCCGCCAGATCCCGCCGCCGGGGGAACCGGACGAGCGACACCAGGAGACGACGATGCACCTGATTCCCAGGCGTGCGACGCGCCACGTGCTCGTGCTGCTGATTGCCATGGGCGGCCTGCTGGCCGTCCCCGCGTTTGCATTCGCGCACTCCGATCTGAGCCTCTTGAAGGTGGTCGATCACGCGCAGGCCGCACCGGGCGATCTGCTCACGTACACGATCGAGATCCAGAACCACGGCACGCAGGCCTCGGCAGCCGGCGAGGTGACCGACACGCTGCCCGCGCACACGACGTACGTGAGCGACACGGGTGGCTGCACCGAGGCCGCAGGGATCATCACCTGCCCGCTCGCGCCCCTGGCGGTCGGAGCGACCGTCTCGATCACCGTGACCGTGCGCGTCGACGACGACGCCCCGGCCGGCGATCTCCTCAACATGGCCGACGTCACCGCGCCCGGCGACAGGCCGACGACGAACAACCACGGCGAGGCCATCACGACCGTGACCGTCGCCGGCCTCGGCGACTACGTGTGGTGGGATCAGAACCACGACGGCCTGCAGACCGCCGGCGAGCCGGCCTTCGCGGGCGTCACCGTGCATCTCTACAGCGGCGCCGGCGCACTCGTCGCCACGACCACGACCGACGCGAACGGCTACTACCGCTTCGACCGCCTGCGGCCGAACACGACCTACGGCGTGTGCCTCGACGCGCCCGCGGACAGCGCGCCCGGCGGGCCGCTCGCGGGCTTCGAGCTGACCGTCGCGAACGCCGGCACCGACGACGCGATCGACTCCGACGCGGTGCTCGTGAACGGCTTCCCGTGCATCAACCCGGCGACGACCGCCGGTGCGGGGTCGTTCGTCCCGACCTACGACTTCGGCTTCTGGAAGCCGGCGGCGATCGGCGACCGCTTCTGGATCGACGGCAACCACAACGGCATCCAGGACGCGGGCGAGCCCGGCGTGCCCAACGTCGGCGTCCAGCTCAAGGACGCAGCGGGCGCCACGATCGGCCACACCGTGACCGACGCGAACGGGCTGTATCTCTTCGACCGCCTGCCGGCCGGGACGTACAGCATCTGCTTCGAGGTCGCGACGATCCCGTCGGGCTACGAGCTCACCACGAAGGACGCGCCCGGCGCGACGCGCGCCAACGGCTCCGACGCGGCCGCCAACGGCTGCACCGCCAGCACGACGCTGTCGCCGGGCCAGCGCGACCTGGATTGGGACGCCGGCATCTGGAAGACGCCGCCTCCGCCTCCCCCGCCGCCTCCGGCCGGCGGATCCACGCCCACCGCTCCCGGCAAGCCGAAGCTGGTGCTGACCAAGGTCGGCAAGCCCGCGACCGTGCAGGCGGGCGAGAACGTGCGCTACACGCTCGTCGTCAAGAACGTCGGCAAGGGCACCGCGCACAACGTGAAGGTCTGCGACACGCTCCCGGCCGGCGTCACGGTCACCGCGACCGGCGGCGGCAAGCTCTCCGACGGCGTGGTCTGCTGGACGGTGGGCACGCTCCCCAAGACCAAGAAGAAGCAGTTCACGCTGACGGTCAAGGTCGACCTGACGACGAAGAGCAAGCGCATCACGAACAAGGCGGTGGCCACGGCGAGCGACGCTCCGAGCGCGCGCGCATCCAGCTCCACGAACATCACGCTGCCCAAGCCCCGCTCGGGCGTGGCGGGCGTCACCGGCTAGAGCGAACGCTCCCCGAACGGCGGATCGGCCAGCACGACCGAGGTCTCGATCTGCCGTTCGGGGATGTTCCAGTAGCGCTCGAGCAGGATGGTCTTCTGCTCGGGTGAGACCAGCTCGAAGCCGTTGCGGCGGTAGAAGCCGATCGCCCACTCGGCGGCCGCCCACGTGCCGACCAGCATCCGCCGCGCGGTCAGGCGGCGCAGGTGCGCGAGCAGCGCGCCACCGACGCCGAGGCCCTGGCTGGCGGGCAGGACGTACGCGTGGCGGATCAGGTCGACGTCGCCGACGGGCTGGGTCCCCATGACGCCGAGCAGCTCGCCGTCCGCCTCGTAGCCCCAGAACGAGACACCGGCGGCGATCTCCCCGTCGAGCTCCTCGGCGCCCATGTACGGCTCGTGCCAGCGATCCTCGGGGATCACGCCGCGGTAGGCCTCGGCAGCCGCGTTGACGATCGCGAGGATCGCGCCGCGATCGTCGTCACGGCAGGGCCGGATGGTGCTCATCGCGCCAATCTAGCGACGGCGCCGCAGCGGCGCCATCGGGCCTACGCGGCGACGGCGCTGGCGCCCTCGCCCGCGAGTACGCGGCAGAGCGCCTCGACGACGTCGGGGTCGAGCTGCGTGCCGGCGTTGCGCCGCAGCTCCTCGAGCGCCTCGTGGCGCTCACGGGCATCGCGGTAGGGCCGGATCTCGGTCATCGCGGTATAGGCGTCCACGGCCGCCAGCACGCGCGCGGCCATCGGGATGGCCTCGCCGGCGAGCCGGTCGGGGTAGCCCTGCCCGTCGTAGCGCTCGTGATGGTGGCGGATGGCGAGCTGCGTGCGTGCGAGGCCGGGGATGCGGGCGACCATGTCGGCGCCGATGCTCGGGTGCTCGCGCAGCATCACCCACTCGTCCTCGTCCAGCGGCCCGGGCTTCGAGAGCACCGCGCCTGCGACGGCGATCGTGCCCACGTCGTGCAGCAGCCCGGCCAGGCGCAGGTCGCCCTGCAGGCTCTCCGGGAGGCCGAGCTCGCGGCCGACGAGCTCGGCGAGCTCGGCGACGCTGCATTCGTGCTCGTTGGGCACGCCCTCGCGCACGGCGGCGGCGCGCGCCAGGGTGGCCGCCACGCGCACGGCCTCGCCCGTCTCGTCGGCGCTCTCGCGCCGGGTCTCCTGGACCTCCGGCTTGCCCTTCCCGTCGCGCTTGGCCTTCGCCAGCGCGACCTCGGCCGTGTGCAGCAGCGCGTCGACCGTCGTGCCGGCGTGGGCGCGCGCGCCGCCGGCCGAGACCGTCACGTGGACTTCGCGACCGGCCGAGCGCAGTGGCTCCCCGGTCATCGTCGCGGCGATCTCGTCGCAGATCCGGCGCAGCGCCTCGCCGTCGCGGAGATCGGGCACGAGAACGGCGAAGCGGCCGCCGCCGACGTGCGAGATGGTGTCGTAGGTGCGCACGCTGTGCGAGAGCCGGCCCGCGAGCTCGCGCAGCACGGCATCGCCGACCGCGTGCCCGCGCCGCTCGTTGAGCTCGCGCAGGCGGTCGACGTCGAGCAGCACGAGCGCCGGGCTGGTCCCCTCGCGCTGCGAGCGCGCCAGCTCGCGGCGCGCCACGTCGAGCAGATGGTGCCGGTTGAAGAGCCCGGTGGTCGGGTCGACGCGCGAGCGGCGCTCGGCCTCCTCGCGGGCGAGCTGCAGCCCGATGCGGGCGCGCTCGCGCTCGGTGACGTCGCTGATCACGGCGTCGTAGGCGACCGGGTTCGAATCGGGGTGCGGGCGGGCGCGCGCCCAGACCCAGCGCTCGATCCCGTCGAGGCCGCGCAGGCGGTAGGTGGCGTCGGCCGGCTCGCGCCGTGCGAGCTGCGCCAGGTAGGCATCCAGCAACGGGCGGTCGTCCGGATGCACGCAGTCGTACCACACGGTTGGCCCATCCGCGCCTTCGGGCAGCGGGCCGCCGAGCATGCGCTCGATGCCAGGGCCCGTGTGGATCCACACGGCGCGGTCCTCGTCGTGCAGCTCGCACGAGACGACGAACTCGGCGACCCCGCCGAGCACGCGCTCGAGCCGCTGCGAGAGGTCGTTGCGCTCGTTCGTGGCCTCGTGCAGCGCCGTGACGTCGGCCACCACGCCGTCGAGGTCGACGACCCCGTCGTCGCGCAGGCGGTGCGGGAAGATCCGCTCCCAGACCCAGCGCTCGACGCCGTCGTAGCCGCGCAGGCGGTACTCGAGCTCGAGCGGGTGCAGCAGGCGCTCGTTCGCGTACGAGAACACTTCCTGGTAGCGCGGGCGGTCTTCCGGGTGAATCGCGGCCAGCCACTGCTCGTCGGTGCCGAAGGTGTCGGTGGCGAGCCCGAGCAGCGAGCGCGATGGGGTCAGCGCGACCGTCGTGACAAAGCGATCGTCCGGGTACGTCTCGCCGCTGTACACGTGCAGGCCGAGCGTGTCGACGACTGCATGCAATCGCCGTTCGGCAGCACTCACTGCCTCGCCGCGCGCTGGGGATGGATCCACGGCGTCCCTATCGGCAGGAAGGGCCGGGGACTGAAGCGTTGTCGCGGGCGATCCGGACGCACACCATCCGGCCGCGGAACGCGACCCGGGCCGACGCGGGCAGGGCGCGCCTCAGCGCCGCGGCGGTGGCCGCCGCGCCGCGCGTCGCCAGGCGCAGCTCGAGACCCTCGCTCCCGACCCCCATCCGCCCTCCCAGCCACGTGCGAGCGAGACTCCGCTTTCCTGTCAGCGCCACCAGGTCCTCGGCCCCGAACGAGGTCGCGAACCGGTAGCTTCCGGCGGGTAGGCGGACGGTCTGCGGGGGTGGATCGCCGGCCAGGTAGCGAGTCCGGGTCGAGCACCGCAGCGGTCGTCCGCGGAGGGTTGCGGAAGGCGCGGTCGAGCAGTCGCTGCCCGCCGCGCGCACGCAGGGCGCGCACGAACTCCTGTCCCGCCGTATAGGGGAACACCAGCTGGCGCTCGAGGAACGGAGCCGTCCCGTCCGCGGAGCCGCCGGGCACGGCGCGCAGCGTGCGCCCCAGCTCGCCGATCAGATCGATCGGCGAGAGCGCAGCGATGTAGCGCGACTGCACCTCGGTGGCATCGCCCTCCACGAGCGCCTGCGCGGCGAGCTCGCCGTCGTGGTCGCGCGGGCGAGGCGCGAACGGGCCGCGCGTGAGCCGGAAGTGCTCGTCCTGGAGAGCGTGCACGACCTCGTGCGCGACCACGGCGCGCGGCGCGGAGCCACCCGATCCGAGCACGTAGAGCCGCCGGGTGCGTGGGTCGTACAGCCCGGCGACCTGTCCCGCGAGCGCTCGCCGCTGCACCTGCTCGAGGGTCTGCCCCGGCCGCAGGACGCCGAGCAGGTGCAGCGCGTCGTCCCAGCCGGCGTCGCTCTGCGGCTCGCGCTCCCGCTCGAGCAGGCGCAGCACGACGCCCCGCAGGGCGGCCGCATCGAGCGTCGAGACCGCGATCGGCCGGGCCGTCCGCAGCCCGCGCAGCTTCTCGACCTTCTGGATCACGCCGCGAACCTCGTCGCCGCCATGCGCCGGCGGCGCGGCCGGCCCGGCCGAGCACGAGCCCGACGAGCGCGAACAGCAGAACGCAGAAGCCCTTCACCCTCCCATTCTGCGCCACGCCCGCCGTCGCGTCCGATCAACCCTCGACCAGAGGTCGAGACATGCAAGCACGGGGTCAGGCCCGCAACGAGCGGGTCAGACCCGCAAGGTGCGGGTCAGACCCCGTACTTGCACGGAAATCGCGTCCCGGCCGCGCGGGCCGCGCGCTCGGTCAGTCCTCGTCCTCGCGCTTGCGCGGCGGGTCCTCGACGTCCTCCCACTCGACCTCGTCCAGGCGCATCGCGCGGGTCGAGCCGCCGATCTCCTCGTCGCCCTCGTCTTCGGCGATCGTGGGCTCGTCGAGCGGGCCGAGCTCGACCTCGTCGTGCTCGGCCGTCGCACTCAGATGCGGCTCGGCGTCCTCGTCGATGTCGTCGCCGTCGTCCCACGCGGCGGAGCCCGTCGGGAGGCGCATGACGTCCTCGTCGTCCTCGCCGCGCAGTTGGCGCAGCTCGTCGCGCAGATCCTGCGCCTCGCGGCGCTTCTCCTCGAGGCGGTCGCTGAGGCGCGAGCGGGCGCGATTGGCGACGACGCTGCGCAGCGCCCAGCCGGTCGCGAAGCCCACGAGCGCCGCAAGCACCATCCAGATGACGATCTCGCCTGCCGTTCCCATCAGCGCTCCTTCTATCCGCCCAGCACGGTGAATTCGATGCGCCGGTTCTTCCGGCGGCCGGCCTCGGTGGAGTTGGGCGCGATCGGCTTGGCCTCGCCATTGCCCTTGACGATCAGCCGCTTGGCATTCACGCCGCGCTTCACGAGGAATACCTTGACCGAGTTCGCGCGCGCCTTGCTGAGCCTGAGGTTCGCCTTCGCGTCGCCCACGTTGTCGGTGTAGCCGCCGATGACCACCGTCTGCGTACCCGCGGCCTTGAGCGGTTTGACGAGCGCGACCAGCACGGTCTGCCCCGCCTTCGTGATCGCCGCACTGCCCGTCTCGAACGCGATCGAGCGACCGTTGACCGCGTCGTCGATGTTCTTCTGCAGCACGGCGCCTGCGCCCTCGCGCACGATCTCGAGCTTGTCGGTGACCTTGCGGCCGGATGCGTCCGCGACCCCCTCGAGCAGGGCGTTGCCGGCCGCTGCGGTCGGCACGCGACCGCTCACGGTCACGGCCGTCTTCGTGACGGCGATGTCGACCGGCCCGAAGCCGCTGCCCTTGCGGGGGAGCTTCGGCATGACGTCGGCGAGCCACGCGGCCGAATCGACGGCGGACTGCACCTCCAGGTTGCTGACGACGTTGTCGTTGTCGAAGCGCTCGCCCGCCGCTTCCTCGATCGAGCTCTTCTCGTTCGCATCGCGCACGGGCCCGTCGAGCGTGACGCTCCCGGCGGCGACATGGACGCGCAGCGTGCCCGCCGCGACCGTCGGCAGCGTCGTCGTCGAGCCGTCCGACGAGCCACCTTCGTCGTGCGTCGCGATCGCAAGCACGATCAGGACGAGCAACGCGGCCGCCCCGCTCGCGAGAATGCGCTGGGCGTTCATCGGGGGGACGCTACCGCACGGCATCACGCACAAACAACCCGCGCGCGCGCCGCGGGGGCCGCGGAGCTACGGTTGCGCTGTGAGCGCGAGGCAATCTGCGCCCGGCGAGATCGTCATCGTCGCGAACCGCCTCCCCGTCGTGCGGGCCGACGACGGCTCCTGGGAGGTGAGCCCAGGCGGGCTGGTGAGCGCGTTGGCGCCGATCGTCCAGGCTGGGCACGGTTCGTGGGTCGGCTGGGCCGGGATCCCCGGGCCGCCCCCGAAGTCGTTCGACTACGGCGGCATGCGGCTGACGCCGATCGGGCTCAACTCGCGTGAGATCGAGGGCTTCTACGAGGGCTTCGCGAACCGCACGCTGTGGCCGCTCTACCACGACGCCGTGCGCCCGCCCGAGTTCCGGCGCGAGTGGTGGCAGAGCTACGTCGAGACGAACGAGCGCTTCGCCGACCTGACCGCGACCGTGGCCTCGAAGGGCGCGACGGTCTGGGTCCACGACTACCAGCTGCACCTCGTGCCGGCCATGCTGCGCGCGCTCCGGCCGGATCTGCGGATCGGCTTCTTCCTGCACATCCCGCTGCCGCCGCAGGAGCTCTTCATGCAGCTCCCGTGGCGCCGGCAGATCGTCGAGGGGATGCTGGGCGCGGACCTCGTCGGCTTTCAGCGGCCCGTCGCGGCGCAGAACTTCCTGCAGATCTGCCGCCGGCTCGTCGACGTCGCACCGACGCGCACCTCGATCCCGTACGAGGGCCGCCTGGTCAAGGTCGGGGCGTTCCCGGTCTCGATCGACTTCGCCGAGTTCGACGCGATCGCGGCACTGCCGGAGACGCGCGCTGGCCGCCGCGGCGCTGCGCGAAGCGCTCGGATCGCCGCGCCGGATCCTCCTCGGGGTCGACCGGCTCGACTACACCAAGGGCATCGACGTCCGCCTGCAGGCCTTCCGCGAGCTGCTCGAGAGCGGCGTGACGCACGCCGGCGAGACGGTGCTCGTCCAGGTCGCGACGCCGAGCCGCGAGCGCGTGACGACCTATCGCCAGCTGCGCGAGCGCGTGGAGCGCGCCGTCGGCCGCATCAACGGCGAGTTCGGGCGCCTCGGACATCCCGCGATCCACTACCAGCACCACAATCTCCCGCGCGAGGACCTCTGCGCCCTGTACGCGGCTGCCGATGTGATGCTCGTGACCCCGCTGCGCGACGGCATGAACCTGGTCTGCAAGGAGTACGTGGCCGCACGCCACCGCGGCGGCGGCGTGCTCGTGCTCTCGGAGTTCGCCGGCGCCGCGGGCGAGCTGCGGCAGGCGCTGCTCGTGAACCCGCACGACGTCGTCGGGATGCGCGAGACGATCGCGCGCGCCATCTCGCTGCCCGACGCAGACGCGCGCCGGCGCATGCGCGAACTGCGCCGCCAGGTGCGCACGCACGACGTGCACCGCTTCGCGCGCACGTTCCTCGAGGCACTCGCGGACGGCAGCGGATGAACGCCGGATCGGCCAACGGCGACGCACGCACGCTCGAGCACGCGCTCGCGCGACTCGCGCGCGAGCCCCACCTGCTCGTCGCCTGTGACTACGACGGCACCCTGGCGCCGATCGTCGACGTGCCGGGCGAGGCGCGCCCGCGGCGCGAGTCCGTCGCGGCGCTGCGCGCGCTGGCCGCCCTGCCGGATACGAGCGTGGCCGTCATCTCGGGCCGCTCGCTGCACGATCTCGCCGCGCTGTCGCGGCTGCCCGAGGAGATCCATCTCGTCGGCAGCCACGGCACCGAGTTCGACGTCGGCTTCGCTCGCGCACTCGCCCCCGAGGCGCGCGAGCTGCGCGATCGCGTCACCGAGGAGCTGCACGCGATCGCCGCTCCCCGGCCGGGTGTCACCGTCGAGCACAAGCCGGCGGGTGCGGCGCTGCACTACCGCCAGGCCTCCGAGGAGGACGGGCAGGCCGCGCTGACCGCCGTACGCGACGGCCCGGCGACGCTGCCCGGCGTGCACCCGCGCGAGGGCAAGCGCGTGATCGAGCTCGCCGTCGTCCAGGCCGACAAGGGGTTCGCGCTCGATGCGATCCGCCATCAGGTCGGTGCCTCCGCGGCCGTCTTCATCGGCGACGACGTGACCGACGAGGACGCGTTCAGCCGTCTCACCGGCCCCGATCTCGGCATCAAGGTCGGGCCCGGTCCGACGTTCGCGAAGCAGCGCGTGGACGACCCGGAGGACGTCGCCCGCCTGCTCGCGCGCCTCCTCGAGACGCGGCGCGACTGGCTCGCCGGCGCGAATGCCGTGCCGATCGAGCGCCACGCGATGCTCTCGGACGGCAAGACCGTCGCGCTCGTGACGCCCGACGCCCGGATCACGTGGATGTGCCACCCGCGGCCCGACAGCGCCCCGCTCTTCGCCGAGCTGGTCGCCGGCCAGGCCGGCGGGGCGCTCTCCGTGCGGCCGGCGCACGAGGGCGCGCCGACCGCGCAGCGCTACGTCGAGGGCACGCTCACGCTCGAGACCCGCTGGGCCGGGCTGATCGTGAGCGACTACCTCGATCGCGGCGATCCGTACGGGCGCGTGCGTCTCGTGCGCGTGCTCGAGGGCACGGCCGAGGCGGTCGTGGAGTTCGCTCCGCGGCCCGACTTCGGCCGCATGCAGATCGCGCTGCGCGTCCATCCGGACGGCGTCGTCGTGCTCGGAGCGGCCGACCCGGTCTCGCTGTATGCGCCCGGGCTGACGTGGGAGATCGTGGACGACCCCATCCAGCCCATCGCACGAGCGCTCGTCCCCGCCGACGGCCGGCCGTACGTGCTCGAGCTGCGCTGCGGCGGCGACAGCCTCTCGCCCCACCCGACGCCGGAGCCCGAGCGGCGCGAGCGCACCGAGACCTCGTGGCGGACCTGGGTCGAGAGCCTGCGCCTGCCCGCGCTCGCGCGCGGCGAGATCACGCGCAGCGCGCTGACCCTGCGCGGGCTGTGCCACGAGCAGACCGGCGCGATCCTGGCGGCCGCGACGACGAGCCTGCCCGAGGAGATCGGCGGCGTCCGCAACTGGGACTACCGCTACTGCTGGCTGCGCGACGCGGCGCTCACGGCGCTCGCGCTGGTCGAGCTCGGATCGGCGACGGAGGCCGAGTCGCTGCTCGGCTACATCGACCGCCTCGCGCAGGCCGAGCAGGACGCCGAGCGCCTGCGCCCGCTGTACTCGGTGCATGGGCGGCGACGCCGGCACCGAGGCCGTGATCGAGGCCGTTCCGGGGTACGCCGGCAGCCGCCCGGTGCGCGTCGGCAACGCCGCGGCGCAGCAGGTGCAGCTCGACGTCTTCGGCCCGATCGTCGAGCTGGCCTACGAGCTGGCGGTCGCCGGCGGGAACGTGACCGAGACCCATCACCTGCTGGTCGAGCAGATCGTCGATGCGGTCGCGCGGCGCTGGGACGAGCCCGACCACGGCATCTGGGAGATCCGCCGCCCGCCGCGCCACCACGTGCACTCGCGCGTGATGTGCTGGCTGGCGGTCGACCGGGCGCTGCGGCTCGCGCGCCTCACCGGAAGGCCCGAGCAGTCGAGCTGGTCGGGCCTCGCCGACCGCATCGCCGCGGATGTGCTGGAGCGCGGCTGGAAAGCCGAGGCGCGCTCGTTCACGGCCGCCTACGACGGCGTCGACCTCGACGCCGCGGCGTTGCAGATCGGCCTGTGCGGTCTCCTGCCGGCCGACGACGACCGCTTCGCGGCCACGGTCGAGGCGGTCGAGTTGCGACTGCGCGAGGGGCCGACCGTCTATCGCTACCGCAGCGACGACGGGCTCCCCGGCAGCGAGGGCGGCTTCCACCTGTGTGCGCTCTGGCTCGCGCACGCGTACGCGCTCGTCGGCCGCCAGAGCGACGCGCACGCGCTCTTCGACCAGGTGCTCGAGCTCGCCGGCCCGACCGGACTGCTCTCGGAGCAGTACGACCCGCGCGCCGAGCGCGCGCTCGGCAACCACCCGCAGGCCTACTCGCACCTCGGCCTGATCCGCACGGCGCTCGTGCTCGACCGGCTGCCGCGATGACGACGGACTACGAGGACGCGGTCGCGATCGGAGATCTCTCCGTGCGGCTCCTGCGCCCGAGCGAGCCCGAGGAACTGTTCGCCGTGGCGGCGGAGGCCCGCGGCGACGCGCCCTACTGGGCAGAGCTGTGGCCGTGTGCGCGCGCGCTCGCCGCGCATCTCGCGACACTCGACCTCACCGGCGTGCGCGTGCTCGAGCTCGGCTGCGGGCTGGCCCTGCCGTCACTCGTGGCGGCGTTGCGCGGCGCCGACGTCGTGGCGAGCGACGTCTCGGCGGACGCCCTGGAGCGCGTCGCCGAGAGCGGCAGGCGCACCCTCGGACGGCCGCTCGAGACGCTCTGCGCCGACCTCCACGAGCCCGCGGAGCTGATTGCGCGCGGCCCGTTCGATCTCGTGCTCGGCGCCGACCTGCTCTACGACTGCACGCTCGCGCGGGCGATGGGCGCGCTGATCCCGCAGATCGCGCCGGCCGCGCTCTTCGCCTACGCCTGGCAGGGCTCCGCGATCCCGCTCGCCGAGCCGCTCGCCGCGCACGGATTCCGCATCGCCCAGTGGCGGCCCGGTGGCGCAGGCCCGCGCTTGTTCGAGGCCGTGCGGGACTGAGAGAGCGCGCGGCGTGCGGCGCCGACGGATCGACGCCGCACACCGCGCCTTGCCTCAGGCGGCGTTCGCCGCCGGAACCGAGGTCTCGAGCCACTGCTCGAACGTCGGCCCCGCGAGGATCGCATCGAGGCCCGGCAGCAGCCCGCCGCTCGCGCCGACGGCGGCGATGGGGTCGGACGGGTCGCTCACCTCCTCGACGCGGATCGAGTCGCCGCGCCGTGCGATGAACCACCTCGCAGCGGCGGCGAGGCTCTCCTCGCGCGGACCGGCGATCTCCGGGATCCCGGATCCGGTCCACCCGGGCGCGGGCGCCGATCCGGTCGCCATGCGCGCGAGCGCCTCGGCGACGGTCCGGGCGGACACGAGCTGCGTCCGCATCGTCGGGACGTAGGCGACGTCGCCGCGGGTGCCCCACTCCAGCAACTGCGGGACGAACTCGTGGAACTGCGACGCCCTGAGCACGGAGGCCGGGATCGGCCCGTCCACGGCCGCGCGCTCGTGCACGACCTTCGCCGCGCCGTACCCGCCGGGGAAGCGGTCGGCCCCGATGATCGAGACCACGACCAGGCGCTGCACGCCCGCCCGCCATCCGGCCTCCTGCAGGTTCCGCGTCGCGGTGATGAAGAACTCGGTGGCGGCCGCCTCCTCGGGCGAGGGGCCGGTCGAGGCGTCGACGATCGACTCCACGCCCTCGAGCGCCTCCGCCAGGCCTTCGCCCGTGATCACGTCCACGCCGCGCGACCTGGCGATCGCGACGACGTCGTGTCCCTGGTCCTCGAGAATCTCGGCGACGTGACGTCCAACGCGCCCCGTCGCTCCGGCGACTGCGATCTTCGTTGCTGCTTGCATGATTGCTCTCTCCTTGTGCCTGCCGACTGGGTTTGCCGGTCGACCGAATGCGGTCGTCACTTCACTGACACGCGGGAGGGAGAGGATGTGACGAGACTGCGACCCGGCCGGCTCTCGGTGATGAGACGGACGCTAGGAAGCGGGGTCGACGCTCGCACCGGCGAAATCGCCGGGCTTGCGCCTCAGTCCTCGAGAAACGCCAGATCGAGCCGGGCGAGGCGCTCGGGATCGGCGAGCGCGTCGATCTCGACGATCTTCCCGCCCGCCACCGTGAAGCCCATGACCGCGAACGCCTGGCCCTCCGGATAGACGACGACGCCCGCCGCTCCGTTCACGAGCGCGGGTCGCACGAACGGCGAGAGGCGCGCGAACAGCAGCGCGTTCTCGGCCACCGCGCGGGCGCCGCGGAGCATGCGCGACGCGCCAGGGGTGGCGAAGCCGCGATCGGAGCGCAGCACGACGTCCGGGTCGAGAACGGCTACGAGCGCCTCGAAGTCGCCTTCGCGCGCCGCGGCGAAGAAGGCGTCGACGACCTCTCGCTGATGGGCGAGATCGGTGTCGGGCACGCGCGCCTCGCCCTGCACGCGGCGGCGCGCACGGCTCGCGAGCTGCCGCGCCGCCGTCGGCGTGCGCCCGACGATCGGCGCGATCTCGTCGAACGGCACCGCGAACATGTCGTGCAGCACGAACGCCAGGCGCTCCGCCGGTGGCAGCATCTCGAGCACCGCGAGCAGCGCGAGGCCGACGGAGTCGGCGAGCAGCGCCTCGTGCGCCGGATCGCCGCCGTCCGCCGGGCTCACGATCGGCTCGGGCACGTAGGCGCCCAGAGGCTCCTCGCGCCGCGTCTTGCGCGAGCGCAGCATGTTGAGCGAGATCCGCGCGACGACCGTCGTCAGCCACCCGCCCAGGTTGTCGACCGCAGCCGCATCCGAGCGGTTGAGCCGGAGCCACGCCTCCTGGACGGCGTCGTCCGCATCGCTCAGCGAGCCGAGCATCCGGTAGGCGACCGCGCGCAGATGCGCGCGGTTCTCCTCGAAGCGCTCCGCCAGCCATTCCTGCTCGTTCATCGCTCACATCCTTCCGTCGCGTGGTGTCGACGCTCTGACACCCGGCGGCCGGCCGGTGTGACGCGCCCGTCACACGGCGGACAGCGCCCGCAGCCGCTCGAGGATCGCGTAGGTGATGCCCCACACGACCATGCGGTCGCCGTCCGGCAGATCGACCGCATACGCCGGAACGTCCGTGTCGGGCAACTCGGGCACGCGCGCCGTCTCCGGCACGAGCGCGTCGAGCGGCACCCACGCAGCCACGTCGAGCTCCGCCGACAACTCCAGCGCGGGGCGCTCGTCGAGCACGGCGACGAACACCGCGATGCGGACTCCGGTGACCCGGCGACCTCGCCCGACGTGCGTGCCGAGCGCACCCAGCAGCCGCCCGTGCGCCAGCGGGTCGATCCCGACCTCTTCCCGCGTCTCGCGCAGGGCCGTCGCCAGCAGCGACTCGTCACCGGGCTCCCAGCGCCCTCCCGGCAGCCCGGCGTGCCCCGACCACGGATCGTCCGGATGCAGCGCCCTCCGCGCCAGCAGCACCGATTCCTCGTGCAGGCAGACCAGCACCGCAGCCTCGATTGCGGCTCCCTCGAGCTCCGGCGCCGGCTGCGCAGCAAGCACATCCGCGAGCACCGCGAGCGACGGAAACGGCTGCGGTCGCACGCCCTGCAGCATTGCATTCGTGGCCAATTGGCACTCGCTGCGTGTGCCAATTGGCCGCATCGCCGCGTGTGTCACTTGGCCCGGCGGGCTTCCGCCTGCTGTAGCCTGCGAAGCGACCGTGCCCGGGGGCGTTCCAGCCGCCAGAGGGGCTGCGGGCGGGGGCGTTGACGGCCAGGTCCCGCGCGCTGAGCAGTCGCGAACCGTGTCAGGTCCGGAAGGAAGCAGCACTCAGCGATCTTGTTCAGGCGACGCGGTCAGGCCTGGCACGAGTCGCCGTCCGTTCAGCCGCTGACCGGAAGGACTCGCCTCCCGGGCCGGTCACTGAGCCGCCTCCCCGGGAGGGCTCGCAGTCGCGAATAGACTGCCGAGGTGGCCTCGCTGTATCGCACCTACCGCCCCCGGACGTTCGAGGATGTGGTGGGCCAGGATCACATCGTGCGCACGCTCGGGAGCGCGGTCGAGCAGGGGCGCATCGCGCATGCGTACCTGTTCTCGGGGCCGCGCGGGACGGGCAAGACCTCGCTCGCCAAGATCCTGGCGAAGGCGCTCAACTGCGAGAACGGCCCCACCGCCACGCCCGACGGCACCTGCGCGATCTGCCGGCGCATCCACGATGCGACCGCGCTCGACGTGATCGAGATGGACGCCGCGTCGCACCGCGGCATCGACGACATCCGCGAGATCGTCGAACGCGTCGCGCAGCAGCCGGCCGAGGGGCGCTACAAGGTCTACATCCTGGACGAGGCCCACTCGCTCACGGCAGACGCCTCGAACGCGCTGCTGAAGACGCTCGAGGAGCCACCGCCCCACGTCGTGTTCGTGCTCTGCACGACGGATCCGGCCAAGCTGCTGAGCACGATCCGCTCGCGCTGCCAGCGCTTCGCGTTCCGGCGGCCCGGGCCGGGCGAGCTGGTGAAGGTGCTCGCGCGCGTATGCGACGCCGAGAAGATCGACGCGCCGGAGGCCGTGCTGCACCTCGTGGCGCGCGCGGGCGCGGGCTCCTACCGCGACGCGCTCACGATCCTCGACCAGCTCTCGACGTCGGGCGACGGCGCGATCTCGGTCGAGGATGCCGTGCGGTTGCTCGGCCTCGTGCCGGAGCAGGCGCTCGTCGACCTCGTCGACCTCATCGCACAGGGCGAGCCGGGCGAGCTGCTGCGGCGCATCGACGCACTCGCCGAGAACGGCCAGGACATGCACGGGCTGCTCGACTCGCTGCTCGGGCACCTGCGCCTGATCTACCTGCTGCAGCACGCCGAGACGCTCCCGGAGTCCGAGGCCGCCGCGCCCGACCGCGCCGCCGAGCTGCAGCGGCAGGCGCTCGCGCTGGCACCGGCCGAGACGCTCCGCACGATCGATCTCCTCGCGACGGCGCTGCGCGACATCCGCGACGGCGCAGACGCGCGCCTGCCGCTGGAAGTCGCGTTGATCACCGCAGCGCGACCTGCCGCCAGCGCCGCGCCCGGCGCGCTGCTGGCGCGTGTCGAGCGGCTCGAGCACGCACTCGCGGGCGGCGCCGTCCCGGTCGCGCCGCAACCGGCTGCCCCTCCGGCGCCCGATCCCGCCCCGGCCGCGGCGGTGCCGGAGCCCGCACCGGCGCCCGCTCCGGCGCCGGCAGCGCCCGCCACCGCCGAGACACCGCCGGCCCCCGCGCCGACCGCGCCCGACGAGCCGGCACCCACCGTTCCCGAACCGCCTCCGGCTGCCCCGGCGACCGCCGAGGCCGACGACACGCCGGCGGCGCCGCCTCCCGCCGCGACGCCGCCGCAGTTTCAGGCGCCGGCCGAGCTCGCATCGGTCGCAGCCGGCTGGAGCGACGCCCTCGGGCAGCTCACCGGCCCGGCCCGCGGCGTGCTGTCGGCGTCGCGACCGACGGCCGTCGAGGGCTCGAGCGTCGTCGTCGAAGTCTCCGCGCCCCTGCTCTCGAGCTCGGAGCGCTATGCCGACCAGCTCGCCGCGGCGATCGCCAGCGCGCTCGCGCTGAGGCTGGAACCACGTTTCGTGGCCATCTCGGCGCAGGCGGCGCCGACGCCGACCGACGGCGATGGCACGATCTCCGAGGTGGAGCTGCTGGATCAGCTGCGCCGCCGACTGGACGCTACCGAGGAAGCCGGATGAGCATCGATCCACAGAAGATGATGAAGATGGCGGCGCAGATGCAGGCCGACATGGCCCGTGCGCAGGAGGCGCTCGCCGAGGAGCGCGTCGAGGCGACCGTCGGCGGCGGGATGGTCAAGGCCATCGCGTCGGGCAACGGCGACCTCGTGGGCATCGAGATCGATCCGCAGGCCGTCGACCCGGACGAGGTCGAGCTGTTGCAGGACATGGTGCTCGCAGCCGTCACCGAGGCCTTTCGCCAGGCCGCCGCGCTGCAGCAGGAGCGCATGGGCGCGATCACCGGCGGGCTCGGCGGGCTCGGGCTGCCGGGCCTCTAGTGCCCCGCCCCGCTTCTGGGATGGGGCACTAGGTGCTCTCGCCGGCGGTCGACTCGCTGGTGACCCAGCTGGCGCGCCTGCCCGGCGTGGGCCAGCGCACGGCGCAACGCCTCGCGTTCCACCTGCTGCGAGTACCGCCGGAGGAGGCGCTGGCGCTGGCTGAGGCGATCCGCGTGGTCAAGGAGCGCGTCGGCTTCTGCAGCGAATGCTTCAACCTCAGCGAGGAGCCGCTCTGCCGCTTCTGCTCGGACGGGCGGCGCGACCGCTCGCTGATCTGCGTCGTGGAGGCGCCGTCGGACATCGTGCCGATCGAGCGCACGGCCGAGTACCGAGGCCTCTATCACGTGCTCGGAGGCGCGCTCTCGCCGATCGACGGCGTCGACCCCGAGCACCTGCGCATCTCCGAGCTGCTCGCGCGCGTCGAGCGCGCGGGTGACGAGCTGCAGGAGGTCGTCCTGGCCACGAATCCGACGATGACCGGCGAGGCGACTGCGCAATACGTCGCCGAGCGGTTGCGCGGCCGTGTCCGGATCACGCGGCTCGCGAGCGGCCTCCCCGTCGGTGGCGACCTCGAATACGCGGACGAGGTGACCCTCGGGCGCGCATTTGCCGGCCGCCGCGAGGCCTGAGGCAGTAGCGTGGGGCACAAGGTGCGCGAGCGGATCGCGCGCATTCGACGCAGGTTGCGTAATTCCTGCTCGTGGAAAACCGCTAGCAGCTACAATCGCGAACCTGCCCGGCAGAGCGCCGAGCGACCCACCGTGACCGACGATTACGACTTCAGGGCGAGTGAACGCCGGCGTGCCCGTGAGCTCGATGAGCTCGAGGCACGGCGACTGCGCGCGCGCGAGCGGCAGCGCGCCCAGCTGCGCGCTGCGCACCGCCGCCGGCGCCTGACCGTCCTCGGCGTCCTGGGTCTCGTGGTCGGCGTCGCCAGCGGCGCCTGGGTGTGGACGAGCGGCACGCCGAAGGCGCGCCAGCCCATCGTTCCCGCCAAGACCGTTGCGGCGCCCGCGAAGAAGGTCGTGCGCACGATGCCCGCGTTCACACGCGGCATCCACGTGTCGGCGCCGTGGGCGGGCCAGGCCGGCAACCTCGACAGCGTGCTCTCGACACCCGGCCTGAACCTGATCCAGCTCGACGTCAAGGACGAGAGCGGCGAGGTCTCCGGGCTCGGCGCGAGAACGCCCGCGCTCGCGGTGCACGCAGGCGCGATGCGCGACTACTACGACCTCGCGCACATCACGCGGCTCGCGCACGATCGCCACATCTGGGTCGTTGCGCGCATCGTCAGCTTCAAGGACCCGATCGTCGCCAGGTCGAGCCCCAGGATCGCGATCCGCGACGTGCACGGCGGCATCTGGAAGGACGGCGGCGGCGTCCCGTGGCTCAACCAGTACAACCCTGGCGCCTGGGCGTACCTGATCAACCTCGCCAAGGCGGCGGCGCGCTCCGGCGTCGACGAGGTGCAGTTCGACTACGTGCGCTTCCCGAGCGAGGGAACGCTCGCCGACATGCGCTTCCCGGGCAAGGTCAAGGAGCCACTCGACGCGACGATCCCGCGCTTCCTCGCGGCCGCCCGCACGGCGCTGAAGCCGTTCGACGTCAAGCTCGGCGTCGACGTGTTCGGGCTCGCGGCCGATCACAATCTCGGGATCGGGCAGGACATCGCCCGCATCGGCAAGCACGTCGACGTGATCTCGCCGATGCTCTATCCCAACCACTACACGGCGGGCGAGCTCGGCATCCAGGACCCCAACGCCGATCCGAGCAGCACGGTCGCGCTGTCGATGGGCACGTTCCGCTCGCAGCTGATCGCATCGCCGAAGGTCAAGCTCCGGCCCTGGCTCCAGGACTTCGGCGGCTACACGCTGACCCAGGTGAAGGCGCAGACCACGGCCGCCAAGCGCCAGGGCGCGATCGGCTGGATGTTGTGGAACGCAGGGATGGACTACACCCCGGGCGCGTTCGGCTCGTCGCCGTCCGCCTGAGCCTTTTCGGGCCGCTAGCTGCGAAACTGCCCGTGTGGCTGCCGTGACGAGCACCGATACCACCGCGCCCGCGCGCGGGAGCATCGCCTTCGACACCGTCGTGATGAAGTTCGGCGGGTCGTCGGTCGCCGACGCCGACAAGGTGCGCGGCGTCGCCCAGCGCCTCGTCGACGCCAAGCGCAGCGGCCTGCGCGTCGTCGGCACCGTCTCGGCGATGGGCAAGACGACCGATTCGCTGATCGCGCTCGCCCACGAGGTCTCGCCCCAGCCCGACGGGCGCGAGCTCGACATGCTGCTCTCGACCGGCGAGCGCATCTCGTGCGCGCTCGTCGCGATGGCGATCCACGACCTCGGCTACGAGGCCGTCTCGTTCACCGGCAGCCAGGCCGGCATCGTCACCGACGACGCCCACGGCCGCGCGAAGATCCGCGAGATCCGCGCCCAGCGCGTCGTGCACGCGCTCGACGCCGGCAAGATCGTGCTCGTCGCCGGCTTCCAGGGCGTCTCGACGGACACCAACGACGTCACCACGCTCGGCCGTGGCGGCACGGACGCCACCGCCGTGGCGCTCGCGGCCGCGCTCGGCGCAGCGTGCGAGATCTACTCCGACGTCGCCGGCGTCTACACCAGCGACCCGCGTGTCGTGCCGGGCGCGCGCAAGCTGCCGCGCATCTCGTACGAGGAGATGCTCGAGATGTCGGCGTCCGGCGCCAAGGTCCTGATGCTGCGCTCGGTCGAGCTCGCCCGCAACCACAATGTCCGCGTCCACTCCCGCTCCACGTTCTCGCAGGAGGAGGGCACCTGGATCGTCCCCGCCGAGGAAGTCATGGAACATCCGATCATCTCCGGCGTGACGCACTCGCAGAGCGAGGTCATCTTCACGCTGACAGGCATCCCCGACCGTCCCGGCGCCGCCGCGACGGTCTTCGACTCGGTCGCCGCCGAGCACGTCAACGTCGACACGATCATCCAGAACGTCGTGCACGGCGTGGCCGAGCTCTCCTTCTCGGTCCCGCACGAGGACGTGCCGGGCACCCGGCGCGCGCTCGCGTTCGCCGAGCAGTCGCTCGGGCCGCTGCAGGTCGAGGAGAACGACGGCATGGGCAAGGTCTCGCTGATCGGCGCGGGCATGCGCTCGCACCCCGGCGTCGCGGCACGCATGTTCCGCACGCTCGCCGACCTCGACATCAACCTGCGCATGATCTCGACGTCACCGATCAAGATCAGCTGCATGATCGCCCGTGACGAGGTTCCGACCGCCGTGCGCGCGCTGCACGACGCATTCGAGCTCGAGACGCCGCCGAAGGTGGAGGTCTGAGATGACCCGTGTTGCCATCCTCGGAGCGACCGGCATGGTCGGCTCCACCCTCCTGCGCGTGCTCGAGGAGCGCGCCTTCCCGCTCGACGAGCTGCGCCTCCTGGCGTCCGAGCGCTCGGCGGGGACGGTCGTCCCCTACGCGGGACGGGACATCACCGTTCAGGCCGTCGGGCCACGCAGCTTCGACGGGATCGACATAGCGATCTTCTCGGCCGGCGCGACGCGCTCGCGCGAGTGGGCACCGGTCGCCATCGCCGCCGGCGC
This sequence comes from uncultured Actinomycetes bacterium, assembly GCA_963705965.1. GTDB lineage: Bacteria > Actinomycetota > Thermoleophilia > Gaiellales > JALYLC01 > JALYLC01. The sequence continues at coordinate 608,098 of CAVPLI010000001.1, read as the reverse complement.
GGTCGTCGTCGACAACTCCTCGGCGTTCCGCATGGACGACGGCGTGCCGCTCGTCGTCGCAGACGTGAATCCGCAAGCCGCACACGCGCACACGGGCCTGGTCGCCAATCCGAACTGCTCCACGATGCAACTGATGCCGGTGCTCGCGGCCCTGCACCGCCGCTCGCCGCTCGAACACGTCACCGTCGCGACCTACCAATCGGTCTCCGGCACCGGGCGCGCGGCGGTCGACGCGCTGCGCGAGCAGTCCGCCGCGGTACTGGCGGGCGAACAGCCGCCGGCCGGCGTCTACCAGCATCAGATCGCGTTCAACGTCCTCCCCTTCGCGGGATCGCTCTCGGGCTCCGACAGCTACACCGACGAGGAGCTCAAGCTCGTCAACGAGTCGCGCAAGATCCTCGACCTGCCCGACCTGCGCGTGAGCGTGACCTGCGTGCGCGTGCCGGTCATGAACTCGCACTCCGAGGCGGTCTGGGTGCGCACGCGCGAGTCGATCGGGCCCGACGAGGCGCGCGCGCTGCTCGCCGCCGAAGATGGCATCACGGTCGTCGACCACCCCGGAGCCGGCGAGTATCCGATGGCGATCGACGCGGACGGCAAGGAAGGCGTGTTCGTCGGCCGCATCCGCCGCGACCTCGGTGACCCGAACGCGCTTGCGCTCTGGGTCGTCGCCGACAACCTCCGCAAGGGCGCCGCGACGAACGCCGTGCAGATCGCCGAGTTGCTCGTGCGCGACAGCCTGCTCCGCTCCGCGGCCTGATCCGTGCGCGTCGCGGTGGTCGGCGCCGGCTTCGCCGGCCTCGCATGCGCCGCCGATCTGACGGGCGCCGGGATCGACGTCACGGTGTTCGAGGCGGGCGATCGCGTCGGCGGACGCGTGTGGTCCGACGTCATGCCCGACGGAGCGCGCTTCGAGCGCGGTGGCGAGTTCGTCGAGGCGGGCTATGACGATCTGCGTCGTCGCGCCGCGGCATTCGGCCTTCCACTCGCCGCACAGGGCTTCGAGTTCGGGTCGCGCGAAGTCCGCGCCGACGGCCGCGCCCTGCCGGACCTGCTGCAGCAGGCCGAGCAGGTCATCGTGCAGACCACGCGCGATCTGGGTGCCGAGGCGCTGCGCATCTCGGCGGCGGACGCCCTCGCGCGCGCTCCGCTCGCGCCGCTGGCCCGGCTCGCACTGGCTCGCCGGCTCGAAGGCACCTACACCGTCGAGCTGGAGCGCGTGTCGGCGGCGTGGCTCGCGAGCGTGGAACTGCGAGCCGCCGACGTGGGAGAGGTTGCATCGGCACGCCTGGCCGGGGGCAACGACGCACTCGCCAGGGCACTCGCGGCCGAGCTCCCCGGCCGTCTGCGACTTGGCTGCGCGATCCGCGAGCTGCGCTCGGAAGCAGATGCGGTGCACGCTGCGGGCGCATGACCTCGACGAGCGTTTCGACCGTGTCGTGCTGGCCGTGCCGTTGCCGCTCGCGCTCGCGCTGCTACCGGCGTTGGCCGAGCGCGCCGGCTACGCGAGGCTGTCGTTCGGGGTCGCGAGCAAGCTGCACGTCCCGCTCGCCGAGCCCATGGATCCGGGCGCGGTGCAGGGGCTCGAGGCGGCGTTCTGGTCGTGGACCGCGAGCGGTGCGGCAGGCGGGCCGGCGACGGTCGCCTCGGCCTTCGCGGGCGGCGCGCGCGCAGATGCCGACCTCGAGCTCGCGCACGGCAGCGATCGCTGGCTCGCGGCTCTGCAGGTACTCCGTCCGGAGCTGCGACCGGCGGGCGAGGCGGTTCTCACGCGCTGGGAGGACGAGCAGTACAGCGGTGGCTCGTACGCCTGCCACCCTCCCGGCTGGTCGCGGCAGGACGACGAGGACGTCGCTGCGCCGCATGGCCGCGTGCATCTCGCCGGCGAGCACACCGCGGCCGAGTTCTGCGGCACGTTCGAGGGCGCACTGCGCAGCGGCGCCCGCGCCGCCGCCGAGGTGCTCGCGGAGCGCTACCGCACAGCAGATCTGTATTGACCTATGTCCGATATGCGATCTACACTGGTGGCTGGCTGACGGGAGCCGGGAAAGCTCGATCGACGGTGCGTCCTCGCGGGCGCGCCACCGGGCGAGCCCAACGGAACAGGAAGCCAGCTCCTCGGAGCTGTGGTGGTGCCGTTCAGGCGCGACATCACCCTCGGCAGAGGCGGCGAGCCGGACCGGCACGCCGCCTCTAGCCCTGCCCGCGCACGGCTGAAGCCGAGGTCAGCTCGTCCCCCAGCTCGGGGCCGAGTCCCACATCGGCGAATGCGTGACCTTCTTCAGATGGCGGCCGTCGAGCCCGATCGTGAAGACGTGCAGGTCGCCGTTCGCGACGCCCTTGCTGATCACGAGGGACTTGCCGTCGGGCGCGAACGAGCTCGACCCGACCAGCGTGTCCTGGGGGAAGTGCGTCACCTGCCTGCGCCCCGTCCCGTCGGGGTGGATGACGAAGATCTGCGCCTGCTTGCCGTCCTCGTCCACGTGCGTGTGGAAGACGATCCACTTCCCGTCCGGCGACCAGTCGGGATTGTCCCCGGAGGACTCCTCCCACGGCGTGAGCCGCTTCAGATGCGACCCGTCGGCGCGGATCGTGAAGACGGCGCGCTGCCCCGAGCGCAGCGTGAAGGACGAGGCGAGTCGCTCGAACACGATCTGCTTGCCGTTCGGCGAGAACACGGGGTAGATCAGATCCCCGCTGTACGGCGCGCCCTGATAGATCACCCGGCGCCCGGAGCCGTCCAGGTTCATGACCGCGATCGCCGAGTGCTCGATCCATTCCTCCGTGTACGCGTCCGCGTGGACTCCGCCCGTCGCCTGGGTGAAGACGACCCGGCGGGAGTCCGGCGAGAAGCTCGGGTTCGCGTCGTCGGGGCAGGCCTTCTCGTTCGCACCCGCCGCGCAGAGCGGGCCGACCGGCGCGAGGCCGCCGCCGTCCGGCGCGACGACCCAGACGTGGCAGGGCGCATTCTCCGCGCAGCGCGTGAACGCGATCAGGCTGCCGTCGGGCGCCCAGGTCGGCTGGTCGTCGACGACGCCGTTCTCGGGCGCCGTGATCTGCTTCTCGCCGGAGCCGTCCGAGCCGATCGTGAACACGGCTCCCCATGACTGGTCCGTGTTCAGGTAGCGGCGGAAGGTGATCGATCCGTTCGAGCCGGGCGCCGTCGCGCTCGCCGTGGCGGCGACCGCGCCGGCGATGCTCAGCGCGAGCATCGCGAGGAGCAGCGATCTGCGTGTGGGATGCAAGCCAAGCACGTGTCCTCCTTCAGCTGGGTTCACCGCGGTCGACCCGCGGGAGGAGAGCGTGCCCGGCGGTGCTCGCAGATCACTCGCACCCGCTCGCAGCCGAGGCGTTCTGCGCGCCGCAGCTAGCTCGGCGCAGGCTCGGGGAGGCCCGGCGGCCCGGTGATGATCTCCGCCGCGCGCCGCACTGCCTGGGCGACGCGCCCGTCCTCGGTCGCCGGTTGCAGGCCGCCGAGCTCGAGGCGCATGAGCTCGACGCGTCCGGCGCTGCGCAGCGTCGCGAAGCCGTAGTCGGCCAGGAAGTCGCGCGGGAAGATCGTGCGGTGGTGGAGGAAGCGCTCGGCGAACTCGGCTTCCGCCTTGTGCACGACGGCGAAGGCCTCGATCGCCGTCGCGCGGCGTTCGTGGCAGGCGCCGATGCACGCGAGGAAGAGGCTCTGCAGCGACCACGGGCTCGATGGGTCGGACAGGTACGCGCAGGTCACGAGGATCGCGTCGTCGGAGGCCGGGCCCGCCGGGAGCGTGCGGGCGCGCGGGAACGCCGGCGCGGGCCCGTACTGCAGCGAGGCGACGTGGCGGTCGCCGTCGAGATAGATCTCGCCCCAGGCGCCGAAGTCGTCCTCGACGTCCTGGATCCAGTGCCGCTTGTCGACCGCGCGCCCGCCGTTCCCCTGCCACCAGACGCAGCTCCGGCAGACCTCGGGCCTGCGCGGCTCCGTGGCGCCGGTGAGGTGCTGGATCGACACTCCGGTCAGCTTAGAAGCTCGAACGGAATGCGCGTGGTGTCCGGGTGTGTGGAGCGAGCCGGGCTGCCGGCCGGCTCGCAGCCAGGTTCGGGCTCGCCCACTCCATCACGCGGGCCGGAGCCGCAGCAGCGTCACCTCGGGCTGCGCGAACAGCCGGAACGGGACGAAGGTCGTCCCCAGGCCCGGGGAGACGTGCATGACCGTGCCGTTGCAGGACTCGAGCGCCGTGATCGTGCCCGAGCGCGGATGCGCGAGGCCGACCCGCCCGCCCGGCCAGGGGATGCAGATCTGACCGCCGTGCAGGTGGCCGGCGAGCACGAGGTGCGCCCACCCCGAGCGCAGCCGCGGGAGCTGGTCCGGGAAGTGGCAGAGCAGGATGCGCAGGTCGGCGGTCACGTCGAGGTGCTCCGCGGGGTCGTATGCGCCCTTCCCCATCAGCCGCGCGGCGGAGGCACCCGCGATGGAGATCCGGCGGCCGTTCACCGTCCGCTCGGCCGCGGCCCCGTCGAGCAACTCGAAGCCGCCGAGGTCGGCTGCGTCCCAGCCCTGCGCGAACGGGTCGCGGCCACGAGCGAGATCGTGGTTCCCGAGCGAGGCGAACGCCCCGTGGCGGGCGGCTGCCACGAGATCGGCGGCGGCCGCCGCGAACCCCGGAGCGGCGTTGCGGCGCGCGACGAGATCGCCGGTGAGCGCAATCAGGTCGGGCTCGACCTCGGCCGCCCACACGGCGCAGCGGCGCATGAGCGTGAGCCCCGGGCCGTACCCCGCGTGCACGTCGGAGATGTGCATCACCGTGAGCCCGTCGAGATCGATCGGCAGGCCCGTGAGCGGCACGTCGCGCACGCGCTTCCGGAGCGTCAGCGCTTCCGCTCCCGAGGCCGTCACACCGATCGCAGCCGCCGCGATCGCAGCCCTTTTCAAGCGCATCATTGATGGGTATAGTCGCAGCCGGAACGCTGCAGGGTCGACCGCAGGGAGGCGGCGGCGCTGGAGCGGCGGAATTGGCAGCCCCCGGCTGCCAAACCCGGCCGGGCGCGGGCGGCCCTTCCGTCGCAGGCCGCCCCCCGGTCGGCGTGCTCGCGTTTCGTCGTTCAGCGCGCCGCGCAGGCGCCCCACAGGCCGAGTCCGGCACGCCGGGCCGCGCGCTCGATCTCCGCATAGCGCCCGGCGCGGTCGGTGTTCGGGGCGATCGCCAGCGTGCGCGCGGCGCCGCGCTCGAGCAAGGTCGCCTCGAGGTCGTCCGGCCCTCCGACGACCTGGACGTAGGCGAGCAGCCGGCCGTAGCGGTCGTGCCGCTCCCGGCCCGGCTCGAGCACGACCTGCCGGCCGAGCGCCAGGCTGCGCGTCAGGCGCGCCGCGCGGGCGCCGAAGCACTCGCTCGGCCCGCCCGAGTGCGACACCTCGGGCGTGTCGATGCCGATCAGGCGCACGTGCACCCGCTCGCCGTTCCCCATCTCGGCGATGACGGTGTCGCCGTCGATGACGTAGCTCACGCGCGCCGTCTGCGGAGAGGCGCCGCTGTCTCCACCCCCGAGAGACGCCAGCGCAAGCACGGCGGCCAGCACCGCGAGCAGCACGAGCGCGGCCGGCAGGATGGTGCGCCTCATCGGGCGAGCCGCGGCGGGTGGGCGTCAGAGGTCACCGAGCGAGCGTAGGCGCGGCGGGTGTGCCGCGACGCGCGCACGGCGAACGCTCAGGGACGCGCTGTGCCGGTCGCCGTGAACTCGTAGTAGCGCAGTGCCGTCCGGCCGGTGTGGCGCATGACCTTGAAGTTCGCTCCTGCGCCGATCGCGACGCCGACGCCGAACGGGATCTCGCGCCCGAGCAGCGTGCGCACCCGCCTGCGCGCGGTGCGCTTGACGACCATCGCGCCCAGCTCGCGGTTGAGCTCCTCGGTGAGCGCGCGATCGTTGGGGTCGAGCAGCCCGCCGTCGGCGAGCTCGACGACGCCGCGCTTGCCGAACTTCGCCGCGCCGGCGTCGAGTCGCGAGCACGACGCGCACGTCCGCCGCGCGGGCGTCGTGCGCGCTGAGATCGTGGTCGAAGACGGCGGCCACGGCCAGGACGAGCGCCACCTGCGCGTAGATGAGTGCGGCCGTGTCGGCGAGTCCTGCGCCGATCTCGGTCGCCGAGCCCAGGCCCGGGAAGGCGCCGGGGAGCGACGACACGCCACCCGCGATCGCGGACAGCTTGGCTGCGCTGGTACACGAGCATGCGCGCGAGATCGCGCGGCTCGACGCCCGGGTGCCGCAGGCGCTCGACCTCGACCGCGACCCTGATCGCGTCGCTGCGACGGCGCACGATCTCGTCGATCGCGTGCTCGGTCGCGCCTGCAAGGCGGACCGCCATGTCGTCGACGACACGCGACGTGACGGTGCGAGCGATTATGCCCACAGCGGGCTCCTCGTCAGCGGTAGCGGTAGACGATACGACCGCGCGTGAGGTCGTACGGCGACAACTCGACCTTCACGCGGTCGCCCGGCAGGATGCGGATGTAGTGCCTGCGCATCTTGCCCGAGATGTGGGTCAGCACCTCGTGATCGTTGTCGAGCCGCACGCGGAACATGGTGTTCGGGAGTGCTTCGGTGACCTCTCCCTCGAACTCGATCTTCTCTTCTTTGTCGCTCACTGACGGGCATCATACGGGCAGGGGCGGCATTGAAGCCCCCGCCCCGGGGGTCGCTCGGAGGACTTGGAGCAAGTCGCGGCCGTACCGCTCGATGCGCGCGGGACCCAGCCCGGGTATTTCGAGCAGCTCGTCCTCGTCGCCGGGCAGACGCCGGCACACCTCGTCGAGGCTGGCGTTCGTGAGCACGACGAAGGCCGGCACGCCGTCCTCGCGCGCGCGCTCGCTCCGCCATGCGCGCAGGCGCGCGGCCGTGTCCGTTTCGATGGGGGCCGCCGCCACGACGGCATCTCCCCCGTCGGCCGGGCGCAAAACCGGTCGCGCTCCGCCGCTCGAGATCAGCTCGCCTTCGGCCACGACGTCGTCGATCGCCGCGAGCACCGCGATGCGGCCGAGGCCGACCGCACTCCCGAACCCCGGCACGCCGCCGTAGCGCTCGCGCGCGCGATCGAGGCCGCGCAGGATGTGGTCGAGGCCGGTGCGCCCGACGGCCGGGCGGGCGGCGGCCGCCGCGCCGAGCACGGCGAGGCGCAGAGCCGCGACGTCGATGCCGCCGGTGGCGAGATCGGCGGGCGGCTCGCAGATGTCGCAGCAGCGCCCGCCCGGAGCCGGGTCGTGAGCGTCGCGGAAGTGGCGCAGGAGCACGGAGCGCCGGCACGTCGTGCCCGTCGCATAGGCCGTGATCGCCGCCAGCGCGTCCCAGCGCTGACGCGCGAAATGTCGCGACGCCGTCTCGACCTCGCTCGCGCGCCGGTGACCGACCGCACGCAGGCGGAGATAACCGCGCGCCTCGTCGACGCGCCCGGGCTCGAGCTCGACGGCGCCGATGCGCTCCGCGACCGCGACGAGAGCGCGCGCCCGCTCGCCGAGACCGTCGAGCGCCACGGCGAAGTGGCCCTCGGAATCGGCACGGCCGGCGACCAGGGCGAGCAGCGCGTTGACATCGCCGCGCCCGACCTCGGACTGGCGGATGAAGTGGGCGACGAGGCCGCGGTCGGAGGGCGAGTAGAGCAGCACGCAGCGCGCCGGCTCGCCGTCGCGGCCCGCGCGGCCGGACTCCTGGTAGTAGCCCTCGAGCGAGGCGGGCATCGACCAGTGCCAGACGGAGCGCACGTCGGCCTTGTCCACGCCCATGCCGAACGCCGTCGTCGCGACCATCACGCCGTCGGCGGAAGCCATGAAGCGCGCCTGCCGCGCGTCGCGCTCGGCCGCTCCGAGCCCTGCGTGGTAGGCCTCGGCGGGCAGATCGGCTTCGCGCAGCCGCTCCGCCACGGCCTCGCAGCGGGCGCGCGTGCCGGCGTAGACGATCGCGGGCCGCGACCCGGGGTCGGCCAGCCCGGCCGCGAGCAACTCCAGGCGGACACGCTCGCCCTGCACCGCGGCGACGTCGAACGTCAGGTTGGGGCGATCGACGCCCGTTCGCACCTCGACAGGATCCCGCAGGCGCAGTGCGCGGACGATGTCGGCGGCGACGCGCGGCGTTGCGGTCGCCGTGAGCGCCATCGTGCAGCGCGCACCGATGCTGTCCCGGGCATCGGCCAGGCGGAGGTAGTCGGGCCGGAAGTCGTGGCCCCACTCGCTCAGGCAGTGCGCCTCGTCGACCGCGAAGAGCGAGACCTCGCGCCGCTCGAGCGCGGCGCGGAAGCGGGCATCGCCGAAGCGCTCGGGCGCCACCAGTACGAGCCCGCACGAGCCGTCGGCGATCGCCGCCAGCGCCGACTCGGCCTCACCCGGCGGCAGCGACGCGTTGAGCACGCGCGCCGCCCCGTGCCCGGCCGCCGCCAGCGCATCCCCCTGATCGCGCATCAGCGCGACGAGCGGCGAGACGACGATCGTGAGCCCGTCGAGCGCGAGCCCCGGGAGCTGATAGCAGAGCGACTTGCCCGAGCCCGTGGGCATCACGACGAGGGCGTCACGCCCCGCGAACGCCGCCTCGATGGCCTCCTGCTGCCCGGGCCGGAACGACTCGTGCCCGAACAGGCGCTGCAGGTGTGCGGCGGCGTCCACCCCGGCAACCTAGCTGCCGGGGTGGACGCGCCTCCGTGCGCCGCCCGGGTCTCGGTCTAGCCCTCGGCGGCGGCCAGCGCGACCGCGCTCGGTGCGGACGCGGGCCGGAAGCCGCGCAGACCGAAGTACGCGATCACGGCACCGGTCAGGGCGATCAGCGAGCCGACCGTCATCGCGGTGGTGACGCCCTCGACGAACGCGTGCGACGCGGCGAGGCTGGCCTCGGGACCGGCGACGGCGTTGATCTGCTCGGCCTGCCCGCCGATCACGAGCGGGTCGAGCTTGTCGGCGGAGCCGCTCACGGCGGCCGGCGCGTTGTCGGCCCAGTGTGCGGACGCGACCGTCGCGGCGATCGAGCCGAGCACGGCGACGCCCAACGCGCCGCCCACCTGCCGCGAGGCGTTGACGACGCCCGAGGCGATGCCGGCGCGCGTCGGATCGACCGACCCCATCGCGACGCCGGTCGTCGTCGGCATCGACAGCGACACGCCCGCGCCGACGAAGATGAACGACGGGAAGATCACCGTCCAGTACGACGAGTCGATCGAGAGCCGCGTCAGCGACCCGAGCCCGGCCGCCATGACGAGCATGCCGCCGACGATCAGCGGCCGCGGCCCGATGCGCCCGGACAGCTTGCCGGCGATCGGAGCGATCAGCATCACCATCACGGTCATGGGCAGCGTGCGCACGCCCGACTCGAGCGCGGAGTACCCGCGCACGTTCTGCATGTAGAGCGTGAGGAAGTAGATGATCCCGAACATCGCGAAGCCGACCAGCGCGACCGACGAGATCGCGACGTCGAACGCCTTCCGGCGGAAGAACGAGAGCGGGATCATCGGATCGGGGTGGCGGCTCTCCCACCACACGAAGCTGACCAGCAGCACGGCGGCCGCGATCAGGAAGCCGATCGTCTGCGGCGACGACCAGCTGTGCGAGTTCGTACGGATCAGCGCCCACACCAGCGAGAACAGGCCCGCTGTCACGAGCACCGTCCCCACGATGTCGAAGCGGCGCGCGTTCGGATCGCGTGACTCGTGCACGGCCCAGAGCGTGGCGCCCGCGGCGACCACCCCGATCGGGACGTTGATCCAGAACACGGCCGACCAGCTGACGTGCTCCACCAGGAAGCCGCCGAGCAACGGGCCGACGGCGAGCCCGAGCCCCGAGATGCCGGCCCAGATGCCGATCGCGGTCGGAACCTGATGGCGCGGGAACGCGTCCACGATGATCGAGAGCGAGAGGGGGTTCATGAGCGCGGCGCCGACGCCCTGCACGACGCGGGCCGAGATCAGGCCCGTGTCGCTCGTCGCGAGCGCACAGGCGGCGGAAGAGAGCGTGAAGATCGCGAGACCGACCAGGAAGATCTTCTTGCGGCCGAATCTGTCACCGAGCTTTCCTCCGAGCAGGATGAGCGCCGCGAACGACAGGAAGTAGGCGTTGATCGTCCACTCCAGGTTCTCCGGCGTCGTCTTGAGGTCGGCCTGGATCGACGGCAGCGCGACGTTCACCACCGTGTTGTCGAGCATGATCATGAACAGCGCGAAGCACATTGCTGCGAGCGTCCACCACTTGTGGTTCGCCCGCTGGACTCGTTCACTCATCCCGTACCCCTTGCATTGGCGTAAGTAGATCGACGAGCGCGTCGAAATGGCGCGGGAAGGGCGCGAGCGCCTCCTTGCCTTCGATCGCGCTCATGAAGCCGGCGGCCTGGGCCAGGCCGAAGAACAGCATCGCGACGGACTCGACGTCGGCGTCGGTGCGGATGCGCCCGCTGGCCTGCGCGACCTCGACCGCCGCGCGCACGCCCGCCTGCCACTGCGCCACCATCGCCTGCGAGCGCGGCGCGGATCTCGGGCTCGTCGCTGAGCGTGACGGCCAGGTAGCGGAGCCGCGACAACTCGGCGACCCGCGGGTCGCCCGCGTGCCCGCGCACGAAGCGGAGATAGGCGTCGAAGAGATCGCCCTCCCCCTCCGCGGCGGCCACGAAGCGATCGCGCATGAAGCCGGCGCAGTCCTCCAGCACCGCGGCGAAGAGCGCCTGCTTGGACGCGAAGTGCTTGTAGATCACGGGCTCCGAGCAGCCGGCGGCCGCAGCGATGTCGCTCGTGCCCGTCCCGCGGAAGCCGTTGGACGCGAACAGCGTCCGGGCGGCGTCGACGATCGAGGCGCGCCGGTCCTCGGCGCTCAGGCGCTGACGCGCCGGTGTTTCCTGATCCGCGGGAGTCGTCACCACGGCACCGTAGCAAATGCTAGTGAGCGTTCACTAACTCGTCACGATCTCGGCCGTCCGCGCCGTCAGGTCGATGTCGACGAGCCACGGCTGGTTGCGCCGCTCGAACCAGCGGTCGCAGATCGCCGAGTTCGCGCACAGCGTGCGGCCGGCGCGGGTGGGCTCGCCGCGGCCCTCGTGGATGTGCCCGAAGACCGCGAGCGGTGGCTGCACGCGCTCGATCGCCGCGAGCAGCGCCGTCGAGCCGACGCGGTCGCCGACGGCGGTGAGGTCGCCGTGCCCGAACGGCGGCGTGTGCGTCACGAGCACGTCGATGCCGTCGGGGACCGCCTCGAAGCGCTCGGAGAGCTCGTCGTCCCCGGCCGCCATGAACACGCCGCCGCGCCCGCGCGGCGGCCAGTGCGGCACGACGGCTCCCGGCGGCAGGGGCGGCGAGGGCGGTTGCGGCTCGTCGGCCTTCGGCTTCGCGCGCCGTCGCGGGCACCAGGGCGACCCGTACAGGCGCACGCCCGCCGACCGTCGCCTCCGAGTCGCGCAGGTACGTCCACGGCAGCTTGTCGAAGACCCGGCGATCCCACCACAGCGCGAAGTCGCGGTTGCCGGCGATGCCGACGACCGGCGCACCGGCCTCGGCGGCGATGCGCTCGAGCCAGGGCGCGAACACGGCCTCGAGCCACGGCACCTGCTGGGGCGCCAGCTTCCATGCGTACGGGCTGAGGTCGCCGGCGATGACGACGAGGTCGCACGGCGGCACGACCACCCCGTCGAGCCGGCCGTGCAGGTCGGCGAGCGCCGCGACGCGCACGGCCTAGGAGTCGCGTCAGTCACCGGCGACCGCGGCCCCTTCGGGCCGCAGCAGCTTGTCCTGCACCTGGGGCGACAGGCGCACGACGTGGCGCTTGAACTTCAGCTCGTCCTCGCGAATGCCCGCGGCGGCGCCGAGCAGCTGCGCCAGGTGCAGGATCGGCACGTTGAGCTCGCGGCCGGCGTGCTTCTCGGCCTTCTGCTGCCACGCGTCGAGCGAGAGGTGGCAGAGCGGGCACGGCGTCACGATCACGTCCGCGCCGGCGTCCCGCGCCTGCGAGAGCGGCTGCACGGCCATGCCCAGCGCCACGTCCTCGCGCGCGAGGACGATCGGGAAGCCGCAGCACTTGATCTTCGCCTCGTAGTCGATCGCCTCCGCGCCGCAGGCCTCGATCAGGCGCTCCAGCGACTCCGGGCGATCGGGGTCGGCCTCGAAGCCGAGCAGCTTGGACGGGCGCAGGATCTGGCAGCCGTAGAAGGGCGCGACCTTGAGGCCCTCGAGCGAGCGCACCGCGATCTTCTTGAAGCGCTCGTAGCCGTCGCCCTCGGAGACCTCCCACAGCAGATGCCGCACGTCGACGCCGCCCGAGTAGGTCGCCGCGCCGACCTCGGCGAGGTTGCGGTTGATCCGCTCGAGCTCGTCGGTGTCCTGCTGCAGCTTCTTGTTGGCCTGGCGCAGGTTGAGCGTGCAGACGTTGCAGATCGTGAGGATCGTCGGGATCCCGAGCGCCTCGGCCTGGCCGAGGATGCGCGCGTTGAGGTGCAGGTAGTAGTCCGGCTTCGCCTCGTGGATGTCACCCGCGCCGCAGCACGTCATCGACTCGAGCTCGACGAGCTCGACGCCCAGCTTCTCGCAGACCGCACGCGTCGAGGTGTCGAGCTCCTTCTGCGAGAGGCTGGCGAGGCAGCCCGGGTAGTACGCGTAGCGATCCTGCATCCGTCAGCCTCAGTCGTGGGAGTCGATGAGCGACGGGTGATTGGTGGGCGAGCCCCTGCTTGCTCGCGCGCCTGCTGCTGGAGCAGCTTCCAGAGGCGCTTCACCTCGTCGTTGTTCTTGGCCTTGTGCTTGTGCAGCGGATTCGGGCACCTTGCCCGCGCGCGCGAGCCGCAGCGCGAACGGCACGTCGAGCACCGCCGCCAGCGGGCCGATCGTCTTCGGGACGAGCTGCGTCTCGTCGAGGAAGCCGCCCTTGTGCGTCGAGTCGACGAACACCTGCGCGTGCGCCACGCCGGGCTCGACGAGCGTCCCGATCGGGGCGAACATGTTCGTCTTGGCGCCGAACTCGGAGCCCGACCCGAAGCGGAACGACTCCGCGCCGAGCTTCGCGATCGCATCGCGCGGGTCGACGCCCTTGGGGCAGCGCTGGTTGCAGAAGTAGCAGCGCGTGCAATCCCAGATGCCGTGCGCGCCGTTGAGATCCTTCAGCCGCGCGCGCCGCGCGTCGTCGTCCTCGCGCTGGTCGCCGACGAAGCGCTGCGCCTTGGCGAGCGCCGCGGGCCCGAGGAAGTCGGGGTCCGACTCCATCGAGTTGCACTCGGAGACGCAGCAGCCGCACATGATGCAGAGCGCCTCCTTGCCGATGTTGGCCGTCTGCACCGGCATCTCGACGAGGTGCTCCTTGCCGGGATGCTCCTCGGTCTGCAGGAACGGCTTGACGGCGCGGATCTTGGCCCAGAAGGGCTCCATGTCGACGACCAGGTCCTTGATCACCGGCAGGTTGCCCATCGGCGAGATCGTCGGCACGTGCCCGCGCTCGACGAGCGGCTTCATGGCCGTCTTGCAGGCCAGGACGGCGCCGCCGTCCATGCGCATGCCGCAGGAGCCGCAGACCGCCATGCGGCACGACTTGCGGTACGCGAGCGTGCCGTCGCGCTTGTCCTTGACCGCGTCGAGCGCGTCGAGCAGCGTCGCCGTCTCGGGGACGTCGACCGTGTAGGTCTCGACATGGTGCGAGGCGCCGTCGGGCGAGCGCCGGATCTTGAGCGTGACTTCCATCCCAGCAGCGCCTTTCTAGTAGCTCCGCACCATCGGCTGGAAGCGGGTGACGGTGACCGGCTTGTAGTCGAGACGCACGTCCCCGCCGTCGTTCCAGGTCAGCGTATGCCGCATCCAGCGCTCGTCGTCGCGCTCGGGGTGGTCGAGGCGATTGTGCGCGCCGCGCGACTCGGTGCGCGCGAGCGCCCCCGTGACGAGGCAGTCGGCCATCTCGAGCATGCTCTCGAGCTCGAAGACGGAGACGAGATCGGTGTTGAAGCGGTCGCCCGTGTCGTCGACGACGACGTTGCGCCCGCGCTCGCGCAGCTCGCCGACCTTGGCCAGGCAGCGCTCGAGCCGCTCGCTGTTGCGGAACACGCCGGCGTCGTCGTACATCGAGGTCGCGAGCTCCTCGCGCACCTCCCACGGGCGCTGCCCGCCGGAGCGGCCGTAGATCGCGCGGACGCGCGCGTCGGCGTCGCGGACCGCCGACTCCGACACGAGGGCGCCGTTGCGGTTCGCGAGCGCCTCGTCGCCGGCGTGCAGGCCCGCGCGCCGGCCGTACGTGACGGTCTCCATCAGCGAGTTGCCGCCGAGGCGGTTGGCGCCGTGCACCGACACGCAGGCGCACTCGCCGGCGGCATACAGGCCGGGCAGGATCGTGCGGCCGTGCACGTCCGTGTCCACGCCGCCCATGTGGTAGTGGGCGCCGGGCCGGACCGGGATCGGCTCGAGGATCGGGTCGACGCCCGCGTAGTCCATCGCGAGCTCGCGGGAGCCCGGCAGCTTCGTGTGGATCTTCTTGGCGCCGAGGTGCGTGAGGTCGAGCAGCACGCAGCCGTCGACGCCGCGCCCGGCCTCGATCTCGCGGGTCTCGGCGCGCGAGACGACGTCGCGCGAGGCCAGCTCCATCGCGTTCGGCGCGGCCTCCGCCATGAAGCGATCGCCGTTCGAGTTGCGCAGGTAGGCGCCCTCGCCGCGGCAGCCCTCCGTGATCAGCACGCCGTTCGACTTGAGCGTCGTCGGGTGGAACTGCATGAACTCCATGTCCTTGAGCGGCACGCCCGCGCGCCAGGCCATCGACATGCCGTCGCCGGTGCAGGCGTACGCGTTCGTCGTGCCGTAGTACATGCGCCCGACCCCGCCCGTGGCGAGGATCGTGTTGTGCGCGGAGATCGCGTGGACGCCGCCGCTCACGATGTCCCAGGCGAGCACGCCGACGCAGCGTCCGCCGTCGACCGCGAGGTCGATCGCGAAGAACTCCTCGTAGACCGGGACCTCGTACTTGAGCAGCTGCTCGTAGAGCACGTGGATCAGCACGTGGCCCGTGATGTCGGCGGAGTAGACGGTGCGCGGCGAGCCCGCGGCGCCGAACGGGCGCTGCGCGATGCGGCCGTCGGGGAAGCGCGAGAACACGGCCCCCATGTGCTCCAGCTCGTAGATGTCGCCGGGAGCCTCCGTGCACATGATCTCGATCGCGTCCTGGTCGCCCAGGTAGTCCGACCCCTTGACGGTGTCGAACGTGTGGATCTCGGGGCTGTCCTCCGAGGCGTTTCCGAGCGCCGCGTTGATGCCGCCCTCGGCGGAGCCGGAGTGGGAGCGCGTCGGATGCAGCTTGGAGACGATCGCGACGTCGGCGCCGGCACGCTTGGCCTCGATTGCAGCGCGCATGCCCGCAAGGCCCGCACCGACCACCACAACGTCGTGCCGAAGCAAAGATCCTCCCGATCCGAAGGTCAGAAAAGGCGCGCTCGGGCGCCGCTACGGATCATAGAGGTAGCCTGTCCGCGCCATGACCGAGGCCCCGGAGACTGCGCTTCCGCAGGACACGGCTCCGGGGCCGAAGCCGGCTCCGGTGCGTACGCGCGCGCTCGCCGGGCTGGTCGATCTGGTTCCGAGCAACGCCCTCCTGGGAGTGCTCGCGTGGCGCTTCCAGGGCACCGGGCTGTTCTTCGGCCTGCTGATCGTCGTGATCGTCTTCGGCCTGCTCGAGGCCAGGGACGGCCGCACGCCGGGCAAGGCGCTGCTCGGCCTCGAGGTGCGCTACCTGGACGGCACGCCGTGTGACGGACGCGCGGCGATCATCCGCAACGCCTTCCGCTTCCTCGACTGGTTCCCCGGCGTGTACATGATCGGCGGCTTCGCGATCGCGAGCACGCGACGGCGCCAGCGGCTCGGTGACCAGGCCGCCGGCACGTCCGTCTACCGGCGCGCCGACCTCCCCGTCGGCGCATAAGGGCGCGTCTACTCGGCTATCGTCCGCTCTTGATGGCGATCGCATCTGCGACGACCGCGCACGCGGCACTGCGTGAGTGGGTCGATGACTGGACTGCGGTACTCGAGCCCGAGCGCGTTCTCTGGTGCGACGGCTCGGACGAGGAGAACGAGGCGCTCTGCGCCGGCCTCGTGGCGGCGGGCACCTTCACGCGCCTCGACGACGCGCTGCGGCCCAACTCCTACTGGGCCCGCTCCGACCCCGGCGACGTCGCGCGCGTCGAGGACCGGACGTTCATCTGCAGTGAGCGCAAGGAAGACGCCGGGCCGACGAACAACTGGCGCGACCCGGAGGTCATGCGCAGCGAGATGCGCGCGCTCTTCGCCGGGGCGATGCGCGGGCGCACGCTCTACGTCGTGCCGTTCTCGATGGGCCCGCTGGGCTCGCCGATCGCGCACATCGGCGTGCAGCTGACCGACTCGGCCTACGTCGCCGTCTCGATGCGCGTGATGACGCGCATGGGCGCCGCCGCGCTCGAGCAACTCGGCGACGACGGCGACTTCGTGCCCTGCGTGCACTCGCTCGGCGCGCCGCTCGAGCCCGGCGAGGCGGACGTGCCCTGGCCCTGCAACACCAACAAGGCGATCGCGCACTTCCCCGAGTCGCGCGAGATCTGGTCGTTCGGCTCGGGCTACGGCGGCAACGCCCTGCTCGGCAAGAAGTGCTTCGCGCTGCGCATCGCCTCGGTCATGGCGCACGAGCAGGGCTGGCTCGCCGAGCACATGCTGATCCTCAAGCTCACCGCTCCGTCCGGCGTCGTGCACTACGTCGCCGGCGCGTTCCCCTCGGCCTGCGGCAAGACCAACCTCGCGATGCTCGTGCCGACCGTGCCGGGCTGGACCGTCGAGACGATCGGCGACGACATCGCCTGGATGCGCTTCGGCGAGGACGGCCGGCTGTGGGCGATCAACCCCGAGTACGGCTTCTTCGGCGTCGCGCCCGGCACCGGCGCCGTGACGAATCCCAACGCGATGGCCACGCTCTGGGGCAACACCGTCTTCACGAACACCGCGCTGACCCCCGAGGGCGACATCTGGTGGGAGGGCATGACGCCCGAGCCGCCCGCGCACCTGACCGACTGGCACGGCGAGCCCTGGACGCCCGCGAGCGCGCGCAAGGCGGCGCACCCGAACGCGCGCTTCACCGTGCCCGCGGCGCAGTGCCCGTCGATCGCTCCCGAGTGGGAGGATCCGGCCGGCGTGCCGATCTCGGCGATCCTCTTCGGCGGCCGCCGCGCGTCGACCGTGCCGCTCGTGTACGAGGCGCGCTCCTGGGAGCACGGCGTCTTCGTCGGCGCGACGATGGCGTCCGAGACGACCGCGGCCGCTGCGGGAGCCGTCGGCAAGCTGCGCCGCGACCCGTTCGCGATGGTGCCGTTCTGCGGGTACCACATGGGCGACTACTTCGCCCACTGGCTCGCGACCGGCGCCGCGGGCGACGCCGCGAAGCTGCCGCGGATCTTCCAGGTCAACTGGTTCCGCAAGGACGCCGACGGCCGCTTCCTGTGGCCCGGGTTCGGCGAGAACAGCCGCGTCCTGGCCTGGATCGCCGAGCGCTGCGCGGGCACGGCCGGCGCCGTCGAGTCGCCGATCGGCCTCCTCCCCGCCCCGGGAGCGCTGCCGGTCGAGGACCTCGACATCTCCGAGGACGATCTGGCGGCGCTGCTCGCGGTCGACGTGGCCGGCTGGGAGGCCGAGCTGCCGAGCATGGCCGCGTACCTCGAGACCTTCGGAGACCGCTTGCCGCCCGAGCTGAGAGCGCAACTCGACGAGTTGCGCGCCCGGCTGGCAAGCGACTCCTGACCGCGCAACGATCATCTAGCCTGGCGCGCATGCCTCATCGCGTCACATTGATCCCGGGCGACGGGATCGGTCCCGAGCTCTCCACTGCCACCCGCCGAGTCCTCGAAGCGACAGGCGTCGCGTTCGATTGGGACGTCCGCGAGGCCGGAGCCGACGTGATGGCCAAGCACGGCGGCAATCCGCTGCCCGACTCCGTGATCGAGTCGATCGCGCACACGGGCGTCGCCATCAAGGGGCCGATCACGACGCCCGTCGGAACCGGCTTCCGGTCGGTCAACGTCGCGCTGCGCAAGGCGCTCGACCTGTTCGCCCAGGTGCGCCCCTGCAAGAGCTACGACGGCGTGCGCTCGCGCTACGAGGACGTCGATCTCGTGATCGTGCGCGAGAACACCGAGGACCTCTACGCCGGGATCGAGTTCGAGGAGGGCACCGACAACTGCGCGGTGCTGCGCGACACGATCCAGAAGCTCTCGGGCGCCCAGATCCGCGAGGACGCGGGCATCTCGATCAAGCCGATCTCGATCGAGGGCACGCGCCGCGTCGTCCAGTTCGCCCTCGACTACGCCCGCCGCGAGGGACGCCGCAAGGTCACGGTCGTCCACAAGGCCAACATCATGAAGCACACCGACGGCCTCTGGCTGCGCGTCGCGCGCGAGGTCGCCGAGGGCTACAGCGACATCGAGTTCGAGGATCGCATCGTCGACAACATGTGCATGCAGCTCGTGCAGAAGCCCGAGCTGTACGACGTCATGGTGCTGCCGAACCTCTACGGCGACATCGTCTCCGACCTCTGCGCCGGCCTCGTCGGCGGCCTCGGCGTCGCCCCGGGCGCGAACTACGGCCGCGAGGTCGCGCTGTTCGAGCCCACGCACGGCTCGGCCCCGAAGTACGCCGGCCAGAACAAGGCGAATCCGACCGCGATGATGCTCTCCGGCGTGCTGATGCTCCGGCACCTCGGCGAGCGCGACGCCGCCGACCGCATGGAAGGCGCGATCGCCGCCGTGATCGCCGAGGGCAAGGACGTCACCTACGACCTCAAGCCCAAGCCGGACGACCCCACCGCCGTGGGCACGTCGCAGTTCGCCGACGCGGTCATCGCCCAGCTGCAGAAGTAGGAGCTCATGTCCGCTCACCGGCGGGCGGCGCTCGCGGCACTGGCGTTCCTCGCCGCCGCGTGGCTGCTCGGCCTCGGCAGCGTCCTGCCGTCGTCCAACCGCTGGTTCCTCGTGCTGCTGGCGCCGGCGCTGGTGTACCGGCGCGGCCTGCTGTACGTGCGCGACTTCGTGCCGCTCGCCCTCGCGGTGCTGGCCTACGAGTGGGCGCGCACGTTCGCGCACCGCATCAACCCCGACCCGTTCTACCGGCCGCAGATCGACGTGGACAAGGTCATCGGCCTCGGCCAGGTGCCGAGCGTGCGACTCCAGGGCTGGCTCTACGACGGCGCGCCGGGGCTGTTCGAGGATTCGCTCGCCAAGGTGCACTCGTGGCACGTGGCGGCGGTGCTCGGCGCGCTCTTCCTGCTCTGGCTCGACTCGCGCCGGGAGTACCTGCGCGCCGCCGCCGCGGTGCTCGGCAGCGCGTTCGCGGCCGCGATCGGGTTCGCGATCTATCCCGGCCGCCCCGCCCTGGCTGGCCGGCTGCCGCGGCCTCATCGGTCCGCTCGAGCGCATCCGCGAGCACGGGCACCAGTGCCCGGCCGCGCTGAAGGACCCCTCGCTCGTGACGCGCCTGTTCGACGACAACCCGGTCGCCGCCATCCCGTCGCTGCACGGCGCGTGGTCGACGCTCGCCGCGCTGATCATCTGGCGCTGGCGGCCGCGCCTGTGGCCGATCGGCGTGGCCTACGCGCTCGTGCAGCAGTTCGCCGTCGTCTACCTCGGCGAGCACTACGTCGTCGACCTGATCATCGGCGATGCGCTCGCGCTCGGCATGTGGTGGCTGTCGGGCCGGCTGATCCCCGTTCAGGACCGGCGCGAGGCGATCAGCGAGAGCATCTCGTAGGCCACGTTGGCGGCCATGAGCGCCGTCACCTGGCCGGCCGCGTCGTACTGCGGCGCCACCTCGACGACGTCGAGCGCGCGGAAGTCGAGTCCGTGCAGGGCGCGCACGTAGTCGAGCGCCTCGGCCGAGGTCGGCCCGCCCACCTCGGGCGTGCCGGTGCCCGGGCAGAAGGCCGGGTCGACGAAGTCGACGTCGAACGTGAAGAACACCGGCCCCGAGCCCGCGGCGCTGCGCACGAGGTCGCCGTAGGCGGCCGGACCGAGCTCGCGCAGCTCGAGCCAGGGCAGGATCTGCATGCCGAGATCGCGCGACACGGCGTAGTCGTCCGGCCCGTAGAGCGAGCCGCGCATCCCGGCCTGGACGCAGCGGGCCGGATCGAGCAGGCCCTCCTCGCAGGCGCGCTTGAAGACGGTGCCGTGGTTGTACGGGCGTCCGAAGTACGAGTCCCAGACGTCGTGGTGGGCGTCCAGGTGCACGAGGCCGAGCGGCCCGTGCACCGCCGCCGCGGCGCGCAGCTCGGCGAGCGTGACGGAGTGGTCGCCGCCGATCCCGAGCGGGATCGCCCCGCCGCGGTGGATCGTCTCGGCGTAGGCCTGGATGCGCGCCAGCGTGTCCTCGATGTAGCCCGGTACCGTGGGCGCGTCGCCGTAGTCCACGCACGAGAGCGCGCCCCACACCATCACGTCCTGGGCCGGGTTGTAGGGCCGCAGGAGCGCCGAGGCCGAGCGCACGGCCTCGGGCCCGAAGCGCGCGCCGGGGCGGTACGACGTGCCGGAGTCCCACGGGATCCCGAAGAGCGCGACGTCGACGTCCTCGGTCGTCTCGACGTGCGGCAGCCGCCCGAACGTGCGCGGGCCGCTGTAGCGCGGGGACTGGAGTGCGTCGACGGGCTCGTACATCGGCGGAGAGCCTACTCCGCGATCGCGATGGGCGACAGAAGGCGCGCCAGGTCGGCGCTCGCGAGCTCGAGGATCACGCCGCGCGCCGCCGCCGTTGAGCGCGACGCGCTCGCGCGCGAGCCAGTCCGCGACGGCGTACACCGGCAGCGCGCTCTTCGATCCGAACGGCGAGATGCCCCCGATCTGATACCCGGTCAGGCGCTGGGCGTCGCGCTCGGAGGCGAGCGACGCCGAGCGCGAGCCCGCCGCGCGTGCGAGGCCGCGCAGCGAGAGCTCGCGGTCGCCGGGCACGAGGGCGAACGCGAAGCCGTCGTCGAGCTGCGCCACGAGCGTCTTCGCGACCATCGCGGCGTCCAGCCCGAGCGCCTCGGCCGCGTACGCGGCCCCCTTCACGCGGTGCTCGTAGCGGTGCTCGGCGAACTCCACGCCGCACTCGCGCAGGAATCGCATGCCGCGCGTGACCGCCACGACGCCGATGATGCCACGCAGCGCTCAATCGGGGCCAGGCCCCAATTGAGCAGCCGCACGCAACGGGGCCTGGCCCCGCACGTGCGGGGCCTGGCCCCACTCGTGCGGCTGTACCGTGCGGCCATGGTTCCGGAGCGGAACATGGGGCGGGTCGTCGGGCTCTCGCTCGTCGGCGTGCTGCTCGTCATCGCGATCGGGTCGTGGCTGCTCGCGACGCCGTCGGACGAGTACGTCCTGCTGCCGGACGATCCGCACCCGGCGGACGCGGTCGTGAGCGTCGGCGGCGTCAAGCCGACGTCCTCTCGCGACGGCTCCGGCATCTACTACCTCGACGTGCTCGTGCACCGCGCGAGCCTGCCCGAGTCGTGGCTGTCGCGCTTCGAGGACGGCGCGACCGTGCTGCCGGCGGACGCGGTCGTCCCGCCGGGCGGGAGCCAGAGCGACCTCGACCGGGTCGACCACCTCACGTTCACCGACTCGCGCACGGTCGCGGGCGTCGTCGCCCTGCGCGCGCTCGGCCGCAAGGTCACCGTCGAGCGCACGGGCGTGACGTTCGACGGCGTCGACCGCGCGGCTCCCGCCTACCGCGCGGGCCTGCGCCCCGGCATGGTGATCACGGCGATCGACGACGTCCCGGTGCCGCAACTGAAGGACCTCGAGACGGAGATGAAGGGACGGAAGCCCGGTTCGCCGATCCACCTCAGCGTCGTCGACGGCAAGCGCAAGCTCGACCTCCGCACGAAGCTGACGAGCGACCCCGACGACAAGTCGCGCGCGATCATCGGCATCCTCGGGGTGCACGACGCGCCGCCGCGCGCGCAACTGCCCGTCAAGGTCTCGATCACACCGCGCGGCCTCGGCCGCGGGCCGTCGGCCGGCCTGGCATTCGCACTCCAGGTCTACGACGCGCTCAGCGGTCATCGCCTCGCGAACGGGCGCAAGATCGCCGTCACCGGCACGATCGACCTGGACGGCAACGTCGGTCCCATCGGCGGGGTGCGCCAGAAGGTGCTCGGCGCCGTCCGCAAGCACTCCGACATCGTCCTCGTACCGGTCGCGAATGCCCCCGACGGCAAGGCCGCCGCGAAGGGTCGCGTCCAGGTCATCCCCGTCGCGAGCTTCCGCCAGGCGCTGACCGCGCTCGGCGCCAAGGCGCCGGCGGAGTAGTCGCGGGGCCGCTCGCGCTTCCCGCTCGTAGCGGGGATTCCGCGCGCGAGCCGGTGGAACCGCAGCGGTCATCCGGGTACGGTCTCCCGGGTTGAACAAGCGACGGAACATCACCTGCGACGACTGCTACTTCCGGCGCGAGCTCCTCTGCGCACTGCGGCTGGACGCTCCCTGCCCGACCTTCCGGCCGGCCAGCATCGACGGGCTCGTGCCGCCTCCTCAGGCACCGCTCGTACCGCTGCCGTACGCGGTCGAGGATGCCGAGGGCGCGGTCGTCGGCGCGTACTAAGAGGTCTCCTGTGCGCGAATGCTCGTTGCCCGAGGTGCCCGGCACCTCCCTGGCCGCGCGCTCGCTCGCGGCCTGCCTCGCGGGCATTCTCGAAGTGCCGGTCGACGACGTCCCGTGCACGGTCGGGCGCGACCCGTTCGAGCCCGTCGGCTGGTGGCTCGCGTCGCGCAACCTCGGGCTCGTGCCCGTCGCGGACGCCGAGGCCTTCCACTGGGGCGGCTGGTGGATCGCGCGCATGGAGGCGACGGGCGGCCGGCCCGCGGAGCCGTTCGTGGTCATGGCGGGCCTGCCCTCGGGCCTGGTCTGGGCACCGGCCGGAACGGGCGCGCCCGCAGGCGCGCCCGTGCGCGAGGGCTGGGTGCTGGCGCCGCCGGTGCTCGGCGGCCACGAGCCCGACGGGCGCGTCGCGGGCGTCGTCGAGGCCCTCTGCCGGGCTGCGACCTCGACGGCGCCGATGGAGTCGCTCACGCGCGCCACTCTGGTCGCAGGTGTCGGTGTCGAAGGCGATCGCTACGCCACCGGCCGCGGCCGCTTCTCCGCGGCGGGGCGGTCGGGTCAGGACCTCACGCTGGTCGAGGCCGAGGCGCTCGAGGCGCTCCGCCGGGAGCATGGCGTCGAGCTCCCGGCCGCCGATGCCCGGCGCAACGTCGTCACGCGCGGCATCGACCTCAACGCGCTCGTCGGGCGGCGCTTCCGGATCGGCGAGGTCGCGTGCGTGGGCCGGCGCCTGGCCGAGCCGTGCTCGTGGCTGCAGCAGATGACGCCTCCCGGCACGCTGCGCGGCCTCGTCCACCGCGGCGGACTGCGCGCGGACATCCTCGTCGGCGGCACCGTCTCGCTCGGGGATGGCATCGAGCCCGGCGAGTAGGATGCCCGCGATGTTCCAGCGCTTCAAGGACCTGCCCGACCAGGGCCTTTACGGCGTCATCGGCGTTCTCGCGGTGGTCGCGCTGTACGTGATCGGGTTCGTGATCAAGAACTCGAAGAACGTGGACGTCGACTTCGTGCTCTTCTCCACCGGCATCCCGCTGATCACGCTGATGGTGGTGATGCTGCTCCTGGGCGCGCTCCTCGGCGTCTTCCTGACGCTCGTGCTGGCGCGCCGCCGCGCGGCCGCGACGACCGTGCACACCGCGACGCCCCCGCCCGTGAGCACCCCGCCCCCGGTCGACTCTCCGCCGGTCGCCCCGCCTGCCCGGAACCTGACCAAATCTCAACCTCGAGTCGAGGTTGAGAGTTCGATGGCGATCACAAGCCCGCGGAGAGCCGCGCCACTGCCCGCCGGCGGCGCTCGTCGACCTCGTCCGGCCCCCCGGTGCTCACCCCGAGGTCGCGCAGGACGCCATCGGCGAGGCCGTAGACGACTCCGTGCACGTTCAGTCGCGCACCCCGGTCCCACGCTTCCTGGACGATCGTCGTGCGGCACGCGTTCGTGACCTGCTCGATCACGTTGAGGCGGCAGAGCAACTCGTCGCGGTCGTCCTCCGCGGCCGAGGCCAGCAGGGCGGAGTGCTCGTGCGCGACGTCCTGCACGTGTCGCAGCCAGTTGTCGATCAGCCCGTGCCGCCGGCCCTCGAGCGCGGCGAGGACGCCACCGCAGCCGAGGTGGCCGCAGACGACGATCTCCTCGACCCCGAGCACCTCGATCGCGTACTGCAGCACCGACAGGCAGTTGAGGTCGGTGTGCACGACGACGTTGGCGACGTTGCGATGCACGAAGACCTCGCCGGGGTCGGTGCCCGGTGATCTCGTTCGCGGGGACGCGGCTGTCGGAGCAGCCGATCCAGAGATAGCGCGGCGCCTGCTGCGCCTCGAGGCGCCGGAAGAAGCCGGGATCGCGCTCCACCACGCCCGCCGCCCAGACGCGATTGCCCTGTAGGAGGTCGTCGAGCGGCATCGCCGGAGACTACGGGCCGGCGAGCCTGCGGCGATGACCGCGCCGAGGCGCTCGATGCCCTCGCGGATGCGATCCGGCGGCACCGCCGAGAACGCGAGCCGGAGGCACGTCGTGCCGCTGCCGTCGGCGAAGAAGTCGGCGCCCTTGACGAACGGGACCCCGGCCTCGGCCGCGCGCGCGGCGAGCGCCGTGGTGTCCGCGCCGGGCCCGAGATCGAGCCACAGGAAGTACCCGCCCTCCGGCACCACCATCTGCACGCCGGCCGGGAAGTGCGCGCGCACGGACTCGACCATCGCGTCGCAGCGCGCCTTGAGCTCCGCCTTCGCGCGCTCGACGCCGGGCTCGAAGTAGCCGGCCTCGCAGTACGCGGCGAGTCCGGCCTGCGAGACCATGCAGGGCGAGATGTAGGTGTTCTCCGCGTGCTTGCCGACCGCCGTCGCCAGCTCGGCGGGTGCGACGACGTAGCCGATGCGCAGCCCGGGAGCGACCGTCTTCGTGAACGAGGACATCGTCATCACGCGCCGGCCGCCGTCGAGCTCGTAGAGCGTCGGCGGCGTGGCGCCCGCCCAGCGCAGCAGGCCGTACGGATCGTCCTCGACGACCACGACGTCGTGCTGCTCGGCGAGCTCGAGGACGCGCTTGCGGCGCTCGAGCGACATCGTGGCGCCGCTCGGGTTCTGGAAGTTCGGGATCACGTAGAGGAACGCGGGCGACCTCGCGCTCGAGCTCGGCCGCCAGCGCATCGGTGTCGATGCCGTCGCCGTCGACCGGAACGCCGACGACGTCGGCGCCCGCGCGCTTGAGGATCAGGATGCTGCGATCGTAGGTGGGCGCCTCGACCAGCACGCGCTTCGTGGACGCGCGCGCGAGCAGCACGTCGGCGACGAACGCGAACACCTCGAGCGAGCCGTTGGCGCAGACGACGCGCTCCGGCGGGGCGCCGTAGCGCGCACCGATCCAGCGTGCGCAGTCCGGGATGCCCGCCCGGGGAGTACGAGAGCGCCACCGTCGGCTCCCGCTCCATCGCAGTCGCGAGCGCGCGGCGCATGTCGTCGACGGGGAGCATGTCGGCGCTCGGGACGCCACGCGTGAACGGGATCGCATCGGCCATGTCCGCAGCGTATCGAGGACCGGCGGCGTCAGCCGCCACCGACCTGGCGCCGCGCGTCGCAGCGCGGCGGAGGCGGGTGCGGCGCCGACGCTGATGGCGCCGCGCGCATCCACCATCAGGCCGATCACGCGCGTGCGCACGTGGCGTGGGCTGATCGAGATCGCGAGCGCGTCACGCGACTGCGCGTAGTCGCCGGTGCGCAGCGAGAGCGCGTAGCGCCCGGCCGGCAGCCGCCCGACGAGGATCGTGGCGACGCCGGTGCGCGCGTCCCAGTCGGGCCGGCAGGCGCGGTCCTCGGGCGAGCCCTCCTGCACCAGCGCGCACTCGAGGTAGCGCGGATCGACGCCCGAGCCCGCGTCGGTCACGGGCACGCGCAGCGTCCTCGCATCGGGGGAGACGAGCAACCGGCCGAGCGCGGGCGGCGTGACGTCGTTGACCCAGAAGCGCAGCCGGAATTCCCCGCCGCGCCGCTTCGCCGAGTCGATCGCGACCGCGTAGTCGCCCGGCGGCGCCCCGTAGAGGCCGGCCGACGGCACCGGGATCGTCGGTCAGCGACGGCCCGACGTCGATCGGCAGGCCGGACTCGCCGGCGACGCGGTTCTCGTCGAGCCCGCGCAGCACGAACGGCCGCAGGCCTCCGCCGTCGAGCGACTCGACCGTCACGCCGACGTTGATCGCGCGCCTGGCGAGGTGGAAGCGGTAGAGCGTCTCTCCGCCGCGCCAGCGTCACGGGGAGGCCGAGCGCGCCGGTGTACGCCGGGTAGCGGTAGCGCTGGACGCGGTCGGGCTGCCCGCGCGTCGAGCCGCGCACGACGCCGGGATGCAGGAGGTAGCGACGTCGCCGTCGCGAAGCGCGGCCGCTCGACGTGCGCCCAGTACGGGATGCGCCGCGAGCGCGTGCCCTGCGTGAGCACGACGTACCCCGTCGCGTCGCCCTCGACGGTGTCCGGCGCGATCGTCAGCGTGACCGGCAGGAGCACGGCGCCGCCGGGCGGGACGATCAGCTCGGCGGGCGCCGTCGGCGGTCGCGCCGGGCGGCGAGCCGCCGTGGCGGTCGATGCGTCACCTGCCACGCGCCCGGCGCCGTCACCCATGTCGGTCACGCTCACGGGCACGCGTCACCGACGCGCCCGGCCGCTGCAGCCCGTAGCCGAGCACGGGCGGCTCGGAGAGGATGCCCGGCGCGACCGCGCCGCCGGCGTCGACGAAGCCGCCGCCCGTGCGCAGCGGCGAGGCCTCGACGGTCGCGTTCGAGTCGGCGTAGGCGGGCACGGCCGAGCCGATCAGCGCCGAGCGGATCTGCGCGGGCGTCCAGTCGTGGTGGCGCTCGCGCATCAGCGCGACCACGCCCGTGACCGCCGGGCGCGGCCATCGACGTGCCCTCCCACGACGCGAACGCGCCGGGGTAGTCGGTCGAGGCGAGCGGGATCGACGACAGGATCGCCTCGCCCGGGGCCGAGACGTCCGGCTTGAGCAGGTGATCGAACGGCGTCGGCCCGGCCGACGAGAAGTCGGTCAGCACGCGAGCCGGCGTGGGCAGCTCGGCGATCACGCGCGTGAAGCGCACCCGCGCGTCGCTGCCGGCGCTCGCGATGTAGGAGTGCAGCTGGCTGCCGACGGCGTCGGTCACCACGAGCAGCGGCAGCTCCGCCTCCTCCTCGACGACGAACGGCGGCCCGGGCCGATCGCTCTCCGACGATCACCGCCTCTGCCCCCGCGTCGTGCGCGTTGATCGCCTTGGTGCCGAAGCTGCAGCCGCCGCGCACCAGCAGCACGACCGCGCGCAGCGCATGGCGCCGCGACGGCTCGCGGCAGCCGCGGCGATCGAGGCCGTAGGCGGGCGCGAGCGACGAGCCGCGTCGGGCTGCCGAGCGACGCCGGCACGCGCGGCCCGATCGACGGCACCGCGGTGAACGGGCGCGAGCTCCGGGTAGCCGGAGCCGCTCACGCGGCCGTTGACCCCGAAGACCCGCGTGCTCGAGGTCGCCGCGACGGTGATGGCGGTCGCGCTCGTGCCCGGCGACGAGACGGAGCCGTAGCCGCGCGAGTCGAAGTCGTTGCCGGCCGCGACGACGGACGGGATCGCCGGCGCGCGCGGCGTTCGCGAGCGCCAGCGCGAGCGCGTCGGCCGTCGGGTCGATCTGCGGGCCGCCGAGCGAGAGGTTGAGCACGTCCATGCCGTCTGCGACCGCCGTGTCGACGGCGGCCGCGAGCTCGACGGTCGAGCCGATCGCGCCGCTCTCGTGGTCGCCGCGCGCGAGCCCGCGGTAGTTGCCGAGCCAGGCGCCGGGCGCCACGCCGGAGAGGCCGCGCACGACCGGCAGCCCGAGGCCGGGACGCGCCACGGTGCCGTAGGCGCCGGCGACGATGCCCGAGACGTGCGTGCCGTGCTCGGAGACCTTGGGGTCGAAGGCGCAGGTGGTCGGCACCGGGCGCGTCGTCCCCGGCGAAGCTGCGCGCGACGATCACGCGGCCGCTCGTGAAGCGCCGCTGCCCGCGCGGGAAGCCCGCGGGGGCGCGCAGGCCGTCGGGCGCGAGGAACGGGGCGCCCGCGTCGATGCCGTCGTCGATCACTCCGACCTTGATGCCCGCCCCCGCGGTCGAGCGGTCGGCGCCCCACAGCGGGACGGCACCGACGAGCGCCGGGACGGTGTCCGTCAGCGGGTGATAGATCGCGACCGGGTAGACGTCGGCGACGCCCGGCAGCCGCTCGACGCGAGCGAGATCGCGCGGCGGGCACGCTCACGGCGAGCGCATCGAGCACGACGCGGTAGCGGCGCTCGATCGCGACGCCGGGCACCGCCGCGCGCAAGCGCGCCGCGAAGCGCTCCTGCACCCGGCGCGAGCTGCGCCAGGTAGAGCCGGGAGCCGAACGACGCGGCGTCCGACGCGCGTCACGCTGCCGACGCCCATCAGCTGCCGGCGGCCCGGCGCGACGAGCGCGAGCGGCGGCGGCTCGAGGCGCACGATCACTCGCACGTCGACCGGCCGGCGAGCTCGCCTGCGGCCGGCGCGGCGAGCGCGCCGCGGGGCGGAACCCAGCACGCAGGCCCAGTGCCGCCCTGTGCACGCGCGCCGGGCGCGCGCGGTCACGTCGAGCGGACGCGCTCTGCGGCGATCTGGGCGGCCTCGGTCGGATTGGTGCCGACGCGGATGCCGCGCGCTTCGAGCGCTTCCTTCTTGGCCTGCGCCGTCCCCGACGAGCCCGAGATGATCGCGCCGGCGTGGCCCATGGTCTTGCCGGGCGGCGCGGTGAAGCCGGCGATGTAGGCGACGACCGGCTTGCTCATGTGATCGGCGATGAACTCGGCCGCGCGCTCCTCCTCCGCCCCGCCGATCTCGCCGACCATCACGACGAGCTCGGTCTGCGGATCGGCCTCGAAGCGGCCGCAGGATGTCGATGAACGACGAGCCGACGATCGGGTCGCCGCCGATGCCGACGATCGTGGAGTTGCCGACGCCGGCCTGGGCCAGCTCGTTGCCGATCTGGTACGTCAGCGTGCCGGAGCGCGAGACGAGCCCGACCGGGCCCTTCTTGAAGACCTTCGTCGGGATGATGCCGACCGACGCGACCTCGGGCGAGAGCGCGCCGGGGCAGTTCGGGCCCGAGCAGCGTCACGCCGCGCGAGCGCACGTACGCGTAGACGTCGAGCATGTCGTGCGCCGGGATGCCCTCGGTGATGCAGATGACGGTCTCGCAGCCCGCGTCGACGGCCTCGTAGATGGCGTCGGCCGCGAACGGCGGCGGCACGAACACCATCGACGTGTTGGCGCCCTCCCGCTCGACCGCCTGCGCGACGGTGTCGAACACGGGGATGCCGTTGACGTCCTGCCCGCCCTTGCCGGGCGTCACGCCGGCCACGACGGCCGTGCCGTAGTCGCGGTTGCGCGTGGCGTGGAACGAGCCCTCGCGGCCGGTGATGCCCTGCACCACGAGCCGCGTCTCGGCGGTCACGAGGATCGCCATCAGGCAGCCGCCCCTGCGAGCTCGACGGCGCGCCGCGCGGCGTCGAGCATGGTGCGCTCGACGTAGACGCCGGGCGGGTTCGCGTCGGACAGCAGCTTGCGGCCCTCCTCGTCGGAGGTGCCGTCGAGCCGCACGACGATCGGCACGCCGATGTCGCGGCCGTCGAGCGCGTCGAGGATGCCCTGGGCGACCTCGTCGCAGCGCGTGATGCCGCCGAAGATGTTGAAGAGGATCGCGCGCACCTTCGAGTCCGAGGTGATGACCTCGAGCGCGTCGACGATCTCCTGCGCCTGCGCGCCGCCGCCGACGTCGAGGAAGTTGGCCGCGCGGCCGCCGGCCTGCGCCACGACGTCGAGCGTCGACATCACGAGGCCGGCGCCGTTGCCGAGGATGCCGACCTCGCCGTCGAGCTTGACGTAGGTCAGGCCCTTCTCGCGCGCCATCTGCTCCTGCGGGTCGGCCGCCGCGACGTCGCGCATCTCGGCGATGTCGGGATGCCGGTAGAGCGCGTTGTCGTCGACCGTGAACTTCGAGTCGAGCGCGCGCACCTCGCCGTCGGGCGTGACGATCAGCGGGTTGATCTCGACGAGCATCGCGTCGGCCTCGCGGAAGGCGCGGTAGGACGCCTCGATGATCGCGATGACCTGCTTGCGCTCGGCGGCGGGGATGCCGGCGCGGAAGCACAGCTCGCGCGCGATCCAGGGATGCCAGCCGGCCAGCGGGTCGATGTGCAGCCGCGCGAGCGCGTCGGGGTTCTTCTCGGCGACCTCCTCGATGTCCACGCCGCCGCTCGTCGTGAGCATGAACAGCGGGCGCTTGGCGCCGCGGTCGAACGTGATCGAGAAGTAGTACTCGCGCTCGATGTCGGACGCGCTGCTCGATCCAGAGCGTGCGCACGACGTGGCCGCGGATGTCGAGGCCGAGGATCTCGCCGGCGCGCTCGGCGGCCTCGTCGGGCGTCGCCGCCAGCTTGATGCCGCCGGCCTTGCCGCGGCCGCCGACGAGCACCTGCGCCTTGACGACGACGGGCCCGCCGATCTCGGCCGCCGCCGCGCGCGCCTCCTCGGGCGTGAACGCGACGCGCCCGTCCGAGACGGGGATGCCGAAGCGCGCGAAGAGTTGCTTGCCCTGGTACTCGTAGAGATCCACGCGTCGGAGGCTAGCCGGTTCCGCCCACGGTGAACGCCACGTGCACCGTGCGCGTATTCGGCAGCGCCAGCGCCGACGCGTTCTCGGAGTTCTTCGTCTCCTGCAGGTCGGAGGCCGAGATGTCGAGCGCGGTGCCTGCCCGGCGTCGAGGCCGACGACGCGCACGCTCGCGTGGCCGTCCGCCGAGACGGAGACGTCCTCCTGGGTGCCGTCGATGCGCACGACGACGTCCGGGATGCTGACGCCGCTGCCCCCGTCGGTCACGCGGAAGCGCAGCATCGCCGTCGGCTGACGTACCTCGTGACGGCGGATGATCGCGGGCGGCGTGCGGTCGTTGACCCAGAGCCGCAGGCGATAGGGGCCCGGGCGTGTGGCCCGGACGCGTCTCGACGATGACGAAGTAGCGGCCCGGGCCCGGCACGAGCAGGCCGCTCACGCGCTCGAACTGGCCGTAGGTCTCGAGGTACGGGATTGCCGTTCGAGGGCAGCGCGGGCTCGCCGGCGAGCCGGTTCTCGTCGCGCGCGAGCAGGATCTGCGGCACGACGGCGCCCTCGGCGACGACGCCGGCGTTGCGCGCGCCCGGCCGGGACGGTGAACGACCACAGCTGCTCGCGCCCGGGATAGACGCGCGGCAGCCCGCTGCCGCCGGGGCCCGAGGGCCAGCGGTAGTGCTGCACGAGCTTGGTGCCCTCGCGCGTGTCGCCCGTGATCCAGCGGCCGGCCGGGAGCTGGCGCGAGGTCTGCTTGGCGAGCCGCGGGCGCTCGACGTAGCCCCACCAGCGGATGTGGACGCGTGCGCGTCCCGGACGTGAGCACGATGCTGCCCGAGCGGTTGCCCACCGACGTGCGCGGCGGCGGGCGCAGCGAGAGCTCGAGCTTCTGCGAGCCGCCGGCGGGCACGTCCGACGCTCGCGGCCACGTCGAGGCCCGGCGCGCTCACCGACCAGACGCCACCGCCGCCGCCCGCGTCGCTGAGCTCGATCGAGCGCGTCTCGCTGTGCGCGGGGCGCACGAGTCCGAAGGAGACGCCCGAGGGCTCGGCGAAGAGGCCCGGCGCGTCGGCGGCCTGCACGTCGATCATGCCGCCGCCCGCGGCGAGGACGCTCGTCGGGTGCTTGTGCGCGGTGTCGTTGAAGACGGGCCGCGCGGTCAGCACGAGCGCCGACTTGATCTGCGCCGGCGTCCAGGTGGGATGCCGCTGGCGCAGCAGCGCGGCCGCGCCGGCCACCGCCGGAGAGGCCATGCTCGTGCCCGACCAGGTGCCGTAGCCGCCCGGGATCGGCGAGACGATGTCGACGCCGGGCGCGGACACGTCGGGCTTGAGCGCGAGCGAGTACGGGGCCGGGCCGCGCGACGAGAAGGACGCGATCAGGCCCGAGTTGGCCGAGATCTGCTTCGTCTCGTGGTCGTCGACCGAGAGCGTCAGCTCGCCGCCGGCGGCCGCGGCCTGCTGGGCGAGGCGGGCGCCGACCAGGTCGGACACCGTCAGCGTGCGCATGCTGGCTGTTGTCGATCGCGACCGGATCGCCGGCCTCGTGCTGGGCGAAGACGATGCCGAGCGCGCCGGGCGCGATCGCCGCCTCGGCGCGCGGGCGCCGTGCAGCTGCGGCCCGAGCTGCACGAGCACGAGCGCGCCGGCGCGGCCGCCGCCGCAGTCGCCCGGAGCCGTCAGCGGCACGCCGGCGTTCCACGCGGACGGGATCTCGTCGGCGTCGTTCGACGCGGCGCCGAAGGCCGCGAGGTCGGCGGGCACGGCGCCGGGCCCGAGCACGCCGACCGAGACGCCGACGAAGCGCCCGACGCTCGTCGCCGCGACCGTGATCGCGTCGGGTGCGGAGCCGGGCGACGAGACCGAGCCGCCGCCGAGGTCGTCGCCGCTGTTGCCGGCCGCGACGACCGTGACCACGCCCGCGCGCGCGGCGCCGTGGATGGCGCGGGCGACGAGGTCGTTGGCCGACTCGACCTCGGGCTCGCCGAGCGAGAGGTTGAGCACGTCCATGCCGTCGGCCACCGCCTGGTCGATCGCCCGCGCGATCTCGGGGCCGTTGCCGTCGAGGCCGAACGAGGGCGTCGGCGTCGTGAGCACGCGATACGAGCCGAGGTAGGCGTGCGGCGCGACGCCCGAGAGCCCGGTGAGCGTGACGCCCTGCGACGTCGCCCGAGATGCCCGAGAGCCCCGCTGCGATGCCGGCGACGTGCGTGCCGTGCTCGGAGCCGTCGGGATCGAAGGCGGTGCGCATCCGCGCGGAGCCGCCGGGCGGTGCGAACGCGCGCGCGACGATGATCTTGCCGTTCGTGCCCGACTCGATGCCCTTCGGGAACCCCGGCGGGTACTTGTAGCCCTCGCCGGAGAACGAGGGGCGCGTCATGTCGATGCCGTCGTCGATGACCGCGATGCGAATGCCGTCGCCGGTCGCGGCGAGACCGCCGCTGAGACCGCTCCAGATCGCCGGCGCCCCCACGACGGCGGGCACCTGGTCGGTCTGGGCGTGGTAGGTCACCGCCGGCCAGACGCGCTTGACGCCGGGCACGCCCGCGAGGCGCGAGAGCTCGCTGCGGGGCAGCGTGACGACGAGCGCGTCGATGACGGTGCTCATGTGCGCACGCACCCGGAGACCGGGAGCGGCGCGCTTGAGCCGCGCCGCGGCGGCGCGCTGCTCGCTGGCGATCTGGGCGCGCGCGAGGCGCGGTCCGAGACGCTGGAGATCGACGTGACCGCGCGCATCGCGCAGCTGCGCAAGCGGCGCGCGCTCGGCCACGGGCGCGCCCTTCAGCTCGACGACGACCTCGGCGCGCGAGGAGGACGGCGAAAGCGAGCCCGGGCACCGTGGCGGACGCCAGCAGCGCACCGAGCGCGATCAGGAGGGCACGCGCTGGCAGCGTCACCGGTCCAGCGTACCCCGAAAATCGCGATTTGCATCCATCCGGTATAAGACGTGCCGCTTCAAGGGATGTCCGTGCGGCATGCGCGGATGATCGAAATCGTCGGCCGGATCGTGCGTCATGCCGATCCTGCGCATGACCGCCCGCGAGCGCACGTTCGCGGGCGTGGTGAACGAGACCAGCTGCTCGGCGCCCAGTGCGCCGAACGCGTGGGCTGCGCTCGCGAGCGCGGCCTCGGTCGCGTAGCCCTGCCCCCAGTGCTCGGCCGAGAGCCGCCACCCGATCTCGACGCAGGGCGTGAAATGCGCCTCGAACGCCGGCACGACGAGCCCGACGAAGCCGATGAACGGCGCGACGCCCGGAACCTCGACCGCCCACGGGCCGAAGCCGTGGCGCGCGAAGTGACGCTCGGAGCGCCGCGCGAGCGCGTCGCTCTGCCGTCGCGGGAGCGTCGCGGGGAAATGCTCCATCACGCGCGGATCCGCATTCATCACGGCGAACGGCTCGCGATCCTCGGGGCGCCACTCCCGCAGGAGAAGGCGCGGCGTGCGCAGGACCGGCGTGCTCACGGCTCCGTGACGCTCAGGAGCAACTGGCCGCTGGTGACGGAGTCGCCGACCGCGACCGCGAGCTCCCGCACCACACCCGGCGTGTGCGCGCGGATCTCGTTCTCCATCTTCATGGCCTCGACGATCACGAGCACCTGACCCGCCTCGACGGCGTCGCCCTCGCCGACCTCGACGCGCAGGACGGTGCCCTGCATCGGGCTCGTCACGCGCTCGCCGCCCGGACCGCCGGCACCGCCCCGAGCGCGCCGCTCGGCGCGGCGGCGGCGCTCGGCCGCGAGCAGCTCGTCGGCCGGCAGGGCGATGCTGACGTCGTAGCGCGCGCCGTCGACCTCGACCGCATAGCGGCGCTGCTCGGCGGGCGGCAGGGCGGGCTCGGCCGGGCCGGCGGGCGCGAGCGCGTCGGCGAGCTCGCCCTCGATCAGCCCGGCGCAGGTCTCGCCGGCGATGAACGACGGATGCTCCAGGATCAGCCGGTGCAGCGGCACGAGCGTGGGCACGCCCTCCACCACGAGCTCGTCGAGCGCACGCAGCATGCGCAGGCGCGCGCGCTCGCGATCGCTGTCCCAGACGCAGAGCTTGGCGATCAGCGGGTCGTAGAGGCCGACGACCTCGTCGCCCTCCTCGATGCCGGAGTCGACGCGCACGCCCGGCCCGGACGGCTCGGAGTAGCGCACCACACGCCCCGGCGCGGGCCGGAAGCCGGCGCCCGCGTCCTCGGCGTTGATGCGGCACTCGAACGCGTGCCCGCGCAGCTCGACGTCGGCCTGGGCGATCGGCAGCTCGGCACCGCCCGCGATCTCGATCTGCGCGCGCACGAGATCGAAGCCCGTCACCAGCTCCGTGACCGGGTGCTCGACCTGGATGCGCGTGTTCATCTCGAGGAAGAAGAACGAGCCGTGACGGTCGAGCAGGCACTCCACCGTGCCGGCGCCGACGTAGCCGACCGCGCGCGCGGCCTCGACGGCCATCGCGCCCATCCGCGCGCGCAGCTCGGCGGAGACGGCCGGGGACGGCGACTCCTCGAGGACCTTCTGGTGGCGGCGCTGCAGCGTGCAGTCGCGCTCGCCGAGGTGGATCGTGTGCCCGTGGCCGTCGGCGAGCACCTGGATCTCGACGTGCCGCGGGTCCTCGACGTACTTCTCGACGTAGACGGCGGCATCGGCGAAGTAGGCCTCGCCCTGGCGCTGCGCGGTCTCGAGCGCGCGCTCGGCCTCGGCCGCCGAGGCGACCACCTCCATGCCGCGACCGCCACCGCCCGCCGACGCCTTGATCGCGATCGGCCAGCCGTACTCGTCGCCGAGGCGGATCACGCTCGCCGCGTCGCGGATCTCCTCGGTCGTGCCCGGCACGATCGGCACGCCGGCCGCGGACATCCTCTGGCGCGCGCCGATCTTGGAGCCCATCGCCTCGATCGCCGAGGGCGGCGGGCCGATCCAGACGAGCCCCGCGTCCCCGCAGGCGCGCGCGAAGTCCGCGTTCTCGGCCAGGAAGCCGTAGCCCGGATGGATCGCCTCCGCCCCGCTCGCGCGCGCCGCGGCGATGATCCGCTCGACGTGCAGATAGCTCTCGGCGGGCGCTCCCGGCCCGATCAGCCGCGCCTCGTCGGCACGCCGTACGTGCAGCGACCCGCGATCGGCCTCGGAGTACACGGCGACCGACCCGATCCCGAGCTCGCGCAGGGCGCGGAAGACACGAACGGCGATCTCGCCGCGATTCGCGACGAGCACCTTGCGAAAAGGCACGGCCATGGCCGCGGGAGTCTACGACGCGAGTGCGGGAGAACTGCTCAATTGGGGCCAGGCCCCAATTGAGCAATGCCCGTCTAGCCGGCGGAGCGCTTGATGACGTCGCTGAACTCCTCGGCCGTGAACGCGCGCAGCGTGGTCGTGCGGAGGTTGCCCTGCGCGACCAGCGCGAGCAGTGCGGCGGAGGCGGTCGCGTCGTCGGGCGCCTCGACGATGGCCACGACGTCGTAGGCACCGACCGTCCAGTAGACGTCCTTCAGGTCGACGCCCTTGGTCGCCAGCGCGGCCCGCGCCGCGCTGGCGCGGTCGACCGACTGCGCGACGTTCTTCACTCCCAGCTCGGTCCAGTTCATGAGCGTGATGTAGTGCGGCACGGAGTCCTCCCAGCGGTGACGATCGGTACGAGCGCCGACCCTACAACGCCACGCCTCGCCCTGCCGGGCACCCGCTCTGCAAGACCGGGGTCAGGCCCGCAACGTGCGGGTCTGACCCCGGTCTTGCACGTCTCGACTACGGGTTGACGGTTGCGCCGAGGGCTCCAGCGACCGTGCGGGCCTTGACGAGCGACTCCTCGTACTCCTCGGCGGGGTCGGAGTCGGCCACGATCGCGCCGCCGACGTGGAGATAGGCGCGGCCGCGGGTGATCACGGCCGTGCGGATCACGACCGCCAGGTCGCAGGCGCCGTCCGGGGACAGCCAGCCGAACGCGCCGGCGTAGGGGCCGCGGCGGACCGGCTCGAGCTGCTCGATCAGCTGCATCGCCCGCACCTTCGGGCGCTCCGGTCATCGAGCCGGGGGCGAACGCCGCCGCCACGAGGTCGAGAGCGTCGCGGCCGGGGACGAGCTGACCGGTCACGGTCGAGACGAGCTGGTGGACGGTCGGGTGCGACTCGACCGCACACAGCGACGGCACGCGCACCGTCCCCGGGGCGCACACGCGCGAGAGGTCGTTGCGCGCGAGGTCGACGATCATCACGTTCTCGGCGCGGTCCTTCGGATGCGTCGCGAGGTCCGCCGCGAGCGCTGCATCGACAGCCGGGTCGTCGTCGCGCGGTCGCGTGCCCTTGATCGGGCGCGTCTCGCAGCGCCCGTCGGCGCCGACGCGCAGGAACGTCTCGGGCGTCGCGCCGACGAGCTGCCAGCCGCCCGCGTCCAGATAGAGGTTGTACGGCACGGGCGCCGATTCGCGCAGACGCGCGTAGAGATCCAGCGAGTTGGAACAGTTCCCCTCGAGCCGCTGCGTGTAGTTGACCTCGTAGACGTCGCCGCGCGCGATGTGGTCGAGCACGCGCTCGACGCGCGCGCAGTAGTGCGCGTAGGGCATGCCGCGGAGCTCGTCGCCGGGCGCCGCGGGGCGCGCCACCGGGCGCACGCGCTCCAGCCCGTCGCGCAGCCGGCGCAGCTCGCGCTCGGCCCGGGCGACGATCCACAGCTCGTCGCGCTCGCGGTCGAATGCGTACAGCGAGTCGACCGCCGCGAGCTGGATGGCCGGCAGCCCGAGGTCGTCGCGCGCGATCTGCGGGATGGGCTCGAGCGCCCGGGCGAGGTCGTATCCCAGCGAGCCGAGCAGCCCGCCGGTGAACGGCGGAGCACCCGCCGGCACGTCGGCGGCGAGCCGGTCGAGCAGTTCGCGCGCCTCCTCCAGCGCGCCCGCCGGATCGCGCCGCGAGAGCACGGCGGCGGGCCACGGCGCGAGGTACGACCAGCGGCCCTCTCCCGACTCGAGCAGGACGCTCCCCGGCCCCGCCAGCGCGTGCAGCGCCGCCGCCGGCTCGATGCCGCGCGCGGGGACGGCGTCCGCGAGCACACGGGCGCCCGCAGCCAGAGCCGGGCTCACGCCGTCACGGTAGCGCCAGCGCGCCCTCCCGCGCCGCCGCCGCCACGCGCTCGCGCAGCGCCGCGAGCAGATCCGGCGCAGCGCGCCGCAGCACATGGCCGTCGAGCTCGATCAGCTCGCTGATCCCGCGCGGCGACGAGGTCACGAGGACGGCGTCGGCGTCGATGAGCTCGGCGAGCGCGACGGGACGCGCCTCCACCGCCACTCCGAGCTCGCGCGCGGCATCCAGCACGGCCCCGCGGCACACCCCGGGCAACAGCCCGTCGACCGACGGCGTGATCAGGGCGCTTCCGGCGACGTGCGCCACGTTGGCGTTCGTGGCCTCCCCCACGCGCCCGTCGTGGGTGACCAGCAGCGCATCGTCATAGCCGGCGGCCTGCGCCAGCCGGCGGCCCTGGATCCCGTGGAAATGGCTCGTGAGCTTGTGCTCGCGGAGCAGGTAGCCGGGCGCGTACCAGCCGCCGAGGGCAGTCGCGCGCAGCGGCTCGGGCGCGAGCGCCGCCCGGCGCTCCGCGCTCAGCTCCGGCTCGCCGTCCGGCGCGTGCAGCCGGACGCGCACGACATCGCCGGCTCCCGTGGCCTGAGCGATCGCACGGGCGAACGCCGCGCGCTCCGGGGCAGGGAGCCCGAGCGCGTGCGCGGACGCCGTCATCCGCTCGAGGTGGCGCTCGCCGTGCAGCGCGACGCCGTCCGAGACGCGCACCGTCTCGTACAGGCCGGCGCCCAGCAGGACGTCAGGCGAAGCCATCGTCGACGAGCTCGCCGCGCGCCTCCGCGGCCCACGCCGAGCGCTCGTGCGGACGCGGCGCCGTGAGTCCCTCGTCGCTCTCGAGGCGCTCGATCGCGCGCGCGATCGCCGCCGCGATGGCGGGATCGCCGGGCTCCGGGGAGATCTCGAGCTCGCGCATCCGCCGCTACTCGTACGCCGCGGCGGCGAGCAGCATCATCCCGAAGAGGCGCCAGACCGGGATGTCCTCCGAGTCGATGCCACGGTTCGTGAGATACCCGGCCATGTCGTCGGTCCAGCCGGCGAGCCCGTCGAGGTACGACGCGAGGTCGCTGTTCCCCCACCCCTCGGGATGATCCTCGTGATCGCTGCGGAGCTGCTCGATGAACGCGACGAGATCCTCGCGGGTATCGATCAGCTCGACCGTCTCGTGCACCGACATGGGGTGAATCGTACGGACTCGCCCTGCCGGACGCGCGGCGCCTACGGAGCGGGCAGCGTGAGCCGCAGCGCGAGCCGGCGTTCTCACAAGGGGATGTTCCCGTGCCGCCGCTTGGGGCGCTCGACGCGCTTGGTGAGCGCCGTCTCGAGCGCGTCGATCAGCACCGGGCGCGTGCGCGAGGGGCGGATCACGTCGTCGACGTAGCCGCGCTCGGCGGCCGTGAACGGGTTCGCGAACTGCGCCTTGTACTCGTCGATCAGCTCGACGCGCCGCGCGACGGGGTCCTCCGCCTCGGCGAGCTCCGTCCGGAAGACGATGTTGACGGCGCCCTCGGGTCCCATGACCGCGACCTCGGCCGTCGGCCAGGCGAAGTTGAAGTCGGCGCCGACGTGCTTGGAGCTCATCACGTCGTAGGCCCCGCCGTAGGCCTTGCGCGTGATCACGGCGAGCTTCGGCACGGTCGCCTCGCAGTAGGCGTAGAGCAGCTTCGCGCCGTGGCGGATGATCCCGTTCCACTCCTGCTCCGTGCCGGGCAGGAATCCCGGCACGTCGACGAACGTCACGAGCGGGATGCCGAACGCGTCGCACGTGCGCACGAAGCGCCCGGCCTTCACCGACGAGTCGATGTCGAGCACGCCGGCGAGCGCCTGCGGCTGGTTCCCGACGATGCCGACGGCGTGCCCGCCGAGCCGCGCGAAGCCGCACACGATGTTCTCGGCGTAGCGCTCGTGGATCTCGAAGAAGTCGCCGTCGTCGACGACGTGGCGGACGACCGCCTTGATGTCGTAGGGCTGCGTCGGCGAGTCGGGGATGATCGTGTCGAGCTCGGTCGCACAGCGATCGCGCGGGTCGTCCGTGCGCACGTGCGGAACCGGCTCGAGGTTGTTCTGGGGCAGGAACGTGAGCAGGTAGCGCACCTCGTCGCAGAGCGCGTCCTCGTCGTCGGCCACCAGATGCGCGACGCCCGAGCGCTGCGCGTGCGTGTCGGCGCCGCCGAGATCCTCGAACGAGACCTCCTCGCCGGTCACGGTGCGCACGACCTCGGGCCCGGTGATGAACATGTGCGAGGTGCCGCGCGTCATGAGCACGAAGTCGGTGATCGCGGGCGAGTAGACGGCGCCGCCCGCGCACGGGCCCATCACGAGCGAGATCTGCGGGACGACGCCCGAGGCCATCACGTTGCGGCGGAAGATCTCGGCGTAGCCGCCGAGCGCGACGACGCCCTCCTGGATGCGCGCACCGCCCGAGTCGTTGATGCCGATCACCGGGCAGCCGAAGCGCACCGCGAGATCCATGACCTTGCAGATCTTCTCCGCGTAGGCCTCGCCGAGCGAGCCGCCGAAGACCGTGAAGTCCTGCGAGAACACGAAGACCTTGCGCCCGTGCACCGTGCCGTAGCCCGTCACGACGCCGTCGCCGTAGGGACGCCGCTCGGCCAGGCCGAAGTTCGCGCTGCGGTGCTGCACGAAGGCGTCCAGCTCGACCAGCGAGCCCGGGTCGAGCAGCCGCTCGAGGCGCTCGCGCGCGAGGCCCTTGCCGCGCTCGCGCTGGCGCTGCACCGAGCGCTCGTCGCCGGCGTGCAGGGCGCGCTCGCGCAGCCGCTCGGCGTGCGCGAGCTTCTCGGCGGTGGTGTGCGGAATGGGATCGTCGGGCATTCCGGGGCGATCGTGCCAGACTGGCCGCGTCCGCACCGCCCGAAGGAGATCCGAGATGGCCGATCGCATGCTCGATCTGATGCTCAAGCTCGACGCCGCACGCGGCATCTCCGGCTACGAGGAGGAGGTCGCGGAGATCATGCAGGCCGAGCTCGCGCCGCTCTCCGACGAGCACTCGCGCGACCCGCTCGGCAACCACTACTTCACGAAGCGCGGCGCGAAGGACGCGCCCGTGCTGATGCTCTGCGCGCACATGGACGAGCTCGGGTTCCTCGTGCAGCACATCGAGGACGAGGGCTTCCTGCGGCTTCGCCCCGGTCGGCTACCACGACGACCGCATGCTCACCGACCAGGTGCTCGAGGTGCAGGGCGTGAACGGGCCCGGTGCTCGGCGTCGTCGGCACGAAGCCCGCGCACGTCGTCAGCGAGGAGGAGCGCCCAAGGCGATCCCGCTGCACGAGATGTTCCTCGACCTCGGCACGGCGAGCCGCGAGGAGACCGAGGCGCTCGGCGTGCGCGTCGGCGACCCGATCACGTTCGTGCGCA
Source organism: uncultured Actinomycetes bacterium (assembly GCA_963705965.1). GTDB lineage: Bacteria > Actinomycetota > Thermoleophilia > Gaiellales > JALYLC01 > JALYLC01. Next base: position 567,038 of record CAVPLI010000001.1, on the reverse strand, counting down.
CCGGCACGCTGCTGAACGGCACGCGCGTGTTCACCGGCAAGGCGGTCGACGACCGCTCGGGGTGCGCCGTGATGATCGAGACGATGCGTCGGCTGGCGGAGAGCGACGTCTCCGCCACCGTCGTCGCGGTCGCGAGCGTGCAGGAGGAGCTCGGCCTGCGCGGCGCGGGCCCCGCGGCGTTCCGCGTCCAGCCCGACGTGGCGATCGCGCTCGACGTCACGCTGGCGGGCGACACGCCGGCGACCGAGTTCCGCCAGCTGCCGATCAAGCTCGGCGGCGGGCCGGCCATCAAGTACTTCGACTGGGCGCCCGCGGCCGTCATCGGCTCGGCCGTGCCCCGCCGGCTGACGCGGCGCCTCGAGGAGGCGGCCGAGAGCGCGAAGGTGCCGTTCCAGCGCGAGGTCCTGCTCGGCGGGGCGACCGACGCCGGCTCGATCGCGCTGGCCGGCGCGGGCACGCTGACCGGCTGCGTCTCGATCCCCTCGCGCCACATCCACTCGGCCGTCGGCGTCGTCCACCTCGGCGACATGGAGCAGTGCGTCGACCTGCTGCTCGCGTTCGCCGAGCTCCTTCCGCTCGAGTGACCCGGCGCTAGGCGACGAGCTTCGAGCGCCGGACCTCGGTCGCGTCGGTGTTGACGCGCTCGCGATCCGCCTCGGCGTGCGTGATGCGGACGCCGGTCACGCCGAGCAGATCGAGATGGGCCTCGAACTCGCTCGCGGCCATGATGATCGCGAGGCGCGCGTCGGTCGCATCGACGGTGCAGCTGTAGTTGAGCGTGCGGCGGATGACGTCGATGCCGACGAGCGCGCCGCGCCCGATCACCCGGAGGTTCGCCGCGAGCGCGTCCGCGATGGGATCGAGAGCGACCTCGGCGTCGATCGCTCCGCTTTCGACGTAGACCTGGTACACGGCCGGCCTTCCGCTGGCGTCACTCAGGGGTTTGGGGGTGACGACTGCCTCTCACACTGGCACACAATCGGCGCGAAATGGTTATGGCCGGTTCCACCACCGCTAGCATCCCGCGCCGTGCCCACCGCCCTCGCCGAAGCCGCCGCCGCGCTCGAGCGCGTCTGGCGCGCGCACGTGCGGCCGCTGGTGCCCGACGGCGACGGGCTCGTCGACGTGCACGCCCATCTCGGCGCGGACGCCTCCGACGGCTCGCGGCTCGATCTCGCGACCCTGCTCGCATCGATGGACGCGGGCGGCGTCACGCAGCACCTGGGCCTTCCCGTTCCAGTCGCCCCGCGGCGCGGGCTACGCCGCCGTCAACGCAGAGGTGGCGGCCGCCGCCGAGGCGAGCGGCGGGGCGCGTCGTGGCGTTTGCGCGCAGCGAGCCGGGCGAGCGCTTCCTGGCCGAGCTCGAGTCCGGCCTCGACGCCGGCGCGCGCGGCATCAAGCTGCACACGAGCCTGCCGGGCTACGACTTCTCGCACCCGCAACTGCCTGTCGCCTTCGCGCTGGCAGCCGAGCGGCGCGTTCCGATCCTCTTCCACACCGGCCGCGCGGTGCCGCCGTTCGCACGCGACCTCGCGGGCCTGCTGGAGCGCCATCCCGGCGCGCAGGTCATCCTCGCGCACTGCGCGATCGCCGATCTGCACGCGGTCTGCGCGCTGCGGCACCCGAACATCCGCTTCGACACGTCGCTCTGGAACTCGCTCGACGTGCGCGCGCTGCTCGCGGAGGCCGCCCCCGAGCAGCTGGTCTACGGCTCCGACGCGCCGTACTACACGCCGATCGGCACGCAGGCGAAGCTCTTCCCGCAGCTCGCCGCGGCCGGCGCGAGCGACGCCCGCCGCCGCGACGTGGCGGCGCTCGGCGCGGCGCGTCTCCTGGCCGGCGAGCCGTGCGCGGCGCTGAGCGAGCCCCTCGCGGCGCGACCTGCCGCTGCCGTCGCGCCCGCGTCTCCGCGCCCACGAGTACCTCGTGATGGCCATGCCGCTGATCTGGCAGCAGATGCCCGATCGCATCGGCCTGCTCGCGCTCGCGCGCCAGGCACTGGGCGAGCCGGCCGACGCGCGCGCCGCGGCGGTGCTCGAGCTGCTCGCACTCGCCGAGCGCACGTGGCCGCTCGAGCTCGAGGACGGCGACCGCAGCGAGATCCTGACGGTCTCGTGGCTCACGTTCCGCCTGATCGAGCTCGCCGATGCGCTCGTGATGGCGGATGCGAGCGCGTGACGCGCGGCGGTTTTGACGTTCGCGACAGCGGGTATCGCCGCTCGCTGAGGTCATGCCGCCCTGCTCGTGCGCGAACCGGCGAGCGGGGTGTGCGGGTGTCCTGCCCGGCGCAGCTTCCTGCCTCCCTTCGCCGGGCGGGACACCAGCCTCAGCGAATCGCGAAGCGCATCGCGACGGACGTGCCGCCGCCGGGGCGCGAGACGACGTCCATGCTCGAGGCGGCCTGGCGCATGAGCCGCAGCCCGAAGCCGAGGCCCGCCCGCCCCGAGCGCGACGGCCGTGATGCCCGCTCCCGCGTCGCGCACGACCACGAGCAGGTCGTCGTCCTCGACCCGCGCCTCGAGCGCGAAGGTGGCGTCCGTCCCGCTCTCGTCCGCGTAGGCGTGCAGCACGCAGTTGGTGCAGGCTTCCGTCACGGCGAGCCGGATCTGCCCTGCGAGGTCCTCCTCGATCTCGAGGTCCTCGCACAGGCGCGTGATCGCGCCGCGGGCACTCGGCACGCGCTCGGGCACCGCTTGCAACTCGATCATCAGGCACGCCGTCATACAAGGCGGTCCCCCGCTCTCGCAATCGCAATCATCGGATCCCCCATTCGGGTTACTATCTCGCGCGCGCCTCCCCCTTGACCCCCGTGGAGTCGCGCTTCCGGAAGCGAGCGACGCGAATCCCGGCGAGACGGGACAGGCATTCGAGAAGGGGGCGTATGAAGTCCGACGAGGCCGAGCGAAGAGCAGCTCCCGTGGACGGTCCCGTTCCGGGCACCGTCGCGCTGGAGCGCCACGCGCCCGGCGTCGCGATCGTCACGCTCCGCGGCGAGCACGACCTCTCCACGAGAGCGGAGATCAACGCGACGCTCGCGCGGGTGGGCGGCGAGGCCGACGTCCTGGTCGACCTCTCGGAGTGCAGCTTCATCGACTCGAGCGTGATCGGCGCCCTCGTCGCCGCCTTCCAGACGTTCGCGGAGCGGGGCCGTCGCCTCGAGCTCGCGATCCCTTCCGAAGCCGTGACGATCCAGCGCGTCGCGAAGGTCGCCGGCCTGGCGACGTTCCTCGCGATCCACGAGACGCGCGAGGCGGGACTGGCGAGCATCTCGGCGGGCTGAAAGCGCGGCGCCGGCACCGCGCAGCTGGTTGAATCGCCTGCATGATCGACCTTTCGCAGGTCCCGTTCGTCGACGGCCACATGCATCCGCCGCTGCGCGTCCGCCCGCAGACGGTCGAGGAGTACCGCTGGCCGTGGTTCGAGGGCCTGCCGTCCGAGTCGGCCCAGGTGACGGAGCTCGTGCCGTACCGCTGGGCGATCCGGCAGCTCGCCGACGAGCTCGGCTGCGCGGCGGACGAGCGCGCCGTCGTCGCCGCCACGCGCGGGCTCGACCCGCCGACCTGGCTGGCGACCGTGTGCGAGCGCTCGCAGACGACCGGCCTGGTGGTCGACACCGGCTATCCGCCGCCGCGACGAGGCGCTGCCGCTGCAGCAGATCCGCGCCGCCGGCGTCGATGTCGCACCGCTGCTGCGCCTCGAGTCCGTGGCCGGCGACCTGATCGCCGAGGGCCTCGCCTTCGCCGATCTGGTCGAGCGCTACGACGCCGCCGTCAGCGGCGCGCGCGACGCGGGCTATGCGGGCCTCAAGAGCATTGCCGCCTACCGCAGCGGCCTCGCCATCCGGCCGTGGTCCGCGGCCGAGGCCGAGGTGGCGCTCGCGCGCCAGCGCGCGGCCGGGATCACGCGCGTCCAGGAGCAGGCGCTCGTCGACTTCCTGCTCCTGCGCGCACTGCCCGTCGCCCGCCGCGACGGCCTGCCCGTGCAGCTGCACGCCGGCTACGGCGACCGCGACCTCGACCTCCGCCTCGTCAACCCGCTGCACCTGCGCGGGATGCTCGCGAGCGACGAGGCGCAGGGCGTGCACTTCGTGATCCTGCACGCCGCCTGGCCGTACGTGCGCGAGGGCGCGTTCCTGACGGCCGTCTACGCCAACGTGACGCTCGACATCGCGACCTGCATCCCGCCGCTCGGGCACGCCGCCCTGCTCGAGGCGTGGCGCTGCGCGCTCTCCGTCGGAGCGATCAATCGCATCCACGCGTCGACCGACGCCGCGGGCCTCCCCGAGCACATCGCGCTCGGCGCGATGCGCGCGCGCTCGACGCTCGGCCAGGTGCTCGCCGAGCTCGTCGCGACCGGCGAGCTCGCACTCGGCCAGGCCGAGCGCTGCGGCGAGGCGATCCTCTCGGGGAACTCGCGCAGGCTCTACTTCGGCGAGTCCTGAGAGGTCGCCGCAAAGCGCCTCTCCAGGCGGCTCCGGGGCTTTGATCAAATACCCGACCGGTCTGTCATACTTCGCGGCTTCGCCGCCGCTAGGGAGGTAGGCCCCATGACTCGACGCACCCGTCTCGACCGCGCTGATCGCGCTCGCGGCCTGTGCGGCTCTCGCCGCGCTCAGCTTCGGCTCGAGCGCCTCGGCACGGAGCACGGCCACTCCGACGCGCGGGCGGCGATCTCGTCATCGCGCGCACCACCGACTCGACGACGATGGACGCGACGTGGAGCCTTCGACAACGAGTCGATCTGGGTCTTCCAGCAGATCTACGAGACGCTCTACATCGTCACGCCCGACGGCAAGGGCGTGAAGCCGTGGCTGGCCACGAGCTACGACCTCTCGAAGGACAAGCTCACGTACACGTTCCACCTGCGCAAGGGCGTCAAGTTCCACACCGGCCAGGAGATGACGGCCGACGACGTCAAGTTCTCGATCGACGCCGCGCGCAACCCCAAGACGGGCTGGGGCTACATCGACACCGCGATCAAGAGCGTGACCGTCAAGGACAAGTACACGGTCGTCATCAAGACGAAGTACCAGTGGGCGCCGATGGTCGCCGACATCGCGCTCTTCAACAACTCGATCGTGCCCAAGAACTACGGCGGCAAGACCGAGAAGGCGTTCTTCGACGCCCCGGTCGGCACCGGCCCGTTCAAGTGGGATCACTGGACGCAAGGGCAAGGAGATCAAGTACGTCCGCAACGACCAGTACTGGCAGAAGGGCAAGCCGTACCTGGACAGCGTGACCTGGACGTACGTCGCCGACGACAACACGCGCCTCCTGCAGCTCAAGGGCGGCCAGGCGCAGATCGACGAGTTCCCCGGCTGGGCGCAGGTCAAGCCGCTGAAGGCGACGGCCGGCGTCACGATGACGCTGTTCCCGTCCACGCGCACCGACTACGTGCTCTTCAACCAGCACTTCAAGCCGTTCCAGGACGTGCACGTGCGCCGCGCGATCTCGTACCTGATCGACCGCAAGGCGCTGATCAAGGCGATCCTGTTCGGCAACGGCACGCGTGGCCAACTCGTTCCTGCCGCCGCAGGTGCCGTACTACGACCCGAAGTCGCCGGGCATCCAGTACAACGTCGCCAAGGCCAAGGAGGAGATGGCCAAGTCGACCGTCCCGAACGGCTTCACCACCACGTTCGAGGCGATCGCGGGCTCGCTCGACTCAGGCGACCATCGCGCAGGTCATCCAGGCCGCCGGCAAGCCGCTCGGCATCAAGGTCAACATCCTCAAGAAGGACGGCAACGCGTGGCAGGCCGACTGGTAGGCCGCGACGTATCCGGGCATGAACAACTCGTACTGGACGATGGACATCGCCGACCCGGACGAGCTCGTGTCGTTCGCCGTCGACCCGTCGCAGGGCGCGCACTCGTTCCAGACGTTCTACAACAACCCCGTCGTCACGAAGGCCGCGCGCAGGCCGCGGCGCGCGAGTTCGATCCGAAGAAGCGCCAGGTGCTCTACTCGAAGATCCAGAGGATCGCCGCCGAGGACGCCTTCATGGCCTTCCTCTACTACTCGCCGTTCCGCTACGCCTACTCCAACAAGGTGCAGGGCTTCCAGGTGTACCCGACCGGCAACTACCACATGGAGGACGTCTGGCTGCAGAAGTAGCCGAGGCGCCAGCCGTAGAGCAGGGACGTCGTGGATCGTGTCGCCTACGTACTGCGACGGCTCGTACAGCTCGTGCCGGTCGTGCTCGGCGTGACGATCCTGACGTTCCTGCTCATCCACCTCCTGCCGGGCGATCCGGCAGGAGCGGTGCTCGGCAATCGCGCGACGCCGCAGCTCGATCGCGCAGCTGCACGCGAAGTGGGGCCTCGACCGCTCGCTGCCGGAGCAGTACTGGCTGTTCCTCCAGCGCCTCGCGCACGGCGACCTCGGCGACTCGCTCCTGTACGGCGACACCGTCCGCTCGATGATCGCCCAGCGCGCACCCGGTCACGATCTGGCTGCTCGTCTACAGCACCGTGCTCGTCGATGGTCATCGCCGTGCCGCTCGCGACCGTCGCGGCACGGCGCAAGGACGGCTGCGGTCGACCAGGTCGTGCGCGCCGTGCCGATCGTCGGGCTCGGCATGCCGGCGTTCTGGCTCGGGATCATGCTGATCCTGCTGCTGGCGGCCGACGTGTGGCCAGATCTTTCCCGTCGGCGGCTACGGCGACGGGCGTCCTCGGGCACCTCGAGAGCATGTTCCTGCCCGCGCTCACGGTCGCGATCGGCACGGTCCCGCTGCTGATACGCAGCCTGCGCGCGAGCCTGCTCGCCGTGCTCGAGTCCGACTACATCACCACCGCGCGCGCGAAGGGCGTGCCCGAGCGGCGGGTGCTCATCCGCCACGCCCTGCGCAACGGGATCATGCCGATGATCACCGTCCTCGGCATCAACCTCGGCTTCCTGATCGGCAACACGGTGGTCGTCGAGAAGGTGTTCGCGCTGCCGGGCGTCGGAGCGATGATCTACGACGGCATCTCAGCAGCGCGACTTCGCCGTCGTGCAGGGCGTGACGCTCGTGCTGGCCGTCGCTGGTCGTACTCGTCAACATCGTCGATCGACGTCACCTACTCGCTGCTCGATCCGCGCGTGAGGTACGACTGATGGCGACGGTCGCGACGGAGGAGATCGGCCCGGCCACCATCTCGAGGCGCCGGACGTTCCGCAACCGCTGGTACCGCACGCCGTCGTTCGTGGCCGGCGCCGTGATCGTGCTCGCGCTCATCATCGCCAGCGCTCGCCGCGCCGCTGGATCGCGCGCTACGACCCGAACGGCGCAGGATCTGCTGCACACCTACGCGCACCCCAGCGGCGCGCACTGGCTGGGCACCGACGAGCTCGGCCGCGACGTGCTACTCGCGCCTGATCTACGCCGGCCGCGTCGACCTGCTGACGGCGTTCCTCGCGGTGCTCTTCCCGTTCTGCCTCGGCATCGCTCCTCGGCTGCATCGCCGGGCTACTACGGCGGCTTCGCCGACACCGCCGTGATGCGCCTCGTCGACGTCGTGGTCGCCTTCCCGTTCATCGTGCTGGTGCTCGCGCTCGTGTTCGTGCTCGGCCCGGGACAGCGCTCGATCATCATCGCCATCACGGTCGTCGGCTGGGTGTCGTACGCGCGCATCGTGCGCGGCGAGATCCTCGTGCAGAAACGTCTCGACTACGTGCTCGCGGCGCGAGCGGCCGGCCTCTCGGACGCCCGCATCATCCGGCGCCACCTGCTGCCGAACGTGATCACGCAGGCGATCGTCTTCTCGATGAGCGACATCGTGCTGTCCGTGCTCGCGATCGTCACGCTCAGCTATCTCGGCGCCGGCATCCCGCCGCCCACCGCCGACTGGGGCTCGATGATCGCCGACGGCGAGTCGCTGATCACCACGCAGTGGCAGATCGCCACGTTCCCCGGCTTCGCCATCCTGCTCACCGGGCTCGGCCTCTCCCTGCTCGGCGACGGCCTCGCGGATCTGCTGGCGCCCGAGTGACGACGGCCGATCCGATCCTCTCGCTGCGCGACCTGCGCGTCGAGATCCCGACGCCGCGCGGCGTCGTCAAGGCCGTCGACGGCGTCACGCCTCGACGTCCCGCGCGGCGGGGCGCTCGGCCTCGTCGGCGAGTCGGGCTGCGGCAAGAGCATGACGCTGCGCGCGATCCTCGGGATCCTGCCCGGACGTGCGACCATCGCCGGCGGCGAGATCGTCTTCGACGGCGAGGCGCTCTCCGCACGCTCGCTCGGCACGCTGCGCGGCGACCACATCGGCATGGTCTTCCAGGAGCCGATGACGGCGCTCAATCCGGTCATGCGCGTCGGCGAGCAGATCGCCGAAGGGCCGCGGGTGCGCCTCGGGCGCAGCGCGGCGCGAGGCGCGCGAGCGGGCGCTCGAGCTGCTGCGCCTGGTCGGCATCCCCGACCCCGAGCGGCGCTACCGGGCCTACCCGCACGAGCTCTCGGGCGGCCTGCGCCAGCGCATCGTGATCGCGATCGCCCTGGCCTGCGAGCCGCAAGCTGCTGCTCTGCGACGAGCCGACGACGGCGCTCGACGTGACGATCCAGGATCAGATCCTGCACCTGCTCGCGCGCCTGCGCGTCGAGACGGGCGTCTCGCAGGTGCTCGTCACGCACGATCTCGCGGTCGTCGCGCAGACCTGCGAGCGCGTCGCCGTCATGTACGCCGCGCGCATCGTCGAGACGGGCACGGTCGCCGAGGTGTTCGGCGCGCCGCGGCATCCGTACACGCGCGCGCTGCTGCGCTCGGTGCCCGACTTCGACGAGCGCCGCGCGCACCTCGAGTCGATCGCGGGCATGCCGCCCGATCTCGTCTCGCCGCCCGTCGGGCTGCCGCTTCCACCCGCGCTGCGACATCGCGCACGCCGACTGCGCGACCATCGACCCGCCGCTCATCCCCATCGAAGGCGACCGCGCGACACGGCGTGCCGCTACCACGAGGAGCTGGCGCGCGTGTCCGCTGAGCTCCGCTGCTCGAGGTGCGCGGCCTCGCGATGCACTTCCCGCTCAACGCCTCGCTCGCGCGGCGGCTGCGCAAGCTCCCGGTCGACGTGCTGCGCGCGGTCGACGGCGTCGACCTGCAGGTCGCGACGCGGCGAGGCGCTCGGCCTCGTCGGCGAGTCGGGCTGCGGCAAGTCGACGCTCGGGCGCTGCATCGTCGGCCTCTACGAGCCCACCGAGGGACAGGTGCTCGTCGAGGGACACGCGCTCCCGGCGAAGCGGACGGCCGCCGACCGCCGCCGCGTGCAGATGATCTTCCAGGACCCGTACTCGTCGCTCAACCCGCGCATGACCGTGCACCAGGCGCTGGCCGAGCTGCTGCGCGTGCACAAGCTCGTGCCGCGCGCCGGCATCGACGCGCGCTGCCGCGAGCTGCTCGACCTCGTCGGGCTGCCGCCGAGCGCGCTCGACGCCTACCCGCGCCAGTTCTCGGGCGGCCAGCGCCAGCGCATCTCGATCGCGCGCGCGCTCGCGCTCGAGCCCGAGATCCTGATCGCCGACGAGCCCGTCTCGGCGCTCGACGTCTCGGTGCAGGCGACCGTGCTCAACCTGCTCGCCGACCTGCGCCGGCGGCTCGGGCTGACGATGCTCTTCGTCGCCCACAACATGGCCGTCGTGCGCCACGTCTGCGACCGTGTGGCCGTGATGTACCTCGGGCGCATCGTCGAGACGGCGCCCAGCGACCAGCTGTTCTCGGACGCGCGCCATCCGTACACCCAGGCACTGCTGCGCGCCGTGCCACGCCTGGCGCCCGGGCACGCGACGGTGCGCGACGCCGTCGTCGGCGATCCACCGAGTCCCGTCAACCTGCCGCCCGGCTGCCGCTTCAATCCGCGCTGCCCGCGCGCCGAGGAGATCTGCCGCGAGCTCGACCCGCCGCTCGAGTTCCACGGCGTGCACGGGGCCGCCTGTCACTTCGCCTGGAACGATCCCCGGAGGGAGCACTGATGAGAGTCTTCATCTCGTCCGACATCGAGGGCACGGCGGGCATCGTGCACTGGGAGCAGGTGCTCAACGGCCCCGAGTACGAGGGCGGCCGGACGCTGCTCGAGAACGAGGTCAACGCCGCGATCGACGGTGCCGGCGACGCCGGGGCGACGGAGTTCCTCGTCAACGACGCGCACTACCTGATGCAGAACCTGCGGCCCGAGCGCCTGCACGGCCGCGCCTCGCTGGTCTCCGGCAAGCACAAGCCGCTGTACATGATGGAGGGCCTCGACGGGTCGTTCGACGCGGCCTTCCTCGTCAGCTACCACGGCTCGATCTCGGCGCCGACGGCCGTGCTCTCGCACACCTACAACCCGTCGGTCGTGTACCACGCCGAGCTCAACGGGCACGTCGTCGGCGAGTCCGGCATCAACGCGCTGGTCGCGCGCCACTACGACGTGCCGATCGCGCTGATCACCGGCGACGACGCGACGGCCGAGGAGATGCGCCGCATCGCGCCGGACTGCGAGTGCGTCGTCGTCAAGCGCTCGATCACGCGCTTCGCGGCCGAGAGCCTGCACCCGGAGGTCGCCTGCGAGCGCATCCGCGCGGGCGCGGCGCGCGCGCTCGAGCGGCTCGGGCAGATGAGCGCCGCCGGCGATCGACCTGCCCGCGACGCTCGAGGTGCAGGTGACGACCTCCGACTACGCCGAGCTCGGCACCTGGCTGCCCGGTGTCGAGCGCACCGGCCCGCGCAGCCTGCGCATCGTCGACGACGAGCCGCTGCGCCTGTATCGCACGTGGGTCGCGTTCACGGCGATCACGCGCGCGATCCGGGAGCAGGAGTGAGCGATCGCGTCGCGCTCGTGACCGGAGCCGCCGGCGGCATCGGCTCCGCCATCGCCGTCGCGGCTCGCGCGGGAGGGGTTCCGCGTCGCCTGCAGCGACCTCGGCGCCGAGGACGCCGAGCGCGCCGCCGTCGGCGATCGACGGCGCCCGGGGCTTCGGCTGCGACCTGCGCAGCGAGGCCGCCGTGGACGGAGCTGCGCGACGCCGTGACCGCCGAGCTCGGCGCGCCGTGGCTGCTCGTCAACGCCGCCGGCGTGTTCTTCGAGCACGAGGTCACCGAGCTCTCGCTCGAGCAGTGGGATCTCGTCATGGACGTGAACGTGCGCGGCACGTTCCTGACCTGCCGCGCGCTGCTGCCGGCGATGCAGGAGGCGGGCTCCGGCTGCATCGTCAACATCGCCTCGACGGCCGGGCTGAGCGGGCGGCCACACGCGCGCCGCCTACAACGCCTCGAAGGGCGCGGTCGTGCTGTTCACGCGCAGCCTCGCGATCGACTGCGGGCCCGCGCGGCGTGCGCGTGAACTGCGTCGCGCCGGGCCTGATCGACACGCCGATGGCCGACTGGATCCGCCTCGACGCCGCTGCGGCTCGCGGCCTTCGAGCGCTCGGTCCCCGCGCGGCCGCATCGGCACGCCCGAGGACGTCGCGGACGCCGTCGCCTTCCTGGCCTCGGACGGCGCGTCGTACATGCACGGCAGTACGCTGGTCGTCGATGGAGGGGTCACGGCCTGAGGCAGCTGAGTACTCGCGGCGAGGGCCTCGTCACGAGCGTCCACAACCAGTTCGTCGTCGTGCGCATCGACGGCGAGGAGCGCGAGAGCACGATCGCCGGCCGGCTGCGGCGCGCGCGCCCGGTCGTCGGCGACCGCGTCGAGGTGCGCGAGCTGCCCGACCGCTCCGTGCGCGTCGAGGCCGTGCTGCCGCGCCGCGGCATCCTGCTGCGCGGCGCGTTCCGCAACGAGGAGAAGATCGTCGCGGCCAACGTCGACGTGCTCGTGATCGTCGCCGCGGTCGCGGATCCCCCGCTGCGCACCGGCCTGATCGACCGCTACCTCGTGGCCGCCTGGCGCGGCGGGATCGAGCCGATGCTGGCGCTGACGAAGGTGGACCTCCCCTACGACGAGGGCGAGGTCGCGCGCGTGCGCGAGATCTACGAAGCCCTCGGCCACCGCGTCGTGGCGCTCTCGCTGCGCACCGGCGAGGGCCTCGACGAGCTGCGCGCGGCGCTCGCCGATCGCGTCACCGTGCTCGCCGGGCACTCGGGCGTCGGCAAGACCTCGCTCACCAACGCGCTCACGGGCCGCACCGACGCGACGGGCGAGGTCAACCCCGTGAGCGACCGCGGGCGCCACACGACGACCGGCGCGCGCTACATGGACCTGCCCGGCGGCGGCGCGCTGATCGACACGGCGGGCATCCGCAGCTTCGGCATCGCGGGCGTCGCGGCCGACGAGCTGCAGAACGCCTTCCCCGAGATCGCCGCCGCGGCCGAGGACTGCGAATGGGAGGGCTGCCTGCACCGCGAGGGCGAGGACGGCTGCGCCGTCGAGGGCGCGCCGGGCATCACCCCCGAGCGGCTCGCGTCCTACCGCAAGCTGCTGGCCGAGCTCGAGGAGATGGAGGCCGAGCGCGGGTCGTAGCGCCACGGCCGCCGCGCGGTGACGGCGGAGCGCGCTCAGCGCCCGTCCGAGATCTGCGCGTCGTAGCTCCCCCACTCGCCCTTGCAGCGCGCGCGCAGACCTCGCCCACGGTGCAGCGCGCGGCGAGGGCGGCGCGCAGCGGCTCGAGCAGCGGCAGCGACGCGTCGGCCGCGGCGGCCGCGACCGCGGCCAGCGCCCGCTCGCAGGCGGCCGCGTCGCGCCCGCGCGCACGGCCGCCAGGCGCTCGATCTGCGCCTGCTCGCTGGCCTGCGTGACGACGAGCAGCTCGATGTCGGAGTCGGGCGGATCGGGGTAGCGATTGACGCCCACGATGACCGTCGTCGCCGCGCTCGATCGCGCGCTGCTGCGCGAACGCCTCGTCCTCGATCCGGCCCTTGACCCAGCCGCTCTCGATCGCCGCGACGGCGCCGCCGCGCTCGTCGATCTCGGCGATCAGCGCGCGCGCCTCGCGCCTCGAGCGCGTCGGTCAGCCCCTCGACGTACTCCGAGCCGCCGAACGGGTCGGGGACGCTCGCGACGCCGGACTCGTGCAGCAGCACCTGCTGCGTGCGCAGCGCGATCGTCGCCGAGCGCTCGGTCGGCAGCGCGAGCGCCTCGTCGTAGCCGTTCGTGTGCAGCGACTGGCAGCCGCCGGCCGTCGCCGCGAAGGCCTGCAGCGCGACGCGCACGACGTTGTTGAGCGGGCCCTGGGCGGTGAGCGTCGAGCCGCCGGTCTGGGCGTGGAAGCGCAGGGCGAGCGAGCGCTCGTCGCGCGCGCCGAAGCGCTCGCGCATGAGCGTCGGCCCAGATCCGGCGTGCCGCGCGGAACTTCGCGACCTCGGCGAAGACGTCGTTGTGGGCGTTGAAGAAGAACGAGAGACGCGGCGCGAAGACGTCGACCTCGAGGCCGGCGGCGACCGCCGCCTCGACGTAGGCGATGCCGTTGGCGAGCGTGAACCCGAGCTCCTGCGCCGCGCTCGAGCCGGCCTCGCGGATGTGGTAGCCGGAGATCGAGATCGTGTTGAAGCGCGGCAGGCGCTCGTTGCAGTAGCGGAAGAGGTCGACCGTCAGGCGCATCGACGGGCGCGGCGGGAAGATGTAGTTGCCGCGCGCGGCGTACTCCTTGAGCACGTCGTTCTGCACCGTGCCGCGCAGCTGCTCCGGCGGCGACGCCGTGCTCCTCGCCGGCCAGCTCGTAGAGCAGCAGGAGGACGGCCGCGGGCGCGTTGATCGTCATCGACGTCGAGACCTCGCCCAGCGGGATGCCGTCGAACAGCCGCAGCATGTCGTCGAGCGAGTCGATCGCGACGCCCGTCCGGCCCACCTCGCCGCGCGCCAGCGGATCGTCCGAGTCGAGGCCGAGCTGCGTCGGCAGGTCGAACGCGACCGAGAGCCCCGTCTGCCCGCGCTCGAGCAGCAGGTGGAAGCGCTCGTTGGTCTCCTCGGCCGACGCGAAACCCGCGTACTGGCGCATCGTCCACGGGCGCGAGGCGTAGCCGTCGGCGCGGATGCCGCGTGTGTACGGGTACTCGCCGGGGCGCTCCTCCACGTGCTGATCGTAGTCCGCGGACAAGGGTTGCCGGTCCGGCCATGGGCGGGGTTAGGGTGTGGGTATGCGCCGCCTGGCCATCCTCTCCGTCTGCCTGCTCGCGCTCGTGCCCGCGTTCGACGCGGCGGCAGCGACCAGCAAGGGCACCGTCGAGCGCTCCTGGATCTCGACGACCTCCGGTGGAGCCTCGGGCAAGCAGTTCTCGGCCGGCAAGGTCAAGCGCCTGTACGCGAACTTCACCTGGAAGACGCCCGCCGACGCCCGGTCAGGATCTCGCGATCGAGTGGCACGACCCGGCCGGTGCGCTGCGCGCGCGCTGGAAGGACAAGACGATCAAGGCCGACAAGAAGGGCACGCGCCTCTACGCCTGGATCGCGTCCGGCGTCGTCAAGGGCAAGGCCGGCTCCTGGAAGGCAGTGCTCACCGTCGGCGGCAAGGCGATCAGCACCTCCAGGTTCCGCGTCGTAGCGTGAGCTTCTCGTGCGCGTGACGGTGCGGCTGTTCGCCGCGCTGCGCGAGCGCGCGGGGACCGGAAAGCGCGAGCTGGAGCTGCCGCAGGGCGCCACGGCCGGTGACGTCTTCGCCGCGCTGGCGATCGGCACCGAGCCGCCGGGGCTCGACTACGCCGTGAACCAGGAGTACGCCGAGCGCTCGCAGACGCTGCAGGACGGCGACGAGGTCGCCCTCATCACACCCGTCTCGGGCGGCGCGGACGAGCCGCTCGTCCTGCTCGGACCGGAGCCGATCGACCTCGCGCGCCTGATCGAGCACGTCAGCGGGCCCGACGCCGGCGCCATCGCGACGTTCACGGGCACGGTGCGCGACAACGCGCGCGACCGCGAGGTGCTCGACCTCGAATACGAGGCCTATCCCGGGATGGCCGAGCGGGAGATCGCGCGCATCGCGCGCGCCGCGCTGGCCGACCACGGCTGCCTGCGCGCCGCGATCTGGCACCGCACGGGGGTCGTCGCGGTCGGCGAGGCGTCGGTCGCGATCGCGATCTCCTCGGCCCATCGCGCCGCCGCGTTCGCAGCCTGCAAGCAGGCCATCGACACGCTCAAGGTGACGGTGCCGATCTGGAAGAAGGAGCGCTACGCCGACGGCGAGGTCTGGATCGGCCAGGGCTCGTAGAGCGGGTCTTCGCGGTTCGCGCCGCTACCGTGAGGGCGTGAGCGCCAACACCCCGCTCTATCCCGAGCCGCGCCAGGCACCCGAGCCGCCCGGCTTCGACGAGCGGCCGATCCACCCGCAGAGCTCGCTGCGCATGTGGGCGCGCCGCATCGGCGGCCCGCTCATCGCCGCCGTCGTCTTCGGTTTCCAGTGGATCCTGAAGCTCAAGTTCGTCCTCTTCGCAGCGGCCAAGTTCGGCTTCGTCACGACCGCGGTGACGATGGTCATCTCGGTCGGCGCGTACACGCTGCTGTGGGGCTGGAAGTTCGCCGTGCTGTTCGTGCTGCTGCTGTTCGTCCACGAGGCGGGCCACGCCCTGTGGATGCGCAAGGAGGGCATCCCCGCCGGCGCGCCGGTGTTCATCCCGTTCCTCGGCGCCGTGATCTCGCATGCGCGACATGCCGCGCAACGCCTACGTCGAGGCGAAGGTCGGGCTCGCGGGCCCGGTGCTCGGCACCATCGGCGCGGCCGTCGTGCTCGGCCTCGGCGAGCTGACCGACTCGGATCTGCTGCGGGCGGCGGCCTCGACGGGCTTCCTGCTCAACCTCTTCAACCTGCTGCCGATCGTGCCGCTCGACGGCGGGCGCGCCATGGCCGCCGTGCACCCGTCGCTGTGGATCGCCGGCATCGCCGGCCTGGCGGTGCTGCTCGTCGTCTCGCCGAACGCGATCCTCGTGCTGATCCTGCTGCTCGGCGGCCGCGAGGCCTGGGTGCGCTGGCGCACGCGCAACGACCAGGCGGACGCGACCTACTACACCGTCGCCCGCTCGCAGCGGATCCTGATCGGTGTCGTGTACATCGGCCTGGCCGCCGTCTGCGTGCTCGGCATGCGCGCGGGCTACGTCAACACGTAGGACGCGCGGCGGGTCTAGCCCGCCGGCGTCGTCGCGACGGTCGTCGTGTCCACCGGCGTCGTGTCGGCCGGGTTCGTCGCCCACGGGCGTCTGGGACGTCCCGTCGGCGCCGGGGACGGCGCCGTCCGGCAGCACCGTGCCGTCGGCGGGCAGCTTCTTCTTGGGCGGCGCCTTCACGGCGAGCCAGTGGTCGAGGTCGATGCCGGCCGTGGAGCCGGTGTAGCCCGGGTAGAGGCCGGACAGCGTCTGGCCGGCGGGCAGCTTGCCGCCCTTGCCGATGAGGTAGATCGCGTCCTCGGGGATGTAGCGGGACGCGAACGTGTCCTCGTGCACCATCTTGCCGTCGGCCGCCGTCACCGTGCGCGACACGCGTGACCTGGAAGCCCTTCGTCGCCGTACGTCGTCTGCGAGACCTGGCCTTCCGGCACGTCCGGGCTGGCGTAGTAGCGCTTCTTCGGATTCACGAAGTTCGTCTGTGCCGAGGTCCGACTTCTCGACGTGCCGGTCGAGCGGGCGCGAGAGGAACGCGACCGTCATCGTCTCGGGGTTCGCCGACGGCCTTGATCACGATCGCGTTCTTGGTGTCGTTGACGAACGTGAAGTCGGGGCCCGTGTCGGCCACGGTGGCGTCCAGCCCGAGCGGGTAGTGCGAGATGTAGAACGAGTGGTTGACGCGGTGCGAGATCTCGTAGCCGCCGAAGAACGCGGCGTCGAAGACGGTCGTCGCGGCCTGGCAGACGCCGCCGCCGATCGACGGCACGAGCACGCCGTTCTCGATCGCCTGGCCCTCCCGGAACCCGCGCTCGGCGGTGCGCTTGCCGACGCGTGGCGTTGAAGGAGAACGTCGCGCCCGGCTTGACGATCGTGCCGTCGAGCAGCTTCGCGAGCAGGGCCACGTTGAAGACCCGGTTGGCCGAGGAGGAGCCGAGGCTCGTGGTCGCCTCGCTGACGACCGAGGTCGCGCCGAGCGCGCGCGCCGCGGCGGTCGTCAACTCGGGCTGCGTGACGCGGAACGCGAGCGCGGCCGTGCGCAGCGGTCCCGTCCTGCCCGCCGGCACGCGTCAGGTGCAGTGCCGTGGTGCGGGCGTCGAGATCGATGCCGCTCAGCGACGAGAGCACGCGCGCGCGGTTCCCTTCCACCTGCCAGCGAGCGTCGCGCGCCGGGCGCAGGTAGTCCGAGAGCGGCGGGCGCAGCGCCGCGCCGACCTTGATCGGGTCGAACTTGACCCCGATCACGTGCTTGTAGGTCGTCGCCGTGAGCAGCGGCGCGAGCCGGCGGATGGGCCAGTTGCCGGCGGCCTGGCCGCGCCGCGTGAACGCGATCGGCGCCGACAGCAGCTGGGCGACGCGGAGCTTGGCGCGGCGCGCCGCCGCGGTCGAGATCGCGGCCTCCGTGGGCACGGTGCGCAGCGACACCTGGCCGCGCTCGGCGAGGGCGGCGCGCGTGATCACGTGCAGCGCCTCCTCGGGGTCGAAGCCGACGCCCGCCTTGGCGGGGATCACGATCGCGGCGCCCGACGGCTTGAGCACCATCCGCGCGTCGACGGGCGACTGCGTCACGGCCGCCAGCTCGACCGGCAGCGCCAGGTTCGACGGATAGCGCAGCACCGGGTCGATCGAGCGCGAGTACGCCGACCGAGAAGAGCAGGCCGCCGCGCACGCGGCCGGATTCGAGCGCGGCGCTCGCGGTGCGCGCGGCGTCGACGCGCACGCCGAGGTCCCACGGCGAGAGCGTCGCCGAGCGGCCGGCCACCGTGCACCGTGACCTCGCGCTGCAGCTGGTCGCCGACGGCCGCCGTGATCTCGCGCTCGGCCTCCGCGCGCGACACGCCGCCGAGCGGGACGCCCGCGACGCGCACGCCGTTCACGACGGAGCCGCGCTGCAGGACGAGATGCCCGACCGGGATCGCGAGCAGCGCGACGATGACGCCGAGGGTCGTCAGGACGCGACGACGGCGCGCGCGCACGCGGCTCTGCCGGCCATACAGCCGCATCGCCCGTGCTCTCGTGCGCATCGTCGACGCTCAAGTCCGCGCTCCCGCGTGTTGCTGCCTCGGGCTCGCCCCCTGCACGCGGTCGAAGGTCGCGGCGCCCGCCCTGAGGCAGTGTACCGCGGGTTTGAGCCTCCACCTCCCCCGTGTGCGACCGCCCTACGATACGGATCGTGGCGAGTCCGCTGCCATCGGTCGACGTGCTCGTGCGCGAGGCGGCATGCGATGCGCCGCACGCGCTGTGCGTGCGCGAGGCGCGCGCGACGCTGGCCGAACGGCGCGCGAGGGCGAGCACGCGACCGCCGCAGCGCTCGCACCCGAGCTCCGCCGCCGCGTGCGCGCGGCGCTCGAGCCGTCGCTGCGACCGGTGCTCAACGCCACGGGCGTCATCCTGCACACGAACCTCGGGCGGGCGCCGCTGGCGGACGCCGCGCTCGAGCACGTCGAGGCCGTGGCCGCCGGCTATTCGAATCTGGAGCTCGATCTCGCCACCGGCGGGCGCGGCTCGCGGCAGGACCACGTCGCGGCGCTCGTCTGCGAGCTGACGGGCGCCGAGGCGGCCATCTGCGTCAACAACTGCGCCGCCGCGCTGGTGCTCGCGCTCGCCGCGCTCGCGGGCGGGCGCGAGATCGTGGTCTCGCGCGGTCAGCTCGTCGAGATCGGCGACGGCTTCCGCATCCCCGAGATCGTGCAGAGCGCGGGCGCCCGGCTGCGCGAGGTCGGCACGACCAACCGCACGCGCCCGGCCGACTACACGCGGGCGCTCGGAGCGGAGACGGGCGCGATCCTGTGCGTGCACCCGTCCAACTACCGCGTGCGTCGGCTTCACCGGCGAGGTCGACGTGCGCGAGCTCGCCCGGATCGCGCACGACGCCTCGCTCCCCCTGGTCTTCGACGTCGGCTCGGGCGCGCTGCTCGAGACCGCGGAGCTGGCCGGCGAGCCGCTCGCCCGCGAGGCGCTGCGCGACGGCTGCGACCTCGTCTGCTTCTCCGGCGACAAGCTGCTGGGCGGCCCGCAGGCGGGGATCCTCGCGGGCAGCGCCGATGCCATCGCCGCCTGCCGCCGCCATCCGCTGGCGCGCGCGCTGCGCATCGACAAGCTCTCGCTGGCGGCGCTCGAGGCCACGCTGCGCATCTACCGCGATCCGGAGCGGGCGCGCGCCGAGCTCCCCGTGCTGCGCGCCGTCCTGGAGCCCGCCGAGGACGTGCGCGCGCGTGCCGAGGCGCTCTGCGCCCGCATCGGCGGCAGCGTCGTCGAGACGCGTCGCGCGCGTCGGCGGCGGCGCGCTGCCGCTGGCCGAGCTGCCGTCGTTCGGCGTCCAGCTCGAGGGCGACGCCGACCTGCTCGCGGCGCGCCTGCGCGAGGGCGATCCCGCCGTCCTCGCGCGCGTCTCCGACGGCGCGCTCGTGCTGGACTGCCGCACGCTCAGCGACGCGGACGCGGCTCGCATCAGCGCGCCTGCATGACCGCGGCGCGCGCGCTCACGCTCGGCACCGCGGGCCACATCGACCACGGCAAGACGGCCCTCGTGCGCGCGCTCACGGGCGTCGACACCGACCGGCTGCCCGAGGAGCAGGCGCGCGGCATCTCGATCGCGCTCGGCTACGCGAGCCTGGCGCTGCCGTCGGGCCGCTCGCTCTCCGTCGTCGACGTGCCCGGGCACGAGCGCTTCGTGCGCACCATGATCTCGGGCGCGACCGGCATCGATCTCGCCCTGCTCGTCGTCGCCTGCGACGACGGCGTGATGCCGCAGACGCGCGAGCACGTCGCGATCCTCGAGCTGCTCGGCGTGCGCACCGGCCGTCGTGGCGCTGACCAAGCGCGACCTCGTCGACGCGGAGACGGCCGAGCTCGCGCGCGCCGACGTCGAGGAGCTGCTCGAGGGGACGGCACTCGCCGGCGCGCCGATCATCGAGACCTCGGCGCGCACCGGAGCCGGGCTCGACGACCTGCGCGCTGCGCTCGACGCGGCCGCCGCGAGCGTCGAGCCGCGGCCGGCCGCCGGCGCGACCCGCCTCCCGGTCGATCGGGCGTTCTCGCTGCAAGGGCATCGGCACCGTCGTGACCGGCACGCTGTGGTCGGGGACGGTCGGCGCCGGCGATCGGCTCGTGCTGGCGCCCGGGGGCGGCGAGGTGCGCGTGCGCTCCGTCGAGGTGCACGCCGAGCCGGTCGAGCGCGCCGAGGCGGGGCAGCGCGTGGCGGCGAGCCTGGTCGGGATCGAGCGCGCCGCGATCGCGCGCGGCGCGACGCTGAGCACTCCCGGGAGCGCTGCCCGAGAGCTACCGGCTCGACGTCGAGCTGCACGGCGCTGCCGGGCGGCCCGGGCGTGGCGCCGAGCGCGCTCGTCCAGGTGCTCGTCGGCACGGCCTGCGTGGACGCGCGGGTGGCGCTGCTCCAGGCCGACGAGCTCGTGCCCGGCGCGACCGGGCTCGCCCAGCTGCGGCTGCGCGAGCCCGTCTCTGCCGCGCGCGGCGACCGGGTGATCCTGCGCACCACCGCGCCGCAGGCCACGACCGCCGGAGGCGTCGTGCTCGATCCGGCACCGCCGCGGCACGGTGCCGCGGACGACGCGCTCGATCGCCTGCGCCTGCTGGCGGGCGGCGATGCCCTGTCGCTCGTGCGCGCGGCGCTCGGGAGCGCGGCGTGGCCGCTGCCGCTCGACCGCATCGCGCCGCCCGGCCTGCTCGATCGCGAGGCGGCGCTCGTCCGCCCTGGGCGAGCTGTGCGAGTCGGGAGAGGTCGTGCGGCTCGCCGGAGCGGAGCCCGCGTGGCTGTCGCCGCGCGCGCTACGACGCACTGCGCGAGGAGGTGCGCGAGCGGCTCGACGCCCGCGCCGCCGAGCATCCCCTCGAGCCCGCGCTGCCCGCCCAGTCGATCGTTCCCGGGGGCCCGGGGGCGGACGCACTGCTGGCGCGCCTCGCGGCGGACGGCATCCTGGAGCTCGACGGCGCGCACGTGCTGCGCGCCGGCGCGCGCGCCGACTCGACCGGCGGCCACGCGGCAGAGGCCGAGGCCCTGCTGAGCGCGCTCGCGAGCGGCGGGTTCACGCCTCCCGACCTGCCTTCGCTGCAGCTCGCGTCGGGACTCTCCGAGCGGGAGTTCAACGCACTCGCGGCCGCGCTCGAGCGCGACGGGCAGCTCGTCCGCTTCGGCGGCGACCTGGCCTACTCGAGCGAGCACTTCGCGCGCGCCCGCGAGATCGTCGTCGCGCGCTGCACCGAGCACGGCTCGATCGCGCTGGCCGAGTTGCGCGACGAGCTCGGCGCGAGCCGCCGGATCGTCCAGGCCCTGCTCGAGCGGCTCGACGCCGACGGGGTCACGCGTCGCGTCGACGATCGGCGCGTGCTGCGCCGCCGCAACGCTGGGTAGGGGGCATGGGTAGGCCTGGGTTGGGGGCCTGAATCTCCCGAATCCTCCCGAATTGCGCCTGAAGTAAATCGCGGGGCACCGGACTAGGGTGTTACCGAGGGGCTGGTTTCCGCGACGAAACGGAGGGCGTTGCCGTGGGTCGGCTGAAGTACACATCTGTACTCGTCGCGCTCGTCCTGGCAATCGTGCCGGCGACGGCGAGCGCCTCCCTGAAGATCTCGGCGTGGACGAGCGGCGAGCGCCTCACCGTCTCGCGCAACGGCACCGCCCAGATCACATGGCGTGAGTCCGGCCACAAGCGCGTGGCCCTCATCCGCGGCGGCAACGTGATCTATCGCGGTCACATCGCCCCGGCGCGCGGCGGCCGCCAGATCAAGCCCACCGTCGCCTACGGCGTCGCCGAGGTCGTGCTGCCGAACGGCACGCACTTCGCGCTCCAGCGCGTCCGCCGCCTCGGCCAGTTCGGCCGGCGGGGCGCGCCCGAGCTGCGCTTCGCCCGCTGGCGCGGTGCGAAGCCCCGCCTCGCGCTCACCAGCGAGTGGGCCTACAACGGCCGCCTCCCCCGCGTCTGCGGCACCGCCACCTACCACGGCCGGCCGTTCTTCGGCGGGCGCCACACGCTCAGCGGACGCCCGCTCGACGCCTTCGGCCGCAACGTCTACATCGACGTCCTCCGCAGCGACGGCTGGTTCCGCATCATGGGCGTCCTGACCCGCCCGCGCGGCTTCGCGCTCCTCATCCGCGACGACGCCTGGCGAGGCTCGCTCTACCGCGCGATGGTCCCCGGCCCGAACATCAACGGCGACCTGGCCCCCGACGTCACGGCCGTCGCCCCGCTCCCGGCACCGGGAGCCAAGGGCGCCTGCCCGTTCGAGATCGGGCTGTACAAGCACGCCTGAGCACGGCGCGGGAACACGGAGTGCCACTTCGGGATTCCCGGGACGCCGCTCGCGCGGCGGCCACTACGTGACCTGACAACGCCTGATTTTTCAATCAGGGACTCGATTCTGGAGCGGCAGGGCCCCTCAGCGTCGCCAGCTCTCTCGCTGGTGTTGGAACAACTCGCTGCCAATTGGCATCGGCAGCGAGTGCCATTTGGAGGATCCGCGCCGCCCAACGCCGGCGACGCCGGTACCCGCCGCACGAATCGCCATCCGCGGCTCGTCATCTCGCAAGAGATCCATTCGGGTCGGCGACGTGAGTGGGCAAATGGCATCCGCAGCGAGTGCCAATTGGAAGATCGGCACCAATCCGTCACAGCGCGGCACAGTCCCTGCCCATGGCGTCCTGGCAAGCTCGGTGCATGACGTACTTGCCTTCGCTCTATAAAGCTCGCGGCGTTCCGGTCAAGAGTCCGATCTGCGCCATCTGCCTCGATCGGACGCGCGGCAGGACGCTCGAGCGGCAGCTCACCCACGGTGTGCGGATCTGGCTCTGTGAGGGACATCACTCCGTCGAGTTCATGCGACGCAACGCCGGGCGCGATTTCGTCGTCACGCTGATGCGCAGCTGGCGCTCCAACGGCTGCCTCACGCGTGCACGCAACCGGGCGCTCGACGCGCATCTCGCCGCCATGCGCGCCACCGGGGCTGCGCTCGCACGCCCGCGGCCCGGCTCGTACGCCTGGCCGCGCCTGCGTCGCGAGGCGGAGCACTGCTTCGCCCGCGGCGACCTCGTCCTGGGAACGATCGCCCGTCTTCGCGTACGGCACCTGCTCGACCACGCCACCGTTCCCAGCATCCGCACGATGCGGAGGTGGTTCAGCGACGGCCGCTGGCTCCGCCTGCCGTTCCCGGTCGAGATGCCGACCCGCTGAGTCGGCGAGCCACAACCCCCCGCCCCTACTCCGGCTCGATCTCCTCGGCCATCTCGATCAGGCGCTCGATCTCGGCGAAGCCTGCGTCCCAGGCGTCGTCGCGCGAGATGTCGAGGCCGATGCCGGCGAGCTGCTCCTGCGGGGAGGCGGCGCCGCCGATCGAGAGGAAGTCGAGGTACGGGCCGACGAACGCGTCGCCGTCCTCGCGGTACTTCGCGTAGAGCGCGAGGCTCGCGAGGTGCGCGAACACGTACGCGTAGGTGTAGAAGCGCGTGTGGATGAAGTGCGGGATGTAGGCCCAGCCGAAGCGGTAGCCCTCCGGCAGCTCGACCGCGTCGCCGTAGTAGGGCCGGTTCGTGTCGAGCCAGACCTCGCCGAGGCGGTCGGGCATCAGCGCCTTGCCCTCTGCGCGCAGGCCGTACGCACCCTGCTCGTAGCGCACCATGTGCGTCTGCCGGAAGACGGTCGCGAACGCCGTCTCGACGCTCGACGCGAGCAGGCCGAGGCGCACCTGCTCGTCGTCGGCGGCCGCGAGCAGGCGATCGGTGACGATCATCTCGGCGAACGTCGAGGGCACCTCTGCGAGCGCCAGCGGCGGATGGTGCGAGAGCGCGGTCTGGCGCTCGCCGGCCAGCTGGAACTGCATCGCGTGGCCGATCTCGTGCGCGAGCGTGCGCACGTCGTCCATCTGGTCGGTGAAGTTCAGCATGATGTACGGCAGCGCGTCCTGGGCGATCGAGGCGCAGAATGCGCCGCCGCGCTTGCCCTGCCGCGGCTCCGCGTCGATGCGGTTGTCGCGGTAGAGCCCGCGGGCGACGTCGCCGATGCGCGGCGAGAAGTCGTCGAGCGCGCCTTCGACGAGCGCGGTCGCGTCGTCGTAGGCGACGGCGCGCGTCGAGCCGAGCGGCGCGTACTGGTCGCCGAGCGCGAGCTTGTCGAGACCGAGCAGCTTCGCCTTGTGCCGGAACCAGCGGTGCGCGAGGTGGTGATGGCGCTCCACCGCGGCGAGCAGGACGTCGACGGCCGCGCTCGGGATCTCGTTGTCGAGGTCGCGCGGCTCGCGCGGGTGCGAGTAGCCGCGCACGCGATCGAGCACGAGCCGGTCGGCGACGAGCGAGTCGTAGACGTGCGCGAGGATCGGCGTCTGCGGCTCGAGCGCCGTGAAGAGCGCCTCGTACGCGCCCAGGCGCTGCTCGCGCACGGGCCCGCGCACGCGCGCGAGGACCTCGTCGATCGTGCGGTCCTCGCCGTCGAACGGGACGCGCAGCGTCGAGGTGACCTGGTCGAAGAGCGTGTGCCAGGCGCCGGCGGCGGCGGGATCGCGCTCGGCGATCATCTCCTCCTCGGGCTCGCTGCGCGTGTGCGGCGCGAAGCGGCGGGCGCTCGCCAGGTAGTGGCGGTCGCGCTCGACGAGGTCGCTGGCGAGCACGCTCTCGGCGTGCGCGTCGTCGACCGCGATCCACTCGAGCTGGAAGAAGCGCAGCGCGTTCATCGCCTCGGTCATCGCGATCTCGACCGCGGCGTTGAGGTCGCGCTCGGCCTCGCCGTTGACGTTGACCGTCAGCCGCAGTCCCGCGTAGGAGGAGAGCCGCGAGAGGCGGTTGTCGATGGCGGCGAGCTCGGCGAGCGCCGTCGCGAGCTCGGGCGCGTCGAGCTGCGCGACGCGGCCGCGGTAGGCCTCGCGGAACGCGCGGCAGTCGTCGAGCAGCGCGGGAATGGCAGCGCGCGCCGCGTCGTCGTCGCTGAAGAGCGGGCCGAGATCCCAGTGGATTCCCGCGCTCGTGGTCGTAGGGGTCTGGCTCATCGCTCGACACGGTAGCGCGCGTCCGTGCCGCGCAGCGCGCTACTGGTCGTGGAACCAGCGCTCCAGCCGGGGACGCAGCTCCGACTCGCTGAACGGCGCCGCCGCAAACGCCTCGCCGAGCTCGCGCGAGACGTCGAGATCGGCCGAGAGCGCCGCGTTCGCGGCCTCCAGCGCGTCCACCATCTCGTAGCCCCGGAAGATCCAGTCGTCGTCGCGCACGAGGCCCGGGTTCTGGCGGGTGCCGAGATCGACGGCGCGCCCGACGCCCCAGATCCCGCCCGGCAGCCAGTCGATCCAGATGCGCACCTCCTCGCGCCGGCCCGTGTCGTCGAGGCCGCTCAGCGTTCGCTCGGCAAAGTGCCTGTGCGCGCGGTCGGAGTCTCCGTCCACCGTGCCCGCACGCTAGTGCCAGACGGCACACGGCGCAAGCCCGAGACGCTGAAGGCCGCTTAACGCAGCACCCTGTACGCTCCTCGGCATGGGAGTCGAGGATTCGCTTGTCCGCTACGTCGTGCGCGAGGTCTCCGGAGGCCGGAACCTCGCGGACGTGATGCAGGACGCATACATCACCAATCGCGCCGGGCAGGTCGACCCGCGCCGCCTGCTCGACCGGCCCGAGGTCATCGCCGCCGTCAACGACGACGTCCTCGACGATCTGCGCGGCAAGCTCGGCCTGAAATAGGCCGGGCCGGCGCTCGCACCGCCAGCCGGTGGACGCTGCCGGACTTGCGCTGCTCCGACCCGCCCAGAGGGGCGCGGTCGTGCTCGAGGGGCTGCAGGACGACGGCCGCCGGCTGCTCGCCGACGCGCGCCCGGGCAGCGTCGCGGTCTTCTACGCGGAGACGAGCGACGGCGTGGCGCTGGTCGTCCCCGTGTCCGCCGACGGCTCACCGCCCGCGCGCGCCGAGCGGCTCGCCCGCAGCGCCGCCGCGGCGCTCTCGGACGCGGCCGGGCTGCCGGCACCGCTGCGCGCCGGCGATGCCGAGCTCGAGGCGGCGCGCTGGCACGACCGCATCGCGCTGCGCCTGACGCATCCCGCGCCCGCGGACGTGCTCGAGCTGCTGCCGCTGACGCTCGAGGATCACGCCCAGGAGCTCGATCGCGTGAGCATCGAGGCCGTCCAGCTCCCCGCCGGCGACCTCGACGAGACCGAGCCCGTCGGCGAGGAGCGCTGGCTGTGGCGTGCGGAGATGGGAGCCCGCCTCGGCGGCCGGCCGGGCGCGGCCGCCTTCGCACCCGAGGTGGAGACCGCCGTGACCAGCCTCGAGGCGGGCCTCGTCGAGGCGGCCGATGTGGACACCGGGATCGCCGACGACCCGCTGCCGCGGCGGCGCGCGGCGCGCAGGATGCTGCGCCGCCTCGACGGCATGGGCAAGTACGGCGGGTACCACACCGAGTTCCGCCATCTCGCGCGCGGCTTCGCGGGCCACGAGCGGCAGCTCGCGCTCGAGGTCGGCGAGGCGCTCCTGCGCGCCGGCTACCTCGCCGAGAAGCCGTCCGTCGGCCAGCGCCACGTCTCGCTCGTCGCCGCACGCACCTCGGACATCCGCGCGCTGATCGAGCGCGGCACGTGCGACGAGCCGCTCAGGAGCCTGCTCGCCTGAAGCGTCCCGAAAACGAGACTGGCCGCAGAGCATGAGCTCCGCGGCCAGTTCGGTCGATGGTCCCGAGAAGAGACCGGAAGTGCAACTTCTAGATGTCGGACGTGACCTTGCCGAGCGCGCCACCGATCGAGCCACTCAGCGCGCCGAGGGCAACGAAGATGCCGATGGCGATAACCGCCAGAACGACCGCGTACTCAGCCATCGTCTGGCCGTCTTCCTGTGCAAGGCGTGCCTGCAACTTCGTGTAGAGCTCGAGCATTCCGTTTCTCCCTGACTCGATGTGACCCCGATCACTCACATAAACGGC
This sequence comes from uncultured Actinomycetes bacterium, assembly GCA_963705965.1. Lineage (GTDB taxonomy): Bacteria > Actinomycetota > Thermoleophilia > Gaiellales > JALYLC01 > JALYLC01. The sequence goes on along the minus strand of CAVPLI010000001.1, from coordinate 540,161 downwards.
TTGTGGGCCCTGTTTCTCAATCCCCCTTTCGAGGGGAACACAGAACCCCCATCCGGGGCGCGCGAGTGGTAGTCAGGTCCGCAATGCCGCGACTACGGTGAGGTGCGTGGTGACCGCATGAATGTCAATCTCGCCGTGCTCTGCGACGCGGCAAACGTTTCTCGCGAGGGCAAGCTCAATATCCTCGGCGAGTTCGACTCGATCCACGTCGCGACGTTTCCGCTCGTCTACCCGACCATGGTGCTCGTCGTGCGGCTCGAAGCGCACCCCACCGAGGCCGGCGAGCACTCGCTCAAGCTGCACCTCGTGGACGAGGACGGCGGGGACTGCGTCCCGCCCCTGCAGGGCGGCTTCGCGACCGGCGATCCGCCGTTTCCCGGAGTGCCGATCCGCACGGCTCCGCTGATCCTGCAGATGCACGGCGTGCGCTTCGACAAGCACGGGCACTACTCGTTCGAGCTGCTGGTCGACAACCACCACCTGCGCTCGCTGCCGTTGCACGTCCTCGCCGACCCGAGCGGCAGCGACGTCGAGGTCGAGGCCTGGCACGACGCCGCCTGCCAGGGCGCGACGCGCTCGTAGAGCACGGTGCGGGGATCGGAGTCGACCCGGCGGAAGTCCGCGGTCGTTGCGCAGGCGGAGGTCGGCCTTGCCGTCGCGCCGCACGAGGACGGCGCGCGGGGCGTGCGCGAGCGCGGCGTCGCCGGCCGGCAGGCCCTGCAGCCACTGCACGTAGAGCCGCTGGTCGGACGGCCGGAAGGCGTCGATCGGGTTCGAGACCCAGACGCGACCGCCGGCATCCGCCACCTGCTCCGCCATCAGGTCCTCGGCGAGCACCGGCGTGCCGTGTGCGACCGCAAGCGTGCGCTGCAGCATGCGTGGCGTGGCGCCGCTCGGGAGCGGGCCGTGGGCGACGCCGATCAGCACCACCGCGACGAGCGCGAGCGCGACCGGTCGCGCGAGGCGCGGCACGCGGCCCGAGCGCACCTCTCCGCCGAAGCCGGTGGCGGCGAGCGGGACGGCGAAGAGCGCGAGCCACATGCCGCCGCGCGCGGCGTGGATCGTCAGGAGCGCGAGGCCCGCGAGCGCGACGATCTCCCACAGCTTCGGCCGTGAGCGCAGCGCGCCGGCCACCAGCGGCACCGCGGCGAGCACGAACACGACGTCCAGCCAGTCACTCGGGCTGAGCGGCGCCCACAGGCCGATGGCCTGGCGAGCGGCCTCGTTGTGCAACACGCCGAGCACGTACTCCGGCGTGTTCCAGAGCGCCGGGTTGGCGCACAGAGCCAGCGCGGAGGCGACTGCCACCGCGACGCTCTCGAGCGGCCGCTTCGGCCCGCGCTCGAACACGAGATACGCGCCCGCGACCGCCGCGCCCGTGAGCACGGCGCCGTGCAGGTTGCCCCACAGGGCGAGCAGCGGGACGAGCAGCCAGATGCGGTTCGACGGCACCCGCGCCTCCGAGCGCAGAAGCAGCGCACAGGCCGCGAACAGCGGGAGCGAGAAGAGCTGGCCACGGATCGCCACGAGCGGGCCGAAGCAGGCCGGCACGAGCAGCAGCAACGCAATCGCGAGCGCGCGCTCGTGCGCGCCCGCCGCGGCGCGCGTCGCGCACGAGCAGCGCGAGCGTTCCCGCGACGGCGGCGACCTGCGCGACCTGCACGCCGCGGCTCCCGAACGACGACAGCAGCGCGAAGATCAGCTCGCCGAGCACCGGGACGTTCGGCCAGCCCTCGGTCACGGCCGTCGCATAGGGGATCCCGTCCGGAATCCCGCCCCGATCGGCGATCGCGCGCCCGAGCTCGGCCAGCCACGGGCCGTCGGCCGCCTGCACGCTCAGCAGCGCGGCGAATGCGGTGACCGCAAGCGCCGCGAGCCCGCCCGGGCGTGCCAGGGCGCGCAGCGGGTCGCCTCGCCTCGGGAGTGCGCTCATGGCTCTCAACCTAGTGGCGGCCGCTCCTCCCCGTTCGGGCAGGGCCCTCCCCGTCGGAGGTTCGTGGTGCTCAGGGCACCCTCCCCGCAATCTGTAGGGGGTTCTCCGGTATTCGGCGGGAAGTGGGTTAAACCGGACGTAATGCGAGTTTGGCGACGGATTCACGACGCACGCCCTGCGGCAGCGCGGGTGGCCACCCTACGCGCGCGCACGCGCCGGACTCGGGACCTGTGACCAGGCCGCGCCTGCGGAAGCCGCGCGTCGCCCTCGCGCTGACGGCCGCGATCCTCTGCTTCGGCGTCTTCGAGAGCGCCGTCGGCACGGGCGCTCTGCCGACCGCGTCGCTTCCGGCGTACGGCGTCACCAACGGCGACGGCTCGCTGTCCACGGTCGCCGAGCTCGGCGACGTCAACGGCGACGGCTACGGCGACTACGCGGTCGGCCTGCCCTCGTCCGATGTCGGGGGCGCGGATTCCGGCATCGTCTACGTCTTCCTCGGGCACGCGGGTGCGCTCTCCGGGACGCCGACCGCGATCAACCTCGCGAACGCCTCGTTCCGGATCGTCGGGCACGCGGGCGAGATGCTCGGCTACACCGTCGTCGGCAACGACGTGAACGACGACGGCCTGGCCGACATCGCCATCGGCGCGCCCATGGCGGGCCCGCCGGCCAAGTACGGCGGCGGCGCCGTGTACGTGATCTTCGGCCGGCAGAATCCGGCCGACGTCAACACCACGTCGCTCTCGTTCACCGGACTCACGAACGACCCGTCCAACCCGGCCACGCCCTCCCCCCTCGGCAGCCGCTACGACGGCTTCCAGCAGGACTCGCACACGGGCATGTCGCTGGCCGCGCTGCCCGACGTCAACGGCGACGGCTACCGCGATCTCGTCGTGGGTGCGCCCGATGCCGCCCTCCACCGTCCGGGCGGCGGTGGCGTGGCCGTCCTCTACGGCAAGCCGCAGGGCGTCCACATCACGCTCAACGACCTCTGGGAGAACGCGTACCCGTACTTCTTCCACGTCGACTTCCCGGCGCTCGACGACCAGAACATCGGCACGAGCGTCGCGAGCGTGGGTGACATGACGGGCGACGGGCAGCCCGACATCGCAATCGGCGCGCCGCACGCGGACTCCGAACGGGCGTATCGACGCCGGCTCGGTCTGGATCATCAGCGCCCATCTGCCGCCGATCGTCGGCTGCACCCAGGCGTCGCCCGCGGGCGTCTGCCCGTGGATCAAGCTCAACGGCCTCACGGCCGGACAGGGCTACCGCATCGACGGCGCCGCCGCCGGCGATCAGCTCGGCACGTCTCTGGCGGGCATCGGAGACCAGAACGGCGACGGCATCCGCGACCTCGCGATCGGCGCTGCGGGGGCCTCCCCCAACGGTCGTCCCGGATCGGGCGAGGTCGTCGTCGTGCCCGGGCAGGGCAACCAGACGACTCGCGACCTCGCCGTCGACGCCACCGCTGCAGACGATCTACGGCCCCGTCGCCGGCGCCGGGCTGGGCGCGTCGCTGGCCGCGGCGGGCAACGTCGGCGGTGACGGCCACGAGGACTTCCTGGCCGGTGCGCCCGGCGAGGCGGGATCGGCCGGTGCCGCCTACCTCGTGATCGGCGCGACCGGCACGACCTCCGATCTCGCGCTGGCGGCGGCCAAGATCGCCCCGGCGGGCGCCGGCTCGATGACCGGAAGCACGCTCGCGGCCGGGTTCTCGCTCGACGGCGGCGGCGCGGACTCGATCGTCTCGGCGCCCGGCGCCAACGGGAGCGGCGCCTGGTATCTGGTCGGTGGCAGCGGCACCCCGGTGCTGCCCCCGCCGCCGGCCACCCCGACGCCGCCCGCACCGCCTCCTCCGCCGCCGTCGCCCCCGCCGCCGCCCGCCTCGCCGCCGCCGCCTCCCGCGACTCCGCCTGCGCCACCGGCGACGCCGCCGGCACCTCCCGTCGCGCCGCCGGCACCTCCCGCGACCACGGGCGGAACGACGACGCCGAGCGCGCCCGCGGGCACCGTGATCACCACCACGCCGACGACGAATTCGGGATCGCACGCGCCGCCAAGACGCCCGTCAAGAAAAAGAAGAAGAAGCTTCCGCTCTGCCCGGTCAAGAAGCCCAAGGCGAAGTACAGGATCGTCAAGGGCAAGCGCGTGAAGGTGAAACCGGCGCCCTGCCGCCCGCGCCCCAAGACGAAGGCGATCACGAAGACCGCGTGATGCTCGTGGAGCATCCGAGCGCATCCGCAGACTGCGCGATGACGAACGCCGTCGGGTCGTAGACGAAGGGAAGTTGGGGGGAACGTGAGCAGGCGACGGGTTCTGGGGCATCCACGCAAGACGCTCGGATTGGCGGCGGCGATCGTCGGGTTCGGCGTGTTCTCGAGCAGCATCGGAGTCGGCGCGCTGCCGACGACCAGCCTGCCGACCTACGGCGACACGACGACGAACGCCTCGCGCACGACCGTCGCGATGCTCGGCGACGTCAACGGCGACGGGCTCCAGGACTACGCCGTCGGCATGCCGTACGCGGATGCCGCCGGCGCCGACTCCGGCATCGTCTACGTCTTCCTCGGCCGCTCCGGCGCGCTCGCGCCCACCCCCACCGCCGTGAACGTCGCCTCCGCCTCGTTCACGATCACCGGCCACGGCGGCGAGTTGCTCGGGTTCTCCGTCACCGGCGGCGACTTCAACGGCGACGGACGGGCCGACATCGGCATCGGCGCGCCCATGGGGGACGGCCCCAACCGGGTCGGCGCGGGCGTCGTGTACACCGTCTTCGGCACGCGCACGCCGCGCAACGTCTCGACCACGGAGCTCAACTACAGCGGCTACACCAACGACCCGGCGAACCCGGCGCCGCACTCGCCGATCGGCAGCCGCTACGAGGGCTTCCAGCCCAACTCCCACACCGGGACCGCCGTGGCCGCGATGCCCGACGTCAACGGCGACCATTTCGAGGAACTCGCCATCGGCATGCCCGACGCGAACCTCCACGTCCCCGGCGGAGGCGGCGCGGCGGTGCTCTACGGCAAGCCCTCGGGCGAGCACATCAACCTCGCCGATCTGTGGGAGGCCGGGTATCCGTACTACTTCCACGTCGATCTCCCGACGCTCGACAACCAGCACGTCGGCGAGACCATCGCGAGCGTGCCCGACATGACCGGCGACGGCTCGCCCGACCTCGCGATCGGCGCACCCCAGTCCGATCTCAACGGCAAGATCGACTCCGGCTCCGTCTGGATCATCAACGGGCGCCTGCCGCCGGCCACTGGATGCCGGCGACCGACCGTCGACGCGACGTGTCCGTGGATCCGCCTGAGAAACCTGACTGCTGCGCAGGGCTACCGCATCGACGGCGCCGCGGCGGGCGAAGGCCTCGGCTCGTCGCTCGCAAGCGTCGGCGACCAGAACGGCGACGGCCGCCCCGACATCGCGATCGGAGCCTCGGCAGCGTCTCCGTTCGGCCGCTCGGGCGCAGGCGAGGTCCTGGTCGTGCAGGGGCAGAGCGGTGGCGCCACGCGCAACCTCGCCGTCTCGCCTCCGCTCCAGCGCATCGCCGGCGCAGCGGCGGGCGCGGGCCTCGGCGCCTCGCTCGCAGCCGCCGGCGACATGGACGGTGACGGCCGGATCGATCTGCTCGCCGGTGCGCCGGGCGACGCGAACCGCGCCGGCGCCGCCTACCTGCTGCGCGGCGCGCCGAACACGTCGACCGATCTCGCGCTCGTCCCGTTCAAGATCGCGGCCGGCGGCGGAGGCGCGCAGTTCGGCAGCGCGGTGGCCGCCGGGCGGGCGCTCGACGGCGCCGGAGCCGACGGCCTGATCGCCGGGCCCGGCGCGGGCGGCGCGTTCATCGTCAACGGCGCCGGACTGCTCAACCCCACCACGCCGACGACGACCGCTCCGCCGGTCAGTCCGCCGCCACCGGCCGCGCCGATCGCGCAGCCGGTGACGAAGACGCCGGTCAAGACCGTCGGCCATACGGTCGTCGTCAAGAATCCGGTGGTCAAGAAAAAGAAGAAGAAGCTGCCACTCTGCCCGCTCAAGAAGCCAAAGGCGAAGTACAAGATCGTCAAGGGCAAGCGCGTGAAGGTGAAGCCTGCGAAGTGCCGCCCGCGGCCGAAGGCGAAGACCAAGGCGAAGGTCACGACCAAGGCAAAGGTGACCGCGAAGTCCTCGTGACAGCGAGGGCGCGTCCGACCACGTCCGCACAATCGGGGCGTGGCGATCTTTCCGCGACGGATCCTGCGCCACCCCCGCAACGCGCTCGCGCTGATTGCGGCGGTCGGCGCCTTCGGCGTGCTCTCGAGCAGCGTCGGCATCGGCGCGCTGCCCACGACGAGCCTGCCGGTCTACGGCGTGACCACCGGTGAGGGCTCGCGCACGACGGTCGCGGAGCTCGGCGACGTCAACGGCGACGGGATCGGCGACTACGCGGTGGGGAAGCCGTACGCCGACGCCAACGGCACGGACTCGGGGATCGTCTACGTGTTCCTCGGGCCCGGTGTCTCGGCGCCGGCCTCGCTCGACGTCGGCACCGCGTCGTTCACGATCACCGGCCACGGCGGCGAGCTGCTCGGGTTCTCCGTCACGGGCGGCGACTTCAACGGCGACGGTCGCGCGGACATCGGCATCGGCGCGCCGATGGCAGCCGGCCCGAACCGCGCCGGCGCGGGCGTCGTGTACACGGTCTTCGGCTCCCGCACGCCGCGCAACGTCTCGACCACCGAGCTCAACTACACGGGCTTCACGAACGACCCGGTGAACCCGGCACCGCACTCGCCGATCGGCAGTCGCTACGAGGGCTTCCAGCCCAACTCCCACACGGGGACCGCCGTGGCGGCGATGCCGGACGTCAACGGCGACGGGTACGACGAGCTCGCGATCGGCATGCCCGACGCGAGTCTGCACCGGCCCGGCGGCGGCGGAGCGGCGGTGCTCTACGGCAAGCCCTCGGGCGAGCACATCAATCTCGCCGACCTGTGGGAAGCCGGCTATCCCTACTACTTCCACATCGACTATCCGACGCTCGACAACCAGCACATCGGCGAGACGCTGGCGAGTGTCCCGGACATGACCGGTGACGGCTCGCCCGACCTCGCGGTCGGCGCACCCCAGTCCGACCTCAACGGCAAGGTCGACTCCGGCTCCGTGTGGATCATCAACGGGCGGCTGCCGCCGGCCACCGGTTGCCGCAGACCGACGGTCGATGCGACGTGTCCCTGGATCCGCATCGATCGCCTGAGTGCCGCGCAGGGCTACCGCATCGACGGCGCCGCGGCGGGCGATGGCTTCGGCTCCTCGCTCGCGAACGTCGGGGACGTGAACGGCGACGGCCGTCCCGACCTCGCGATCGGTGCCTCGTCGGCGTCTCCCTACGGCCGCTCGGGTGCGGGTGAGGTCGTGGTCATCGCGGGTCAGGCGGGATCCGCGACGAGCACCGCGGCCTCTGCGCTGCAGCGCATCGCCGGGCCCTCCGCGGGAGCCGGGTTGGGCGCGTCACTCGCGAGCGCGGGCGATGTCGACGGCGACGGCCGCACGGATCTGCTCGCCGGCGCGCCGGGAGAGGCCGCCTACGCGGGCGCCGCGTACTTCCTGCGCGGCGCTCCGGGCACGGCTTCCGATCTCGCACAGGGTGCCTTCCTCTCGCGCGTCGCTCCGGCGGGAGCAGGCGCCCAGACGGGCAGCGCCGTCGCCACCGGCCCGGGCAGAGCGCTCGTCGCCGCGCCCGGGGCGAACGACGGCAGCGGCGGCGCGTTCCGCGTCACCGGCAGCGGCTGGCCCGCGCAGGCACCCGTTGCGCCGGCGGCTCCCGCCGCGCCGGCTCCGCCGCCACCCGCGGCCAAGGCGCCGGCTGCGAAGAAGCCCAAGCCGAAGAAGCTCTGCCCGCTCAAGAAGCCGAAGCCGAAGTACCGGATCGTCAAGGGCAAGCGCGTGAAGGTGAAGCCCGCGCCCTGCCGCCCGCGCCACAAGGCGAAGGCCAAGACGGCGGGCGCCGCTCGGGGCGGCGAGGCCAGGGTGGTAGCTCGCCCGTCGCCGACTGCCGCCTAGAATCGGCGGCATGTCCGAGAACCCATACGACCGCCCTTCCGATCCCGCCAAGCGCAACTCGGCGGTCATGACAGACGGCCCCGAGCGCGCCGCTGCACGCGCGATGCTCAAGGCGATCGGCTTCACGGACGAGGACATCGCGCGGCCGTTCATCGGCGTGGCGACCACGTGGATCGAGACGATGCCGTGCAACTTCAACCAGCGCGCGCTCGCGCAGAAGGTCAAGCAGGGCATTCGCGAGGCCGGCGGCACGCCGATGGAGTTCAACACCATCTCGGTCTCCGACGGCGTCACGATGGGCGTCGACGGCATGCGCGGCTCGCTCGTCAGCCGCGAGGTCATCGCCGACTCGATCGAGCTCGCGACGCGCTCGCACCACCTCGACGGACTCGTCTGCCTGGTCGGCTGCGACAAGACGATCCCGGCTGCCGCGATGGCGCTCGCCCGCATGGACATCCCGGGCCTCGTGTTCTACAACGGCTCGATCGCGCCCGGGCAGTACAACGGCGAGGACGTGACGATCCAGGACGTCTTCGAGGGCGTCGGCCGCTATCTCGGCGGCAGCATGACGGCCGTCGAGCTGCATGCGCTCGAGTCGGCCGCCTGCCCCGGCGCAGGCGCCTGCGGCGGCATGTTCACGGCCAACACCATGGCGACCGCGCTCGACTTCCTCGGCATCAGCCCGTCCGCGCTCTCGGGTATCCCGGCCACCCACGAGCGCAAGGCCGACGCGGCGATCGCCGCGGGCCGGCTCGTGATGGACGTCGTGCGCCGCGACCTGCGCCCCTCCCAGCTGATCACGCGCGAGGCGCTCGAGAACGCCGCCGCGTGCGTGGCCGCCACCGGCGGCTCCACGAACGGCGTGCTGCACCTGATCGCGATCGCGCGCGAGCTCGGCATCGACTTCACGCTCGACGATTTCGAGCGCGTCGCCGCGCGCACGCCGATCGTCGCCAGCCTCAAGCCGGGCGGGCGCTTCGTCGCGACCGACATGTACGAGGCCGGGGGCATCGGCCTCGTCGCGCGCGAGCTGCAGAAGCGCGACCTCATCCACGCCGGCGCCCCGAGCGTCAGCGGCGGGACGCTCGGCGACCTCGCCCAGGGAGCGGAGGAGTCGCCCGGGCAGGAGGTCGTCGTGTCCGATCGAGCATCCGATCAAGCCGACCGGCGGCCTCGCGATCCTCTACGGCAACCTCGCGCCGGAGGGCTGCGTGGTCAAGCTCTCGGGCCACGAGCGCACGCACCACCGCGGCCCGGCGCGCGTGTTCGACTCCGAGGAGGACTGCTTCGCGGCGGTCAAGGCGCGCACGCTCAACAAGGGCGACGTCGTCGTGATCCGCTACGAGGGCCCGGCCGGCGGCCCCGGCATGCGCGAGATGCTGCACGTCACCGCGGCGATCGTCGGCGAGGGGCTCGGCGAGGACGTCGCGCTGATCACCGACGGGCGCTTCTCGGGCGCCACCCACGGCTTCATGGTCGGGCACGTCGCGCCCGAGGCCGCCCGCGGCGGGCCGCTCGCGGCACTCCGCGAGGGCGACATCGTCACCGTCGACGTCGCCTCGCGCGAGCTGCGCGCCGACCTCTCGGACGACGAGATCGCCGAGCGACTGCGCCACGTCAAGCGGCCCGAGGCGCGCTACAAGACGGGCGTGTTCGCGAAGTACGCGGCGCTCGTCTCCTCGGCCAGCGACGGCGCGATCACGCGCCCGCAGCCCGGCAGCATCTAGACGTTCCCCGGCGCACTCCGCCCGCGCGCGTCATAGTCCGCTGCGTGGATGCAGCGGCCGTCGTCGAGGAGCTGTCGCGGGTCTTCGCGGCGCGCGACTGGCGCGCCATGCGCGCGCTCTACCATCCCGACGCGCTCATCCTCACGGTGACGGGCGGCCCCGAGCCGCTCACCGCCGACGAGATCATCGACGAGCTCGTACGCGTCTCACACGATCTCGTGTACACCGTCACGGCGTCCGCGCCGGTGGCGCTCGACGAGCACGCGGCGATCGTCGCCGGCCGCATGCGCCGGCGCCTGCCCCACGAGGGCTTCGAGGAGGCCGGCCACGTCTGGCTGCTGACCGTCCGCGACGACCTCATCTATCGCCAGTCCGTGCACCACGAGGCCGAGGAGGCCGCCGCCGCGTATCGCGCCGGTGGCCTCACGCTCGGAGTCGGCGACCGGGCCTGAGCCCGCTCACTGCGTGGCGGTCAGACCGCCGTCGAGCGTGAGCACCTGGCCGGTGACGAACGCGGACGCGTCGGAGCAGAAGAACAGCACTGCGCCCACGAGATCCTCGGGATCGGCGATCCGGCCCAGCGGGATGCGGGCGACGAGGCGCTCGTAGAACGCCTCGTCGGCGAGCATGCTCGCCGTCTGCGCGGTCCTGACGAACGTCGGAGAGACCGCGTTGACGGTGATCCCGTACTTGGCCCACTCGGTGGCGTGCTGACGGGTGAGGGCGTTGATCGCGCCCTTCGCGGCGACGTACGCCGAATAGCCGGCGTTGAGCGCGAGCTGCCCGCGGACGGAGCCCAGGTTGAGGATGCGCCCGCCGTTGCCGGCCTTGATCATCGCGCGCACCGCGGCCTGGGACGGCAGCAGCGTCGTCCGCAGATTGAGGTCGACGATGCGGTCCCATTCGGACTCGGGGTACTCCTCGGCGGGATAGAGCGCGCCGCCGGCGCCGCCGCCGACCGCGTTGACGAGGATGTCCACGCGCCCGAAGCGCTCCACGGTCTCGTCCACGGAGCGGTCGGCATCCGCCTTGGAGTGCATGTCCGCCTTCAGCGCCAGCGCCTCGGATCCCACCGCCTCGACCGCGCGCTGTGCGGCGGCGAGACGCTCCTCCGACTGCCCGATGATCGTGACCTTCGCACCGACGGCGGCGAGCGCCTCGCAGGCGCGCAGGCCGATGCCGCCGGAGCCCCCGGCGACGATGGCGACCCGGCCGTCCAGCCGGAAGCGCTGGAACTCATCCATGCGGCTCCTAGTCATTCGTCTCGACGAGTGCCGGCGACGCCCTCTCGCCGGAGTCGCCGAGTCTAGCCCGCCCGCACCGCAGGCCGTTCAGCGCGCGCCGGCTGCCAGCGCCGCGTTCACCTTCGGCATCACCTGCTCGGCGAGCAACTGCATCGAGCGCCGGCCGAGCGCCTCGTCCTTCCAGTCCATGCAGGCGTACAGCAAGCGTGCCGAAGTCGCCGGTCGTGCGGCGGAACGCGAGCAGTTGCTCGACGACGCTGTCGACGGTGCCGGCGAGCACGAGCTGATCCGTGACGCGCTCCGGCGTGATCGCGGAATCGGGCTCGCTCGGATCGAGCTTGAAGAGGTTCGAGCGCCCGCCGGCGGTGACGAGCTTGCGCAGCAACTGCTTGAAGTAGAAGTGGTACGGCCCGTCCGGGGACTTGCCGTAGCGCTGCGCGGTCGCCTCGTCGTCGGCCACGAAGATGCACTTGGCGACGCGCCAGTCGGCCGGATCGGCCGTGGCGCCGACGGCCTCGCGGCCCTCGGCGTAGCGCGGCCAGTGCGATGCGACCCACTCGGGCAGCAGGAAGTTCGCCGAGATGGGCGTCCAGCCGCGCTTGGCCGCCTCGGTGACGCCCCTCGAGTGCGGCGCCACGGCCGTGACCACGATCGGCGGATGCGGCTTCTGGAACGGCTTGAGGATCGTCCCCTGGCCGATCTCGGGGATCATCGTCTTGCCGGTGGAGATGTGGAAGTGCTCGCCGTGCAGGTCGTACGGCCCGTCGCGCTTCCAGATCTCGAGCACCATGTCGATCGCCTCGAGGAAGATCGCATTGCGGTCCTTCTCGTAGTTCCCGAACACCTCGGCGTCCGACATCAGGCCGCCCGGGCTGATGCCCGAAGATCAGCCGCCCCTCGAGCAGGTGGTCGAGCATCGCGACCTGTGCCGCGACGTTCGCGGGGTGCGTGTTCGGCATGTTGATCGTGCCGGTGCCGAGCCGGATCTGCGTCGTGGCGTGCGCGACGCTCGCCAGGAACATCAGCGAGGAGGTGACGTTCTCGGAGAGGTCGGTCACGTGCTCGCCGACGAAGGCCTCCTCGAAGCCGAGGCGGTCGGCCAGCAGGATCGCCTCGCGATCCTCGGCGAGCGTCTCCCACGCGTTGCGACCCGGCGGGTGCAACGGCATCATGAACATGCCCAGCTTCATCGCGCGACACAGACTACGGCGCGCGTCCGCGCGTCCCTCGACCAGCGAAGGCCGACCGATGAACTCGCCGCAGACGATCGATTGGGACGAGCAGGAGTTCGCCGAGGTCCGCCCCGGCATCTTCGGCGCGACCGTCCACACGCCGAACCTGACCGCGACGCTCTACCGCTACGACGCGGGCTCGAGCTGGGAGACCCACGCGCATCCGCAGGATCAGATGACGTACGTCGTGTCCGGGGCGATCGACTTCGTGGTGGACGGCGCGCCCGTGCGCCTGACAGCCGGCCAGCTGGCGGCGCTTCCCGGCGGCGTGCCGCACTCGGCGACCGTGCCCGCGAGCGAGGGCGCCGTGAGCCTGAACGTCTTCACCTACCGCGAGCGGCCGCCCGAGGCGTGACGCCCGCACGCCGGGCTCATCGCCGCCCCGCGCTCGGCATGGCCGGCGTGTCGGCGATCAGCTCGGACGTGTACTCGGCCGCCGGGCTGTCCAGCACCGCGTCGATGCGCCCGTGCTCGACGATGCGGCCGAGATGCATGACCGCCACCCGATCGGCGATCGTGCGCACGAGTGCGAGATTGTGCGTCACGAACAGGATCGCGAGCTTCTCGGACTCCTGGAGGTCCTCGAGCAGGCGCACGATCGCGGCCTGCACCGACGTGTCGAGGGCCGACGTGATCTCGTCGCAGATCAGGACCTCGGGCTCGGCCGCGAGCGCGCGCGCGATCGAGACGCGCTGGCGCTCGCCGCCTGACAGCTCGCCGGCGTAGCGCTGCGCGGCGCACCGCCGGGAGCGAGACGCGGTCGAGCAGCTCTGCGACCCGCAGCATCGGCCTCGCGTCCGTGCAGGCCGAAGAAGTGCTCCAGGGGCGTCCGGACGATCTCGCCGATCGTGCGGCGCGGGTTGAGCGAGCTCGTGGCGCTCTGGAACACGTACTGGATGGCGCGGCAGAGCTCCCTGGAGCGTTCCCGCGCCGTCGCCGGCAGCGGCTCGCCGCGGAAGCGGACGGTCGCCCGACTGCGGAGCGTGGAGGCCGATGACCACGCGCGCGAGCGTCGTCTTGCCCGAGCCCGACTCGCCGACGAGCGCAAGGCACTCGCGCTCCTGGAGCTGGAGCGAGACGCCGTCGCAGGACCTGCCGGGTGCCGTGGAACGCGCTGCACGTCGGCGACCTCGAGCAAGGCGGCGGCCTCGGCCGGTGCGCCTCGCGCGCCGGCAGCGCCGCGAGGGCCGACCGGCCGAGCTCGCCGACGCGGATGCAACGGGCGCTGTGGCCGGGCGCGACCGCGACCGCCGGCGGCGGCGCCTCCTCGCAGGCCGGGAGCACCGCGGGGCAGCGCGGCGCGAACACGCAGCCCGGAGGACGCGCGCCCGGGCGGCGGCACGCGGCCCGGGATCGCCTCGAGCAGACGGCGCGCCGCGATGTCGGGGATCGCGCCGATCAGCTTGCGCGTGTACGGGTGCGCGGGCTCGACGAAGAGCCGCATCGACGGGGCCCTCCTCGACGATGCGCCCCGCGTACATGACGAGCACGCGACGGGCCAGCGCGGCCACCGCCGCCAGGTCGTGGCTGACGTACAGCGCGGCAGTGTCGTGGCTCTGGCACAGCTCGCGCACGGTTGCCAGCACGTGCGCCTGCGTCGTCACGTCGAGACCGGTCGTCGGCTCGTCGAGCACGATCAGCGCGGGCCGCAGCAGGAACGCGATCGCGAGGCAGACGCGCTGCTGCTGGCCGCCCGAGAGCTGGTGCGGGTAGCGCCGCAGGAGCTCGCGCGCGGCGGGCAGGCGCACCTCGGCGAGCGCCGCGAGGATGCGCTCGCGATCGGCCGGCTCGCCGTGCTCGGTCATCACCTCCGCGAGTTGCGCGCCGATGTCGCAGCGACGGGTTGAGCGCCGAGGACGGGTCCTGCGGCACGTACGCGACGAGCTTGCCGCGCGCACGGCGCAGCGCCTCGGGGCCGAGCGTCGAGCAGGTCGATGCCGCCGACCTCGACCGAGCCGCCTGCGATGCGCGTGCCGCGCTTGGCGTGGCCGAGCAGCGCGACCGCGACCGTGGTCTTGCCCGAGCCCGGACTCGCCCACGAGCCCGGCGATCTCGCCGGGCGCGAGCTCGAGGGCGATCTCGTCGACGATCTCGCCGCCGCTCGCCGTCAGCTCGACGCGCAGGTCCGCGACGCGCAGCGCGCTCACGCGTCGTCCCCGCCGCCGACGCCGGCGACCGCCCGCGAGATGCCCTCGGTGACGAAGTTCGTCCCGATCGCGAAGATCGCGATGCAGACCGCGGGCGCGACGACCGCCCAGGGCTGGAGCGTGATGCCGTTGCGGTTCTCGTTGATCATCAGGCCCCAGTCCGCGTTCGGCGGCTGGATCCCGAAGCCGAGGAAGCTGATCGCGGCGATCACGGCGATCGACCACGTGAGGCGCAGGCCGTACTCGACGAGCAGCGGCGTGGCGACGTTCGGCAGCACCTCGCGGACGAGGATCCTGCGGCGCGGCAGACCGATCGCCTCGGCCGCCTGCACGTACTCGCGGTGCACGACGTCCGCGGTCACGCCGCGCGCGACGCGCGCGACCTGCGGCACCCACGAGAGCGCGACGAGCCCGACGATGAGCGCGAGATTCGAGCCGAGCATCGAGACGAAGAGCAGCACGAGCACGATCTGCGGGAAGGCCAGGATGACGTCCATCACGCGCATCAGCGAGTCGTCGAGGCGCGAGCGCGAGAAGCCCGCGAGCATGCCGACGCCGGCGCCGACCCCGACGCCCAGCGTGGCCGCCGCGAACGCCATCCAGACGACGCTGCGACCGCCCCAGAGCAGCCGCGAGAGCACGTCGTGGCCGAGGTAGTCCGTGCCCAGCGGGATAGTCGGCCGAGGGCGTCTGGAGCGGGATTCCGACGAGTGCCGCGGGATCGTGCGGCGCCACGAACGGGCCGATGAGCGGCGACCAGCACGATCGACCGCCGTGATCGCGATGCCGAGGCGCGTGCGGCCCGAGCGCAGGGCGCGCGCGCCCGCCGGCGAGCGCAGCGCCGCCGCGCGGCGCGCGAGGAGCGGCGTACTCGCTCACCGCCGGAACCCCGTCCGCAGCCGCGGCGAGACGCGACGATCGTGAGCACGTCCGCGAGCAGGTTGAAGAGCACGTAGCTCGCCGCGAAGAGCAGCACGATCGCCTGCACGAGCGGGCAGGTCGCGGCTCTGCACGCCCGCGGCCAGCGCGCTGCCGAGGCCCGGGTACGCGAACAGGTACTCGATCGTGACGATGCCGCCGGTCAGGTAGATCAGCGTGAGCGCCGAGCCCTGGATGATCGGGACGACCGAGTTGCGCAGGGCGTGGCGGCGGATCACCGTGCGCTCGCGCACGCCCTTGAGCCGCGCCATCTGCACGTACTCGGACTCGAGCACGTCGATCATCGCGGCGCGCTGCAGGCGCGCGAGGTACGGGACGACCGCGAGCACGAGCGTCATCACCGGCAGCGCCAGCTCCGACGGGATGCGCGAAGGCGCTGTCGCCGGGCGGGATCAGCGCGACCGCCGGCAGCGCGTGGAAGACGGAGGTCGCGAGCAGGAGCAGCAGGCCGAGTCCGATCACGAACTCGGGCAGCGCCGTGAGCACGAGCAGCACGATCTGCGACGACGTGGTCGAACGGGCGGTCGCGGCGCACCGCCGCGAACGTGCCGAGCAGCGAGCGAGAGCGGGATCGCGATCGCCGGCCGAGCAGAGCACGAGCGCGAGCGAGTTGAGGCCGCGGTCCGAGATCACGCTCGAGACCGGCTCGCGCGTCGTCAGCGACGTGCCGAACGAGCCGCCGAGGAGGTCGCCGAGCCAGTGGAGGTACTGGGAGAGCAGCGGGCGGTCGAGGCCGAGCTCCGTGCGCAGCGCCGTCGAGCTGGTCGGGCGCGGCGGCGTGGCCGAGGATCTGCTGCGCGGGGTCGCCGGGGAGCGCCTGGGTCGCCGCGAAGACGAGAATCGAGACGCCGAGCAGGATGAGGACGCTGAGCGCGAGCCGCTTGACGATCCAGAGCGTCAGGCTCGGCAGATCGTCGCTGCCGAGCCCGGCCGCCGGTTCGTCCGCGGTTGACTGCCATACCGTCCGCCGAGGCTCAGACGAACGAGAGCCGGTTCAGCTGGCAGCGGCCGAGCCCCCAGCCCGTCTGGTCGACCTTCGTGAAGCCGGTGACCTTCTTCGAGTAGGCGTCGATCGTGTTCTGGTACGACCAGATCAGGTTGCCGCCGCGGTCGTACTGGATCTTCTGCATGCGCTGGATGATCGGGCGCCGCTTGTCGGCGTCGAGCTGGCGTGCGGCCTGGTTGAAGAGCTTGTTGAACTCCGGGTCGTTGAAGTGCGTCGTGTTGACGACGTTCGCGCCCGGCCCGTCGTTGAGCGACGCGGTCACGAGGTACGGGAGGCCGACCCAGTAGTCGACCGCGAACGGCCACTTGCCGTAGCCGCCGAAGTAGGTCGAGACGTCGACCTTGCTTGCAGCGTGATGTCGATGCCCGCCGCCTTCGCGTTCTGGGCCAGCACCTGGCAGGCCTCGACGATCCCCGCCGAGATCGGCGAGGTCACGAGCTCGACCTTGAGGCCCGACTTGCCGGCCGCCTTGAGCAGCGACTTCGCGCGCTCGATGTCGGGCGTCCGCTTGAGGCTCGTGCCGGCCGCACGGATCGAAGCGGCCGTAGTAGTCGGAGGCCGGGATGCCCTGGCCGAAGAGCGCCGTCTTGCACGGCCTGCTCGCGATCCATCACGAGGCGGATCGCCTGGCGCACGCGCACGTCGTTGAACGGCGCCGTGTCGACGCGCATCGTGATCGGGTTCCACGCCGCCGTCGGCGAGACCACGGTCTGGAGGTTGCCGTTGGCCTTGCAGCACGGGCACCTGCGCGAACGGCACCTGGTTGATCGCGTCGACCTGCCCGGAGAGCAGCGCGTTGACGCGCGCCGAGTCGTCGGGCAGCTCGACGATCAGGAGCCGGTCGAGCTTCGGCTTGACGCCCCAGTAGTTCGCGAAGGGCTCGAGCACGGTCTGCTGGCCCGGCTTGTAGCTGATGAGCTTCCAGGGCCCGGTGCTGACCGGCTTCTTCGGGTTGTAGCCGACCGGGACGATGTAGACGATGTCGCTCAGGATCTCGTCGAAGAACGACGTCGGGCGCTTGAGGACGGAACTTGACCGTGCGCTCGTCGAGCTTCTTGCTCGCCTTCATGTCGAGCGCGCCGAGCTGCGCGGCCGCGGTGGCGCCGGTCTTGGGATCGAGCAGGCGGCGCGATCGAGAAGAGCACGTCGTCCGCCGTGACCGTCTTGCCGTTGTGGAACTCGAGGCCCTGCTTGAGCCGCACCGTCCACACGTCCGCCGCCGCGTTGGGCTCGCAGCGGTCGCACAGCCAGTTGTGCAGCCCGAACGTGCCGTCGAGCCACACGAGCGTCTCGTAGTAGACCTGCCCGCGCGTCGTCGCCGAGGGGCCGTTGATGAGCGCGGCGTCGAAGTTGTCGGTCGGGCCGCCGCCGCCGATGCCGACGCGCATCGTGCCGCCGCTCTTCGCGCCCGCGGCGGCCTGGGCGAGCCGCGGAGCGATGGCGCCACCGGCTCCGAGCAGCGCGGCGCCGCCGGCGCCTGCGAGCAGCAGCTGCTGACGGGTGAGCGCCTGGCTCGCGCGAGCGGGTGCATCGGACGTGGTCAGTGCAGCGCTCATTGGGGCTCCTGGGGGGTCGGCCGGCGCACTGCGGCGGGCATGCGCGGGCTGCCTTCACGGCGGTTGTGCGGATCATCCTGATTTCCTGTGCATCTGTCAAGTAACTCCGGTCGCGTAGGCTTGGCCCGTGACCGGCACGCCTGCAACGCCGCCGCGCGCGATCTCGCGCGGGGAGGGCCGAGACGCGCTGTGCGAGGCGCTCGCGCGGATCGTCGCGCGCGACGGCCTCGACGGCGTCACGTTCCGCTCGGTCGCCGCGGAGGCCGGGCGTCACGCACGGCCTCGCCTCGTACCACTTCAAGCAACCGCGAGACGATGATCGTCGAGGCGCTGACCTGGGCGGTGCACGAGTCGATCGAGCGCGGCTCGCTGGGCGAGGACGTCGCGACGCTCGCCGAGTTCGCCGCCGACGTCCCGGCGCTCATGGCCGAGGAGCCGCAGGAGGCCGTCTTCCAGTTCCAGCTCGCGCTCGAGGGCCAGCGCCGGCCCGAGCTCCTCGAGCAGGTGCGCGCGACCTACGACCAGTACGTCGCCGAGGTGCGCGCGACGCTCGGCCGGCTCGGCCTCGCCGACGACGAGCCGCTCGCACGGCTCGCGTTCGCGGCCATCGACGGCCTCTCGATGCAGCAGCTGATCTTCCGCGACCGCGCGCGCACCGAGGAGGCGCTCGCACGACTGCGCGAGCTCCTCGCGAGCATCCCGACCGCATCCGGGCAGGAGGACGACCGTGCCGGTTGACGACGCCAACGCGCACAGCGCGAGCATCGCGGTGGACGTGACCGCAGATGTCGCGTACGCGTTCCTGGCCGACGGCATGAACCAGTCGTACTGGGCGCTCGGGAGCCTCGAGCGCCGCGATCTCGGCGACGACCTCTACGTCGGCACGTCGATGTTCGACGGCAAGGAGCTGTACGTCCGGCTGCGGCCGAACGCCGAGCTGCGGCTCGTCGACTACTTCCTCGGCGCCGATCCCGGGAAGCTCGTGCACCTCGTCGAGAGCCGCGTGCTCCCGGGTGAGGAGCTGGGTCGCGCCGCGGGAACCTGCGTCGTCACGAACACGCACTGGCGGCCCGAGGACGCGACCGCCGAGGAGTGGGCGATGACCTACTACCTCTGGAAGACCGAGGTCTATCTCATCAAGGGGTGCCTCGAGCGCGGCGTCCAGGGAGCGCCGTCCCTGAAATGAGCACCGATGACCAGACGATCTCCTTCGACCTGACGGGCACCGTGGCGGTCGTGACCGGCGCCGCGCAGGGCATCGGCCAGGCCGTGGCGGTGGCGCTGGCGCAGATGGGCGCCGACGTCGCCTGCGTCGATCGCGACGCGGAGCGCCAGGCCGAGACCGTGGCCGGCGTCGAGGCCCACGGCCGCCGCGCGCTCGCCATCGGCGGCGACGTGACCGACCGGGATGGCGTGCACGCGGCCGCCGAGCGCGTGGTCGCCGAGCTCGGGCCGATCGGCGCCCTCGTGTGCGCCGCCGGCGTGATCACCGAGAACGTGCCGGCCGAGCAGGTGCGCGAGGCCGACCTCGACCTGCTCTGGGCGGTCAACGTCAAGGGATCGTTCCACTGGGCCGTGGCCGCGAGCCACTCGATGAGGGCGTCCGGCTCGGGTCGTATCGTGCTCCTCGCTTCGCAGGCGGCGCTCGTCTCGCTGCCGAGCCAGGCCGGCTACACGGCCTCGAAGGGCGCGGTCGCCGCGCTGACCCGCAGCCTCGCGATCGACTGGGCGCAGCACGGGATCACGGTCAACGCGATCTGCCCGACCTTCGTGTGGACGCCGATGGCCGCGCCGATGCTCGAGATCGAGGAGGTGCACCGCGCCGCGGTGCGCCGCATCCCGCTCGGGCGCGTGGGACAGCCCCGCGACATCGCCGGCGTGGCGGCGTTCCTGTGCTCGCCGGCGGCGGCGCTCGTGACGGGCGTGGTGCTGCCGGTCGACGGCGGATGGACGGCGGGCGAGCCGGAGCTGCCGCTCTAGGCAGGCCGCCTCGCGCTCACGACCAGAGGTCGGGGCGCGCGCTCGAGATGCGCATCGACACCGCCTTCGCGCTCGTGTACTCGAGCATCGTCTCGGCGCACATCTCGCGGCCGTAGCCGCTCGCCTTGACGCCGCCGAGCGGCTGCCCGGCGACGACGTCGAACCACGTGTTGATCCACACCGTCCCCGCGTCGAGCTGCTGAGCGATGCGGTGCGCGCGCCCGAGATCGCTCGTCCAGACGCCCGCGGCGAGCCCGTACTCCGTGCCGTTCGCGCGCTCGATGACGTCCTCCTCGTCGCGCCAGCGTCTGCACGGTGACCACCGGGCCGAAGATCTCCTCGCGTGCGGCCGTCGTCTGCCCGGAGGGGTCGTCGATGATCGCCGGCTCGAGGTAGAAGCCGCCGGCGAGCGCGCCCTCGCGCGTGAGCTGCGCGCCGCCGATCACGCGTGCGCCCGCGGCCCGGGCCCCCTCGACGAAGCCGTGCACGCGCTCGCGATGCGCCTGCGACACGAGCGGCCCCACGTGCGTCGTCTCGTCGAGGGCGTCGCCGATCCGCAGCCGAGCGAGCGCCGCCGCGAAGCGCTCGAGGAACTCGGCGTGCACGGACTCGTGCAGGTACAGCCGCGAGGCGGCGAAGCAGACCTCGCCGTTCTGGAACGCGATGCCCATGGTCGCGTCGGCCACGGCGGCGTCGAGGTCGGCGTCCTCGCAGATCACGAAGGCGCTCTTGCCGCCGAGCTCGAGCAGCGCCGGCGTGATGTTCTCGGCGATGCTCGCGAGGATCCGGCGCGCCGTCGGGATGCCGCCCGTGAACGAGACCTTCGCCACGCCCGGCGAGGCCACGAGCGCCGCGCCGGCCGCCGGCCCGTAGCCCGTGACGACGTTGATCACGCCGTCCGGCACGAGGTGCCCGACGCGCCGCGCGAACTCGACGACGCTCGGCGAGGCCAGCTCGGACGGCTTGAGCACGATCGTGTTGCCCGCGGCGAGCGCCGGCGCGACCTTGAGCGCGGTCGAGATGAGCGGCGAGTTCCACGGGATCAGCGCCCCGATCACGCCGAGCGGCTCGCGCGTCGTCCAGACGAGGCTGTCGCGGCTGCCCGTCGGCACGGTGGCGCCCTCGAGCCCGCGCGCGAGGCCGGCGAAGTAGCGCAGCACGTCGGCCGCGGTCGGCACGTCGGCGATGCGCGCCTCGCGGATCGGGCGGCCGTTCTCGGTGGCGAGCAGGCTCGGCCAGTCCGCGTCGCCCTCGATCGCGTCGGCGAGCCGCTCGAGCGTCGCCTGCCGGGTCGCGGGCGAGGTCTCGCGCCAGCCACGGAAAGCCGACCGCGCCGCCGCAACGGCGGCCTCGACATCGGCCGGGGTCGCCTCGCCGACGCGCGTCCAGGCCTGGCCGGTACTCGGGTCGATGCTCGCGAAGCTCTCGGCCGTCGCGACCTCGCGGCCGCCGATGACGAGCGGGTAGACCTCGTCGCCCCGGAAGCTCGCGCGCGTGCCGGCGCTCTGCGTCGTGCTCACGTCCCATCCCCCTCTGCGGGCGTCCGCGACCGGCGCCCCGTCGTCGTCGGTGAGGCGCACGCGCGCGCCGGGCGTGCCCGCCGCCAGGCGGGCGATCAGCGTCCCTCCGCCCTCGAGATCGACGCTCGCGACCTCGACGGGCGCGTGCGCGCCGGCCGCGAAGCGGCGCACGGTCGTCATCTCCGCGACCGTCCCGGCGCTCACTGCGACCTCCTCGATGCGGTCGGCTCCGCAGGCCGGGCACCACAGGCGCCGCGGCGTGCCCTGCCAGCCGCAGTCGGCGCAGCGGCTGATCGCGACGCCGCTCACGCGGCCTCCAGCACGACGGCGTTCGCGCACGCGCCGTGGCGGTAGGCGACCATGCCGTAGCCGCTCGCCAGCGCCGAGGCGTGCGCCCGCGACCTGGCGCTCGCCCGCGCGGCCGCGCAACTGCTCGACGATCTCGACGAGGCCGTGCATGCCGCCGGCCGCGCCCGCCTGCCCGGCCGAGAGCTGCCCGCCGGACGTGTTCACCGGCAGCGCGCGCGTCTCGATCGCAGCGAGCGCCGCCTGGGGCTCGCCGAAGCCGAGGTCGGCGAGCTGGATCAGCGCCATCGCCGGGTAGTCGTCGTACACCGAGACGACGTCGATCTCGCCGGCGCCGGCGCCCGCCTCGTCCCAGAGCCGCGCCGCGATGCCGCGCAGGCCGGTCTCGAGCCCGTCGCCGTCGTGCCCGTCGGCGTTGTGGGCGGCGCGCAGCGCGCGCACCCGCACGCCGCCGCCGCGCGCCGAGACGATCAGCGCGTCGGCGCCCGCGACGACCGGCACGCAGTCGAGCAGGCAGAGCGGGTCGGACACGAGCGGAGCGGCGAGATAGTCGGCCGCGCTCAGCGGCGTCGCGGTAGACGGCGCCCGGATTGCCGGCGGCCCAGGCGCGCTGCGCGACGACGAGGCGCCCGTAGTCGGAGCGCTCGAGCCCGTGCGCCTGCATGTGGCGCTGCGTGAGCAGTGCGAAGAGCGCATTCGGCCCGCCGAACGGGATCGGCGCGAGGCGCTCGCGCGTGGCGACGTTGTAGTCGTCCACGAGGTGCGCGAACGACCCGGCGTGGAAGACGTCGCCGGCCACGAGCAGGACGTTCTCGGCGTCGCCGGCGGCCACGGCGCGCACGGCGTGCTGGAGCATGTCGATCCCCGCCGCGCCGCCCGTCGCGGCGTCCATCAGCCAGCTCACGCGCAGGCCGAGCGCGACGGCGAGGTCGATCGCGTGGTCGGGCGCGAGCGTGAACGAGGCCACGCCGAGGCCGTCGATCGCCGCCGGCGCGAGTCCCGCGTCGTCGAGCGCGCGGCGAGCCGCGTCGGCGAGCAGCGCCGGCGTCGGAGATCGGCGGCCGGGTGGCGCGTATACGGCGTCTCGGCCGCCGCGATGATCGTCGGGTCGCGGCTCATGCGGTCATTGTCGTCGCGCGGCTCGCGAGCGGGGCCGCGCTTCATCGCGCAAGTCTGTCACGGCTCGATGTTCTGGTTGACGCGGAACAGGTTGTCCGGATCGAAGCGGCGCTTCGTCGCCGTGAGCGCGTCCCACAGGGCGGGCGGGAACGCACCGCGCACGCGCTCGCCGCCCTCCTCGCCGATGAAGTTGAGGTAGGTCGCGCCGGCCGAGAACGGCGCCATGGCGGCGAAGAAGTCGCGCGCCCAGGCCACGTGGCGCTCGCGGTCCGGATCGCCGGCCTCCCAGACGGCGTTGCTCTGGTACAGGAACGGCGCGTCCCGGAAGCCGATCGCCGTCTCGCCCTCGCCGACCTCCGCGATCGCGCCGCCGAGCGGATCGATCTCCATGTAGCTGATCGGCGACGTGGCGCGGCCGGCGTGCTCGCAGAACGCGTCGATCGCGGCGTCGGGCAGGCCCGAGAGGTACTCGGCCTTCCAGTAGTTGCCGTACCCGGCGAGCGCCTGCGGGGCGCCCGCGAACGCACCCTGCAGATCGAGGTAGCGCTGCGGCTCGAGCGCGTCGACGATCACCGGCCCCGCACCGCGCAGCTGCGCCAGGACGCGCTCGCCGGCGCGCGGATCGCCGCTCCAGCACGCCCCGAGCAGGATCACCGGCCTGCCCCAGAGCCGCTCCGGGATCGGCGCCGCGGCGTCGGCGGACATGATGAAGAGCAGCGTCGTGAGCTCGCGCGGGAAGCCGGGCGCGGCCTCGCGGTACCAGCGCAGCAGCTCGCCGAGCCGCTCGATCTCGAACGCCAGGTACCCGCCGACGACGGTCTCGACCTCGTGCAGCGCGAAGTCGAACGACGTCACGATCCCGAAGTTGCCCCCGCCGCCGCGCAGCGCGCGGAAGAGATCGGGATTCTCGTCGGGGCTCGCGCGCACGAGCGTCCCGTCGGCCGTGAGCACGTCGGCGCCGAGCAGGTTGTCGCAGGTCAGGCCGAAGTTGCGCTTGAGCCAGCCGATGCCGCCGCCGAGCGTGAGGCCGCCGACGCCGGTGGAGATGACGACGCCGCCGGTCGTCGCGAGGCCGAAGGCCTGCGTCTCGGCGTCGAAGTCGGCCCAGGTCGCGCCGCCCTGCACGGTCGCGCTGCGCCGCGAGGGGTCGACGCGCACGGCGCGCATCGCTCCGAGGTCGCACACGAGACCGCCGTCGCAGGTGCCGAAGCCGGCCACGTTGTGGCTCGCCGCCGCGCACCGCCAGCGTCAGGTCGTGCTCGCGCGCGGTGCGCACGCACAGCGCGACGTCGGAGACGCCCGCGCACTGCGCGACGAGCGCGGGCCGGCGGTCGATGTCGGCGTTCCAGACCGCGCGCGCCTCGTCGTAGCCCGGCTCGCCCTCGGCCACGAGCCGTCCGCGCAGGCCGGCCTCGAGCTGGGCGCGCGCCGTCGCTATGCGCCGTCTCCGTTGCCGTGGCAGCAGGAGTGGCTCGAGCGCGGCGGCGGGACGTCGAGCGTCGGGTTGCGGTCGAAGAAGCCGCTCGGCTTGAGCATGAAGCCCATCTTCCAGACCGGCATGATCGGCCAGTCCTCGGTGCGCGGGAGGTGGTTGTGGCCGAGCGAGTACCAGAGCACGATGTCCTCGTCGACGATGCCCTCGTCGTCGGCGACGAACTCGGGCAGGCCCGCGCCGCCCGGGTGCAGGTTGGGGTACTCGCCCGCGGCGTAGCGCTCGTCGGCGTGGAACTTCGTGACCCAGACGTGCTTGAAGCAGAAGCCGGCGCGCTTGCGGAAGATCGAGTCCTCCTGCACGTAGGGCAGGCAGTTCTCGCCCGGCACGAGGCGATAGCCGACCGGCGCGCCCGTCGCGTTCGTGCGCTCGTGGTTGACGACGACCCAGCCGCGCGAGGAGAGCGGGTCGATCAGCTGCGGCGCCTCGGCCTCGCTGCGCAGCAGCGTGCGCACGCCCTCGAACGCGCTCCCGACCGGGTTGCCGGGGCCGGCGGGCGAGGCCTCCGTGTGCACCTCGTAGACGGCGTTGCGCTCGCCGTCCAGGTCGAAGTCGAGCCGCGCGTTGAAGAAGTGCTGGTGGTTCATCGCGTACAGGCCCTCGGCGATCAGCGTCCCGTGCGCGGGCTGCTCGCCCGGATGCACCGCACCGGTCGCGACGATCCCGGTGAGCTTGATCTCGAGCTCGATCGTGCCGTCGAGGTAGAGCATCCAGTAGAAGCCGTAGTCGTAGTTCCCGATCGTCGTGATGAAGCTGATCACGAGCCTGCGCGAGCGCCGCACCTCGGTCTCGCCCGTGCGGAAGTCCCAGTGCTTCCAGAGCAGGCCGGCGTCCTCCTCGTGCAGGCAGATCGCGTTGGGGAGCGTGATCGGCTCGCCCGCCCCGTTGCACACGACGGCGTCGAAGTAGTGGATGAGCCCGAGGCAGTCGCAGCCGAGCTCCAGCGCGTTCGCGAACGAGCCGATCAGGTTCTCGCCGATGTCGAACGGGCACTGGATGTAGCGCGACGGACTCGGATCGCCGTAGGGCACCGCCATCTCGCAGACCGACGCGCGGTGCAGGATCGAGCGCCGCTCGTCGCCGTCGTCCGTAGGCGAGCTGGTGCAGGACGAGTCCCTCGCGCATCGTCCAGCCGGCGCGGAACGACCAGCCCTGCCAGCGTGATCAGGTTGCCCGTCGACCGTGAAGCTGGCGCCCTCCGGCTGCACGACCTCGATCGGGCGCACGCCCTCGCGCTCGGGCCCCGTCATGCCCGTGCGGTACTCCCCCAGCTCCGACGGGACGGGCACGACGCCGTAGTCGTCGATGCGGATGACCTCGCGCCGGTTCAGGTCGACGAGCGCGACGATCCCCTCGATCGGCTGCCCGTACGGACTCGCCCCGGGCGACGGCCGCCTCCACACGAGGCCGCGGCAGATCCGCCGGCCGACGAGATCGGCGGGCACGTACGTCCCGGCCGGGATGGGATCGACGCAGACCAGCGTCTGATCCGTGATCCCGCGCCGCGCGAGCGCCGCGGCGAAGTCGGGGTGCGCCTTCACGAGCTGCTCGCAGGCCTCGTACTCCTCGCCGATGATCGCGGCCTGCCGGCCCTCGACCACGCGGAAGCCCGAGCAGGCGGTCATCGCTGATCGAGACGGTCGCCTCGCAGGTGGTCTCGGCGACGCAGTCGACGAGCACGATCGCGGCCGTGCGCGCGACGGCGTCGCCGGGCGCATGCGCGCTGCAGCGTCGCCTTGTCGGGCTCGACGAGCGCGATCGAGATGACGAGCGTGCGCTCGCTCAGCTCGTGCTCGCGGCGCAGGGTCGCCATCGCCGCCGCCATCTCCTCCGCGGACAGGGGATCGAGCGGATGGAGCTGAGTGGTGACAGGCATGCGTCGGATCGAACCAGTGTCCTGTGCAAATGTCAAGGATGCGTCTCCGCGCGAGCAGCTGCCGCGCGGTGTTATGCAGCATGCCGAACTCCCCCGATGCGAGAATGGCCGCGTGAAGGAGACCGGTGACGTCGTCGTCGTGGGCGCCACGGGCAAGCTCGGCGAGCAGGTCTGCCACCGACTCCGTTCGCGGGGCGAGGGGGTTCGCGCGCTCGTTCGCAGCACGTCCGATCCCGCCGCGCGCGCTCGCCTCGAGGCGAACGGCGTGCGCTGCTTCGAGGGGGACATCGAGCAGCCGGAGACGCTCGCGCCCGTGTTCGCGGGCGCCGAGCGTCGTCGTCTCGACGGCATCCGCGTTCCCGGTGCGATCCGCGGCCCGACTGCATCGCGCGCGTCGACGGCGCGGGCCAGCTCGCGGTCGTCGCCGCGGCCGAGGCCGCGGGCGTCGAGCGGGTCGTGTTCGTCTCGTTCCCGCCGGCCTCGCCCGACCACCCGTTCCAGCGTGCCAAGCGCGCGGTCGAGGAGCGCCTGCGCTCGGCGCAGCTCGAGCACGTGATCCTGCATCCGCAGAAGTTCATGGACGTCTGGTTCACGAAGCCGCTCGGCTTCGACCCCGACGGCTCGGTGACGCTCTACGGCGGCGGCGATGCGGCGCAGGCCTGGGTCGCGGTGGCAGACGTCGCCGCGGTCGCGGTGCAGGCCGTGCGCGACCCCCGCCTCGCGAACCAGACGATTCCCTTCGGCGGTCCGGCTGCGCACACGCAGCGCGAGGTCGTCGCGCTCTACGAGCAGCTGCTCGGCCGGACGATCGCGACCGAGGTCGTGCCGCGCTCCGCGCTCGAGTCGATGCTCGCCGCCGCGTCGTCGCCGACCGAGGAGTCGCTCGCCGGCGTCCTGCTCGAGGCGACGGTGCCGAGCGGCCCGGAGTGGCCCGCCTTCGACGAGATCCTTGACATCCCACGCACGTCGCTCGCAGATTTCGCGTCTTCCCACACCGACCAGGAGAGCAGTCGATGACCCTTCGCTTCGGTACCTACACGGAGTTCCAGAGTGAGCCCCAGGGCGACCACCCCAAGATCGTGTGGGACCACATCGAGGTCGGCGTGCAGGCCGATCGACTCGGGTTCGACGTCTTCACCTGCCTGGAGCACCCGTGGTTCGAGCAGTTCGCGATCATGACGGATCCGCTGCAGCTGTTCGCGCTGATGTCGCAGCGGACGCGCAACATCCGCTTCCGGGCGCTCTGCCACACGCTCACCCTGCACAACCCGATGGTGCTGGCGGGGCAGATCGCGCTCTCCGACATCCTGCTCGACGGCCGGCTCGAGGTGGGACTCGGCCGCGGACACGCCTGGCTCATGGAGCCGGCCAACGTCGTGCTCGACGAGAGCGTCGAGCGCTATCCGGAGGCCGTCGAGATCCTGCTCAACGCGTGGACGAAGGACCGCTTCACGTTCGAGGGCAAGTACTACCAGGCGCACGACCTGCAGGTCGTGCCGAAGCCGATCCAGAAGCCGCATCCGCCGATCTGGCAGGTCGGGACGAGCGCGAAGTGGGTCGAGCGCGCGGTCCGCAACGGCTGGGGCGTCGCGCTCGGCGGGCCTGCGCCGAACATCGCGTTCGAGGAGGCCATCGGCAAGTACCACGAGGCCTGCGAGGCGCTCGGTGTGGGCTCGAACTTCGCGTACATCAAGGCCTGCCATCTCGACGTGGACAACGATCGCGCGATCGAGGAAGGCGAGCGGCCGCTCACGAACTTCATCCACTTCAACGTCGCGCCGACCGACTCGCTCGACCGCACGCCCGAGGGCAAGCAGAAGCTGATCGACGCGCGCTACGAGTTCTACGCCGCCGACGACTTCCCGAACACGCGCAAGCTCTCCTACCAGCAGCTGCTCGACCTGAACGTCGTCTATGCGGGCAGCCCGGACAAGGTCGCCGAGCAGCTGATCGACCTGCAGGACCAGTTCCGCTTCGACGAGTTCCTGCTGATCGCGAACTACGGCGGCAACAAGCGCTGGCAGGCCATGCGCAACCAGGAGCTGTTCATGACGCAGGTCGCCCCGCGCATGCGCGAGGCCTACGCGAAGATGAGCAAGAAGAGCGCGGTCGCGCCGGCCTGAGTCAGAGCCTCGTGTGACAGGGCGGCCCCGGCGCGGGGTCGCCCTGAGCTAGTCGTGATCGTGGTCGTGGTCGTGATCGTGATCGTGGTCATGCGCATCGGCATGCGCGATCCGCGCCATGCGCGCCTCGACCTCCGCACCGTCCACGAGTTCGAGCTCGAGCACGAGACGCTCGAGCGAGGCCAGCCAGCGCTCGTAGTAGTCCCAGTCGCTCGTGTCGGAGCCGTGCTCGCGCTCCCAGGCGCCGATCTCGTCGATCAGCCGGCTCCGGAACGCCTCCCAGCCGATGCCCTGCCGCTCGCACAGCGCCACGGCGACGCCGAAGGCGCGCGCCTGCCACGGGAGCCGTGAAGACGAGCTCGCCGTTGCGGCGCGGCAGGCCTTCCATCTCGGCGACTGCGGGGTCGACGCCGCTGCTCATGCGACGGCGACCGCGCGAGGCCGGTGCCGATCATCGACTCGCGCGTGACGAGGGCCGCGAGCTCGTCCTCCGCCAGATCGCCGGTGCCTTCGGGGCGGCGCGGGATGACGATGTAGCGCAGGTCGGAGCTCGAGTCCCAGATGCGGATCTCGGTCTCCTCGTCGAGCTCCACGCCGAACTCGCGCAGCACGGCGCGCGGCTCGCGCACCGCGCGGGCGCGGTACTCCGGCGACTTGTACCAGGCCGGCGGAAGGCCGAGCAGGCCCCACGGGTAGCACGAGCAGAGCGTGCACACGACGAGGTTGTGCTGGTCCTCGGTGTTCTCGACGGCGCGCACGTACTCGGAGACGAAGCCGCCGACGCCGAGCTCGCGCGCCGCCGCCGTCGCATCCTCCAGCAGGCGCTCCCTGAACGCCGGATCGGTCCAGGCGCGCGCGACGACGCGCGCGCCGTGCAGCGGGCCGATGTCGCTGCCGTAGGCCTCCACGACCACGTCGACGGCCTGCTCGCTGAGCAGCCCCTTCTCGATCAGCAGCGACTCGATCGCGCGCGTGCGCAGGGCCGCGTAGCGATCCCCTCCGTCATGTCCGGTGCTCATGCTGCTCCTCCGGCCGGCTCGAGGTACGACTCCCACAGGTCGATGACGACCGCCGAGCGCTCGTCGCCGTCGGGCCACAGCTCGCGGCCGGCGAAGCTCACCGAGTAGACGTGCTCGGGGTGCTCGCCCTCACCGCGCCGGCTCCTGTCGGGGTCCGGGAACGCGGGATTCACCGTGAGGACGACGCCGCGCTTGCCCTGGGCGTAGAGCGGGATGCGCGCGTGGCGCGCACCCTCGAGCACGCGCCCGCGCACGGCGTCGCCGACCGCGAAGGCCGGCGGCGTCCCGGCCGCACGCTCGACGGGGGCGCTGTGGTAGATGAGGTCGCGCAGTCCGCCGGCGATCGCGTCGTTCTGGCCCGGCGGCGTCTCCTCGCCCCGGGCGATCGCCTGGATGCGCGCCTCCAGCTGCTCGGGCGTGAAGACGCCCGACTGCATGCAGTTCACCTCGAGCGTGTGCAGCCAGCGGCGGTAGTAGCCGAGCGCGAGGTACGAGAGCGGCTCGAGCTCGTCGATGCCCTCGCGGAACTGATCGACGTTGTAGAGGCCGGCGCTGATCGTCGCGAGGATGCCCGCGATGACCGACGCCTCCCAGTCGGCGTGGAAGACCGGCTCGTCCTGCTCGATCTGCACCGGCCCGAAGCCGTGGCGCCCTCCGAGATCCTGGGGTCGTACGGTCATGACAGCTCCTCCAGCAGTCGCTCGACCTCGGCGATGACCGCCTCCTGCTGCGGCTGCAGCTCCTGGTAGCCGTAGCCCTCGAAGATCGGCAGGAACGGGTCGTCCGCGGCGGTGCGGATGCCCGCGAGCTCCTCGAGCACGGCGAGCCCGCAGTACGGCGCATAGGCGGGCGAGTAGCCGCCCTCGTGGATCGCGACCAGGCGCCCGCCCGCGTGCCGGTCGGCGACGCCGAGCAGCTTCGCGGTCAGGTGCCGGTAGGCGTCGCTGTGCAGCATGAGGCGGGCGTGCGAATCCCAGGCGCACGAGTCGAAGCCGCACGCGATCAGGACGAGGCCGGGCTCGAAGCGCTCGAGCACGGGCAGCACGACGCGCTCGAACGCGGCCGTGAAGGCGCCGACGCCGGAGCCGGGAGGCAGCGGGAGATTCACGTTCGCCCCGCGTGCAGCGTCGCCGCCGAGCTCGCCGACCGCACCCGAGTCGGGCGGGAAGCAGCCGGCCTGGTGGAGCGAGATCGTGCACACGGAGGGATCGTCCCAGAACGCCGCCTGGGTGCCGTTGCCGTGATGGGCATCCCAGTCGACGATCGCGACGCGCTCGATGCCGTGCGCGGCCTGCGCGTGCATCGCCGCGAGCGCCGTGTTGGCGAAGATGCACCCGCCCATCCCGTGATCGGCCAGCGCGTGATGCCCCGGTGGCCGCACGAGCGCGTAGGCGTTGTCGAGCTCGCCCGCGAGCACCAGGTCGACCGCGGTGAGGCACGCGCCGGCGGCCAGCGCCGCGATCTCGTAGCTGCAGGCGCCGACCGGCGAGAAGAACCCGGCATCGCCGTGCCCCGCCTCGGAGAGCTCGGCGACCCGCTCGAGGTAGGCCGGGGTGTGGAAGCGCAGGAGCTCGTCGCGCTCGGCCATGCGCGGCCGCGGCTGCGCGAGCTGCTCGCCGAGCCCGCTGACCTCGACGAGGCTGCGGATGCGACGCACGCGCTCGGGCGACTCCGAGTGCGGGCCGGGCTCGACGAACGCGGCAGGGGGCATCACCGCGGCTGCGGAGCCGGGGTCGTGCCAGAGCATGCGCTCGTGGAAGACGAGGCCGGTCCGACGCACCGAGTCGCTTCTCCTTCGCTGGGGAACGTGCGGGGCCGCCCGGCGCGCGCCGGGCGGCCCCTTGGACCTACTTCTTGGCGATCCAGGCGGGCGGCACCTTGCCGACCTTGATCTTGCGCTTGAGCGGATCGACGTACTTCGCGACGTTCTTCGCATCCCAGATCGTGATCGGGACGACGACGATCTTCGGCAGCGCGGAGAGCGGCTTGCCGTCCTTGAGGTGCATCGCGAGCAGCTCCACGGCGAGCGTGCCCATGACGTCCGGCTGCGGATCCCACGTGCCGGTGATCAGGCCGCTCTTGACGCCCTGCGCGGCATCGCTCGAGCCGTTGGCGCCCGTGATCACGATGCCCTTGTTCTTGCCCTCGACCCAGGCCTTCTTGCCCGACGAGCGCACGACCGCGCCGGCGCCGAGGCAGCTCGGGTCGTTGTAGCACCAGATGGCGTTGACGTCGGGATGCTTGGTCATGAGGTCCTGCACGATCGGCTGCGCCGTCGCTGCGGTGTCCTTGACGTTGTTCTGCTTGCCGACGACCTGCAGTCCGGCCTTCTTGGCGGCCTTCACGAAGCAGTTGGTGTAGTTCGTGATGGACGGCACCGGAGGCCCGCCGATCACGAGCACCTTGCCCTTGGGCACGCGCTTGGAGATGTACGCGGCCGCCTTGGTGCCGGCCGTGCAGCCGTAGCCGCGCTCGTCGAAGACCGACGAGGTGACGTTGGAGGTCGAGCCGTAGTCGATGACCGGGATCTTCTTGTCGAGCGCGCGCTTGTAGGCGGCGCCGGCGGCACCCGCGTCGAGCGTCCAGGTGATCAGGCCCTTGACGCCCAGGTTGACGAGCGTGTCGACGTCGGAGACCTGCTTGTCGGCCGAGAGGTTCGCGTCGATCGTCTTGACCTTCCAGCCGAAGGTCTTGGCGGCGAGCTGCTCGCCGCGCGTGATCGCCTGCTGGTTCGGGTTCGAGAGGATCGGGCTCGACTCGCCGATGTCGTCGGCCGCGAGCGCACTGACCGCGGTCACGAGCGCGACCGCCGTCAGGGCGGCGCTCATGCCGAGGCGGATGGACCATTTCATGCTCTCTCCTCTGTCGGTGCTTGCCGTTCTCTGAATGCGAATTGCCCCTGCTGGGGCTTGGACGCCCGCTACAGGCCTGAAGTCAGCGACCGCGGCGTCAGCGTCGGCACATCGGGACGCACCTGCCGGAGGTAGTCCGTATTTTCGAATATTGGTCATGGGGCCACGGTCCGTTGCTGTGAACGCCTCGCCTTCCAGCGCGAGATGACGCCGCGGTCGCGGAGGACGCCGATGCCGACGGCGAGGATCAGGATCAGGCCGCTCACGGTGCCCTGCCAGAACGTGGAGACGTCCGAGAGCTGGAGCCCGTTCTGGACGATGCCGAGGAACAGGACGCCGATCACCGTGCCGAGCAGCCCGCCGTCGCCGCCGGTGAACGCCGTGCCGCCGATGAGGACGGCCGCGATCACGCTGAGCATCAGATTCGGGTCGACCTGCGGGCTCGCGGCGGTCAGACGGCCGGTCTGCACGACGCACGCGAAACCCGCCGAGAGGCCCGCGATCGCGTAGACCGCGACGAGCACGCCGGTGACGCTGATGCCCGTCAGCCGCGCGGCGTCGGGGTTCGAGCCGACGGCGTAGACCGCGCGGCCGAAGCTCGTGAAGTGGAGCACGAACGCCCCGATCGCGTAGAGCACGCCCGCGAGAATCAGCACGGTCGGGAACGGCCCGGTCTCGCCGTTGATCATCGTCTGGACCGTGTTGAAGCTCGGGTACGCGAACAGTGAGACGGTCTCGCCGCTGGTCAAGAGCAGCGCGATACTCTGGTAGATCGACAGCGTTCCCAGCGTCACGACGAAGAACGGGATCTTGAGCACCCCGATCACGAGGCCGTTGGCGAGGCCGAACGCGAGTCCCGTGCCGACGCCGGCGAGCACGGCCGAGCCACCACGGGGCGCCGTGCTCGATCGAGATGCCGAGCACCATCC
This sequence comes from uncultured Actinomycetes bacterium, assembly GCA_963705965.1. Lineage (GTDB taxonomy): Bacteria > Actinomycetota > Thermoleophilia > Gaiellales > JALYLC01 > JALYLC01. The sequence continues at coordinate 507,113 of CAVPLI010000001.1, read as the reverse complement.
CGGACGCCGGCGGCCGCCGAGGCGATCGAGAGGTCGATGCCGCCCGTCAGCACGACGAACGTCATGCCGAGCCCGAGCGTCAGCACGACGGCCTGCGAGCGGATGATGTTCTGCCAGTTCTCCCACGTCAGGAACACCGGCTCGGTGAACGCGAGGTACGCGAAGATCGCGGCGATGCCGACCAGCACGCCCATGTAGCGACCGAGCGTGAGGTGGCGCACGGACAGCACGTGGGACAGCGAGCGGGCGCCGGCCGAGCTCATGCGACCGCCACGCCGACGTTGTGCCCCAGGGCGATCGCCGCGATTGCCTCCTCGGTCGCGTTCGCCGTCTCGAACTCGGCCTCGATGCGCCCGCGGAACATCACCAGGATCCGGTCGGTCAGGCCGAGCAGCTCGGGCAGCTCGGACGACATCATGAGCACGCCGGCCCCGGTCTCGGCCATGTCCTGGATGATCCGGTAGACCTCGCTCTTCGCGCCGACGTCGATGCCGCGCGTCGGCTCGCTCAGCACGATCACCCGCGGCGCGAGCGCGAAGCAGCGGCCGAGCACGACCTTCTGCTGGTTGCCGCCGGAGAGCTGCAGGATCGACGCGCGCAGCGACGACGTCTTGACGCGGAAGCGCTCGACCGCGGCGCTCGCCATGCGCTGCTCGCTGCCGACGTTGAGGATCCCGAGGCGCGTGAGCCGCGACGACCAGGCGGCCGAGAGGTTGTGCAGGACCGAGCGCGTCGGGAAGATCGCGCTGCGCTTGCGGTCCTCCGGGACGAACCCGATGCCCGCCGCCATCGCCGAGCGCGGCGAGCGCATGCCTCACCGCCTCCGAGTGCACGGCGATCTCGCCGTGGGCGGGGATGACGCCGGCGAGCGCGAGCGCGAGCTCGCTCTTGCCGCAGCCGACGAGCCCCGCGACGCCGACGATCTCGCCCGCGCGCACCTCGAAGGTCGCGTCCTGCACCGTCTCGTCGTGCGTCGTCAGACCGCTGACCGAGAGCACCGAGGCGCCGCGCTCGACCGACCGCTTGCCGAAGAGATCGTTGATCTCGCGACCGACCATCATGCGCACGAGCTCGGCCTCGCGCGTCGCGGGCAGTGGCTGGGTGCCGATCAGCTGGCCGTCGCGGAGAACTGTCACACGCGAGCAGCACTGATACATCTCGCGCAGGCGGTGCGAGATGAACACGATCGCGACGCCGCGCGCGCGCAGCTGCTCGAGGCGCTCCAGCAGTCGCTGCGTCGCGGCCTCCGAGAGCGAGCTCGTCGCCTCGTCGAGCACGATCACGCGCGAGTCGGCCGACACCGCGCGCGCCACCTCGACCTCCTGCTGCATCTCGATCGAGAGGTGCCGACGCGTGCGCGGGAGTCGACGTGCACGCCGAGCGTCGCGAGCGCCTCCGTGGCGCGCCGATGCGCCGCCGGCCAGTCGATCGAGCCGCGGATGCGCGGCAGGCGGCCCATCAGGATGTTCTCGGCGACCGTCAGCGTCGGCGCCAGCGTCAGCTCCTGGCTGATCGCGACGATGCCGCGCTCGATCGCAGTGCGCGGCCCGGCGAAGCTGACCGGCTCGCCGTCGACCTCGATGGTGCCCGCGTCGGGCTGGAGCGCGCCGTAGAGGATCTTCATGAGGGTCGACTTGCCCGAGCCGTTCTCGCCCGCGAGGCCGTGGATCTCACCGGCGACGAGCTCGAAGTCGACGCCGGCGAGGGCCTGCACGCTCGCGAACGACTTTCTGGATGCCCGTCATCCGCACGAGCGGGCGGGCGGGCGGCGCCCCGCCGGCGGCCACGGGCGCCGGAGACTCGCCAGGCGTCACGGCCGCATCGAAGGGTCGATGGCGTTCACAGCACGCCGCCCGCGAGATCGACGGCTGCGACCACGAGACGCCGGCCGGTGACGACGTTCGCCTCGACCGCCGCGGCCGCGCGGACGGGGTCCCCGGCGGCGATCGCCTCGACGATCTCGGTGTGCTCCTCGGTCGACGCCCCGGCGTCGGTCGACGGCAGGCCGAGGATCGCGCGATCGACGAGCTGGTGCACGTTCAGCCGGCGGTACATCTCGGAGATGACCGCGTTGCCGGGCAGGTCGACGATCGCCTCGTGGAACGCGCGGTTGGCCTCCAGGTACGCGGCCTTGTCGGTGAAGTGCTGGTTCTTGACCGGTGCGAGGGTGGCGGCGAGCAGCTCGCGGAGGTGGTCGAGCTTGGCCGGCTCGAGCCCGGCCGCGGCGCTGCGCGCCGCGAAGATCTCGAGCGCGAGGCGGGCATCGAGCGCGTCGAGCACGAGCTCGGTCGTGATCGGCCGGACCGCATAGCCCCGGCGGCTGACGGTCACGAGTCCGTCGCTGACGAGGCGCGTCAGGGCCTGGTGCACCGGGCTGCGCGAGACGCCGAGCTCGTCCGCCAGGCCCTGCAGCCCCAGCCGCTCACCCGGGCCGAACTGCCGCGTGACGATCCGCTCTCGCAGCCAGCCGTACGCCTGTTCGTTGAGATCGACGCGCACGAGGCGCTGCGAGGCTGTCATCGAGTCGCTCTCAGGGGGTGGTCCGGCAGCATCGGATGGGCGAAGCTACCACTCTGCATGCAACATGACAAGTGCCGATTTCACTGCTCCGGGACACCGAGATCGGCGCCGGCCTCGTCGGCGTGCAGCTGGATCGCGCGGCTGAAGTCGTCGTTCCCGAACCCCCTGGCCACGGCGCGCTCGAAAGCCTCCCGTGCGACCTCGAGGCCGGGCACGGGCACGCCCAGCTCGTCTGCGAACGCGCTGATGATGCCCATGTCCTTGCACATCAGGTCGAGCGAGAAGCGGCGCGTGTAGTCGCCCGCGAAGACGGTCCCGGGCACCCACTCGCGCAGGATCCAGCTCGATCCGCTGCCGCCCGCGATGGCCTCGGAGACGCGCTGCACGTCGGCGCCGGCCTTGGCCGCGAGCGCGAGCCCCTCCGCGATGCCCTCGATGATCACGGCGCCCATCAGGTTGTTCGCGAGCTTCGCGATCTGCCCGTGGCCGAGGGGCCCGACGTGCACGACCGCGCTCCCGATCGCCTCGAGCGCCGGCCGGACCCGGGCGAGGACGTCCGCGTCGCCACCCACCATCACGGAGAGGTCGCCGGACTCCGCCCGCGACGGCCCACCGCTGATCGGGCAGTCGAGGACGTCGACGCCGCGCGCGGCGAGCTGCCGGCCGAGCGCGACCGGCGTCTCCGGCGAGACGGTGCTGATGATCGCGACGACGCTGCCGGCGGCGAAGTCGTCGCCGATCTCGCGCACGACCGCGAAGACGTCGGGCGAGTCGGGCAGGATCAGGAAGATCGCATCCGAGCCCGCCGCGACGGCGCCCACGGACGCGACTGCCTCGCCACCGGCGCGCGCCGCTGCGGCCGCGGCGCTCGCGTCGCGATCGTGCACGAGCACCGGGAACCCCGCGCGGGCGAGGCTCGCGACGATGCCGCGACCGAGCGCGCCCGTGCCGATGACGCCGCAGCGCATCACGCCCGCAGCGCCTCGGCGATGCCCGCGGCCGGCACCCTCGCGCGCGGCGCCGGTGGCCAGGACGAACGTGCCGTAGGCGTCGACGGAGAGCTGGAACGCGGAGAGCACGACGATCGTCGTGTTCGCGAGCTCGACGATGGCCGGGCCGTCGAGCCGGGCGCCGGCGCCGAGCGCGAGGCCCGCGTAGACCGGCGTCTCGCGCAACTCACGGGCATCCGGGTCCCACACCGGCCGCGTACCGACGCGCGCGGCCTCCGCGTCGGTCGTCCCGTCGCCCCCGAGGGGCGTCATCGGCGGCTTCGCCGTCGAGCCGAGCGCCGTCGTCCGCACGGCCAGGACCTCGACCGGGCTGCCCGGCGAGGAGTAGCCGAAGAGGCGATCGTGCTGCGCCCCGAACGCGGCCTCGATCGCGGCGATGTCCGTGCTCTCGATCGGCACCGTCAGCTCGTGCCACTGCCCGACGTAGCGCAGATCGAGCGCCTTGCGCATGCTCACGCCTGCCGCGGCGACGCCCTCGCGCTCCAGCACGCTCCGGCCCTCCGCCTCCATCTCGGCGAGCAGACCTCGCAGCCGCGCGTCGTCGATCCCGGCGAGCGGCACCTTGTAGGCGCGCACGAAGTCGTGCTTGAAATCCGACATGAGCATGCCGGCGGCGCAGAAGATCGACGACTCGCGCGGCACGACGAGCAGCGGGATCTCCAGCTCCGCCGCGATCGCGGCAGCGTGTACGGGACCGGCGCCGCCCGCGACCACGAGCGGGAAGTCGCGCGGGTCGAGGCCGCGGCGCACGCTGACCTCGCGCACGCCGGTCGCCATCGTCACGTTGACGATGTCGTAGATGCCGGCCGCCGCGTGCTCGAGCGAGAGCCCGAGCGGCTGCGCGACGTGCTCCTCGATCGCCCGCGCCGCCGCCGCGCGGTCGAGCTGCATGCCACCGCCGAGGAAGCTCCCCTCGGCCAGGAACCCGAGCACGAGGTCCGCGTCGGTCGTCGTGGGCAGCGTGCCGCCGCGCCCGTAGCAGGCCGGGCCGGGATCGGCCCCGGCGCTCTGCGGGCCGACCTGGAGCATGCCGCCGGCGTCGACCCGCGCGAGCGATCCGCCGCCCGCCCCGATCGTGTGGATGTCGATCATCGGCAGGGCGATCCGCCAGCGGTCGACCACGCCGTCGGTCATGACGAGCGGCTCGCCGTTCGTGACGAGCGCGGCGTCGAAGCTCGTGCCGCCCATGTCGATCGTGATGCAGTCCGTGACCCCGTGCGGCGCGAGCTGCCAGAGCCCGGCGGTCGGGCCCGACGCCGGCCCCGAGAGCAGCGAGAGCGCGGCCCGCTCGGCGACCTCGGCGGGCGTCGCAACGCCGCCGTTCGACTGCATGATCAGCAGCACTCCGCCGAAGCCGAGGTCGGCGAGGCGCGCGGTGAGGGCGGAGAGATAGCGGGTGATGATCGGCCCGGCATAGGCGTTCAGCACGGTCGTGGAGGTGCGGTCGTAGTAGCGCACCTGCGGCAGCAGATCGCTCGACGCGGTCACGTAGGCCTCCGGCAGCAACTCGCGGCAGAGGTCGCGAGCCGCGCGCTCGTGCCCGGCGTCGGTCGGCGAGTGCATGAACGAGATCGCGACGGCCTCGACGCCCTCGCCGCGGAAGACCTCGCAGGCGGCGCGGACGTCGTCGAGCGAGAGCGGCGTGACCTCCTCGCCCGCCCAGTCGACGCGCCCTTCGATGCCGAGGCGCAGGAAGCGCGGGACGAGCGGGACGGGCGGCTGCAGGCGGTTGTCGTACGGCTCCTCGCGCAGCCCGATGCGCAGCGCGAGCGCGTCGCGGAAGCCCTTCGTCGCGAGCAGCCCGGTACGCGCCCCGCGCCGCGTGAGCACGGCGTTGGTGGTGACGGTCGTGCCGTGCACGATCGCCTCGATCCCGGCGACGAACGACGCGACGTCCGTGCCGAGCTGAGCTGCGATCTCCCCGAGCCCGGTCGCGAGGCCGACCGACGGGTCGCCGGGCGTCGAGCTCGTCTTGTGCACGATCCGGCCGCCGTCCGAGGAGATCACGAGGAAGTCGGTGAACGTCCCGCCCACGTCGATGCCGACGCGGTAGCTCATGCGCGCGCCCCGCGCAGACGCGCGGTCTCGGCCTCGTCGATGCCCGAGAGGTCGGGCAGCACGGCGACGCCGTAGCTCGCGCGCGCCTTCTCGGCCGACACGAGCCCGTCGCGCACCTCGGCCAGCACCGTCAGCGCCTCGCGCTCGTGCGGGTGCCCGTAGCCGGCGCCCCCGCCGTTGCGCGCGACGCAGATGGTGCCGACGGGGATGTGGTGCACGATCTCCTTCGAGCCCCAGTTGCGCATCGTGCCGTCCGGGAAGTGCAGCTCGAGGTCGTTGAGACCGGCCGGCTCGCCGCCGAAGAGGCCGGCCGCGGGCTCGGCGCCCTCGCTCGCGGCGTCGTCGCCGATCGAGACGCCGAGCTCGCCCTCGCCGTAGAAGCGCCAGCTCGACGTGGTGCCGAGACCGCCGCGCCAGCGGCCCGCGCCGGCGGAGTCGGGCAGGTACTCGTAGTACTCCATGAAATGCGGCGTCGAGAGCTCGAACATCTCCATGTCCGGCGAGCGCATCGACCCGGGCGTGCCCGAGAAGCCGAGCGCGTCGAAGCCGTCGGATCCCCGCATCGCCCCCGGCCCGCCGCGCATGAAGATCGAGAGCGAGACCGAGGGCTCGCCGGTGCGCGGATCGAGCGCCGACTGGGCCGTGCAGAGGAGCTGGTTCCAGCCCGCGGTCACGCGGTCGGGCAGCGGCTCCGCGAGCGCGAGCATGATGGCCTCGACCACCTCGTCGCACATCTGGTTGCCGAAGATCGTCGACGCCGGGAAGCGCGGCGAGAGCAGCGAGCCCTCGCGGAACACCGTCTTGATCGGCGCGAACAGGCCCTGGTTCGTCGGCACGTCGATCCCGCCCGCGTTGATCAGCATCAGGAACGCGATGCGGATCGCGCCCAGCGCGGAGGCCGGCGGCATGTTCGTGAAGCCCGGCGCCTGGTCGTCGGTCTCGCTGAAGTCGAACGTGATCTCGGAGCCGGCGACGGTGATCTCGACGGCGATCCGGTAGCGCGCCGTCGGGTCGATGCCGTCCGAGACCATCCAGCTCTCGCCGCGGTAGACGCCGTCGGGCCAGCGCTCGATCTCGGCCCGCGCGAGGCGCTCGGACGAGTCGATCACCGCGTCCATGTGGAGGTCGAACGACTCGCGCCCGTAGCGGGCGAGCACCTCGCCGAGCCGGCGCTTGCCGATGGTGCAGGCGCCGATCATCGCCTTGATGTCCTCCATCACGATGTCGAGCCGGATGTTCGCGCTGATCAGCTCCCACACGTCCTGGCGCATCACGCCCTGCTCGACGAGCTTGAGCGGCGGGATGCGGAACGCCTCCTGCCAGACCTCGCGGGCGTTCGGGTCGTAGCCGCCCGGCGTCATGCCGCCGATGTCGGCCACGTGGCCCTTGCTCGCCGTCCACGCGACCAGCTCGCCGCCGTCGAAGACGGGGACGTAGATGCCGACGTCGGCGTTCTGGTTGCCGCCGGTGTAGACGTCGTTGTGGATGATCACGTCGCCGTCGTGCAGGTTCCCGGCGAAGCGCTCGATGATGATCGGCAGGGGCGGCCCGGCGCCGTTCGCGATGATCGAGGCGTACTCCGTCTGCGCGAGCGTGCGCCCCTCCGCGTCGAACACGACGGTCACGAGGTCGCCGATCTCGTTGAAGATCGGCGAGCGCGACGAGCGCATCAGGACCGTCGCCATCTCCTGCGTGATCGCGTGCACGCGGCGCTGCAGGACGGCCGCGAGGATGCGATCCGGCTGCGCGCTCACTCGACCGTGTAGAGCGTGAGGGGCTTCTGCGAGAAGGCCTTGCCGCCCTCGGAGGTGACGAGGAACGTGTCGGCCATGTAGCCCACGGCCTGCCCGCCGCGGTCGACGGCGTACGGATGGTTCGCGAGCACCATGCCCTCGGCGAGCTCCCACGTCGAGGGGACGGTCCGGTCCTGCACGATCTCGAGTCCGAGCCACGGCTCCTCGATCACGTCCTGGCCGATCCCGTGCCCCGACCAGTAGCTGCAGTCGGCGCCGTGCGCGGCGACCGCGCTCGTGATGGCGGCCTGGACCTCGTCCGGACGCTTGCCCGGCCGCATCTGCCCGGCGCCGCCCTCGAGCCCCGCGATCACGGCGGCGTTCATCCGCTGCTGCAGCTCGGTCGGCTCGCCGAACACGACCATGCGCGCGAACTCCATCCAGTAGCCCATGCGCCCGACGAGCTCGAACGAGAACACGAGCTGCTCGCCGCGCTCGAGCACGCGGTCGACCGGCGGCCCGAAGCGCCCCTCCGCGCGGCCCCCGGTGGACTCGGGGTACATGCTCAGGAACAGCGGGTCCTCGCCGCCGAGCGCGTAGCAGCGCTCGTACATGGCCGCCCCGATCTCGCGCTCGGTGATGCCGATGCGGGCGATCTCGAGCAGCCGGTCGAAGCAGGCGTCGGCGATCGCGACCGATTCGCGGACGCCGTCGATCTCCTCGGGCGCCTTGTGGGCGCGGAGGCGCTCGAACGCGTCGCTCGCGTCGACGATCTCGGCGCTCGGGAAGGCGTCGCGCAGCGCGAGGTAGTCCTCGACCTTCATGACCTGCGCGAGCCCGACCACGCCGATGCGCCGCATCGGGCCGAGCGCGCGCAGCGCCTCCGGCAGGCCGATGCGCAGGTCGCGCGCGAATGCCATGGGAACGTCCCAGCCGCCGCGCCGCGCCTGGCCGAGGTTCTGGGGCAGGAGGAGCTCGGGCGCCCGTCCGGGCGCGGCGATCGCGAACCCGTAGCGGTGCACCAGGTTGTAGTCGGCGACCCAGCGCAGCGAGCCCTTGTGGCCGCGGTAGTCGGCGCCCGCGAGCACCAGGGCGTCGAGTTCCAGCTCGGAGACGAGTCCGTCGAGCGCGGCCGCGCGGCGCTGCTGCTCGCTCGCCGGGAGCGTCACGGGTGGACCTTCGTGCGGCTCCGGTACCGGGGATTCGAGGTCTGGATCACAGCGCGATATGTAGCATGACAGGGACGCGAGCCTCAACCGCGCGGAGGACGGACCCGCATGCAGATCGGTGAGATCGCGGAATCGGTGCGCACCGGCGCGATCAGCGCGACGGAGGTGCTCGACGGGCACCTGGCCCGTCTCGAGGAGCGCAACGGCGAGCTCAACGCGGTCGTGATCCTCGACGTCGACGCCGCCCGGGCAGCCGCGGCCGGGCGGCCGCAGGGCCCGCTCGCGGGCGTGCCCTTCACGGTCAAGGAGGCGATCGTCGTCGCGGGGCTGCCGGGACGCGAGGCCTCGCTGCTGCGGCCGCTCGAGATCGGGGCGAAGGACGCGACCGCGGTCGCGCGCCTGCGGGCGGCGGGCGCGATCCTGGTCGGCAAGACGAACATCTCCGAGCTCTGCGCCCACCCCGACTCGTCGAACCTCGTCTACGGCGCGACGCGCAACCCGTTCGACCGCACGCGCTCGGCCGGGGGCTCGAGCGGAGGCGAAGGCGCCGCGGTCGCGGCCGGCATGTCGGCGTTCGGCCTCGGCTCGGACTACGGCGGGTCGGTGCGGGCGCCGGCGAGCTTCTGCGGCCTGGCCGGGATGCGGCCGGGCGTGGGCTTCGCACCGACCGACGGGCATCTGCCGCATCGCAAGCCGTATTTCCGCGAGCGCCTGTCGACGATCGGCCCGCTCGCGCCGACGGTCGCGGATCTCGAGATCGTGCTCTCGGTGCTGGCCGCCGAGCGCGTCGGCTTCGCCCCCGTGCCGGCGCGCGTCGGCATCTTCCGCGACGCGCTCGACCGCTCCGTCTCGGCGGAGTGCGCCGCGGCCGTCGAGACCGCCGCCGCGGCACTCGCGTGCGAGGTCGTCGACGCCGCGCCGCCCTTCCAGCTCGCGGCCGAGGAGCTCTTCTACGCGGTGAGCGCGGCCGAGACGCACGCGATCATCGGCGAGCTCGGCCCGCTCGGAGAGGCGTCGCCCCAGCTGCAGTGGATTGCGCGCGCCGTCGAGGGAGCACCGCCCGTGCCGGTCGACGCGACGGCACGGTTCGCGGCCCTCGAAGCCGAGGCGGAGCGCTGGTTCGAGCAGGTGCCGGTGCTGCTCGCGCCGGCCGCGGCCGAGCCGGCCTTCGCGCTCGGAGGGCTCGAGGGCAACGTCTTCGACCTCTTCCACCACTGCACGCTCGCGAGCGCGCTCGGACTGCCCGCGGCCGTCGTCCCGGTGGCGGCATCGGCGGCGGGACTGCCGATCGGCGTGCAGGTGATCGGCCGCCGCGGGCACGAGTCCGAGGTGCTCGGCGTGGCGCGTGCGATCGAGATCCGAGCTGGCACAATCGCCCGATGACCGACCGCCCCGCCCTCCTCGCCGTTCTCGCCGACACCCTGATTCCGGCACTCGAGGACACCGGCGAGGGCGACGTCGCGGCCTTCCGGCGCCGCCCGGCGTCGGATCTCGGCGTCGCCGATCTGCTCGCGCCCGCGCTCACCGCCGGCCAGGCGGCGGTGCTCGACGAGCTCGCGCGCCGCGGCTTCGCCGAGCTCGACCTCGCCGCTCGCACCGCGGCGCTGCACGAGCTCGCCGCCGACCCCGCGCAGCGGCAGGCGCTGCGCGAGCTGAAGCTCGCCGTGATGGGGATCTTCTACGCGCTGCCCGACGAGGACGGGCGCAATCCGAACTGGAGCGCGCTCGGCTTCCCGGGACCCGCGAGTGCGCCGCCCTCGCCCGCGCAGGCGCCGAAGACGATCGCGATCGAGCGCCTCGACGGCCCCGCGACGATCGCGGCCGACGTCTGCGTGATCGGCTCGGGCGCCGGCGGCAGCGTGATCGCGGCCGAGTTGCAGGCGGCCGGCCGCCAGGTCGTGATCCTGGAGCGCGCGGGCTATCGCAACGAGGCCGACTTCCGCCAGCTCGAGCTCGTCGGGGCGAACGAGCTGTACCTGCACGGCGGGCTGTTCTGGTCGGAGGGCGGCTCGATCGGCCTGCTCGCGGGCTCGACGCTCGGCGGCGGCACCGTGATCAACTCGATGGTGTGCCTGCGACCGCCGGAGGACATCCGGGCGGAGTGGGCCGCGCTCGGCCTCGACGGCGTCGACGGTCCCGGCTTCGACGCGCATCTCGATGCCGTCTCGCGGCGGATGAACGTGAACGTCGAGAGCACGCAGCCCAACCGCACCAACGTGATGATGGCCGAGGCGCTCGAGGCCCGCGGCCTCTCGTGGGAGGTGCTGCCGCGCAATGCGTCGCCCGACGACGATCCGGCGTTCTGCGGCTACTGCAACGCCGGCTGCCAGCAGGGCTGCAAGCAGTCGGCGCTCAAGACCTACCTGCAGGATGCGTCCGACGCCGGCGCGAGGGTGGTCGTGGACTGCGTCGCCGACCGCGTGCTCGTGGCCGACGGCCGGGCGACCGGAGTCGCGGCGCGTGCGCGCGCGGCGAACGGCGAGCTCGTCGACCTGCGCATCGACGCGCCGGTCGTCGTCGTCGCGGCGGGCGGCATCGAATCGCCCGCCGTCCTGCTGCGCTCGCAGCTCGGCGGCCCGGCGGCGGGTGCGTTCCTGCGCCTGCACCCGACCTACTTCGTCGGCGGCGTCTACGACGAGGTGGTGAACGCCTGGGACGGGCAGTTCCAGGCGCTCGCGAGCTTCGACTTCACGCGCGTCGTCGAGGGGACGGGCTTCCTCGTCGAGTCGGTCAACGTCAGCCTGCCGTTCTGGGCGGGCGCCTTGCCGTTCGGCGACGGCGAGGCGCACAAGCAGCGGATGCTGCGCCTGCGCAACGTCGCCTCCTGGCACGCCGTCACGCACGACCACGGATCGGGCCGTGTCGTGCTCGGCGCCGACGGCGAGCCCGTCGTCCGCTGGGAGCTCGACGATCCGGTCGACCGGCAGCTGGCCGCCCGCCTGCACGTCGAGCTCGCGCGCATGCACCACGCGCGCGGCGCCGAGGAGATCCTGACGTTCCACTGGGACGACCACACGTGGCGCCGGGGCGACGATTTCGAGGCCTACATCGCGCGGCTCGAGCGGACGTCGTACGAGCGCACCGCCTACTCGGCCCACCAGATGGGCTCGTGCCGCCTGGGCGCCGACCCCGCGAGCTCGGTGGCCGACGGGTACGGGGAGCTGCACGACGCCGCGGGCGTCTGGATCGGCGATGCGTCGGCCCTGCCGACGGCGCCGGGCGTCAACCCGATGCTGACCGTCATGGCGATCGCGCGGCGCACCGCCCACGCGATCCTCGAGCGCTCCGCGGTGACGTCCTCCGCGTAGGCGTCAGCGCGAGGCGAACTCGGAGAGGACCTGCGCGAAGCGCTCCTTCTCCTCGATGAACGGGTAGTGGGCGCTCTCCTCGAACACGATCGCCTCGCCGCGCGGACACTGCCGGGCGATCCACTCCCCCAGCTCGACCGGGTAGTACGGATCGTGGCGGCCGTAGATCGCGAGCACCGGAACCTCGATGCGCGGCAGCAGGTCGCGGAAGTCGAGCTTCGTCTGCGCACGGACGATCTTGAGCAGGCCGTCGAGCGGCGCCTGCTGCGTGATCGCGAAGATCACGTTGACGAGGTCGGTGCCCGGCCGGTACAGCGAGTCGGTGATGAACTCGCGCTCCTTGGACGGCCAGTGCTGCTCCATGTCGGCGAAGTACGCCTCGAGCACGTCCTCGGTCATCGACCACGGGAAGCTGTCGTCCTCGGTGCGGGCGAGCTTGATCGGGCCGTTGATCAGCACGAGCCGGGCGACGTGGCGGCCGCCGCGCGCCATGTGCTGCAGCGAGACGGAGCAGCCCATCGACCAGCCCACGAGCGTGACGTCCTCGAGGCCGAGCTCGGAGAGCACGAACTCGAGGTCGTCGGCCATCTCGTCGAAGTCGTAGCGGCTGTTCGGCTTGTCGGACTCGCCCATGCCGCGGAGGTCGAAGGCCACGACGCGGTGCGTGCGCGCGAGCCGCATGATCGCGTGCTCGAACGGGCGGTGCGAGAGCTTCCAGCCGTGGACGAGCACGATCGTGCGCTCGCCCGAGCCGCGATCCGTGATGCGGAGGCGGACGCCGTCGGGAGTGGTGATGAATGTCATCGCGCCGTACAGTAGAGACACACGTGGGTCTGCGAACGCCGTTCTGCGAGTTGATGGGGATCCACCTGCCGATCGTCGGAGCCGGCGCCGGGTCGATCGCGAGCGCCGAGCTGGCCGCGGCGGTGACGAACGCGGGCGGGCTCGGCATGACGGGTGCCGCGGGCGACCCGGCCGAGGCGATCGTGGCGCGCATCCGCGCGATCCGCGGGCTGACGAACGGCCCGACCGGCGTCAACGTGATCCTCCAGATCCTGCCGCCCGAGACCATCGAGGCGATCCTCGCCGAGGGCGTCGAGGTGCTGGCCACCGGCTTCGGGGATCCGGAGCCGTGGGTCGCGCCCGCCCATGCCGCCGGCGCGAAGGTCTTCCATCGCTGCGAGACCGCCGCCGAGGCCGAGGCCGCCGTCCGCGCAGGCGTGGACGTCGTGATCGCCCAGGGGTCCGACTCCGGCGGGCACACGGGGACCGTCCCGACATTCGCGCTCGTCCCGCAGGTCGTCGATGCGGCGGGCGGCGTCCCCGTGCTCGCCGCCGGCGGCATCGCGGACGGCCGCGGCCTCGTCGCCGCCATCGCCCTCGGCGCCGACGGCGTCCTGCTCGGCACCTGCCTGGTGGCCTCGCAGGAGTCGGGCGCGCATCCGGCCTACAAGCGGCGCATCGTCGAGGCGCGGGCCGAGGACTCGGTCGTGACCGACGTCTTCGAGATCGGCTGGCCGGGGCTCCCCGAGCGCGCCCTCCGCAACGCCACGATCGACGCGTGGGAGAGCGAGCAGGAGCCGCGCATGAGGCCGAGCGAGCGGCCGGTGGAGATCATCGGCACCCGGCCGCTGCCCGGGCACGACCTCGACATACCGCGCTGGTGGGTCGACACGCCGCACGCCGGCGACCTCGGAGCCGTGGAGGACATGGCGCTCTACGCCGGCCCCGCCGCGGGCCTCGTCCGCGAGGTGCTGCCCGCCGCCGAGATCGTGCGCAGGATCGCCGCGGAGGCGGACGAGGCGCTCGAGCGGATGCGGGTGCACGGGACGCGGTGAGCGCCGGGCTCGTCAGCTCGATGCCACGCGCTCGCCGGTGGCGCGGTTAGCTTGTCGCGGATGGATCTGGTCCCGCCTCGCGAGCGCACGCTGCCCGCGCTCCTGGAGCGCCAGGCAGCCGCATACGGCGGCAAGACCTTTCTGCGCGTCGGCGAGACGACGCGCTCGTTCGCGGAGATGCGCGACTCGGTCGCGCGGCTCGCCGGGGCATTCGCGGCGGGCGGCGTGCGCCACGGCGATCGCGTCGCGATCATGGCGGAGAACCGGCTCGAGGTCGTCGACGCGTGGTTCGCCTGCGCCTGGCTCGGCGCGATCCTCGTCCCGTTCAACACGGCGACCCGCGGACCGCAGCTGCAGCACGTCCTCACGGACTCCGCTCCCCGAGTGCTGATCGTCGAGGCGCGCTTCCTCGAGTACCTCGACGTCCTCGAGCGCGTGCCGCCCGAGCTCGAGCGCCTCTGGGTGCTCGACCAGGCGCCCGGCGGCGACTACCGCGGCCTCCCGCTCGAGGCGTTTCCCGGAGCCGGCCGGCGCAATCGAGGCCGCCGACGTCAAGCCCGGCGACACGGTCGCGATCCTCTACACGTCCGGCACGACGGGCCCGTCCAAGGGCGTCATGTGCCCGCAGGCCCAGTTCTACTGGTGGGCGCGCAGCACCGCGGCGATGCTCGGCGGGCTCACGAGCGACGACGTGCTCTACACCTGCCTGCCGCTCTTCCACACGAACGCGCTGAACGCGTGCATCCAGGCGCTGAGCCACGGCGCGGAGTTCGTCGTCGGCGAGCGCTTCTCCGCGTCGCGCTTCTGGGACCGCGTGCTCGCGGCCGACGCGACCGTGACCTACCTGCTCGGCGCGATGGTCTCGATCCTCTCGAAGACCGACAGCGTCCCCGCCGAGAAGGAGCACCGCGTGCGCGTGGCGCTCGCCCCGGCGACGCCGACCGAGCTGCACGAGCTCTTCCTCGACCGCTTCGGCGTCCTCCTGCGCGACGGCTTCGGCATGACCGAGACGAACGCGGTGATCGGCGCGCTCGACGGCCAGCAGCGTCCCGGGACGATGGGGCGCGCGATGCCGGGCTACCAGGTCAAGGTCGTCGACGAGAACGACGAGGAGGTGCCCGACGGCACCGCGGGCGAGCTCGTGATGCGCGCCGACGACGCGTTCGCGTTCGCGACCGGCTACTGGCGCATGCCCGAGCAGACGGTCGCGAGCTGGCGCAACCTGTGGTTCCACTCGGGCGACCGCGCCGTGCGCGACCCCGACGGCAGCTTCCGCTTCCTCGACCGCCTCAAGGACGCGATCCGCCGCCGCGGCGAGAACATCTCCGCGTGGGAGGTCGAGCAGGTGCTGCAGTCGCACCCCGACGTCGCCGCCGCCGCCGTGATCCCCGTGCCGTCCGAGCTCGGCGAGGACGACGTGATGGGCGTCGTCGTCCCGCGCGCGGGCACGCAGCTCGATCCGGTCGCCCTCATGGATCACTGCCAGCCGCGCCTCGCCTACTTCGCGATCCCGCGCTACCTCGACATCGTCGACGCACTGCCTCTGACCGAGAACGGCAAGGTGCGCAAGTTCGTCCTGCGCGAGCGCGGCGTCAGCGAGACGACGTGGGATCGCGACGCCTCCGGCTACGTCCTGCGCCGATGAGCGCGGCGGAGCCCAGCGCCGGCGAGTGGCTGGCGCAGGCTGCGCGCGGGCGAGCTCTCCGCGGTCGAGCTCGCCACACACCAGCTGGGGCTGCTGCACGCGGCCGACGCGCGTCTCAACGCCGTCGCCGCGGTCGACGACGAGCAGGTGCTGCGCGACGCGGCCGCGGCCGATCGCCGGCGGGCCGCGGGCGACGACGGGCCGCTGCTCGGCCTCCCGATCAGCATCAAGGACTCGCTCGCCGTGGCCGGGCTCCCGTGCCTCACGGGCTCGGCGGCGCGGGAGGGAAACGTCCCCGAGCGCCGACGCGACGGTCGTGGAGCGCGTCAAGCGCGCCGGCGCCGTCATCCTCGCGAAGACGACGGTGCCCGAGTACATGTGGTCGTACGAGACCGAGTCGGTGCCGCACGGGCGCACGCTCAACGCCGTTCGATCCCGCTCGCACCTCCGGCGGGTCGAGCGGCGGGGAGGCGGCGCTGCTCGGATCCGGCGGATCCGTGCTCGGCATCGGGACGGACGGCGGCGGCTCGATCCGCGTGCCGAGCCACTACAACGGCACCGCCGGCCTGCGCCCGAGCGCGCGGCTCGTGCCCGAGACCGGTTGCTGGCCGTCGTCTCGCGAGACGGGCATGCTCGACATGGCCTGCGTCGGCCCCATGGCCCGGACGGTCGACGACCTGGCGATGACGCTCGCCGTGATCGCGGGCGGCGACGGGATCGACCCGTTCGTCGGGCCCGCCCAGCTCGGCGATCACCGGAGCGTCGCGATCGCCGGCCTGCGCGTCGGCTTCTACGCGGACGACGGCGCCTGGCCGGCGACGGCCGGGACGCGCGCGGCCGTCGAGCGCGCGGCCGCGATCCTCGGGGAGGCCGGCGCGAACGTCGAGGAGGTCGCCCCGCCGGCCGTCGCCGAGGCCGAGGAGCTGTTCTTCAAGATGATGGCCGCCGACGGCGGCGCCCGGGCGCGCGCCGACCTCGCCGGCGCGAACGGGCGCCACGTGCCGCAGATGACGTGGCTGCTCGAGAACCTCGCGCGGCACGCCCTCTCGGCCGGCGAGTACTTCGAGGTGCTCGAGCGCTGGAGCGCGTTCCGCTCGCGCATGCAGCTGCTTCATCGGGAGGCACGACGTCGTGATCTCGCCCGTCGCGCCCGGGCCCGCCCCGCTCCACGGCTGCCGCCCGGGCGACGATCAGCCGGTCGAGACGTACGTCCCGTGGGCGAACGCCATGGCGCACTCGGTCGCCGGCGTCCCGGTGGCGGTCGTCCCAGTCGCGAGCGAGCGGGGCCTGCCGCTGGGCGTGCACATCGCGGCCGCGGCCGTTCTGCGATCACGTCGCGCTCGCGGCAGCGGCGGCGGTCGAGCGGGCGACGGGCGGCTACGCCGCCGTCTCCTGGCCCTTGCTACCGCATCAGTGATCCGCCGTTGATGTCGAACGTCGAGCCGGTGACGTAGCCCGCCGCATCCGAGGCGAGGTAGGCGATCAGCCCGGCGACCTCGTCGCAGACCGCCACACGGGACCAGACCGCCACACGGGGTCTGACCGACGTCGCACACGGGGTCTGGCTCGGCCAGGTGGGGCCTGACCCCACGTGGCGGAGGTTGGCACCAACCTGGCGAAGGGACCGAAAGCGCCTGGACACGCCGAACGCGGGTCGCCGCGCTCCGCTGATCACGGCACTGCGGCATTTCCGCGGCGCGACGTTCGGCGTGCAAACGCCTTGGTTGAGCCAATCGCCACCCTGGGGTCAGGCTCCGCCACCTGGGGTCAGACCCCACCTGGCCGAGCCAGACCCCGCGCTACCGCATCAGTGATCCGCCGTTGATGTCGAACGTCGAGCCGGTGACGTAGCCCGCCGCATCCGAGGCGAGGTAGGCGATCAAGCCGGCGACCTCGTCGGTGCGACCCAGACGGCGGAGCGGGACCGCGGCGGTGAGCGCCGTCACCGTGTCCGGCGGGAGCGCGTCCACGAGCGGGCCCTCGATCGCGGCGGGCGCCACGGCGTTGACGGTCACGCCGAACGGCGCGAGCTCGCGGGCGACCGCCTTCGTGAGCGCGAGGATGCCCGCCTTCGAAGCGGCGTAATGGGCGCCGTTGACGACGCTGCCCTGCTGACCGGCCAGCGAGCTGAGATTGACGATGCGCCCGCGGCGCTGCTCGCGCATGTGCGCGCCGCCGAGCTGGCAGCCGAGGAAGACGCCGCGCAGGTTGACGGCGAGCACCTCGTTCCACTCCTCGTCCTCGATCTCGAAGAACGGGCGGCGGACGGTCAGCGCGGCGTTGTTGACGAGCACGTCGAGCCCGCCGAGCTCGGCGAGCGTGACGCTCAGCGCCGCTTCGAACGAGGCGCGGTCGCGCACGTCCAGCTCGAGCGGGAGCGCCGCGTCGCCGATCGACTGCGCGACCGCGGACGCCGTCGCGATGTCGATGTCGGCTACCGCGACACGTGCGCCCAGGGCCGCGAGCCGGGTCGCCGTGGCAGCGCCGATGCCGCGCGCGGCGCCGGTCACGAGAGCGGCCTTGCCTTCGAGGCGGATGCCGGACGGGTCGCGATCGTTCATGGGCGTGGTTATAGGGCAGTGCGGCGAGGAGTGCGATACTCCGCGCCGCAGTCGCCGTACGAGGAGAGTGAGCCATGTCCGAGATGGAGCCGCACGTGTCCCCGCCGCCAGTCGTCCGCGGCGAGCCCGTCGAGGTCTCCAGCGGCGTGTTCGTCATCCCCGACGGCCGCGTGCCGCTCGTGCCGAACGTCGGCTTCGTCGTCGGCACCCGCGCGGTGCTCGTCGTCGACACCGGCATGAGCCTGGACAGCGCTGCCTACGTGCTCGGCCAGGCCAAGCTCCTGGCGGAGGGCAAGCCGCTCTACCTCACGGTCACGCACTTCCACCCCGAGCACGGGTTCGGCGCCCAGGTCTTCGCGAACGAGTCGACGATCGTCTACAACCGCGAGCAGCGCGACGAGCTGCGGCTCAAGGGCGCCGGCTACATCGAGATGTTCAAGGGCATCTTCGGCCAGCACGTCGTGACCGCGCTCGAGGGCGTCGAGCTCATCGATCCCCACGAGGTCTACGACGGCGAGACCGAGATCGACGTCGGCGGGCACGTCGTCACGCTGCGCACGTTCGGTCGTGCGCACACCGGCGGCGACCAGGTCGTGATCGTCGACGGCAGCGTGCTGTTCGGCGGCGACCTCTTCGAGACGCGCATGTTCCCGATCGTCCCCTACTTCCCGCCCGACGACGTCGACGTCGACGGCAGCGCCTGGATCGCCGTGCTCGACGAGCTGCTCGCGCTCGCGCCCGCGGTCGTCGTCCCGGGCCACGGCGAGGTGACCGACGCGACGCTGATCCGCGACGTGCGCGACTACCTCGCGTACATCCGCGGCGAGGCGACACGGCTGAAGGCGGCCGGAGCGTCCGAGGACGAGGCGGTCGCCGAGATCGAGCCCGCGGCGCTCGCGCGCTGGTCCGACTGGGACAACCCCGAGTGGATCGGCTTCGCCGTGCGCTGCTTCTACGCCGAGGCCGAATGACCGCCCGCACGTGAGCGACGAGGCCCGGTTGGGGGCCTACCTGGACGCGGCCGAGACGCGGCAGCTCGCCGCGCTCGCCGAGTTCGTCGCGTTCGCGAGCATCAGCTCCAGCCCGGCCGCGCAGCCGGCGATCGCACGCTGCGCCGAGTGGATCCAGCAGCAGGCTCGCGCTGCGGGCTTCGACGAGGTGACCGCGTTTCCGACATCGGGCAACCCGGTCGTCCTGGCCACGCTCGCGAGCCCGGATCCGGACGCGCCGACGATCCTGATGTACGGGCACTACGACGTCCAGCCCGCCGACCCGGCCGAGTGGCAGACGGATCCGTTCTCGCCCGAGATCCGCGACGGGCGCATCTACGGGCGCGGCGTGTCCGACAACAAGGCGCCGATCATGATCAACCTGAACGCGGTGCGCGCCTGCCGTGAGCTCTACGGGTCGGTGCCCTGCAACCTCGTCTACGTGATCGAGGGCGACGAGGAGCGCACCGCCGAGCCGCTCGGCGAGTTCTCCCGCGACCACGCGGACCTGCTCGCCGCGGACGTGCTGCACGTCGCCGACTCGTGGATGCACGAGCCCGGCGTGCCCGCCGTCACGATCGGCGTGCGCGGCATGGCCGCGCTCGACTTCTCCGTCTCGACCGCGCGCTGGAACCTGCACTCGGGCATCTACGGCGGCGCCGTCCCGAACGCGGTGGGCGTGCTCGCCGGACTGCTGGCCGGTCTCCACGACGCGAACGGCCGCGTGGCCGTGGCGGGCTTCTACGACCCGGTCGCCGAGGCCGGCGACGAGGAGCGCGCGCGCTGGGCGGCGTTCGCGCCCGAGCCCGGCGCCTACCTCGCGGAGACGGGCAGCCGCTACCTCTCCGGCGAGACGCCGTACACGCCGCTCGAGCAGGTCTGGGCACGGCCGACGCTCGAGATCAACGGCGCGTGGGGCGGCTTCCTCGGCGAGGGGATCCACACGATCGTGCCGGCCAGGGCGCACGCCAAGATCACCTGCCGGCTCGTGGCCGAGCAGGATCCGCAGCAGGTCATCGACCAGATCGCCGAGCACCTGCGGCTGCCACACCCCGGCCGGCGCCGAGCTGGTCATCGAGAGCACGCTCGCGGGGTGCGCCCCGCTCTCGATGCCCGCCGACTCGCCCGCCGTGCGGGCCGCGGCCGCGGCGCTCGAGGCCGTCTGGGAGCGCCCGGCGGTCGTGGGCCGGGCCGGCTACTCGGTGCCGGCGGCCGAGGTCATGGCGCGCCACGCCGCGGGGAACGCGTTCCTGATGGGGTTCGCGCTCGCGGGCGAGCGTGCGCACGGCCCCGACGAGCACTTCCATCTCGAGAACTTCCGCAAGGGAATCGAGGCGACCGTCGGCTTCTGGCGCGGCTACGCCGCCGCGCGCTAGCTAGCGGTAGGCGCCCGGCGCGTACGTCAGCTCGTGCATCTGCACGGGGTCGTGCCCGAAGATCATCAGCGCGTCGTGCTCGGCCGCGAGCTCGATCAGGCGCCGCGCGCTCCGTCGTGCCTCCACCGGGTCGGCCTGCGTCTCCCAGTTGTCGTGGTCGATGTTGGCCTGCGAGAGGATCGCGTCGCCGCACAGCAGCACGCGCCGCCCGCTCGCGAGCGTCAGCAGCAGCGACTGGTGCGCCGGTGCGTGGCCGGGCGTGAGCAGGAGCTCGACGCCGGGGAACAGCTCCGTCTCGCCGTCCAGCAGCTCGTAGCGCAGGCCCGGGAGGTTCCAGGTCTCGTTGGGGTACGCCGGGTGCCCGAGCGCCTGCTCGTAGTGCGCGCGCTGGACGTAGATCGGCACGCCCTCGAAGAGCGCGTTGTTGCCCGCGTGGTCGAAGTGGAGGTGCGTGTTGATCACGCCGGCGAGATCGGCCGGGCGCAGGCCGGCGTCCGCGAGGCGGTTCTCGAGCCGGTCGGCCTCGGTCATCTGCGGCGTCAGCAGCGGCGCGAACCCCGGATCGAAGCCCGCGCCGGGCTCGTCGATGTGAACCGGGCTCATCCCCGTGTCGACCAGGACGACGCCGCCGGGGACATCCAGGAGGTACGCGTAGACCGGCGTGACGACGCGCCGTCCGGGGGCCGCGATCCCCGGCAGGAGCAACGCGCCCTCGTCGACGTCGGACGAGCCGAGCGGCAGCACCCGCAGCGTCGTCATGCGCGTTCCGCGGGTGCGCGGCTAACCGCCGCTCGCCCCGCGGCGTCTGAACAGCCAACCCCGGCGAGGCCGCTCCGTCGCCAATTCCAGGTGATTTCGCGGCTGTCATGCAGCATGGCTTGTTTTTCGTCACGGGGAGTGCTCTGATAGCTCATTCCGCGCCGACTGTGTATTTGATCAGACCCACCTCCGACGATGGAGGCAGACATCCCAAGGAGGGGCACGTGAGGAACAAGTCCAAGCTCGCGCTGACGCTGGTCGGAACCGGGGCACTGCTCCTGGCATCCGTCGCCGCGGTAGCCGCGATCCCGGGGTACAAGGGCCTCGAGGGCAAGGCGGCCGCGACGTACCCGAAGCCGGTGGTCAAGTCCGGCTTCAAGTGCACGATCGGGTTCCAGAACCCGCTCGCCGCCAACGAGAGCCTGCAGTACATGCAGAAGGGCGCCCTCGCCCAGGCGAAGGCCCTCAAGTGCAAGCTGATCGTGCTCGACGACGCGCTCTCGGTCGACAAGCAGGTGAGCAACATGCAGCAGCTGCTCGCCCAGAAGGTGAAGGCGATCGTCTTCTACCCGCTCGACCCGAAGGCGACGACCCCCGTGCTGAACCAGGCCAAGAAGGCCGGCGTGCCCGTCGTGGCGATCGACTCGGGCTTCGGCAATCCGAAGAACCCCGTGACGCCCGGCATCAGCGCGCAGGTCTGGCAGGGTCGCGACATCATGGCCTTCCTCCAGGTGCAGGCGCTCCTGAAGGCGAAGCCGGGCGCGAAGGTCGGCCTGATCGGCATCGGCGCTCCGGTGCCGGCGCTCAAGTACCTGAACGCGCGTGAGACCTACTACGCGGAGAAGGCCGGATTCACCGTCCTCGGCACGCAGGACAACGCGAGCGACGACGTCACCGGCGGCGAGAAGGCCGGCAACGCGCTGATCCAGCGCTACGCCGACATGGACGCCGTGATCGCCTACAACGACCCGAGCGCGGTCGGCGCGGTCATCGCCGCGAAGGCGTCGGGCAAGACCCTCACCGTCATCGGCCTGAACGGCACGAGCGACGGCATCCAGGCGGTCAAGGACGGGCGCCTCGCGGCGACCGTGCAGGGCGACTCGCCGGGCATCGGCCGCGAGACCGTCAAGGCGGCCTACGCGCTCGCGACCAAGACGATGGGCAAGGTCAAGCTCGTCATCCTGCCGCCGCGCATCGTGACGAAGGCGAACGTCAACTCGATCCCCAGCTGGGACGCGGAGATCAAGGCGATCAAGTAGTGCGATGCGCCCACCCGGGACCCGTCTCGGGACCCGGGTGGGCGCGCCACGCTTGTCTGACGCGGTGAGCTCGAGCTCCGATCCGATCCTCGACGCCCAGGGCGTCCACAAGCGTTACGGTGGCGTTCACGCCCTGCGCGGCGCCCGCCTGACGATCTATCCGGGCGAGGTCCACGCACTGCTCGGCGAGAACGGTTCGGGCAAGTCGACGCTGCTGAAGATCCTCTCGGGCCAGGTGCAGCCCGACAGCGGCCAGATCGAGTTCGGCGGGCGTCCGACGAGCTTCCGCGACCCGACGGATGCGCTGCGCCAGGGCATCGCGACGGTCACGCAGGAGACGACGCTCGCCCCCGATCTCTCGATCGCCGAGAACATCTTCCTCGGGCACCGCATGGTGCGGCGCGGCCGGCTGATCGACTGGCGCGCGACCCGCCGGCGCGCGCGCGAGGCGCTCGCCCGGCTGGATCTCGACCTCGATCCGGGCATGTCCGTGCGCCGGCTCCGGCCCGACCAGCAGCAGATGGTCGAGATCGCCCGCGCGCTCTCGATCGACGCACGCGTGCTGATCCTCGACGAGCCGACCAGCTCGCTCACCGAGGACGAGGTCGAGGCGCTCTTCGGGCTCGTCCGCCGGCTGCGCGGCGAGGGCGTCGCGACGATCTTCGTCTCGCACCGCCTGGGCGAGCTGTTCGCGCTCGCGGATCGCGTCAGCGTCCTGCGCGACGGGCACTCGGTCGGCGGGGGCATGGTCGCCGACTTCGACCGCCCGCGGCTGATCGCGCTGATGGTCGGCCGCGAGCTCGAGAACTTCGACGCGACGCACGACGGCGCGAGCGACGTCGGCGAGGCCGTGCTGCGCGTGCGCGGCCTCAGCCTCCCGGGCAGCTTCGAGGACGTCTCGCTCGACGTGGCCCCGGGCGAGGTCGTGGGGCTCGCGGGGCTCGTCGGCGCGGGGCGCTCCGAGCTGCTCGAGGCGATCTTCGGCCTCCACCGGGCGCACGGGCGGGTCGAGGTCGCCGGCCGTGCGGCGCTGTTCCGCAGCCCGCGCGCCGCGATCTCCGCCGGCGTCGGCTTCGTGCCGGCCGACCGCAAGCTCCAGGGACTCGTGCAGCAGATGAGCGTGCGCGACAACCTGATGATGGCCGCGAGCTCGCGAACCGCGCGCTATCGCATGCCGCGGAAGGCCGCCGAGACCGAGCGCGTGCGCTCGCTCATCAAGGACATGGCGATCCGCGCGCACGCCCCGGGAGTGCCGGTCTCGACGCTCTCCGGCGGCAACCAGCAGAAGGTGGTGCTCGGCAAGTGGCTCGCCACCGAGCCGCAGGTCCTGATGCTGGACGAGCCGACACGGGGCGTCGACGTCGGCGCGAAGGCCGAGATCTACAAGCTGCTCGGCGATGCCGCCCAGCGCGGGCTCGGCGTTCTGGTGTCATCGTCCGAGATCCCCGAGCTGCAGGTCCTGTGCGACCGCATCGTCGTGATGTTCCGCGGACGGGCAGTCATGTCACTCACGCGCGAGGAAGCTACCGAGGCGCGCATCGCACACTTCGCCGGGGGGCATCAGTGAATTCGAGCACGAGCATCCAGCCGGAAGACCGCCGCCGCCGGGGGCTGCTCGACCACGCCTCCGGCATGTGGTCGGCGGCCAACCGCTACGCCGTGGTGCTCACGCTGCTGATCGGCCTCTTCATCTTCTTCTCGGCCAGCCAGGACAACTTCTTCACGCAGCAGAACGTCGAGAACCTGCTGACGAGCGTCTCGATCCTGTGGGTCGTCTCGATCGGCATGACGTTCGTGGTGCTGACCGCGGGCATCGACCTGTCGGTCGGCTCGCTGCTCGCGCTGACCGGCATCATCCTCTCCAAGCTCTTCAACGACGTCGGCCTGCCTGCGCCGCTCGCCGTGCTCGCGGCGATCGGGATCGCGGCGCTGATCGGGGCGGGCGTGAACGGCGTCCTGATCGGGCGCGTCGGCCTGTCGTTCTTCGTCGTGACGCTGGGCACGCTCTCGCTCTACCAGGGCATCGTCAGCCTCTGGTCGCACACCCAGACCACGTACGTCACGTCGACGTTCATCGGCAGCATCGGGTTCGGCGAGTGGCTCGGCATCCCGACGCCGATCTGGATCATGCTCGGGACGTACATCGCCGCGTTCGTCGTGCTGCGCTGGACGTACTTCGGGAGAGACGTCTACGCCGTCGGCGGCAACATCGAGGCCGCGCGGCTCTCGGGCATCAACGTCGCGAGGACGCTGATCATCGTGTACGGCATCGCGGGGCTCTGCGCGGGCATCGCGGGCTGTATCCAGGTCGGCCGTCTCGGTGCCGCAAGCCCGATGGTCGGCGCGGACATCCCGCTCAACGCCGCCGCCGCGGTACTGCTCGGCGGCACGAGCTTCCTCGGCGGCGTCGGCGGCGTGTCGGGCACCGCCGTCGGAGTGCTCTTCATCGGCACGCTCCAGAACGGCCTCGCGATCGCCGGCGTCCAGAGCTTCTGGCAGCAGGTCGTCACGGGCGCGATCCTGATCGTCGCGATCGCGATCGACCGGGTGCAGCAACAGGGCGCCAGCCTCTGGTCGCGCAAGGGACCGCCCGCCGCGCCGGCGACGCCGGGAGGCCAGGTGGTCGCGGATGAGTGACGACCTCGAGGTGCTCTGGCAGCCGCTGAAGCTGCGCGGCGCGACGCTCCCGAACCGCATCATGACGACCGCCACGACCGTGCAGTACGGCGTCGCCGGCATGGTCAACGAGCGCCATCTGCACTTCTACCGCGAGCGCGCCCGCGGCGGTGTCGGGCTGATGTTCACCGAGCAGCTGACCGCGACGCCGCTCAGCGACACCGGGTTCCCGACGTCGATCTCGGCCCACGACGAGCGCCAGGTCGAGCGTCTCGCGCAGGTTCGCGAAGCGCTCGACCCCTACCCCACTCGCTTCTTCGGCCAGCTCGTCGCCGGCGGTGCGACCGCTGCGAGCACCGGCGGCCTGGATGTCTGGGGCCCTGCCCGCGGGCCGTCCGACATCGGCATGGCGGGCGGCGAGAGCACGCTGCCGTTCAGCCGCGACGAGATCGCCCAGGTGGTGGCCGACTACGCGCGGTCGGCCGCGAACGTCAAGGCGGCGGGGCTGCACGGCGTCGAGGTGCACGGCTCGCACGGCTGGCTGATCGGCCAGTTCCTGAGCCCGTTCTACAACCGGCGCACCGACGAGTACGGCGGCCCGGTCGAGAACCGCTGCCGGCTGGCGCTCGAGATCGGCCACGCGCTGCGCGCCGAGGTGGGCGACGACTATCCGGTCGGTCTCGCGCTCACCTACGACGAGGTCATGGGGGACGCCGGCATCACGCTCGAGGACACGCTCGCCCAGATCGAGGTGCTCGTGGCCGACGGCGTCTACGACTTCTACGACCTCTCGATCGGCGCCGGCCACTCCGCCTACCTCACGATCTCGTCGATGGCCGTGCCCGAGGGCTACCCGATCCCGGCCGCCGCCCGGGCGAAGCAGCTCGTGGGCGACCGCGCAGCCGTCTTCGTGGCGGGCCGCATCGTCGACCTCGCCATGGCGGCGCGCGCGGTGGCCGACGGCTCGACCGACGTCGTCGGCATGACGCGCGCGCACCTCGCCGACCCGCACCTCGTGCGCAAGGCGCGCGAGGGCCGCAAGGCCGAGACCACGCGCTGCATCGGCGCGAACGTCTGCGTCGGGCGCGCGCTCCGCGCGCAGCAGGTCACGTGCGTGCTCACGCCCGCCACCGGCCGCGAGGCGACGCTCGGGCACGGCACGCTCGAGCAGGCCCGGACGCCGGGCAGGGTGATCGTGATCGGGGCCGGTCCCGCCGGCCTGCGCACCGCGGCGACGGCGGCCGCGCGCGGGCACGAGGTCATCGTGCACGAGCGCGACGAGCTGCCGGGCGGGCACGTGCGCGACATGGCCTGGCTGCCGACGCGCGACCGCTGGTCGCACGCGATCGAGGATCTCGTCGCGGCGCTCGAGCGGGCAGGCGCGAAGCTGCACCTGCGGAGTCAGCCGACGCCGGACGAGCTGATCGCCGCACAGCCGGATGCGGTCGTCGTCGCGACGGGCGCGGACTGGGAGGAGAGCGGCGCGAGCTCGCGCCGGCCCGATCGCGCGTCGATCCCCGTGATCGGCGGCCGGAACGTCCTGGGTCTCGGGCCCGCCCTCGCGCGCGCGCGTGACGATGTCCGCTCGCTCGGCGCACCGCATCGTGATCGCCGACGAGACCGGCGCCTATCCCGCGCTCGGCCTCGCCGACGCGCTGGCGGCGGCGGGCGCCGAGGTGCACTTCGTCTCGGCCTCGGGCTCGATCGGCAATCCGCAGCTCGCCTCGGAGCTCGAGCTGCAGCACCTGCTCCCGCGCCTGCGGAAGAACGGCGTGACGCTCACGGTGCTGCACGACATCGACCGCATCGAGGGCTCGCGCGTGGTCGTCAACGACAGCCTCGGCGGCGAGGGCTGGGAGCTCGACGGCGTCGACACGGTGGTGCTCGCCCAGCGGCGAGTCCCGCGCGTCCATCTCCACCGCGCGCTGGAGTCGAGGGTGCCGCGCGTGGAGCTCGTCGGCGATGCGCGCTCGCCGCGCACCACCGAGGCCGTGATCCACGAGGCCGAGCTGCTCGCGCGCAGCCTCTGACGCTGCGCGTCAGTCCATGAAATCGGCGACCAGCCGGGCCCACTCCGCGGGCAGCTGGTCGGGCGCCGGGATCATGCCGCCGGGCAGGTCGACCACCTGCGCCCCCGGCAGGTGCGGCCGCAGCTTCTCGGTCTCGGGCGCCGCGAACGGATCCTCGCTCGGCGAGATGATCAGCGTGGGCGCCTTGATCAGCGGCAGCTTCTCCTCCATGCGGTAGCGCGCCACCGTCAGGTGCCCGCCCCCGGCCCGGTCGCCGGCCTTCAGCGCATCGACGATGAAGCGGTTGAGCAGATCCACGTCCTTCGGGTAGAACGGGGCGCGCATCGTCCAGAGCTCGACGAGATGCGTGCCGTCGAGCCGGTACTCGACGTCGTCGACCGGCGGCTTCTCGCCGTAGAGCTCGCGATGCTCGTCGTCCACGAACGCCGGCGCCGAGAGGATCAGCTTGTCGACCCGGTCGGGATAGGACGCGGCGATCTCCATCGCGGTGACGGATCCGGTGTGGTGGCCGGCGAACGTCGCCCGCTCGATGCCGAGCGCGTCGAGCACGCCGATCGTCGCCTCGGCCCAGAGCTCGATCGTGTCCTCGGCCCAGCCGGGCTTGGAGGAGTCGCCGAACCCGATGGTGTCGATCGCGATCGCGTGGAACCGCTCGCCCAGGATCGGCACGACGTCGCGGAACTCGTCCCACGAGCGCGGCGTCTGGTGGAGCAGGACGATCGGCGCGCCCGCGCCGGCCTGGGCGACGTGGATCGTGCCGGCCGGAACGGCGACGAACGAGCGGTGCACGGCAGCTGCCATCGACTTCTTCCTCCCTCGGAGCGGGCCCGGCGCCCGGTCTAGAACCCGACCTCGAGCCGGCCCTTGATCATGTGGATCTCGGTGTCGAACGTGACGCAGCCGCGCTCCCAGAGCGCGTCGCTCTGGCCGGCCGTCCTCCACTTCATCAGCGTCACC
Organism: uncultured Actinomycetes bacterium; assembly: GCA_963705965.1. Taxonomy (GTDB): domain Bacteria; phylum Actinomycetota; class Thermoleophilia; order Gaiellales; family JALYLC01; genus JALYLC01. Next base: position 479,285 of record CAVPLI010000001.1, on the reverse strand, counting down.
ACGCAGCTGTCCGCGGGGTAGCCGAGCAGCGGGCCGGGCACGACGCGAGCGGAGTTCACGCGCGGCATCTGCTCGAGCGACGGGCCGACGGCGTAGTCGACCAGCAACAGGCTCTCGTCCGCGCTGATGCGGATGAACGCCTCGCTGCCGTCGAACAGCGACGTTCCGCGGAACAGCTGCTCGCCGATCTTCTCGCGGTGCCAGCTGCCGAGCGCCCATTCGCTCTGCTTGAGGCCGTCCGAGAGATACGCGAACGCGGTCTCCGCGGGAACCGCGACGACGACCGTCGAGCCGTGGAAGAGCGCGGACATCGGCGAATCATGCTCGATCCGCGCCCGGCTGGGCTTTCGCACGCTCGCGCACTATCGTTGCCGGATGAATCCGAACGAGCTGTTCACGCACTACGTTCAGAACGTCGCCGATCTCGAGAGCCTCGACCTCGAGCCGCAGCCGCTTCCGACCGGTGAATGGGGCGTCACGGTCACCGGCGAGAACGTCGACTTCGCGGTCAAGCTCCTGTATCTCTCGGACGACCGGCGCGTCGCCGTGGGAGTCGAGCGCCTCGGCCCGTCGCGGCTGACCGGGACCCACATCGGCGAGACCCTGTACTTCCTCGCGGGCCGCATCACCTGCCGCCCCGCCGACGGCCCGCCGTACGAGCTGAAGGCCGGGGACTTCTGCTATTTCCCGCCCGGCGGCGAGGATGTCTGGGACATCGAGGAGACCTACGTGAAGCTCTTCGTCATCCATTCCGACGAGCCGCTGCCGTTCGGGGACTAGAACCTCCTAGACTCCCGGCGCGTGGGATCGTCTGACGACCGGTACGAGAAGGGCCTCGACGCCTACGCGAGTCAGTTCGGGATCGATCGCGATCAGGTGCCCGCGTGGTTCGCGGAGCGCTTCGGAGAGCGCTTCGGCACGGAGGCGATCAACTCCGCCGGAGGAGCGTGGCCCGAGGACGCGCTGTCGCTGCGCGACCGCAGCCTCATCGTCATCGCTGCGCTGGCGACGCAGGGAGGCGTCGACAGCCGCCTCCCCGGGCACGTCCGCTGGGCCATCGAGCACGGCTCGAGCCGCGAGGAGCTCGAGGCGCTCGTGACGTTGCTCGCGGTGTACGCCGGATTCCCGAGGGCGTCCGTCGCGATGGAGATCGTGCGCGCGGAGCTCGACCTGATCGAGGGAGAGCAGCGCGCCTCGGAAGAGCCGTCGGCCCCCGCCTAGGCGCGGGCCGGGAGGCGTGCCTCAGCGCCCGCGGCGCGGCTCGCGCACCGCACTGGGCGGCGGCTGGCTGCCGGCCTTGCGGCGCCCGGCCTGCTCGCGGATCACGCGCAGCAGCGTCTCCTCGTCGGCCGTGCGCAGGAACTCCGCCGCGGTCTCGTCGAGGTCGGTGATCTGGATCGCCACGAGCCGGTCGCGCGAGTCGTATTCGCCGTTGGCCGTGGGCGACAGCTCGCGCGTGCGCGCCACCTTCCCCTGACGGAGGCGGACGTAGCCGGAACGGGACACCGGGTCGTAACGCAGGTCGAGCATGAGCGCAGGATAGGGCTACGGTGCCCACGTGGCCGCCCATGACCCGCAGGACGTCGGCGTGTTGCAGGTCGCTGTCTTCCTGGACGAGCTCGTCTTGCTGGCCGCGTTCGCGGTCGCCGGAGCGCGCCTGGCCGACGGGGCGATCGCGAGCATCGCGCTGGCCGCCGCCCTCCCACTCGCCGGCGCCGTCGTCTGGGGGCTGCTGCTCGCGCCGCGCGCTCAACGCCGTCTCGGCCACCCCGCCCGCCTCGTCGCGAAGCTCGCGCTCGTCGCCGCGGCATCGCTGCTGCTGGTGTGGGCCGGCCTGCCGTGGTGGGGCGCGATCTTCTTCGTCGCGTCGGCCGCGCTGCTCACCGCCGGGGAGCTGTCAGAGCAGCGCTAGATCGGCTCAGCGGCCGTGGCAGCGCTTGAACTTCTGGCCCGAGCCACACGGGCAGGGATCGTTGCGCCCGACATCGCCACCGCCGAACGCGGCCTTGAGCGACGGCAGCGCCTCGGTCGGCGTCGTCGCCGCGCCCGCATCGCGCGCCGAGCGGATGCGGTCCAGCTCGCGCCGGTCGTCCTCGTCCAGCGTCAGCACGAGCTCGACCGCCTCGGGCTCGATCGGCCGCGGCGGAGTCCCCGCCACGAGCCCGAGCCCCTCGAGCAGCGCGTAGCACTCCTCCTCGGTCAGTCCGTCGCCGTCGATCGGCACGTCGACCCGCGAGGGCGCGACGAGCCGGAACCGCTCCCAGCGCTCCCGCGACTCCTCATCGCGCTCAGCCGCCAGCTGCTGCCGGAACGCCCGCCGCGCAGGCGACCCGCCCGACAGCGCCTCGAGCGCCGCAGTCAACTCGAACGGCAGCCATGCCGCCCATCCCGTGTCGATCAGACTCACGCCCGGCAGCCTAGCCCGGCCAAGTGGCACTCGCCGCGTGTGCCACTTGGCCGCACTCACGTTCGGCGGGCTTCTCAAGCCTTAGTGAATCATTTGATTCACTCCTTCACCAGTTGGCGACTCCTTTGGTTCAATCCTCTGGTACTCTGGATTCGTGCAGGCGCTCGACCAGAACCCCCTTTACGATCGTCGCTTCGAGCACGATGCGTGCGGCCTCGGCCTGATCGCGCGTGCCGACGGCATGCGCAGCCGCGAGATGGTCGAGCGCGCGCTGGCGATGCTGGCCGCGATGGAGCACCGCGGGGCGCGCGGGGCCGATCCCGACACGGGCGACGGCGCCGGGCTGATGCTGCAGGTGCCGGACCGGCTGCTGCGCCGCTTCGCGCGTGCCGAGCTCGAGCTCGAGCTGCCGCCGCCCGGCCACTACGCCGTCGCGATGTGCTTCCTCCCGAACGATCCGGCGCTGCGCCTGCGCTGCGAGGAGCTGTGCGTGCGGATCGCCGTCGAGGAGGGGCAGCAGCCCGCTCGGCTGGCGCGACGTGCCGCGCGACTCCAGCGCGATCGGCCGGCTCGCGCGCGAGAGCGAGCCCGTGATGCGCCAGCTGCTCGTCGCGCAGGGCCCGACGGGCGACGAGCGCGCGTTCAGCCGCAAGCTCACGGTCATCCGCCGCCGCGTCGAGCTCGCCGCCGCCGCGCGGCGCGTGCCCGAGGCGACGTTCCACATCGCGTCGTTCTCGAGCAGCACGCTGACCTACAAGGGCCTGCTCACCGCCCGCCAGCTCCCGGCCTACTACGCCGACCTGCGCGAGCCGGAGATCGAGACCGCGATGGCGCTCGTGCACTCGCGCTTCTCGACGAACACGCTCGGGATCGTGGGATCTCGCGCACCCGTTCCACTACCTGGCGCACAACGGCGAGATCAACACCGTGCGCGGCAACACGCAGTGGATGCACGCGCGCGAGCCGCAGCTGCGCTCCGCCCAGCTCGGCGACGACCTCCCGAAGCTGTTCCCGCTGATCGACGAGCGCTGGAGCGACTCGGCCGCGCTCGACGCCGCCTTCGAGCTGCTCGTGCTCGCGGGCCGCGCGCCCGCGCACGCGCTCGCGATGCTGATCCCGGCCGCCTGGAGCCAGGCGACCCCGATGCCCGACGACCTGCGCGCGTTCTACGAGTTCCACGCGGGCATGCTCGAGCCGTGGGACGGCCCGGCTGCGATCGCGTTCTGCGACGGGCGCCAGGCGGGCGCGACGCTCGACCGCAACGGCCTGCGCCCGTGCCGCTACCAGGTCACGCGCGACGGGCTGCTCGTGCTCGCGTCCGAGGCCGGCGTCCTCGACCTCGATCCGGCCGAGGTCGTCGTCAACGACCGCCTGCGGCCCGGGCAGATGCTGATCGTCGACACCGACGCCGGGCGCATCCGCGGGGACGAGGAGATCAAGCGCGCACTCGCGCGCCGCCGCCCCTACCGCGCCCTCCTCGACGAGCAGAAGATCTATCTCGAGGACATCCCCTCGCCGCCCGTCGAGCCGCCGGCGCGGGACGCGCTCGAGCGCGATCTGCGCCTCTTCGGCTACACCGACGAGGAGCTCCGCGACATCGTCGCGCCGATGGCGCGCGACGGCCAGGAGCCGCTCGCCTCGATGGGCGTGGACACGCCGCTGGCCGCGCTCTCGCGCCGCCCGCGGCTGCTGCGCGGCTTCTTCAAGCAGCTCTTCGCCCAGGTCACGAACCCGGCCATCGATCCGCAGCGCGAGACGCTCGTGATGAGCCTGCGCACGGCCGTCGGCGCCCAGGGCAACCTGCTCGACGAGTCGCCGGATCACGCCCGGCGGCTGGCGATGGCGCAGCCGGTGCTGACGAGCGGCGACCTGGCGAAGCTGCGTGCCCTGCCGCGCGACCGCTTCCGCACCGTCACGCTCGACTGCACGTTCGACGCGCGCGGCGGCGGCCGTGCGCTGGAGCGCGCGCTCGACGCGCTGTGCCGCCGCGCCTCGCGCGCGATCGCGCTGGGCGAGGAGATCCTCGTGCTCTCCGATCGCTCGGCCGGCCCGCCGGAGGCCGCGCCCATTCCCGCCCTGCTCGCCACCGCCGCCGTGCACAGCCACCTCGTGCGCGAGGGCTGGCGCACCAAGTGCGGCCTGATCGTGGAGTCCGGCGAGCCGCGAGAGGTCATGGACTTCGCGCTGCTCGTCGGCTTCGGAGCCGCCGCCGTCAACCCGTACGTCGCGCTCGACCTCGTCGCCGCCCAGTGGGCCGCCGGCGAGGTCGGCTCCGAGACCGCCGAGGGCGCCCAGTCGCGCTACGTGCAGGCGGTCGGCAAGGGCCTGCTCAAGGTGCTCTCCAAGATGGGCGTCTCGACGGTGATGTCCTACCGCGGCGCGCAGCTGTTCGAGTGCGTCGGCCTCTCGGCCGACGTCGTCGCCCGCTACTTCACCGGCACGCCCTCGCGTGTCGGCGGCATCGGCCTCGACGGGATCGCCGAGGACGTCCGGCGCCGCCACGAGCATGCGCTGGCCGGCGGCGAGCTCGACCCGGGCGGCGTCTACGCCTACCGCCTGCGCGGAGAGCGCCACGTCTGGAACCCCGAGGTCATCACCGCGCTGCAGCGCGCCGTGCGCGACGAGCGCCCCGAGAGCTACAGCGCGTTCGCGAAGGCCGCCGACGAGGAGAACCGGCTCGGCGGTGCACTGCGCGGCCTGATGGAGCTCGTCCCGGCGGGCGAGCCCGTGCCGCTCGACGAGGTCGAGCCCTCGAGCGAGATCGTGAAGCGCTTCGCGTCGGGCGCGATGTCGCTCGGATCGATCTCGAAGGAGGCCCACGAGACGCTCGCGATCGCGCTCAACCGCCTCGGCGGCCGCTCCAACAGCGGCGAGGGCGGCGAGGACGCGCGGCGCTCGGAGATCGACGCCAACGGCGACTCGCGGCGCTCGGCGATCAAGCAGGTGGCCTCGGCGCGCTTCGGCGTGACGACCGCCTACCTGGTCGACGCCGACGTGCTCCAGATCAAGGTCTCGCAGGGTGCCAAGCCGGGCGAGGGCGGCCAGCTGCCGGGTCACAAGGTCGACGTCGAGATCGCGCGCCTGCGCCACTCGACGCCGGGCGTGGGCCTGATCTCGCCGCCGCCGCACCACGACATCTACTCGATCGAGGATCTCGCGCAGCTGATCCACGACCTGCGCTGCGTCAACCCGACGGCCGAGATCAGCGTCAAGCTCGTCGCGCTCGCGGGCGTGGGCACCGTGGCCGCGGGCGTCGCCAAGGCCGGCGCCGACCACATCGTGATCGCCGGCATGGACGGCGGCACGGGCGCCTCGCCGACGTCGTCGATCCGGCACGCCGGCGTGCCCTGGGAGCTCGGCCTCGCCGAGACGCAGCAGGTGCTCGTCGGCAACGCGCTGCGCGGGCGCGTGCGGCTCCAGGTCGACGGCGGCCTGCGCACCGGGCGCGACGTCATCGTCGGCGCCCTGCTCGGCGCCGAGGAGTTCGGCTTCTCGACCGCTCCGCTGGTCGCCGCGGGCTGCATCATGATGCGCGTCTGCCACCTCAACACCTGCCCGGTGGGCATCGCGACGCAGGATCCCGAGCTGCGCCGGCGCTTCGCCGGCACGCCGGAGCACGTCGTGCAGTACCTGCTGTTCGTCGCCGAGGAGGTGCGCGAGCTCATGGCGCAGCTCGGCGTGCGGCGCTTCGAGGATCTCGTCGGCCGCACCGATCTCGCGCGCCAGGCAGAGCGACGGCGGCGCCGGCATCGACCTCAACGCGCTGCTCTCCACGGCGGTCGGGCCCGAGGGGTCGTCCTCGCGCTTCGCCGGCGTGCCGGGCGAGGCGCCCGGCGCCCCGCTCGATCGCGAGGTGCTCGCCCTGGCCGGCGACGCGCTGGCGCGCGGCGAGCTGCTGACGTTCGAGCGCCCGGTGCGCAACACCGACCGCGCGATCGGCGCGCTGATCTCGGGCGAGATCGTGCGCCGCCTCGGACCCGACGCGCTGGCCGACGGGGCGCTCACGCTGCGACTGCGGGGCACCGCCGGGCAGAGCCTCGGCGCCTTCGGCATGCGCGGCCTCGTGCTCGATCTCGAGGGCCAGGCCAACGACTACGCCGGCAAGGGCCTCTCGGGCGCGCGCATCGTCGTGCGGCCGCCGGCCAACGCGGGCTACGACCCGACCAGCAGCATCGCCGTCGGCAACACGACGCTGTACGGCGCGACCTCCGGCGAGCTCTACGTGCGCGGGCGCGCGGGTGAGCGCTTCGCGGTGCGCAACTCGGGCGCGACGGCCGTCGTCGAGGGCCTCGGGCGCCACGGCTGCGAGTACATGACCGGCGGCCTCGTCGCCGTGCTCGGCCCGGTCGGCCGCAACTTCGCGGCCGGCATGTCGGGCGGTATCGCCTACCTCTGGGATCCCGACGGCGAGAACGCGCGCCGGGTCAACAGCGACATGGTCGCGCTGCGCCCGGTCAGCGACGACAGCCGGCTGCGCTGGCTGGTCGAGCGCCACGGCGAGCTCACCGGCAGCGACGTCGCGGCCGCGATGCTCGCAGACTGGGACACGACCGTGACACAGTTCGTCGAGGTGATGCCGCACGACCTGCTGCGCATCGCCGCCGAGCGCGATCCCGAGCTCGAAGGCGCCCGTGGCTGACCCGCGCGGATTCCTCGAGGTGCAGCGGCGCCTCGGTCCGCTGCGCGCGCCGCTCGAGCGCCTGCGGGACTACCGCGACGTGCACGAGCACATGCCCGAGGGCGAGGTGCGCGAGCAGGCGCGCCGCTGCATGTCGTGCGGCGTGCCGTTCTGTCACAAGGGCTGCCCGCTCGGCAACCTCATCCCCGACTGGAACGACCTCGTGCACCGCGGCAACTGGGAGGAGGCGAACGAGCGCCTGCACTCCACCAACAGCTTCCCCGAGCTGACCGGCAAGCTCTGCCCGGCGCCCTGCGAGGAGTCGTGCGTGCTCACGATCAACGACGACGCCGTCACGATCAAGGAGATCGAGTGGTCGATCGTCGAGCGCGCGTGGGAGGAGGGCTGGATCCTCCCGCAGCCGTCCGCGACGCGCTCGGGCCACAGCGTCGGCGTGATCGGCTCCGGCCCGGCGGGGCTCGCGGCCGCCCAGCAGCTCGCGCGCGCCGGCCACGCGGTGACGGTCTACGAGCGCGACGACCGCGCCGGCGGGCTGCTGCGCTACGGCATCCCCGACTTCAAGCTCGAGAAGGAGCTGATCGACCGCCGCGTCGAGCAGCTCACCGCCGAGCGCGTCGAGTTCGCCTACGGCGTGGACGTCGGCCGCGGCATCCCGTACGAGGAGGTGCGCGCGCGGCACGGCGCGATCGTGCTCGCGACCGGCGCGCAGCGGCACCGGCCGCTGACGCTGCCGGGCTCCGACCTCGCGGGCGTGCATCTCGCGATGGACTACCTCGTGCAGCAGAACCGGCGGGTCGCAGGCCTGCCGGTACCCGGTCCCGAGATCAGCGCGCGCGGCCTGCGCGTCGCGATCCTCGGCGGCGGCGACACGAGCGCCGACTGCCTCGGCAACGTGCTCCGCGAGGGCTGCGCGTCGGTGGTCGAGATCGCGCACGGGCCGACGCCGCCGCGCGAGCGGAACCCGCAGAAGACCTGGCCCGAGTGGCCGTTCCTGATGCGCACCTACCCCGCGCACGAGGAGGGCGGCGAGCGCGAATGGCAGCTCGCGACCCACGCGCTCGAGGGCGACGCCGGCCGCGTCCAGCGCCTGCTCGCCCGGCGCGTCGAGTTCCCCGGCTTCGCCGAGACCGGCGTGCGGCGCCCGGTCGAGACCGACGAGGTCGTGCTCGACATCGACCTGGTGCTCGTCGCGATCGGCTTCACCGGAGTCGAGACCGCCGACCCGCTCTACGCGCAGCTCGGCCTGGAGCTCGGCGCGCGCGAGACGGTGCCGGTCGACGGCGCCTTCGCGACCGCCTCGGACGGCCTCTTCGCCGCGGGCGACTGCGTGCGCGGCGCCGACCTGATCGTCCAGGCCATCGCGGACGGGCGCGAGGCCGCGCGCAACGTCGACCTCGCACTGCAGGGCGCGACCGCTCTGCCGAGCCGCGTCGCCGTCGCCTGACGCTCGGTGGGCGTTCCGGAGGATCCGCACGGCAATCCCCGCGTGCGCCTGCGCGCGCTCACGGTGCTCTCCGACGCGTGGTACACGCTGAAGCGCGCGACGTTCGACTACCAGGGCAGCGACGGGACGTGGACGGAGCAGCAGCGCGAGGTCTACGACCGCGGCAACGGCGCCACGATCCTGCTGCGCGACGAGACCCGCGACACCATCCTGCTGACGCGCCAGTTCCGCATGCCGGCCTACCTCAACGGGCATCCCGACGGCATGCTGCTCGAGGCTCCCGCCGGGCTGCTCGACGACGACGAGGGAGCCGAGGCCGCGATCCGGCGCGAGGCCGAGGAGGAGACCGGCTATCGCGTCGACCGCGTGACGCGCATCGGCGAGTACTTCATGAGCCCGGGCTCGGTGACCGAGCGCATCGCGTTCTTCACGGGGAGCTACCGCGCCGGCGAGCGCGTCTCCGACGGCGGCGGCGTGGCGGGCGAGGGCGAGGACATCGAGATCGTCGAGGTGACGCTCGCCGAGGCGATCGCGATGGTCGAGCGCGGCGAGATCGTCGACGGCAAGACCGTGCTGCTGCTGCGCCTCGCACAGCGCGCGTAGCCACGTCGAGCACCGCAGCCGGCGCCGGTAGGCGCCCGATAGCGCGCAGGTAGCGACCCGCCCGAACATCGCCGCAACCGAGCGATGGAGGGTTCGATGAACATCAGGCGTGTCAGCGGATTGCTGGCGCTCGCGCTTCTCGGAGTCGCGGTCGCGGCGGAGGTCGGCGGTGGCGCGAGGCGACCACTCCGGGCGAGAACGGCAAGATCGCGTTCAGGCGCTACCTCGACGAGGACCACAGCACGGGGGTGGTCTTCGTTGCCAATGCCGACGGAACGGAGGCCCGCCAGGTCACGCAGACGGCACGCGGCGTGGTCGACGATCAGCCGGACTGGTCGCCGGACGGATCGCTGCTCGTGTTCTCCCGCTGCGGGCAGGACAAGCCCTGCGCGATCTTCACCGTGAAGGCCGACGGTACCGGCCTGAAGCACGTGAGCCCGCCCTCGGGCAAGGGCTTCATCGACTACTCGCTGCCGAGCTTCGCGCCCGACGGCCGTCACATCGTCTTCACGCGCGCGTCTGGCGGCGATCAAGACCTACCCGGGCGGCGATCAGATCAAGCACTCGGACGTGGTCCTGATGGATCTGGACGGCAAGCACCTGCGCGTGCTCGCTCGCGCCGCGACGTACCAGGCCGACTACGAGTTCCCCATGCTGTCGCCCGACGGCTCGCGCTTCCTCTACGAGCACCGGCGCTCGCACTTCGCCGACACGTTTACGCGGCGGGCGATCGTCGTCTCGAGCGCGGATGGCAAGAAGCTCAAGCGACTCACGCCGTGGTCGCTGGATGCGGGCGACAATCCCGACTGGTCGCCGGACGGGACCAGGATCCTCTTCCACTCGCACGTGGACGACAACTTGGCACAGGCGCAGATCTTCACCATTCGCGCCGACGGCTCCGATCGCCGGCAGCTGACCCACTTCCCCGACGAGACGTTCGTGGGCTCGTCGAGCTACTCGCCCGACGGCGGCCAGATCATCTTCAGCACGGCCGCCCCCGGCGGCCGAGCCGATGTCCTCGTCATGAACGCCGACGGCAGCGACCCGCACCCGCTCGTCACCGACAGCGCCTGGGACAGTGCGCCTGACTGGGGCACGGGCTGAGCGTCCGGGTCGGAGCGTTCGCCCCGATCGGCGTGACCTTCGAACGTGCAGCTCTGCTGCTGCTGCACCTCGCACAGTTCGCATAGCGTCTCGCGAGTGACGGATCCCGAGACCCCCTTCGCCGACGCGGTCGATGCGTTCCTGCGCGAGTCGCCGACGTCGTTCTCGACGCCCGGCCACAAGCGCAACCCGGCACTGACCGGCGGCGATCCGCTGCTCGCCAACGACGCGCCGTGGCACGGCGGGGCGGATGACCTGCGCGGCAGCATGCGGTTCCGCGCGCGGGCCGAGGAGCTCGCCGCGACGGCCTTCGGTGCCGACCTGTGCCGCTTCTCCGGCAACGGCTCGACGCATCCCAACCAGGCGCTCTGCCTCGCGGTCGCGTCCGAGGGCACGCCGGTGATCGTCTCGCGCTGCTCGCACAAGTCGGTCGCGGCGGGCCTCGTCCTCTCCGGTGCGCGGCCGGTGTGGATCGCGCCCGCGGTCGACGAGGCGCGCGGCGTCGCGCTGGGCCACCCGGTGGAGGACATCGAGGCCGCGCTCGCGGCCGAGCCGGACGCGGCCGCGATCCTGCTCGTCGAGCCGTCGTGGCTGGGCGTCGTCTCGCACGTGGCGCGCATTGCCGAGATCGCGCACGCGCGCGGCATCCCGCTGATCTGCGACCAGGCCTGGGCGGGCCACTTCGGCTTCCATCCCGGCGTCCCCGCCTCCGCGCTCGCGCTCGGCGCCGACGCGGTCGCGATCTCGACGCACAAGGCGATGACCTCCTTCACGCCCGGCGCGGTGCTGCTCGCGCGCGACACGGGCTACCTCGATCTCGGTCGCCTGGACGCCGCCTTCGACGTGCTCGAGACGACGAGCCCGTCGGCCAGCCTGTTCGGCTCGATCGACCGCTCGCGCGCGCTCTTCGAGGGGCGCGGGCACGAGCTCCTGACCGCTGCACTCGCGGTCGCCGGGCTGGCGCGCGAGCTGATCGGCGCGATCGACGGCGTCCAGCTGCTCGACGACGGCGTGCTCGCCCACCACTCGGTCGGCGCGCGCGATCCGCTCAAGCTGATCATCGACGTCAGCGCCACCCTGGCCGACGGCATCGCGGTCGACCGCTCGCTGAACGAGCGCGGCATCCGCCTCGAGGGCGCCGACCGGCGGACGATCGTGCCGCTGCTGACGGTGGGCGACGACGAGGCGCGCGTCCGCCATCTCGCGACGGCGCTGGCCGAGTCCATCGACGAGAACCGCGGCGGCCTCAGCGAGGCGCCGCGCATCGCGACCTCGTGGCGCACGCTCCACGAGCAGGTCATGACGCCGCGCCAGGCGTTCTTCGCGCCGCGCGAGCGCGTGCCGTTCGCCGAGGCGGTCGGCCGCGTCAGCGCCGAGCTCGTGGCGCCCTACCCGCCGGGCATTCCGGCGCTCGCCCCCGGCGAGGTCGTCAGCGCCGAGCTCGTGACCGCGCTGCAGGGCGAAGTGGCAGGTGGGACGCGCATGGCAGGAGTGTCTGATCCCACCCTCACGACACTGTTTGTAGTGACATAGACAACCCTGATACGCTCGCGCCGGTGTGGCGGACACGCATCGTTGCGGCCTTGATCGCAGTCCTCGCAGGCCCCGCGGCGGTGCACGCCGAGACCCCTGCGGGCTTCCGCGCGATCGGCCCGCCCGCGATGCTCAACAACATCGTCTTCGCGGGCGACGGCACCGCCTATGGCACGGTCGAGTTCGGCGGCCGGCCCGCCAAGGTCGCCGGCTCCAATGCCACTGTCTGGCGCAGCAATGACCACGGCCACACCTGGAGCTCGAGCTACCGCACGGCCGACGGCGCGCCGCTCTCGCTGATCGCTGCGTCGAATGTCAATCCGGACACGCTCTACGCGAGCGTCGAGACGGCGAAGGACACCTTCGCCGTCGAGCGGATCGACGTCGCCGGCGCCAGGGCGGTGCCACTCCCCTTCGCGACGTTCCTCGGCGAGGACGCCGCCGGCACGGCCTACGGGATCACCACCGACAAGCCGAGGAACTCGTACCTCGTGCGCTGCCCGCGCGCGAGCGACGCGTGCGACTCGGTCGCCATGCCGCTCAACGTCAACGACTCGATCCTCGTCGATCCGAGCTCTACCGGGCTCCTGTCGTCGTCCGTGAACTCCACCGACGCCGAGCGCCACCTCGCCGTCTCGCGGGACGCCGGCGCGACGTGGCTGCAGGGCGCGTCGCTCGGGACCGACTGCGCGTGCTACCGCGCGTTCGCAGGCCCGCAGCCCGGCACGCTGTACGTCCTCGGCAACGTGCTCTCGGTGTCACTCGACGGGGGCCTGAGCCTGGCTGCCACACACCCCGTCAACGGCGCCGACCAGTTCATCCTCGGCAGTCGGCCCACAGCGACACTCCGGATCGGCTCGGCCAAGTCGGCGTTGTACAGCAACGACGCCGCCGCGAGCTTCCGCACGATCACCTTCGCGACGCCGGCGCGCTGGGTCGTCGTCGACCCCACCGACGCCAATCACCTCGTCGCCTCCGGTGGCGACGAGACGGCGCAGTCCTGGGACGGCGGGGTGACCTGGAGCGACCTCTCGGACACGCGCTTCGGGACGACGACGCTGGTGGATTCCGCGATCGCCGCGTCCGGCCGCTACCTCTACGCCGTCGGGAGCGGCGTCACGGGGTCGAGCTCGTCGCTCTGGCTCTCGGACGACATGGGCGCGAACTGGACGCGCATGCGCCGGCCGGCGGACGAACGGCGCATCGCGCCCATCGTCTCGCGCGACGACCCGCGCACCGCGTACATCTTCACCACGAGCTCGAGCCCGAACGGGACGGTCCGCACCGAGCTCCGCACGCGCGACGGCGGCCTCACGTGGGCGGCGATCACACTCCCGGGGGCCTATCCGGTGTCGGCGATCGCACCCGGCAATCCGCTGCACATCTACGCGCCGGGGCCGGCCGGCACGAAGGACGACCTCTGGGAGTCGGGCGACGGCGGCGCGAGCTGGTCCGCGGTGCCGCTCGGCAGCCGCTGCACGTTCGGCACGTACGACGATCCCACGAGCCCCACCGGTCAGCGCCTGCGCTGCAACGGCTGGGACATCTTCGATCCGCATCTCAGCCTGCTCGCGCGCCCGCTGCCGTACGCCGACGGCCTGTTCAACTCGCCCGACCGGGGCGGGGTGTTCGCAGTCGTCTCGGGCACGCTGCTCGGTGACGTCCAGAACGACTGGAGCTGGAGCCCGCTGCTCGCGCCCACCGGGATCTACGGCCCGTCGCTGCCGAGCGCGCGTCGCGCTCGCCGCCTGGCCGGCGAAGGGCGGCAGCACGTTCGTCGCCTACGACCCGAATCGCGGAATGACCTGGGTGCGCCGCGGCACGACCCGCTGGTGGCGGCTGCAGGTGTCCGGCCGCGACCTCACGTTCGTCCGCCTGCTCGACGCCACGCACGTCCTCGTGCGCGACATCAAGACGCCGGGCAGCCCGCTCGCGGTCGTCGACCTCAGGCGCCCGACCGTCGACTCGCCGCAGGTGCAGCAGTTGCCGGGCGGGGTCACCTGCGTCGTGCCGTGGACCTCGTCCGAGGCGACGACCTCCGGCTACGCGTGGCTCCGCGACGGCATCGTGCTGCGCGGCGCGACTCGCAGCCAGCGCCCGCGCTCGCGCTACGACCGCGGGCATTCGCTGACCTGCCGCGCCACGGCGCGCACCCCCTGGGGCTCGGTCACGCTCTCCTCGAGCAACGTCTATCCCGTCGCGGGCACGCCGGTCGCGCTCCCGCGCGTCGCGATCGAGGATTCGGCCGTCGTCGGCACCCACCTGCACTGCAGTGCGCGCAAGCACGTCACCTGGGTGCGCGACGAGATCGTGATCCCGCACCACCACGCTCGCACCTACACCGCGCGCGGGAACGACCTGAATCACGCGATCGCGTGCCAGACGCGACTCGTCGACGGCACGATCGTGCGCTCGGCTGCGACGTTCGTCACGCCCTGACGAGGACGAGCGCGGCGTTGTGGCCGCCGAAGCCGAAGCTGTTCGAGAGCGAGGCGCGCACGTCGACGCCGCGCCGCGCGGTGCCCATCACGTGATCGAGGCCGCAGCCGTCGTCGGGCTCGACGAGGTTGAGCGTCGGCGGCACGATGCCGCGCACGATCGGCAGCAGCGCCGCCGCCGCCTCGACGCCGCCCGCGCCGCCGAGCGTGTGGCCGTGCAGCGACTTGGTGGCCGAGACCGCGGCGTGCGCGAGTCCGGCGCCCGCGATCGCGCGCGCCTCGGCGATGTCGCCCGAGGGCGTCGAGGTCGCGTGCGCGCTGACGTAGCCGATGTCCTCGGGGCCGATGCCCGCGTCGGCGAGCGCCGCGGACATCGCCAGGCCGGGACCGGCGCCCGTCTGGTCGGGGTCGGTGAGGTGCGAGGCGTCGCAGCTCGAGCCGTAGCCCGCGAGCTCGGCATAGACGCGCGCGCCGCGCGCGAGCGCATGCTCGCGCTCCTCGAGCACGAGCACCCCGGAGCCCTCGCCGATCACGAATCCGTCGCGCTCGGAGTCGAACGGCCGGCTCGCTCCGGCCGCGCCGTGGCGCAGCGTCGCGAGCGCGCCGAGGTTGCGGTAGCCCGCGAGCACGACCGGCGAGATCGCAGAGTCGGCACCGCCCGCGAGCATCGCGTCGGCGCGTCCCGAGCGGATCAGCCAGAGCGCCGTGCCGATCGCGTCGGCGCCGGCCGCGCACGCGGTGCAGGTCGACGACGACGGGCCGCGCAGCTGCAGCGTGCGGGCCACGGCCGCGCAGGCGGTGTTGGTCAGGGCGAGCGGGATCATGAAGGGGCTGACGCGGTCGGAGCCGCGCTCGAAATACGTGCGGTAGGCCTCGTCGAGCGTCCCGATGCCGCCGTGCGCCGAGCCGATGCTGGCGCCGATGCGCTCGTGCGGCAGGCCGAGATCGCCGCCCGCGTCCTCGAGCGCGAGCTGCGCGGCCGCCGTCGCGAGCTGCGCGCAACGGTCCATGCGGCGCGCGTCGCGGCGCCCGAACAGCGCCTCGCCGTCGAAGTCCTCGATGCGGCAGACGGGGGTCGGCGGCTCGCCGTCGAGCTCGAGCACGCTGGCGCCCGAAACCCCGTCGGCAAGCGCGTCCCAGAACGCGCTGACGCCGGTGCCGATCGAGCTCACCACCCCCACTCCCGTGACCAGCACCCTGCGGCCCATGCGCTGGAGTCTGCCCGATGCTGCGGCGCCGCGCGACGGGTGCGGGGATGTTCCCCGCAGCTGGGTGTACGCTGAGACTAACCCGGGAAAGCACCGGGCGTCTATACAACTATCGGGGTCATCACCCCGCCGGAGTCTTCTTCACTTTCCCCATGTCGACCGCTCGCCGCAGACGGCGCGGCGACCGCCCGCCCGCGCTGGGCGAGGACGGCCTCCACGCCGATCCCACTCGTAACGGCCTCACTGCGCCGGAAGAGATCGGGGCGGCCCGATCTCTTGTTCACGCCTACCGAACGCACGGCCACATGGCCGCGCGCCTGGATCCCCTCGGAAGCGATCCGATCGGCGATCCCGCCCTCGACCCCGCCTACCACGGCCTCGCCGACGACGCGCTCGAGCGCATTCCGGCCGCCGCCCTCGACCTCTTCGTTCCCGGCGAGACGCTCGCCGATGCGCTCCCGCGCCTGCGCGAGACCTACGCCGGGCCGATCGCGTACCAGATCGAGCATCTCTCCGGCCACCGCCAGCGGCTGTGGCTGCGCGAGGCGATCGAGTCGGGCGCGTACACGCAGCCCCTGCCGCCCGACGAGCGCCGCCACATCCTCGACCGGCTGCTCCGGGTAGAGACGTTCGAGCACTACCTCCACCGCGCGTTCCTCGGCGAGAAGCAGTTCTCGATCGAGGGACTGGACGTGATGGTCCTGATGCTCGACGAGATGATCATGCTGGCCGCCCAGGCCGGCATCGCGGAGGCCGTGCTCGGCATGGCGCACCGCGGGCGCCTCAACGTGCTCGCGCACGTGCTGCGCCGCAACTACTCGTCGATCATCTCGGAGTTCGAGGGTCGCCCCGGCGACGACATCCTCGAGGTCCTGCCGGTCGGCGGCGCGGGCGACGTCAAGTACCACCACGGCGCTCGCTCGTCGCGCGCCATCGACGTCGTCGTGCGCGAGGCCGGCGAGGTGCGCGTCGAGCAGCGGCGCATCGACATCTCGCTGCTGCCGAACCCCTCGCACCTCGAGTTCGTCAATCCGGTCGTCAGCGGCCGCGTGCGCGCGCTGCAGACCGACCAGGAGCGCAGCGATGCGCCCTCCGACACGAGCCGCGCGCTCGCGATCTCGATCCACGGCGACGCGGCCTTCCCCGGCCAGGGTGTCGTGGCGGAGACGCTCAACCTGCAGTCGCTGCGCGGGCTACCGCGTCGGCGGCACGTTGCACGTGATCGCGAACAACCAGGTCGGCTTCACGACGGACGCCCACGACTCGCGCTCGACGCGCTACTCGTCCGACCTCGCCAAGGGCTTCGACATCCCGATCATCCACGTCAACGCGGACGCCGTCGACGCCTGCCGCAGCGCGGTGCGCCTGGCCATGGCCTTCCGCGAGCGCTTCGGCCGCGACGTCCTGATCGACCTGGTCGGGTACCGGCGCTTCGGCCACAACGAGACCGACGAGCCCTCGTACACGCAGCCGCTGCAGGTCGATCGCATCAAGGCGCATCCGTCGGTGGTCTCGCTCTACGCGCAGCGCCTGATCGACGACGGGCTGACCGACGAGGCCGCCGTCGACGCCCGCCGCTCGCAGATGCTCGAGCAGCTGAGCCGGGCCCACCATCCGGCCGAGGCGGGCGAGCAGGCCGAGCGCGAGCCCGCGGAGCGCATGGCGCGCGACCTCGACCAGGTCGACGCGCACGCCCCCACGGCGGAGGAGCTCATCACGCTCTCGGACGAATTGCTCGAGTTGCCGGAGGGCTTCACGGTCCACCCCAAGCTCGGGCCGCAGCTCGAGCGGCGGCGCAGCGCCGTCCGCGAGGGCGGCATCGACTGGGGCCACGCCGAGGCGCTCGCATTCGGCTCGCTGCTCAAGGACGGCATCGCGATCCGCATGACCGGCCAGGACACCGAGCGCGGCACGTTCTCGCACCGCCACCTCGTGCTGCACGACGTGCACACGGGCGAGCGCTACACGCCGATGCAGCACCTGGACGAGTCCAAGGCGCGCTTCGAGGTGCACAACTCGCCGCTCTCCGAGGCCGCGTGCCTCGGCTTCGAGTACGGCTACTCGGTCACGCGCCGCAACGCGCTCGTGATCTGGGAGGCGCAGTTCGGCGACTTCGCGAACGGCGCGCAGGTGCTGATCGACCAGTTCATCGCATCCGGCCGCTCCAAGTGGGGCGTGACCTCACGGCTCACGCTGTTCCTGCCGCACGGCTACGAGGGCAACGGCCCGGAGCACTCCTCGGCGCGGCTCGAGCGCTTCC
The DNA here is from genome assembly GCA_963705965.1 of uncultured Actinomycetes bacterium. Classification (GTDB taxonomy): domain Bacteria; phylum Actinomycetota; class Thermoleophilia; order Gaiellales; family JALYLC01; genus JALYLC01. Next base: position 461,649 of record CAVPLI010000001.1, on the reverse strand, counting down.
TCCAGCTCGCCGCCGACGACAACCTCCGCATCGCCAACGTGACGACGCCGGCCCAGCTGTACCACCTGCTGCGCCGCCAGGCCGCCGGCCGCACGCGCCGCCCGCTGGTCGTCATGACGCCGAAGGGCCTGCTGCGACTCAAGGAGTCGCTGTCGTCGCTCTCCGACCTGACCGACGTCTCGTTCCAGCCGATCATCGACGACCCCGACAGCGCCGAGTACCGCGAGGACATCAGCCGCCTCGTGCTCTGCTCCGGCCGCCTCTACTACGACATGCAGCGCCACGCCGATCGAGCGGACGCCGACGAGGTCGCGATCGCCCGCATCGAGCAGCTCTACCCGTTCCCGACGGCGGAGCTGACGGAGCTGCTGGCCGGCTACACCGGCCTCAGGGAGATCGTCTGGGCCCAGGAAGAGCCGGCCAACATGGGCGCCTGGCGCTCGGTCCGCCACCGCGTGGAGGCCGCCGTCCCGCCCGGCGTGCGCCTGAGCTACGCCGGCCGCCCGTGGCGCGGCAGCCCGTCCGAGGGCTACACCTCGGCGCACTACCGCGAGCAGGACCGCATCGTGCGGGCCGCGCTCGGCTTGCCGCTGCCGCCCGCGTAACGCCGGCCGAGATCCTGTCAGCGGTCGGAGTCGGCGCGGTCGTGCCGCTCGCCCTCCGGGTCCTGCTCGGCGTCGCGCGCGTAGCTGCCCGCCTGGTCCTTCTCGGCGGTGTCGGGGCCGGCCGTGCCGCTGCCGCCCTCGTCGTCGGCCTCGGCGGGATCCGTCATGCCCGTCGTCTCCTGCACGACCTCGCGGTCCTCGGAATCGGGTGCGTGCGCCAGGTGGGTTCGCTGCGTGTGAGTCATGGGGCCCTGTCCCCGATCCCGCGACAACGGAACGCCCGGCGCGTGGGGGAGCGAAGCGAGAGCGTCGAGTAGCATCGGCCGCAGTGGACGCGATCGAAGTCGACGGACTCGAGAAGCGTTACGGCGAGGTGCATGCGGTCAGAGGCGTGTCGTTCGCGGTGGCGCGCGGAGAGACATTCGGGATCCTCGGACCCAACGGCGCAGGCAAGACGACCACGCTGGAGATGATCGAGGGGCTCACGCGGCCCGACGGCGGCTCGATCGAGATCCTCGGCGAGCCGGTCTGGCCGAATCCGACGCGCCTGCAGAGCCGGATCGGCGTGCAGCTGCAGAAGAACGCGATGTTCGAGAACCTCACCGCGGCCGAGCTGCTCGACCTGTTCGCGAAGTTCTACGGCGTCCCACTCGAGGGCCGCGCGCCGCGCCTGCTGGCGCTCGTGGGGCTCGACGAGAAGGCCGACTCGCAGGCGCGCCAGCTCTCGGGCGGGCAGCAGCAGCGCCTCGCGATCGCCCTCGCGCTCGTGCACGACCCCGAGATCGTGTTCCTCGACGAGCCGACGACCGGACTCGACCCGCAGGCGCGGCGCAACCTCTGGGACGTGATCCGCGCGGTCGCCGCCGAGCAGCGCACCGTCGTGCTGACGACGCACTACCTCGACGAGGCCGAGACGCTCTGCGACCGCGTCGCGATCATGGACGGCGGCCGCATCATCGCGCTCGACTCGCCGCAGGCCCTGATCGACGGCCTGCGCGGCCGCTCGCGCGTGATCTTCGAGGCCGACGGGCTCGAAGAGGACACGCTCGCCGCGCTCGCGGGCGTGCAGCGGGTGACGAGCGCCGACGGCGCCTACGAGCTGACGTCCATGGAGCCGCAGCGCACGCTGCTCGGCCTGGTGGCGCTGGCCGAGGCGCGCCGCGTCGAGCTGCGCGGGCTCTCGGTGCGCCAGCCGACGCTCGAGGACGTCTTCCTCGACGCGACCGGCACGGAGTTCCGCGAATGAGCGCCAGGCGCGTCTGGGCCGTGGTCAGAGCGAGCGTGCGCATGTTCGGGCGCGACCGGCCGGCGTTCTTCTTCACGTTCGCGTTCCCGATCATGTTCATGGTGCTGTTCGGGCTGATCTTCGGCGCCGGCGGCACGTCGCGGCCGACCGTCGACATCGTCGGCAACGGCCCCGTGCGCAAGGCGCTCGAGCAGTCGGACGCGATCAAGCTGAAGGAGCAGCCGGACGCGGCGCGCGCGCTCAAGCGCGTACGCGACGGCGACGAGCCGGCGGCCATCATCCTCGGGGGAGGCAACGCGCGCCTCGTCTATTCGGCGACCTCCCAGGCCGAGGCGCCGATCGTGATCGGCGTCGTGCGCGGCATCGTCGACGGCTTCAACCTGCGCGCCGTGAACGCGAAACCGACGATGCGGCTCGAGTCCGAGCGCGTCGAGGCGCAGTCGCTCGACTACGTCGATCTGCTCGTCCCCGGCCTGCTCGCGATGGCGATCGCGCAGAGCGCGGCCTTCGGCGTCGCGTTCTCGATCGTCGCCTGGCGCCAGAAGGGCATGCTGAGACGGCTGCGACTGACACCGCTGCCGCTCCACGAGTTCGCGACCGGGCGCGTGATCTTCCACCTCATGATCGCCGTCGTGCAGGCGGTCATCCTGCTCACGGTCGGGCGCGTGCTGTTCGGCGTGCACCTCGTCGGGAACGTGCTCGCGCTCCTGCCACTGGTGCTGGTCGGGAGCGTCGCGTTCATCGCCCTCGGCCTGTGCATCGGCGGACGCGCCAACACGGAGGATGCGACCGCGGCGCTCTCGAACCTGATCGTCCTGCCCATGACGTTCCTCGGCGGGGTGTTCTTCCCGCTCGCCGCGGCCCCCGAGCCCGTTCAGGTGATCGCGCACTTCCTGCCGCTCACCTACCTCGCGGAGGGCCTCCAGGACGTCGCCGTGCGCGGCCACTCGTTCATCTCGACGCTGCCGAACCTCGCCGTGCTCGCGCTGTTCGCGGCCGCGCTCAGTGCGCTCGCGCTGCGGCTCTTCCGCTGGGAGACGACGACCTAGCCCGCCTGGAGGCGGGCGCGGATCGCCTCGCCGACCTCGCTCGTCGTGGCGCTGCCGCCGAGATCGCGCGTGCGCGGGCCCTCACGGCAGACGTCCGCGAGCGCTGCGAAGAGGCGCGCCGAGGCCGCCGCCTCGCCGAGGTGATCGAGCATCATCACGGCGCTCCAGACGGCGCCGCACGGATTCGCGATGCCCTGGCCCGCGATGTCGGGCGCGGAGCCGTGCACCGGCTCGAAGAGCGCCGGGACGTCGCCGCCGGGGCACAGGTTGGCGCTCGCGGACATCCCCATGCCGCCCTGGATGGCAGCGCCCAGGTCGGTCAGGATGTCGCCGAAGAGATTGGAGGCGACGACCACGTCGAGCGTGTCCGGGCGCAGCACCATGCGCGCCGCGAGCGCGTCCACGAGCACGTGCTCGTAACGGATGTCCGGGTGGCGCTGCGCGACGTCGGCGGCGACCTCGTCCCAGAGCACGTAGCCGTAGCGCGACGCGTTGGACTTGGTCGCGCTCGTGACGACGCCGCGCCGCTCGGACGCGAGCTCGAAGGCGTGCTCGACGACGCGCTCGATGCCCGCGCGCGTGAACACGGCCGTCTCGATGCCGACCTCGCCGGGATGGCCCTGATGCGCGCGGCCGCCGACGCCGGAGTACTCGCCCTCGGAGTTCTCGCGCACGAACACCATGTCGATGTCGCCGGGCGCACGGCCGGCGAGCGCGCACGGCACGCCCTCGAGCAGCCGCACGGGACGGACGTTGGCCCACAGGTCGAGGCGCTGGCGGATCGGCAGCAGCAGCCCCCAGAGCGTGACGTGGTCGGGGATGTCGGGCCGCCCGACGGCGCCCAGCAGGATCGAATCGAATGCGAGCAGGCGCTCGACGGCGTCCGGCGGCATCATCACGCCGTGCTCGACCCAGTGATCGGAGCCCCAGTCGAGGTCGCTCCACTCGATCTCGAGCTTCAACTCGTCGACGCACCGGCGCGCCTCGTCGACGACTTCTGGGCCTACGCCGTCGCCGGCCAGGACTGCGATGCGGTGAGTCATTGGAGAGACCCTAGCGAGCGCGGCCAGGTGCCGCGTACCCGCCAGGCGAGCATGCCGCCCGCGACGCGCGGTTGTCCGTAGGCCGCACGCAGGACGGCCTCCCACGGCTCCGGCCGGGTGGCGCGCAGGAGAACGACGTCGACCTTGCGATCGCGCGCGAGCATGCGGAGCTCGCGCTCCGGGAACGGCGGCATCGGCGCGCCGTAGATGGCGCGGACGATCGGGCTCGCCCAGAGCGCGTCCGGGAACGTCGCGCTGACGTAGCCGCCGGTCATGCGGAAGCCGTAGCCGGCCTCCTGCTGCCACAGCATCGCCTGCCCGTCGTAGCTGAACGGGATGATCATCACGTTCTCGTCCGGATGGACGAGCGTCCTCCAGCGACCCTGCTCGAAGAGCGCCGGGCGATCGAGCCGTGTCGCCCAGAGGCTGCCGTCCAGGCTCGGCGCCAGCGTCAGCGCCACCAGCCCGAACACGATCCAGCGGGCGCGCCCGCCGCGCGCGAGGAAGAGCGCGACGAGCACCGCGAGCGCGAGCCACACGAGCACGAATGCGCGCGCGGGCAGCGCGTGGCTCGCCAGCGGCAGGTCGTCGACGAGCGTCCACGGCAGCTCGAACCACGTGCGGTGCCCGGCCACCACGAGCCGCGACCCGAGCGCACACACGGTCGCGACGGCGATCCCGAGCGCGAGCACCCGGGCGAGCGGCTCGCGCCGGCGCTCCCAGAGCGCGAAGCCTGCGAGCGCGGGCAGCACCGGGCCGACGTATCCGAGCTGCTCGGTCAGGTTGTTGCCGCCGAGCTGCTTCGCGAGATCGTGCAGCGGCGGTGGCCGCAGCTCGGTCACGCGCGTCGGCACGAGCAGGTTCGCGAGGTCGAGCTCGTAGCCGTGGCCGCTGATCCCGAGAGGATCGGGGTGCGCCAGCGCGACCCACAGGAACGGCGACGCCACGACCAGCGCGATCCCGTACGCGGCGCTGCACAGCACGAGGCAGCGGAACAGCAGCGCGCGCTCGCGCGCCCGCGTGAAGGCGATCCCGGCCAGCAGCGCGAGCGCGCCTCCGAGCGTCGCCCAGAACAGCGTCTCCAGGAACGTGGCGAACACCCCGAGCACGCACAGCGCGAAGTACGCGACGAAGCGGCGATCCGAGAGCCCGCCCTGGAGATAGCGGGCGACGAGATAGCCGGCGAGCGGGAGCGTGAAGACGAGCGCGAGATTGAGGTGGTTGAGCGTCTCGGCGGCCTCGTAGCTCGTGAAGCCGAAGACGAGACCGCCGGCCAGCGCAGCAGGCGTACCTGTGCCAATCTCACGGCACAGGAGGTACGCGCACCAGGCCGCCAGGGCCGGAGCGGCGAGCGCCAGGACGTCGTAGGCGGCGACCGGCCCGAAGACGGCGGTCAGGGGCCACGCCAGCAGCGAGGGCCCGGGGATGGAGCTGGTCCAGGCGAGATTCCAGCCGTCCGGCGCGTAGACGCGGTCCGTCAGCAGCGGGTGCAGGCCGTTCTCGATCGCGTGCGGCCACCACGCGAGCGACCACGCGAACGTCGCCTGGTCCGACCCGTACGAGCCGACGACGCTGCCGCCCCCCTCGCGCAGCACTCCGCGGCCGAACAGCGCCACCGAGAGCAGCGCATAGCCCGCGAGGGCGGCGAGTGAGCGGCTACTCGCCCGAGCCGAAGATGCGTTTCGCGCGATCGGCGACCACCGAGCCCAGCAGCGATCCCGCCGAGACCGCCTCGTCATCCGTCGGCTGCTCGCCGCCCGCGAGCAGCGATTCCATGTTCTGCGACATCTGGCCGATCATGCGGCGCGCCACGTCCTGCATCACGCCGCGGCCCATCTGCGCCACCCGGCCGGTGATGAGCATGTCGGCCGCGACGTGCACGTGCGAGCCGCCCTCGCGCTCCGTCACCGCCATGTTCAGCGTCGCCTGCGCCGTGCCCTGACCGCGTGCCTCGCTGCCCTTCGCGAGCATGCTCGCGGTGCGCGCCTCGGGATCGCTCTCGATGATCGCGATGGTGCCCTTGTAGGTCATCTTGACCGGCCCGAGCTTGACCGTGACCTGCGCGTCGTAGGAGCCGTCGTCGTTCTTGCCGGTCACCTCGGCGCCCTGGATGCACGTGGCGACACGCTCGGGATCGAGCATCAGCGCATAGACCTCGGCCGGCGTCGCCGCGACGTCGAACTCGTTTTCGATCAGCACAACGGCAGTCTAGTGCTGGCGGCGCTCCGGTAGGCTGGCTGCCGAATCCACGGGAGGAGCCGACGTGAGCGTGATGCGCGAGACGATGTGGCGGCAGCCGGAAGACCTCGGGCGGGTGCTGGGAGACCCGGGACCGGCGGAGCGCGCCGCAGAGCGCATCAGGGGCCGGCGGGTCCTGCTGAGCGGCACCGGCACGAGCTGGCACGCGGTCAACCACGGCGCCGCGCTGCTTGCGTCACGCGGGCGTCGAGGCGTGGGCGGTGCAGGCCGACGAGTCGGCCATCCACGGGCCGGGAGCGGAGGCGGGGGACGCGCTGCTCCTGCTCAGCCACCGCGGCACGAAGACCTACACGAGCGCGGTGCTCGAACGCGCGAAGGCGGCCGGGGCCGAGACGGTCCAGATCTCCGCGATCGGCGCCCCCGGCGCCGACATCGAGACGTCCGCGCCCGAGACGACCGCAGCATTCACGTCCAGCCACCTCTGCGCGGTGATGCGCGTCGCGCAGATCGCCCGCGCGCTCGGGGCCGACCTTGATCTCGAGACCGTCCCCGACGCCGTCGCGGCCGAGCTCGCCGACGACACGCTCGACGTCCCGCCGCCTGCGCGGCTGCTGCAGTACGTCGGCAGCGGCACCAATGCCTGGACGGCCGCCGAGGGCGCGCTCAAGATCCGCGAGACCGCGTATGTCGCAGCCGCCGGCTACTCGATGGAGTACCTGCTGCACGGCCCGAGCGTCGCGGTCGGCACGGGCGACGCGCTCGTCGTGCTCGACGGCGGAGGCGAGGCGTCGGCGCGGCTCGCAGTCGTCGCCGACACGATCGCCGGCCACGGTGCGGTCGTCCACCGCTTCCGCCGCGACGCGCTCGGCGAGCCGCTCTCGCTGTTCCCGCTCACGACGATCGTGCAGCGCATCGCGCTCGAGGGCGCCGAGCGGCTCGGGACGAACCCGGACTCGTTCGGCAAGGACCTGCCCGGCCGCGGCGAGATCTGGGCGGCGATCCCGCTCTAGAACGGACGACGGTGCCTCGCAATCGCAGGCACCCTCGCCGAGTCGATCAGGTCGCCGGCGGCCGGTCGAGCACGAACAGCACCCACGCGCAGGCGAGAAACACGATGGCGAGGGCGGCGAATCCGATCCAGTCGTCGCGTTCGACGCGCCGGATGCGGCGCCAGACCTTCGACAGTCGCTCCATGCACGAGACGTTCCTGGAGTTCCGGAACGACGCATCCAGGACATCGGCGAGCGGCGCAGACCCGCCGCTCAGCGGTGGGACGAGCTACCAGCCGGTGCCGTTGTCGAGCCCGATGACGCGCCCGCTGGGCACATGGGCGTCGGCATCGAGACCGCCGAACGTGCCGCGATGGAAGACGAGCGGCTCGCCGCCCGAGCCCTCGAAGGACGCGACCTCGCCGATCACCAGGTCGTGGTCGCCCGCGCGCACGATGTCCGTCACCTCGCAGCGCAGCAGCGCGAGCGCGTGGCGCACGGCGAAGTAGCCGTAGCGGTCCTGCATCGCGTGAGCGATCGGGAAATCGGCGCCGCGCTTGGCGAAGTCGAGGGCGACGTCCTGCTGCTTCCGGTGCAGGATGTTGACCGCGAAGCGCTGGCTGGCGGTCGCCTTCTCGAGCGTGCGCGAGCCGTGCGCGAGCGAGACGAGGACGAGCAGCGGCTCGAGCGAGACCGACGTGAACGAGTTGAGCGTCATCCCCGCCGGATGCCCGTGATGCTCGCTCGTGACCACGCAGACGCCGGTGGCGAAAGCCCCGACGACCTCACGGAACTCGCGATCGACGCCCGACATCGCACCAAGCATGCCCGATCGCGAACGCGCGCGGGCCTGAACGCACCGGGGCCGGGCACACGACCTGCGTGCCCGGCCCCGAGCCGCGCGCGGCTCAGCCGCAGACGGCGTACACGTGGAACGGGGTCGCGACCAGCAGGGAGATCGCGGTGCCGCTCCAGCCGACCGGATTGCCCTTCGCGTCGACGACCGGCTGGCTCTGCCTGACGCCCGTGTTGATCGTGATGGTGGCGTCGTCGAGCTTCACGCCGCCGCCGAATGCGCGCATGCCCGTGGGGCAGGTCGCGGTGGCGGACTCGGTCGTGCCCGCGGCGACCGTCGTGTTCGCCGTCACGACCTGAAGCGGCACCTTCGCGCCGGTCACGGCGCCGTCGGCGATCTTCGAGGTCGTGATCGAGCCGTCGCTCAGCTTGCTCGTGAGCACGGACGAGTCGGCGATCTTCTCGCTCGTCACCGCGGAGGCGCCGAGCAGCGCCGGGGTGACGGAGTTGGGCGCGAGCTTGATCGCCGTGACCGACCGGTTCTTGATCGAGCGAGTGGTCACCGCGTTCTTGGCGAGCTTGGCCGCGGTCACCGAATTCTTGTTCAGCTTGGGCGCCGTCACGGCGTTCTTGTGCAGCTTGGCGGCCGTGACGCTGCCCTTCGCGAGCTTCGGGGCCTTCACCGAACCGGACTTGAGCATCTTGCCGTCGAGCAACTGCGCGGCGTACGAGCTGCCGCCGGTCAGCGCGAGGACGCCGAACATGAGGCCGAGGTAGCCGGCGACGGCTCCGTGGGATGGGCGCTTGCGGTTGGTCATGGTGCTCCTTGCATGAGGGGTCGCGCCGTGCATGCACGGCTCCGCACGAGCGCTGGGCGCGAGCGGGAGGAGGGGCCTGGAGTGCCGGCCGGTTCGTCGCAACGCCAGAACGCCGCGCGCCATTGGCCTGGCGCGTGCCGGCAGTCCGCCGTCGCTGGGAACGTCACATGACGAAGTGACGTTCCTGGGCACTATGCAGCAGATTTCGGCCGATTCAAGGCAAATCACCTGATAGGGGCACGCTGCCGCCGCGCCGCCATGCTCGTGATCCGGCCGAGCAGCTAGAGCGAGATGTCGTGCTGCGAGAGGACGTCGCAGCCCGTGTCGGTGACGAGCGCCAGGCGCTCGACGCGCATGCCCCACGGGCCCGGATACGTGCCGGGCTCGAGCGCGACGATCATGCCGGGCGCGAGCACCGTCTCGCCGCCCGGCACGATGCGCGGCTCCTCGTGCGCCGAGACGCCGACGCCGTGACCGGTGTGGTGCGGGTAGTCGAGGCCGGCGCGCACGAGCGCGTCGAGATCGCCCGCGACCATCCCGGGCGCCAGCGCCGCGAGGCCCCGATCGAGCGCCTCGCTGCAGCGCGCGTGCGCCGAGCGCACCGCTCCGGGCACGTCGCCCACCGCCACCGTGGCGCACGAGTCGCCCCAGTAGCCGGCGAGACGGGGCACGAGGTCGACGATCGTCAGATCGCCGTCGCGGACGACGCGGGCGCCCGGCGGGCCGCCGATCTCTCCGGTGCGCTCGCCGCTCGCGAAGTCGCACAGCAGCGAGAGCCGCTCGCCGGCTGCAACCTCCATCGCGTTCTGCACCGCGCCCCAGGCCTCGAGCTCGCTCACACCGCTGCGCAGCGCGCCGCGCGCGGCGGCCTGGCCGGCGTCGCAGAGCGCGATGGCTGCGCGGATGCGCGCGATCTCGTCGTCGTCCTTGACCGCGCGCAGCAGCCTCAGCGCGAGCGCGTCGGCCCCCACGGCCTCGACGCCCGGCACGGGCAGCGCGCCGTCCTCGACCGCCACGCGACCGCTCAGCCCGAGCGAGGCGAGCGCCGCACGCCGGCCGGCGAACGGATCGAGCGGGCCGAGCGTGAAGCCCTCGTACGCGACGACCTCGCAGCTGCTGCCGGCGAGTGCGGGCGCCTCGTCCTCGCTCACGATCGCGACGACGGAAGCGTCGCTGCGCACGACGGCGAGCGGCGGCGCGGCGAACGGGTTCGGCCCCCACGTCTCGTCCGCGGCGAAGCCGGTGAGCCAGGCGACGGTGAACGGGTCGGAGGCGACGAACGCATCGCAGCCGACGGTCTCCAGCACTCGGGCAGCTCTCATGCGACGGGTCCTCCCTCGATGGCGGCGGTCAGCGTTGTCTCCAGGACGGCGCCCCCGGCGAGCTCGATCGCCTCGCCCGAGGCGACGGCGTCCGCGAGATTGCCCGAGGAGATCCACGGCTCGATCCCGAGCGCGTAGGAGCCCGCCAGCGGCAGCTCGTGAGCGCCGCCGTAGGGCTGCCAGGTGCACAGCCAGCGGAACAGCGTGTGGTCGAAGCCGAGCCGGAACGTGCGGCCCAGGCGCGGATTCTCGACGGCGACCGTCCCGTCCTCGAGACCGGTCAGGAAGATGTCGTCGTGGGAGCCGCACTCGGCGCCCGGCACCTCGCGCAGGTCGGTGCGCCCGCCGTCCTTCAGCAGCGCGTGCGGCCAGGGCTCCCGCTGACCGGGTGCGAGCCGCGCCGTCTCCTCCCAGGCCTCCGGCAGCGTCACGATCGTGCTCACCGGCGCGTGCAGGCGGCAGCCGGCCTCGAGGAACGGGGCGCCGACGACGCAGTGGTGCCCCCACACGAGATGGTGCGCCTCGCCCGAGAGGTTCTCGACGCGCTCGCGCAGCGTCAGCACCGGCGCGCCGCGCTCGATGCGCATGCGCCGCTCGAGCGCGAACGGCGTGAGCGAGCAGCGCACGCGGCCGATCAACTCGACGGCGTCGTCACCGTCGGCCGCGACCGTCACGTCCCATGCCGTCAGCGCGACCTCGCCGTGGAACGGGATCTCGGTGCCGCGGTAGCTGCAGGGGTCGTTGCAGCTCGGCAGGAGCTCCTGCCAGCCGCCCTCGTAGTTGGCGCAGGAACTCCATCCCGCCCCAGCCCTCGCGCGGCGGCGAGCCCGGCGGCTGCAGCCCCCAGGGCGACTTGAAGAGGACGTCGACGCCCGTCGAGCGATCGCGGAACTCGTAGATGTCACAGCCCTTGCCGGGCAGCACCGTGACCTCGATGCAGCCGTTGCGCAGCGTCAGCGAGCGCCAGCCGGCGCGCTCGCCCTCGATCAGCGCTGCAGGCCTCCGTCACAGCTCGGGCAGCGTCTCGAGGATGAACCAGTTCGCGGTCAGGCCGCAGTCCACCGTGAGGTCGATGCCCGTGATGCCGGAGGCGTCGTCGGAGGCCAGGAACGCGAAGGCCGCGGCGATCTCGGACGGCTTCACGAGGCGTCGCATCGGCACGCGCTCGAACTGGCCGTTGAGGTAGCCCATCATCGCGGGACCGACCGCGCGCTCGGTCATGTCGGTGTGCGTGAAGCCCGGGCTGACGCAGTTGACGCGGATGCCGTGCGGCCCGAGCTCGAGCGCCATCGTGCGGTTGAGCCCGAGCAGGCCGGCCTTCGAGGCGTTGTAGCTCGCGAACGGCCCGTCGCCGCCCGAGGCGTCGATCGACGCGTTGTGCAGGATCACGCCGCCGCCGGAGTGCACCATCACCGGCGCCACTGCGCGCGAGAACAGGAAGGGGCCGGTCAGGTTCGTGTCGAGGACCGCGCGCCACGACTCCTCGGTCATCTCCAGGAACGGCGTCTCGTCGTCGATGCCGGCGTTGTTGATCAGCACGTCGATCCTGCCGCCCCAGCGCGCCTTCGCCGCCGCCACGGCGCCGTCGCACCTCGGCCGCGTCGGTCACGTCGCAGGGGTGCTCCCAGGCCTTGCCGCCCTCGCCGCGGATCAGCTCCGCGGTCTCCTCGAGCGGCAGGGGTCGCCGCCCGACCAGCATGACGTCGGCGCCCTCGGACGCGAATCGCTGCGCAGTCGCCTGGCCGATGCCCTGGCCGGCACCGGTCACGATCACGCCCTTGCCGTCGAAGCGTCCCATATCCCCTCCTAGCCCTTGAGCGCCCCGGCCGTGAGGCCGCGGATGAAGAAGCGCTGGCCGATCAGGTACAGGACCAGCATCGGCACCGACGCGAGCAGCATGCCCGCCATCAGGACCGGCACGTCGAGCGAGTAGCGGCCCTGGAAGACCGTGATGCCGACCATCAGCGTCTTCAGACGGTCCTCCGGCAGGAAGACGAGCGCGATCAGCAGCTCGTTCCAGACCCACAGCGCGTTGACGACGACGAGCGTCACGAACGCCGGCGCCGAGAGCGGCATCACGATCTGCCAGAGGATGCGGAAGTGCGAGGCGCCGTCGGCCATCGCGGACTCGATCAGCTCGTCCGGGATCGTGCGGAAGAAGTTCGTCAGCAGGTAGACCGAGAACGGCGCCGTGAGCCCGGCGTAGATCAGGATCACGCCGCGGTAGGTGCTCACGAGCCCGATGTCGACGTACTGCACGAAGAGCGGGATCAGCAGCACCACCGGCGGCACGACCAGCAGCGCGATGTTGACCGAGAGCAGCAGGTTCTGGCCGCGGAAGCGCATGCGCGCGATGGCGAACGCGCACAGCGCGGCCGCGAGCGTCGAGACGATCACGGCGCCGAGCGTCATGATCGCCGAGTTCTTGAGCCAGATGAAGAAGTCGCCGCCGTGCAGCGCCTCGCGGAAGTTGCCGAACGAGAGCGGCCAGGGCGGGCCGAGCGTGTCGTCGAGGTACTGCTTGTCGGTCTTGAGCGCCGTCATGAGCATGAACAGCACCGGGAAGAGCGCGAGCAGCGCCGCGCCCACGAGCACGACGTGGTGCGGCAGATTGGCGAGGCGCCGCCGGCGCGCCCGCGGCCGGGGATCTGCGGCCGCGCTCACACCGCCTCCGCGATCTCGGCGCGCTCGACCCGCCGGCGCACCCAGAAGAGCAGCGCGATGAACGGGCACATCACACCGAGCAGCATCGTCGCGACGGCCGCGGCCTGCCCGGGCAGCGATTGCACCTCGCCGGTGTTGTAGATGTAGACCTCGAGCGTCGTCGTCGCGTCGCCCGGGCCGCCCTGCGTGAGCGTCCAGACGTAGGCGAACGCGAACGCGAGCAGGGTCGTCGCGGCGATCACGCACGTAGAACTCGATCGTGCCGCGCAACTCGGGCAGGATCACGTGCCAGAGCCGCTGCCACCAGCTGGCTCCGTCGATGCGCGCGGCCTCGAGCGGCGCGTCGTCCAGGCTCATCAGGCGAGCCAGGAAGAGCACGATGCCGAAGCCGACCTCGCGCCAGATGATCACGATCAGGACGGTCATGAGCGCGTAGTGCTCGCTCCCGATCCAGTCGATGGCGAGTGAATCGAGGCCCGCCTTCGCGAACAGGTCGTTGACGACGCCGTGGAGCGTGAACATGTAGCTCGCCACGATGCCGACGATCGGCACGGCGAGGATGTACGGCATGAAGAGCACGCTGCGATAGACGCGCCAGCCGCGCACCTGCTCGTACAGGATCACCGAGACGAGGACGGAGATCGCGAGCAGCACCGGGACGGCCAGCAGCAGCGTCGCGCTGTGGCGCGCGGCGTTGCGGAACGTCGGGTCGTCGAGTGCGTTGCGGTAGTTGTCGAGCCCGATGAAGGGCCCGCTCGAGCCGCGGACGAGGCGCGTCGAGAAATCGACGACCTTGACCAGGGGATAGCCGAAGATGAAGATCAGCAGCGCCACCAGTGGCGTGCAGTAGAGGTACGGCACCCAGGGCCGTGCCCTCACCATCGGCGTCTCCTCGTCCGCGGCCCGAGCACCGGCCTCACGCGCTCTTCAGATCCTTGCCCCAGGTCGTGTAGTGCTTGACCTGATCCGGGTTCTGCTTCTTCCACTTCTGCGTGATCTTGGCCGCGTAGTCACCGGACTCCGAGCCCTTCATGCTGCCGCCCAGGATCTTCTGCGAGATCACGAACATGGCGTCGGTCCAGAACAGGCCCGGCATGAGGTCGGCGACGTACACGTTGTGCTTCGCCTTGATGAACTTGTTGTACGTGGTCTTGATCAGCGGATTGTTGATCACCGCCGGGTTGAAGCGCGCGTCGGCCGGGATCTGCTGCGAGAGCGTCCAGTACGCCTTCAGGCGCTCGGGCGAGTGCATGAAGTCGATGAACTTCGCCGCAGTCTCCGGATCCTTGGCCTTGGCCGGGATGCCGAAGCCCTGCGTGTCCACGATCGGGTACGGCGCCATCTTGCCGGTGCCGAACGTCGGCAGCTTCATGAAGCCGACGACGTCCTTGCCGAGCTTCTTCTGCGAGTCGGGCAGCGCCGGCGTGTTGTTGAGCGCCATCGACGCCTTGCCGGTGTTGTAGAGCTGGATGCCGCGGTAGAGGTCGAGCGAGTTGACGTCGTCGTTCCAGTACTTCGCGTCGTAGAGCTCCTGCAGCTTGATCCAGTGCTCGTGGTACTTCGGCGAGCGCCAGTCGAGCTTGCCGATGAACAGGTTGAGCGCGTCGGCGGCGCTGTTCAGGTTCTGCGTCAGCGAGTTGACGAGCCACCACTCACCGAGGAAGCCGTCCTTGATGCCGCCGCCGAGCGGGATGTAGCCCTTCGTCTTGAGCTTGTCGCAGGCGTCCATGAAGGCGTCCCACGTCTTCGGGGGCGAATCGGCGTTGAGGCCGGCCTTGTCGAAGTGCTCCTTGTTGTACTGCACGCCGAACGCGAGCGAGTAGAAGCCCGTGCGGTACGACTTGCCCTGGTACTGCGAGAGCGACGTGCCCCCGCCCTGCTTGACCGTCGCGGCCGAGACGAGGCCGTTGAGCGGCTTGAGGTACCCGAGCCACACGTTCTCCATGTGGTAGATCCCGTTGAACAGGAACTGCACGTCGGGAACGGCGCCGGCCGACGCGGCCTTCGTGAACTGCGGGATCACCTGGGCGGTGTCCATCAGCGTCGGCGAGACGCTCGAGCCGGTCTGGGCCTTGAACTTCTTGATGGTGTCGTCCATCCAGGTCTGGATGCCGACGGCCTCCTGCTGGCCCCACCACCACATCTTGATGTTGCCGGCGCTGGATCGAGCCGAGGCGGGCGCCGCACCGAATGCGAGGCCGGCGGCCGCTGCGGCTCCGGCCATCTTCAGCAGCCTGCGGCGGTTCATCTCCTGGGCGAGCAGTTCTTCCATCGTGTCCTCCGCTCAATGGGGAGCCGGCGCGGGGGCGCCGGCTTCTGGGTGGCCGTGTACCGCAGGTGCGGCGGCCTTGACGACGTTCGGCGCGGCGGTGCCGGCCGGCAATTCGACTACCTGCTGTGTCGCCGGACGGGGCTGTTCGGTTAGCGCCCCGGGTGCGTTCGGGAGATCGGAGTCCAGGATGGCCACCGGCGTCAGGAGCCGATCCCCTCCGCACGCGCGACGCGCTCGGCGCCCAGCAGGATGTGGCTGCGCATGGCGGCGGCCACGGCGTCGTGATCGCCCGAGGCGAGCAACTCGACGAGCTCGACGTGCGACTGTGCGTGCTGGCGCAGCTCGTCGGGCGCGAGCGCGGCTGTTGGCGGCGCGCAGGAAGCGCTCGATGCGACCGCGCAGGCCGGCCGCCACCTCGAGCAGCAGCTCGTGGTCCGCGAGCTGCCAGAGCGTCTCGTGGAAGCGGACGTCGAGCTCGCCGACGGTCTTCGTCGAGTCGCGCTCCGCGGCCGTCGCCATCCGGCGCGCGATCCGCATCAACTCCGACTGGGCCGACGGCGTCCAGCGCTCCAGCACGCGCTGGCACACGAACTGCTCGAGCACCACGCGCACGCTCGAGATCTCCTCGAGCGAGCGCGGCGAGAGCTCGGCGACGCGCGCCCCGCGCCGCGGCAGTCGCACGACCAGTCCCTCCTCGGCCAGCCGCGCAAGCGCCTCGCGCACGGGGATGTGGCTCGTGCCGAGATCGCGTGCGATCGCACGCTCGACGAGCCGCGCGCCCGGCGCGTACGCTCCGTCGCGGATCTGATCCCGCAGCTGATCGGCCACCCGTCCGGCGACGCTGACGGGAAATTGCTCGGCAGGTGTCCCCACCCGACGGCAGTAAACGCTATAGCAGGAGCCGCGTCAAGGGGCAACCGGCGCGGTTTCAGTAGCGGTGGACGACGTGGCCGGGCGGCAGCGAGAGGTCGAGCACGCGGTGCAGGCCGAGCACGACCTCGCGTACGGCCAGCAGGTGCACCGGCACCTGGGCGTTCGGGCGCAGCTCGAGCGTCGCCGGCCCCACCCACGCCTCGTGCTCCTCGACGTCGGCAAACGTGCGCGCGACGAGCTCGCGCCGCATCTCGGAGCCGTCCTCCGGCAGCACGCGCAGGTTGACGTTGACCGCCGAGCCGGGCACGAGGCGCTCGAGCTCGCCGCCCTCGGCGGGGCGCTGCTTCCAGACGGTCGTGGCGGTCGCGATGTCGATGCCGTTGCGGGCGACGCGACCGACCAGCAGGTCGCCGTCGGGGGCGAGCGAGACCTGCCCGTACTTCTTCGGCTGGCCGTACAACTCGCGCCCGGCCGCGACGGCGCCGTCGGACTCGAGCACGAGGAACGGCGAGTACACGGCCCCCGTCCCGTCGGGGAGCACCACCGGGAGCTGGAAGGCCGACTCGCAGTAGACCCCGAACCACTCGGCGTCGTGCATGCGGTAGACGTGGACGACGCAGAGGTCGCCGGCGAGCTTCAGCGGCGACGGGATCAGCGCGTCGGCGGCCGCGGGATCGGTGCGGTAGACGACCGTGAGGATCTCCGTGCGGCGCAGCCGGATCGGCAGCACCGGCACGAGTGGCGCGCCGTACGGCGTCGAGTCGATGCTGGTCGGATCGAACGGCATCGCGGAGCCTCAGGTCGCGGCCTGCGTGAACAGCTCGACGGTGTGCCCGTCGGGGTCGCGCACGTAGACGGCGCGGCCGCCGGCGTTGGCGCCGCTGTCGATGGAGACGGGGTCGGACACCGGCCGCCCGCCCGCTGCGACGAGGCGCTCCAGCATCGCGTCGAGATCGTCGCAGGTGACGCAGACGTGCGCGAAGCCGACGTCCGCCGTCCTGCCCGCGACGTTCCCGCCGCGCGGCGAGCGGAACTCGAACAGCTCCACGCGCGGGCCCTCGCCGCCGAACGCGACGTGCGCACAGCGCACGTCGACGCCGTGCTCGCCGACGATCTCCTCGAAGTAGCCGCCCTGCCGGTCCTGCTGCATCACGATCTCGGCGCCCAGGGCGTCGCTCCAGAACGCGAGTGCGCGCTCGAGGTTCGAGACCGTCAGACCTGTGTGGTGAAACTGTGCCATAACCTCATCACTGAATCGTGTAGCCGCCGTCGACGACGATCGTCTGCCCCGTCATCCAGGATGACGCATCCGAGAGCAGGAACGCCACCGGACCGGCGATGTCCTCGGCCTGACCGATGCGGCGCAGCGGATGGCGCTCGGCGATGGCCGGCGCGAGCTCGTCGAAGTTCTCGCGCTGGTGGTAGGCCATCGGCGTCTGCACGAGCCCCGGCGCCACGGCGTTGACGCGGATGCCGTCGGGCCCGACGTCCACCGCGAGCGAGCGCACGAGCGCCTCGACTCCGCCCTTGGCGGCGCAGTAGCTCGAATAGCCGGGCGCACCGATGTGCGCGAGCTGGCTCGAGACGAGCACCAGCGATCCGCCGCGCCCGAGCGCGCCGAGCGCCGCGCGCGCGACGCGCTGCGGCACCGCGAGGTTGTCGAGCAGGATGCCGTCGATCTCCTCGTCGCTCGAGCCGCGCGGATCCTGGCCGCGGATCACGGTGCCGGCCGCGTGCACGACGCCGTCGAGGCCGCCCAGTCGCTCCACACCCTCGGCCACGCAGGCCGCGGGCGCACCCGGATCGCGCAGGTCGCAGGCGTAGCGGCGCACGCCGTCGAGCTCCTCCAGCGCCTCGGCGCGGCGGCCCGTCGCGAGCACCCGCGCGCCGGCGGCGACGCACAGCTGCGCGACCGCGCGGCCGATGCCGGAGGACGCCCCCGTCACGAGGATGCGGCGGCCTTCGAGCTGCATCTAGATCGATCCTCCGAACGTGTCGCACTTGGTCATGTCGCCGGTCTGGTAGCCCGTCTTGAACCAGCGCTGGCGCTGCGCGGAGGAGCCGTGCGTCCACACGTCGGGGTTGACCTGGCCCTGCGTCTGACTCTGGATGCGATCGTCGCCGACGGCCGCCGCGGCGTTCAGGGCGTCGTCGATCTGCGCCTGCGTGATCGGCTCCAGCAGGCCCGTCTCGGTCGCGTGCGCCGCCCACACGCCCGCGAAGCAGTCGGCCTGCAGCTCCGTGCGCACCGACCTGCCCGTCGCCCCCTCGTCGTTGCTGCCGTTCTTGAGGATGCCGAGCAGATCCTGGACGTGATGGCCGTACTCGTGGGCGATGATGTAGCCCTGCGCGAGCGACCCGCCGGTCGCGCCGAAGCGGTCGCGCAGCTCGTCCAGGAAGCCCAGGTCGATGTAGACGTGCTTGTCGGCCGGGCAGTAGAACGGGCCCACGTCGGTGCTGGCCGCGCCGCAGGCGGTCTGCCACTGGCCGCTCTCGAAGTAGGTCGTTGCGGGCACGTACTGGCTCCCGCGGCGCTCGAACTCCTGGCGCCAGAAGGACTGCACGGAGTTCACGTAGGCGAGGATGCGGCAGTCCTGGCGCTCGTTCGCATCGGCCCCGGTGCGACAGTCGGCGAGGTCGCCGGTGGGCGTCCCCGACGTCGCGCCCTCGAGCTGGCCGAGCTGCCCGAGGCCTCCTCCGCCGCCGAGCAGCTGCAGCAGCGCGATGACGATGATGGCCGCGACGCCGAGCCCGCCGCCGCCGATCGCGATGCGGCCGCGGCCGCCGCGACCGCGCTGGTCGCTGACCTCCGAAGGGTCGAGCTGGGCGTCATCGCGGAACGACACGCCGCACCCCTCCGATTTCACGCGCTGCCGTCGTCACCCGCGTGAGTGTACGGTCCGACGGCGATGACGCACGACGCGCACCTCCGTACGCCCGCAGGCCGGCCGCGCGCCAGGGGCCTGGGCATCCCGTTTCACGGCACTCCGGGGCCGTTCAACGCGATCACCGACGTGCCGGGCATCGAGGTCGGCTACGCCACGCTGATCGCGGGCGAGGGCCCGCTGGTGGTCGGGGAAGGCCCCGTGCGCACCGGCGTGACGGCGATCCACCCGCGCGGACGCGCCGATCCCGGCACCGCGTGCACCGCCGGCTTCTTCTCGCTCAACGGCAACGGCGAGATGACCGGCACGGTCTGGATCGAGGAGGCGGGCTCGCTCCTCCTGCCCGTCACGATCACGAATACGCACGCCGTGGGCATCGCGCAGGAGGCCACGATCGCGTGGACGACGGAGCGCCATCCGCAGCTGACCGGTGTCTGGGCGCTCCCGGTCGCGGCCGAGACCTGGGACGGCTACCTCAACGACATCAACGGCCGCCACGTCACGAGCGACGTCGTCTCCTCCGCGCTCGACGCCGCGCGCGGAGGCGCGATCGAGGAGGGCTCGGTCGGCGGCGGCACCGGCATGAACTGCTACCACTTCAAGGGCGGGTCGGGGACGGCGTCGCGTGTCGTCGAGCACGGCTCCGACGCGTATTCCGTGGGCGTCTTCGTGCAGGCCAACTTCGGCGCCCGCAAGGAGCTCGTCATCGCCGGCGTCCCCGTCGGCCGCGAGCTCGCCGACGACGATCCGCTGGCCGACCCGTCGTGGTACGCCCCCGCCGGCGCCGGCTCCGTGATCGCGATCGTCGCCACCGACGCGCCGCTGCTGCCGGGTCAGTGCAAGGCGCTCGCGCGGCGCGTCCCGCTCGGCCTCGCGCGGACCGGGACGACGGGATCGCACTTCTCGGGCGACATCTTCCTCGCCTTCTCGACGGGCAACCACGGCGAGCTGACGATCGGGATGGACGCCGACGCGGCAGGTGCGTACGGCACGCTCCGCTTCGTGCCGTGGGTCGCGATGGATCCGTTCTTCGAGGCCGTCGTGCAGGCAACCGAGGAGGCCGTTCTGAATGCGCTGTGCGCCGCCGAGGAGATGACCGGCGTGAACGGCCGCCGCTCGCCGGGCCTCCCGCACGACCGCGTGCGCGAGCTGCTCGCAGCGCGCGGAGTGACCGCGTGAGCGCCGAGACGTCGGCCGAGGAGGCCTGCCGCGAGGCGCTCGAGCGGCTTGAGGCCGAGAACCCGCGCATCGGCGCCGTGGTCGCCTGGGACGGCGAGCGGGCACTCGCCGAGGCGCGCGAGCGCGACGGCCTGCCGCACGTCTGGCGCGGGCCGCTGCACGGCATGCCGTTCACGGCCAAGGATCTGAACGACGCGACGCCGTACCCGACGACCTACGGGTCGCGCGCGTTCGCCGACCACATGCCCGTGACGGACGCCACCTGCATCGCGCGCCTGCGACGCGCGGGAGCCGTGCTGATCGGCAAGACGAACACGCCCGAGATGGGCATGCGACCGACGACGGAGAACCTGCTCTTCGGGCCGACCCGCAACCCGCACGACACCACGCGCACGCCTGGCGGCTCGAGCGGCGGCGCGGCGGCGGCGCTCGTCGCCGGCATCGGCCGGCTCGCCCAGGGCTCCGACGGCGGCGGCTCCATCCGGATCCCCGCCGCGTGCTGCGGCGTCGTCGGCCACAAGCCGACGCGCGGGCTCGTGAGCGGTGCGCCCGCGGCCTACGACTCCTGGGCGGGACTCGCCACGAACGGGCCGATGGCGCGCACCGTGGCCGATTGCGCGCTCATGCTCGAAGTGATGGCCGGCCCCGAGCCGGGCGATGCCTACTCGCCGCCGCCCCACGACGGTGCGTTCGTGGTCGCGTGCGCGGAGGATCCCGCGCCGCTCCGCATCGGCGTCTGGCGCGACTCGCCCATGGGGACGCTCGACGCCGAGATCGAGGAGATCTTCGACGCGGCGCTGGCCGTGCTCGCGCACATGGGACACCGGCTCGACGAGGCGGAGGAACTGCCGCTCGCCGCGCTCATGGCGCCGTTCGAGACGATCGTGCTCGGCCAGTCTGCAGCGCTCCGGCGGAATGTGCCGCCCGAGCGCTTCGAGCAACTCGAGGCGCCGACGCGGGCGACGGTGGCCGACGGCGAGCGCGTCACCGTCGCCGACTACGTGCTCGCGGTGGACGCAGCGCGGCGGGGCACGGCCGCCGTCCTCGAGGCGATGGCCCCGTACGAGCTGCTGGTCTCCCCCGTCCTGACCCGGGCCGCGCCCCCGCTCGATGCCGTACCCCCGGACGCCGGCCGCGCCGAGCGCTGGCGGGCCGCGTTCGAGTGGCACTCCTACACCGTCGTCTTCAACGTGACGGGACAGCCCGCGCTGTCGGTGCCCTGCGGCGTCACGGCGGGCGGGCTGCCGGTCGGCCTGCAGATCGCCGGGCCCCTGGGCGCCGACGCGCTCGTCCTCTCGCTCGGCGCGGCCCTCGAGCGGGCGCTGGCCTGACGCGATGGACGCCGCCGATCTGGGTGTCGTCGAGGCCGCCGCGCTGATCGCGGAGCGGCGGCTCTCGGCCTCGGAGCTCACGCGCGCCTGCCTCGCGCGCATCCGCGAGCGCGACGGGACGCACAGCCACGAGGGTGACGGCGCGTCCGTGAACGCCTGGATTCGCGTCTACGAGGAGGAAGCGCTCGCGGCCGCGGCGCACGTCGACGACGCGCGCGCGCTCGCCGACGGGCCGCTGCCGCAGTTGTGCGGGATACCGATCGGCCTCAAGGATCTCTACGGCGTCGCGGGCGAGCCGCTGACCGCGTCGAGCAGCCTGCTCGACGAGCGGCCGCTCGCGGACTGCGACGTCTGGAGCCGGCTGCGCGCCCAGGGGATGATCCTGCTCGGCCACGTCCACACGCACGAGTTCGCGGTCGGCGGGACGACCGACCAGGTCGGCAATCCGTGGGCGCTCGACCGCTCTCCGGGAGGATCGAGCGGTGGCTCGGCCGCGGCGCTCGCCGCGCGCATGGTGCCCGCGGCCACCGGGACGGACACGGCCGGCTCGCTGCGGATCCCGTCGGCACTGTGCGGCACCTCGGCGATCAAGCCGACGCGCGGGCTCGTGTCGATGCGCGGTGTCGTGCCGCTCGCCACGAGCCTCGACCACGCAGGCCCGATGGCGCGCACGCTGGAGGATTGCGCGCCGCTCCTGGCCGCGATGGCGGGGCCGGATCCCGGCCGTCCCGGCAGCGCGCTCGCAGCCGCGCCGCCCACCACGTTGCCGGCGCCGCGCACGGGGGCCGCGCCTCTGGCCGGCGTGCGCCTCGCGCTCTCGCCCCGCATCGACCGCGCTGCCCTCGACGCCGACGTCGCCGACGGCCTCGACGCCGCGATCGCGCAGTGCACGGCGCTGGGAGCCCGCGTCGTCGCACCGCCCGCGCCGGGCGTCCCGCTCGACGTCGGCGACGACTTCCTCGACGTCCTCTACGCCGAGTTGCTGACGTACCACCGCCGCTTCGACGGCGGCCGCGAGCGCTACCGGCCGTCGCTGCGCGAATGGGTCGAGCAGGCGGAGGCGCGCGCCGTCTCGGCCGAGCGCTATCTCGCGGCGCAGACGCGCCGCCGCGAGACGACCGCTGCCCTCGCGTGGTGGCTCGCGGACTACCGGATCTCGGCCCTGATCGAGCCGACGGTGCCGTGCGTCGCACCCCTGCGCGGCGACGGCTACGACCGCGCCGGCAGCGACCGCGCGCTGATCTCGCTCACGCACTACTGGGACTGGACGGGCTTCCCGGTCGCCGCACTGCCGGCGGGAGTCGGTGCGCGCAGCGGCCTGCCGGTCGGCGTCTCGCTGATCGGAGCGCCGGCGGGCGAGTGGGACCTGCTGGATTTCGGCATCCAGCTGCAGGCGGCGCTCGGCGTCCCGATGCCGGGCGCGTCCGCAGACGCCTGAGAATTCCCCCGATGGAGGGACTTCGGGGGTGTGTGGGACGGGGATACCTTCCACACGACTGAAGGGGGCCGCAGATGATGCGGATGCCGAATTACGAGGATGCCGCGCCCGAGGGGGCGGCTCAGGGGAGCGAGTCCGTGCGGCGGGAGCCGGCGCGCGCGGGCACGCTGACGTTGATCGCACGGGCCGCGGCGCACGACCGCATCAGCGCAGCCCTGCGCAGCGCACGCGCGCGGGCCGGGCTCGACGAGCAGGAAGTGATCGAGCTGCTGCGCGCGCGCGGCGTCTCGATCTCCCTGGCGACGCTCGAGCGCTGGGAGCGCACCGGCGGAATCCGCCTCGAGGAGGCGGTCGACGTGGCCGCCGTGTACCACATGTCGCTCGACGAGTTGGCGGGCCGCCGCGCCGGGCTCGGACGTTTTCTCGGAGGCCTGGAGCGCGCGCGAGTCGACGGCTGAGCTGCTGCGAGGTGCTCCGCTCAGAGCCACGCGGAGCGTTTCGCATTCCCGCCGGCGGCGTACATCCCGGTGTGGCCTATCTCGTGGAATGCCGCACCAGCAGCCTTGATGCGTCCCTGCGCGCCCCGCGTCTCGTGGCGCAGGTGCTCGACTCGCTGCAACGCTCGCAGGTGCTCCGCGAGCCGGACGTGGTGCTGGATCCGAATACGCGCAGCCTGACGATGACGGCCCGGATCGAGACCGCGCGGACGCCGCAGCTCGCCGCGGTGATGGCCTCCAACGAGCTGCTCTGGCGGACGAACCAGTACTGCGGCGACGATCCCGCGCGACACGTGAAGATCACGCATCTCGTGTCGCAGCTGGCGAGCGATTAGCCGCCTCGGACGAGCGCCCGCGCGAGAATGCGCACGTGCTGCTCGCCGACCTCGTCGCCACCTCCGCCGCCGTCGCGGCGACCCGCTCGCGGCTCGCCAAGATCGCCGCGCTCGCGGACTGCCTGCGCCGCGCGGAGCCGGGCGAGGTCGCGATCGTCGTCAGCTACCTCTCGGGCGAGCTGCGACAACGCCGCACCGGCGTCGGCTGGGCCGCGCTGCGGGATCTGCCCCCGCCGGCCGCCGCGCCGTCGCTCGAGGTCGCCGAGGTCGACAGCGCGTTCGCGACGATCGAGGCGGCGGGCGGAGCCGGCTCGGCCGCCGTGCGGCGCGAGGCGCTCGCGGCGCTCTTCGCGCGCGCGACGGCCGAGGAGGGGCGCTTCCTCGCCATGCTCGCCGGTGGCGAGCTGCGGCAGGGCGCGCTGGCGGGAATCGTGACCGATGCGGTCGCCGCCGCTGCCGGGGTCGATGCACCCGCCGTGCGCCGCGCGGCCATGCTCGCCGGCGACCTCCCGGCGGTCGCCGAGGCCGCGCTCGCGTCCGGTGCGGACGGCCTGGACGCGTTCCACCTGCAGGTCGGGCGCCCCGTTCAGCCGATGCTCGCCAAGACCGCGCCGTCGCTCGAGGCCGCGCTCGAGGTCACCGGAGAGGCTGCGATCGAGTGGAAGCTCGACGGCGTCCGCATCCAGGTGCACCGCGACGGCGACGACATCGCCGTGTTCACGCGCACGCTCGATCCCGTGACCGAGCGGATGCCCGAGATCGTCGAGGCGGTGCGCGCGCTGCCGCTGCGAACCGTGATCCTCGACGGCGAGGCGATCGCGCTGCGGCCCGACGGGCGGCCGCGGCCGTTCCAGGAGACCGCGAGCCGCGCCGCCAGCCGCGGGAACCCCGAGGCCCTGCGCGAGACGGTGCCGCTCACGCCGTTCTTCTTCGATGTCCTGCACCTGGACGGCCGCGATCTCCTCGACCTGCCCGGAAACGAGCGGCTGGCCGCGATCGAGCCGGTCATGCCGGCCGGCGCATGGGTGCCGCGCATCGTGACGGCGGACGCCGCGGAGGCCGGGGAGTTCTCCGCCGGAGCGCTCGCGCGCGGCCACGAGGGCGTCGTCGTGAAGGCGCTCTCGGCTCCTTACGAGGCCGGCCGCCGCGGCGCCGGCTGGCTCAAGGTCAAGCCCGTGCACACGCTCGACCTCGTCGTGCTCGCGGCCGAATGGGGCCACGGGCGGCGGCAGGGCCTGCTCTCGAACCTCCACCTCGGGGCGCGCGATCCCGAGACGAACGGCTTCGTGATGCTCGGCAAGACGTTCAAGGGGCTGACCGACGAGCTGCTCCAGTGGCAGACGACGCGCCTGCAGGAGCTCGAGGCCAGGCGAACCGCCTCGACCGTCTACGTCCATCCCGAGCTGGTGGTCGAGATCGCGTTCGACGGCATCCAGACGAGCTCGCGCTACCCCGGCGGCATGGCGCTGCGCTTCGCGCGCGTCATCCGCTACCGCCCCGACAAGCGTGTCGGCGAGTCGGACACGATCGCCACCGTGCGGCTCCTGCACGAGGCGCGCAGCGGCTAGCCGGCGGCGACGGCGAGCACGCCCAGCATCGTCAGCACGGCGCCGCTCTCCTGCACCCGCGTGACGCGCTCGCCGAGGTGGATCCGTGCGAGCGCGACGGTGACGACCGGGAAGAGCGAGCTCAGCACGACCGTGATCGAGAGCAGCTGCAGCGTCGTCGAGACCGAGTAGGCGAGGTTCGCGGAGACGTCGAGCATGCCGATCAGCGCGATCACCCAGATGGCGCGGCGGTCGACGCGCACGTTCACGCGCCGCACCAGCACCACGGTGAGGATCGTCCCCATCGAGAAGATGCGCAGCACGAGCGGCGCCCAGTACGGATCCTCCTCGGAGGCGCGCGCGAAGATCACGAGCAGGGTGCCCAGGAGCACTGCCGCGAGCACCGCGAACGCGATTCCGCGGCGTCCGCGCGCGTGGTCGCCGCCGTCCGTCCACGACACGAGGATGACGCCGGCCAGCGTCGCCACGAGCCCCGCGAGCTGCAGCGCCGACGGCCGTTCGCCCTGGATCAGGCCGTAGACGACCGGGATGCACGCGCTGGAGGCGAGCACCGGCGCGACGATCGAGACGGGTCCGTACGAGAGCGCCAGGTAGAAGATCACGATGCAGGCCGCACCGATCACGCCCGCGACCGCAGCGGGCAGCATCGCCTCGGCCCCGGGCCAGCCGACGCCGCGCCCCGCGACCACGACCGTGAGCAGGGCGAGGCCCGAGGCCTGAGAGATCACGACGACCGCGAGCACCTGCCGGGTGCGCGTCTGGAGGCCGCCGAGATAGTCGGCGAACCCCCACATCAGCGACGCGGAGAGCGCTAGCACCACCCCGAGCATCGGCGCATGCTCACAGGTCGGAGAGGCCCCGCGCGCCACCCGGTTGCGCTGCTCAAATGGGGCCAGGCCCCATTTGAGCAGTCGCACGTTTGGGGTCTGGCCCCAAACGTGCGAAATCAGCGCTGGTCGGCCACCAGGGATTCGATGGCGTCCAGGAACGCCGTGTAGTACGCCTCGGCGTCGGATTCGTCCTCGGGGTGGCCGTGGCGCTCGATGGCCGCGACCAGGTGGTCGCGGAAGGCGCTCCACGGCAGTCCCAGGTGCTCGAGCAGGACGACGCCCATGCCGAGCGCGCGGCCGTGCCAGACCTCGTCGAAGACGAGCTCGCCGTTGGCCCGCGGGAGCGGTGCGTAGCCGCTCAGCTGCGCGTCGACCTCGGCCAGCGACGTGCTCACGCAGGCGCCTCGGCGCGCGCGACGCCGATCATCGAGTCACGCGTGACGAGACCCGCCAGCTGCTCCTCGCTCAATCCGTCCGTGCCCTCCGGGCGCTCCGGCAGGACGAGGTAGCGCACCTCCGCGCTCGAGTCCCACACCCGCAGGTCGACGTCCGGATCCAGATCGAGACCGAACTCGGCCAGCACGCGCCGCGGCTCGGCGACGACGCGCGCGCGATACGCCTCGCTCTTGTACCAGCTGGGCGGCAGCCCGAGCACGGGCCAGGGGTAGCAGGAGCAGAGCGTGCAGACGATCACGTTGTGGACGTCCGGCGTGTTCTCGACGACGACCATGTGCTCGCCCTCGACGCCGCCGTATCCGAGCTCGGCGATCGCGGCGCTGCCGTCGCCGAGCAGGCGCGCGCGGTAATCGGGATCGACCCACGCGTGCGCGATCACCCGGGCCCCGTTCTGCGGCCCGACGTCGTTCTCGTAGTACTCGACGACGGCGTCGATCGCATCGGTCGAGACGAGCCCGCGCTCGACCAGCAGCGCCTCGAGGGCACGCGCTCGCAACTCCGACTGCGAGGCCGGCCGCTCGTGGTGGCCGTGGTCGTGACCGTGGTCGTGGTCGTGGTCGTGCATCAGCCGGGCTCCTCGAGATAGGACTCCGAGAGGTCGACGAGCACGCGATAGGGCGGCTCCTCGCTGGGGCCGAAGAGATCCTCGGAGCGGAACCGCACCGCGTAGACCGCCTCGAGCGGCGCGTCCTCGCCGCGCGCGAGCACATCGGCCAGGTGGTCGTCGCCGTGGACGCGCTCGATCACGCCGACCGCCCCGCGGACGTAGCGCGGGCAGCGCGTATGGCCCTCGGGCCGCATGCGGCGCACGCGCACGCGGTCACCGGGCCGGAAGCGCGGGTCGGTGGCAGCGTCCATCGACGCCCCGCCGCGCTGCACCTCGACGCTCTGCCGCGCGAGCTCGGGGTCGTCGCGCTCGGGCAGCGGCGCGCCGCCCAGCCGCTCCATCGCGGCCTCGACATCGCCTGGCGCAATCGACCCGGCGAGCTCCAGCCGGCGCTCGAGTCCCCACAGCCAGCGCTCGTAGTAGGAGGCTGCGAGGTACTCGTCGGGCGGCATCGACTCGATCACGGCGCGCGAGTGGCCGGCCGTGATGCCGGCGAGCCGCGCAACCCGCGTGAGCGCGAAGAGCCGCGGCTCCCAGTCGGCGTGAAAGACCTCACCGTCCGGCACGACCGTGCCGAATCCGTGCATCCCGCCCATGTCGTGCACACCGTCCATGGACGGATCCTACGCAGGCCGGAGGAACGCGTACACCGTGCCGTCCGTCGAGAGCACGCGCACGCCGGGCTGGGCCAGCAGCGAGCGGACGGCCGAGGGGCTGGCCTCGCGGTTCCAGAGCGTCAGCCGGTAGGCGGGGAATCGCGTGCGGCCGGCGCCGTCCTCGAACCGGGCCACGTCCTCGAGCTTGCGCGCCCCGAGCAGCTCGAAGCGGATGTCGTACGCGAGCCGGCCGCGCAACTCGGGGAAGCGCCAGAGGAGCCAATCCGAGTAGCCCACCGCCGTGACGACGCGCAGCGACGGATCGCTCGCGGCCGCGCGCGCGATCGCCGCCCCCTGGGCGTCGGGCCACGGCTCCTCGAGCATCGGAGCCGTCAGCCGCCCCGCGAGCATGCCCACGCCGAGCGCGCCGGCGACCGCCGCCCACACGAGCAGCGGCTGCAGCCGCGAGCGCGCCGGCGACTCCGGCGACCACGCGGCGAACGCAGCCGGCAGCAGCACCACGGCGGCGTACGGCAGCCAGACGACGTTGCGCAGGGCGTCGAGGCCGACGAGCACGAGTGCCGCGAGGCACAGGCTGTCGAACAGGCGGAGCCGGATCTCCGGGCGCAGGATCGCCACGATCGCGACGACTGTGAACGCGAAGAAGAGCGGCCCGAACCACCCGCGCAGCGTCGTCGCCCCCCACTCGCTGACGATGCTGCGGAGCGCATCGTTCGTCAGCGTCCCCCGGTAGTAGTCGAGCAGGCCGAAGCCGTACGGCGATGCGAAGGGGGCGAGGAGCGCCACGCACGCGATCCCCGCATGTCGCGCGAGTGCGCGCAGATCGCGACCGGGAAGCGCCTGGACGACGCCCACCGCGCAGCGCAGCAGCACGAGCACGCACGCGAGCAGCACGCTCCCATGGACGTTCGCCCACACCGCGAGCAGCGGGATGACGAGCAGGATCCTGCGGTCCGGGGTGCGCGCATCGCGCGCGAGCAGCCACACGAGCGCCACGAAGAGCGGCATCGCGTAGGTCTGCGCGCGCGCCGCCGACGGAACCTGGATGAGGATCAGCGGAGTCGCGAGGGCGGCGATCCACATCGGCGAGCCGCCGAGGCGCCGCGCCGCGAGCATTGCGAGCGACAGGGCGCCGACCAGGCACGCGACGTCCACCAGGTAGACGAGCGGCAGGCCGCCGAGGTCGAAGAGCCCGTACGTCGTGAGATGCGCGAGCCACTGCTGGTCCTGCCAGGGCTGGCCGCCGGTGAAGACCGTCAGCCGATCCGAGTGCGGAAGGCCGGCGCGGACGATGTCACGGCCCGCGGCCAGTCCGAACCACGTGTCGGAGGCGATGCGGGCGGGCGCGATCGACAGCAGGCCGAGCGCGAGCAGCAGCGGCGGCAGCGCCAGCAGGGGATTCGGGATCGTGCCCTCGACGGCGCGCGTGAGCCGTGCCAGGGGGTGCTCGCGCCGCGGCGCCTCGACGTGCGCGTTCATACCGCCCTCATCGGCACGACCCGCCGCGAGATTGAATGCCGCGCCGGACCGACCGGCTCGCGGCCGCGCCTAACGGCTCAGGGAGCCCCACCGCCGGCGGAGGAATCGCGCGTCCAGAAGCGCAGGCGCTGCGTCGGGTCCGGCTCCGACGGATCGATCGTCCCGTCGCTCGGCGCCGCTTCCTCGATACGCGCCAGCGAGTGCTGCAGGAGGTCGGCGAAGGCGCCGAGATCGGCTTCCTTGCGCGCGAGGGAGCGCTCGAGACCGCCCAGGCGTTCCTCCAGCCGCCGCACTTCCTGCTCGCGGCGGTCGAGCTCCACCTGGCGGTGGTCGAACACGCTGAGACGGCCGCGGGCCCGTTCCCGGTCGTCCTCGGGCGCGTCGCTCGGGATCGCCTCCTGGCGCCGCCGCGCGCGGCGCTCGCGATCGCGCTCGAGGTCGGACTCGATCTCGTCCAGCTGCTCCTCGCGGCGGCGCAGCTCCGCGACCTTGCGGTCGAGCTCGCGCACGTCGCGCTCCAGCGCGCGCTCCCGGTCGGCCTGGTGATCCTCGGCCTCGGCCAGCTCATCGACGCGCCGGCGCACCGAATCGGAGAGCAGGCGCAGCTCGGCCTCGCGGCCCTCGAGCTCGCGCGAGCGCTCCTCGTTCTCGCGCACCTGGGCTGCGCGCTCGCGCACGCTCGCCTCGGCCGCGGCCAGCTCCGCCGCGCGCACGGCGAGATCGGCCTGGAGCGACTCCAGCCCGGCCCGCTCGGCCTCGACTTCGGCCGTCGCGTCGCGCGTCTGCTCGACCTCGACGCGCAGCGCCTCGAGCGCGGCTCGGCCGTCGCGCAGCCGCTGCTCGCGGCGAGCGAGCTCGGCATCGCGCTCCTCGATCGCCTCGGACCGGCTCACGATCTCGGCCGTCCGCTCACCGAGCGCCAGCTCCTCGCGCGCCAGCTCGGCCTGCCGTCCCGCCTCGCGCTCGGCCAGCTCGGCCTCGCGCTGGGCGAGCTCGGTCTCGCGGCCCGAGAGCTCCTCGATCGCGGCCTCGCGTTCGCTCAGCTCGTCGGCGCGGCGCTGAGCGGCCTCGCGGGCCGTCGCGAGCGCGGCCTCGGCGCCCGCCAGCTCCGTCTCGCGGGCGGCCAGCTTCGCCTCGAGCTCGCTCAGCGCCTGCTCGCGGCTCTCGGTGTCGGCCTCGCTGCGCTCGCCGAGCTCGGCCACGGTGCGCTCGAGCTCGGAGCAGGCGGCTTCGAGGCGGGCGTTCTGCGCGCGCGCCTCGGTCTCCTCGATGCGGGCCCCGTCCAGCTCGGCGCGTAGCTCGCTGTGGGCGGTCTCGCGCTCGCGCACGCGAGCGCGCGCAGCCTCCAGGTCGACCTCGCGCTGGCGCAGCTGCTCCTGGAGGCGATCGAACGCCTCGCTGCGCAGGCGCTCTGCCTCGCGCCGGCGGTCGAGCTCGGCCTCGCGCGCGGCGACCGCCTGCTCGAGCAGCGACGCGCGGTCGTCGCGCGACTCGAGCTCGGCCACGTGCTCGGATGCGGCCGCGAGCTCCTGCTCGAACTCGCCGCGCATGCGCTCGCTCTCCTGCGCCGCGCTCTCGAGCTCCGCCGTCAGCCTCGTGCGCTCGTCGTCGAGCGCGGCGATCTGGGTCTCGAGCCCGGCCCGCGAAGCGTGCGCGGCGTCGCTCTCGCCGCGCAACCGCTCGAGATCGGCGCCGGTCTCCTCCAGCGCCGCGCGCAGCTGTGCGATCTCGGTCAGCGCGCCACCGGCACGCGCCTCGGTGTCGTCGAGCTGTGCCTGGGCGCTCGCTGCCTGCGCCTGCGCTGCGACCAGCGCGCTCTCGCGCTCGGCGATCTCGCCCGTCAGGCGATCGAGGTCGCCGTCGCGCTCCGCCAGCGCCGCCTGTGCACGCTCGAGGTCGCCCGCACGCTCCTGCAACGCCGTCTGTGCGCGCTCCAGCTCGCCTGCGTGCTCCTGCAACGCCGTCTGCGCGCGCTCGAGCTCGCCCTCGCGCTCCTCGAGAGCAGCCTGCGCGCGCTCGAGGTCGCCCTCGCGTGCCTGGAGGGCCCTCTGCGCGCGCTCGACCTCGGCCGCCAGCTCGGCTGCCTGCGCAAGCTCGCCGCGCAACTGCTCCAGCTCGCTCGAGCGCTCGGCGATCGCGGCCTCGAGCTCGGGCACCCGTGCGCGTTCGGTGCGGGCGTCGTCGAGCTTGACGCGCGCGTCGGCGAGCGCCGTGCGCACCTCGGCCAGCTCCTCCTCGAGGCTCCCGCTGCGCTCGGCGGCCTCGGCGGACGCCTCCAGCCGGCTCTGCGCCTCGCCGAGCTCGGCGCGCAACGTCTCGATCTGCCCGTGGACATCCTCGAGCTCGCTGCGAGCCGCCGCGAGCGCCTCGCTGGCACCGCGCAGCTCGATCGCCTCCTGCTCGAGCCGGTGTGCGTCGTCGCGCGCCCCGGCCAGGGCCTCGGCGGAGGCCGACGCCTCTTCGTCCCGCTCGACCAACTGCGCTTCGAGCGCCGCCACGCGCTGCTCGGCGGCGCCGGCGAGCTCGGCCCGGTCGCGCAGCGCGGCGAGCTCGGACTCGAGCGCCTCGGCGCGCGCGCGTGCCGTGTCCGACTGCTCACGTGCGTTCGCGAGATCGGCATCGGCGGTGGCGGCGGCCGCGTTGCGCTCCTCGAGCTGCGTCTCGACGGCCTGGAGCTGCTCGCGTGCGAGCGCGAGCTCCTCGGCCGAGGCGACCGCCATCTGCGTCTGCGCCGCGATGCGGCCGTCCAGCTCCTCGATCCGCAGCTCGGCCGCACCCGCGGCGGCGGCGCGCTCGCCGAGCTGCGCCAGCTCGTCGCGTGCCGTCGCGAGCTCGCTCTCGAGCGAGCCGACGAGCGCGCGTGCGGCATCGGCCTGCTCGCGCGCCTTCGCGAGATCGCTCGTGATCGACGATGCCGCCGCGTCGCGCTCCTCGAGCTGCGTCTCGGCCACCTCGGCCTTCTCCAGCGCACGGGCGAGCTCGGCGGCGGCGGTGGCCGCCTGCTCGGCCTGCTCCGCGATGCGGCTCTCGAGCTCCGCGACGCGGCCCTCGGCGGCTTCCGCCGCTGCTGCGCGCTCCCCGAGCTGCGTCAGCTCGTCGCGCGCGGTCGCGAGGTCGCCCTCGAGCGAGCCGACGAGGGCGCGCGCGGCATCGGCCTGCTCGCGCGCCTTCGCCAGGTCGCTCGTGACCGACGAAGCGGCAACCTGGTGCTCGGCGAGCTGGGTCTCCGCAGCCTCGGCCTTCTCGAGTGCGAGCGTGAGCTCCGCGGCCGCAGATGCGGACTGCTCGGCGATACGCCGCTCGAGCTCCGCGGCAGTTGCCGCGGCCCCCTCCGCCTGCGTCGCGATACGGCCCTCGAGGTCGGCGACGCGGCCCTCGGCCTCGTCGGCGGCGGTCGCGCGCAGGCGAGCGGCGGCCAGCTCGCGCTCCAGCTCCTCGAGCAGATCCCTGGCCTCGTCGCGCTGCCGCTCGGCGGCCTCGAGCCGCTCGGCCGCCCCGCCCGCCGCAGCGGCCTGCTCGCGCAGCCTCGCCAGCTCCTCGTGGGCGGACGCGAGCTCACCCTCGGTGACCTGTGCCGCTGCTTCGCGCTCGCCTGCCCGTGCCTCCAGGGCGCGCAACCGCTCCAGCTCCTCGCGCGCCGACGCGAGCTCTTCTCCCGCCGCGTGCTCGGCCGCCCCGCGCGCGGCGGCCTCCGCCTCCAGCTCCGAAATGCGCGCTGCCGCTCCGGCCGACTGCGCCGCGGCGTCGAGCGCCTCCTGCAGGCTGCCGCGGGCGTCCTCGAGATCGGTCCCGAGCTGCTCGCCGGCGCTGCGCAGCACCTCCATCTCGTCCGCGAGCTCGTCGGCCTTCGCCGCGGCCGCGCGCAGCGACTCGACCTGCGCCTGCGTCTCAGCGAGCGCCTCGCGCAACTCGTTCTCGCGCGCGTCCCGCTCGCTGTCGTCGACGCCCTCGCGTTCGGCGAGCTCGCTCTCGAGCGCCGCCACGCGCGCCTCCAGCTCGCTCGCGCGGCCCGACGCCTGCTCGCCCTCGGCCAGCGCCGACGCCAGCTCGGCGCGCAGCGGGGCGAGCTGCTCCTCGGCATCGCCCGCCTCGCCCCCGGCTGCCACCTGGGCGGCGAGTCGCTCGATCTCCTGCTTCAGCTCGCTCTCGCGCAGGTCGGCGAACTCGCGATCGATCACGTCCTCCAGCCGGGCGCGCAGCTCGAGCAGCTCGATCTCGTAGACGGCGATCTGGCCCTCGAGCTCGCTCAGCTGCTCGGGAGGGGCCGTCGCCGTCTCGGTGCCGTCGCCCGGCGTCTGCGCGGCGATCAGCTCGAGCTCGCGCTCGCGGTCGGCGAGCTCCGACTGCAGCCGTTCGTTCTCGATCGCGAGGTTGTGCATGAGCGACGGATCCTCGAGCACGGACTCCGCGACCGTTCGCCGGTAGCGCTCGCTCTCGATGTTGCGCTCGAGGTCCTCGATGCGGCGCTCCTGCCGGTCCACGGCATCGCGCAGCTGCACCGTGGTGGCGGCCTGCTCGGCCAGCCCCTCACGGCCGTCGGCATCCTCGAGGTCGGCGACGGCGCGCTCGCGTTCTTCCAGTACCTTCAGGCGCTCGTCGAACTGCACCTGCAATTCCTGCAGGATGCGCTGACGCTCCTCGAGGATCCGCTGCTCGATGGCCTCGTCCTGGACGCGTCCCAGCGCTCCGCGCAGGCTCCGGCCCGCGCCGGCCTTGGTGGCCTGCTCGAGGCGGTCCTGGAGAATGCGCTCGTGATTTTCGTCTGTGATGGTGCGTCCCTGGTCCGAGGCTTCCTATCGACAGACGTGTGCGGAGCTTGAAAGCAGTGTGAGCTGCCGGGGGAGCCGAGTCGCAGCTTGGCGGAAGGCAGACGAGGCGGGATCCCCCGACCGGTTGACCTTCGCGCGCGTGGGAACGACGACGATCGCCGTCTGGCCGCGGAATTCGGGCAGCACGACGCGGTTTCCGCCGCGTACCTCGAGTGGGTGACCGTCGGCCCCGGTGGCGCGGGCGACGCGGAACGGCGCGACCAGCGATTGCCCGCCGGCACTGCCCTCGCTGCCCAGGCGCACGAGCCAGCCCCGGCCGGCGCCGAGGGGCCGCGCGTCCAGCGCGACGCCGGCGCGCGCGTCCCAGAAGCCGGCGAGGCGGTCGAGCGTCCCCCGCCAGACGTCCGGCGGCGTGTCTGCGAGCAGTGCCCGCTCGACGGCCGCAGCGCAGCCGTGGCGATCGGGGGTCAGCTCCACGAGCGTGGGCGCCCCGCTGCCGTGATTGCGGCGCAGGGCGACGTAGGCCGCGGCGAGCGCGGCCGCAGGGCCCTCGCCGGGCACGTCGTCGACGGCGACGGGAAACCGCAGCAGGCGGCGCTCGAGCCCGTCGGCCTGCGCCTGCCAGAACGGGAACGATCCGCCTGCGGCGTCCACCGGGAGCGTGGCGTCGACGTCGATGCCCGTGTCCTCGGCCACGGCCGCGAAGCCGCGCGGCGTCGAGCCCGAGACGCCGCGGAACGCGTCGACGGCACCCGCGCCGAGCTCGTCCAGCACGTAGCGCGAGATGCGCAGCTCGCCGCTCAGCGTCTCGCCGTCGACCTCGGTCGAGGACGCGTACGCAGCCGCATAGGTCGGGTAGATCTCGCCCGCGTCGCCGCGGGGCACCGTCACGAGCGGGCCGCCCGCAACGCCGCCTGCGACCACGCCGGCGGAGGCCGCCCGCACGGCGCGCACGAGTTGCGCGAGCGCCGGGCCCACGAGCTTCGCCCCGCGGGCGTCGGCCAGATAGCGGGTCTGGAGCACGTACGTCGCGCGCACGCCCGTCTTGCGCTCGCGCCGCACGAGCTCGCGCGCGGCGCGCAGCGCCTGCGCCCCGCGCACGTCGTGCAGCAGCACGAGGGCGGAGCGCGCGCCGCCCGGCGCGTCGCCGAGGCGGAAGCCGCCGGGCGTCGCCGCCCAGAAGCGCCGCAGGGCCGCGATCTGGCTGTCGCGCAGGTGCCCGCCGCTCTCGAGCCCGCGCTCGGGCACCTGGACGAGGCGGGTGAAGAAGGCGGTACGCCTGGCGCCGATGCCGGCCCGCACCGCCGGGCTCGGAGCGACGGCCAGGAACGTGCCACCGTGACGCGCATAGGCCCGCACCTGCACGCGCAGGCGCCGGCCGAAGCTCGTCGTCGGCCAGCTCAGGACGAGCGGATGGCGCCGGGCCTCGCCGAATGACCGCACGACGCTCGCCGGGATGCCGGCGGCGCGAAACAGCGCGACCGCAGCGGCCGGCGAGCGGTCGCCGTGAACCCAGATCGCAGCGCCGTTGGGACCGCCGTCGGGGAGCGTTGGCGCGAGCGGCTCCAGCGCGCCGGCCCGCGAGGGCGACAACGGCCCGGGGGCGACGAGAGCGTGCCCGCGGCCGACGCCCTGACCCGCCAGCTGGCTGCGCAGGGGCCCGGCGGTGGCGATGACCGCCACGACGGCGACAAGCGCGGCGACGAGCAGACGGAGAGAGAGCGCTTGCGGCACCCAACCTCCATCGGCAGCCGAGCGGGCGCTTGCAATCGAACATACGTTCGCATAGCATCTCATCCCCCTGATGCTGGTCGGCGTTCACATCCCCCGGTTCGATCTGGCAGTCGCCGCGCACGAGCACGGGGTGCCGATGGGGGGCGCGCCGCTGGCGCTCGCGCCGCTCGACGGCGGCGCCGGGCCCATCGGCGAGGTGAGCCCGGCCGCGGCCGCCTCCGGTGTGCGACCGGGCATGCGCACGGCCCAGGCCCACGCCCTCTGCCCGGCGCTGCGGCTCGTGCCCCCCGATCCGCTCGCGGTGCGCCTGCGGGCCGACCGCCTGTACATCGCGCTGGAGGGCATCGGAGCGGCCGTGGAGCCGGTCGCCGACGGTCTCGCGCTGCTCGACGCACGCCCACTCGAGCGGCTCTGGAACGGGCTCGACGGCGTGCTCGGCGCGAGCGCAGAGGCCGCGACGCGCGAGACGGGGCTGCGCCCGCGCCTGGGCGCCGCGCCCGGCCGGTTCCTGACGACGCACGCCGCGCGCCGGGCACGGCCGGGAAAGCCGCTCGTCATCCCCGCCGCGCAGGCGACCGCCTTCCTGGCCGACCTCCCGGTCGCCGCGCTCGGCCCGGCGGGCACGGGGACCGCGGGCATCGACCACGACCTGCTGACCGTGCTGGAGGGCCTCGGCATCCGCCGCCTGCGCGATCTCGCCGCACTGCCGGCCACGGTCGTGCGCGACCGCTTCGGCTACGAGGGCGAGCGCGCCTGGCTGCTCGCGGCCGGGCACGACTCCGAGCAGATCGCTCCGCGGGCGGTGGCGCCGGCGCTGCGCGAGATGCTCGCCCTCGGCGAGCCCATCGCGACCGAGCAGGCCATGGCGCACGCCGTGCGCCTGCTGCTCGACCGGCTGCTCGCGCGTCCCGAGCGGGCGGGCCGCGCGCCGCGCTCGCTGCGCGTCGGCGCCCGCCTGGCCGGCGGCGGATCCTGGGAGGAGCACGTCCCGCTGCGCGAGCCGAGCTCCGACCGCAAGCTGCTCGAGATGGTCGCGACGCCCCGGCTGATCGCGCTCGGCGCTCCCGTCGACCAGATCGCGATCGAGCTCGCGGCGCTCACCGAGGGGCACCGCCAGGGCGTGCTGCTGCGCGCCGAGGGAGAGGAGCGGCGGGAGCGGCGGGTGGAGGCCGTCCGCCAGGTGCGTGCGGCCGTGGGCCGGGATGCGGCGCTGCGCGTGGTGGAGGTGGCGCCGGACAGCCGCCTGCCGGAGCGGCGCTATGCGCTCGCGCCGGATGAACAGTAACCCTCAAGTTGAGACTGAGATATCGGAGGTGGGTGCGATGAAGCTGGGCTACGTGATCGCCTACGTGGCGGATGTGGACGCGACGATCGAGTGGTGGGAGCGGGCGTTCGGCCTCAGCCGGCGATTCGTGGCCGAGGACGGCAGCTACGGCGAGCTCGACACCGGCGCGACGACGCTCTCGTTCGCGTCGCACGAGATGGGGAAGGCGAACCTGCCCGATGGCTTCGCCGCCCACGATCCGGCGGGCCCGCCCGCCGCGATCGAGATCGCGCTCGTGGACGACGACGTGCCCGCGGCCCACGCCCGCGCAGTCGAGGCCGGGGCGCGCGAGCTGGCCGGGCCCAAGCAGAAGCCGTGGGGCCAGACCGTCTCCTACGTCCGCGATCCCAACGGCGTGCTGATCGAGCTGTGCACCCCGATCGCATGAGCAAGCCGATGTCCCCGCCCAGGCCCGCCCCCACCCTGCGCCGCCTCTCGCTGGTGCAGCCCGCACAGGTCGAGCTCGGCCCCGGCGGCACCCCGGTGCGACTCGACGACCGGCCCGTCGAGCAGATCCGCGAGCGCTGGGTCGTCGAGGAAGGCTGGTGGACCGACGCACCCGTGCGCCGGGCCTACGCCGAGCTCGTGCTCGCCGACGGCGGCCTGGCCGTCGTGTTCGAGGATCTCATCGGCGGTGGCTGGCACCGCCACGCATCCGCGTCCAACGCCCGCCGCGGGGGTCGCCGCCGCCGCTAGTAGGCCGGCTCGCCGAACTTGAGCAGCAGCAACACGAGCGCGACGAGCGCCGGCAGGGTCGGCAGCAGCGCCAGCAGCGCCGTCCGGCGCGTGCGGGGACTGGAGGGCACGTCGTCGACCGCGGTCACGCTCGCACCGGCGAAGATCCAGGCGAAGGCGCCGAAGAAGATGCCGACCTCCGGGCTCAGGAAGACCACGAGCAGGGACGAGATGCCGCAGGCCACGGCGACGCACGCTCGCCCGTCGAGATGGCGATCCTCCTCCATGAAGTGCACCCTAGAGCGCCGCACCCGAGCACCTACCGGAGATGCGCGGACGGCCGCTGACGACCGCTCAGCGGTCGGCGGCCGTCTCGCGGCTGCGAGCAGCGAGCAGGACGCCGCCGAGGATCACGACCCCGCCGACCCACTCGGCCGCCGAGACGTGCTCGCCGAGCACCGCCATCGCGATCAGCGCGACGCAGAACGGCTCGAGGTAGAGGAACACCGTCGCGCGCGACGCGCCGACGCGGTGGATGGCGTCGAACCAGAGGACGTTCGTGACCAGCAGCGAGAAGACGAGGCTGTAGCCGAGCGCGAGCCAGGCATTGCCGCTCGGCGCGCCCCAGTCCTGGTCGGCGAGCTGCGGCAGCGAGACGGGGATCAGCATGGCCGAGCCCGTGAGCAGCACCGCGGCCGACAGTCGCTCCGCGCTGTAGCGCGCCATCAGCGGGCGGAGCAGCACCGAGTACGTCGCCCAGGTCGCCGCCGTCACGAGCCCGAGGATCCAGCCGATCAGCGGCGCGCCGCCGACTCCCCCGCCGCCGTAGAGCACGAGCAGGGCGCCCGTGGCCGCCACGGCGATGCCGACCACGTGACGCGCACCGATGCGCTCGTGCCCGAGCTTGCGCGCGAGCAGCGCGGCGATGATCGGCGCGCTCGCCATGAGCATGCCGACGTTGGCGGCGCCGGCCTTCTGCACGGCGTAGATGACCGCGACCTGGTTGATGAAGATGCCGACCACGGCGAGCAGGAGGATCGCGCCGAGATCGCGCCGGGCGATGCGCAGCGAGCGCTCCCGCCACCACACGACGAGCGCGTAGAGCGCAGCGCCGATCGCGAAGCGCACCGACGAGAACGCGAGCGGGTGGAAGCTGTCGACGGCGTAGCGCATGGCCGTGAAGTTCCCCGACCACAGCAGCACGACCGTGAGCAACATGGCGTCGGCGGTGCGCGCCGAGCCGGCTCTTGGAGCACGCGTCGCTACGGCCATGGTGCGACCGTAAACGACCAGCGCCCGGCTATGGGCCGGTCGTCAGTCCTTTGGGCGCGTAGCGTCGAACTCGGCCACGAGGCGGCGCGGAGCGGCGCAGCGCCAGGCGTCCGTGAGCAACTCGGCGAGCTCGTCGTTCTCGATCGCATCCAGCCGCACGAGCACCGCCGGGTAGCCGTTGTAGTGCGGCTCGGTGAAGAACGTGTCCGGCTGCGCGGCGATCAGCACACCCTTCTCCTCCTCGCCGGAGACGCGCACGGCGAAGACGTCGAGTTGCTCGACACGCGCCTTCTTCGGCTCGACGCGCTTCTTCCACGTCCACGCGAAGGCCTTGCCGCCGTCGACCAGGTAGCGGATCTTCTCGCCGTCCTGAACCGCGCCGGGCAGGGCCAGCGCGATCCGGCGCACGTCGTCGGCACTCGAGCTCATCGGCCCAATTCTTGCGCACCGGGAATCCCTTGCAATCGAACGTATGTTCGCCTACCGTATCGGACCCCCGATGCCCTCCACGGGCGCGAAAGGTCCTCTTGACGGTCGCCTACGCGGAGCTCCACTGCCATTCGGCCTACTCCTTCCTCGACGGCGCCTCGCGGCCGGAGGAGCTGGTCGCCCAGGCCTACGAGCAGGGTCACGAAGCGCTCGCGCTGACCGACCACGACAACCTCTGCGGGGCGCTCGAGTTCGCACATGCGGCCAAGGCGCTGGGCGTACGGCCGATCACCGGCTGCGAGCTGACGGCCGAGGACGAGCACGGGCCGTTCCACGTCACGCTGCTCGTGGAGACGCGCACGGGCTACACCAACCTCTCGCAGCTCCTGTCCGCCGCGCACGCGCGTGACCGGCTCGTCCCGCGCACCCCGCTGGC
This sequence comes from uncultured Actinomycetes bacterium, assembly GCA_963705965.1. Taxonomy (GTDB): domain Bacteria; phylum Actinomycetota; class Thermoleophilia; order Gaiellales; family JALYLC01; genus JALYLC01. The sequence continues at coordinate 421,913 of CAVPLI010000001.1, read as the reverse complement.
CGCGCTGTGCGAGCGCGCCGAGGGGCTCGTCTGCCTGACCGGGTGCGCGCGCCAGGGCGCGCTCGTGCATCCCGACGAGCGCGTCGCGCTGGAGCGCTGCCGGATGCTCTACGAGGGGTTCGGCCGGACCAACCTCCGCGTCGAGCTGCAGCGGCCGCTGTGGCGCGGCGATCGCGCCCGCAACCGGCGCCTGCTCGAGAGCGCGCACCTCTTCGGGCTGCGGCCGGTCGCCACCAACGACGTGCACGTGCACGACCGGCGGCGGGGAGCGCTGCAGGACGCGCTCGTCGCCATCCGCACGCATCTCCCGCTCGAGGCCTGCGAGGCCGAGCGGCGCGGCAATCGCGAGCACGTGCTCAAGAGCCCGCGCGAGATGGCGCTCCTCTTCGGCGACCTGCCCGAGGCGACCCGCGAGACGGCCGAGCTGGCCGACCGGCTGACCTTCGACCTCACCCAGGACCTGGGCTATCGCTATCCGGCGGCCGACGACACCGTGGCCGACGCCGAGCTGGCGCAGATCTGCGCGCTCGAGCTCGAGCGGCGCTACCGCGGCCTCTCGCACCGCGGCGAGGCGCGCACGCGACTCGACGAGGAGCTCGCGCTGATCCGCCACCACGGCCTCTCGGGCTTCTTCCTGCTGCACCGCGAGATCCTCGAGATCGCGCGCGAGATCGCGATCGCCGTGCGCGGCCCGCACTCGGCGCGCATGGCGCTGCCGCCGGGCCGCGGGCGCGGCTCGTCGGTGGGCTCGATCGTCTGCTACCTCACCGGCCTCTCGCATGTGGACCCCGTCGCGGCGCGGCTCTCGCTCGGGCGCTTCCTCAACCGCGAGCTGTCCTCGGTGCCCGACATCGACCTCGACTTCCCGCGCGACATCCGGGAGAAGCTGATCCTGGCGGTGCACGACCGCTTCGGCCGCGAGCGCAGTGCGCTGATCGCGGCGTTCTCGACCTATCGCTCGCGCAGCGCGATCCGCGAGCTCGGCAAGGCGCTGGGCCTGCCGCCGCCCGACCTCGACCGCCTGGCGCGGGGATCCGACGGCTGGCGCGCCGAGAAGGTGGGCGAGGAGCTCGCGCAGATGGAGGGCGTGCGCGAGCGCTCGCACGACCGCCGCTTCCGCGCGCTCGCGCACCTCTGCGGCGAGATCGCCGGGCTGCCGCGCCACCTCTCGCAGCACCCCGGCGGGATGATCGTCTCGACCGGCCCGCTGGCCGATCTCGTGCCGCTCGTGCCCGCCGCGATGGAGGGCCGCCAGATCTGCCAGTGGGACAAGGACTCGTGCGCCGACGCCGGCTTCCTCAAGATCGACCTGCTCGGCCTGGGCATGCTGAGCGCCGTCGAGGGGTGCATCGATCTCATCGCACGCGCGCGCGGAGAGACGATCGACCTCTCGCGCGCCCCGCTCGACGATCCCGGCACGTACGCCGAGATCCAGGCCGCCGACACCGTCGGGGTGTTCCAGATCGAGTCGCGCGCCCAGATGCAGATGCTGCTGCGCACGCGACCCGAGAACCTCGAGGATCTCACGGTCGAGGTCGCGCTCGTGCGGCCGGGGCCGATCCAGGGCGGGGCCGTGCACCCCTACCTCGAACGCCGCGAGGCGGTGCGGGCGGACCCGGACTACCCCATCCCCCACGACCATCCGCTGCTGGCCGAGGCGCTCGCCGACACGCTGGGCGTGATCGTCTACCAGGATCAGGTGCTCGACGTGGCCGTCGCGCTCGCGGGCTTCTCGCAGGGCCAGGCCGAGAGCCTGCGCCGCGCGATGAGCCGGCGGCGCTCGCGCGAGGCGATGGTGGCGCACTGGCGCGCGTTCCGCGACGGCGCGCGCGGCCGCGGCGTCGACGAGCCGGTGGCCCGGCGCGTGTTCGAGAAGATCGTGGCGTTCTCGGAGTTCGGCTTCCCCAAGGCGCACGCGGCGGCCTTCGGGCTCCTGGCCTACCAGAGCGCCTGGCTGCGCCGCCACTATCCCGCGGAGTTCCTGTGCGCGCTCCTCAACGAGCAGCCGATGGGCTTCTACCCGCCGGCCTCGCTCGTCCGCGACGCGCAGCGCCGCGGAGTCGAGATCCGCGGCGCCGACGTCAACGCCTCGCTCGCCGCCTGCAGCATCGAGGCGGACGGCGCGGTGCGGGTCGGTCTCAACTACGTGCGCGGCCTCGGGCAGCCGGCGGCGCTCGGCCTCGTGGAAGCGCGTGACGAGGGCCCGTACACCGACGTGGCCGATGTCGTGCGCCGCGCCGGGCTCTCGCTCCCCGAGTGCGAGCGCATCATCGCCGCCGGCGCCTGCGACGCCTTCGGGCCGCGGCGCGAGCAGCTCTGGCGCGCAGGCCTGATCGCCCGCCCCGAATCGACGCGCGGCGGCCGGCAGCTCGCGCTCGACCTGGAGATCGGCGTCACGCCCTCGCTTCCGCTGCCCGGAGCCTGGGACGAGCTCGTGGCCGACTACGAGACGACCGGCCTCTCGGTGCGCGACCATCCGCTCGCGCAACTGCGCGCCGGCCTCACCGCCCGCGGCTTCGTCACGACCGCCGCGCTCGAGCACATCGAGAGCGGCACGCCGATCGGCATCGCCGGGCTGACGGTCGCGCGCCAGCGACCCGCCTCGGCCAAGGGCGTCGTCTTCCTCCTGCTCGAGGACGAGCACGGCCTCGTCAACCTCGTGCTCTTCAGCGACGTCTACGAGAAGCACCGCCTGCTCGCCCGCACCGAGCCCCTGCTCGAGGCGACCGGCCGGCTCGAGCGCCGCGAGCGCAACATCAACGTCATCGTCGAGCGCCTCTCGCCGCTCGGCACCCCATCGCGGCGCGTGCTCCCGACCGCCGGCCTGCAGCCGGTCGGCAGCGCCCAGATCTTCGAGGAGCTGCCCGAGGCCGTCGGCGACAACGTCACGCGGCTGCGCGCGAGCGCGCCGGGCGCGCACCACTTCGGGAACGGGCGCGGGAGACGCTGAGGCCACCGGGTAGAGTCGCCTCTCGTGGACGGCCCACTCGACCTCGACCAGCTTCCGCTCGTCGTCAGCGGAGACGGCGTCGAGATCCGTGCGATCGAGACCGGCGATCTGACCACGGCGCGCGTCCGGCTCGCGAAGGGACATGACGCACGTCCGCTCTTCAAGGGCCTGCCGGGCGACCTCTGCCAGTGTCCCCACTGGGGCTACGTCATCACGGGGACGCTGCGCGTCTGGACGGCTGACGGATCGGCGCTCTATCACGCCGGACAGGCGTTCTACTGGCCGCCCGGGCATGCGCCCGAGGCGCTCGAGGACAGCGACTTCCTGGAGATCTCACCCACGCGAGACCTCCAGGCGCTCTACGCGCACCTGGCCGGTCGCGACGCGACCTGAGCGCCCGGCGCCACTCCGGATCGGCCACCGGACCGTTTGCTAGCGTGACCCTCTCCACCGGATCCAACCCAGGAAGGAGGTGAGGGCGTTGCTCGCGCTCACCGACAGGGCGGTTGAAGCCGTGAGGGACATCGTCGCGTCCTCGCACGAGGTCTCGGAGGCAGGCGGACTGCGATTGTCCGCCGAGCGGTCCGGGACGGAGGCCGGCCTCAAGCTCAGGGTCGTTCCGTTGCCCGCCGAGGACGACGAGGTGATCGAGGAGCACGGAGCGCGCGTCTTCGTGGAGGCCGAAACGGCCTCGCTGCTCGACGACAAGCTGCTCGACGCGACCGTCGACCACGACCAGGTCGCATTCGTGCTGCTCGACCAGCCCGCGAGCTAGACGCTCGAGCTCAGGGGAGATCGGCCGCGGCGTGCGGCCGATCTCCCCGATCACTCAGCCCTGGGAAATGCGTAAGCCGACTCCCGGTCAGCTGTGCTTGTCGTGCTTGCTCTTGCGCTCGCCGAGGATCTGCGTGCGGATCTCGCCGGTCGGCCACTTCGAGGAGTGGACGTTGGCGTAGGTGTGCCCCGCCCGCATCGCGGCGATGAGCTCCGCGAACGCGCCGGGCTCGATGCCCTGGGCCTCGGGTCCGATGACGTCGGCCGCGTCGATCTCACCCGTCACGCTGCCGGATGCGGGGCAGGCGGGCGTGCCGGGCGGCGGGCTCGGGAGGTTGCTGCACAGGAACGCCGCGACGCCGCCGTTGATCGCGACCTTCCCGAAGTGGATGTGCGCCTGCTGGACGGTGCCCTCCAGGCCCGAATACGTGAGCTTGTAGGCGATCGTCTTCTCGCCGATGATCCGCGCCTCGAATGTCCCGGTCGCCGCAGTCGAGAGGTCGGGGTTCTCCTCGTAGCCGGTCAGGGTCCCGGCCTTCAGATGCCCCTTGCCCATGTCGGCGACGGCGTACGACGCGACGCCGAGAAGCCCGACCACGGCTCCGATGACGATCGCCCGGGTTGTGAATCTCGACATGCCCAGCCCTCCACTCTGGTTGTCGCTCCACGGCGCACGGAACGTCTCTGCCGCCTCGTACGCGGCGACGCATTGCGTGGTTTTTCGCGCTACCGCCGCGGCACGGCGCGCAGCGAATAGATCAGCGGCAGCGACGGCATGCCCTCCGGCAGCCGGAACGTTCCCCGCTCCCCGACCAGGAACGGCCAGCGCTTGAACAGCGTGGAGTCGTGCTCGTGCAGGAACTCGAGTGTGAAACCCGCGCCGATGATCGCGCAGACGACCGAGCCGAGGCCGTGATTCCACTCGAAGGCCCGGTTGTGCACGGTCTCCGCGCCGGGGTTCGCGTAGTCGCCCGTGTTCGGGAACTCGAAGGGCCGATCGGGCTCGTGGAAATACGGGTACTCGACGCTCAGGTCGTCGTCGCCGAAGACGTGCGTGAAGGGATGGAACTCGGCCAGGTAGAGGCACCCGCCGGGAGCGACGAGCGACGCCATCACGCGCGCCCAGCGCTCGATGTCGGGGAGCCAGTTGAGCGCGCCGAGGCCGGTGTAGACGATGTCGAAGCGGCGGCCGCCGAGCGCCTCGGAGGCGTCGTAGACGTTGGCCTCGACGAACTCGGCCTCGAGCTCGCAGCGCGACGCCAGCGCACGGGCCGCCTCGACCGCGGGGCCGGAGAAGTCGAGGCCGGTCACGCGCGCGCCCAGCCGCGCCCACGAGAGCGTGTCCTCGCCGAAGTGGCACTGCGGATGGACGAGCGTGCGGCCGCGCACGTCGGGCAGCTCCGCCAGCTCGAACGGCCGCAGCGAGGAGCGCCCGGCCACGAACGCCTCGACGTCGTACAGCTCGCTGGCGACGTGGATCGGCACGCGCTCGTCCCACATCTCGCGATTGACCTCGAACCAGTCGTCCGCCATGGCGGCGAGTGTAGGCTCTCTCGATGGCCGGCCGGTCCCGCGAGACGCACCCGTGGCCGCTCTTCGGCCTGCGCATCACGACGCCCCGCCTCGAGCTGCGCATCCCGGACGACGACGATCTCGTCGACCTCTTCGAGGCCGCCAGGGCGGGCATCCACCCGGCGGACGAGATGCCGTTCGGCATCCCCTGGACCGACGGAATCCAGGATGCGGACGCGGCGACGCGGTTCCTCGCCTTTCACTGGACGGCGCGCGGGGCGATCACTCCGGAGCGATGGTCGCTGCCGTTCGCGGTGATCGAGGACGGGCGCGTCGTCGGCACCCAGGAGCTCATGGCCGAGTCGTTCCCCGGCAGCCGGAGTGTCTCCAGCGGCTCGTGGCTGACGGAATCCGCCCAGGGCCGCGGGATCGGCGTCGAGATGCGCGCCGCCGTTCTCCACCTCGCATTCGCCGGCCTCGGCGCGCTCGAGGCGCAGACATCGGCCTGGATCGACAACGAGGCCTCGCAGCGCGTCTCGCTGCGGCTCGGCTACCTGCGCGACGGCGAGATGCTGATGGCCCGGCGCGGCGAGCCGGTCCGCCACCTGCGCTTCCGCCTCACGCGCGAGGCGTGGCAGCAGAACCACTTCGACGGCATCGAGCTGCACGGTCTCGAGCCGTGCCTCGCGATCCTCGGGCGCTGCATGAACTTGCAGCCAACCTGTATAATCATGCAACGATGGCTACCCCGGCGACCGAGATCTCGCGCTCCGGTGCGGCTTCGCCGCGCGCTGAGCGCCGGCATCGCCGGCGCATCCGGCTATGCCGGGCGCGAGCTCGCGCGCCTGATCGCCGGGCCACCCGCGGCTCACGCTGCGCACCGCGCAGGCGCGCTCGGACGGCTTCGACGCGCTCGACGCCGGACGAGCTCGCGCGCTGCGACGTCGCGTTCCTGTGCCTGCCCCACGGCGCAAGCCAGCGCGTTCGGCGAGGCGGTCGCGCGCGCGGGGACGCCGGTCGTCGACCTCGGCTCCGACTTCCGGCTCGATCCCGACTGGGCCTACGGGCTGACCGAGCTGTTCCGCCAGGACGTGCTCGACTCGCGCCAGATCGCGAATCCCGGCTGCTACGCGACCGCGGCGACGCTCGCCCTGGCGCCGCTGGCCGAGGCGGGCCTGCTCGACGCGCCGATCGCGATCGACGGCAAGTCCGGCGTCTCCGGCGCGGGGCGCGAGCCGACCGAGCGAACGCACGTGAGCGAGGTCGAGGGCGGCGTCCAGCCGTACACGCCGACCGGCCACCGCCACATCGCCGAGATCGAGCGCTCGCTCGAGCGCCTCGCCGGGGAGGCCGTGCCCGTCACGTTCACGCCGCATCTCGCGCCCCACTCCCGCGGCCTCGAGGTGACGTGTTACGCGCGCTTGCGCCGGCCGCTCTCGCAGGCCGACGCCGAGGCGTTCTTCCACGCGCGCTACGACGCCGAGCCATTCGTCTCCGTCGAGCAGCGCGTGCACCCCGGCCGCCTCCACGGCGCCAACAGCTGCCACGTCGGCGTCTGGATCGACGAGCGCACGCAGACGGCCATCTGCGCGGCCGCGATCGACAACCTCGTCAAGGGCGCGGCCGGGCAGGCGCTCCAGAACGCGAACCTCGTGCTCGGTCTCGACGAGGGAGCGGGGCTCACGGCTCACGGGCTGGGCGTGTGAGCGACGGCGTCGGCGTCTGCTTCCCGCGCGGCTTTCGCGCCGCCGGGGTCACCTGCGGGATCAAGGCCTCGGGTGCGCCCGACCTCGCGCTCGTCGCCTGCGACGGCAGCGCGAGCGCGGCCGGAGCCTTCACGCGCAGCCGCCTGGCCGCCGCGCCGGTGGTGCTCTCGCGCGAGCACCTGGCCGACGGCCGCGCACGCGCGATCGTCGTCAACTCGGGCAACGCCAACGCCTGCACGGGCGCGCGCGGCATGCAGGACGCGCGCGCGATGGCTGCGGCGACCGCGCAGGCGCTCGGCATCTCGGCCGGCGAGGTGGTCGTCTGCTCGACCGGCGTGATCGGCAAGCCGCTGCCGATCGAGGCGGTCGAGCAGCGGCATCGCCGCAGGCGGCCGGCGAGCTGTCCGGAGACGGCGGCGCGGCGGCCGCCGATGCGATCCGCACCACCGACGCGTGGGCCAAGACGAGCACGGTCACCTGCGCGCTGAGCGGCGGCGAGGTGCGCATCGGCGTGATGGGCAAGGGCGCCGGGATGATCCGCCCCGACGTCGCGACCACCATCGTGACGGCCACGACCGACGCGGTCGTCGAGCCCGCCGTGCTCGCCGAGTTGCTGCGCGGCGCCGCCGACGCATCGCTCAACCTCATCTCGGTCGACGGCTCCGAGTCCACGAACGACACGCTCGTCGTGCTCGCGAGCGGTGCGAGCGGCGTGACGGCGAGCGGCGCCGACGCCGAGGAGCTCGGGCGCGCGCTCGACGGCCGCGCTGCTCGACGTCGCGCGCCAGATGGTCGCCGACGGCGAGGGCGCCTCCCGCTTCGCGCACTACACGGTGACCGGCGCGACCGACGACGACGAGGCGCGCACCGCGGTGCGCGCGATCGGCGAGGACATCCTGGTGCGCTGCGCGCTGCACGGCGCCGACCCGAACTGGGGCCGGCATGCTCGCGCGCGCGGGCACCTGCGGCGTCGACCTCGACCCCGCGCGCATCGCCGTCTGGATCGGCGCCGACCCAGCTCGTCGCAGACGGCGTCGAGGTCGACGGCGCGCGCGCCGAGGCGCCGGCGCCGCGCTGGGCGAGCACGAGGTCGAGATCCGCATCGACCTGGCCGCGGGCGACGGGCGCGCCGAGCTCTACGCGTCGTCGCTCTCGCCCGAGTACGTGGCGTTCAACGCGGAGTACACGACGTGACGCGGACGACGGTGGTGCAAGCTGGGCGGCAACGCGACGCTCGACTGCGTGCCCGATCGTGGCGCTCATGGCGCGCGATGCCCGCATCTGCGTCGTCCACGGCGGCGGCCCGCAGATCAGCGCGCTGGCGCGCGAGCGCGGCGTCGAGCCGCACTTCGTCGGCGGCCGTCGCATGACCGACGAGCCGATGCTGGCGTGCGTGCGCGAGGGCCTCGCCGCGGTCTCGGCCGAGCTGTGCAGCGCGCTCGCGGAGGCCGGGCCTGAAGCCGCATCGCCGTCAGCGCCGGTGCGGTCGACGTCCGCCGCGTCCCCGAGCTCGGCCTCGTCGGCGAGCCCGACGGGCGCGCGCGTCGACAGGATCCGCCACGCGCTCGCCGGCGGCCGCGTGCCGGTCGTCGCCCCGCTCGGACTCGACGACGGCGGTACGGTGCTCAACGTGAACGCCGACGACGCCGCCGCCGCCATCGCGACCGCGCTCGCGCGCCGACGAGCTCGTGTTCCTCTCCGACGTGCCGGGCGTGCTCGACGAGCGGGGCGTCGTGCTCTCGCACATCTCCGCGTCGCAGCCGCCGGCGAGCGCGACCGGCGGGCATGCTCCCGAAGCTCGAGGCCTGCGCCACGGCGCTCGCTGGGCGGCGTCGGCGCGCGTCAGCATCGGCGTCGCGCGGAACGGTGGTGACGCTGTGAGCCTGCGCGATCGCGCCGAGGCGGTGATCCTGCCGACCTACCCCGAACGCCCGCTCGCGCTCGTGCGCGGCGTCGGCTGCACGGTCTGGGACGAGGACGGCAACGCCTACCTCGACCTCGTCGGCGGCCTCGCCGTCAACTCGCTCGGCTACGGCCACCCCGCCGCGGTGCAGGCGCTGGCCGAGCAGGCGGCCGTGCTCGGGCACGTCTCGAACCTGTTCTACAGCGAGCCGATGGTGGCGCTCGCCGAGCGCCTGTGCGCCCTCTCGGGCCAGGATCGCGCCTTCTTCTGCAACTCGGGCGCCGAGGCCGTCGAGGCCGCGATCAAGCTCGCGCGCCGCACGGGACGCGCGCGCCGCGGGCCGGCCAAGCACCGCATCGTCTGCGTCGAGGGCGCCTTCCACGGACGCACGCTCGCGACGCTCGCAGCCGGCTGGTCGGCCGCGAAGCGCGAGCCGTTCGAGCCCGTGCCGGCCGGCTTCGAGCACGTGCCGCGCAACGACCTCGACGCGCTCGCGGCCGCGGTCGGCCCGGACACCTGCGCCGTGCTCGTCGAGCCCATCCAGGGCGAGGGCGGCGTCTGGCAGATCGACACCGAGTGGCTCGCTCTCGCGCGCGAGCTCTGCGACCGCCACGGCGCGCTGCTCGTCTACGACGAGGTGCAGACCGGCATCGGCCGCTGCGGCGCCTGGTTCTGCCAGGAGCTGAGCGCGCGTGCGGCCCGACGCGATCGCGGTCGCGAAGGGCCTCGCCGGCGGCCTGCCGATCGGCGCGCTGCTGGCCACGGACATGCCCGACGACCGGCTTCGAGCGCGGCGACCACGCCACGACGTTCGGCGGCTCCCCGCCGATCGCCGCGGCCGCGCTGGCCGTGCTCGCTGCGATCGAGCACGAGGACCTGATCGAGAACGCCCGCACCGTGGGCGGGCACATCGCCGAGCGCGCCGGCGCGCTGCCCGGCGTCGACCACGTGCGCGGCGCGGGACTGCTGCTGGGAATCGAGCTCTCCGACGCCCCGGCCGCCGAGGTCGCGGACGCGCTGCGCGCGCGCGGGATCCTCGTCAACGCGATCACGCCCACGGCTCTGCGCCTGGTGCCGCCACTGTGCCTCTCGCAGAGCGAGGCCGACCGTTTCTGTGCCTCGTTCGAGGCTGTGCTGACCGCTCGCCGCGACCAGCATGCCACCACGGTGGTATAAGCCCGAAATGCGCTAGGATACCTGTCCTGGAGTGCTGCCCGAAAGGGCCTCTCACCAGCAGTTTTCCACCTACGGCGAAAGGTGCCGATGCCTACGCTCACCGACTACTCTGTCGGCGACCTGGTTGTCCTTGGACACGATGGGGTCGCGCGCATCGAGGACATCAGCTCGGTTGACATCGATGGCGAGGCCGCCACGATGCTCAAGCTGACCGTCCTCAGTGCGCGTATGACGGTGACCATCCCGCTCGAGCGCGCGCTGGATCGCGGTCTGCGCGCCGTTGCGGACCCGGCCACAGCTCAGATCGCGCTCGACAAGCTCGGGACGGAGCCCGGTATGGAGCTCGTCGCGGGCCTGACCTGGGACAAGCAGCTGAAGCGGCTCAAGGAGCGCTTCGGCTCGGGCGACCTCGACGGGATCGTCGACGTGCTCGCCACCCTGGTCGACGCCGACGCGCGCCGCCCGCTCAACCACTCGCAGCGGATGCTGCGCGACAAGGCGGAAGAGGCGTTCATCACCGAGATCGGCGCCGCGCTCGAGCTCTCTCCCGAGGATGCTCAGGAGAAGGTCGGCGGCATCCTCGCTTCGAGGATCGACCGGGAGTGATCGCTCCGCGGGGCTGAATGCCTCGCACACGAGTCGAACGACCGAGCGCGGTGCCACCAGGCACCGCGCTCGGTGGTTTTCGAGTCACCGCCCGAGGTACGTCCGGCGGCCACGGCGGATCGCGAGCGACGCGTCGCAGACGGTCTCCCAGGCGATCGTCTCCGTGTGGGCGGCCAGCTCCTCGGCCGTGATGCGCTCGTCCCCCTGCTCGCCGATCAGCACCACCTCGTCGCCGAGCTGCACGCGCTCGTCGACGATGCACGTGAGCTGATCCATCGAGATCGTCGAGGCGACCGAGCGTCGCTCTCCGCGCACCAGCACCTGGGAGCGCCCGCTCGCGAGCCGCGGGTAGCCGTCGGCGTAGCCGACCGGCACGTGGGCGACGCGCAGCGGGCGGTCGGCGATCAGGCGCCGGCCGTAGCCCGCGGACTGGCCGGCCGCGAGCTCGCGCAGGCCGGCGACGTGGCTCGTCCAGCGCAGCGCGGGTAGCAGGCCGTGCTCCCCCGGCCCGTCCCCGAACGGCGAGACGCCGTAGATCGCGATACCGCAGCGCACGGCGTCGTAGCGCGTCTCGGGCAGCACCAGCGCCGCGGCCGAATTGGCCAGGTGCCTGGGGCAGGGCGGGAACCTCCGCTCGAGGTCGGCGAAGACCTCGGTCTGCTCGCGCGGCGAAGGCGGGATCGTTGTCCGCGGTCGCGAGGTGCGACATCAGTGCAGCGAGCCGCAGCGGTTGGGCGCTCCCCGCCAGCTCGCGACCGACGGCGAGCGCATCCGCCGGAGCCATGCCCCAGCGCCCCATGCCCGTGTTGGCCTTGACGTGGACGGCGCAAGCGACGCCCGAGGCGCGCAGCCGCGCGTAGTCCTCGAGCGAGGAGACCACGATCTCGAAGCCGGCCGCCCCGGCCTCCTCACCCGGCTCGAGCGGAGACATCACCACGAGCGGCACGTCCGGGCCGAGGGCCTCGCGCAGCACCAGCGCCTCCGCGAGCGTCGCACAGCAGAGGCGCGCGGCGCCCGCGGTCAGGGCGGCGCCTGCGCATTCGATCGCACCGTGCCCGTAGCCGTCGGCCTTCACGACCGCCCACACCTCGCTCCCGGCGGCTACCCGGATGAGGTGGCGCACATTGGCGCGGACGGCGCCGAGATCGACCTCGAGCGTCGACCGCGTCACGCGAGCAGCCGCCCGAGCGGGAGCAGCAGGTCGCCGGCGATCAGCGAGCCCTGGCCGGAGAGCGCCAGGCGTGCGGCGGAGCCGTGCGCCACGGCGGCGAGCGCGAGCGCCTGCGCGGGTGGGAGGCCGCGTGCGCACAAGCGCGCCGACCGCCCCGGCGAGCACGTCGCCCGCACCGGCGGTCGCGAGCTGCGGGCACGGCCGTCTCGACCACGCGAAACGGCTCGCCCAGCGCGGCGATCAGCGTGTCCGGCCCCTTCAGCAGCACCGCTGCGCGGGAGCGCTCGGCCGCCTCGCCGACGCTCGCCAGGCGCGCGTCCGCGATTGCCTCGCTGTCGCGGCCGAGCAGCCGCGCGAGCTCGCCCGCGTGCGGGGTCAGCGCCGTCGGCCCGGGGCGCTCGGCCAGCGTCTCCAGCCGCTCGGAGAGCGCGTAGAGCGCATCCGCATCCAGCACGAGCGGCGCCTCGACGCCGCGCACGAGGGCGTCGACGAGAGCGCGCGTCTCGGGCGTGCGTCCCAGGCCCGGCCCGGCGACGACGGCCCGCGCGCGCGCCGCGAGCTCGAGCACTCGCTCCGGAGCGAGCTCGCCGTGCACCATCAGCTCCGGGGAATGCGCCGCCACGGCCGCGTGCTCGCTCGCCGGGACGCACACCCACACCACCCCCGCGCCGCCCCGGAAGGCCGCCAGCGCAGCGAGTGCCGGAGCTCCGCTCATGCCGGGCGAGCCACCGACGACGAGCACGCCGCCCGCGTCGTACTTCGACCCGGTCGGCGAGCGCCGCGGAACGAGCGCGAGGTCGGAGCGCTCCATGCGGACGGCCCGCTGCGGGCCGGCGAGTGCGATCGGCAGGCCGATCGGCAACTCGACGACCTCACCCGAGCAGCCGCGACCGGGCTCGATCGCAGTGCCGAGCGTCCGTCCGTGGAAGGCGAGCGTCAGCACCGCCCGGATGGCAGCTCCTTCGACGCGGCCGCTCGCGCCGTCGACCCCGCTCGGCACGTCGAGCGCGACGATCTGCGAGGCGAGCGCGTTCGCCCGCGTGACGAGCGCCTCGGCATCCCCCTCGAGCTTCCCGCGGAAGCCGCTGCCGAAGAGCGCGTCGACGATCACGTCCGCATCCTCCGGTGCGCGCTCGGGCACGCCGAACGCGGTCGCGGCCGCCCGCATGGTGCTCGCATCCGGTGTCGTGCTCTGCGCTGCCGCGTCGATGCACACGCCGGCTGCGACGCCCGCGACGTGCAGGTGGCGAGCCACGACGAAGCCGTCGCCGCCGTTGTTCCCGGGGCCGCACAGCACGCTCACACGCGCGCGGGGGCCGTACCGCTCGCGCACGACCCGCGCGGCCTCCGCGCCTGCGACCTCCATCAACGCGATGCCCGGCAGTCCGAGCTCGCGAATCGCCCGGCTGTCGAGGTCACGTACCTCTTCCGGGTACCAGAGCCGACGCATCCCTCGTCCATGCTAACGGTCGGCGCGTGACCTGCCGATGCCCCCCAGGATGCGATTTCGACGTTCCCGACCGCAGCCCAAGACGGCCGCGGCCCCGCCATCCCTGCGCACGCTGCTCGTAACGGCCGAGGCAGCGGCACGAGCAGCCACCATCGACGACCTCGCGGATGCGGTCGTCGAGGGCGTGGCCGACCTCCTCGGCGCGACCCGCTGCACCCTCCTGAAGGCCGCTCCGGAGCTGCTGATGCCGCTCGGCACCGCCGATCGCGGGCCGCTGCTCGACGCGGAGCTCCAGGTCGCCGGCGCGGTCATGCGCACCCAGGAGGCGCGCTTCGTCACGCAGATCGCCCACCGGCTCGCTGCCCCGGGCGAGACGGTTGCCAGCGAAGTCGAGGTCTCGACGCTCGCCCTGCCGCTCGTCGCGGGCACGGATCTCGTCGGCGTGCTCGTCGCGACCTGGGACGGCTGCGCGCACGCACCCTCGGACGCGCAGACGGACGCAGCGCGGGTCGTCGCGAGCATCGCAGGCCTGGCGATGGAGCGCACGCTGCTCGGCCAGCAGGCCGCGAAGCTGCACGAGGTCGACCCGCTCACGGGCACCGGTAGCCGCGACAGCCTGATCGCGCTCCTGGACGTGCTGCGCGAGCGCGGCACGCTGCACTCGATCGTCGTGCTCGACGTCGACGGCTTCCGCGAATACAACAAGAAGCACGGCCGTGCCCACGGCGACCGCCTGCTCACCGCGCTCGCGACGATGGTCAGCCGCGAGTGCCGCGACGGCGACGCCCTGGTGCGCTCCGGCTCCGACGAGTTCGCGCTGGTCCTCCCCGGCTCGCCGATCGAGGCCGGAACCGCCACCGCCCGCCGCATCGTCAGCGCGATCGCGGACTGGGGTCACGAGGACGCGGTGACCGTCTCGGCCGGCGTGGCCTCGATGGCGGCCGAGGGCGCCGCCGACGTGCTCACGAGCGCAATGGAGGCCCTGGCCGAGGCCAAGGCCGCCGGCACGGGCCGCATCGCGGTCGCCTAGTCAGTCGTCCTCCCGCTGCACGCGGTCGGGCGTGAACGCGGGCAGGCAGACGGCGACGTACTCGCACTCCTCGAGCGTCGAGTAGCGGATGCGCTCGCCCGCGCCGGTCAGGATCGCCTGGCCGGCGGCCACATCCGTCTGGCCGCCCTCGTGCTCGACGCGGATCGAGCCCTTGAGGACGAGCGTGTACTCGTCGAACTCGGGGGTCTGGAAGGGCTCCTCCCAGCCGGCGGGCGCGCGCATGTGCGCGATGCTGATCGAGTCGGTCCCCGTGTTCACGGCGCCGACGTACTCGTCGATCAGCTTGCCGCCGGGGACGGGGATCGAGGTCGGGGTGGGAATCAGGCGGGGCATCGGCGCTCCGGAGTCGGCTGGAGAGTCTGGACGGCACATCTTCGCTGGTAGCCTCCGCGGGATGCGCGTCTTCATCATGGCCGACATGGAGGGGATCGCCGGCGTCACCAAGTGGGACGAGACGACGGGCGGGCAGCCGCTCCACGCCGAGCGCGCGCGGCTCTACACCGAGGAGATCAACGCCGCGGTGCGGGGCGCCTACACGGGCGGTGCGACCGAGGTCGTCGTGATGGACTGCCACGGCGCCGGCGAGGGCTGGACGTTCAACTCGCTGATCCCCGACCAGCTCGATCCGCGCTGTGACTTCGTCGTCCAGCAGGAGTGGACGGAGTACACCGAGTTTCTCGAGGCCGGCTGCGACGCCGCGCTGCTCGTCGGCATGCACGCGATGGCGGGGACGGCGGACGGCGTCCTCAACCACACGGTCTCCGGCACCGGCTGGCGCAACGTGACGTTCAACGGGACGCTCGTCGGGGAGACCGGCATCAATGCCGCGCTGTGCGGCACGTGGGGCTGCCCGGTGCTGATGGTGACCGGCGACGCCGCCTCCTGCCGGGAGGCGACCGCGTTGCTCGGCGACGGCCTGACGACGGTCGCGGTCAAGCAGGGCCTGGGCCGCTTCAGCGCGCGGCACGTCGCGCCGCTGCGTGCGCGCGAGATGATCGAGAAGGCGGCCGCCACGGCGCTCTCCGACCTCACGGCCGTGCCGCCGTACAGCCCGGGCAAGCCCTGCGAGATCAGGGTCGAGCTCGCGACCAGCGACGAGGTCGAGCGCTACCGGCACCACGCCGTCGTCGAGATCGCCGACGGCCGCACGCTCGTCTCGCGAGCGGACGACTGGTGGACGGCCTGGCGCCAGTTCTACTTCACGTTCTTCCGCGCGATCTGACCGACATGCCGTACCGGGTCCCGCGCCCTGCCGTACGGGGTTGCACGCGCGTCTCGGCTCTGGGATAACGGCACAGTCCCCGAGATCGGAGAACGATCGTGCAGAAGCTTCCTCGTGTTTCCCCTGCTCTTGTCGTCGCGTGCATCGCCCTCGTCGTCGCGCTCGGCGGCACGACCTATGCGGCGATCTCGCTGCCCGCGCGCAGCGTCGGCACGCCGCAGCTCAAGCCCGACGCCGTGACCTCGTTGAAGGTGAAGAACGGCACCCTGAAGCTCGTCGACTTCGCCAAGGGCGAGGTGCCCGACGGGCCGCGAGGAGCCCAGGGACCTGCGGGTCGCAAGGGCGACACGGGCGCCATCGGTGCCACAGGCCCCGCGGGTGCGACCGGCCCTCCAGGCCCGACGAGCGCCTACGTCGACACCAACGACCTGACGGTCACCGTCCCGGCCGGTGCCGACTACCGCATAGCGACGCTGGCGATCACGCAACCGGGCAAGTACGTGATCTGGTCGAAGGTCTGGCTGGTCAGGCCGAGCGCGGGCCAGGCCACGACCGGCGCCTGCAAGCTCGTCACCGACGGCGTCCAGGACCTCGCCTTCTGGAGCGCTCCGACCGGCCTCGCCACGTCGGCCGCGAACCTCCTCACACACGAATTCACCACGACAGCGACGATCAACCTGTACTGCAACGCGAGTGGCGAGAGCATGGCGAACAACGCGAAGATCGTGGCGATCCCGGTTGGCTCGCTCACGGCGAGCACCGGCTAGCGCCGCTGCGCGGCCTGTGGGGACGCCTCCCAGAACTCGTCGATCTTCGTCGCGTCGCCGTGGTCGAGGCGGGGCGACACCGCCCACAGCTCGACCGTCTCGTCGCCCTCGTTGCGATGCGAACGGGGCGTGCTCGGCGCCACGCGCGCGACGGAGCCGGCCGTGACCTCACGGACGTCGTCGCCGAAGCGCATCGTCAGCGTCCCCCGCGTGACGAGGTAGAGCTCCTCCACCTCGGCATGGAAGTGGCCCGTTCCCTGCTCGAAGTCCGAGTGCGGAGGCACGCGGATGAACGTCATGGCCAGCTGCTCGCCTGCGAGCGCGCGGCTCAGCGGCCGGAACTCGCCGGGCACGTCGCTCCCGGCATAGACGTCGTCGACGTCATCGGCTCGAACGATCGAATATCCGCTCACGCCCTGGCCTCCCCTGGTCAAAAAAGGAATCTACGCCGGTAGGAGCGCGAGCGGGCGCGCCGGTACGCCCGAGCCACCGACCAGCAGCGGAGCGCCGACGGCGAGCAGGGCTCCGCGCGCCGGCAGCAACTCCAGGTTGACGAGCCCTTCGAGGTGCCAGAGCCCGGCGGGCAGCGTCGTGTTGTGTGCGGCGAAGTCGGTCGAATTCCCCGGGTCGACGCCGAGCGTGTCGATCCCGAGGCCGGCGACTCCGCGCTCGACGAGCAGGCGCGCAGCCTCGCTCGAGACACCCGGGAAGCGGAGATCCGTCACATAGCGCCCGGCGTCGCCGAGGAAGGCGCTCCAGCCGGTGCAGACCAGCACGGCCGAGCGCGCCGGGATCGCACCATGCGCGGCCTCGTGCTCGAGCACGTCGGCGGCGCTCAGCACGTAGTCGGGATCGGTTGCGCAGGCCTCGCGGATGTCGAGCACGACGGCCTCGCACACGAGGTCACCGGCGGGGATGCCGTCGACCGTCGCGCCGCCCTCGGCGAAGTGCGCGGGCGCATCGAGGTGCGTCCCGGTGTGCTCGCCGAGGGTGAGGTCGCGCCCAAACGATCCGCCGTCGGCGTACGTGTCCGTCGTGCGCACACTCAGCTGGTTCATGCCGGGCCAGACAGCCGTCGCCGGGGAGAGCGGCTGGGCGAGATCGACGACGCGCAGACCTGCGCGCGAGATCACTCGCGCGTCCCGTGCACGAGCGCGACGGCGCCCGCGACGCCCTTGGAATGCGTCATCGAGAGGTCGGCGACGCTCAGGCCGCGCTTCTCCGCGAATGCGAGCGTGCGGCCCGAGAGCTTGACCGTCGGCTTGGGGCGCCCGACGATCTCGATCTCGCGCCACGAGAAGTCCACACCGCAGCCGAGCGCCTTGCCGACGGCCTCCTTGCCGGCGAAGCGGGCCGCATAGCTCTGCGCCGGATTCGCCTTGCTGTCGCAGTAGGCGCGCTCTGCCTCGGTGTAGACGCGTTCGCGGAAGCGCGGGCGCTCGAGCGCCCGCGCGATGCGGTCGATCTCGATCAGATCCATGCCGACGAGCACGCAGCGATGCTAGTCGATCGGTTCAGAAGCACTTGCCAGCCGCAGAAGCGTGTCGCGCTCGTTCTTCGACGGATCGTCGACGACGGCGGCGAGCAACTTGCGCAGCGCAGCGCCGATCGCCGGGCCCTCGCTCACCCCGGCGGCGATCAGGTCGTCGCCGCGCACCGCGAGGTCGGCGATCTCGACCGGCTGGTGCATCTGCTCCTCGACCAGCGTCTCGAAGCGCTTGCGCGCCGCGACCCGGTCGGCAGGGATCGTCACTCCGCGGCCCGCGCGGTCCCAGCGTCGCAGCGCGAGCAGATCGCGGGCGCGCTCGCGCCCCACGCGCGCCAGGAACACGCGCGCGCCGTGCTCGCTCGGCTCGCGATCCTCGTCGTAGGAGTGCTCGCGCACGAGCACCGTCACGAACGCGATCGTGTCGTTGTCGTAGGTGAGGCGCCGGAGCGCACGGCGCGCAAGGCTCGCGCTCACCGCGGCGTGCCCGTGGCCCGAGGCATGGGGCTTGCCGACGTCGTGCCAGAACGCAGCCAGCCGCGGCAGGCGCGCGGCGCCCTCGTCGATGGCGGCCCCCAGCACGTGCAGGATGTGCTCGTCGAGCGTGTACGCCTGGGTCGTCGACTCCTGCGCCAGCCCGATGCAGGGCGCCCATTCGGGCAGCGCCACGGCGAGCGCGCCGACATCGCGCGCAAGCCGCAGCGCGTCCACGGCGCCGTCGCCCGCGAGTATGCGATCGAACTCCTCGCGAATGCGCTCGGCCGACAGCCCGGCGATGCGCGGCGACGCCGTGGTCATCAGCTCGCGCGTGAGGACGTCGGGCTGGAGGCCGTCGATGCTGCAGCGCGCGACGCCGCGCAGGATGCGCAGGGGGTCGTCGCGGAATGCCGTCACGTGCACCGCGCGCAGCACGCCCCCGGCGAGATCGTCGCGCCCGCCGAACGGATCGATCCACTCGCCCGTGCGCACGTTCCTCGCCATGGCGTTGACCGTGAAGTCGCGGCGCTCGAGGTCGTCGCGCACCGGCAGCTCGGCGTCGGCCTCGATGCGGAAGTCGGTGTGCGGGTTGCCCGTGTAGTCGGGCTCGCCCGGTGCGATCGGCGTCTCGCGTCGCGGCGGCACGACCTCGATGCCCTCGCGCGGCCCCCACCGCGGCCAGAAGCGCACCCCCACGAGGCGGCCGGCGACGCGCAGCTCGTCGGCCTTGCCGTGCTCACGGCAGATCGTGAGCAGCTCCTCGACGCCGTGCCCGCGCACGAGGAAGTCGATGTCCTTCGGCTCGCGCCCGAGCAGCTCGTCGCGCAGCGAGCCGCCCACCTCGTACAGCTCCCGGAACGGCAGCTCCGCCATGCGGAGCTGCAGCGCCGCAGTCATCGGCTACTCGACGGTGACGGTCTTCGCGAGGTTGCGCGGCTGATCGATCGGGAGACCGCGCAGACGCGCGATGCGGTAAGCCAGGATCTGCAGCGGGATCGACGCCAGGATCGGCGCGAGCTCGGGCTCGGTGCTCGGGATCGGCAGTGTCCAGTCGGCATGGTGCGACGCGTCCTCGTTGCCCTCGGTGATGACCGCGATGACCATAGCGCCTCGCGCCCGCACCTCCTGCACGTTGGACGCGACCTTCTCGTAGACGTGCGAGTCGTTCATGACCGCGACGACCGGCGTGTCCTGGGAGAGCAGCGCGATGGGCCCGTGCTTCATCTCACCGGCAGCGTACGAGTCGGTGGGGATGTAGCTGATCTCCTTGAGCTTGAGCGCGCCCTCCAGGCACACCGGCATGCCGAGATGGCGGCCGATGTAGAGGAAGAACTCTTTCTCCCAGACGACGCCGGCGATCTTGTCCGTCTGCTCCCAGACGGGCGAGTCATCGGCGAGCAGGCGTGCGGCGAGCTCGGGCAGCTCATCGATGCCCGCGCGCAGCTCGGCGATGCGCTCGGCTGCGAGCGTGCCGCGCAGCTCGGCGAGGTGCAGCGCGAGCAGCGTGAAGGCCATGATCTGCGACGTGAACGTCTTGGTGGCGGCGACGCAGATCTCGCGGCCGCTGCGCGTGTAGAGCGTGCCGTCGGCCTCGCGCGTGAGCTGCGAGCCCATGTGGTTGCTGATCGCGAGCGTGAGGGCGCCGCCCTCGCGCGCGACGCGCTGGGCGGCGATCGTGTCGGCCGTCTCACCCGACTGCGAGACCGCGATCGCGAGCGTCTTCGCGTCGAGCACCGGGAAGCGGTAGCGGAACTCCGAGGCGTACTCGATGTCGACCGGCATCCGCGCCCACTCCTCGATCAGCAGGCGGCCGACCATGCCGGCGTGGCAGGCCGTACCGCAGGCCGAGATCGAGACGCGATCGACCCCGAGCAGCTGCTCGTCGGTGAGGCCGAGATCGAGCACGACCTCACCGCCCTCGAGGCGCTCGCCGATCGTCTCGCGGAGCGCGTCGGGCTGCTCGTGGATCTCCTTGAGCATGAACGTCTCGTAGCCGCCCTTCTCGGCGGCGGCGGAGTCCCAGGTGACCGTCTCGGCGGCGCGCTCGATGTGCTCGCCGTCGAGGTCGAGCAACTGGGCGCCCTCGGGCGTGATCACGACGAGCTCGCGGTCGCCGACGAGCTTGGCCTCGCGCGTGTGCTCGAGGAAGGCGACGACGTCGGAGGCGAGGAACGTCTCGCCGTCGCCGAGGCCGATCACCATCGGGCACTGCAGGCGCGCGCCCACGATCATCTGCGGGTGCAGCGGCGAGACGACGCAGAACGCGAAATGGCCGTGAAGATCGAGGAAGGTGAGCCGCACGGCCTCGACGAGATCGCCCTCGTAGTGCGTCTCGAGCAGGTGCGCGACGACTTCGGCGTCCGTCTCGGAGCTGAACACGTGGCCGTCCGCGACGAGCTGCTGCTTGAGCGCCACGTAGTTCTCGACGATGCCGTTGAGCACCACGGAGAAGCGGTTGTCGCAGCCGGCGAGCGGATGCGCGTTGGCCTCCGACGGGCGGCCGTGGGTGGCCCAGCGCGTGTGGCCGATGCCGGTCGTCGCGGGCGAGCCGTTCGTGCCCGCAACCTGTTTCAGCACGCTCAGATTGCCGACCGCGCGGACGACCTCGATCTCATCGCCGTCGATCAGCGAGATGCCGGCGGAGTCGTAGCCGCGGTACTCCATGTGCTCGAGTCCGCCGATCAGAAACGGCTTGCAGGTGCGTGCGCCGGTGTAACCGATGATGCCGCAGATGGTGGTACTCCTCGGTCGCGCGCGCCGCGGGTGCGACGGGCACAGAACACTCCATCGGGACAGCGGCGATCAGGCGATGCCGAGCTCCCGCTCTACGTCTAAAGCTAGCGCATTGGCAATGCGATGCAGCTCTTTTCGTCCTCGTGCTCGACCATGACCCGAACGAGGGGCTCGGTGCCCGAGGAGCGCAGCACGATGCGCCCGGAGTTCGTGGCGGCGAGCGGTGCGCTCTCGCGCTCGACCGCCTCCCAGACCGGCGTGCAGCCGGCCAGGCGGGTGCGGTCGGCGCGCACGTTGATGAGCACCTGCGGGAACCTGCGCACGATCGTCGCGGCCTCGGCCAGCGGCTCGTGGTGGCGGCCGAGCGCGTCGAGTAGCAGCACGGCCGTGATCAGGCCGTCGCCCGTGGTCTGGCGGTCGAGCGCGATCACGTGACCCGACTGCTCGCCGCCCAGGACGGCCGACTGCTCGCGCATGCCCGCGAGCACGTAGCGGTCGCCGACGTCGGTCACGACGGTCTCGATGCCGAGCTCGCGCATCGCCCGGTGGAAGCCGAGGTTGGACATCGACGTGACGACGACCCTGTTGCCGGCGAGCTGCCCCGCGATCTGCATGTCGCGCGCGAGCAGGGCGATGATCTGATCGCCGTCCACGACCGTGCCTGCCGCATCGACCGCGAGCATGCGGTCCGCGTCGCCATCGAATGCGAGCCCGAGGTCGAAGCCGCCCATCACGACGCGCTCGGCGAGTGCATCGAGATGGGTCGAGCCGACGCGGTCGTTGATGTTGACGCCGTCGGGCTCGCAGGCGGTGATCTCGTGCTCGATGCCGAGCTGCGCGAACACGAGCGGCGCCACGGTCGAGGCAGCGCCGTTGGCGCAATCGACGAGCACGCGCAGCTCGGGCACCTCGATCGCCGTGCCCCCTCCGCCGGCGACCCAGGTCGCATAGCGCTCGGCCGCGCCGCCGAGCCGCCGTGACTCGCCCACGCCGGCGCCGGTCGGCCACGGCCCGTGGTCGTCCATCAGCGCTTCGACGCGGTTCTCTTCCTCGTCCTCGAGCTTGAACCCGTCCGCGCCGAACAGCTTGATGCCGTTGTCGGGGAAGGGGTTGTGCGACGCCGAGATGACCGCGCCGAGGCTCGCGCCCTGCTCGCGCACGAGCCAGGCGACGGCCGGTGTCGGGATCACGCCGGCGCGCAGCGCGATGCCGCCCGCCGCGGCGATGCCGGCGCACAGCGCGTCCTCGAGCATCGGCCCCGAACGGCGGGTGTCACGGCCGACGACGATCGTCGGCTGCTCCGCGCCGCGCTCGCGCGCGAACAGTGCGGAGGCACGCCCCAGCGAGAGGGCCACATCGGGGTTGAGGACGTCGCCGTTGGCAACGCCGCGGACGCCGTCGGTGCCGAACAACCGGCCTGCCATGCTGGTTGCTAGCGCTTCGAGAACTGCGGGCGGCGCCGAGCCTTCTTGAGACCGGCCTTCTTGCGCTCCACCGCACGGGCGTCGCGGGTCAGGTACCCGGCCCGCTTGAGCGGCGTGCGCAGCTCGGGATCGGCCTCGCAGAGTGCGCGGGCGATGCCGTGGCGCAGAGCGCCGGCCTGGCCGCTGATGCCGCCGCCGCCGAGGCGCGCGCGCACGTCGAAGCGCTCGGCCTGGTCGGTTTCGATCAGGGGCGCCGAGACGACCGAGCGCAGGAAGCCGCGGGGGAAGTACTCCGCGAACTCACGTCCGTTGACCGTGATCTTGCCGGTGCCCGGCTCGAGGATCACGCGTGCTACCGACGTCTTGCGCTTGCCGGTGCCGCGATAGGCCGCGGTCTCTGCCACCTGGTCTCAGTCCCTTCCGATTTCGCTACGGCAGAGGCGCAGGCTGCTGCGCCTCGTGTGGATGGTTGCCGCCGGCGTACAGCTTGAGCTTGCGCAGCTGCGCGCGGCCGAGCTTGTTGCGCGGCAGCATGCCGCGGACGGCATGCCGGATGACCTCTTCGGGCCGCGCGTCGAGCATCTGCTGGAGCGTGCGCTCCTTGAGCCCGCCGTGGTACCCGGAGTGCCGGTAATAGATCTTGTCCTGCAGCTTCTTGCCGGTCACGTGGATCCGCTCGCAGTTGACGACGACGACGAAGTCGCCGGTGTCGACGTGCGGCGTGTAGGTCGGCTTGCGCTTCCCGCGCAGCGTGTCGGCGATGCGGCACGACAGACGGCCGAGGGTCTCGCCCTCGGCGTCGATGACGTACCAGCGGCGCTCGATCTCGCCGGGCTTGGCGCTATAGGTCGTTTGCGGCATAAGAAGTGGAGGGTCGAAGGTGCGGCCCGTGCACACGCAGGGGCGAGCCGGCACCCGTCCGGCCATTCGGCAGAGTAGCGACAACTGGCGGGCGAGGCAACCAGTCGCGGCCGGGCGACCGGCCCGGGCTCCCGGGGCCGACCCGTATCGTAGGTGCCCCGTGCGCTCCCGGAACGCCACGATCGCGCTCTACGTCGGGGGGTTCATGGGACCCTTCGGCGGCGCAGTCCTCGGTGTGCTGGTGCCCGAGCTGCAGGAGAGCTTCCACGCCACGCGCGACGCGGTGGCGGCCTCGATCCCCGCGTATCTGATCCCGTTCGCCGCACTGCAGCTCGTCTCCGGCACGATCGGAGAGCGCCTGGGCGTGACGCGCGTCGTGCGCACGGGCTTCATCGTGTACGCGGTCGGCTCGGTGATTGCCGCCGCCGCGCCCACGCTGACGATCTTCGTGGCCGCGCGCTTCGTGCAGGGGGCGTCGAACGCGTTCCTGACACCGCTCCTCCTGGCCACGCTCGCCGAGCTCGTCCCCCCGCATCTGCTCACGCGCGCGATGGGCACGTTCGCGAGCGTCCAGACCGGCGCGCTCTCGCTCGCTCCGCTGATCGGCGGCCTGCTCGCGACCGTGAACTGGCGCCTGGCGTTCGTCGTCAGTGCGGTGGTCGCCGTCGCGCTCGCCGTGTTCACCGCGCGCACCTCGGCCACCGTCCCGCCGCGCAGGGCGCGCCCGAGCATGAGGAGCCTGCTCACGCGCAGGCTGGCCTTCCTCTGCGCAGCGGCGTTCGTCGGCTATGCAACGGTCGCCGGCGTCGGCTACATGGTCTCGTTCTACGCGCGCGACGAGATGGGCCTTGGACCGCTCGAGCGCGGACTCGTGCTGGCCTGCTTCGGCTTCTCCGGCTTTCTGCTCGGACGGCCGCTGGGTGGCGTCGTGCAGACGATCGGGCGGATTCCCGCGGTCGTGATCGGAGCTTTGATGTCGGCGGCCTGCGTCGCGCCGCTCGGCTTCAGCACGGAGCCCTGGCAGCTGGCCGCACTGTGGACGCTCGCCGGAGCCGGGTCGGTGCTGCTCTGGACGGGTCTCAACACGCTCGCCGTCGAGTCCGTGCCCGAGAATCGCGGCGGCGCCGCGAGCGTGTTCGGCGCGTTCCGCTTCGCGGGCGCCGCGCTCTCCCCGTACGTCTTCCTGCCGCTCTACAACACCGACCCGTCGCGCGCATTCGTGGCCTGTGCGGTGGCCGCGTGCGTGATCGTGCCGCTCGCGATCGCGATCCGCACGCTCTCGGCCGAGCCGGTGCCGCGACCCGCGACGGAATATCCTCTGCTCCCATGAGCGACTGCATCTTCTGCGGCATCGCGGCCGGGGCCATGCCGGCCGAGCGCGTCCACGAGGACGAGCGCACGGTCGCGTTCCTCGACATCTTCCCGGCCTGCGACGGTCATCTCCTCGTGATCCCCCGCGCCCACGCCGACAACGTCCATGCCGCCGATCCCGCCGATGTCGCGGCCTGCGCCCAGACGGCCCAGCTGATGGCGGGGCGCGTCAGCGGCGCGCTCGGGAGCGACGGCGTGACGATCACGCAGGCCAACGGCGGCGCCGCCGGGCAGACCGTCTTCCACTACCACGTGCACGTGATCCCGCGCTTCGACGGCGACGGCGTGCTGCGGCCCTGGACGCCCGGGAAGGCGAGTCCAGCGGAGCTGGCGCGCATGGGCGCGTTGCTGCGCGGCGAGTGAGGGCAGCTCAGCGGTAGCCGGTCGGGTCGGGCGGGAGCCCGGCGTCCTGCACCTCGACCATGTACCGCCAGCAGTCCGGCTGCGAGCCGTCCACGTCGGTGAAGCCGTATTCGCGCGCGAGGCCGCCCGAGGAGAACGAGCCGCCGTTGCGCCGGTGCACGTCCGGATCGGCGGCCAGTGCGGCGACCGCGCGGCCGACGAAGCGCGGGCTCTCGGAGATGGCGGTGAAGTGCGGCGATCCGACCGTCGCCTCGCGCCAATCGACCTCGGTGACTCCGTAGATGTCGAGCATCATCTCGGAGCGCATCCAGCCGGGCGTGAGCGCCACCGCGGTGCATCCGTGGGGCGCGAGCTCGTGCGCCTGGGCGAACGCGAGCCGGATGACCGACGTCTTGGCGAGGTCGTAGAACGTCGAGAGCCGGTAGGTGGCGGCGTTGTAGGAGAGCGTGCCGTCGGTCATCTCGACGACCAGGCCGCCCGGCCGGCGGATCAGCAGCGGCAGGGCGAAGTGGCTCGTGATCAGGTGCGTGTCGACCGCCAGCCGCAGCATCCTGAGACCGCCCGCGAGGTCGTGCTCCCAGACCGGCGTGTTCCACTGCGCCAGCTGCTCGCCGCCCCAGATGTCGTTGACGAGGACGTCCAGGCGGCCGTGCTCGGCGTCGATGCGCCGGACGAGCGCCTCGACCTGATCCGGCTGCAGGTGGTCGACCGCGACGGCGATGCCCGTGCCGCCCGCCGCGTCCACGAGCTCGGCGGTCTCCTCGATCGTCTCCACCCGGTCGTAGTCCGACCGCCGCTCGCGCGTCGAGCGCCCGGTGCAGTAGACCGTCGCACCGGCCTCCCCGAGCGAGACCGCGGTGCCGCGCCCGGCTCCGCGCGTCGCGCCTGCGACGAGGGCGATCGTTCCTTGCAGAGGGCCCGAAGGCGTCATCGGAGTCTCCATTCGATCTCGGAGCGGGCACGGCGCACGCTCCGCGGCCTGGCTGCCCGCGTCCTGCGGGGGACGGCGAGCACGAGCGCCGCCGAGAGGACGAGCGCACCGCCCGCGAGCTGCGCGGGCCCGAGCGACTCGCCGAACGCAAGGTACGCGAGCACGACCGTCGTCAGCGGCTCGGCGGTCGAGAGGATCGAGGCGGTCGACGCGCCGACGCGGCGCAGGCCGGCGAAGAACAGCGTGACGGCCGCGACCGTCGAGACGACGGCCATCGCGGCCAGCCAGCCGTAGCCCTCCGCGCTCACGGCTCCCGGGTGCAGATCACCGCCGGCGGCGGCCGCGAGCGTCAGCGTCGCGGCGCCGCCCGTGCAGACGAGCGCGCTGAGGACGAGCGGCTCGACGCGGCCGGCGACGCCGGCCGAGGTGAGGATGTAGGCGCTGTAGATCACGGCGGCGAGGATCCCGAGCACCGTTCCGGCCGGATCGAGCGCTCCCGAGGCGGCCCCGGCCAGCACGAGCACGAGGCCGCCCGTGGCGAGCGCGAGCGCGATCGACGTGCGCAGGCTCGCCCGCTCGCGGCCGAGCGCGATCGCGGCCACCGTGACCATCGCCGGGAACGTGTAGAGCAGCAGCGACAGCAGCGATGCGTCCAGGCGCTGCAGCGCGGCAAAGTAGGCACCGGCCTGGGCGCTGTAGCCGACGGCGCCGAGCGCGACCGCGATGGCGACGTCACGGCGGGAGATCGAGCCGAGTCGCCGGACCGCGCCGGTGGAGACGACGAGCGCCCAGAAGAGCGCCCCCGCCAGCGCGAAGCGGACGGAGAGCAGCGTGCCGACGCTCGCGCCCTCGTCGTAGGCGAGCTTGCCGAAGATCCCCATCGCGCCGAACGCGATCGCGGAGGCGAGGCAGAGGAGGGCACCCGACGCGCGCATGAGCCGATCATGCCCTGCTCAAGCTTCAGGTGCGATACCGATTACTCACGGATATTCAGTAGAATCACTAAATGATGATTGCGCCGTGGATGCGCCGTGCTTGATCTGCGCCGTCTGCGGCTGCTCCACGAGCTCCACGAGCGCGGCACGATCGCCGCAGTCGCCGAGGCGCTGCACTTCACGCCGTCCGCCGTCTCGCAGCAGCTCGCGGTGCTCGAGCGCGAGGCCGGCGTGACGTTGCTCGAGCGAGCCGGGCGAGGCGTGCGGCTGACCGACCCGGCACTCGTGCTCGTCCACCACGCCGAGGCGCTGCTCGACCGCACGGCGCGGGCGGAAGCCGATCTCGCTGCAGCCGCCGGGGGCGTCGCGGGGCGCGGCCGCATCGCGGCGTTCCAGTCGGTCGCGCTGCGCCTTGCCATCCCGGCCATCCGCCTGCTCGCCCGGGAAGCACCGGCGTTGCGCTGCGAGCTCGTCGAGGCGGAGCCGGAGACGTCGCTGCCTGCGCTCGCGCTCGGCGACATCGACCTCGTGCTCGCCGACGAGTGGGAGCATCAGCCGCATCCCCGGCCGCCCGGCGTCGACCGCCACGACCTCCACCCCGACCCCGTGCGCATCGTGCTGCCCGACGGGCATCCGATCGCGCGCCGCCACGGGCACACGGCTCCGCTCGCCGAGTTCGCCGGCGAGGTCTGGACGACCGGCCACCCCGGCACGGGCTGGGATGTGATGACCGCGCGGACGTGCCGGCGACTCGGTGGCTTCGATCCCGACATCCGCCACCGCACGAACGACGCCGTGCTCAGCCTCGGCCTCGTGGCGGCGGGGCTGGCCGTCACGCTCCTGCCCGACTTCGTCGCGCCGGACGCCCATCCGGGCGTCGTCGTGCGCAGCATCGCCGAGGGCGACGTGCACCGGGCGATCTTCGCCGCGACGCGTACGGCCGACGCCGGGCGACCGTCGGTTCAGGCGCTGCTCGCCGCCGTCCGCACGACTGCGGCCGAGGTCGGCTGGTAGGACCGCGCGCTCAGGCGGAAGCGGCGGCTACTCCCACTCGATCGTGCCGGGCGGCTTCGACGAGATGTCGAGCGCCACGCGGTTGACGCCTGCGACCTCGTTGATCACGCGGCTCGAGATGCGCTCGAGCAGGTCGTAGGGCAGGCGCGCCCAGTCCGCCGTCATCGCGTCCTCGCTCGTGACCGCGCGCAGGATGATCGGGTACTCGTAGGTGCGAGCGTCGCCCATCACACCGACCGACTTGATGGCGGGCAACACGGCGAAGGCCTGCCAGATCTCGCGCTCCAGCCCTGCGCGGCGGATCTCCTCGCGGATCACGGCGTCGGCGTGGCGCAGGATCTCGAGCCGCTCCTCCGTGACCTCGCCGATGATGCGGATCGCGAGACCGGGACCCGGGAAGGGCTGGCGCCAGACGATCTCGTCGGGCAGCCCCAGCTCCTCGCCGACGCGCCGGACCTCGTCCTTGAAGAGCCAGCGCAGCGGCTCGCACAGCTCGAAGTTCATGTCCGCGGGTAGGCCGCCGACGTTGTGGTGCGACTTGATCTTGGCCGCGGTCTTCGAGCCCGACTCGATGACGTCGGAGTAGAGCGTGCCCTGGACGAGGAAGCGCGCGTCCTCGAAGCGGCGCGACTCCTCCTCGAACACGCGGATGAACGTCTCGCCGATCCGCATGCGCTTGGTCTCGGGGTCGGTCACGCCCTCGAGCTGGGCGAGGAAGCGCTCGGCCGCCTGCACGTGGACGAGCGGCACCTGGAAGTGGTTCCCGAACGTCTCGACGACCTGCTCGGACTCGTTCTGGCGCATGAGGCCGTGGTCGACGTACACGCAGGTCAGCTGATCGCCGATGGCGCGGTACACCAGCAGGGCGGCCACGGCGGAGTCGACCCCGCCGGAGAGACCGCAGATCACGCGCGCGTCGCCCACCTGGGCGCGGATCAGCTCGACCTGCTCGTCGATCACGGCGAGCGCCGTCCAGGTCGCGGGCGCGTGGCACGCGTCGGAGAGGAAGTTCTTCAGCATGTCGGTGCCGCGCGGCGTGTGCCCCACCTCGGGATGGAACTGCACGGCGTAGAAGCCCCGCTCGGGATCCTCCATGCCGGCCACCGGCGTCGACGGAGTCGAGGCGGTGACGCCG
The DNA here is from genome assembly GCA_963705965.1 of uncultured Actinomycetes bacterium. Classification (GTDB taxonomy): domain Bacteria; phylum Actinomycetota; class Thermoleophilia; order Gaiellales; family JALYLC01; genus JALYLC01. The sequence goes on along the minus strand of CAVPLI010000001.1, from coordinate 392,895 downwards.
AAGCCGGCGGGCGGGCGCACGACCGCGTCGTTGTGGCTCATCCAGCAGGTGCCGACGTCGCCGACGTCGTGCAGCATCACGCCGCCGAGCACCGAGAGCTCCGTCTTCCCGAACTCGGCGGTGCCCGTACGCGCGACCTCGCCGCCGAGCGCCTGGGCCATGGCCTGCATGCCGTAGCAGATGCCGAGCACGGGGATTCCGAGCTCGAGCAGGCGCGGGTCGAGCCGTGGCGCGCCGTCGGCGTAGATCGAGGCCGGGCCGCCGGAGAGGATCAGGCCGTACGGGTTCTTGGCGAGCACCTCTTCGGGCGTGATGTCGTGCGGCACGAGCTCGGAGCGCACGCGGCACTCGCGCACCCGGCGCGCGATCAGCTGCGCGTACTGCGCCCCGAAGTCGAGCACGAGCACGGGGCGGTCGTCGAGCCCGACGCGCACCTCGGGCGCGGCGCTCACCGCGACATCCCGACGCCCTGCTCGCGCTGCAGCTTCTTGCCCTCGGTCTGCAGGGCCGGCGCGAACATGATCTCGGCCTTCTGGAAGTCGTGGATCGTCTCGTAGCCGGTCGTCGCCATCGACGTGCGCAGCGCGCCCATGAGGTTGGTCGTGCCGTCGTTGTCGAATGCCGGTCCGAGCAGGATCTGCTCGAGCGTCCCGATCTGGTCGGTCTTGACGCGCGCGCCGCGCGGCAGCGAGGCGTGGAACGTCGCCATGCCCCAGTGGTAGCCACGACCGGGCGCCTCGCTCGCACGTGCGAGTGGCGATCCGATCATCACCGCGTCGGCGCCGCACGCGACGGCCTTCGCGATGTCGCCGCCCGTGCGCATGCCGCCGTCGGCGATGACGTTGCAGTACTGCCCGGTCTCGAGCAGGTGCTGGATGCGGGCGGCCGCCGCGTCCGCGATCGCCGTCGCCTGGGGCACCCCCACCCCCAGCACGCCGCGCGTCGTGCAGGCCGCGCCGGGCCCGACGCCGACGAGCACCCCGGCGGCGCCCGTGCGCATCAGGTGGAGCGCGGTCTGGTAGCTCGCACAGCCGCCGACGATCGTCGGGATCGGCTGGCTCGCGATGAACTCCTTGAGATTGAGCGGCTCGACCACCGAGGAGACGTGCTCGGCCGAGACGACCGTGCCCTGGATGACGAGGATGTCGAGGCCGGCCTCGAGCGCGATCGCGTGGTACTCGCGCACGCGCTGCGGCGTCAGCGACGCGGCCACGAGGACGCCCGCGGCCTTGATCTCCTGGATGCGCTGCGCGACGAGCTCGGGCTTGACCGGCTCGGTGTAGAGCTGCTGCATGAGCTTCGTCGCATCGCCCGGCGAGGCCTTGGCGATCTTCTCGAGCTGCTTGTCGGCATCGGCGTAGCGCGTCCAGATGCCCTCGAGGTTGAGGACGGCGAGGCCGCCCAGCTTGCCGATCTGAGTCGCCGTCGTCGGCGAGACGACACCGTCCATCGCCGAGGCGAGGAGCGGCAGTTCGAGCAGGTAGGGCCCGAGCTTCCAGCCGATGTCGACATCCTCGGCGTCGCGCGTGCGCCTGCTCGGCACGATCGCGATGTCATCGAACCCGTAGGCGCGTCGCGCCTTCTTTCCCCGCCCTATCTCGATCTCCACCGTGTCGGATCCCTCCGCTGTTTTGCCCCTCTACGACAAGACCCAGGGGCGCTCGTGGGAGCGGCCTGGGTCTCGGGAGGAGTGCGCGTCTCGATGTCGAATGCCCAACGTCACCCGATGCTAGCAAGGGGGTCGGCGCTGCCCGGCCGGGGCTCCCTGTCCGGAGCCCGTCAGGCCTCGGTGGGCGTGAGCGCGGCGACCTCGACGAGCGCGGAGAGTCGCTGCACCTCGCGGGGATCGAGCATGCCGGGCTGCTCGTGCTGCGTGCTCGCGGCACCGCAGGCGACGGCATAGCGGAGCGCCTCGGCGAACGGCCGCTGCGCGCGGCGGGAGGCGAGCAGCCCCGCGAGCAGGGCATCGCCCGCTCCGACCGGGGAGACCACCTCGAGCAGCGGGATCGTCGCGCGCAGGAAAAGCTGCTTGCCGGACTCGCGGACGAGCGCGAGCGCGCCGTCGTCGCGCGTGATCACGACGCCGCGCGCTCCCATCTCGACGATCTGCTCGAGCGCGAGCACGAGATCCTGGGTCGTCTCGAACTCGAAGCCGACGAGCTCCTCGGCCTCCATCTGGTTGGGCACGACGAGGTCGGGCTCGCCGCTCAGTCCGAGCCGCAGCGGCTCACCCTCGGAGTCGAGCACGGTGAAGACGCGCTGCCTGCGAGCTTCGCGCAGCGCGGTCGAGTACCAGTCCTCCGGCACCTCGCGCGGGAGGCTGCCGGCGAGCACCACCGCGTCGGTGCCGCCGAGCAGGTAGCTGTAGGCGGAGGCGAACGCCTCGAGCTCGTCGGTTCGCACGATCGGCCCGTACTCGACGACCTCGGTCGCCATGTGCGTGCCCGCGGCGTCGAGCACGATCGTGCTCGAGCGCGACTCGTCGAGGATGCGCACGAACTGGTGCACGATCCCGCCGCTCGTCAGGTCCTCGACGATCATGTCGCCGGCCCTGCCGCCCGCGAGTCCGGTCGCGACGACCGGCTGTCCCAGGGCGCGGAGCGCACGCGCGACGTTGATGCCCTTGCCGCCTGCCTGCAGGTCACCCGGCGCGCATCGGTGACGGCGGCCGATCTGGAGGTTCGCGACGCGCAGGGTCTTGTCGATCGCGGCGTTGAGCGTGACCGTCAAAAACATGGGCGACTGCGGCGCGAGCCGCACCCGCACTCTAACCCCTTCTCGTCACGAGCCTCCGGCGCACCGCTCTCAAAGACTCGGCAGGTGCGATCGCAGCCACGGCACGAGCGCCGGGTTGCCGCCTCCGGCGGTGGCCGCGACGAGTGACACGCGCCCGAGCACGCCGCGTGCGCTGCGCAACTCGACGTAGCCGATGCGGTCTCCCGCGCTGACCTTGCGATCGAGGCGGCGCGGCAGCACGACGCGCTCGCGCACGCGCTCACCCGGATCGAGGGTGACCGACAGGCCCTTCGCCGCGATCACGCGCACGGTTCCCGCGTGGCCGAACGGCTGGCCGGCGCGCACGAGCCGCGCCCGCTTGTAGCGATCGAAGCCCCAGTCCATCAGGCGGGCGATGTCGCGATCGCGGCTGGCTTCGTCCGGCGCGCCGAGCAGGATCGCGTACATCCGCATGCCGTTGCGATCGGCGCTCGCCGCGAGGTTCCAGCCGGCCTCGTCGGTGTGGCCCGTCTTGACGCCGTCGAGACCCGCGTAGGCCGAGAGCAGGGTGTTGCTCGTCTGCAGGCGGTGCCCGGGGATCGAGACCGTGCGCCTGCCCGCGAGGCCGCTGAAGATCGGCGAGGCCATGTCGAGGCGCGCCAGCGTGAGCACGTCCCGCGCCGAGGAGTGGGCGCCGGGCTCGTCGAGCCCGTGCGGCGTGCGGTAGACCGTGTCGCGCAGGCCGAGCCGGCGCGCCTCCGCGTTCATGAGCATGACGAAGCGCGCCACGGGATCGGCGGGCACGGCCCGGCCGAGCCGCTTCGCCTCGGCGGCGACCGCGGCCTGCGCCGCCGGCTGGCCCATGGTCGCGTGCGCGAGCACGATCGACGCGTCGTTGGCGGAGTGCACGATCAGCGCCGCCAGCAGCGCGTGCACCGTCTGGCGCTCGCCGAGCTGCAGCGGCACGCTCGACTCGCCGATCGCGACGGCGTCGCCGCCGGCCGCGACGACCTCGTCGAGGCGCGCGTACTTGAGCACCAGGTGCGCCGTCATCAGCTTCGTGAGCGAGGCGATCTCACGCTTGGCGCGCGGCGAATGCTGCAGCAGGACGCCGCCGTGGCCGGGCGCCTCGACGATCCAGGCTGCACCCGCGGGCACCGGAGGCGGCCCCGCGACTGCGCTCGCGGCAGGGAGGAGCGAGCCGAGCGAGACGAGCAGGGCGATGACCGTGAGCCGCACGGGGCGGGACTATAGTCATGCTCGATGAGCCTCGGCCCACAGGGCGGGCGCAGTCTGCTCGCGACGATGTGGCGCCTGGCGATCGCGCGGCAGCAACTGCTCCTGGTCGCACTCGCACTCGTGCTGATCGACGCCTCGGCCGTCGCGGCAGCGATCGGCGCCCTCGGGCAGACCGACACCTTCGCGAACTTCGCGAGTGCGATCTTCGACGAGTCCCGCACGCTCGCCGACGCGCTCGACCGCGCCGTCGGGGGCGACTGGGCGTGCGCGGCGGCGGTCGCGCTGTACGTGTTCGTGCGGCCATGGCCGATGGCCTGGATCCGCGCCTCCTACATCCGCGCACTCGCCACGACGGGCGGCTTTCCGCGGCCGGCATGGCCCTCGGTCGTCCGCCTCGTGCTGCTCGACGTCTGCGTCGTGACACCGCTCGCGTTCGGCATCGGCATCCTCGAGAAGGCCGACGTGCCCGAGATCGGGCCGCCGGTGCTGCTGGGGGTGCTCCTCTTCACGCTCTATGCCGACTACGCGATCGTGATCGACGACCTCGGCCTGCTGGGGGCGTTCCGCTCCAGCCTGCACGTCGTCCTGCGCCGCCCGGGTGCCTCGCTCGGCGTCACCGCCGTGTGGCTGACCATCTCGTTCGTGCTCGCCGCTGCGCTCGGGCCCTCGTTCGACAGCGGCGCCACGCCGCTCACCCTGACCGCGCTCCTGGTCGGCACGGGCGTGCTCGGCTTCGGGCTCGACGTCTGCCTGATCACGCTTACCGCGCTACGACCACCGCCGCCGGTGCCCGGTGAGGAGTTCTAGCCGCAGCACGCTCCGGCACCGGGTCGCCGCATCAGCGCACGATTATCTCCTGTCCGATCTGCAGCGTGTCCGGATCGATGCTCGGATTCAGGCGCAGAAGCGCCTCGCACGCGTCGTCCCGAACTGCGTGGCGATCGAGGCCAGCGTGTCGCCGGGCTTGACCGTCCACTTCACGTGCTGGCCGACGCTGCTGGTCGTCTCCGGTCGTCGTCTCGGTGGTCGACGTATCCGTCGTGGTCGTCGTCGTGGTCGAGGCCGTCGTCTCGGCGGTGGTCGCGGGCGGCGGCGGCTCGGGCGGCGCGGGCGGCGGCACGGGCTGCGGCTGGGGCGGCGGAGGCGCGGGCGGCGGCGCGGTCGACGGCACGGGCAGCGTCTCGACCGGCCCGCCGCGGGCGGTGACGACCGGCGAGTCCCCGTCGGACGTATGCCCGAGCACGCCCGCGCTCGCGAGGATCAGCGTGATCGCCGTCACCGCGAGGAGCAGCGCGGCCGGGGCCAGGTAGTTCCACGGCGAGCGGCGGGCGCCCGGTGCTCTCGGCCGTTTCTTCCGTCGCGGTCGGGGCGCGCGCTTGCTCACGCGCCCTCCACGACCGCCCAGGCCGCCTCTCTGAGGCGGCTCGCCTCGGCCGCCGCCTCGGCCTGCCAGCGGCCGTTCTCGCGCGAGGCGTAGAGCACCGAGCGCGACGCGCTCACGAGGCCGCCCGCCGCTCCGGGCGCGAACGCCGGTCCGAGCGCAGCCACGTCGCCGCCCTGCGCGCCGATGCCGGGCAGCAGGAACGTCGCGTGCGGCATGAGCTCCCGCGCTCGCGCGACGGCACCCGGCTGCGTCGCGCCGACCACGGCGCCTGCGACCGGGGCGAGCGAGTCGACGATGCGCGCCACGCGCTCCCACACGCGCGAGCCGTCGGCCAGCTCGAGCTCCTGGAGGTCGGCGCCGCCGGGATTCGACGTGCGCACGAGCACGAACATCAGACCGCCGGAGGCCCGGCAGGCGTCAGCGAACGGCTCCAGCGAGTCCGCTCCCAGGTACGGATTGACGGTCAGCGCATCGGCCAGCGGAGGCGAGGAGCGCCGCGGCGCGAGATACGCCGACGCATAGGCCTCGGCGGTCGATCCGATGTCCCCGCGCTTGCCGTCGGCGATCACCAGGAGACCGCGCTCGCGCGCGTGCTCGGCGATGCGCTCGACCGCCGCGAGACCGTTGTGGCCCGCCTGCTCGAAGAACGCGAGCTGCGGCTTGACGGCGACCGCGTGCTCGGCCACGGCGTCGACGATGCCCGTGCAGAACCGCTCCATCGCCCGCGCGAGGCCCGCGGGGCCGTCGCGCACGCCGCGGAACACCTCGTCCGGGAACAGGTCGGGCCGCGGATCGAGACCGACGCACAGCACGCTCCTCCGCTCAGCCGCCATCCGCTCGAGACGCTCCCGGAAGCTGCTCGCCACGCCGTCAGGCTACCGCCTGGGCTCCGGGGGCCAGGACCTCTCAGGCCACGGCGGCGAGCTCGTCGGCTCGCGCGTGGCGGCCCGGCGGGCAGGGCCACGCGCAGCGGCACGCGGCGGCGCGCGCCTTCGACGCGCTTGAGCGCGAGGGCGTCCGGCGCCGTGCAGGCGATCGGCACCACGCCCGGCGCGCGCCCGGCGAAGGCCTGCTGCCAGCAGCAGCGCCTCGGCGGAGCGCTCCGCCGGGAGCCACGGCCCCTCGGCGCGCGGTGCGAGCGCCTCGGCCGGGTCGAGGGCGCGCTCGAGCGACTGCGCGAGCGCCCCGAGCTCGAGTCCGGGATCGCCCGCGCGCGGCAGACGGCGCTTGGCGACGAGCGCGCCGCGCACCACGGCGAACGCGACGACGTGGCGCGGATCGAGGTCGGCTGCGAGCAGGACGCCCGTGCGCCGGCTCGCACGCCGGATCGTCGCGACCTGCGCATCCACCGCGCGCAGCGAATCCATCAGGCGTCGTGGTGCGCCGCGCGTCCTCGAAGCGGTGCTGCGAGATCAGACGCGCCACGCGCTCGCGCAAGGGCGCGTCGACGACCGCCTCCTCCCCCGCCAGCCAGGCGGCCAGCGCACGCGCAGAACGGGCATAGGCGAGTGCGTCGTCGCCGCCGCGGCACGGTGCCAGGCACCGCCCGGCGGCACCGCGCAGGCAGCGGCCGTCGTCGACCGGCACCCGCGGCCGGCACGTGCGCAGGCCGTATGCGTCGCGCAGTGCCTCGGCGGCCTCGGTCGCGCGCCGGCGGGACGGGAACGGCCCGGCGTACACGGCGCCGTCGTCGCGCACCACCTCGCGCACGCCGAGCGCGGGCGCATGCTCGGCGAGTCCCAGCCGCAGGTAGACGGCCTTGTCCGGCCGCTTGTCGCGCACGTTCCCGGGCGGCCGCCAGCGGCGGATCAGGTCGAGCTCGCAGAGCGCCGCCTCGAGCTCCGAGCCCGTGGGCGCCGAGTCGATCTTCGCGAGCGCCGCGAGCGCGCCCTCGATGCGCGGCGGCTGCCGGCGCGGGCCGAAGTACGAGCGCACGCGGGTGCGCAGGTCGCCGGCCTTGCCGACGTAGAGCGCCTGGCCGAGGCGGTCGCGCATCACGTAGACGCCGGGCCCGGCGGGCAGGCCGGTCGCGAGGTGCCGCTGCTGGCGCGCGCGCCGCGGGGGAGCCAGCGCCAGCGCCATCACGTCCTCGGCGGTCTCCGCCCCGCGCTCCTGGGCGAGCCCGATCAGCGCGACCAGCACCTCGGCCGTCGCGAGCGCGTCGGGCAGCGCGCGATGGCAGGGCCGCACGGTCACGTCGAAGCGCTCGGACACGCTCGCGAGGTCGAAGCGCGCGAGCCGCCCGGCGAGCAGGCGCCGGGCGAGCGCGACGGTGTCGAGCACGCGCATGCCCACGCGCGTGCCGTCGAGCCGCATCAGCGCGCGGTCGAGCATGCCGACGTCGAAGGACGCGTTGTGGGCCACGAAGATGCTGCCGCGCGCGAGTGCGAGCAGCTCGGCGATCGCCGGACGCAGCGGGCCGGCGCCCGCCAGGTCGCGATCGCGGATGCCCGTGATCTGGGTGATGCGCGGCGGCATCGGAATGCCGGGGTCGACCAGGCGCGAGATCGTCCCGACCTGCCGATCGCCCTCGAGGCGCACGGCCCCGATCTCGACGATGCGGGCACTCGCCCCGACGCCGGTCGTCTCGAGGTCGACGATCGTCCAGGCCGCCTCGTCCAGCGGCGTGCGCGGCGGCGGCGCGAGCCCGACGAGACCGACGCGCCCGTCGTCGTGGCGCACGAGGCGCGCATCGTCCTGCACGACCTCCTCGAGCACACGCCGTGCCAGCTCTCCCGGCACGCGCGGCAGCGCCAGCAGCGCACCCGCGGCCCGCTCGGGAGCGAGCGGCTCGCCGCTCTCCTCGATCAGTGCCGCGAGCCGGTCAGCCGCTCCGAGCTCCAGCTGGAGCGGAGCGACGCGAGGCCCGCGAGGGGGTGGCGTCCGTCCAGCCATGCGAACGTATGTTCGCAGATCGGGCGGACGCCACCTCCGGGCAGCCTGCTAGCCGCGGACGGCGGCCTTGAGCGTCGAGCCGGCGGAGAACTTCGGCACGGTCGCCGCGGGGATCTGGACCTTCTGACCCGGGTTCCGCGGGTTGACGCCGGTGCGCGCCGAGCGCTTCGTGACGTGGAACTTGCCGAAGCCGGTGAAGGCGACGTCTCCACCCTTCTTCAGCGTGTCGCTGATCGTCGAGAGCACGGCGTCGACCGCGGCCCCGGCGTCCTTCTTGGACAGCCCGGTGCGCGTCGCCACCTCGTCGATGAACTCACCCTTGGTCATCGTGGAATTCCTCCTCGGTTGGGAACCGCGAGCACGCTAGCAGAGGCATCGGACGGGAAACCGCATGGCCATGCGGTTTCGTGCCCATCGGCACCGTTTCGGGCCTGCCGGTGCGCACGCTTACACCCGAGCGGCCGGAGCACACGCGACAAGCCGCAAACCCACTCGTACAACAGGATTCCGCCGTGTGCAGCGGAATCACCCGGCCTCTACGCGACCGGCATGCCCAGATCGGCACGGCGGAAGAGCGGCTCGAGGCGGACGCCGAGTGCCGCGAGGGCCTCGTTTCCGCCTTCTTCGCGATCGAGCACGCAGAGTGCGGTCTCGACGACCAGATCCGCCGCGCGCAGCGCCTCGATGGCCGCGATCAGGGCGCCGCCCGTGGTGACGACGTCCTCGACCACGAGCACGCGCTCGCCGGCCTCGTAGACGCCCTCGATGCGACCCTCGGTGCCGTAGTCCTTGGTCGCCTTGCGCACGATCAGGAACGGGATGCCGCGTGGCCAGCGCCGCGGCCGCCGCGAGCGGCACCGCGCCGAGCTCCGGGCCCGGCGAGCCGGTCGGGCGCGGGCAGCGCTGCGCGCGATCAGCTCGCCGAGCGCCTCGCCGATCGGCCCGAGCAGCGCCGGATCGGTCTCGAAGCGGTACTTGTCGAGGTAGACCGACGAGCGCTTGCCCGAGCGCAGCACGAAGTCGCCGTGCAGCAGCGCGCGCTCCGCGACGCGACGGGCGAGCTCGGCGCGCGTCACCGGCCGGTGGCCGCGAGCGCCTCGGCGGCGAGCGGCAGCAGCGGTCCGCCTCGGGCGCGCCCTGCGACAGCGAGAGCATCGAGCCGTCCTCGAAGTAGAGGTCGGCGCGGCTCGCGTTGCGCTCGCGCTTGCGCTTGAAGATCAGCGCGGAGCCCGCCGCCGATCCGACCGCGAGCGTCGACGGCCCCGAGCAACCTTGCGCTTACGCCGCGCCATCGCCGCCCTCCGGGCCCACGCCGGCATCGGCCTGCCAGACGACGGTCGGCTCGGCGCGGCCGGGCTGGCCGTCGAGCGCGTGCAGCGCCGACTTGAGGTCGTAGAAGACGAGGCCCGACCGTGGGATCGGGCGCCGTCGTCGCGAGCAGCACGTGGCGGGCGATCGCGCACGACGAACACGCTGCCCTGCGCCGTCGAGAGCTCGACCTGCGTGAGCGCGTCGCGGCCGAGGTCGCGGCGCGAGCGCGTCGGCCGCCTCCCAGATCTCGAGCGCGAGCCGCGCGAGCAGCTCGCCCGTGGCCGCGTCGTCCGGCGAGCAGGCCTGCACCGCACCGCTGTGATCGGCGATCACTGCGGCTTCGATCTGCACGGAGATCTGCTTGAGGTCGGCGAGCGCTTCATGCCCGTCCATAAGCACCCTTCTCGGACCGCATGGAACGGGCGGACCGTACCACACGAACGGTACGCCCAAGCGGAAAATCCGGCACGTCCGCACGCCGGGACGAGGGCGCCGCGCGCACCCGCCCAGGTCGCGCGCGACGGACCGACGCCGCTCGGCCCGCTTCAATGCCCTGATGGGGCGCGCCGAGATCGCGAGCGGCGCGATGCGGCCCGTGCACATGGTCTCGGCCGATCCTGCGCAGCTACTTCGGCGCCCGCGGCCCGCACCTGGCCGCGATGCTCGCCTACTACGCGCTGCTCTCGCTGTTCCCGTTCGTGTTCCTGGCGGCCTCGCTGGTGAGCGCGATCGGGCGGCCCGAGGAGACCTCGGCGCTGCTGCACGACCTCAGCCACGTCCTGCCGGGCACGAGCGCGCGCGACCTCGCGCGGCTTCGTGCGCAGCCTCGAGTCGAACGCCGCGCGAGATCGGCCTGATCGGCGTCGTCGCGCTGCTGTGGTCGTCGCTCGGCTTCCTCTCGGCGCTCGAGTCGGGGCTCAACGTGATCTACGGGCTGCCCAACCGCGGCTTCCTGCACCAGAAGCTGGTCATGCTCGGGCCTGCTGGGCGCCGGCGCTGATCGGCCTGCTGCTCGGCCTCACGATCGTGGTCACGAGCCAGACGGCGCTCTCGGAGATCGCGCCCGGGCTCTCGCAACCTCGCCGTCTGGCGGATCGGCGGCGGCGCTCGCGATCAGCACGCGTGACGACGTTCCTCTTCCTGCTGCTCGTCTACCGCACGCTGCCCAACACCGAGCTCACGACGCGCCAGGTGCTGCCGGGCGCGCTGGTCGCGACCGCGCTGCTGCAGATCACGTTCGAGGCGCTGCCGCTCTACGTGCGCACGGTCGAGGGCGCTGCCGGCGCTGAAGGTCTTCGGCGGCGCGGCGGTGCTGCTCGTCTGGCTCTACCTGATGGGCAACATCGTGCTGATCGGCGGCGCGATCACCTGGTGGTCGGCGCGCGGGCGCGCCGCGGCGGCGGCCGACCGCGGCGGCGCTCAGGTGCCCGAGAGCGCGAGCGTGTAGGCGCCCGGCGCCCTGGCTCGCGGCGTCGACGACCAGGAGCGAGCGGCCCGGCGGCAGCGTGATCTGCGCGGTCGGCCGCGTGCGCTGCGCGTGCGCACGCCCGCGACGCAGCGCGTCGGTCGGCTTCACCGAGAGCGCGGCGCAGCGTCATCCCGGCCCCGCCCGTGCGCAGCACCGCGCGGGCCTGCGTCGCCGGCGGGCACGTCGCACCGTGTAGGCGTCGACCGGGTCGCCGGCATAGCCGAGGCTCGCGACGACGACGGCGCCCGGGGTGCAGCGGGCGCTGGCGCGAGCGCGGCGGCGACCCAGTCGTTCGGCTCGTGCGGATCGGGCACGCGGCGCGATGCTGCAGCGCGCGCCGCACGTCGAGCCGGCCCGCAGCCCGAGTCGCGGTTCGGCGCGCCGCGCCGCGAGCGGCGTGGCGCTGCGCACGAGCGCATTCGCGACCTCGGCGGCGGATCCAGTCGCGGTGCGTCGCCCACACCATCGCGGCGGCGCCGGTCACGAGCGGCGCGGCGAACGAGGTGCCCGCCGGGTGTCGATCGCCGTCTCGGCGGCCGCCGAGATCGGCGTCGAGGCGACGACCTTGATGCCCTCCGCCGGCGCGACGAGATCGACCTGCGGGCCGCGCGTCGAGTCCGTCTCGACCTTGGTGGAGGAGCGCGGCGCGAGCGCGCCGACGCCGAGCACGCCGGGCTGCGACGCCGGGAAGCGGTCGCGGCGCGCGACGCTGCCGCCGTTGCCGACGGCGGCGACGACCAGCGCGCCCGAGAGCTCGCAGCGCCCGCAGCGAGTCGACGCAGCGCGCGCGAGGGCACGCGCCGTCGCCGAGACGTTGACGACCTGCGCGCCCTGGCGGCGCAGCCAGCCGAAGCGCCTTGATCAGTCCGCTGCGCGAGCACCGGCTGCGCGCACGAGGTCGGCGCTGATGATGCGCGCCGACGAGCAGCGTCGCGTCCGGGACGATGCCGACGACGTCCGACGTCCGGGCGGTTGGCGACGCAGGAGGCTGGCCACGGCCGTGCCGTGCCCGAGTCGGATCCTGCGGCCTCTTGGCGCCGCCGGCGGACGAGCTTCAGCAGCGGTGCCTGGACGCGGCGCGAGGCGATCGTCGTCGACGCCGAGTCGGCGATGCCGATCGAGCATCCCGGCGGCCGAGCGCTGCTCAGGTGGATCGCGCTGCGCCAGCCCGGAAACGGCTTCTCGGGCGTCGTGAGCCGACGCCGCCGCAGCCCTCGGCCGGCGGCGAGCTGACCGGCGCGTCGCGCTCGACGTAGCGCACGCCCGGCGCCGCGCGCAGGCGGCGCAGCGCCGGCGCGACGCCGCGCTTCGGGCAGGCGCACGGCACGAGGCCGAGCTCGCGATCGAGCGCCGTGACCTGCGCGCGCGCGCGGCAGCGCGCCCGGCGGCGGCGCGAGGCGCCGGGCGGCAGCGCGACGACGAACGGCAGGAGCAGCGGCGGCGACGTTCACAGCGACGCCGGCCTCCGCCGAGCGCCGCCGCGAGCGCGCGCGAGGCGCGCCCGCGGTGCGAGAGCGACGTCCTTCTCGTGCGGCGTCGAGCTCGCGCGACGCGTGCGCGACTCGCCCTCGGGCACGAAGAGCGGGTCGTAGCCGAACCCGCGCGCTCGCCGCGCGGCGCGTCGGCGATCGCGCCCTCGACGCGCCCCTCGACCACGATCTCGCGGCCGTCGGGCAGCGACCGCGGCGAGCGCGCACACGAACGCCGCCGAGCGGTCCGGCGGCGCCGTCGAGGCGCGCGAGCAGCGCCGCGTTGCGGTCGGCGTCGGTCGGACCGGCCCAGCGCGCCGAGCGCAGACCCGGCTCGCCGCCGAGCGCCGCGACCTCGAGCCCGGAGTCGTCGCCGAGCCCGATGCGGCCGTCGGCCGCCGCGAGCGCGGCGCGCGCCTTGAGCAGCGCGTTGCCCGCGTACGTGCCGGCGTTCTCGTCGACCTCGATCGGCCGCGCCTCGCACGTCGACGGCCGAGCAGGCGCGACAGCTCGGCTGCCTTGCCGGCGTTCCCCGTGGCGAGCACCGCGCGCAGCCGGCTCATCGGGGGGCGGCGACCGCCCGCAGCTGCGCAGCCTCGATGCGCTCCATGCCCGCGGCGCCGAGCTCGAGCAGGCGGTCGAGCTGGGCGCGGTCGAACGGCTGGCCCTCCGCCGTGCCCTGCACCTCGACGAGGCGGCCCGCCGCTCGTCATGACGACGTTGAGGTCGACCTCGGCGCTCGAGTCCTCGTGGTAGTCGAGGTCGAGCACCGCCTCGCCCTCGACGATCCCGCAGGAGACGGCGGCCACGCCCGCGGTGAGCGGCAGCTCGGCGCAGCTTGCCGGCGTCGACGAGGCCGCTGAGCGCGCGGTGCAGCGCGACGTAGCCGCCGCAGATCGACGCGCAGCGCGTGCCGCCGTCGGCCTGCAGGACGTCGCAGTCGACCCACACCGTGCGCTCGCCGAGCGCCTCGAGGTCGACGATCGCGCGCAGCGAGCGGCCGATCAGGCGCTGGATCTCGATCGAGCGGCCGTCCGGGCGGCCGCGCGAGGAGTCGCGCTGCTTCCGCTGGCCGGTCGAGGCCGGGCAGCATCCCGTACTCGGCGCTGACCCAGCCGCGCCCGGTGCCGCGCAGCCAGCGCGGCGTGTCCGCGTCGACGCTGGCCGTGCAGATCACGCGCGTGCGGCCGATCGAGAACAGCACGGAGCCGTCCGCCGTCTCGACGAAGCCCGGGCAGCAAGTCGAGAGGGCGCAGCTCGTCCTCTGCGCGGCCGTCGTGTCGCATCGCTGGAGTCTAGGCGGTGCCTGCGCATCAGTGCCCTAAGACGGCCGCGAGGACTGAGTCCGGCTAGTTCGGCCGGCGTCGAGCGTGCGCACGCTCGAGATGGGCAGCTGCAGGAAGCGGCGGCCGACGCTCGCGAACGCCTCGGCGTCGCCCGTGCAGGCGAAGCGGTACGAGCCGCGGCGGCCGTGGTCGCGCGCGAGCCGCTTGCGCGCGAGCGTCGCGGCGACCTCCTCGGCCAGCTCCTCGGCCGCCGAGACGAGCGCCACGTCGCGCCCGAGCTCGCGCTGCAGCATCCCGCGGATCAGCGGGTAGTGCGTGCAGCCCAGGATCACGGTGTCGACCTCGGCCGCGCGCAGCGGCGCGCAGTGCGCGCGCACGCGCGCGACCATCGTCTCGTCGTAGGTCTCGCCGCGCTGGATCGCGTCGGCCAGGCCCGGACAGGCCACCTCGACGAGCTCGATGCCGGCGTCGAGGCCGTGCACGACGTCGCGATAGCGGCCGCTCGCGATCGTCGCCTCGGTGGCCAGCAGCCCGACGCGGCGGTTGCGCGTGAGCTGCACCGCGGCCCGCGCCTCGGGCGTGAGCACGCCGATCACCGGCACCTCGAGCGTGCGCTGCAGATCGCCGAGCGCGGTCGCCGTGGCCGAGTTGCAGGCGACCACGATCAGCTTCACGCCCGCGCGGACGAGCCAGCCGCCGATCTCCTGGGCGTAGCCGCGCAGCTCGTCCGGCCGAGCGCCCGCCGTACGGGAAGCGCGCGGTGTCGCCGGCGTAGAGGAAGTCCTCGTGCGGCATCGTGACGAGGCACTCGTGGAGCACCGTGAGGCCTCCCACGCCGGAGTCGAACATGCCGATCGGACGCTCCGCGTGCACGCGTGGATGGTAGTCGGCGCATCTCGAGCGGGACGCACGCGCGGCTACGATCGGCCCGTGCGCCTGCTCTGCATCCATCACGAGCCCACCTCCGACGGCGGCAGCCTGCTGGCCCCCGCACGTGCCGGCGGCTGGGCGATCGAGCACTGGCACGCACACGCCGGCGAGCCCCGGCCGATCCTCGACGACGTGGACGCGGTGGTCGCCTACGGCGGCACCATGAACCCCGACGACGACGCGCGGCTCGCCTGGCTCGCGGACGTGCGCGCAACGCTCGCCGAGGCGGTCGAGCGCGACACCGCGGTGCTCGGGATCTGCCTCGGCGCGCAGCTGCTCGGCCAGGCGCTCGGCGTCGGCGCGCCGCGGCTGGCGCAGCCCGAGCTGGGCTGGTTCCACGTCGAGCTGACCGAGGCCGGTGCCGCACGACGTCGCTGCTCGGGCCGCTCGCGCCCGCGTGCGAGGTCTTCCAGTGGCACGACTACGGCTGCGAGCTCCCCGAGGGAGCCGTGCCGCTCGCGCGCTCCGAGCGCGCACCGCAGCAGGCGTACCGCATCGGCGACGCCGTCTGGGCGATCCAGTTCCACATCGAGGTCGACGCCGACTCGGTCGAGGCGCTGGACGGGCGCCGTGCCCGAGATCGTGCGGGCGCGCGGCGCCGATCCCGCCGAGCTGGTCGCCCGCGCCCGCGCCTACGAGCCGGAGTACCTGGCAGACGGCTCACGCGCCTGATGGGCCGCTTCCTCACCATCGCGCGCAGCCGCGCGAGCCGCCCGGTTGGCTGCGCCCGGCTCGCCGCCGGCTTCCGCCCGCTGCGCGTCGAGCTGTCCGGACGGCTCGTGACCGGCGCCGAGGCGGGCTCGGGCCCGCCGACTCCTGCTGCTGCACGGGCTCGGCGGCACCTGGGAGTACTGGGGCCGCACGATGGCGCTGCTGAGCGACCGGGCGCGCCTGCATCGCGCTCGACCTGCCCGGCTTCGGCCGCTCGGACGAGCCCGCCGGCGGGATTCGACCTCGACTCGGCGAGCGACGCCTGGCCGCCGCGATGCGCGCGCTCGAGACGGGTCGCCGGCGGTCGTCTGCGGCCATTCGCTCGGCGGCCCGCTGGCCGTCGCGCTTCGCCTCCGCCACCCGGACGTCGTCGCGCGCGTGATCCTGGTCGGGCCCGAGCGGGCTCGCGCCCGCGCCGGTCTGGCAGCAGCGCGCGCTGAGCGCGTGCCGCTCTACCGGGCGCTGCGGCGAGCGCCGTTCCCACTGGGAGCACTGGCTGGCCTCGCTCGTCGGGCCGCTGCGGCGCGCCGCGCTCCGCCGCTGGTCGACGACCCGTCGACCGTCGATCGACGAGACTGCGCGCGCCTCGTCGACGGCGGCCGCGACGCGCGCGAGCTGCCCGGCGCGATCGCCGCGTCGTTCGCGATCGGCCTGGCCGAGGAGGCGCGCGCGCCTGGCGGCGCCGATCGCGGCGATCTGGGGCGACCGCGATCGCATCGTGCCGCCCGGCCGACGCCGCCGTCCTGCAGGCGCACGTGCCCTCGGCGCCTCGATCCGCTTCCTGCCCGGCTGCGGCCACCTGCCGATGGTCGAGCGGCCCGAGGCGTTCGCGTGCGCTGCTCGGCCGCCCTGGCCATCTGGAGGCTAAGGTTCCGCTCGATGCGCGAGCCGACGACGCAGGACATCGACGCGCTGATCGGGCGCGTCGACGCCGCACTTCGCCTTTCAGATCCGCGAGCGCGTCGAGCGGCTCATCGCCGGCGCTGCCCGAGGATCATCCGGTGCGGGCCTACGCCGACCAGCGCCTGGCGGTGCTGGACGCAGCTCGGCTACGCCAACTCGCGCGCCGAGGGCGGCGACCCCTCCGCGCCGCTGCCCGGCGTGAGCGCGGGCACGCTCCGCCAGCACGCGGTCGCCGCCGAGGCGATCGCACGCGGCGACCTGCTCTTCGCCCTCTACTCCGGTGAGCTCCCGCCGTCCGAGGACGACCAGCTCTGGCTGCTTCCCGACGGCAACGAGCCCGAGGCCGTGGCCTCGACCTGGCAGCGCGAGGCCGCCGCGATCACGGCGCACGCTCCGCGGCGTCCGCTGCCGCGCGAACGTGCTCGGCGCCTACCCGCTGGACGCGGGCGCGGTCGGCCGCATCGCCGGCATGCACGTCTGGTCGGAACGCCACCTCAACGGGCGTCTCGCGGCCGGCGAGCAGCTGCACGCAGTCGATCGTGCGCGCCTGGGCCGCGCCGGAAGGGCGCGCCGCCCGGCGATGAGCGCGCGCGATGCCCGCCGACGAGGACCTCCTCCCCGCGCTGACGGACTCGGCCTTCGCCCTGCTCGTCGAGCGCCTGCACGAGGCGCTGCGCGGGTAGGGCCTGCTGGACGCCGATGCCGACCGAGTCCGAACGCCGCGAGATCCTGGCGACGCGCGACGCGCGACGGCTGGGCGAGTTGCTCGCGGGCGATCCGGAGGTCGCCGCCGGCTCGCTCGAGCGATGGTGCGATCACCCGCGGAGCGCCCCGCCGCTCGCCTTCATCGCGATGCTCCGCTTCGACGCGCAGCGCCTCGGGATCGCCGGCGACCTGCCCGCCACCGGGCCGATCGCACGTGCCCTGCTTGCAGCCGGGGCTCCCGTCGACGGTGAGCCCGAGGATCGCGAGACGCCCCTGATCACCGCGGCGAGCTACGGCGACGCCGATGTCGCGCGCGAGCTCATCGCCGCCGGCGCCGACCTGGAGGCGCTCGCGGCGCCCGACGCCGGCGGCGTGCCCGGCGGGACCGCGCTGCTGCACGCCGCCGTGTTCGGCATGACGCCGGTGCTCGACGTGCTGGTCGCCGCCGGCGCGCGCGTCCGCGGCATCGAGGAAGCCGCCGCCGCGGGTGACCTGGGCGAGTGGCTGACCCCCGAGACGGATCCCGAGGCGCGCATCCGCGCACTCGTGATGGCCGCAGACCACGAACGGCTCGCCGTCATCGACGAGCTGCTCGCCGCGGGAACGCCGATCGACGCCACGGATGCCGTGTGGGGCCGCCAGGCCATGCGCGTCGCGCGCGAGAACAACCGCGAGGCGAGCATCGCTCACCTGCTGGCGCGCGGCGCCGCCGCATAGAGGCGTGGTGAGGCTGGCGAGGCCGGGAACCGGGTAGGTTCCAATCGCCATGTCGTTCGACCAGGGAAGCCGCGTTGCCGTCTGAGACCCTCACGATCGTCGACAACCGCACCGGCCGCGAGTACTCGCTGCCGATCGTCGACGGTGCGATCCGTGCCACCGACCTCGCCCAGATCAGCGCGGCCGAGGGCGACGGCGGCCTGCTGTCGTACGACCCGGCGTTCCTCAACACGTCGTCCTGCCGCAGCGCGATCACCTACATCGACGGCGACGTCGGCATCCTGCGCTACCGCGGCTACCCGATCGAGCAGATCGCCGAGCAGGCGACCTTCCTCGAGACCGCGTACCTGCTGCTCGAGGGCGAGCTGCCGACCGCCGCGCAGCTCGAGGCGTGGGAGGAGGACGTCCGCAAGCACACCTACGTGCACACGAACGTGACGAAGTTCCTCGAGGGCTTCCGCTACGACGCGCACCCGATGGGGATGCTGCTCGGCGCGGTCGGCGCGCTCTCGACGTTCTATCCGGACGCGAAGGACATCGCCGATCCCGAGAACCGCTACCTCCAGCGCGTGCGGCTGATCGCGAAGATCCCGACGATCGCGGCGTTCGCCTTCCGCCACTCGCGCGGCCTGCCGTACGTCTTCCCGCGCAACGACCTCGGCTACATCGGCAACTTCGTCAACATGACGTTCGAGATCGGCGGGCGCCACGAGCCGAACCCGGTGCTGCAGCGCGCGCTCGAGATCCTCCTGATCCTGCACGCCGACCACGAGCAGAACTGCTCCACCTCGCGCCGTCCGCAGCGTCGGCTCGTCGCACGTCGATCCGTTCTCGGCCGTCTCGGCCGGCATCGCGGCGCTCTACGGGCCGCTGCACGGCGGCGCGAACGAGGCCGTGCTGCGCATGCTCGACGAGATCGGCGACGTCAAGAGCGTCCCGGCCTACATCGAGGGCGTCAAGTCGGGCAAGGGCCGCCTGATGGGCTTCGGGCACCGCGTCTACAAGAGCTACGACCCGCGCGCGAAGCTCGATCAAGACGGTCGCCGACCAGGTCTTCGAGCAGACGGGCCTCAACCCGAAGCTCGAGATCGCGCTGGAGCTCGAGCGCATCGCGCTCGAGGACGACTACTTCGTCTCGCGCAAGCTCTACCCGAACGTCGACTTCTACTCCGGCCTGATCTACCAGGCGATGGGCTACCCGACCGACTACTTCACCGTGCTCTTCGCGCTCGGGCGGCTGCCCGGCTGGATCGCGCAGTGGGAGGAGATGCTCAACGACCGCGAGCAGAAGATCTCGCGGCCGCGGCAGACCTACGTCGGCTACGACGAGCGCACGTTCGTGCCGCTCGACCGGCGCTGAGAACGGGATTCAGCGCTGCGGAATGGGGCTGTGCCGGAACATGCCCTGCGAGAGCGACTGGCCGCCGTCGATCGTGAGCGTCTCGCCCGTGATGTGGGCGGCGTCGTCGGAGAGCAGGAAGAGCGCGCTCGCGACGACGTCCTCGAGCGTCGTGAAACGGCGATCCGGGATGTCCGCGAGCATCTTGTCGCGGATCTCGGGCGTCGGGAACAGGCGTTCCGCGGCACCCTCGCTGTCGAGCGGTCCGGGCGCGATGCAGTTGACGCGGATGCCGAGCGGGGCCCACTCGACCGCGAGCGAGCGGGCGAGGTTCCAGACGCCCGCCTTGGCGGCGGCCGAGTGCGCCGTCATCGGGTTGCCCGTCCACGCGTAGCTCGCGATCACGTTCAGGATCGAGCCGCCCACGCCGGCCTCGCGCATGCTCCGCGCGACCGAGGTCGAGCAGTAGAACGTCCCGTTGAGGACGATGTCGATGACGGCGCGCCAGCCGTTCGGCGAGAGGTCGATGGCGTGCGCGAGGAAGTTGCCGGCGGCGTTGTTGATGAGCATGCGCGGCGGGCCGAGCGCCGCGGCCGCCTCCGCCACCCAGGCCTCGACGCGCTCGGGATCGCGCACGTCGACCTGCGACGCGAGCGCGCCGACCGCCGTGGGCGCGGCACAGCTCCGCCGTCTCCTCGATCGGCTCGGCGCGGCGCCCGCACACGGCGACGGAGGCGCCTCGCTCGGCGAGCGCGAGCGCGAACGCCCGGCCCATGCCCGTGCCGCCGCCGGTGATCAGGACGGGGCGTCCGTCGAACGTGGTCATGCCCTGCCTCCGCGTCGTCGTCGAGGTCCGCGCGGTAGTGCGCGAGCACGTCCTCGGCGAACGCCGAGATGGCCGGCGCGGCGTCACCCAGCGCGTCGCTGAAGCGCTCCGGCGCGCCCGCGAGCGCGATGCGGTCGAGCACGTCCCAGACTGCGCGGGCGAGCGCGTCGGCAGGATCGCCGGGCCCGCCGCTGAGGCTCGCCGACAGCTCCGCGCCGCGCTGCTGCAGATCCTGCGCGCTCGCGCCGAGAGCGCGTGCGGCGTCGCCGAGCTGGTCGACGTAGCCCGTGCGGGCGACGCGCAGGCCGTCGTCGTAGACGGCCGCTGCCAGCGCCGCCTCCCGGGTCGCGTCGAGCGCGGCTCGCAGCTCGGGGCGCTCGTCGCCGGCCAGGCCGAGCGCCCGGTCGACGGCCGCGGCGATCTCGGCCGCCTCGGGCACGAGCGCGGCCTCCTCGGCCGTCTCGCAGAGTGCGGCGAGCATCGCCGCCTCCTGCACGCGGCGCGAGTCGGCGAGCGCGAGCCCGCCCGGGTCGACGGCGATCCAGCCGAGCTCCGGCACGTCGTCGGCATCCTCGTCCTCGTCGTCCGCCGGCGGCCCGAGCGCGCACAGGAACACGAGCCCGTGCTCGAACGGATCCGCCACGAGGACGCCCACGACCTCCTCGCCGGCGGCGGCGAACGGCTTCGCGGCCGCCGCGGCCGCGAGCAGCTGATCCTCGCTCGCCATGGGCGTAGCGTAGAGGCCTGGAATCGGACCGGGACCACACCGTGCGCCTTGTCGGGTACCATTGACTCATGGCAGCTTCGCGATCTGCCGCTCCGCAAGGCCAGGGCCCGCGCTCCGACGTGCAGCAGCAGGTGGTCGAGTGGCGCGAGCTCGTACTCGTCCAGGCCGGCTGTTCGCAGGAGGTCGCCGAGCGCATCGCGCTCAGCGACGCCGACCTGCACCACGCGTGTGACCTGCTGGCGAGTGGCTGCTCGCCCGAGCTTGCCGAACGCATCCTCGTCTAGGGCACTGAACTTCTCGTGAGCGCTGCCGGCGCCGAGGCCACCGTCGCGCCCGCCAGGCGCGTCTACAGCGTCGCCAACGTCAATCGCGGGCTCGCGCGCCGCATCGACGATCTGCCGGCGCTGTGGGTCGAGGGCGAGATCGGCGATCTGCGCTACCACGCCAACCGCGGCGTCACGTTCCTCACGCTGCGCGATCCGGACGAGGGCGCAACGCTCGCTGGTGACGATGGCCCGCTGGCTGTTCGAGCGCATCGACCCGCGTCCGGTCGAGGGCCAGCGCGTGCAGGTGCACGGCAAGGTGACGCTCTACGACAAGCGCGCGGAGCTCGTCGCTGCGCGCCGATCGCATCGAGCCCGCCGGTGACGGTGCGCTGCTCGCGCGCATCGAGGAGGCCCGGCGCCGGCTCGATGCCGACGGGCTCTTCGAGGCCGCCCGCAAGAGCGCGCCGCCGCTCTGGCCGCGCGGCATCGGCCTGATCGCGGGCCGGGATGCAGCCGCGCCGCTCGACGTCATCCGCAACGCGCGGGCGCGCCTCCCCTCGGCGCGCTTCGTGCTCGCCGAGACCGCCGTCCAGGGTGAGCGCGCCGTGCCCGAGATCCTGCGCGCCCTGACGGCGCTCGACGCCCGCGCCGGATGTCGACGTGATCGTGATCACGCGCGGCGGCGGCTCGCTCGAGGATCTCCTGCCGTTCTCGGACGAGGGGCTCTGCCGTGCGATCGCGGCCTGCTCGACCGTCGTCGTCTCCGCCGTGGGGCACGAGCGCGACGTTCCGCTGTGCGACCTGGTCGCCGACCGCCGCGCCTCGACGCCCACCGACGCTGCGCGCCTGATCGTCCCGGACGCACGCCAGGAGCTCGAGAACGTCGAGCGGCTGCGCTCGGCCGCGCGCCGCTGCGCCGAACGCGTCGTCGTGCGTGCGCGCGAGCGACTCGAGTCCCTTGCGGCGCGACCCGCGCTGCGCAGCCCCGACTACTGGGTCGTCTCGCGGCGCGAGGCGCTCGCGCGCCTGCGCAGCGTGCTCGACGGCGCGCCGCAGCGCGCGCTCGAGTCGCGGAGTCAGCGCAACGAGCAGCTCGTCGCGCGCCTGCGCGCGGTCGCCCCGCAGGCCACGCTCGAGCGCGGCTACGCCATCGTCATCGGCGACGGCGGCGCGGCCGTGCGCGACGCCGCGTCGCTCGCCACGGGCGAGCAGGTCGACCTGCGGCTCGCGCGCGGCGCCGCCAGTGCGCGCATCGAGGAGGTCAGAGCGGATGGATGAGCCAACCCCCGTCGAGCAGCTCTCGTTCGAGGCTGCGCGCGACGAGCTGGAGCAGGTCGTGCAGCGGCTCGAGGACGGCTCGACGTCGCTCGAGGAGGCGCTCGCCCTGTGGGAGCGCGGCGAGGCCCTCTACCGCGCGTGCCGCACCCGGCTCGAGGCCGCCGAGGCGCGCATCGAGAAGCTCGCCGAGGCTCTCGCCGAGCCGCCGGGCGCCCCCGCTCAGGACTCGGGCATCGGCCCGACGTAGTCGACCGTCGGGCGGATCAGGCGGTTGTGCTGCAGCTGCTCGAGGATGTGCGCCGTCCAGCCGGCGGTGCGGGCGGCGGCGAACGTCGCCGGGTAGAGATCGGGCGGCAGGTCGACGCCGCCGAGCACGACGGCCGCGTAGTACTCGACGTTCGTGTACAGCCGGCGACCCGGCTTGTACTCCTCCAGCAGGCGCAGCGCGGTCTCCTCGACGTGGCGCGCGAGCGCGAGGCGCTCGTTCTCGCCGGCGAGCCCCTCGGCGATCTCGCCGAGCGCGCGTGCGCGGGGGTCGTAGGTGCGGTAGACGCGATGGCCGAAGCCCATCAGGACCTCGCCGCGCCTCGAGCTTGCGGCGCAGCCAGGGCTCGGCGTTCTCGGCCGAGCCGATCTCGTCGATCATGTGCGAGACGTGGCTCGGCGCACCGCCGTGCAGCGGCCCCTTGAGCGCTCCGACCGCCCCGACCAGGCCCGAGGCGAGGTCGGAGAGCGTCGAGACGATCACGCGCGCGGTGAACGTCGAGGCGTTCATGCCGTGCTCGGCGCCGAGGATGAAATACGCGTCGAGCGCGCGAGCCTGCGCGGGCTCCGGGCGGCTCGCCGCTGAGCTTGAGCAGGTAGTTCTCGACGATTCCCAGCTCGGGATCGGGCGCGAGCACCTGCGCGCCGGTGCGCAGTCGCGCGAAGTCGGCGACGATCGCCGGCGTCGCCGCGAGCGCCCACAGCGCGTCCTCGCTGTCGCCGCCCTCGGCGCGGCCGCGCATGGCGCCCCACGACCGAGAGACCCGTGCGGAGGACGTCCATCGCCAGCGCGTCCGGCCCGAGCGAGCGGATCGCGTCGTGCACCTCGGAGGGCACGACCATGCCGGCCACGGCGCGGTGCTTGAGCTCGGAGAGCTCGTGCGTCGTCCGGCAGGCGCCCGTTCCAGAGCAGGAAGGCGGTGGCCTCGAACGTGCTCTCGTGCGCGAGCCGCTCGGCATCGTGACCGCGGTAGATCGAGGCGGCCGTTCTCGCCGTCGACGAGCGCGATCTCCGTCTCGCCGAGCGAAACGCCCTGAAGGCCCGTCGCGCGCAACTCCCGCACGCTGCTCTCTCCGCTCATGCCACCGTCCCAGCCATTGTGCCGTGTGGTGGAACGGCACCGCCGTCCCACCACACGGTATCAGTGGACGACCGTCGAACTACTCCCCCGGAGTGCCCCTGAGGAGTATCCGGTCGTAGGCGATGCCGGCGAGGACCGCGCCGATCGCCGGTCCGACGATCCAGATCCAGAAGTCGTCGAACGTGCCCGAGACGAGGGCCGGCCCGAACCAGCGCGCGGGGTTGAGAGCGGCGCCCGAGACGTCGCCGACCGCGAGCACGCTGATGCTGATCGTGAGGCCGATCGGCAGACCCGCGAGGATGCTGAACGCACCGCGCTTGTCGACCGCAACGCCGTAGATGACGAAGACGAGGAAGAACGTGGTCACGATCTCGGCCACGAGCGCGTTGCCCGTGCTGATGCCGTCGCCGCCCACCGCGGGCACGCCGAGATTGGCGGCGTCCGTGACCGCGGACGGGAAGATCGCGAGCAGCACGAGTGCTGCCGCCGTCGCCCCTGCGAGCTGGGAGACCATGTAGCGGGCTCCCTCCGCCAGTGAGATGCGCCCGGTGACGAGCATCGAGAGCGTCACGGCCGGATTGAAGTGACCGCCCGAGATGTGGCCGACCGCAGTCACCATCAGGCCGATGGCCAGGCCGTTGGCGAGCGCCTGCTCCGACCAGATCGGCGCCCTGGAGCGCCGCGCCGGCGCCGAAGAAGATCAGCGCGAACGTGCCGACGAACTCGGCCGCGAGCTTTCGCTGGCTGTCGTCCATCCACCCTCCTCCCTGTCGCAATTGCAGGCCGGGCATCGGCCCGCCGCGAGTTGACTCGTAGAGGAGCTGGCGCTGACCTGGTCAGCTCAGGCCCAGTTGAGCGAGCGTTCGACCGCGGCGTTCCAGCGCGCGTACCCGCGCTCGCGCTCCTCCGCAGTCGTGTGGGGATGCCACGTGCGCTCGCCGCGCTCATTCGCGCGCAGCTCGTCGAGCGACTCCCAGAAGCCGACGGCGAGCCCCGCTGCGTAGGCGGCGCCGAGCGCGGTGGTCTCCGTCACGGCGGGCCGCACGACCGGCAGCCCGAGAACGTCGGCCTGGATCCCCAGCAGCAGCTCGTTGGCGGTCATGCCGCCGTCGACGCGCAAGGCGGGCAACTCGACACCGGCATCCGCCCTCATCGCGTCGACCAGCTCGCGCGTCGCGTACGCGGTCGCGTCGAGCGCGGCGCGCGCGAGATGCGCCCTGGTGTGGAACTGCGTGAGGCCGCAGATCACGCCGCGGGCGTCGGGGCGCCAGCGCGGCGCGTAGAGGCCGGAGAAGGCCGGCACGATCACGCAGCCGTCGCTGTCGGGCACGCTCGCGGCGAGCTCCTCGACCTCGGCCGCCGCCCCGATCACCCCGAGGTTGTCGCGCAGCCACTGGATGAGCGCTCCCGTGACGGCGACGGCGCCCTCCAGCATGTAGGCGGGCGGGTCCTCGCCGAGGCGGTAGGCGATGCCGGTGATCAGCCCGTGGCTCGAGGGCACGCGGCGCTCGCCGGTGTTGAGCAGGAGGAAGTTGCCGGTGCCGTAGGTGCACTTGGCCTCGCCCGGCGCGAAGCAGCACTGCCCGAAGAGCGCCGCCTGCTGATCTCCGAGCAGCGAGGCCAGCGGGATACCGCCGATCTCGCCGACGACGCCGCTCGACGGCCCGATGGCGGGGAGCAGCGCGCGCGGGACGCCGATCGCCTCGAGCAGCCCGTCGTCCCAGTCGAGCGTGTCGAGATCCATCAGCAGCGTGCGGCTCGCGTTGGTCGCGTCGGTGACGTGGACGCCCGCCAGGTGCCAGGCGAGCCAGCTGTCGATCGTGCCCGCCGCGAGCTCGCCGGCCTCGGCGCGCTCGCGCGCGCCCGGCAGCTCGTCGAGCAGCCAGGAGAGCTTCGGGCCCGAGAAGTACGTCGCCAGCGGCAGGCCCGTCTGCGCGCGGAAGCGGTCGAGGGAGCCGAGCGCCGCGACGCGCTCGGCGCTGCGCGTGTCCTGCCACACGATCGCGTTCGCGAGCGGGCGGCCCGTCTCGCGCTCCCACAGCACGACGGTCTCGCGCTGGTTGGCGATGCCGATCGCGGCCACGTCGGTCGCCGCGGCGCCGGCGGCCGCGAGCGCCTCGTCGATGCACGTGCGCGAGCGCGCGAGGATCTCGTCCGGCGTCGTGCTCGACCCACCCCGGGCGCGGCGTGATCTGGCGGTGCTCGTGCTGCGCGGTCGCGACCGTGCGGCCGCGCTCGTCGAAGAGCATGCAGCGCGTGCTCGTGGTGCCCTGATCGAGCGCGGCGACGTAGCGGGCCGTCATCGCAGAAGCTCCTCGACGCGCGAGCGCGCCTCGTCCCCGCGGCCGAGCGCGGCGAGAGTCGTGCGGCGCGCCAGCACGTCGTCCGCGGTCAGCGCCCACTCCTGCTCGCGCGCCCAGCGCACCTGCGCGGCGACCTCGGGAGCGCCCGCCGCGAGCGGCTCGAGCAGCGCCGGATCCTCGCGCGCGGGCGCGAGCACGTCGAAGGCCTCGCTGCCGTGGAAGCGCGCGAGGTGCGCAGCGGTCGCCGCCGAGAGCGCCGGGTAGCTCGGCCAGCAGCCGCTCCGCGACGACGCCGGGGTCGGCCGCTCCGGGCAGCGGCACCGGCGCCCGGTCGAGCAGGTGCAGATCGAGATCCTCGCGCAGCCGCTCGAGCGCATCGAGCGCGATGCGCCGGAACGTCGTGAACTTGCCGCCCGCGATCGAGAGCAGGCCGCTGTCGCCGCGCTCGATCACCGTCTCGCGGCGCGCCGACGGGGTCTCGGCGTCGCCCTGCGGCAGCACGCGCACGCCGGCGAAGCTCGAGAGGATGCGGTCGGGCTCGACGACGCCCGGCTCGATCGAGACCCGCGACTCGCGCACGATCTGCTCGACGTCCGCGGCCGTCACCTCGAGATCGCGCGGGTCGCCCTCGAACGGCTCGTCGGTCGTGCCGACGAGCAGGGCCCCCTCCCACGGGTTCGCGAACTGCACGCGCCCGCCCTCGAGCGGCGTCGTGAGTGCCGCTTCCCAGGGCTCGTCGAGGCGCACGATCAGATGCGCTCCCTTGGCGAAGCGCAGGGAGCGCGGCGCGGCCGGATCGGCCATGCGCCGCACGTCGTCGACCCACGGCCCCGTCGCGTTCACGACGCAGGTCGCCGTGACCTCGAGGGCGGCCCCGCCGAGGACGTCGGCGCACTCGGCACCGACCACGCGGCCGCCCGTCAGCCGCAGCGCGCGCACCTCGACGCGCGTTGCGATGCGCGCACCGGCGCGCGCCGCCGCGCGCGCGACGGCGATCGTCATGCGCGCATCGTTGGTCTCGTCGTCCACGTAGCGCCCGGCCGAGCGGAGTCCGTCCAGCAGCAGCGGCGGCACGAGGGCCCGGGCCGCCTCGGGCCGCAGCAGGCTCCCGCCCCCGTCGGCGAAGCGGCCGAGGGCGCCGTAGAGGACGAGCCCGGCGCGCAGCTTCGTCGCGCGGACCGGGCCTCCGCGATACACGGGGACGAGGAAGGCGCGCGGCCGCACGAGGTGCGGCGCGACGACGCCGGCGAGCGCGTGGCGCTCGGCGTGGGCCTCGCGCACGAGACCGACGTCGCCCATCTCCAGATAGCGGAGCCCGCCGTGGATGAGCTTGGACGACGCGCTCGACGTGGCCCCGGCGAGATCGCCTCGCTCGACCAGCGCGACCCGCAGGCCCGCATGCGCTCCGAGCCAGGCGACCGCGCAGCCCACGATCCCGCCGCCGACCACGAGCAGGTCGAAGTGGCTCTCGGCAAGCTCCTCCAGCACGTCGTCGCGCGCGGCGGGCGTCGTGTACGTCTCGGTGACGGTCACGCCGCTGCGGCGCGCTGGGGAGGATCCGGTGCCGGCAGCAGGGCGCACAGCGCCGTCCCGAGCAGCGCCGCGGGCGGGATCGTCCAGAGCGCGTCGGTCAGCCCGATCGTGTCGGCGAGGCGGCCGATCGCGAACGACGCGGCGCCGCCGAGGCCGATCGAGAGCCCGATCGAGAGCCCTGCAGCGGTCGCGAGGCGGGTCGGCAGGTACTCCTGCGAGAGCACGATCGTGATGCCGAACGTCGAGATGATCCCGGCGCCCGCGAACGCGATGCCGGCGAGGCCGAGCGCCCCCGGATTGGCGAGGTACAGCGCCACGCCGGGAACGGCCGTCGCGAACGTCAGCGTCAGCATGAGGCGGCGGCCGTGGCGATCGGCCAGAGGGCCGACCACGAGCGTGCCGACCGCTCCCGCGAAGAGCATCAGCGCGAGCACCCTCGAGCCGTACTCGCTGCTGGTGTCGCGCGCGTCGTGCTCGAACAGCGGGATGAACGTGAGCAGGCCGAAGTGCACGTAGCCGCGCACCATCAGGGCGACCAGGAGCAGGCCCGTCGCGCCCCAGCGGTCGCGCCCCGCGAGCGCCGTCGCCACGCGGGCGTGCGCGGTGGCACCGCCGAGCGCGGCAAGGCCCGCGAGTTGCACGCCCGCGATCACGAGGCCCGGGATGGCGAGCAGCCAGACGCCGCCGAGCCCGTAGTGCGCCGCGATCACGCCGGCCAGCAGGGGGCCGATGGCGACGCCCAGGTTCCCGCCGACCGAGAAGACGGACATCGCCGTCGAGCGCCGCTCGCCCGAGAGCCAGGCCGCGAACTTGCTCGCCTCGGGGTGGAACGCGGCGACGCCGACACTCGACGCCAGCACGCACAGGAGCGCGAGCTCGAACGTGTGGACGAACGCGAGCAGCCCGATGCCCACCCCGGCGAGCGCCGGGCCCGCGACCAGCAGCCAGTCGCCCTGGCGCTTGTCGAAGAGGTACCCGAAGATCGGCTGGACGAAGGACGACGCGACCGTCGCGGCGAGCATGATGGCCGCGGTCCGGGTGTAGGAGAGGTGCAGCTCGGTGCGCAGGAACGGCAGCAGCGCCGGCACGCTGCCCTGCGCGAGATCGGTGACCAGATGGCCGCTCGTCAGCAGCCCCAGGGGGCGTAACGACCGGCGCAGACTGGGCGCGGCGACGGCGGAGGCGGTCACGTGCGCCAACGGTATCCTGGGCGCCATGCCGATGCCGCCGCCTGGGGTCCACGTCCCGCTGCTCACGCTCTACGACGCCGCCGAGGAGATCGACATCGACGCGACGGCGGCCTTCGCGCGCCGCCTCGTCGACGCCGGCGTGCACGGGCTCGTGCTGGCGGGGTCGACCGGCGAGTTCCACCTGCACACGCCCCCCGAGCGCCGAGCGCTGCTCGAGGCGGTCATCGCGGCCTGCCCCGGCACGCCGGTGCTGGCCCAGGTCGGCGCGCCCGCGCAGCGCGACGCGGTCGCGCTCGCCGAGCACGCCGCGCAGGCGGGCGCGGCCGCCGTGATGCTGATCACGCCGTACTACAACCGGGTCGGCCGGGACGAGCTCGCCGGACTCGCGCGCGCCGTGCACGGCGCCGCGGGCGGGCTCCCGCTGCTCGCGTACACGATGCCCGCGATGGCGGGCTCGCAGTGGCCGCTCGACGTGCTGCGCGAGCTCGCGTCCGAGGGCGTCGTGAGCGGCGTCAAGGAGTCGGGCGAGGAGGTCGGCCGGTTCCTCCAGCTGCTCGACACGTGCCCGCCGGGCGTTCGCCGCCTACTGCGGCACGCCGACGCTGCTCTACCTGGTCACGCTGGCCGGCGGCTCGGGGGGCATCCTCGCGATCGCGAACGTCGCGCCGGAGCGCTGCCTGGCGGTCTACGAGGCGGCGGCGGCCGGCGAGGGCGGGCGCGCTGCCGACCTCTTCGCGCCGCTCGTGCCGCTGCTGGGAGCGATCCGCGCCGCAGGGCCGTCACCGACCGGCATGCGCGCGGCCGCCGCCATCCGCTACGGCATCGGCACCGCGACGCGGCGCCCGCTCGCGCCCGTCGCCGACGACGCGGGCATCCGCGCCGTGCTCGACGCCGCGGTCTAGCGCCGCGTGCTAGCCGCTGACGCGCACAGCGCCGTCGTAGCCGCTGTAGCTGCCGAGATTCGAGATCTTCACGACGTCGCCGGTGTGCGGCGCGTGCACGAAGTTGCCGCCGCCGATGTACAGCCCGACGTGGCCGAGGCCGTGGAAGAAGACGAGGTCGCCGGGAGCGAGATCGCCCGGCGAGGAGATGTGCGTGCCCGAGTTCCAGAGCGCGCCCGTGAAGTGCGGGAGGCCGCCGCGGCCCGCCTGGGCGTAGGCCCAGGAGACGAGGCCGGAGCAGTCGAAGCCGCCGGGCGCCGCGCCGCCCCACGAGTAGGGCGTGCCCAGCTGGCCGAGCGCGAAGTTGACTGCCGCCTCGCCGGCCGTGGAGGGCGACGGGAGCGCGACCGAGACGCCGGAGTCGCTCGCGCTCGACGAGTTCGCGGTACCGCTCACGCCGCCGATGTCGTTGACGGCCACGGCCTGCGTGGTGGATGCGGCCTGCAACCGGCGCTGCTGCTCGGCGACGCGCCTCGAGGCCTCGATCTCGGCCTGGCGGCGCTCCTCGATCAGGCGCCGCACCTTGGCGCGCAGACCGCGGTAGCGCTGCTTGTCGGCCGCGATCGAGCTCTGGATCTGCCCCTTCAGCGACTGCAGCTCGGCGACCGTCTCGCGGCGGGCGTTGCGCTCGCGGTTGAGCACGCGCTGGCTCGAGTCGACGTCCTTGCGGTAGTCGCGGATGTCGGTGAGGATGCTCGCGTTGTAGCTCTGGGCGCGATCGAGCAGCGCGAACTGCTCGAGCACCTGGCCGAAGTTGCGCGCCTCCAGCGCCGCCTGCAGCGGGTCGGGCCGCGGGTTCTTGTACGCGCTGATGAGCGAGATGTTGAGCGCGTGGTGGGCGTTCTTGAGGTTCACGCGGGCGGTCGAGAGACGCACCTCGTTCTCGTGGATCCGGCCCATCGTCTGCTGGAGGCGGAATCTGGCGCCGTTGTACTGCTCGATCGTGGCCTCGAGGCGCTCGCCGTCGCTCTGGATCTGCTCCCAGACGCGGTTCGCCTCGGCCTTCGTGTCGCCCACCTTGTCCGCCTGGGCAGGCGTAGCCAAGCCAACGCCGATGCCCACCGCACACACGGCGAGCACAGAGACGTGGCGGCCAACTCGGCGGGCCCGGTCGAGGGCCCGCACGTTGCCGCGCGCGGCGAACATCGGGTGGACCCTAGCAATTCCCCTGCATGGCGGCAACGCCGGACGGCCTCAGCAGGGCCCCGTCACCCCCGCAGGAGCACCCATTCACCCACCCATTCCGGCCAGCCCGTGACACCCTCCGAAGCCGCCGGATGAATCGCCATGGAGCTGTTCGCGAGCGTCTGCGAGAGCGCCCGCCGGAGGGTCGTGCAGGCGCCTCTCGGAAAGCGCCGCGCAGGTCGCCGTGCGCACGGGGAGCAGGCCGCGCGCGGCGGCGAGCCGCGCCTGCGCGGCGGGTGCGAGCAACGCGCCGGCGACGCGCCGCGCGCAGACCGCCCGCCGCGTGCCGGCGACGACGCCGAGCACGCGCTCGGTCGAGATCGTCCCCTCGGCGGGCACGCTCGCGACGACGCTCGCCCGCTGGTCGCCGAGCGTCGCGGCGTTCCCGAGCGCGAGATCGATCACGCCGCGCCGGAAGAGCGAGCGCAGGGCGGCGGCATCGGAGTACAGGTGCAGCAGCGGACGGGCCGGCGCGACCACCCCGCGTGCGGCGGCCAGCTCGTCGCGGTCGAGCTCGAAGGGATCGCCGACTCCGAGGTAACGCGCCGCGATCGCGAGCTCGAGCGGCGAGTCGGGCAGGGCGGCGCGCGTCTGCCCCGCGGAGCGAGAACAGCGCGCGCAGGCTCGTCGGCGGCTTCGTGCCGTGGACCGAGCGGCGCGCGAGCAGCAGCTGCGGGCTCCACAGGTACGGCACGGCGCGCAGGCCGCCGGCGGCGTCGCGCACGACGTCCCGCAGCTTGCCCGGGACATCGCCCAGCCCGGGCACGGTCGACTCCTTGATCAACTCGAGACGGCCGGAGGCCACCAGCGCTCCCGCGTCGTCCCCCCGCAGCTCGACGAGGTCGATGCCGGTCGGCGGGCACGGCGCCGGGCGCGAGCGGCGGCACGATCCGCACGCGGCAGCCGGTCCTCGCCGCGACGGCGCGCGAGCACCCCGGCGGGGAACGCCGACAGGCCCGGCTGCCAGGCGCACGGGCGGTCCCGCAGGCCGTTCGGCGAGCGCCGGCTGGGCGGCCGCGGCCAGAGCCGCCACCGCCACGAGCGCCGCGATCAGGCCGCGGCGAGCGGACTCGCTCGCGGTCTGTCCGCCGGCCATGGGAGGACTGTAGCCGCGCAGCGAGTGCTAGCGTTGCCCGGCAGATCGACGGAGGGGCGGACATGGCGATCGACACGAGTTTGCACGCGGAACTGCAGCGCAAGGCGAAGGATCACCTCTGGCTGCACTTCTCCTCGATGGGCGCCTACCGGGACAACGAGATCCCGATCATCGAGCGCGGCGAGGGCCCGTACCTGTTCGACACGCACGGCAAGCGCTACCTGGACATGCTCAGCGGGCTGTTCACCGTGCAGATCGGCTACTCGTACGGCGAGGAGCTCGGCCAGGCCGCGCTCGAGCAGATGCGGCAGCTGCCGTACTACACGAACTGGACGTTCGCGCACCCGCCCGCGGCCGAGCTCGCCGCCCGGCTCGCCGATCTCGCCCCGCCCGAGCATCAACCGCGCGTTCTTCGTCTCCGGCGGCTCCGAGGCCGTCGAGTCGGCCTGGAAGCTCGCGCGCCAGTACCACGCGGCCAACGGCCAGCCGATGCGGCGCAAGGTCATCTCGCGCAAGGTCGCCTACCACGGCACCACCATGGGCGCGCTCTCGATCACGGGCATCACGTCGATCCGCACGCCGTTCGAGCCGCTCATCGACGGCGTCCGCCACGTCGCCAACACGAACCGCTACCGCTGCAAGTACTGCGCGGAGGCCGGCGAGTGCTCGCTCGCGTGCGCCGACGAGGTCGCCGAGACGATCGAGCAGGAGGGGCCCGAGACCGTCGCCATGGTGATCATGGAGCCCGTCCAGAACTCGGGCGGCACGTTCACGCCGCACCCGGAGTACCACCGCCGCGTGCGCGAGATCTGCGACGCCTACGGCGTCCTGCAGGTCGCCGACGAGGTGATCTGCGGCTTCGGCCGGCTCGGCGAGTGGTTCGGCTGCCAGCGCTACGGCTACGAGCCCGACCTGATCACGTGCGCGAAGGGCCTGACGAGCGGGTACGCGTCGCTCGGCGCGCTGCTGATCTCCGACCGCGTGGCCGAGCCGTTCGTCGAGGGCGGCGAGTACTACCTGCACGGCATCACGTTCGGCGGCCATCCGATGGCGACCGCGATCGGCGAGCGCCAACCTCGACGTGATGGAGCGCGCTCGACCTGCTCGCCAACGTGCGCGCCAACGAGGCCTACTTCGCCGAGCAGCTCCACGGCCTCGCGGGCGACCACGAGATCATCGGCGACGTGCGCGGCGCGGGCTACTTCATGTCGCTCGAGCTCGTCAAGGACCGCGCCACGCGCGAGACGTTCAGCGCCGAGGAGTGCCAGGTGCTGCTGCGCGAGTTCCTCTCGCCGCAGCTGCAGGAGGCCGGCGTGATCTGCCGCGCCGACGACCGCGGCGATCCGGTGATCCAGCTCTCGCCGCCCCTGATCTGCACGCGCGAGCACATCGACGAGGCGGTCCGCGCGCTCGACTCGGTGCTCCCGCGCGCGCAGAAGCTCATGCGCGGGGAGTGACGCGAGCACCGCACGCAGCGTGCCCGAGGGTCTGCCGCGAAGCGGCTGGACCTTCCCCGAAGCGATGCCCGGCGACGAGCACGGCCTCGTCGGCGTCGGCGCCGACCTCGCGCCGGCGACGCTCGTCGACGCCTACCGGCGCGGTGTCTTCCCGTGGCCGCACGACACGATCGACACGGTGCCGTGGTTCTCGCCCGCCGCGCCGCGGCGTCCTCCCGCTCGACCGCGTCCACGTCTCGCGCTCGCTCGCGCGCACGCTGCGCCGCAGCGGCTACGAGACGACGCTCGACGAGGACTTCGCGGCGGTCGTCGAAGGCTGTCGCGAGCCGCGGCCCGACGAGCCGGGCACCTGGATCAGCGACGACCTCGCGCTCGCCTACGGCGAGCTGCACCGGCTCGGCCACGCGCACAGCGTCGAGGTCTGGGACGGCGAGCGCCTGGTCGGCGGGATCTACGGCGTCCTCGTCGGCGGCGTGTTCTGCGGCGAGTCGATGTTCCACCGCGCGAACGACGCCTCCAAGGTCGCGCTGGTCGACCTCGCCGCCCGGCTGATCGAGGCCCGCGCCGGTCTCTTCGAGGTCCAGCACGCGACGCCGCACCTGCGCACGCTGGGAGCGATCGAGATCCCGCGCGAGGTCTACCTCGGCCTGCTCACGGAGCTGCGCGACGACTCGATCCAGCTGCTGCGCGACCGCCTGCCGGTCAGCCGGCTGACCGATCCGGGTGCGCTGACGGTGTTCTGAGGCGCGCGCCCGGCCTCAGCCGCCGGTGCCGGCGTCGGGGCGGACCTGGAGATTGGGCGCGTCTCGCAGCGAAGGCTCCTCGGCGCCTTCGGCCGCGTCGGGGCCGCCGTCACTCGTCGCGTCCGCGTGATCGCCGGCGCCGAGGTCGACGCCATCCTCGGTGGCCGGCTCGTCGGAACCGGTCGTCTGCCCGAGAACGGAGCTGCCGAGCTCCGGGTCGTCCGCCAGCAGTTCCCGGGGCGCATCCGATCCACCGAGCTCCGCCGGCACCATGCCGTCCTCGACCGTGCCTGCCCACTGGCCCTTTTCGCGGGCCTCGGCCTCGTCGGGGTTCGTCCCGCCGCGCTGCTCGGTCGGCTTGACGCGGTCGTGCTGTTCGTCGCTTCCGCTCACGAGATCCTCCTGGCTAGAGCTGCCAGGACCCTTACCCCGTGCGCGAGGGGCTAAGCGGCGAAGCGCTCGGCGGCGCGCTCGACGCCGGCGGCGAGTGCCTCGACACAGGACTGATCGAGGTGGCCGGGGTCCTCGCGCGCGATCGCGAGCGCCTCCGCGGGATCCATCGGGCTGCGGTACGGGCGGTCGGCGGTGAGCGCCTCGAAGACGTCGGCGACCGCCAGGGCGCGCGCGCTCAGCGGAAGGTCGCCGGCGGGCACGCCGCGGTGATAGCCGCGGCCGTCCAGGCGCTCGTGATGGGACGCGGCCACCGCGGCGAAGCGGGCGAACGCCGGGATGCCCGCCAGGATGCTCTCGGTGTACGCCGGATGCAGGCGGATGCGGGCGAACTCGTCGTCGGTCAGCCTGGCCGGCTTGTCGAGGATCGTGTTCGGGATCCCGAGCTTGCCGATGTCGTGCAGCATCCCCGCGCGGTGCAACTCGCGCAGCTGCTCCGGGCGAAGCCGAGCTGGCGGCCGATCAGGCCGGCGTAGGTGGCGACGCCGCGCGAATGGCGGGCCGTGAACGGCGACTTCGCGTCGATGACGTCCGCGAACGCCTCGCAGACGTTGTCGATGCCGGCCTCGTCGAGCACCAGCACGCGGTCGACGGGCTCGACGGCGAGCACCTGCGCGGCGACGTCGTCGCGCACCAGGTCGCTCCAGAGCCGGTCCTCGGGCCCGATCGCGAGCAGGACGTCGGCGATCTGCGGGTCGAACCAGCGCCCGCGGCGCTCGCGCACCATCTCGTGCGCCGCGGCGACGCCGTGCGTCGCGAAGAACACCTCGGCGGTCTGGCTGAGGCAGGCGATGCGCGCCAGCAGCGGGATCTCCTCGCCCTGCATGCCCGACGGCTGTCCGCGCCCGTCCCAGTACTCGTCGAGCGCCCACACCGCCTGCGCGCTCGCCTCCGGGAATCCGAGGCTCCTGACGATCGCGGCGCCGCGGTCGCAGCGCGTCTCGACGATCGCCTTGCCCTCGGCCACCAGCGAGCGCAGCACCGAGAGCGTGCGCTGGGCGCGCGCGATGCGGCCACCGGCCGCGACGTGCTGCGAGGTGTAGCGCGCGACCTGCACCGGCTTCGTCCAGTCGACGAGCTTGCCGTGCGTCTTGAGCGCGATGTCGTCGGTGCCGAACAGCTCGCACATGCGCGCCGCCGACGACGAGCAGCCGACGTCCTTGAGCAGCAGCGCGTAATACAGCGCGTAGCGCGACTCCTCGTCGAGTTGCAGCTCGTGCGCGATGCGCATGCCGATCAGGCACGTGCGCTCGGCCTGTCCGACGGGATGCCCCTCGGTCATGTCGAGCGCGTGCGAGAGCGCCGCGATGACCTCGGACTGCCGCACCTCTCCCGCTCCGCCCTGGACGAGTTCCATGTCGCTCCCATCGGCATGGCGGGCGGATCCTGAATCCCTCGCCACCGCCGCTCGTTAGGCTTTCGCGCATGCCGAGCCTGTCCGCACTCGAGCTCTTCGCCGTCGCCGCGTTCGCGCTGATCGTCGTGCCCGGGCCGGCCGTGCTCTACATCGTCTCGCAGAGCGTCGGCCACGGACGGCGCGGCGGCCTGGCGGCCGTCTTCGGCGTCGAGATCGGCGCGTTCGTCCACGTCGCCGGCGCCGCCCTCGGCGTCTCGGCCGTGATCGCGTCGTCGGCCACCGCGTTCTCGGTGCTCAAGCTCGCCGGCGGCGCCTACCTGATCGTGCTCGGCATCAGGCGGCTGCGTCGAGCGCGACGCCGTCGCCGCCACGGAGATGGCCGGCGGACGCGCTCACACGTCGATCTTCCGCCAGGGCCTGATCGTCAGCGCGCTCAACCCGAAGACGGCGCTCTTCTTCCTCGCATTCCTCCCCCAGTTCGTCGACCCCGAGCGCGGCCACGTCGCGCTCCAGGCGACCGTGCTCGGGCTCGTCTTCATCGCCATCGCCACGCTCTCCGACGCCGTCTGGGCGCTCGGCGCCGGAAGCCTCGCCGGCGTGCTCAAGGCGAGCGAGCGGGCGCGGCGCGTCGAGCGCTGGGCGAGTGGCGGCATCCTCATCGGGCTCGGCGTCCTGGCGACGCTCGCCCACCCCGCCCGGCGCACGTCCTAGGGCTCGGGCGGCATCCAGATGAACGGCGTCGTCGTCGTCACGGGGACGAAGCCGAGACGCTCGAGGATGGGCCGGCTGGCGTCCGAGGCGTCGACCTGCAGATAGCGGAACCCGCGCGCCGCGGCGAGATTCGCACGCTGCGCGACGAGCGCCCGGTAGATGCCGCGTCCGCGCCACGCCGGAAGCGTGGAGCCGCCCCACAGCGTCGCGAACCCGGTCCCGGACGCGAACCGGACCCAGGCGGCGCAGACCACCGTCGCGCCGGCTTCGGCGATCAGGATCGTGAGCGCTTCGGGACCGGCTTCCAGCTCGGCCGCGAGACTCTCCGCGAGCCACGCGTTGTGCCCCTCGCCCCACAGCTCCCAGAGCCGCTCGCCGAAGCCCCGGACCTCGCCGGGATCGGCGACCTCGCGCACGGCGACTCCGTCCGGCAGGACGGGCTCGCCGGCGATCGCAGAGACCTCCGCGATCATCACCGTCTCGATCTCCTCGGGGACGAAGCCCGCCGCGCGCAGCCGCTCGGGCAGGTCCCGCGGCAGGTCGTGGCCGTGCAGCTTCCACTCGAACGGCTCACCGAGCGCGCGGAAGACGTCCACCTGGCGCGCGATGAGCGCGTCGAGGGCAGGGCCGTCGAGACCGCCGAGGTCGCGATACTCGATGAAGCCCCCGCGGCCGAGGCCGGTCAGCCGCAGGAGCGGCCCGTCGCGCGCGACTCCGACGCCCGCCGGGAGGGGATCGGGAGCCTCGCCGCGCAACTGCGCGTCGTAGGCCGCGAGCAGCTCGGGCTCGCTCATGCCGCAACCCGCGGCGCGAGCCGCGCGACGGCGGGTCCCTGGAGGGCGAGCGAGGCGAGCACGACGATGCCCGGCGAGCGCGAAGATGCGCGTCGAGCCGTCGAGCCCCGCCTGCAGCGGGAGCGCCGCGAGCAGGATCGGCACCGCGCCCTTGAGCCCGCCGGCCGTCGCGAAGAGCGCCTCGGCGCGCGTGCGCCGGAATGCCAGCAGCACCGGATAGACGACGGCCGGGCGGATGACGAACACGAGTACGAGCGTCAGCAGCGCGGCGTCGAGCAGCTCGCCCCGCAACGGCACCCGGGCGAGCGCGACGCCGAGCAGCACGAACATCGCGATCTCGGCCAGCGAGGCGAGCTGCTCGCCGAACGCGCGCACCGCATCGACCTGCGGGAGGTCGGCGGCGTCGCCCAGCACCAGCCCGAAGAGGTACACCGCGACGAAGCCGCTGCCGTGGGCGAGCGCGCCGATCCCGAACGTCGCGAACGCGCCCGCGAGCACCGCGAGCGGCGGCGCCATCGCGACCGTCGGCCGCCGCGGCCCCAGCAGCCGCGCCGCGAGCAGGCCGGCGAGCAGGCCGACGGCGGAGCCGACCACGAGCTCGCGCCCCGTCGTCCACGCGACCGACGCCGCAGCGATGTCGCCGCTGCCCGCGGCGCTCACGAGCGCGAGCGTGAGCGCGATCGCCACCGGGTCGTTGAAGCCCGCCTCGGCCTCGAGCAGCCGCACGATGCGCGCACCGCCCGCGCCAGCGCGCGAGACGGCGGCGAAGACCGCGGCCGGGTCGGTCGGCGAGAGCACGGCGCCGAGCAGGAGCGACTGCGTCCAGTCGAGCCCCGCGAACTGGTGGGCGGCGACCGCCACGAGACCGAACGTCGCGGCGGTGCCGGCGATGCCCGAGCGCGAGCACCGGCGCGATCTGCCGGCGCACGGCCTCGAGACCGCAGTTGAAGCCGCCCTGCAGCAGCACGATCACGAGCGCGACGGTGCCGAAGATCGCGATCATGTCCGGCCCGGCGACGGCGTGCGACTCGTCCCACAGCTGCCCGAGCGCGAGCCCGCCGAGCAGGAACGCGAGCGGCGTCGGGATCCCGAGACGGCGCGCGAGCGGCTCGAGCGCGAGTGCCGCGACGGCCGCCCCGCCGGCGACCGCCAGCAGCAGCGCGAGCTCGTGAGCGCTCACCTATGCGATCGCGAGCGCGCGGTTGACGGCGGAGACGACCGCGCGGAGGCTGGCCGTGACGATGCTGTGGTGCACCGCCACGCCCCAGCTGGTCTGCTCGCCGATCTCGACCTGGACGTACGCGGCGGCGCGGGCGTCCGACCCCGAGCCGAGCGCGTGCTCCTCGTAGTCGAGCACGCGCGCCTCGATGCCCGTGGCCGCGTGGATGGCCCGCACGAAGGCGTCGAGCGGGCCGTTGCCGTCCGCCCCGGCCTCGTGCTCCTTGCCCGCGTGGCGGATCACCGCCTCGATGCGCTCGCCGCCGTCGCCCGAGGCGATGCGGTAGCCGTCGAGCTCGAGCGGCACCTCGCGGTCGACGTACTCGGCCTTGAACGAGTCCCAGATGTCACTCGCGGCGAGCTCGCCCCCGCGCTCGTCGGTGATGCGCTGCACGACCTGCGCGAACTCCACCTGCATGCTGCGCGGCAGGTCGAGCTGGTAGTCGGTCTTGAGCACGTAGGCCACGCCGCCCTTGCCCGACTGCGAGTTGACGCGGATGATCGCCTCGTAGGTGCGGCCGACGTCGTTGGGGTCGATCGGCAGGTACGGGACGTCCCAGACGGTCTCGCCCGAGCGCTGGTGCGCCTCCATGCCCTTCTTGATCGCGTCCTGGTGGGAGCCCGAGAAGGCCGTGTAGACGAGGTCTCCGGCGTACGGATGGCGCACGTCGACGGGCAGCTCGGTGCACATGACCGCGGTGTCGCGCACGTCGTCGATGCGCGAGAGGTCGAGCTCGGGGTCGACGCCCTGCGTCAGCAGGTTGAGCGCCAGCGTGATCAGGTCGACGTTGCCCGTGCGCTCGCCGTTGCCGAACAGCGTGCCCTCGACGCGCTCGCCGCCGGCCATCAGCGCGAGCTCGGTGGCCGCCACGGCCGTGCCGCGGTCGTTGTGCGGGTGCAGGCTGATGATGACGCTCTCGCGCCGCGGGATCTGGCGGCAGAACGACTCGATGATGTCGGCGTAGAGGTTCGGCGTCGACAGCTCCACGGTGGCGGGCAGGTTGAGCACCAGGCGTCGCTCGGGCGTCGGCTCGAACACGTCCATGACGGCCTCGCACACCTCGAGCGCGAAGTCCGGCTCCGTGGCCGTGAAGCTCTCGGGCGAGTACTCGTAGCGCACGTCGCCGCCCGTGCCGGCGTCGGCCAGCTCGCGGATGCGCGTCGCGCCGTGCACCGCCATGTCGCGGATGCCCGCGCGGTCGAGCCGGAAGACGACGCGGCGCTGCGTCGTCGAGGTCGAGTTGTAGAGGTGGACGACGGAGCGCGGGATGCCCGCGAGGCTCTCGAACGTGCGCTCGATCAGGTGGTCGCGCGCCTGCGTGAGCACGACGATCGTCACGTCGTCGGGGATCAGCCCCTCGTCGACGAGCACGCGCATGAAGTCGAAGTCGGCCTTCGAGGCCGACGGGAAGCCGACCTCGATCTCCTTGAACCCGACCTCGCAGAGCAGCTTGAACATGCGCCGCTTGCGCTCGACGTCCATCGGGTTGATGAGCGCCTGGTTGCCGTCGCGCAGGTCGACGGACACCCAGCGCGGGGCGCTCGTGATGCGCTTGTCGGGCCAGGTGCGGTCGGGCAGCTCGACCCCGGGATACGGGCGGTACTTGTGGTGCGGCATCGACATGGCCTAGCGGCCTCCGGAAATCGCAGAGTGGACAGGGCGACGCCCGTGGCGCTGGGCCACGGACGGCAACGGATGACTATGTCCACGATTGCTCCCCTAGCAGGGGAGGAGGAGGCCGGCAAGCAGGGTGCGCAGGGTCTCACAGGTCATCGCCGCCCGATCATAGCGAGCGTGCGCGCGTACCGCAGCGCAGGTGCGCGCGACCTCGCTATGCTTGGCCCCATGTACGCGCTCCCCGCGACCCAAAGGATTATCGGCTGCCAGGGTTCTCCCGGCAGCCGTGGGGTCGTGGGCTTGGCGCTCTAACCACATCGGGCCGGAAGGACGGGTATGAGGATCTGCGTCCTCCCCGGTGACGGCATCGGTCCGGAGGTCACGACAGCGGCACTGCGTGTACTCGCGGCGGCCTCGGCGCGCTTCGGGTTCGCCGTCGAGCTCGACGAGCGCCCGTTCGGCGGCGCCGCGATCGACGAGCTGGGCCACCCGTTCCCGGACGCCACGCGCGAGGCGTGCCTGGGCGCGGACGCCGTGCTGCTGGGCGCGGTCGGCGGGCCCCGCTGGAACAGCGCCGCGATCCGCCCCGAGCAGGGTCTGCTCGCGCTGCGCTCGGTGCTCGGCTGCTACGCCAACATCCGCCCGGCGCGGCGCTACACGAAGCACACGTCGAGCCCGCTGCGCGAGGAGCTCGTGGCCGAGCTCGACCTCGTGATCGTGCGCGAGCTGATCGGCGGCATCTACTTCGGCGACCGCGGCCTCGGCGACGACGCGGCCTACGACACCTGCAACTACACCTCGGCCGAGATCCGCCGCATCGTCGAGCGCGCCTGCACCCTCGCCGAGCGCCGCAGCGGCCGCCTCACGAGCGTCGACAAGGCCAACGTCCTCGCGACCTCCAAGCTCTGGCGGCGCGTGGCCGGCGAGGTCGCCGAGCGTCACCCGGACGTGACGCTCGAGCACCAGCTGGTCGACTCGATGGCGATGCTGCTCGTCGAGCGGCCCGCCGACTACGACGTGATCGTCACCGAGAACCTGTTCGGTGACGTGCTCTCCGACCTCGCCGCCTCCGTGAGCGGCGGCATCGGCCTCGCGCCCTCGGCGTCGCTGGCCGACGGCGGGCCCGGCATCTTCGAGCCGATCCACGGCACGGCGCCCGACATCGCCGGCCAGGGCAAGGCCAATCCCGCGGGCGCGATCCTCTCGATCGCGCTGCTGCTCGACGAGCTCGGGCAGCCCGCGGCCGCGCGCGCGATCGAGGGCGCCGTCACCGGCGTGCTCGACGACGGCGCGCGCACGCCCGACCTGGGCGGCACGGCGACCACCGACGAGGTCGCCGAAGAGATCTCCGAATCACTCACCATTTCCACGCCCACCGCCAGCTGACCGACCGGGAGAGAACGATGTCCACCGCAGAGAAGCGCGCTGCCTCCGCCGAGGCACCCCCGCCCAATCCCTACGAAGGCCAACGCCTCACCGGCGCGGAGGCCGTTATCCGCTCGCTCGAGACGTGCGGCGTCGAGGTCTGCTTCGGGATTCCCGGCGGGGCGATCCTTCCGATCTACGACGCGCTCGCCTCGACGAAGACCGCGATCAAGCACGTGCTGGTGCGCCACGAGCAGGGCGCCGGCCACATGGCGCAGGGCTATGCCCGCGCGACCGGCAAGGTCGGCGTCGCCATGGCGACGTCCGGGCCGGGCGCGACGAACCTCGTGACGCCGGTCGCCGACGCGTTCCTCGACTCGACGCCGATGGTGGTCGTCACGGGCCAGGTCCCGTCGCACCTGATCGGCACGGACGCGTTCCAGGAGGCCGACACGACCGGCATCTTCATGCCGATCGTCAAGCACTCCTACCTCGTCACGAAGGTCGAGGACA
Source organism: uncultured Actinomycetes bacterium (assembly GCA_963705965.1). GTDB lineage: Bacteria > Actinomycetota > Thermoleophilia > Gaiellales > JALYLC01 > JALYLC01. Next base: position 350,906 of record CAVPLI010000001.1, on the reverse strand, counting down.
TCCCGCGCGTGTTCATGGAGGCCTTCCACCTCGCCTCCACCGGGCGCCCGGGGCCGGTGCTGATCGACATCCCGAAGGACATCGCCAACACGGAGTTCACGTTCCGCTGGCCCAAGCAGATCGACCTGCCCGGCTACCGGCCCACGGGCAAGGGGCACCCGCTGCAGATCCAGGAGGCGGCGCTCGCGATCGCGCGCGCCAAGAAGCCGGTGCTCTACGTCGGCGGCGGCGTCATCAACGCCGGCGCCGAGGCCGAGCTGCAGGCGCTCGCCGAGGAGACGCAGATCCCGGTCGTCACGACGCTGCTGGCGAAGGGCGCGTTCCCCGACTCGCACACGCTCTCGCTGCAGATGCCGGGCATGCACGGCTCCAAGTTCGCGAACTGGGCGCTCCACCGCTCCGACCTGCTGATCACCGTGGGCGCGCGCTTCGACGATCGCGTGACCGGCAAGCTGGACGCGTTCGCGCCCGGCGCGAAGGTCATCCACATGGACATCGACCCGGCGGAGATCTCGAAGAACCGCCACGCCGACGTGCCGATCGTGGGCGAGCTGCGCGAGGTGCTGCCCCAGCTCACGAAGGCGATCGCGAAGCTGCGCGAGTCCGACTCGATCATGAACCACCGCGCCTGGCTCGAGCAGGTCGAGGAGTGGAAGTTCAAGTACCCGTACCGCTACCGCCGCGCCGGCGCGCTCAAGCCCGAGTACGTGATCGAGCGGCTGCGCGACCTGCTCGCCGGGCGCGACACGATCTGGACGACCGGCGTCGGCCAGCACCAGATGTGGGCCGCGCAGTGGCTGCACATCGACGGCAGCCGCCGCTTCATCACCTCCGGCGGCCTCGGCACGATGGGCTTCGGCTTCCCGGCGGCGCTCGGCGCCAAGGTCGGCCGGCCCGAGGCGACCGTCGTCTGCATCGACGGCGACGGCTGCTTCCAGATGACGCTGCAGGAGCTCGCGACGGCGGTCGTCTACGACATCCCGGTGATCGTCGCCGTCATGAACAACGGCTGGCTCGGCATGGTGCGCCAGTGGCAGGAGCTGTTCCACGACGAGCGCTTCTCGCAGACGCACCTGAACGCCGAGATCCCCGACTACGTGAAGCTCGCCGAGGCCTTCGGCGCCGTCGGCTTCCGGGCCGAGAACGAGGCCGAGGTCGACGTCGCGATCCTCGCCGCGCTCGAGAGCGGACGACCCGCCGTGATCGACTTCCGCGTCGACCACGAGGAGAAGGTCTACCCGATGGTGCCCGCGGGCGCCGCGTCGTCGGACATGATGGACGCCGCCTGGATCGAGGACGACAACTCGTGGGTGGAGGAGGGGGTCTGATGGCGCGCTCCGACAACACCCACCACACGCTCTCGGTGCTGGTCGAGAACACGCCCGGCGTGCTCACGCGGGTCTCGAGCCTGTTCGCGCGCCGCGCGTTCAACATCGAGTCGCTGGCCGTCGGGCCGACCGAGCGTCCCGACCGCTCGTGCATCACGATCCGCGTCGACTGCTCCGACGTCTCCATCGACCAGGTCGTCAAGCAGCTCTACAAGCTCGTCAACGTGCTCAAGGTCAACCAGATGACCACCGCGGACGCGATCGAGCGCGAGCTGATGCTCGTCAAGGTGACCGCGAGCCCCGACAAGCGCGGCGAGCTGATCCACCTCGCCGAGGTCTACGGCGCCCGCGTCTCCGACGTCGGCGCGCAGGCGCTGATGTTCGAGATCGTCGAGCATCCCGACAAGCTCGCCTCGTTCGAGGAGCTGCTGCGGCCGTACGGCATCAAGGAGACCATCCGCACGGGCCGCATCGCGATGCGCCGTGCCCTCGGCGAGCGGCGCGACCGCGACGCCGCCCGCATGCGCGTCATCGCCTGAGCGCATGCGGCTACGCTCGAACCGCACGTTTGGGGCCAGACCCCAATCGTGCGGGCTAGGACGCCCACTCCCGCCGAATCCGCACGAGGAATCCGATGACGAAGGTCTACTACGACGCTGACGCCGATCGCTCGCTGCTCGATGGCAAGAAGATCGCGGTCGTCGGCTACGGCTCCCAGGGCCACGCGCACGCGCTCAATCTCAAGGACTCCGGCTTCGACGTCACCGTCGGCATCCGGCCGAACTCCGAGGGCTGGAAGCGCGCGGAGGACGACGGCTGGGCGCCGAAGTCGGTCGCCGACGCCGTCGCGGACGCGGACATCATCGGCATCCTCGTGCCCGACCACATCGCGTTCGAGCTGTGGGAGTCGACCATCGGCCCCGCGCTCAAGCCGGGCTCCACGGTGCTCTTCGCGCACGGCTTCAGCATCCACTTCAAGGCGATCAAGCCCCGCGGACGACATCGACGTCATCATGGTCGCGCCGAAGGGCCCCGGGCATCTCGTCCGCCGGCTCTACACGCAGGGCGCCGGCGTGCCGTGCCTGATCGCGGTCGACCAGGACTCCTCCGGCCACGCCCGCGGCACGGCGCTGGCCTGGGCCTCCGGCATCGGCGGCGGTCGCGCCGGCGTGCTCGAGACGACGTTCGAGGAAGAGACGATCACCGACCTCTTCGGCGAGCAGACCGTGCTCTGCGGCGGCACCACCGCGCTCGTCCAGGCCGGCTTCGAGACGCTCGTCAAGGCGGGCTACCAGCCCGAGATCGCCTACTTCGAGTGCCTCCACGAGCTCAAGCTGATCGTCGACCTCATGTACGAGGGCGGTCTCGAGGGCATGCGCTACTCGATCTCCGACACGGCCGAGTACGGCGACCTCACGCGCGGGCCGCGCATCGTCGACGCCCACGTGCGCGAGGAGATGGGCAAGATCCTCGAGGAGATCCGCTCGGGCGCCTTCGCCGAGGAGTTCATCGGCGACATCAAGGCCGGCGGCCCGCGCATGAAGGAGCTGCGCGAGAAGGCCAAGGGCAGCCAGATCGAGGCGGTCGGCAAGGAGCTGCGCGGCATGATGCCGTTCGTCTCCGGCGGCAAGAAGTAGCCGCCGGGGCGGCGCGCTCGGCGCCTAGAGGATGAAGCCGAGCAGGATCGTCGTGCAGGCCAGTCCGACCGAGGCGATGACCGTGAAGCGCGTCAGGTTGCGCTCCATGATCTGCGTCGATCCGAAGCCCGACGAGCCGACCCCGAAGGCGCCGGAGAGGCCGGCGTCCTTGCCGGAGTGCGCCAGCACCAGGATGATCACGCTGAACGCCAGCAGCATGTGCAGGGCGATCGCAGCGATGCGGATGATCTCGCTCACGCCTTGACTCTACCAGCGCCGGCGTCCCAGAACCGTCATCGGACCGTGCCCCGTACCGGCCAGCGCGATGCGGCGCATGACGTTGGCGCCGATCGCGGGCCACGCCATTCCGATCATGAACGGGTAGCTCCCGACCGGGTCGACTCCGAAGGCCGCGTAGGCGACGCCCGCCCCGAGCATGAGCGCCGAGGCCGCGCCCCAGCCGCGCTTGAACTCGAGGATCGCGACGAGCAGCACGGGGACGATGAGCCCGTACGGCACGGCCGGCGCGGTCGCGACGGCGAGCACTCCGAAGCCGAGCGTCAGCAGCATCTGGCGCCGCGGCTCGGCGACCCACTGCTCCTGGTCGAAGATCCACGCCGAGGCGTTCAGCAGGAGCAACGCGACCACGGCGGCGCCGGTGTTGTCGGCAGCGCCGCCCCACCCGATCGTGAGCACCGCGGGCACCGACGCGATCAGCAGGAGGGCCGCGGCGACGAAGTGGCGGAGCGCGAACGTCTCGCGCAGCGAGGGCATCGGCACGACGGCCGGCACCGGCGCGGCGGGAGCCGGGGCAGGCGCCGCCGGCGGGGTACGACGTCGCTTGCTGCTCGGCATTGCAGGGCTACGCTAGCTGATGTGACCGACGAGGCCCGCGCCCGCGTGCGCTCATTGATCCTGACCGGCGACAACCGTCTCAAGCAAGGCGGCCCTGTCCAGGCCCGCAAGGCGCGCGAGACCTACGAGAAGGCGCTCGCCGAAGCCGAGGCCGCAGGGCTCGCAGACGGCGTCCTGCGCGGGCTCCTGGAGAAGCGGCTCGCGGACGTGCGGGCGCTCGAGCAGCCGGGCGGCGCGGCCGACTCCTGAGCCGCACCGGGCCGGGCACGCACGCGGCGTGCCCGACCCCGGAATGCGCGGATCGCCGAGCTCAGACGACCTTCAGGCTGCCGCGCATGCTCGACGCATGCGGGTCGCACACGTAGGTGTACGTGCCGGGGGCGAGCTTGACGGTCCAGGTCTTCGTCGCAGACGCGCCCACGGTGGTGGACTTGTCGACGCCGCGCCCGCGCAGGTGGAAGTTGTGCTCGGGCGAGCGGTCGCGGACGACCACGGTGTAGGCGCCGGCGCGCAGCGTCTTCACCGCAGCGCCGGCCGGCGTCCTGAGCGCAATCGAGAAGCCGGGGCCGACCGTGCCGATCAACCGCTTGCCCGCTTTCGCGCCGGCGCTTCGCCGCTGGCTCGCCGTCGTCGTCGCGCCAGTCGTGGTCGTGCTCGTCGTGGTGCCGGTCGTGGTCCGCGATCGTCATCGTCGCCGGGTGACCGCGATCGTCGCCGTCGTCATCGCCGTGATGACCGCTGTGATCGCCGTCGTCGCCGCCATGGTGGCCGGAGTCGTCGTCACCGCCGTGCCCGCTGCCGTGGTCGTCCGCGATCGATTGCGACGTCGGCGCAGTGCCGGCGACGCTCTTCGCCAACGCGGTCCCGCCCACGGCGAATGCCGCGAGCACGAACACGATCACTACCGTGCGTAGCGTCTTCATGATCTCTCCTGGGTCCGGGATTTGCCTCCGTTTCCAGGATTGCGACCGGTAGGCCAAGAGCTGCTCAGCTCCGGGTCAAGAGAACCTCATGCGTGGTTAAGAGCGCTTGATGCACGCCGCGAGCACGTCGACCGCGCGCTCCGCCTCGCGCGCGACCGCATAGGGCGCCGCCGCAGCGCGCGCCTCCTCGCCCGGCGTGAGCGCCGAGGCGCGCTGCAGCGCAGACGCCATGCCGGCGACGTCGCGGGCGTCGCAGACGGCGCCCGTGCGGCCTTCGGTCACGGCGACGCCCGAGGGCACCTCGCGGGAGACGACGACGGGGCGGCCGCAGGCGAGCGCCTCGATCGGAGCCAGGCCGAAACCCTCGACCGTCGAGACGAGGCAGGCGACGTCGCAGGCGCGCAGCCAGCGCGGCACCTCCGCCGGTGGTGCGTGCAGGACGAAGCGCACGCTCTCCGCAATGCCGAGCTCGCCCGCACGCGCCTCCAGCTCGGCCTGCTGCGGCCCGTCGCCGACGAGAGCGAGCGAGCCGCCGCCCCACGCCGCCCGCGCCTGCGCGAACGCCTCGATCAGGCGCGGGAGGTTCTTGCGCTCGATGTAGTTCGCGACCGACACGACGCGCGGCCCGTCGCTGTCCCAGCCGAGCGCACTCGCGGCGACCGCGGCGTCGCCGTCGCTGAACGCGTCCGTGTCCACGCCCGCGCTGACGATGTGCACGCGGTCGCCGAGCGGTCCGGCGACCGCCTCCAGGCGGGCACCCAGATCCTCGGACACCGCGAACACCGCGCAGGCGCCGGCGACCGCCTTCGCGGTGGCGGAGCGGATGCGCGGCGAGCGCTCGGCATTCGCGACGTCCGTGCCGTGCGCGGTCAGCGCGTACGGCACGCCCGCCGCCCGCGCCGCACGGCGCGCGATCGTCCCGGTGGGAACGAGGTAGTGGCCCCACACGACATCGGGCCGCCCGCTGCGCGCGGCGGCGCGGGCGCGCCGGTCGAGGCGCGCGTACTTGAGCAGCGTCCGCCATCCCCCGCCCTGCTCGCTCGCGGACGCGAGGGCGACCTCGTGCCCGGCGCGCTCGAGGGCGGTCACGAGCCGGCGGACGTAGATGCCGTACGACGGCCGCTCCGGCGACGGGTACGCATTGGTGACGACGAGGATCCGCACCGCACGAGGTTAGAGCCTCGAGAGCCGGGTGTCGGACTCGAACCGACGACATCTTCCTTACAAGAGAAGCGCTCTACCAGCTGAGCTAACCCGGCCTGTTCCCCGCATTGTCCACCGTGCGCCGGATCTCTGCGCATCCGATGTGCCTTGACTCGCGAGTCAAGGCTCCCCTACCGTGCCTTTACTTCGCGGCACGCCGCGCAAACCCGGAGGTACACCCCATGGCGACCGGCGTCGGCATCGATCCCGCGCGAATCGCTCAGCTCACCGAGCGCGAAGAGGCCCACCTGAACTCGGAGACCAGCGGCTCGGCGCGCATGTACGAGCGCTCCCGCAAGGTCATGCCGATGGGCGTGGCGTCCTCCTACCAGGCACGTAGCCCGCACCCGATCTTCCTCGAGCGCGGCTCGGGCTCGAAGGTCTGGGACGTCGACGGCTCCGAGTACCGCGACTTCCACAACGGCTTCGGCTCGATGGTGCAGGGCCATGGCCACCCGGCGATCACGCGCGCCGTGGCCGAGCGCATGCCGCTCGGGACGCATTTCGCAGCGATGACCGAGGACAGCGTCGTCGTCGCGGAGGAGCTCGCGCGCCGCTGGGGGCTGCCGAAGTGGCGCTTCACGAACTCCGGCTCGGAGTCGACGATGGATGCGATCCGGCTCGCGCGCGCCCATACCGGCCGCGAGGTCGTGATCAAGATGGAGGGCTCCTACCACGGCCACCACGACACCGTGATGGTGTCGATCGGCATCGACATCGACGACGCCGCCGTCGGGCCGGCCAACCGGCCGAACAGCGTGCCCTACGGAGGCGGCATCCCCGCGTCCACCGTCGCGAACACGATCCCGGTGCCGTTCAACGACGCCGACGCGCTCGACGCGCGCCTGACCGAGCTCGCGGGCACGGTCGCGTGCGTGATCATGGAGCCCGGGATGATGAACATCGGCGTCGTGCTGCCGCAGGACGGCTACCTGGCCGCCGTGCGCGAGATCACGCGAAAGCACGACGTCGTGCTGATCTTCGACGAGGTCAAGACCGGCATCACGATCGCCGCCGGCGGCGCAGTCGAGCGCTGGGGCGTCACGCCCGACCTCGTCACGCTCGCGAAGGCGCTCGGCGGCGGGCTGCCGAGCGGCGCGATCGGCGGCTCGGAGGAGGTCATGGCCTCGATCGAGAGCGGCCTCGTCTACCAGGTGGGCACCTACAACGGCAACCCGCTGAGCATGGCGGCCGCACGCGCGAGCTTCGAGGAGGTCATGACGCCGGAGGCCTACGTCCATCTCGAGCATCTCAACGACCGCCTGCACGACGGCCTCACCGCGATCATCGACAAGCACGGCTTCCCGGCGCACGTGATCGGTCTCGGTGCCAAGGGTTGCATCGTCTTCGCGACCGACCCGATCCTCAACTACCGCGACTGGGCGACCAAGACGAACGGCCCGCTGAACGAGCTGGCGTGGCTCTACAACATGAATCGCGGCGTCTTCATGACACCCGGCCGCGAGGAGGAGTGGACGCTCTCGGTGCAGCACGACGACGCCGACGTCGACCGCTTCATCGACGTGTTCGCGGAGCTCGCGGGCGATCTGACGACGTGAGCCGCCGCACGCTCGAGGAGCTCGCGGCGGACGCGCGGCGCTTCGTCGACGAGCACTGCATCCCGCACGAGGAGACGGCCGAGCTCAACGGGGGGAAGCTCCCGAAGGAGACGGTCGCCGCCATCGCGCGTGCAGCCCGGGAGGCCGGTCTGGTCGGCCTCGACCACCAGCCAGAGCACGGCGGCCAGGGTATGGGCCTGCTCGAGCAGGTCGTCGTCCACGAGGCGTTCGGCCGCAACACGAACGGCATCTGGTGGCACATCCCGAGCGTCGCAAACGTGCTCGCCCACGGCACGCCCGATCAGATCGAGCGCTATCTCCGCCCCGGCCTGCGCGGCGAGCGCGGTGAGTGCTACGCGATCACCGAGGCCAATGCCGGATCCGATGCCGCGGGTGTCACCGGCACCGCGCGGCGCCGCGGCGACCGCTGGGTCATGGAGACCGAGAAGTGGTTCGCGACGAGCGGCGACGTGGCCGACTTCTTCATCGTCCACGTGCTCGCGATCGACGAGGACGGGAGCAATCTCGGCCCCACGCTCTTCCTCGTCGACAAGGGCCCGGGCGTCGAGATCGTCGACGACCCGCCGTTCACGCACACGTTCCCGGTCGGCCATCCGACGATCCGCTTCAGCGTCGAGCTGGACGACGGCCAGCGCCTCGGGCCGATCGGGGCCGGCGACGCGCTCACGAACGAGTGGTTCATCGAGGAGCGCGTGCACATCGCCGCGCGCTGCGTCGGCGCGATGGAACGCCTGCTCGAGATCGGCACCGCCTGGGCACTCGAGCGCGAGCAGTTCGGGCAGCGCATCATGGACTTCCAGGGCGTCTCGTTCCCGCTCGCCGACGCCGCGTGCTCGTGCCTCTCGATGAAGCTGCTGACCCGCCACGTCGCGCAGCTCGCCGACGACGGCGCTGATCCCAAGCTCGTGCACGGCAAGGCATCGATGGCGAAGCTCGCCGCCTCGGAGGCCGCCGGCCGCGTGGCCGACGCCGTCGTTCAGGTCCTCGGAGGCCGCGGCTACATGCGCACGAACGCGGCCGAGCGGCTGTGGCGCGAAGTGCGCGTCGATCGCATCTGGGAAGGCACGTCCGAGATCCAGCGCCTGGTCGTGGCGCGCGGGCTCGAGAGGCGCGGCGTCGCCGCGATGCTCTCGCTCTGAAAACCGCCCGGGGAGCGGCTCTCGCCGCTCCCCGGGACTCTCGAGAGCGTCGGTGCGCTCGGTATTGGCGTGATCGCTACTCGACGCCGGTCGCGCGCGCGAGCAGGTGGTACAGCTCGGTCTGGTCGTGCAGACCGACGACGTTGGCCGACTGCGGACCCTGTGCCGCGGCGCGGAGCTGCGCGCCGGTGTGGCTCTGCGAGCCGCCCTTCGGGGCCGTGCCGTAGCTGATCTCCATCGGCGCGCCCTCCTTGGTGGTGAGGATCGAGCCGAGGCCCTGGATCTCCGAGCCGGGCTCGACGATCTGGCTCGAGTGGGAGTGGTCGGCGGTGACGACGATGAGCGTCTTCGGATGCGTCTTCGCGAACGCGAGGGCGACCTGGACCGCGTTGTCGAACGCGATCGTCTCGCCGATCTGCTCGCACGGAGCCGCCGCGTGGTCCTGCTTGTCGATCGAGGCGCCCTCGACCTGGAGGTAGAAGTGCTTGGAGTTCTTGGCGAGCAGCAGGTCGATCGCCTTCTGCGTCATCGCAGCGAGGCTCGGCTCGTTGGCGGGCCGCTGGTTCTCCTGGCAGACCTGCGGGCCGGTGACCGGCTTGTCCGCGGGCAGGCCCTTCCACTCGAGGCTCATGTTGCCCTTGTTGAAGAGGCCGAGCACCGGGCCCTTCTTGACGGCGTCGAGCCCTGCGGCGTCCGTCACGACGGTGTAACCGAGCGCCTTGGCCTGATCGACGACCGTCTTGCCGGCGTACGGGCCGCCGTCGATCACCTGATCGAAGCGCCCCTTGCCGCCGCCGAGGATGACGTCGGAGCGAGTGGTCGACCTCCTGCTCGGCGATCGAGCCGGGGCCGCCCGCCGACTTCTTGTACTTCGGGCACGCGGCCATGTCGGTCGGGCCCTGGCAGCCGCGCGCGTTGACGTGCGAGGCGAGCACCGCGGGCGTGGCGTCCGTGATCTCCGCGGTCGAGACATTGCCGGTCGCCCAGCCCTTCTTGGCGACCTGCTCGAAGATCGTCGGCAGTGTCAGGTCGGTCTTGGCCGTCGTCGAGATGCGGCCGTTGGAAGTCTTGTGCCCGGTCGCCCAGCCCGTGCCCGAAGCGGCGGAGTCGGTCACGTACTCGGGCTTGCTGGGATCGGCCTCCTGCAGCGCGTAGGTCGTGATGTCGCCGGTCAGCGGCGGCGTGTCGATACCCGGCAGGCGGCCTGCGGCGCCGTACTGATAGTTGCGGGCGATCGTGATCTCCGACTGGCCCATGCCGTCGCCCAGCAGGAAGATCACGTACTTGGCCGTGCTGTGGGAGGCCTTCGCCTGAGCGGCGACCTCGAGGGAGCGGTCGCCGCTCTGATTCGCGACCGCCACGCCGACGCCCGCCGCCGTTGCGAGCACCGCGCCGAGCACGGCGCCGAGCAGCAGTTTCCTTCGCCTCACAAGAACCCTCCAGATCCGGTGAACATCCGCCGGCTCCCGCCGGCCCACCTGCACCGTGCGCCGCCGCATCCCGGCATTGGGTGGTCGAGTCGTGGCGATCTGGTGACGAGACGGTGAATCCGCCGTCTTGGTGGCTTCTCTTACCCAGCGTTCCCCCTCGTGGGGGTGGAATTTCCAACCCCTTGCATCCAAGATCCGATGGGCGGCCCAGCGCCTCCCCTCCGCATGCGCAACGCCGCCGCCATCGCACTCCTCACGAGCCTCGTCCTCGCGCTCGTGGGCATCTCGCTCGCGGTGTCCGAGCACGCCGAGACGCGAGCGCGGCTCGATCAGCGCCTGGCGCTCCAGGCCGACGGCGAGGCCGGGGCCGTGGCAGGCCTCTTCACGCGCACCCGCCTGGCCCTCCGGCTCCTGGCCGCCGACGCGGCACTCCGCGACGGCGTCTCCGCCTCCGATCGCGGCGCAGCGACCGCGATCAATCGCGCGCTGGGCTCGCTCGAGCGCGCCGAGCCGGGCCTCGCCGGCGCGGCCTCGGCGATCGGGATCGACGGCCGCGAGCGCGCCCGCGTCGTGCGCGGCGAGGCTGCGCCGGTCACCGCGCTCGCGCGCGACGTCCGCAACCAGCCGTTCTTCCGCGCCACGCTCGGCACACGGCCCGGCGGCGTGCACGTCTCGCAGCCGTACCGCTCGGCCGACACCGGCCAGTGGGTCGTGTCGAACTCCGCGCTCGTGCGCGACGACCGCGGGTTGCCGCTCGGGATCGTGCGCTTCGAGCTGCCGCTCGCGAGCGTGCGCGCGACGGCCGCGGCCGCGCTCGGGCGCGGAAGCCGATCTCCAGGTCGCGGTCGTCGATCGGGCGAGCGGGCGCAAGATCCTCGACACCTCGCACGGCGTGCTGGCGGGCGGGCCGGGGACCCAGCCCGCGTATCGCGAGCTCACGTCGGCCTGGGCCGACGAGGGCACGATGTCGGCGGGCGGGCTGCGGCTCGCGTATCGCACGCTGACCGGAGTGCCCAAGAACCTCGGCTGGGTCGTCATCGCCGGCAGCCCGCAGCCGTCGCTCCTGGCTGCGGCCAGGATCTCTCCCGGCGTGCTCGCGCTGCTGGCGGTCGCCGTCGCGCTCGCCGCCGTCGGCGTCATCTCGCTGCGTGAACGGCGCCGCGACGAGACGCAGGCGCTGCTGGCCGCCGAGGGCGGCCGCGCCGAGGCCGAGCTGCGATCGCGCACCGACGCGCTGACGGGCCTCTACAACCGCCGCCACGTGCTCGACTCGATCGCCGCCGAGCTCGCCCGCTCCGAGCGCACCGGCGTGCCACCGAGCGTGATGCTGCTCGATCTCGACCACTTCCGGCGCATCAACGACGTCTACGGCCATGCCGTCGGCGATCGCGTCCTGAGCGAGATCGCCGTGCGCCTGCAGGGCCGGCTGCGCGGCTACGACGTGCTCGGCCGCTGGGGCGGCGAGGAGTTCATCGTGCTCGCGCCGGGCGTGCCGGACGACGAGATGCTGCGCCGGCTGGCCGAGCAGATCCGCCGGCTCGTCGGCGCGCTGCCGGTGGCGCTCGACGACGACGCCCTGCTCCCCGTGACGGTCTCGATCGGAGCGGTGCGCGCGGGCGACGCGCTGCGGTCGGTCGAGGGGCTGGTCGACTGCGCCGGCCGCGCGCTGGCGGCCGCCAAGCGCCGCGGGCGCGATCGCGTGCAGCTGTTCGGCGACCTGACGGTCGAGGACCTGGTCGCCGAGGAGCCCGAGCCGATCCGGCTGGCCCGCGCCCTCACGCTCTCGTCGAGCGCACGCGCGGGCCTGCCGCACGTCGATGCCGAGCGCGTCTCCGACCTGGCGGTCGCGATCGCCGAGCAACTGCTGGCCGACCAGGCCACGACGAGTCGTTGCAGACTCGGAGGACTGTTACACGACATAGGAACTGTTGCGGTGAGCGACCGCATTCTCGGCCTCGTGGGGCCGCCGACGGACCGCGATCGCGTCGAGTACGAGGCGCATCCGGGCGCCGGAGCCCGCCTCGTGCGCGGCGTCGCCGGGGTGAGCGATGCCGCCGATGTCGTCGCCGCGCACGAGGAGTGGTTCGACGGCAGCGGCTACCCGGCCGGCCTGAGCGGCCAGGAGATCCCGCTCGAGGCCCGTATCGTCGCCTGCGCCGCGGCGTTCGTGAAGCTCGCCGGGACGGTCGGCGGGAAGGACGCAGCGAGGGCACTCGAGCGGCAGTCCGGGAGCGCGCTCGACCCCGAGGTCGTGAGCGCGACCCTGACGCTGCTGACGCGGGAGCACGGTCACCCTGCACGCCACCTGCGGGACGTGCCGGCGGCCTGACCTATCCTCGTCGGATGGCGTACCCGTTGCTCCTCCGGCCGCTGCGGATCGGGCCGATCGAGATCGCCAACCGCATCGTCTCGACGGCGCACCAGACGACGCTCGTCGAGGACGGCCTGCCCACGGACGACTTCGTCGCCTACCACGCTGCGCGCGCCGCCGGCGGTACCGGGCTGATCTGCATCGAGGCCACGGCCGTGCACCCGAGCGGCCTGCTGACCGGCCACACGATCGCCGGCTACGACCCGCGCGTCGTCGAACGGCTCGCACGTGTCGCAGACGCCGTGCACGCGGGCGGCACGCGGCTCTTCGCACAGCTCTTCCACGGCGGCCGCGAGCAGATCGACGACCCGCCCCGCGCGCCGGCGGTCGCACCGTCCGCGGTGCCGAGTCAGCGCTTCAAGGTCGAGCCGCGCGCACTCAGCGCGGGCGAGATCGAGGAGATCATCGAGCACCACGAGCTGGTGGCCGGCCACGCGCGGGCAGCCGGGCTGGACGGCATCGAGCTGTGCGCCTCGCACGGCTACCTGCCGACGCAGTTCCTGAGCGAGCGCACGAACCGCCGCGACGACGCCTGGGGCGGCGACGCCGAGCGCCGGCTGCACTACGTGCGCGAGGCGCTGCGCGCGATGCGGCGCGGCGGCGGCTCGGGGCTCGCGGTGGGCATCCGGCTCTCGGCCGACGAGACGCTGCCGGAGGGCCGCCACGCGCCGGAGACGGCCGCGATCCTGCGCACGCTCGCGGGCGAGGGCCTGATCGACTACGCGAGCGCCGTCATCGGAGACTCGGCGAGCTACGTCGGCGCAGCCTGGATCGTGCCGCCGCCGCCGATCGCGCGCGACTCCATGCACGCGCCGGCGGCGATCCTGCACGAGCGCCTGGGCGTTCCGCTGATCGCCACCTCGCGCATCCACGAGCCGGCCGAGGCCGAGGCCCTGCTGGCCGCGGGCGCGGCCGACGCGGTCGGCATGACGCGCGCGCTGATCGCCGATCCCGACCTGCCGCGGCGCATCGCCGAGGGACGCGAGGAGGAGCGCATCCTCTGCACCGGCTGCAATCAGGGCTGCATCGGCCACTACCACCTCGGCATGCCGATCTCGTGCCTCCAGAATCCGCGCACGGGACGCGAGCGCACGCTGCCCGAGCCGGCGCCGCAGGCCGGATCGCGCGTGCTCGTCGTGGGCGGCGGCCCCGCCGGCCTGGCAGCTGCCGTGGGAGCGGGACGCGCAGGTGCCGAGGTCACGCTGGTCGAGGCCGGCGCCGCCCTGGGCGGTCAGTTCGCGCTGGCCGGACACGCGCCCGCGCACCGCGAGACCGTGCGGCGCTACCAGGCCGACTGGGCGCGACGCCTGGAGGCGGCGGGCGTGGACGTGCGCCTCGGCACGCGCATCGACGGCGATTCCCCGCTCGCGGCCGGCGCCGATCGCGTGATCGTGGCCACCGGCGCCGTCGCGCACACACCCTCGATCACGGCCCCGCCCGGCGTCGAGGTGATCGACGCCTGGGATGCCATCCGCGCGCCCGAGCGCGTGAGCGGGCCGGTGCTCGTGGCCGACTGGGGCGGCGGCTGGACCGGTCTCGACGCGGCCGAGACGCTCGCGGACGCCGGCGCGCGCGTGTGGCTCGCGGTCGCCGCACCGCTCGTGGGCGAGAACGTCCACCAGTACCAGCGCGTCTTCTACCTCGCGCGCCTCGAGCGGCTCGGCGTCACGATCCTGCACCACCGAGAGCTCGCCGACGCGCCCGGCGGCGCCGTGCTGCGCTCGCTCTGGACGCACGAGCCCGAGCCGCTGCCCGGCGACGTCAGGACGCTCGTGCTCGCGCTCGGCCGGGAGCCCGCCGACGCGCTCGTGCACGCGCTCGGTGCGCGCGGCATCGCCTGCACGCCGGTCGGCGACTGCCGCGGGGCGCGCTCGCTCGAGGAGGCGATCCTCGAGGGCACCGAGGCCGGCGAGCAACCGCCGGCGACGCTCGTTCAGAGCATCTACGGCGTGCTGAGCGCTTCGCCGGAGCGCAGCTCCGTCGCGTGCGCGAGCTCGCGCATGAGCTCGGTCATGTCGCGATTGGCGTTGTAGGCGCGCATCATGCGCGTCGCTCCGTTGCCCCAGGAGATCGTGCGCTCGATCTCGTTGCAGCGCATCGGCGCAGCCGAGCTCGCGCGCGTACGGCGCGAGCCGCTCGACGCTGCGGCGCGCCAGCTCGGTGGCGGGCAGCCGCGTGCGCGGGTCCCCGGCCAGGTCCATCAGCAGCGCGTCGAGGCCGTAGCGCGCCGCGGCCCACTTGTTCTCCGAGACGAGCTGGCGGTGATGCGCCGGCGGCAGCACGCCGCGCTGGGCCTCGTCGACGGCCCGGGCGACGCTCGCCTGCACGTAGGCGGCGAGCATGAGCATCTGGTCGATGTCGAACTGCACGTCCATGACCCGGATCTCGACCGTGCCCAGGCGCGGATGCGGGCGCACGTCCCACCACAGGTACGTGTAGTCGTCGATCACGCCGGCCTCCTCCATCGTGCCGACCATCTCGAGGTAGTCCTCGTAGGACGTGAAGCGCGGCGGCTGGCCCGAGCGGGGCATGCTCGCGAAGATCGCGGTGCGCGTCGAGGCGAGCCCGGTCGCCTCGCCGCGCCAGAACGGCGAGCTCGCCGACAGCGCCAGGAGGACGGGCAGCTCGGCCAGCAGGCTCTCCATGACGTGCATCGCGAGATCGGGCTCCGGCACCGCGACGTGCACGTGCATGCCGAACACGAGCTCGCGGCGCGCCACGTACTGCAGCTGCTCGACGAGCCAGCGGTAGCGGTCGCGCGTCGTGATGCGCTGGTCCTCCGAGCGCGAGAACGGGTGCGCGCCGGCGCCCGCGAGCCGCATGCCGAGCGGCTCGATCGCCGCCGTGATGCCGCGGCGCACGGTCTCGAGGTCGCTGCGCAGGTCGTCGACGTCGCGGCACACGACCGATGCGACCTCGAGCGTGCTCTGCATCAGCTCGGGATGGGCCCGCCCGTCGAGCGGGCCGTCCGCGAGCACGTCGGCGACCTCGTCGAAGCGGCTGCAGAGCTCGAACGTCGTCGCGTCGAGGAGCATGAACTCCTCCTCGACGCCGAGCGTCAGCGGCGCGCCCTTGCCGAATGCATGCTCTGCTGCGCTCGTCATCGAGTGAGTATTGCCCCGTGACTACCCGGCCGCAACCTGGGCGTCCCCTATCCTGACGGCGTGACCGCGGTCGATCTGCGCCCAGGCGTGATCCGCTACGAGAGCGCGCTCTGGGAGACGACCGCGCTGGCCCTGCACGCCGACGGCCAGGCGGTGCTCGTCGATCCGGGAGTGTCGGCTCCGGAGATCGCGGCGATCGCCGGCGACGTCGCGTCGCGCGGGCTCGAGGTGCGCGGCCTGCTGATCACGCACGCCGACTGGGATCACGTGTGCGGGATCTCCGCCTTCCCGGGCGTCCCCGCGATCATGAGCCGCGGAGCCGCCGACCGCATCGCGAGCGGCCAGGCCGCCGAGGAGGTCGTCCGCCACGGCGGCGAGGAAGGTCTCAGCTGGGACGGCGCACCGCGAGCCGACCTCGTCTTCGACCCGGGCGAGGCCCTCCAGGTCGGCCCGTTCGCGATCGAGACGATGGCGCTGCCCGGCCACACGGCCTGCGGCGCGGGCTTCCGGGTGCGCGATCTCGGGCTGCTGGTCGTCGGCGACTACCTCTCGGTCATCGAATTCCCGTTCGTGTACGTGTCGACGGCCGCCTACCGTGCCACGCTCTCAGCACTGTTGACCGAGCTGGAGCGCGATCCCGTCGAGCTCGTGACACCGGGGCACGGCCGAGCGCTCACCGGCACCGAGGCGCGCGAGATCGCACGCGACGATCTCGACTACCTGCATGCGCTCAAGCAGGCGGTGCGCTTCGCGCTCGCCGGCGGGGCGACGCGGGATCAGGCGATCGCGGCGGGCGCCGCGGTCGAAGTTCCGCGCGGGGCGGGGGATGACGACGGCAGGTTGCGGCATGACAATGCCGAACAGCAGCTCTCTGAGCTAGCGCCCGCCGCCTGAATCCGTGTTCATCCTCTTCCGCCTCTTTCGCCTCGTCATCCTGCTCGCCCTCATCCTCGTCGTGGTGGGGGTGATCGGCCTCGTCGCGGGGCGCCCGTTCGTCGAGCGCCTCGCCGCGCGCTCGATCGAGGATCGCATCGGCACGCCGGTGAGCGTCTCGATCGCGACGTCGGTGGAGCCGGGCGCCCTGCGCGGCGAGCTCGGGAACGTCACCGTGAAGGCGACGCAGTTCGAGCGGGACGGGCTCCGGCTCGCCGGCACCCAGGCGGTCTACCACGGCGTCGACGTCGACGTCTCGGACCTGATCTCGGGCGATGTGCGGCTGCATTACTCGTCCGTCGTCTTCAACGCCAGGCTGACGCAAGCGGCTCTCACGCGCGTACCTGCAGGTCGCTCCTGGCCGAGCGCGGCCTGCCGTCCAAGACGCTGCGCGTCACGATCGGCAACGGGCGCGCCACGCTGCACTCCGGAGGCCTGAACGCGGCTGTCAGAGCCAAAATCGTGGGCATATCGTCGATCGAGCTCGTGCCGATCGGCGGCTCGGCGACGCTCAGGCAGGCACTCGCTGCGCCGATTCAGCTCGGGCCGTTGCCCGAGGGCATCCACCTCACGGGCATCTCCCTGCGCAAGGGCGCGGCGACGATCACCGGGCGCGGCGACGCCGGGGCGCCTGAAGGCCTGATCAGGCGTCGAGCACGGCGCGCGTGGCCAGGTGCTGGCCGACCTTGCGCTTGACGCGCTGCAGGGCGTTGTCGACGGCCTTCGGATCGCACTCGACGATCTCGCCGATCTCCTCGTAGGAGCGGCCCTCGAGATAGAGCGTGAGCACGCGCCCCTCGAGCGGCGAGAGGCTCGAGCCGAGGCAGCCCACGAGCGCGGCGAGCTCCTCGGTCGCGACGACGCGGCGCGCAGGATCGTCGATCGGCGATCCGGGCAGCGCGTCGCCCAGCGTGAAGTCGGAGCCGTCGTCGTAGCCCGCCGGCGTATGGCTGAACGAGAGCGCGCCGTTGAGCGGAGCGTGCTTGTGCCGGGTGGCCGTCTTGATGGCCGTGATGATCTGGCGCGTGATGCACAACTCGGCGAACGAGCGGAACGTCGTGTCCTTGTCGACGCGGTAATCGCGGATCGCCTTGTAGAGGCCGACGAGGCCCTCCTGCACGAGGTCGTCCGGATCGCCGCCGGCGATGAAATAGCTCGACGAGCGGAGGCGGACGAAGCCCGCGTAGCGCCGGATGATCTCTGCCTCGCTCGCGCGGTTGCCCGAACGCGCCCGCAGAACAAGATGGAGATCCTCAACTTCACGTTGAGCCTTGTACGACTCGCTTCGTTGCGCTGCCGCTGCCATAGAAATGCCTGCTCCTGCCCGTATTTCTCAGCTGGCACCGACCCCTCAGCCGGCGACACAGCGCGAACCCTCACCCTCAGCTCTCAACCTCTACTTGAGCCACTGATTGGCCGAACATAGCACGTACGCTCAAGAACGCAAGTGCGCTGAGGCGAATTTGTCCGGCCGCACGAACAGGCGTTCGCCTGAGGGTTGCCTGAGAGTTGGCTGAGAGTTACGGGCGCGCGGCGCGGCGCTGGCGATCGGCTTCGTAGAGCAGCAACGACGCCGCGACGGCGACGTTGAGCGAGCCGATCTGCCCGTGCATCGGGATGCGGACCGCCGCGTCGCAGCGCTGGCGCACGAGCGGCCGGATGCCGGTCCCCTCGGCGCCGAGCACGAGCACCACGCCGCCCGTGAGGTCGAGCGCATCGGGCGTCGAGTCCGCGTCCTCGGCGGCGGCGTAGCTCCAGAGGTCGGCGCGCTTGTTGCGGCGCAGCAACTCGGCGAGGTTCGTGACCTGGGCGATCGGCAGGTGCTCGATCGCGCCCGCGGAGGCCTTCGCGACGACGGCCGTGACGCCGGCGGAGCCGTGCCGGGGAATGACGAGGCCGTGAGCGCCCGAGGCACTCGCAGGAGCGCGCGATCGCGCCGAGGTTGCGGGGGTCGGTGACGCCGTCGAGCGCGACGACGAGCGCGTCCGGGCGTGCGAGCAACTCCGCCGCGTCCGCATACGGGTACGGATCGCACAGCGCGACGACGCCCTGGTGGTCGGGCCGCTCGGCGAGCGCCGTGACGCGATCGGCGACGGCGATCGACATCCTCACGCCCGGAGCTCTCGATCCACGGCATCGCCTCGGCCGCCTCGCGCGTGCACACGACCTCCCGCACGCGCCGGCGGCCGCGCAGCGCCTCGCGCACGGGCTGCAGCCCGTAGACCAGGTCGTCGCGGGGCGGCTTGTCGCCGCGGTCAGCCATCGAGGGGCACGACCTGCGGCCCCTGCGGGGTGTCGCGCACGCTGAAGCCGAGCGCCGCGATCTCGTCGCGCAACTCGTCGGCGCGCGCGTAGTCGCCCGCGGCGCGCGCGGCGGCTCGCTCGACGGCGAGGGCGAGCGCCTCCTCGGACGTCTCGCGCCTCCTGATCCAGCGACGCGAGCCCGAGCACGTCGAGCGCGCTCACGAGCAGGTCTGCCGCGGCCCCCACGGCGGCCGGATCGGCCTCGCCGCCGGCCACGGCGGTGTTGAGCGCGCGGGCGAGGACGTGCAACTCGGCCAGGGCACGCGGCGTGTCGAGGTCGTCGGCCATGTACGCGGCGAAGCGCCTCGAAGGCGCGCGTCGGCCTGCGTGCGGATGGCCGTGTCGCTCCCGGTGCCGGCCGCGGCGGCGTAGCGGCGCGCGTTGCGCAGCGCCTCGCGGAGACCCGCCGCCGTCGCCGACGCCTGCTCGAGCGTCGAGTCGGAGTAGTCCACCGGGCTGCGGTAGTGCGCCTGCGCGAAGAACACGAGCAACGTCTCGCGCCCCACGCGCTCGAGCGCCTCGGCCAGCCCGTCGATGTTGCCGAGCGACTTCGACATCTTCTCGCCGGTGAGGCGGAGCATGCCGTTGTGCATCCACGTGCGCGCGAAGCGCTCGCCGGCGGCCTCCGACTGGGCGCGCTCGTTCTCGTGGTGCGGGAAGATCAGGTCGAGGCCGCCGCCGTGCACGTCGAAGTCCTCGCCGAGCTGCGCGCGCGCCATGGCCGAGCACTCGATGTGCCAGCCGGGCCGCCCTCGCCCCCAGGGCGAGTCCCAGGCCGTGTCCTCGTCCGGCTTGTTGGCCTTCCAGAGCGCGAAGTCGAGCGGCGAGCGCTTGCCCTCGCCGGGCTCGACGCGGGAGCCGGCGATCAGCTCGTCGGGGCGCTGGCCCGAGAGCTCGCCGTACGGCGGATAGGCCTGGACGCTGAAGTAGACGTCTCCGTCGGCGGTCGCGTAGGCCGCGTCCTCCTCGATCAGCCGCTCGATCAGGGCGACGATCTCGGGGATCGTCTGGCTCGCGAGCGGCTCCGCGTCGGGCCGCCCGAGCCCGAGTCCGTCGGTGTCCGCGCGATAGGCAGCGGCCATCCGGTCGGCGAGCTCCTGCGACGGCAACGCCCTGCTGCACGCGCGGCGGTGTAGATCTTGTCGTTGACGTCCGTGATGTTGATCGCGACGCGCGCCGGCAGGTCCAGCAGCTGCTCGGAGGCGCGCTTGAGCACCATCGCCGTCCAGTACGGGCGCGCGTTGCCGACGTGGATGCGCCCGTAGACCGTGGGACCGCAGCTGTAGACCCGCAGCACGCCGGGCGTGCTGGGCTCGACGTCGACGATCTCGTCTCTCAAGCGGTCGTAGAGCCTCAGTGGTGTCATGTCCTGCAGCGTTCGAGGGCTTCCTCACGCGGCAGCACCGCGACCACGACCGGAAGCGGCAGGCCGTGCGGCGCGCCCGTGAGGGCGATTCTCAGAGGGTGTAGCACGTCGCGGGCCGAGAGGCCGCGGCTCGCGCCGAGCTCGCGCAGCCGATCGACGAGCTCTGACGGCCGCCGCGTAGGGCAGCTGCGCGCGCGCGTCGGCCTCGCGCAGCTCGCGGAAGAGCTCCAGCGCCGGGCCGGGCGGAGGCGGTCCGGAGGGCCGCTGTGCCAATTCTGCAGCAGAGTTGGCGACCTCGCCGAGCGACGAGGCGCCGCGCGCCGCCTCTGCGAGCGCGTGCAGGACGGGCTCCGGCGTGTCCGCCGGCAGGAACGCCGCCAGGCGGCCCGCGAGCTCGTCGAGCGGAAGGGCCGCGAGCACCTCGCGGCCCAGCCACGCGAGATGCGCGGGATCGGCGTGCGCCGTGCCCCGGCCGAGGCGTGCGAGCGAGAAGCGCCCGGCGAGCTCCTCGAGCGATGCGACCTCGCTCGGCGCCTCCCTGCGCCGGGCAGGCGAGCTGAGCGGCGTACGCGACCACGGCCTCCGGCGGCACGCCGCGGGCGCGCAGCGCCGCGAGCGGCTCGGCGCCGCGCCGGGCCGAGAGCCGCTCGCCGTCCGCGCCGACGATGATCGGGCAGTGCGCGAAGACCGGCTCGACCGCGCCCAGCGCGCGCAGCAGGAGCAGATGGCGCGCCGAGTTCGCGAGGTGATCCTCGCCGCGCACGATGTGCGTGATCGCGAGATCGCGGTCGTCCACGGAGGTGGCGAGATCGAACGTCGGCCGTCCGTCGGCCCGCACGAGCACGAAGTCCGAGATCTCGTCACCCGCGAAGCGCACCGCCCCGCGCGTCGCGTCCTCCACGACGACCTCGGCGCCCGGGACGCGGAAGCGCACGACGTTCGGCTCGCCCGCCTCGTGGCGGCGCTCCGACTCGCCGCGCGGGAGCGCCCGGCAGCGCCCGTCGTAGCGCTCCTGCGACGGTGGGCAGAAGCAGCGATACGCATGCCCCGTGGCGAGCAACTCGCGCGCGGCGGCGAGGTGGAGCTCGTGCCGCTCGCTCTGGCGCACGGGCGCGCCCGTGACCTCCAGGCCGAGCCAGGCGAGGTCGTCGAGGATCCCCTGCTCGGCCTCCGCGACCGTGCGCGCCGCATCCGTGTCGTCGATGCGCAGCAGCAGCTCGCCTCCGAGACTGCGAGCGCCCAGGGCGTTGGCGACCGCCACCACGGCCGAGCCGAGGTGCAGCGGGCCGGTCGGGGACGGGGCGAAACGGAGGCGGGCCGGGCGCATGCATCTACCATGGTCGCGCATGCGCTGGATGCAGGACGCGTTGCTCGACTGGTTCGCCGGCGCCGCGCGCGACCTGCCGTGGCGCAGGACGCGCGACCCCTACGCGATCCTCGTCAGCGAGGTCATGCTCCAGCAGACGCAGGTCGCGCGCGTGCTGGAGCGCTACGAGCCGTGGCTCGAGCGCTGGCCGACCCCGGCTGCGCTCGCGGCGGCGCCCGCCGCCGACGTGCTCCGCGCCTGGTCGGGCCTCGGCTACAACCGCCGCGCGCTCAACCTCCAGAACGCCGCGCGCCGGGTCGTCGAGCTGGGCGGGTTCCCGCGCGACGTCGAGGGCCTCGAGCGTCTGCCGGGGATCGGCCCGTACACCGCGCGCGCGATCGCGTGCTTCGCGTTCGGCGCCCAGGTGACGGCGCTCGACACGAACGTGCGCCGCGTGCTCGAGCGATCGCTCGGCACGACCGACGTACCGCCGCCGGACGGGCGCGCGTGGGACTGGAACCAGGCGCTCTTCGACCTCGGCGCCCAGGTCTGCCTCGCGCGCATCCCGCGCTGCGACCGCTGCCCGCTGGCGGCTTCGTGCCCGTCGCGCGGCCGCACCTACGCCCCGCTCCGCCGCCAGAGCCGCTTCGAGGGCTCGCGCCGCCAGCGCCGCGCCGCGCTCGTGCGGGAGCTCGCGGACGGGCCGCGCGCGGACGGCGGTTACGATCGGGACGTCGTCGAGTCGCTGCTGGCCGACGGCCTGGCCGTGCGCCGTGCCGACGGCCTGCTCGCGCTACCCGAGGAGATTCCCGCTTCGTGAGCATCCCCGTCTACGCCACCAACGCCGTCGACCTGCCTCGCCGTCAAGCCCGGCGAGCGCTTCCAGGCGCTCGTCGACGAGCCGTTCGCCGAGGTCGGCACGCGCCTCTGCGATGCCGCGCTGGCGGCGGGCGCGGCCTCGGCCGCGTGCGTCGTCGTTCCCGACGCGCGCTCGCCCGCTGCTCGGCTCGTACGAGCCGCTCGTGGCGTCGCTGGCCGCGACCGACGCGATCTGCTTCTGGTTCGTGCACATCCACGACGGCGAGTTCGCGGGCTTCCGCAAGCCGCTCTACACGCGCGCCCGCGAGACCGGGACGCGCATCGCCTTCGGCGGGCACATGGACCACTCGATCCTCGAGCACGAGATGGCGGCGGACTACGGCGCGCTGCGCGAGCTGACCGCGCGCCTGGGCGAGCGGATGGCGGGTTCGCGCGCGCGTGCGCGTGACGACGCCGGGCGGCACCGACTGCACGTTCGACGTGACCGGCCGCGAGTGGAAGCTCGACGACGGCGTGCTCGATCGTCCCGGTGCGTTCGGCAACCTCCCGGCCGGCGAGGTCTTCGTCGCGCCGCTCGCCACGGGCGCGGACGGCGTGTGCGTGATCGACCGCTCGATCGCGCTGGGCGGCGTGGGGCTGGTCGACGAGCCGATCCGGCTGACGTTCGAGCGCGGCCGCATCGTCTCGGTCGAGGGCGGCCGCTCCGCCGACTCGACGCGCGCCGCGATCGCAGACAGCCGGCGAGGGCGCCGACGTCGTCGCCGAGCTCGGCATCGGCACGAACGAGGGTGCGCGCATCACGGGCAGCGTCATCACCGACGAGAAGGTGCTCGGCACCGCGCACGTCGCGTTCGGCGACAACGCGAGCGGGAGCTACGGCGGCGACAACCGCGCCGCCATCCACGTCGACGGCGTGATGGCGGACGCGACGATCGAGGCCGACGGCGTCGTCGTGATGAGGACCGGCGCGCTCGTGTGACCGCTCATTGGGGCCTGGCCCCAATTGAGCACTAGCGGGTCAGCAGCGCGACGGCCTGGCAGGCCGCGCCCTCGCCGCGGCCCGTGAAGCCGAGGCCGTCCGTGCCGGTGCCGCGCACCGACACGCGCCCCACGTCGCAGCAGCAGGGCGTCGGCGACGTGCGCGCGCATGGCGTCGCGGTAGGGCGCGATCTTCGGCTCCTGCAGCACGACGAACGCGTCGACGTTGACGACGCTCCAGCCCATGCCCGCGATGCGGCGCCAGGCCTCGGCGAGCAGATCGAGGCTGCGCGCGCCGCGCCCAGCGCTCGTCGCTCGACGGGAACATCGTGCCGATGTCGTCCAGGCAGGCGGCGCCGAGCAGCGCGTCGCAGAGCGCGTGGCAGACGATGTCGGCGTCGGAGTGCCCCTCGAGGCCGTGGGAGTGCGGGATCTCGACGCCGCCGAGTACGAGCGGCAGGCCCGGGACGAGCCGGTGCGCGTCGAATGCCGTGCCGACGCGCAGCTCAGCCAAGCGGTACCTCGCGGCGCTCGCGGCCGCTGAACATCGACACCGTCCGGTAGCCGCAGGCGTGCGCGGCCTCGAGCGCGCGGGCGTAGTCGCGGCCCAGATCCTCGGGCACGTGCGCCGTCCGAGCCGAGCGTGATCGGCACGCCGCGCCGGTGCAGCGCGCGCAGCAGGTCCTGTGCGGGATACAGCTCGCCGGCGGCCTTGCGCAGTCCCGCCGTCGAGATCTCGACCGCGATGCCGGCCGCCGCGATCGCATCGGCCGTCTGCTCGTGCTCGCTGTCGATCACGGACTGGCTCGCGCAGTGGCCGAACACCTTGGCGAGGTCGAGGTGCGCGAGCACGTCGAAGAGCCCGGAGGCCGCCGCCGCGCGCACCTGCGCGAAGTAGCGCCGCCAGACCTCGTCGGCCGCCATCTCCTCCCAGATCGCGTAGTCGGGGTGGTCGACGGCGAGACCGCCGAGCCAGTGCACGGAGCCGAGCACGAGGTCGAAGTCGCGCGCGGAGACGAGCGCCTCGATCTCCTCCTCGCGCCCCTCGATCCAGTCGAGCTCGATCCCGCAGCCCACGGGCGGGCCGTTCGAGCGCACCGCGGTCGACGTAGGCGTCCAGGTCGGCCTGCGCGCTCTCGTTCCAGAACGGGTGGTCGAAGCAGACCGGCCGCCTGGCGGAAGCGATGGCAGTGCTCGGTCAGGCAGACGTGGTCGATGCCGCGCTCGCGGGCGCTCTCGGCGTACAGCGCCACGTGGGCAGGCGAGAGCTCCGCCGCGCCAAGCGCGACGCCGTCGGGCGCGAGATGGAGGTGATAGTCGACGAGCAAGGGGACGTCTAAGACCGGATGCGCTTCTCCCAGCCGGATCGTAGAGCGCGCCCTCCACGACCTCGGCCGGTACCCACTCCCCGAAGACCTCGACCTCGGCGCGCGTGCCGGCCACGGCGTGCGCGGCCGGCACGTACGCGAGCGCGATGCTGCGCCGCACGCGACTGCCGTAGCCGCCCGACGTGACGCGACCGCACAGCTCGCCGTCGATGCGCACCGGCTCGGAGCCCAGGCAGACCGAGCGCGGATCGTCGAGCACGAGGCACGCGAGCCGCTCGGACGGCCCGCCGGCGGCGCGCTCGGCGCGCAGCGCCTCCTGGCCGATGAACGGCGTGTCCTTGTCGAGCCGCACGGCGAAGCCCACGCCCGCCGACTCCGGCGTCGTCTCGGGCGTGAGGTCGGTGCCCCAGGCGCGATAGCCCTTCTCGAGCCGCATCGACTCGATCGCGCGGTAGCCGCCGCCGCGCAGGCCGTGCTGCGCGCCGGCCGTCGTGAGAGCACGTCGTAGAGCCCGAGGCCGTACTCCGCCGGCGCGTAGAGCTCCCAGCCGAGCTCGCCCACGTAGGTCACGCGCGAGGCGAGCAGCGGCACGTTGCCGACGGCGATCTCCCGCGCGCGCATGTAGGGGAACGCCTCGTGCGAGAGATCGGTCTTCGTGAGCGGCTGCAGGATGTCGCGCGCGCGCGGGCCCCAGAGGCAGTAGCACGTCCGCGACGAGCGTGATGTCGTCGACGTGCGACCGCCATCGGGCAGGTGCTGGCGCAGCCAGGCGAGGTTGTGCGAGCCGAACGCCGTGCCCGTGACGTACAGGTAGCGATCGCTCGCGAGCCGCACGAGCGTCACGTCGGCCTCGATGCCCCCGCGCGGCGTTGAGCAGCTGCGTGTAGATGACCGATCCGAGCGGGCGGTCGACCGCGTTGGCGCACATGCGCTCGAGGAACGCGCACGCGCCCGGCCCGTGGACGTCGATCTTCGCGAACGAGGACTGGTCGATCAGCACCGCGCGCTCGCCCGCGGCGAGGCACTCGGCCTCGATCGCCGGCGACCAGTTCCGGCCGGCCCAGCCGCGCGGCCGCAGCGACTCGTCGCCGTCGCCGGCGTTCGGGTCGAACCAGTTGACGCGCTCCCAGCCGGACTTCTCGCCGAAGCTCGCGCCGTTCGCGATGTGCCGCGGATAGGCCGGCGAGACGCGCAGCGGCCGCCCCGCCAGGCGCTCCTCGCCCGGGTACGGATGTCGTAGTACGTCGAGTACACCTCGATCGTGCGGGCGAGCGTGAACGCCTGGGAGCGGTACTGGCGGCCGAAGCGGCGGATGTCCATGTGCCAGAGGTCCCACTCCGGCTGGCCGTCGACGATCCACTCCGCCATGACCTTGCCGATCCCGCCCGCGCCGGCGAGGCCGTGCGCGCAGAACCCCGCGGCGACCCAGAAGCCCGGCACCTCCGACTGGCCGAGGATGAACTCGCCGTCGGGCGTGAACGCCTCGGGGCCGTTGAAGAACTTCTTGACCTCGGCCTCCTCCATCGCCGGCACGCGCCGGATGGAGCCCTCCATCAGCTCCTCGAAGCGCTCGTAGTCCCAGGTCAGGAGCTGCGCCTCGAAGCCCTCGGGAATGCCGTCGAGGCCGAACGGCGCGGGATCGCGCTCGTAGCCGCCCATCACGAGACCGCCGACCTCGGTGCGCCAGTAGACGAGATTGTCGGGGTCGCGCAGCGTCGGCAGCGGCGGCGAGCGGCGGGTCGAACGGCTCGGTGATCAGGTACTGGTGGGCCATCGGGATGATCGGCACGGTCACGCCGACCAGCCGCGCGACGTCCGGCGCGGCCATGCCGGCCGCGTCGACCACGACCTCGGTCTCGATCTCGCCCTTGTCGGTCACGACGCGGCAGACGCGCCCGCGGGCGTCGCGCTCGATCGCCGTCACGCGCGTGCGCGTGTTGATCTCGGCGCCGTAGTGGCGCGCGCCGTCGGCCAGCGCGAACGTCAGCTGGCTCGGGTCGAGGTAGCCGTCGCGCGGCAGGAACGCGGCGCCGTGCACGCCCTCGGGCGACATCAGCGGAAAGCGCTCCTCCGCCTCGGCGGCGGAGATGATCTCGAGCGGCAGTCCGAACGTCTTGGCCCAGCCGGCCTGGCGCTGGATCTCCTCCAGCCGCTCGGCCGACGAGGCGAGCCGGATGCCGCCGAGCTCGTGCCACCCGGGGTCCTTGCCCGTCTCGCGCCGCAGGGCCGCGTAGAGCTCGACCGAGTACATCATCATCCGCGTCAGCGACACGGACGACCGCAGCTGGCCGACGAGGCCGGCCGAGTGCCAGGTCGAGCCGTAGGTCAGGTCGAACTGCTCGACCAGCACGACATCCTGGAGGCCGAGCTTCGCGAGGTGGTAGGCGATGCTGCAGCCACCCACGCCGCCGCCGATCACCACCGCTCCGGCTCTGTCCTTCACCGGGCAAGCCTACCGATGCGCGTATCCTTGGCCGCGGCCCACCCCCTGGAGGACGCGCGTGAGCAGCAACTACGTGACGATCGACGACATCCTGCCCCGCGTCGAGCAACTCGCGGGGGATGAACGAACCGTCACGGAGTTGCCCGGCGGCCTGACGAACACGAACTACAAGGTGGACGTCGGCGGGCGCAGCTACGTCGTGCGCGTGTCCTCGAAGGACGCCGGGCTGCTCGCGATCGACCGCGACAACGAGTACCAGAACTCGCTGGCCGCGGCCGACGCCGGGGTGGGCGCGGGCGTCGTCGCGTACCTGCCCGACCTGGGCGCGCTCGTGCTCGACTTCATCGAGGGCTCGACGATGAGCGCCGAGCAGCTGCGCGAGGGCGGGCGCCTGCGCGAGGTGGCCGAGGTGGTGCGCGAGCTGCACGGGTGCCGGCGCTTCCGCGACGACTTCAACATGTTCCGCACGCAGGAGCGCTACGTCGAGATCGTGCAGCGGCGCGGGCTGCGACTGCCCGAGCGGTACCTCGAGTTCGGCGCGAAGGTGCGGATGATCGAGCGCGCCCTCGCCGTGCGCGACGAAGGCACGGTGCCGTGCAACAACGACCTGCTGGCCGAGAACTTCATCTGGACGGGCGAGCGCTTCCGTCTCATCGACTACGAGTACTCCGGCAACAACGACCCGATGTTCGAGCTCGGCAACGTCTGGAGCGAGTCGAATCTCTCGCTCGCGCAGCTCGAGGAGCTCGTCGCGCACTACTACGGCCGCCCGCTCGTCAACAAGGTCGCGCGGGCGCGCCTGCAGGGCCTCATGTCGAAGTACGGCTGGACGCTCTGGGCATCGATCCAGGACGGCGTGTCGACGCTCGACTTCGACTTCTGGGGCTGGGGCATGGAGAAGTACGAGCGGGCCGTGGCGGAGTTCGACGGCCCCGACTTCGAGCAGCTGTGCGAGGACGTCAAGCGTGACGACTGATCGGGTGCCGTGCGTCTGATCCTCGACTTCAACGGCACGGTCTCGCACGACGAGCACATCGTGCTCGAGCTCTTCCAGGAGCTGTTCGCCGAGCAGGGGCGCCCGCTCGACGCCGCGACGTACGAGCGCGAGCTGGCCGGCATGTCCGACCCCGAGATCGCCTGGGCCTGGCTCGGGCGCGACCATCCGGGCGCGGCGCACGTGATCGCCGAGCGCGACCGCCGCTACCGCGCGCGCACCGCCGACGGCTCGACGATCCCGCCGCAGGTGCGCGCCGCGGTGCGCCTGGCCGCCGAGCACGTTCCGGTGGCGATCTGCTCGGGCGCGGCGCGCAGCGAGATCGAGGCGACGCTCGCGGCCGCCGGGATCGCGGACTCGATCGACCTCATCGTCGCGGCCGAGGACGTCCCGAACGGCAAGCCCGCGCCCGACGGCTACGCGGCGGCGCACCGTCTGCTCGTCCCCGAGATCCCGGCGGGCGAGGTGCTGGCGTTCGAGGACACCGAGGTCGGCGTCATCTCCGCGCTCGGGGCCGGGCTGCGCTGCATCGCGGTGCTCGGGACGATGGGCGCCGACCGCCTCGCGGCCGCCGAGCGCATCGTGCCCGAGCTCGACGCCGCGATCGTGAGCGAGGTTCTCGGGCTCTGAGCGCCGCCGCGAAAGATGGGGCGAACGCCTCATGACGCGCGGCACGCCCGCGCGTAGGTTGGGCTCACGCAACCCAACCGAAGGAGCGGAGCGATGCCCAAGGTATCGAAGCAGAGCGCAGCCGAGGCGCATGATCACGGCGTCGTCGAGGAATGGCGCGAGGACATCGACGGCTACACCGTGAATTTCGTGGCGTTCCGCCAGGACATCGACGGGACGCCCCTGCTCGAGGGCCTGCCCGGCGACCGCTGTCAGTGCCCGCACTGGGGCTACGTGCTCAAGGGCAGGCTGACCTACCGCTTCGCCGACCACGAGGAGGTCTTCGAGGCCGGCGACGCGTTCTACCTCCCGCCCGGACACGTGCCGCTGGCCGAGGCCGGGAGCGAGTTCGTCCAGTTCAGCCCGAGCGACGAGCTGAAGGTCGTCGAGGCGACGATGATGAGGAACATGCAGGCGATGGCGGCCGGCTGACCCGCGTCAGGCCTCCGCGAACTCCTCCTCCGGGAGGAGGCCGTGCTGCACCGCGAAGAGGCTCGCTCGCGCGCGGTTCGAGGCGCCGATCTTCAGGTAGATGTGCTCGATGTGATTGGCGACGGTCTTCGGCGAGATGACGAGCCGCTCGGCGATCGCCTTGTTCGGAAGCCCGCGCGCGAGCAGCCGCAGCACCTCGACCTCGCGCGGCGTGAGACCGGACGGGCCCGCTCGGCGACGAACGACGCGATGGCCGGCGGCTGCCAGAACCGCCTCGACGGCCTCGGCGTCGAGACGGCCGCCGGAGACGTCGGCGCGCAGCTCGGCGGCCGCCGCGTCCGCCGAGAGCGCCGAGCGGTAGGGCCGCGGCTCGCGCATCGCCTGATACGCGTCGGCCGCTCCGAGAATCCGCGCCGGAAGCGAGATCGCGGCGCCCGCGAGTCCGCGCGGGTAGCCCGATCCGTCGAGGCGCTCGCGGTGCTGCACGGCGATCGCGCCGAACGGCGCCAGCGCCTTCGGACTGGTGGAGCATCCGCTCGGTCAGGTAGGGATGCATGCGCACACGCTCGAGCTCCCCCGCTCCGAGCGGCCCCGGCTTGTCCCAGATCGAGTTCGAGATGCCGAGCCGGCCGAGGTCGTGGACGAGGCCGGCGCGGCGCAGCGTGCGCACCGCGTCGCCCGAGAGGCCGAGCTGCGCCCCGGCCTGCGGCCGCAAGCTCGGCGACGGCCGGTGCGTGGCCGAGGCTGTACGGCGACTTGAGGTCGACGAAGTTCGCGATGGCCAGGAGCGCGGCGTCGAAGCGCTCGCCGGAGAGCATCACGGCCAGCGACGGCTCGGCGTCGATCACCGCGTCCCAGGTGCCGACGGAATCGAGGTCCGCGAGGATCATCTCGGCCTCCGACGACATGAGCCGCGCGAGCTCGGGATCGAACTGCTTGCCGGCGCGCCTGCCGGCGAGCGCCTTCGCCGCATCGACCCCTCCGACCCGGTGCGCCACCTCGGTGAACTCCCCGAGCTGCGCGAGCCTCGCCGCGAGCGGAACGTCCTCGCCCTTGAGGTCGCCCGGCCACCCGCGCCCGTCCCACTGCTCGTACGCCCCGCTGAGCGCGTCGAGCACGCCGTCGGGCAGCCCGAGCTGCTCGCCCAGCGAACGCGCGACGGCGGTGTGGTGGACGATCATGTCGTCGACCTCCTTGCGCCCGGAGAGCGCGAACTCGAGCCCGACCCGGAAGCGGTGCAACGGCGGGTTCCCGGACCCGATCCGGCGCATCGCCGCAGCCATCGACCGCGCGCTCCCGAGCTCGTGGTCGTACTTGACGGACTTCAGCGCGATGTCGTCCCCGAACCACTTGGCCTGCTCGTGCGCGTCCGAGTGGCAGCCGACGTTGACGAGCAGGGCCGTGTAGTAGACGACCGCGCGCTCGTCCTCGTCGAGCCCGATGCGCTCGGCGAGCCGGAGCGCGATCAGGCACTGCCGCAGGACGTGCTCCATCGGCTGCCCGAAACCGAGATCGATGCCGAGCGAGAGCGCGCGCGACCAGCTCCGCCAGCCGCACCTGCGCGCCGTCGTTCCCGCTCGTCACGCGCCGAGGCTACTCCTGCCGCCGGA
Source organism: uncultured Actinomycetes bacterium (assembly GCA_963705965.1). Lineage (GTDB taxonomy): Bacteria > Actinomycetota > Thermoleophilia > Gaiellales > JALYLC01 > JALYLC01. Next base: position 320,154 of record CAVPLI010000001.1, on the reverse strand, counting down.
GCGCGACAAGCGCGGCGGCGCATGCCTCACGAGCGGTGGTAGACGAGAAACCTGCTGCGGCCCCGGACGACCTCGGTCGCCTCGCCGAACAGCCCGCTGTGCTCGACCAGATCGCCGTGCTCCGGGTTGTTGTAGATCAGCCAGAGTGGACGCGGCCGGCCGCGTAGGCCACCCCGTGGCGACGGTTGGGACTGTCGATGACCAGCTCGTCGAGCGGCACCATCGCGCACGTGTCGGTGCCGTTGCGGAGGTCGAACCAGCGATCCTGCACCCGCGACAGCGCCACGTCGGCGATGCCCTTCGGGCCGCGCCGACGGGACGCGCCACGACGTAACGCAGTCCTGACATGCGCGGCACCTTACTGCGCGCGTCAGCGCGAGCCGTCGCCGGGCCGCACGAGCCCGGACTCGTACGCGAGCACGACGGCCTGTGTCCGGTCGCGCAGCCCGAGCTTCATGAGGATGCGTGCGACGTGCGTCTTGACCGTGTGCTCGCTGACGACGAGGTGGCGGGCGATCTCGCCATTCGTCATGCCGCGCGCGACCAGGCGGAGCACCTCCGTCTCGCGCGCGGTGAGCTCGTCGAGCGCGGGCGGCGGCGAGCTCGGCGCGCGCCGCGCGAACTCCTCGATCAGCCGGCGCGTGACCGAGGGGGCGAACAGCGAGCCGCCCTCGGCAACGACGCGAATGGCCGTCACGAGGCGCTCCTCGGGCGCGTCCTTCAGCAGGAAACCGCTCGCGCCGGCGCGCAACGCGTCGTACACGACCTCGTCGAGGTCGAACGTCGTGAGCACGAGCACGCGCGGTCCGGCCTCGCCGTCGACGATCTGCCGCGTCGCCTCGATCCCGTCCATGATCGGCATGCGCACGTCCATCAGGACCACGTCCGGGGCGAGCTCACGCGCGAGCGCCACTGCCTCGCCGCCGTCGGCCGCCTGGCCGACGACCTCGATCCCGGGCTCGGCGGTGAGGATCATGCGAAAGCCGGCGCGGACGAGTGCCTGATCATCGGCGAGCAGGACGCGGATCATCGCTCGCTGTCGTACGGAAGCGCTGCGCGGACGGCGAACCCGCCCTCGTCGCGAGGACCTGCGTCGAGGGCGCCGCCGACGATCGCCGCACGCTCCCGGAGGCCGACCAGGCCATTGCCCGTGCCGTTGCCGCGCCCGGGGCCGCGGCCGTCGTCGAGGATCTCGAGCTCCACGGCGTCCGCTCCGTAGCGGATGCGCACGCGCGCGTGAGCGGGCCCGGCGTGCTTGAGGGAGTTCGTGAGCGCCTCCTGCACGATGCGGTACGCCGAGAGGTCGACGCCGGGCGGCAGCTCGACGGGATCGCCCTCGATGTCGACATCGACCTCGAGGCCGGCCGCCCGCAGCTGATCCGCCAGGTCGGGGATGCGCGCGAGCGACGGGAGCGGTGCTCGCGCGAGCTCGTCGTCGCTCTCGCGCAGGAGCCCGAGCAGGCGACGCATCTCGCCGAGCGCCTGCTCGCCGGTGCGCTCGATCGCATCGAACGCCAGACGCGAGTCGGCGAGGTCGTGGTCGAGCATCCTGCGGCCGCCGCGCGCCTGCACGACGACCACCGCGATCGCATGCGCGATCACGTCGTGGAGCTCGCGCGCGATCCTCTGGCGCTCGTCGACGATCGCGGCCTCGGCCTGCGCCTTCTCCCGCTCGAGCCGTTGCTCGCGGTCGCGCCGGAATCGCATCATCACGCCCGCGAACCAGGGGCCGCCCATGATGAAGGCGCCGAACACGATGTCGCCCCACATGAACCGATCGCCGTCGTCCCCGATGAACTGGACGGTGACGGCCAGGACGAACGCGGCACCGATCCAGGCCTGGACGCCACGGGCGTTCGCGCCGAGCGAGTAGAGCGAGAACACGCCGACGACGATGAAGATCGTCGAGTGCTCGTCGAAGCCGGGTGAGATCTCCTTCATCAGCACGAGGCCCGCCCACACGACGAGGACCGCCGTGAGGGGGAACCGGCCGCGCCAGACGAGCGGGAGCGCGGCGACGACCGCGGCGATCGCCAGCAGCGGGCGGTGAACGGCATACGACGCGAGCCAGAGCTCCGTCTCGAGCGCCACCAGGAGCCCGACGGCGAAGGCGGCATCGGCATGTTCGCGGAGTGCGCGCCAGATGCGCATTGCACGACCGTACGCCATGGAGGCGCACGTGTCATCGGCCGCGAGAGCGACAGGAAGATCACCGCGCAGAGCGACGACGGATACCGCCCGGCGGCGACGACAGCCGCGCGGCCGCAGCGGACACTCGAACGGTCATCGACCGTAGGAGGAGTCATGCAGCAGGCCGCCATCACACAGGGAGCCACGCACGGGGCAGCAGCCGCCCGCCGTGCCGTCGGCCCCGTCGCCGTCGCCGCGGTCGCGGTGGCGGTCGTCCTCGCGGCGATCGGTACCTATGCCGACCGCTCGGAAAGCGATCACCACGCCACGCGCGAGTTCCTGATCGTGTGCGCGATCATCGCCGTCTCGGCCGCGCTCGTTTTCGGCTGGATCGTCCCCAGGATGCTCGACCGCGAATCGGCCGGCACCCCGGCGCTCGTGCTGGCGGTGCTCGGCTTCCTCACCGTCTTCGTCTTCTGGAGCGGCCTCCCGCCGATCCTCGCCGCGGGCGGCGGGCTGCTCGGCTGGGCGGGTCGCGACGCGCGCGTCGGCTCCGGCCGCTGCCGGGCGGCCATCGCGATCGCGGCGCTGGCGCTGATCGCCGATGTCGTCGTCCTCGTGCTCGACAGCGCGGACGCGATCTAGGCCTGCACGTTCGCCCGCGCCGGCTTCGGTGTCGGCGCGGGCGGCTCAGGTCTCGTCGTCGGCGACCGCCAGTTGCTCGGCGCGCGCGAGGTCGGCCGGCGTCGTGACCTTGAAGGCGCGCTCGTCGCCCTCGACGCAGACGACGGGCCGGCCGAGGCGCTCGACCATCGAGGCGCAGTCCGTGGCATCGCCTGCGCGCGCGTCGAGCGCCTCCCGCAGCACCGCCAGCGGGAAGCCCTGCGGCGTCTGAACTGCCCGCAGGGCGCCGCGGTCGAGCGTCTCGGCGACGCTGCCGTCCGGCCCGACGCGCTTGACGGTATCGGCGAGCGGCAGCGCGGGCACGGCCCCCTGGGCGCCCGCGCGCAACGCCGCGACGACGCGATCGACGACCTCGGGCGGCACCAGCGGCCGCGCGGCGTCGTGCACGAGCACGAACTCCGCGCCCTCCGGGACGCACGCCAGCCCGGCTGCCACCGAGTCGGGGCGCGTCGACGCCTCCGGGCACGGCGGCGGCGATCTTGGTCGCGGCGAGGTCGTCGGCCAGCAGCGACGCGCGTTCCTCGTACTCCTCCGGCACGACCATGACGATGCCGTCGATCAGGTCGTGGTCGTCGAGCATCGCGAGCGACCAGGCGAGCATCGTCCGCCCGCCCAGGCGCACGAACGCCTTGGGGCGATCGGCCCCGAGCCGCTCGCCGGAGCCCGCTGCAACCACGATGGCCCAGATCTCGCCGGGCATCGGCGCTCAGGAAGCCAGCCGGGTGAAGATCATCTTGCCGCTCGGCGACTGCAGCACGCTCGTGACCTCCGTCTCCACGAGCTCGCCGATGTGGTCGCGGGCGCCCTCGACGACGATCATCGTGCCGTCGTCGAGATAGCCGACGCCCTGCTCGGCCTCCTTGCCCTCGCGGATCACCTTGACGCGCAGCGCCTCGCCGGGCAGGACGGCCGGCTTGAGCGCGTTCGCGAGATCGTTGACGTTCAGCACCTGCACGCCCTGGATCTGCGCGACCTTGTTGAGGTTGTAGTCCGTCGTCAGGATCGGCAGGTCGAGCTCGTGCGCGACGCGCACGAGCTTGGCGTCCACGTCGGTGATGTCCGGCACCGCGATCTCGGGCGTCGCGACCGGGTGCGGGCTGAGCCGCAGGTCGTGCACCACCTCGAGACCGCGGCGGCCGCGCGCGCGGCGCTGCGGATCGGTCGAGTCGGCCACCCGCTGCAGCTCCTGCAGGACGAACACGGGGATCACGAGCTCGCGGTCGACGAAGCCCGTCGAGATGAGATCGCCGATCCGGCCGTCGATGATCGCCGACGTGTCCACGAGCATGCCGAGCGGCCGCGCGGGCTCGCGCTCCGCCCGCCGCGGGCGGCGGCTCTCGCGCGCCTCGCGCGCCTCGCGGCCCTCGGCGCGATCCTCGTCACTGCCGAGTCCGCCCAGGCGCAGGATCGAGCGATGGCTGCGCGCGCCGACCACCGCGAACAGGTACCCCAGCACCAGCGCGAGCGGCAGCAGCAGATAGCGCCCGACGTACGGCAGCGGGCGCACGGCGAACGTCGCCAGCGCCGCAGCACCGAGTCCGAGCACGAGCCCGACGCCGCCGACGACCAGCTCCCCGGCGGGACGTGCCTGTGCTGCTCGTTCGACCCTCCCGATCGCCCGCACGAGCGGCCCGCCGACGAGGTAGCCGACGAGCAGTCCTGCAAGTGCGCCCACCACGATCGCAAGCGTCCAGCGGGCCCAGGAAGAAGAAGACAGGAGATGAAAGGGAAGGCCCTCTGGACTTGCCGCGACCTGGCTGCCTGCGAGTGCTCCCAGGAGGGCGAAGACCAGCCTGATGATCAGCTTCACGGTCTACGCTCCTTTGTCCGCGGCGCGGATGGGCCGAGAGCATCGGCCTCCGCGTCCGGGACAAAGCTTAGCGATTGGCGACGGGCGAAGCTAGCTGCTCAGGCCGCGCGGGCGTCCGGGGAGAGGACGTCGTCGATCCACGCGAGCGCCTCCTCCTCGTCGGTCTTGCGCGCGTACTGGAGCTCCGACGCGAGCAGGCGCTTGGCGCGCTGCAGGAGCTGGCGCTCCCCGCCCGAGAGGCCCTTCTCGTCCTGGCGCCGCGCGAGGTTGCGGATCACGCCGGCGAGCTCGCGCGGGTCGCTCGACTTGAGCTGCTCCTGGTGCGCGCGGAAGCGGCGGTTCCAATTGGCGTCCTGCTCGCTCACATCGCCGGTGAGAACGTCGATGATCTCCTGCAGCGCCTGCTTCGCGACGACCGGGCGAATACCCGCCGCCTCGACGCCGTCGCAGCGCACGAGCATCGTCAGCTCGGACTGGAAGATCCTGATGGTCAGGTACTCGTGCTCCTCACCCAGGATGTGCTTGCGCTCCCGGGCCACGACCTTGCCGGCGCCCTGACGCGGATAAACGACGATCTCTCCGACCTTGAACATGAGCAGCTCCCTCAGTAGTGCAGCCAGCGGCGTTCCCTCGCAGCCTCGGGTCTCACCTTAGTGCCGAAATAAGGGGATATGGGGATCGCTCGTTACGATCGAGGGCGTGGCGCCTCTGCTCGTGATCGACGGAGACTCGCTCGGGCACCGCGCATACCACGCCATGCCGGACGTCGAGGGCGCGGGCGGACGGCCCGTCGGCCTGCTCGTCGGCTTCGCCAACGCGCTGCTGGCGACGTGGCGGACGACGCAGCCGCGCGCCGTGCTCGTCTGCCTCGACGCGCGCACCCCGTCCTACCGCCACGAGCTGCTGCCCGGCTACCAGGGGAAGCGCGATCCCTTCGCCGACGACCTCGTCGAGCAGCTCGACCGGCTCGCGGACCTGACCGAGGCGTTCGGCTTCGCGGCCGCGAAGGTGCTGCCCTACGAGGCGGACGACCTGCTCGCGACCGCGGTGACGCTCGAGGAGGCGCGCGGAGGCGGGGCGCTCGTCGTCTCGGGCGATCGCGACATGTACCAGCTCGTCTCCGACGCGACCGCGGTGCTCCACCCGCGCCCGCGCGGCGTGCTCGAGCGCGTCGATCGCGCCGGCGTGCGCGAGCGCTACGGGATCGAGCCCGAGCAGGTGACCGCCCTGATCGCGCTGCGCGGAGATCCCTCGGACAACATCCCCGGAGCGCCCGGCATCGGCCAGAAGACGGCCGCCGACCTGCTGCGGCGCTACGGCGATCTCGAGGGCGTCATCGCCCACGCCGCCGAGCTGACGCCGCGCCAGCGTCTCTCCGTGGAGGAGAGCGCCGGCGACCTGCGCCGCTACCTCGAGGTCGCGGCGATGCGGCGCGATGCGCCGATCGCGATCCCGGACGACGCCGCCCTCGACGCGGAGTCGGCCGCCGAGTGGTGCAGGGACGCCGGGATGACGGGCCTGGCGGCGCGGCTCGCCAACTGAGCGCACATGGAATGCTTCGGGACGTGGAGCCCGACTCTCTCCTGGTGCGCGGACTCGTCGACAATGCGTCGCGCGGGCTCTCGCCTGCGCTCGATCGCTCCACCACGTTCGAGCGCGTAGCGGGCGGCAGCTCGCCCTACGGGCGCGGGCATGCGCCCGTGGCGGCGGAGGCCGAGGCGCTGCTGGGCGCGCTCGAGGACGCCGAGGCGACCGTCTTCGCGAGCGGCATGACCGCGTGGACGTGCATCTGCCTGACCGCCCTGGGCGAGGGAACCACCCTGGCGCTGCCGACGAGCGGCTACTACAGCCTCGAGGGCTTCACGTCGGAGATCCTCGAGCGCTTCGGCGTCGAGGTGCGGCGCTACGACGCCCGTGACGCACGAGGACTTCCGGCGGGCCTGCGACGGCGCCGCGCTCGCGCTCATCGAGACGCCCTCCAACCCGCTGCTGACCCTCACCGACATCGAGGTCGCCGCGCAGGCCGCGCACGCGGGCGGTGCGCTGCTGTGCTGCGACAGCACGTTCGCGACGCCGCTGCTCCAGCGCCCGCTCGACCTCGGCGCCGACCTCGCGTGGCAGAGCGCGACGAAGTACCTCGCCGGCCACTCCGACGTGCTCGCCGGCGTCGTCACGACGCGCGATCCGGAGTTGCGCGAGCGACTGGTGCTGACGCGCCGCACGATCGGCGGCGTGCTCGCTCCCGACCCCGCGTGGCTGCTCCTGCGCGGCCTGCGCACGCTGCACGTGCGCCTTCCGCGCCAGGTGGCGACCGCATCCGAGCTCGCACGGCGGCTCGCGGAGCATCCCGCGGTGCACGCGGTGCACTACCCCGGCCTCCCCGGCCATCCCGACCACGAGCTCGCACTGCGCCAGATGCCGGACGGCGCCGGCGGCGTCCTCGCATTCGAGCTCGCAGACGGGCCGACCGCGGGCAGCTGCGAGGACAACGTGCGCCTCGCGCGCTGCGCGACCAGCCTCGGCGGCATCGAGACGCTGATCGAGCGCCGGGCGCGCATGGAGCCGGAGGGCCGCGTCCCCGAGGGCCTGCTGCGGCTCTCCGTCGGCCTCGAGCACGTGGACGACCTCTGGGACGATCTCGTCCAGGCGATCGCGATCGCGGAGGTCGGCGCCGCCGCCCCGGCAAACGTCACCTCGTAGGCGCACGCACGCCCAGCGCGTGGAATGCTTCGGCGCATGGAGCCCGACTCTCTGCTCGTACGCGGACTCGTCGACAACGCCTCGCGCGGGCTCTCGCCCGCGCTCGATCGCTCGACGACCTTCGAGCGCGTGCCGGGCGGAAACTCGCCCTACGGCCGTGGCCATGCGCCCGTGGCCGCCGAGGCCGAGGCGCTGCTGAGCGCCCTCGAGGACGCCCAGGCGACGGTCTTCGCGAGCGGCATGACGGCCTGGACGTGCATCTGCCTCGGCGTGCTGGGTCAGGGCAAGGCGCTCGTCATCCCGACGAGCGGCTACTACGAGGTCGAGCTGCTGGGCTCCGAGGTGCTCGCGCGCTTCGGAGTCGACGTGCGCCGCTATGACCTGCGCGACCCCGAGGGCTTCCGCCGCGCCTGCGAGGGAGCGACGCTCGCGATCATCGAGACGCCCTCCAACCCGTCGCTCGCCGTCACCGACATCGCCGAGTACGCGGCGGCCGCGCACGCGGGCGGTGCGCTGCTGTGCTGCGACAACACGTTCGCCACGCCGCTCCTGCAGCGCCCGCTCGACCTCGGCGCCGACCTCGCGTGGCAGAGCGCGACCAAGTACCTCGCCGGGCACTCGGACCTGCTCGCCGGCGTCGTGACGACGCGCGATGCCGCCCTGCACGAGCGCCTCGCGTGGGTGCGGCGCACCGTCGGCGGCGTGCTGGCGCCCGATCCCGCCTGGCTGCTCCTGCGCGGCCTCCGCACGCTGCACGTGCGCCTGCCCCGCCAGGTCGCGACGGCGGCCGAGCTGGCACGGCGCCTCGCGGCGCACCCCGACGTCTGCGCGGTGCACTACCCGGGCCTGCCGGATCACCCCGGACACGAGCTCGCTCGCCGGCAGATGCCGGACGGAGCCGGCGGCGTCCTGGCCTTCGAGCTGGGCGACGGCGCGATCGCCGGGCACTGCGAGGAGGCCGTGCGCCTGGTGCGCAACGCGACCAGCCTCGGTGGCGTCGAGACGCTGATCGAGCGCCGGGCCCGCATCGAGCCCGAAGGCCGCGTGGCGGAGGGCCTGCTGCGTCTCGCCGTCGGCCTCGAGAGCGTCGAGGACCTCTGGGCGGATCTCGAGCAGGCGATCGCGGCGGCGGTCCGATCGGGCGCCGCTGCGGACGCTCAGGCGCAAGCCGGGATCCGCTAGCGCCTCGACGACGCGCCTAGAACGGTACGAGCGCGTCCTCCTGCACGCCGAGCGCGATCTCGCAGGCCGCACGGACGGTCGCCGCATGGCGGACGCGCAGCGGCCCGTCGGGCGCGCCCTCCGGGGCGATCGCGATCTCGAGACCCAGGCGCGCAGCCTCGCCGAGCCGGCGCTCAGGCTGCGTCACGGGCCGCAAGCGGCCCGTCAGCGCGATCTCGCCGAACGCGCAGACCGGGCCGAGCGCGACGCCGCGCGCCGCCGACGCGAGCGCCAGGGCGACGGCGAGGTCCGCGGCCGGCTCGTCGACGCGCACGCCGCCGGCGACGTTGACGAACACGTCGTGCTGCCCGAGCCCGAGCCCTCCGTGGCGCGCCAGCACCGCGAGCAGCAGCGACAGGCGGTTGCGGTCGAAGCCGCTCGCGAGCCGTCGCGGCATCGCCAGCTCGCTGGGCGCCACGAGCGCCTGCACGTCGATCGTCAGCGGCCGCGTCCCCTCCATGGCGACGAACGTGCACGAGCCGGGGCGATCGAGATCGGCGCGGTCGTGCAGCCGGCTCGCGTCCGTGACGGACACCAGGCCGCGATCGCTCATCTCGAACAGGCCGATCTCGTCGGTCGCGCCGAACCGGTTCTTCTGCGCGCGGAGCACCCGCAGCGAGCGCAGCGCGTCGCCCTCGAACATCAGCACGACGTCGACGAGGTGCTCGAGCACGCGCGGCCCGGCGACGACGCCCTCCTTCGTCACGTGCCCGATCAGCACGATGCAGATGTTCCTGGCCTTGGCCAGGCGCTGGAGCCGGGCGGCCGACTCGCGCACCTGCGACACCGACCCTGGCGCCGCGGAGAGCTGCTCGTCCCACAGCGTCTGGATCGAGTCGACGACGCAGACCGCGGGAGCCGTCGCCTCGATCGTCGCGCAGACCGTCTCGAGCTCGGTCTCGGCCAGCACGCCGACGCCGGCGGTCGCGCCGATGCGCTCGGCGCGCAGCCGCACCTGCTCCGGCGACTCCTCACCGGCCACCAGCAGCACCGGCCGCTGGGCGCCGATCGCGCCGAGCATGGCCGCCGTCAGGCTCGACTTGCCGACCCCGGGCTCGCCGCCGAGCAGGACGATCGAGCCGGGCACGAGGCCGCCGCCGAGCACGCGATCGAGCTCCGCGATCCCCGTCCCGATGCGGGCCGCAGCGGTCGTCTCGACCGAGGCCAGCGGCACGACGACGCCTGCTGCGGCGCCCTTGCGGCGCGCCCCGCTGCGCGCGTCCTCGGAGGCCGGCGCCTGCTCGACGAGCGTCGCGAACGCGCCGCAATCGGGGCAGCGGCCGAACCAGCGGGCCTGCTCGCCGCCGCATTCGCCGCACACGTACGTGGACCGGATCCGTGCCATGGGATCAGGCACCGTAGCGCCGCGAGCGGACGCCACGGCCGGCGCGCGACACCCACCCACGTTGGGTGGCTTTTTCCTCGGCTCGGACCCGCCGGGAAGGGGACTCCGCCGCGCCGGGCGAACTGCGGAGTCCGGGGGAACGCGTGACGGCGTTCGCCGCTCGGGCCGCCCGTTTGTCGCGCTTCAGAGCGGGGAGAGACCGGACGAAATGGAGCACAGGTGAAGCTCATCTCCAGCCTCGCCGTCGGCGCGATCCTCGCGATCGCGCCGGCCGCCAGCGGGGCCGCGACCGATACGTTCACGCGCACCGTGGCGAGCGGCTGGGGCACCGCCGACTTCGGCGGCGCGTGGACCGCCGACTCCGGGGCGAGCGACTTCTCGGTCAACGGCACGACCGGCCGCATCAGGCTCGCCGCCGGCGGCGCGAATCGCGCGATCTTCCTCGCCGCCACGTCCGTGGACTGGGACGTCTCGACCAGCGTCGCGCTCGACAAGGTCCCGGCCGGCGGCAGCGCCTGGCTCTACCACGAGCTCCGCCGCTCGACCGCCAACACCAACAGCTACCGCCTGCTCGCCCGCTTCGCCACCGACGGCACCACCTACCTCAGCGCCTCGCGCGTCGTCAACGGCGCCGAGGTCGCAGATCGGCAGCGCCGTCGCCGTCCCGTCCGTCAACTACCGCACCGGCTTCACGCTGCGCGGCCAGGTCACCGGCACCAACCCGACCACCATCCGCGTCAAGGCCTGGACCGGCAGCGAGCCCGCCGCCTGGCAGTACACCGCCACCGACAGCGCCGGCCCGCAGGTCGCCGGCCGCGCCGGCCTCCGCAGCTACACCTCGGGCAGCACCACCAACGCGCCGCTCACGGTGACGGTCGACAACTACGCGGCGAACGCCACGCGCGCCGCCGCCCCCTCCGCCGCCGCCCCGCCGCCTCCTCCTCCACCGCCGCCACCGCCGCCCCCCTCCGCCGCCGCCGCCGCCGCCGCCTCCTCCTCCGCCGCCGCCGCCGCCTCCGCCTCCGCCGCCTCCTCCTCCACCGCCGCCGCCGCCGCCGCCGCCACCTCCGCCGCCCGGCGGCGCCACCGACACGTTCACGCGGACGCTCGCGAGTGGCTGGGGCACCGCTGACGCTGGGCGGCGCGTGGGCGCCCGACTCCGGGATCGGCGACTTCTCGGTCAACGGCACGACCGGCCGCATCCGGCTCGCCGCCGGCGGTGCGAACCGCGCGATCTTCCTCTCGCGGGACCGTCGGTCGACTGGGACGTCTCGACCAGCGTCGCGGTCGACAAGGTCCCGGCCGGCGGGCAGCGCGTGGATCTACCACGAGCTCCGCCGCTCGAGCACCAACACCAACAGCTACCGCCTGCTGGCGCGCTTCGCCGCGACGGCACCACGTCCGTCAGCGCCTCGCGCGTCGTCAACGGCGCGAGGTGCGATCGGAACCGCCGTCGCCGTCCCGTCGGTCGACTACCGCACGGGCTTCACGCTGCGCGGCCAGCTCACCGGCACCAACCCGACCACGATCCGGATCAAGGCCTGGACCGGCACCGAGCCCTCCGCCTGGCAGTTCACCGCCACCGACAGCGCCGGCCCGCAGGTCGCCGGGCGCGCCGGACTCCGCACCTACACCTCGAGCAGCACCACCAACGCGCCGCTCACGCGTGACGATCGACAACTACTCCGCCAACGCGACCGCCACGCCGCCTCCGCCTCCGCCTCCACCGCCGCCACCACCTCCGCCCCGCCACCACCCCGCCTCCGCCACCCGCCGCCTCCGCCTCCGCCGCCCCGGTGACGACGTGACGTTCGTGGGCGCCGGCGACATCGCGTCCTCGGGCAGCGGGGACGAGGCCACGGCGCGCCTGCTCGACGGCATCCCGGGAACCGTGTTCACGATCGGCGACACCACCTACCCGGACGGCGCGGCAGCCGAGTACGCCAACTACTACGAGCCGACCTGGGGTCGCCACAAGAGCCGCACCATCCCGGTGATCGGCAACCACGAATACAACACGGGCAGCGCCCAGGGGTACTTCGACTACTTCGGAGCCGCCGCCGGGGATCCGGTCGAAGGGCTACTACTCGACCGACCTCGGAGCGTGGCACGTCGTCGTGCTGAACTCGAACTGCTCGATCGTCGTCGTGCGCGGCAGGGTCGGCGCAGGAGCAGTGGCTGCGCGCCGACCTGGCTGCGAGCACGGCCCTCTGCACCGTCGCGCTGTACCACCATCCGCGCTTCTCGTCCGGCTCGAGCCACGGCAACAACACGCACGCTGGTGCCGATCTGGAACGCGCTCTACGACGGGAACGTCGACGTCGTGCTCAACGGCCACGACCACGACTACGAGCGGTTCGCGCGCCAGGACAAGAACGCCGTCGCCGACCCGGTGCGAGGCATCCAGGAGTTCGTCGTCGGAACGGGCGGCGTGGGCGCCAACGGCTTCGGCACCATCCAGCCCAACAGCATGGTCCGCTCGAACGTGCTCGGCGTGATGAAGCTGACGCTGAAGGCGACGGGCTACGACTTCCAGTTCGTGCCGGTCGCCGGCCAGACGTTCACCGACGCCGGCAGCGGCACCTGCCACTGACGCGCTGAAAACGCAATCGGCGCCCGTCGCATCGCGACGGGCGCCGATCGTTCAGCGCGTGGACCGGACGGCTACTCGCTGGGCTGGTCGCCCGGGTCGCCGCCGCCACCCGTATCGCTCGAGCTCGAGTCGCCGGTGACGCCCGCGGGCGGTTCCGGAGCGGTGTCCGGGACCGGAGCGACGACGGTCATCTCGACCTCGTCGGTGCCTTCCTTGCGGTCGATCACGATCGTCGAGCCGGGCGCGAGCTGGCGGCCGAGGACGAAGTCCGCGAGCGGATCCTCGATCAGCTGCTGGATGGCGCGGCGCAGCGGCCGGGCTCCCATCGCCGGGTCGTAGCCGCGGTCGGCGAGCAGGTCGGTCGCGCTGGCGGACAGCTCGATCGCGACCTCGTGCTCGACCATGCGCTCGCGCAGGCGGCGCATCATCATGTGCACGACGCTCGTGATCTCCTCGCGCGTCAGCTTGTGGAAGACGATGACCTCGTCGATGCGGTTGAGCAGCTCGGGCCGGAACACCTTCTTCAGCTCGCCCATGATGCGGTTCTTCATCTCGTCGTACGAGAGCCCGCCCTCGGGATCGCCGGGCACGAAGCCGAGCGACTGATTCTTCGTGATCTGCGCGGCGCCGATGTTCGACGTCATGATCACGATCACGTTGCGGAAGTCGACCTTGCGGCCCTGCGCATCGGTGAGCTTGCCGTCCTCGAGCACCTGCAACAGGATGTTGAAGACGTCGGGGTGGGCCTTCTCGATCTCGTCCAGCAGGACGACCGAGTACGGCTTGCGGCGCACGGCCTCCGTGAGCTGACCGCCCTCGTCGTACCCGATGTAGCCGGGGGGCGAGCCGACCAGCCGCGAGACCGCGTGCTTCTCCATGTACTCGGACATGTCGACCTGGATGAGCGCGTCCTCGTCGCCGAAGAGGAACTCGGCGAGCGTGCGGGCGAGCTCGGTCTTGCCGACGCCGGAGGGGCCGAGGAAGATGAACGAGCCGCTCGGGCGCTTGGGATCCTTGATGCCCGCGCGTGCACGGCGGATGGCCTTCGAGACGGCCACGATCGCCTGGTGCTGGCCGATCACGCGCTTGTGCAGCTCGTCTTCCATGCGCACGAGCTTCTGCGACTCGGCCTCGGTGAGCTTGAAGACCGGGATGCCCGTCCACATCGAGACGATGTCGGCGATCTCCTCCTCACCGATCTCGGCCTGCTCGCCGTCGTCGGTCGCCTTCCAGTTCTCCTCGAGCTCGCGCTTCTTCTGCGTCAGCTTGCGCTCCGCGTCGCGCAGCGCAGCTGCCCGCTCGAAGTCCTGCTGCTCGATCGCGAGCTCCTTGTCGCGCCGCGTCGTCTCGACCTCGTCCTCGAGCTCCTTGTAGCGCGGGGGCGAGCCCATGGTGCGGATGCGCATGCGCGAGGCGGCCTCGTCGATCAGGTCGATGGCCTTGTCGGGCAGGTGCCGGTCCTGGATGTAGCGGCTCGACAGCTGCGCCGCGGCGACCAGCGCCTCGTCCGTGATGCGGACGCGGTGGTGGGCCTCGTAGCGATCGCGCAGGCCGCGCAGGATCTGCACGGTGTCGTCGATCGACGGCTCCTCGACGCGGATCTGCTGGAAGCGCCGCTCGAGCGCGGAGTCGCGCTCCAGGTACTTGCGGTACTCGTCCAGCGTCGTCGCGCCGATCGTCTGCAGCTCACCGCGTGCGAGCGCCGGCTTGAGGATCGAGGCCGCGTCGATCGCGCCCTCGGCCGCACCCGCGCCGACGAGATTGTGCAGCTCGTCGATGAAGAGGATGATGTCGCCGCGCTGGGCGATCTCCTTCATGACCTTCTTGAGGCGCTCCTCGAACTCGCCGCGGTACTTCGAGCCCGCGACCAGCGCCGCCAGGTCGAGCGTGTAGATCTGCTTGTTGCGCAGGAGCTCGGGCACCTGGTTGGAGCTGATGCGCTGAGCGAGGCCCTCGACGACGGCGGTCTTGCCGACGCCGGGCTCGCCGATCAGCACCGGGTTGTTCTTGGTGCGGCGCGAGAGGATCTGCATCACGCGCTCGATCTCGTTCTGCCGCCCGACGACCGGGTCGAGCTTGCCCTCGGCGGCCAGCTTCGTCAGGTTGCGCCCGAACTGGTCGAGCAGCTTCGACGACTTCTTGGCCTCGCCGGCGGCACCCGCCGCGGCGGGCTGACCACCGCTGCTGCCGCTCGAGCCCGAGCGGCGCCCGGGACCGGAGAGCATGCGGATGATCTCGTTGCGGATCTTCTCGGCGTCGGCATCGAAATCGAGCAGGATGCGCGCGGCGACACCCTCGTTCTCGCGGACGAGCCCGAGCAGGATGTGCTCCGTGCCGATGTAGTTGTGGCCGAGCGAGAGTGCCTCGCGCAGAGCCAGTTCAAGGACCTTCTTGGCACGAGGGGTGAACGGGATCTGGCCCGTCGTGACCTCATCGCCCTGGCCGACGATGCGCGCCACCTGGGCACGCACCTCCTCGACCGTGATTTCGAGGGAATCGAGTACGCGCGCGGCGAGACCTTCCTCTTCGCGCAGCAGCCCGAGCAGGATGTGCTCCGTGCCGATGTAGTTGTGCTTGAGCGCGCGGGCCTCGTCCTGTGCAAGGACTACGACCTGGCGCGCTCTCTCTGTGAAACGCTCAAACATAAGCTTCTCCGCACGTTACCAGAGGCCCCCTGGAGTACCCGCGGCACTCCTGGGCGGCGCCTGAGATCGGCATCGGCAGCACTCGTCCGGTCCTTGAGACGCCCAGAAGGGGGTGTTAGTCAGTGCCCGGGACGAAGTCCCGGTAGACGTGTCGCGCGGCGGAATCCGAGCTGCTCGTAAAGGGCCTGCGCGGGGGCGTTTTTCGTCTCGGCCTGGAGCACGGCCCGCCGCGCACCGGCGTGTGCGCCCCACGCGAAGAGCCGCTCGCTGACCGTCCGCGCAAGGCCGAGCCGGCGGTACTCCGGGAACGTCGCGACCGACGCGATGTAGAGCCAGTCGTCCTCGACCCGCGCATACCCCGTGGCGGCCGCCTCGCCGTCGACGCGCGCGAGCGCGAAGCGCCGCGGCGACGTCCCGGAGCCGAGCACCCAGCGCGCTCCCGGATCCTGCTCGGCCGGCCACTTGCGCTCGATCGCCTGGAAGACGCGCAGCCACTCCTCGCCGAGCTCGGGTGCGAGCTCGATGGCGTCGCCGGGCCGCGGCGGGACCGGCGGCGGCAGCGCCTCGGCCACCATGACGACCGCCTCGGTGTCGACGACGTAGCCGCGCTCGCGCAGGAGCGGCTCGAAGGCCGCCGGCGTGAGCGGCGTGAGCCGGAACCCCGGTCGCAGGCCGCGGCTCCGGTACTCCCGCTCGGCACGGTCGATGAGGCCGCCGAGGTCGTCGCTCCCGCCCTCGACGCGTGCCGAGTTGGCGCGCCGCGTGAAGCCCGACGCGAAGCGCAGGACCGCACCGTCGAGCTCGAGGCGCTCGCGCGGCGGCCACGCGCGCTCGCACACGTCTTCGAGGGCGGCGACGTCGGACATCGCCGCAGGATACGGCTGACAGAATCGCTCGCATGCCGGGCTTGACACGGTCGCAGCTCCTCGTCGGCGCGGGAGCCGTCGCACTGCCGCGGCGGAGACTCGCCCCCGCCCCGCTGGCAGCGCTGGCGTCGGCGATGCGCGGCCCCGTCTACCTCCCCGGCAGCGCTGCCTACACCCGTCTCGCACCGCCGTACAACGGCCGCTACGCGCACGTGCGCCCGGCGGCGGTGGCCCAGCCGCTCGACGCGCGCGACCTCGCGGCGGCCCTGCGCGTCGCCCGCGCGCGCGACCTCGCCGTGCGCATCCGCGCCGGCGGCCACAACTACATCGGCGCCTCCACCGTCGCCGGCGGCGTGGTGCTCGACCTCCGGCGCCTGCGCGGGATCAAGCTGCTCGCCGACGGCAGCGTGCTGGCGGGCGCCGGTCTGCGCCAGATCGAGCTGATCGCGGCGCTCGCCCGCCGCGGGCGCGCCGTGGTGCACGGCTCGTGCCCGACGGTCGGCGTCGCGGGCTTCACGCTCGGCGGCGGCTACGGCTTCGATGCGCGCCGCTACGGCCTGGCGTGCGACACGCTCGTCGCCGCGCAGGTCGTCGACCTGCGCACGATTGCGCCGGGCGCGGCCGACGCAGATCTCCTGCGCGGTCTGCGCGGGGCCGGCGCCAGCCTCGCGCCCGTCACGGCGCTCCAGCTGAAGACGCATCCCGTCGGAGCGGTCACGACGTTCTTCGCCGGCTACCCGTGGTCGCGCGCGGCCGAGATCGTGAGCGCATTCACTGCGCGCTGTGCGCTCGCTCCGGCGCCGCTCGCCTCGATCTGCTCGGTCTCGACCGGATCGGGCTCGGCGACGATCGAGGTCTTCGGGCAATACCTCGGCACCGGCGCTCCCGCCGCGAAGGCGATCAAGGCCTTGCTTCCCGCCGGCGCGAAGCTCACCCAGAACACGCACACCTACCTCGACGCGCAGCTGATCTTCGCCGGCTGCCTCGGCAAGACGATGGCGCAGTGCAGGCCGGTGAGCGAGGGCGGGACGCTTGGCACCGATACGTTCGCCGCGGGGTCTGCGTACATCGGGCATGCGCTGAGCTCGGCGGAGGCGCGGAGGCTCGTGGGCGTCATTGGGGCGCGCCAGGCTTCGGGTGGGTCTGGCGTGCTGCTGCTGGATGCGCAGGGCGGGGCGATCGATGACGTTGTCGCCGGTGAGACGTCCTTCGTGCACCGCGGGATGCGGTCGTCGGTGCAGATCCTGAGTTACGGGTCGCTCGCGGGGATGCCCGCGGCGCAGCGCTTCGTGGATGGGGCGCGCGCTGTGCTGGGGCCTATGGGCGGGGGTCAGGCTTACCAGAACTATCCGGACGCGAATCTTGGGACGTGGCGGGCGGCGTATTACGGGGGGGAGTACTCCGATCTCGTGTCGCTCAAGCGGGAGCGGGATCCGGAGTTCTTGTTGCGGTTTCCTCAGGTGGTTGGGGGTTGAGGGAGGGGTTGCGTGGCGCGAGGTGGCGGGCTCCGCGTGGGCGGTGGTTGGGGTTGCGGCGTTTCGTGCGTCGACAGGGAGGGTGGCGGGTTTCGCCGTGGCGCGCTCCGCGGTGTCGCGGTGAGGGTTAAAAGCCCCGCATATTGGCACAATTTCGGCACACTTCTCCGGTCTGCGGGCGGGTATCATACGAACAGATGTTCGCTGTTGTGGATGGGACGGTTGATCAGGCGCTGGAGCGTCGGCGTGAGGCGCGGCGGTGTCGGGTGCGCGCGAACCGTGAGCGGGTGGCGCGGCTTGATCAGGAGCTCACGGAGATCGTGCGCGAGGCCGACGACGAGGACGACTGGCGCTCGGCGGGCTGCTCGTCGAGTGCGCAGTGGGTGGCGCAGCTCTGCCGCAGCGATCACCGCACGGCCGAGCGCATCACGAGCACCGGCGAGGCGCTGCGCGCGCTGCCTGCGATCGACCGCGCGATGAGCACGGGCGCGTTGACGCTCGACCAGGCAGCCGCGGCCGCCAAGCACGCGACGCCCGAGACCGACGCCGAGATCGCGCGCATCGCGGTCGGCAAGGCGCCGAGTGAGATCGCACTCGCAGCGCGCACGCTCGGTGCCGCCGAAGGTGGCCGACGACCAGGAGCTGTATGCGCGGCGCTCGCTGAGCATGACCTGGACGCCGGACCGGCGCGAGCTCGTGTTCGGCGGCCGGCTGCCGCTCGAGCAGGGCGCCGCGTTCGAGCAGGCGATCTGGAGCATCGCCACCGAGCAGCGCGCGGCCGCCAAGAAGACCGGCGAGATCCTCGACTGGCAGCAGTCGACCGCGGACGCGCTCGTCACGCTCGCCGAGAACCGCGACACGAGCAGCGGCGTGAAGCGGAGCCCGACGACGCTGATCGTGCACCTCAGCGACGACGCACCGCCCATGCTCGAGGGCGCCGGGCCGATCAGCGTCGAGACCGCCGAGCGCCTCACCTGCGACGCCCGTCGCCTCGCGATCAAGCCGCACGGCCGCGACCTCGTGCACTCACGCGTCGGCCGCTGCGCGTCCTACCCGCAGCAACGCGCGCTCCACAACCGCGCCTCGCACTGCCAGTACCCGGGCTGCACCGCCACCCGCGAACTCCAGGCGCACCACATCGTCGCGGTCGAGCACGGCGGCGCGACCGAACTCGCGAACCTGATCCTGCTCTGCTCCCGCCACCACAAGCTCCTGCACGACCACCACATCACCACGAGCGGCAACGCCGACACGCCCGTCTTCGAAGACCAGTCCGGACGCGCCATCACCACCAACCAGCCACACGCGCCGCCCGGCTGACCGAGTCCGCCGAGGTCCCTACGCCTTGTCGCGCAGCGCCGGGAAGAGCACCACGTCGCGGATCGACGGGCGATCGCAGACGAGCATCGCCAGGCGGTCGATGCCGAGGCCGAGGCCCGCGGTCGGGGGCATGCCGTAGCGCAGCGCCTCGACGTAGTCGGCGTCCAGCGGCTGGGCGTCCTGGTCGCCGGCGGCCTGCATCGCGGCCTGTTCCCTGAAGCGCTCCAGCTGGAGCTCGGGGTCGTTCAGCTCGCTGTAGCCATTCGCGAACTCCATGCCGCAGCAGAAGGCCTCGAAGCGCTCGACCAGCGACGGATCGCCGGCGAACGGGCGCGCCAGCGGCGAGAGCTCGGTCGGATAGTCGACCAGGAAGACGGGCTCGACGATGCTCGGCTCGACGAAGTGGGAGAGCGCCCGGTCGACGAGCTGCGGCCACGTCGTGTCGCCCTCGGCCGCTGCGGCGCCCCGCTCGACGAGCGCTGCCCGCAGCCCTCCGACGCCATCGGACGCGTGGCGGTAGGCCATCACGTCCACGCCGCAGGCCTCCTCGATCGCCTGGGCCAGCGGCTTGCGCGGCCAGGGCGGCGCCATGTCGATCTCGCGGCCGTCGCGGGTGATCACCGTCGTGCCGAGCGCACCGAGCACGCTCGCGGCGGTGAACTCCTCGGTGCGGCGCATGCCGTCCGTGTAGTCCGCGTAGGCCTCGTACCACTCGACCATCGTGAATTCGGGGTTGTGCTTGAACGACACGCCCTCGTTGCGGAAGTCCTTGCCCAGCTCGTACACCCGCTCGAGCCCGCCCACGATCAGGCGCTTGAGGTAGAGCTCGGTCGCGATGCGCAGGTAGAAGGTGCGGTCGAGCTCGTTGTGATGCGTCGTGAAGGGCCGCGCGCTCGCACCGCCATAGAGCGGCTGCAGCACCGGCGTCTCGACCTCCACGAACCCGGCCGCATCGAGATAGGCGCGGCCGGCCGAGATCATGCGCGCCCGCCGCAGCGCATCCTCGCGCACGTCGCGATTGACCATCAGGTCGACGTAGCGCTGCCGGTAGCGCGCCTCGACGTCGGCGAGCCCGTGGTGCAGATCCGGCAGCGGATGCTCGCACGGCGCGAGCAGCTCGAAGCCGGAGAGCTGCAGCGTCAGCTCGCCGCGACGGCTCGCGATCGCCTCGCCCTCGACACCGACGATGTCACCGAGCTGCGTGTCGTTGATCGCGGCGAACAGCTCCTCGCCGACACCGTCGGCGCTCGCGAGCAGCTGGATCCGATCGCTGCGATCCTCGAGATCGAGGAACGCGGCCTTGCCCATCAGCCGCCGGCCCAGAACGCGCCCGGCGAGCCGGTAGCGCTTCCCCGACGCCGCACCGGGCTCGAGATCGCCATGCGCTGCGCGCACCTCGGCGATCTCGGTGCGGTCGGCGAAGCGGTGGGGAAGAAGGTCGAGCCGGCGGCTCTCGCTCACGCCGGGACGACGATGTTGACGATCTTGAGCTTGAGCACGCCTGCCGGAACGCTCACCTCGACCGTCTCGCCCTTCTTCTTGCCCATGAGCGCACGCCCGACGGGCGACTCGTTCGAGAGACGGCCCGCAGACGGGTCGGCCTCGGCCGAGCCGACGATGCGGTACGTCGCGTCGCGCTTGCGATCGACGTCCTTGACCGTCACCTCGAGCCCGACGCCCACGGCGCCGGCATCCGCATCCGACGGGTCGATGATGCGCGCGGAGCGCAGGCGCTCCTCGAGCTTCGCGATCTGCTTCTCGAGCAGCATCTGCTCGTTCTTCGCGTCGTCGAACTCGGAGTTCTCGCTGATGTCGCCGAATTCGCGCGCGACGCGGATCCGATCCGCGACCTCGCGCCGCTTGTCGGTCGACAGCGACGCAAGCTCCTCTTGCAACTTCTCGTAGCCCTCTTGAGTGAGCAGGACGTCTCGCTCCACGATGCCTCCATAGGGCCCGGCGGCCCGGTGGCCGCCGGAAAAACCTCATCAGGGCGCACGAAACACATGCGTCTCGACGGCGCCAGACTGCAGCGTACACTGGGTTGCACCGTGCAGTCCACCAGCCTCAATTCGCCGTTCCTGATCGGCGACGTCGAGATCGCATCGCGCGTCGTGCTCGCGCCGATGGCCGGCGTGTCCGTGCAGGCGTTCCGGCGCCAGGGCCGCCGCTTCGGGGCCGGTCTCGTGTGCTCGGAGATGGTCTCGGCCTGCGGGCTCTCGTACGGCAACGAGCGCACGCTCGGCTACCTGCGCATCGCGCGCGACGAGCACCCGCTCGCGGTTCAGGTGTTCGGCTCGGATCCGGCCACGGTGGGCGAGGCCGCGCGCATGTGCGAGGCGGCGGGCGCCGACATCATCGACATCAACTTCGGCTGTCCCGTACGCAAGGTGACCAAGACCGGCGCGGGCGCCTCTGCGCTCGACAACCACGAGATCGCGGTCGCGATCACGCGCGCGGTCGTCGACTCGGTCTCCGTCCCCGTCACGGTGAAGCTGCGCCGCGGCGTGCGCAACGGCGCGCGCGACTGCCTCGTCCTGGGCCCGAAGCTCGCCGCGGTCGGAGCCCAGGCGATCACGCTGCACCCGCGCTCCGCCCAGCAGATGTACACGGGCAGCGCCGATCACGCGCTCACGGCCGAGCTGGTCGATCTGGTCGACGTCCCGGTCATGGCCTCGGGCGACATCACCACGCGCGCCGGCGCACAGGCGGTGCTCGAGCAGACGGGCGCGAGCGCCGTGATGATCGCGCGCGGCGCCCAGGGCGACCCCTGGCTGCTCGCCGAGCTCGTCGACGGCATCCGCCGCGAGCCGAGCGACGAAGAGCTCGTCGGCGAGCTCGTCCGCTTCGTGCGCGAGGTCGCGCGCGAGATGACGCCCGAGCGCGCGGTCGGCTGGCTGCGGAAGTTCTACGGCTGGTACCTGCGCGGCGGGCGGCTCGGCCCCGGCATGCGCTCGGCACTCGCCCAGGCGAAGACGATCGACGAGGTCGAGCGGCTGCTGCTCGAGGCGTGCCCGGCCGCCCAGTCGCTGGTCGACCAGGGCGAGCTCGACATCGCCGCGCTCGGCGCGATCGAGGACGACGAGCTGCTCGACCTGCCGATCTCGATCTACTCGGCCGGCTGACTCTGACGCTCGTAGACGAGCCGGAGTCCCTCGAGGGTGAGGTTGGGAACGTGCTCGTCGACGGTCTCGGCGTGCGGTGCGATCAGCTCCGCGAGGCCGCCCGTCGCGAGCACGCGCGGGTTGCCGCCGAGCTCCTCGCGCATGCGCCGCACGATGCCGTCGACCTGGCCGGCGAAGCCGTAGACGACGCCGCTCTGCAGCGCATGCACGGTGTTGCGCCCGATCACGGTCGGCGGGGCGACGAACTCGACGCGCGAGAGGCGCGCGGCGCGGTCGAAGAGCGCCTCCATCGAGATCGCGATGCCCGGGGCCAGCACGCCGCCCACGTACTCGCCCGCCGCCGAGACGGCG
Organism: uncultured Actinomycetes bacterium; assembly: GCA_963705965.1. Classification (GTDB taxonomy): domain Bacteria; phylum Actinomycetota; class Thermoleophilia; order Gaiellales; family JALYLC01; genus JALYLC01. The sequence continues at coordinate 297,892 of CAVPLI010000001.1, read as the reverse complement.
TCGAAGTTCGTCGAGGTGCCGAAGTCGACGGCGATGCAGGGCCCGCCCGCGCGCGCCAGCGCGGCCACCGCGTTGACGATGCGGTCCGGCCCGACCTCGCGCGGGTTGTCCATCAGGATCGGGATGCCGGTGCGCACCCCGGGGCCGATCAGGAGCGTGTCGACCGAGAGCGCCTCCTCGCCCACCCCTGACCACTGCGCCGCCAGCACGGGCACGGTCGCGGAGACGACCAGCGCGGTCACCTCGGTGGTGTCGAGGTCACGCAGCGCGAGCAGCCCGTCGAGCTGCACCGCGAGGTCGTCGGTCGTGCGGAGGGGGCGCGTGGCGATGCGCCACGTGTGGGCGAGCTCCTCGCCCTGCCAGAGCCCCAGATGCGTCTGCGTGTTGCCGACGTCTACGGCGAGCAGCATCTAGAGAGCCGGGGGCTCGATCGGCGGGCTGCTCTCGGGCGGCCGCAGCTCCTCGATCGTGACGTCCTGCGTGGTGTGGATGTCGGTGCGCGGGATGATGCGCGTGGGGCGGTTCTTGTCCCACACCCACACGTCCTCCATCGCGACGTGGATCATCGGGTACGACGGCTGGTGCTCGATGCGCAGGTCGAGCTGGTTGCAGAGGTAGGTCGCCTCCTGCGTGAGCACGCAGTAGCGGAACAGCCCGTAGACGTCCGCGTACTCCTTCTTGAGCCGGAGCTCCAGCTCGGCGTCGTATTCCTCGAGCTCGTCGATATTGGACACGTCTGGCCTCTCCCTTGCGTGCCCGTCATCGTAGTGGAACGCCGGGGAGCGGCTGTACGGCCTGATCGGCGACGGCCTCCGCCAGGGTGCTCAGCGGCGTGCCGTCGGGCAGGGCCAGCGCCGGATCGAGCTCGAGCAGGGGTGCGAGCGCGAAGCGGCGCTCCGCCAGTCGCGGATGCGGCACCACGAGGCCCGGCTCCTCGACGATCTCGTCGCCGGCGAGCAGGATGTCGAGGTCGCAGGTGCGCGGCCCGTAGCGCACGGTGCGCACGCGGCCGAGCCGCCGCTCCACCCCCAGCAGGCCGTCCAGCAGCTCGTGCAGCGGCACGCCGGTGAGCACGCGGGCCGCCGCGTTGACGAACGGGGGCTGATCCTCCAGGCCGACCGGCGCGCTCTCGTAGGGCGAGGAGACGGCGTCGAGCTCGACGCCCGGCAGCAGCGCGATCTGGGCGAGCGCCTCCCGCAGCGTCGCGATCGGATCGCCGAGGTTCCCGCCCAGGCCGATGTAGACCGCGCGCACGCGCGGCCAAGACTAGACGGCCTGGAGCTCCTCGAGGCACGCGATGGCGTCTGCGCGAGAGCGCACGCCGAGCTTGCGGAGGATCGACTTGATGTGCCAGCGCACGGTCTCGACCGAGAGATAGAGCTCCGTCGCGATGCCGACCGTGGTCGCACCGCCGGCGAGCATGCGCAGGATCTCGAGCTGGCGCGGCGTGAGATGGTCGCGGTCGGGGACGAGCGCCGCGATCTCCCGCCGGCGATCCTCGCGGCGCACCTCGTCCACGAGATGCATCGTGAGCAGGCGCGAGATCGGAGCCTCGCCGCGCAGCAGACCGTGCAGCGCGCGCTCGAGGCCGGACGGCGACTGATCCTTCGAGAGGAAGCCGGCCGCTCCGGCGCGCAACGAGCGCAGGAACGAGTCGCGATCCGAGCTCGAGCTGAGGACGACGACCTTGACGCCCGGGTGGGCCTCGATCATCTCCGCGATGCGCGGGATGCTGTCTCCGTCGGCGAGTACGAGATCGAGCAAGACGACGTCGGGCTGAAGCTCCGCCGTCATGCGCACGGCGTCCGCTCCGAGCGACGCGCTCCCGAGCACCGCGAAGGCGCGATCCGCTAGCACGGACACCAATCCGCGCCGATAAAGATCGTTATCCTCGGCGACGAGAATCGAGATGCGCCGCGGTGCGTCTTCCGACGCGTTCCTCCCCAAGTCCATACACGCGAGTTTCACCCCTTGTCGGGTGGTCGGCAACCGCCAACTAGCCCATGGTCGTGGTCGGTCTATCCCCCCGATAGGGGGATGCGCGGTTGGGCCTGCAAAACGGCTTGTTTGCTTGCCCTTTCAGGTACGAACGGACGGCACTCTGACGCGAGAGACCGTCACCGCGACGTCTTCGAAGTCGAGTTCGAGGGGCGCATCGGGCTTGTGGATCGTCACCGTCGCACGTTCGAGGGGCATCCGAGCGAGCATTCCATCTGCGATATGCGCCGCCAGGCGCTCGATCAGGTCGAAGCGGGTGCTCGTGGCGATCTCGACCGCCAGCCGTGCCGCATCGCCGTAGGAGACCGTGTCGGCCAGCCGATCGGTCTCGCACGCCAGCGCCGAGCGCGGGACGAGGGCGAGGTCGAGCACGAAGCGCTGACCGTTCTCGCGCTCGTGCTCGTGCACCCCGTGGTGGGCGTGCACGGCGAGGCCTCGCACCTCGATCGTGAGCGGGTCGGTCATGCAATTCCCTCCAGGGCTCGTTCGACGGCCAGGGCATCCGCCGTGGCGCGCACATCGTGCACGCGCAGGAGGTGGGCACCGCCGCGGTAGCAGTAGAGCGCGGCCGCCACCGAGGCGGCCACCCTGTCCTCGGCGACGTCGCGACCGCTCAGCGCACCCAGGAAGCGCTTGCGCGAGACGCCCAGCAGCAGCGGGCCGAGCCGGGCGAGGCGCGGAAGCGCCCGCAGCAGCTCCAGGTTGTGCTCGAGCGTCTTCCCGAAGCCGATCCCGGGGTCGAGCGCGATGCGCCCGCGGGGGATCCCGGCGGCCACGGCGGCCTCGGCGCGCTCGGCCAGGAACTGCTCGACCTCGGCGACGACGTCGTCGTAGCGGGGGTCGTCCTGCATCGAGCGCGGCTCGCCGAGCATGTGCATGAGGCAGAGGTCGGCGCCGGCAGCGGCCACGACCTCGGCCATCGCGCGGTCGCCGCGCAACGCCGTCACGTCGTTCACGAGCACGGCACCGGCTGCGAGCGCGGCCTGAGCCACGACCGCCTTGCTCGTGTCGATCGAGACGGCGATGCCGTCGGCCGCGAGACCCTCGACGACCGGGAGCACGCGCTCCAGCTCGACCTCCGCGGACACGGGATCCGATCCGGGCCGCGTCGACTCGCCGCCGACGTCCACGATCGCAGCACCCTCGGCCGCCAGCCGGCGGCCCTGCGCGAGCGCGGCCTCGGCCCCGAGATAGCGGCCGCCGTCCGAGAACGAATCAGGCGTGACGTTGAGGACGCCGACGAGCGCGCCGCGCTCGTAGCGCTCCCGGAGCACGGGAACGGTCTACGCGCCGCCGGGCTGAGCGTCGGGCTCGCTCGGGAGACTCGGCAGCCCCGGGAGGATGCTGCGCTTCTCCTTCGCCTTCGGCTCGGCGACCGGCTCGGGCGTGGCGGGCGCCGGCGGGAAGACCTCTTCCTGCGTCGCGCCGTCGAGCAGCCGCAGGAACTGCGCCCGGTCGATCGTCTCGCGCTCGAGCAGGATCTTCGAGAGGCGGTGCAGCGTGTCGGCGTGTGCCGCGAGCACCGTCTTGGCGCGCTGGTCGGCCTCCTCGACGATGCGGAGGATCTCCGCGTCGATCGTGCGCGACGTCTCCTCCGAGTAGTCGGGCTCCTGCGAGAACTCACGGCCGAGGAACGGCTGGTCGTGGTTGCGGCCGAATGCGCGCGGGCCGAGCGTGTCGCTCATGCCGAAGCGCATGATCATGGCCTTCGCCGTGGCGGTGACCTTCTCGAGGTCGTTGGCCGCGCCCGTGGTGCGCTCGTCGTAGACGAGCTCCTCGGCGGCGCGCCCGCCCAGCGTCATCGCGAGCGTGTCGCGCAGCTGCGTGCGGGTCGTCAGGTACGTGTCCTCGGTCGGCATCGAGATCGTGTAGCCGAGCGCCTGGCCGCGCGAGATCACGGAGATCTTGTGCACCGGGTCGCAGCCCTCGAGGTAATGCGCGACGATCGCGTGCCCCATCTCGTGGTACGCGGTGATCAGCCGCTCCTTCTCGGAGAGCATGCGCGTCTTCTTCTCGGGGCCGGCGATCACGCGCATGATCCCCTCCTCGAGCTCGTCCTGCCCGACGACCTTGCGGCCGTGGCGGGCGGCCAGCAGGGCCGCCTCGTTGACGAGGTTGGCGAGATCGGCGCCGGTGAACCCCGGGGTCTGGCCCGCGAGCGCGCCGAGATCGATCTCGCGCGCGATCGGCTTGCCCTTCGTGTGCACCTCGAGGATCTTCTTGCGGCCGTCGCGATCGGGGCGGTCGACCACGATCTGGCGATCGAAGCGGCCCGGGCGCAGGAGCGCGGGATCGAGGATGTCGGGCCGGTTGGTGGCCGCGATCAGGATGATGTTGTCCTTGAGCTCGAAGCCGTCCATCTCGACCAGCAACTGGTTGAGCGTCTGCTCGCGCTCGTCGTGACCGCCGCCCAGGCCGGCGCCGCGATGGCGGCCGACGGCGTCGATCTCGTCCATGAAGATGATGCACGGCGCGTTCTGCTTGGCCTGCTCGAAGAGATCGCGCACGCGCGAGGCGCCGACGCCGACGAACATCTCGACGAAGTCGGAGCCGGAGATCGAGAAGAACGGGACGCCCGCCTCGCCCGCGACCGCGCGCGCCAGCAGCGTCTTGCCCGTGCCGGGCGGCCCGTACAGCAGCACGCCCTTGGGGATGCGCGCGCCGAGCGCCTGGAACTTCTTCGGGTTCTCGAGGAACTCCTTGATCTCGTGCAGCTCCTCGACGGCCTCGTCGGCGCCGGCCACGTCCTTGAACGTGATCTTCGGCGAGTCGACGGCCATGCGCTTGGCGCGGCTCTTGCCGAAGCTCATCACCTTCGAGCCGCCGCCCTGCATCTGGTTTATCAGGAAGATCCAGAGCCCGAGGAAGAGCACGAACGGCAGCGCGCCGAGCAGGAGGCTCAGCCACTCGTTGCCGCCCACGCCCGAGAACTGGATGCTGTCGCCCGAGACGCCGTTGTCGACGAGCGTCTGCGTCAGCTCGGCCGGTGCGTCACCCGTGCGCGGGTAGCCCGCGGAGAACTTGGTGCCGTTCGTGAGGATCCACGTGACCTTGACGTTGCTCTGGTTGAACTTCACCGACTGCAGCGTCTGGGCGCCCTCTTTGGTGCTCGCGGTCTGCACGAGCGAGCCCCAGCCCGCCTTTTTCGTCGGCGTGCTCGACCCGCCGAAGTGGAACATGCTCTGTGCCACGTAGACCAGCACGAACACGACCAGGATCGGCAGGGCAACAGTCTTGAACGTCCGGTTCACGTGCAAATCCTCGCGGAGACGGGCCCCGGCGCGCGGCCGGAACTCAAGAGGGGCCCCATGGGCCCTATGAAGAGCTTAGCACGGGGGATTTTCCCCGCTCTAGGGTGATTCGCAGGCACAACGAACGCCTAAAGCGCGATACGCGATTCGTCAACGGTCGCGACGTACGGCAGGCCGCGGAACTGCTCGTCGGCGTCGAGCCCGTAGCCGACGACGAAGCGATTGGGAATCTCGAAGCCGACATAGCGGCACGCGATGTCGACCTCCCGCCGGTCGGGCTTCGCGAGCAGCGCGCAGATCTCGAGCGAGGCGGGCCCGCGCGAGGCCAGGCTGCCGAGCAGATACGAGAGCGTCAGGCCGGAGTCGACGATGTCCTCGACGACCAGGACGTGGCGTCCCTCGATCGGCGCGTCGAGATCCTTGAGGATCCGCACGACGCCCGAGCTCTCCGTGCCCGAGCCGTACGACGAGATCGCCATGAAGTCGATCGAGCACGGGATCGTGATCGCGCGCAGCAGGTCGCCGGCGAAGATCACGGCGCCCTTGAGCACGGCCACGAGCAGCGGATCGAGGCCCTCGTAGTCGCGCGAGACCTGCTCGCCGAGCTCCCGCACGCGCTTGCGGAGGTCGTCCTCGGAGATCAGGACGCCCTCGAGAACGCCGTCGGGGTCGGCAGGGGAGCGGGTCAGCATGGGGTCACGGTGAGCACGAGTCCAGTCGGTCGGCGCAGGGCCGCGGCGACGGCGATGCCCGGAAGCGCCACCGGCTCGCCGTGCACGGCGACGACAGGGTAGCGAGCGCGCTGGGTTTTCGGCACCCGCGCCTCCAGCAGCATGCGCGCGATCGTGCGCCGCGCTCCGGGCAGGCGCTCTCCGGGCCGGGGTGCGCGCAGCACGAGACCGGGCGCGAGAGCGGCGTCCAGCGCACCGTCGGCCGCGGCGTGCGCACAGTGCACGACCGTCTCGCCGTACGCCGTCTCGCCGGGCACCGCGAGTGCGACCGCGTGCAGCGGCGGCGGCGCCTCGTCGGCGCGCACGATGGCGATGCGGTCGTAGCGGCGCTCGGCCACGCGACCGGCGCCGAGCGGCACCGAGCCGGCGCCCGAACGAGAGCGGGCGAGCGCGCCGACGCGCTCCGCCGCGACCGGGCGCGGCGCCGGATAGCCGGCGGCGCGCCGCAGCGCGCGCCGCACGACGGCCACGGGGGCGGCGGCGACGGCCGCCGTCGACGAGGCCGCCGTTCGTGAGCAGCTGCGCGGCGATCGCGTCGAGCGCGGCATCGTCCTCGGCCAGGAGCGCGGCCGTGCGCAGGAGGTTGGCGTCGGCCGCGGGGTGGAGCGAGCGGAACGCCGGCAGGAGATCGAGGCGCACGCGATTGCGGGCGTGGACGCGGTCGTCGTTGGAGGCGTCGTCGCGCCAGGCGATGCCGGCGGCGCGCAGGGCGTCCCGCACCTCGTCCCGGCCGAGCTCGAGCAGCGGACGCACGCGCCCGTCGCCGTCGGCTGCGGGCAGTGCGGCGAAGGCCGCGCTCCCGGGCGAGGCCGCGAGCCGGTAGAGGATCGTCTCGATGCGGTCGTCGCGCGTGTGCCCCGTCGCGACGGGCCGGCCCGCGCGCAGCGCATCTGCAGCCGCGCGCCTGCGCGCACGAGCGCGCGCCTCGAGGCCGGGGCCGGGAGCGACCGCCCCGTCGACCTCGTGATGCGCGATCCCGAGCGCTCCGCGCCAGCTCGCGGCAGGCCGCGGCGTCCCGCTCGCTCTCGGCGCCGCGCAGCGCGTGCGCGACGTGCAGCGTCTCGAGCGGATGACCGAGGGCGGTCGAGCGCGTGCGCGAGCAGCGTCGAGTCCGCCCCGCCCGAGACGAGCGCGAGCACCGGCTCCCCGGGGACGAGCAGACGCGCACGCGCGACGGCGCCGCCGATCCGCTCGATCAGTCCGTCGTCGAGCGCCATCCCGCCACCAGCCGGCCCGCGTAGGTGGTGCCGAGCTCGATGTAGCGCGCGTGCAGGCGCTCGGCCTCGTCGTCGTCGCCGGCGGCGGTGGCCGCGCGCATGCGCCGCTCGACGTCGGCCAGCCGCAGCTCGAGGCGGCCGCGCAGCGCGTCCTCCCGGCTCAGCTCCCCGGTGCGCCCCGCCAGCGCGAACGCCCGCGGGCGCCACACTCCCAGCAGGTCCGCCATGCGCGCATCCTCCGCGGCCGCGCGCTCCAGGCTCGCGAGCCCTTCGCGCGCGAACGGCTCCAGCGCCTCCGCGTCCCACACGGGATCGGCCCCGTGCGGGCACGGCGCGAGCGCCGCGGCGACCGCCGCGTGCAGCTCGGGAAGGTCGAACTCGAGCTCGAACCCGTCCGCCCCGAGGACGGCCAGGCGGAGCAGGCCGCTCTCGAGCGGCGTGCGGGCGAGGTCGACCTCGCCGCCACAGTCGGGACAGCGGTACGGCACGGACGACACGGTACGGCCCCCGGCCGCGTCCGGCTACTTCTTGTAGGTGAAGGTCGCGCGGCCGATCAGCTTGCCGAACGACGGCGCGCCGCCCTTGCCCTTGCCCTTGACCGCGGGCCACACGTACCAGACGTAGGTGCCCGGCTTGAGCTTGCCGGCGGGGATCCGGTACGAGGCCTTGGACGGCCAGCCGACCAGGATGCGCTTGCCCTTCAGGAAGACGAGCACGCTGTAGTACGTGGTGCCCGCCTTGGCCTTCCAGCGTGAGCGTCGGCGAGGACGAGCGCACCACGCTGCCGTTGAGCGGCCGCAGCGGGATCAGCGAGGCCAGCCTGAGCACCGTGCGCGCCGGCGTCTTCGAGGCGTTGCCGCTGCGGTCGTAGGCGTACAGCGCCAGATACCCCGTCTGCCCCGCGCGCAGCTTGATCTTCGCCGACGTGCCGAGGCCCTTGTAGACGGCCTTGCCGTCGGCCGGAGCGGTCGGCGCGTGCTTGAGGTTGAGGACGACGATCACGCGGTCGAGGTCGACTGCCGTGGGCAGCACCCAGCGCAACGTGAAGTTGATGGTCGTGCCCGCCTTCTTGGCCTTGGGCTTGGTCACCGTCAGCTTCGTGGGCGCGAGCGGCGCGTCGTTGTCGACGAGCACGATGTTCGCGACCGTGCCGATCAGCGCCACGTTGTTGGCGCCGTCGCGCGCGAACACTCCGTACGACCAGGTGCCGGCCGCCATCGCTCCGTCGGTGCAGCCGGTCGTGGCCGGCGCGCACACCGCTGCGCCGGCGTCCGGCGCGGCGGGCGGCGTTGCCCCGGCGATGCGGCGCACGACGTACCCCGCCACGCCCGAGAGCGCGTCACCGGCTGCCGGCCAGGCGAGCTGAACGCTGTTGCCCGCGAGCACCTGCGCCGTCGGTGCGCCGCCACTCGTCGGCGCCGTCTTGTCGAGCAGCACCTTGAACGAGCTCGAGAGCACGCCGGGCTGGGCGCTCGGGCTGCGCGCGAGGATCGCGTAGTCGTGCACGCCCTCGATCGCGGTCGCGTCGACGTACGTCGTCACCGGGCCCGTGGTCGACCCGAGCAGCAGTCCGTCGCGGTAGATGTCGTAGTGGTCGACCGTGAAGACGGGCGGCGCCTGCCAGCTGAGCGCCGGGGAGCTCGCGGTCGGCGTCGCCGCGGAGAGCGTCTGCGGGGCGCTCTGCGCCCTGGAGTCCACGAGCACCGAGGCCGAGTTGGAGTCGACGGAGTGGCCGGTCGCGTCGAACGCGCGCACGGTGTAGTACGAGGTCTGCTGGTCGGGCGCGGCCGCGTCGGGGTAGGAGAACGTGCCGGCGCCCGTGTTCGCCACGGTGCCGATGACCGGCCCGGCGGCGCCCGCGCTCGCGCTGCGGCGCACCTCGTAGTGGTCGATGCCGACCGCGTCGTGCGCCGGCGTCCAGCTCAGCGTCGGGCTGCCCGCGACCGCGGGCGGCGCGGTGAGCACGGCCGGGGCGTCCGGAGCCGTGTTGTCGACGGTGATCGCGGTGACCGGCGTCACGAACTGGTGGCCGGCGCGATCGATGATCACTGCGCGCAGGTAGTCGGGGCCGTCACCGACTGCCGCCGCGGTCGTGTTGAAGTTGCGGCGGTAGCCGTTCGCCGGGTTCGTGATGGCACCGCCGTTGGCGTTGGCCCAGCCCCCGGTACCCGTCGAGGAGCGCTGCCATTGCACGCTCGCGACGCCGGCGGTCGCGTCCGCCGCGTCCGTCGTCAGGTACATCGGGTTCTGCGCGGTGCCCCCGCTCACGACAGCGCCCGCGGCGGGCGTCAGGACGGAGCCGAACGGGTCGGTGTTGTCGACGACGACGGTGCTCGTGGCGGTGAACGCGTGCAGCGCGTTGTCGACGACGACGTTGCAGATGTCATAGGCGCCGTCGGCCGAGGCAGTCGTGTCCCAGGCGCCGATGGCGGCGCCCGTCGCGCAGGCGCCGACGGGGCCGACGAGCAATGCGGCCGAGAGGACACCGGAGCCGGCGTCGTCCTGCGTGCCCGTGACCGTCACCCCGCCGGCGATGAAGTTGGGCGCGCCCGCGATGGGCGCGACGGCGACGGTGCGCGTTCGGCGCGCAGCGTGTCGACCGTGACGGTGACGCCTGCGGCCGCTCCGCCACGCGAGGACCGTCGTTCTGGATGTAGTAACAAAACACCCGTCGCCCGGCGCGTCGCTGGCGGTGCTCGGCGGTGCCGGAGGACCGCCGGTGGAGGCACCGCGGCCTGGCCGGCCATGGGCGGCGCCGGACATGCGCCCGCGGCGCGGAAGACGTGCTCGGTCAGCCGTGGCATCGGCGTCCACGAGAACGTGACCGGGCTCGCGAACTGGCATAGCCCTGGTCACGCCCGGCGTGGCGGCATTTGCAGCCGCGGGCAGAAGCGCCGCGACAGTCGCAGCGATGGCCACGAAGAGAGAACGTCGTGCCATGCCTGGAATCCTCCGATACTTGCCGCTACCTGCACGGCGGTCTGCCGAGCGGTCGCCACCGTACCGCGAGAACCGGACGTATCGGGAGCCCAGGCTGTACCGAACCCCCCGAAGACCACCTGTTCGGGGGGGACGCCGGGGGGTTCAGGTCACCCAGCGAACGTGAAGCTGTTCTTGCCGATCAGCTTGCCGTAATGCGCCTTGGACTTGGCGCCGAGTCCCGGCCAGACGTACCAGGTATAGGTCGTGCCGCGCTTGAGCTTGGCCGGCGGCAGTTGCAGCGCACGTCCTGCGGGCCAGCTGACGAGAATGCGCTTCTTGCCGGCGAAGACCTGGACGTTGTAGTACTTCGCGCCCTTCGCGACCGGCCAGCTCAGCCGCACCTTGCCGCGCACCTTCGCACGCGGCTCGGGCCCGAAGCGGCTGGGCGCTGCCAGCTTGACGCGCACGGTCGTGGCCGGGGAGGCATTGCCGACGGCGTCGTACGCGACCACCGTGAACCAGCGCACCGCTCCGGCGGCGACCTTGGTCGTCGCCTTCGTGCCCTTGCCGGAGTAGACGCGCTTGACAGCCGCGCGCGCGGAGGGCTTGCGCTCGGACGCCGTGATCACGACGTGGTCGAAGTCGCGGTCGGAGGGGTTCTTCCACGTCAGCGTGACCTTCGTGCCCGAGACCTTCGCCTTGAGGGCGGTGACGGCGGCCGGCGCCTTCACGTCGGTCACCTTGCCGTTCGGCGCCGCGCTCACGACGGCCGCCTGCGAGCGGTTGAGCGCCTCGTCGAGTGCGAAGAGACCGAACGTGTACGTGGCGCCGTTCGTGAGCCCGCTCGCCGAGCACGCGGTCGACGCCGGCGACGATCGCGGTGCAGACGCGCGTGCCGTCGGCCTCGCTCGCGGGTGCGGCGCTGCCCTGCTTGGCCACGAGCACGTAGCCGGCCACGTCGTCGTCCGCCCCAGCAGCGCTCCAGCGCAGGTCGACGCTCGCGTCGCCCGGCGTGGCCACGAGGCCCTTGGGCGCGCCGGGCGCGAGCTGGTCGCGCGCCGTCACGGCGGCGGAGCTGCCGGCCGGCGACGTGTTGCCGACGGCGTCGACGGCGAACACCGCGTAGCTGTAGAGCTTGCCGTTGAGCGTGGTCGCGTCCGCGCAGGACGTGAACAGCCCCTGGCAGGTGGCGTCGCCGTCGGCGGCCGAGACGGGCGCGCTCGAGGACAGCGACCTGCGCACGACGTAGCGCGCGATGCCCGAGCCGGCGCCGTCGCTCGCGGCCGCCCAGCTGATGCCGACCGAGCCGTCCAGCGCCGCCGTGGCCGTGACCCCGCCCGGCGCGGACGGCGCGACCGTGTCATAGACGCACGGTGACCGCCGCGGACGGAACGCCCAGGATGGGCACGCCGTCGTTGCTCGCGGCGACCACCGGTAGCGAGTACGTCCCGCTGCTGATGCCGGATGTCCGTGAACGTCGTGCTGGCGAGCGTTGATGACGTCGACCGGGCTCAGACGCCGTTCGCGGTAGACGTTGTAGTGGTCGATCGTGAAACCGGGGCTCGCGGGCGCGACCCAGGAGACCTGCGGCAGCTGGTTCGTCGGGTTCGCGAGTGCCGTCACGCCAGGTCGGCGAGGAGACCGCCGCCGGGTCGACGAAGACGGCCAGGCCGGCGGACTGCCGTGGAGGCATTGCCGACGCCGTCGACGGCCACCACGGTGTAGGTGTAGGTGTCTGGTGGTCGCCGGGCGTCCGTGAAGTTGTACGGCCCAGCGACGAGCCCGTTGATCGGGATCGGATTGACCTTGACGGGCGTCAGGTGGCCGGGGTCGGTGCGATAGACGTCGTAGTGATCGACGCCGGTCGTGGCACCGTTGACCGTCGGATCCGTCGACGCGCGTGAACGTGATCTGCGGCGTTGCCGAGACCGTCGCGAAGTTCGTCGTGGGCGCCGGCGGGGTGTTCGGAGTCGTGTTGTCGACCGTGACGTTGATGACCGTGTCCGCCAGGCGAGACGTTGCCGGCGCCGTCGGTCGCGATGCGCGCGCACCTGGTAGATCGTCCGTTCAGCCCGGTCGTGTTCCAGCTCGCGGTGAACGGCGCGCTGTTGTCGGTCGAGATCGGATGCCCCACGTCCCGTTGAAGCGCTCGAACGTGACCGACTGCGACACCCGAGCCCGTTCCGTCGTCCACGGACGCCGTCAACGGCACCGTCGCGCGCACCTTCGCGTTCGTCGCGAGTCCGCCGAGCGTGACCGTCGGGCGCGTGTTGTCGACCGTGACGTTCGTGGCGGTGTCCGCGAGCGACGGATTGCCCGCGAGGTCGGTCGCGATCGCCGCACCTGATACGTCCCGTTGAGACCCGTCGTGTTCCAGCTCGCGGTGAACGGCGCGCTGTTGTCCGTCGAGAGCGCCGGATCCACGTGCCCGTCGAAGATACTCGAACAGCACCGAAGCCGCACCCGAGCCGGACCCGTCGTTCACGGACGCCGTCGGCGAGCGACCGTGCCCTGCACCTTCGCGTTCGTCGCGATGCCGCCGAGCGTCACCGTCGGCGCCGTGTTGTCGACCGTGATGTTGCTCGCCGTGTCCGCGAGCGACGGATTGCCGACGAGGTCGGTCGCGATCGCACGCACCTGATACGTCCCGTTGAGACCCGTCGTGTCCCAGCTCGCCGTGAACGGCGCGCTGCTGTCCGTCGACAGCGGCGTCCACGAGCCGTTGAACGATCTCGAACGCCACCGACACGACACCGGTGCCCGCGTCCGTCATCGGCCGAAGCCGTCAGCGGCACCGTCCCGCGCACCTTCGCGTTGCGTCGCGATACCGCCGAGCGTCACCGTCGGCGCCGTGTTGTCGACCGTGACGCTGGTCGCAGTATCGGCAGGCGAGGGATGCCCGGCGAGGTCGGTCGCGATCGCGCGCACCTGATACGTCCCGTTGAGACCTGTGGTGTTCCAGCTCGCCGTGAACGGCGCGCTGCTGTCCGTCGACAGCGGAGTCCACGAGCCGTCGAAGATCTCGAACGCCACCGAGCCACGTTCACGCCCGAGCCGGCACCGTCGTCCGCCGACGCGGTCAGCGGCACCGTCCCGCGTACCTTCGCGTTGCGTCGCGATGCCGCCGAGCGTCACTGTCGGCGGCGTGGTGTCGACCGTCACGATCGAGCGAGTTCGAGTATGCCGCCCAGCGCCTGTCGATCGTCTCGACGTAGTAGCAGTAGTGCGCCGTCGAGGCCGGATCGATCAGTGATCCGACGACCAGCCCGGGTCGTCCGGCTTCCGAGGTCATGAACGTCAGCGGCCCGGGCATCGGCGACCGGCGCGACGGGCCCGCCGAGCGGTACAGGGTCTGCGTCGTCGCGCTCGGATCCGGATCCCACGTCAGGTCGACGGGCGTGGCTACGCCGCGGATGATCGCGGACGAGCGCGGCGGACGCCGCGGCCGGGAGGAGCAGCGTCGCGGCGAGCGCGGCGACGGAGACGAGCAGGCGTGTGCGCATGTCAGATACCCAGGAGGGCGAGGATCGGCAGAGCAGCGGTCGCGAAGCCGAGGCCGCGGCGCGAGGTGAAGGCGGCGCCGATCCCGAGCAGGCCGGCGCAGGCCGCGAGCACGAGCGCGGGCAGCGGGACGGAGGCGCCACCGCCGCCGGAGCCGCTCGCGGCGGACGCCGCTGCCGTGCTCGCGCGCTCGCCGGCCGGCACCGCGCCGATGGACTCGGCGACGGAGCCCGCGAGCAGGTCGACGGCGTTCGTCTCCCTGGCCGCCTTCAGCTCGGCGCGGAGCACGGCCTCGGCGTGCGTCTGCGCGGCGGCGAGCAGCTGGAACTGGTGACGCGCGCGCCGCGTCGCGGCGGCCTTGCGAGCCTTGGCCTGCTGACGGGCGCGTCGCGCTGCCGCGAGCTGCGCGGCCGTCGGGCCCGTGGAGGTCGCGGGCGGCGTGTAGGTGCGCGAGGGCGTGTACGTGTACGTGCGCGGCTGGCTCGCGGGCGGCGGCGACGGCTGGGTCGGCGTGGCCGCGACCGGTGCCGGGTTGTTCGAGGGCGCGGCGACGGGCGCGGGCGAAGGGTCGGCGGCGCTCGCGGCGACGGGCGCCACGAACGCGAGGCAGGCAAGGGCGAGCAGCGGGCGACTGAGCAAGCGAGGCTTCACGCATCACGGGATAGCTGCGAATCCACGGCCGTGCCACCCCAGCCGGGGTGTCTCGCCATACCTCTTATGCGCTACTGCGCGGGCGTGAGCTCGCCGCCGGGGCCGCCGGGGCGGTGGCGCACCAGGCGGACGACCAGGAACGCCTCGCCGGCGGCGAGCAGCGCGAGCAGCGCGAGCTTCCAGGCCGGCGTGCTACTGCCCTGCGACGGCATGGGCTCACTCGCGGCCACGAGTGCGAGCGGCGTGGGATCCGGCGGTGGCGGAGCCCCCGGCACTGCGGCGTTCGACTGATCGTGCCCGCCCGGGATCACCGCGACGACGATCGTCTCGGGGATCGTCGGCGGCGACGGCGGCGTCGGCGGCGGCCGGTGGCGCCGGCGGCGTGCGCCGGCGGTGGCGCCGGCGGCGTGGCCGGTGGGGACGGCGGTGTCACGGCCGTGTTGTCCGGTTTGCTCACCGGCGTGGCCGGGGGCGGCGGCGGCGCGGGCGGCGTGGCCGGCGTCACCGGGTTGTCCGGCTTCGGGATCGGCTTGATGTCGGCCCCGGCCACCGCGGGCAGCGCAAGCAGCAGCACCGCGGCGAGCAGGACGATCGGACGGGCGCGCAATCGCATCTCCGCCATGATCAGGCAGGTCGTCCCAGCATGCAAGGGGAGGGGCCTCTTCCACCCCGGACGGCTAGAGTCGCGGGTCATGCCGATTCATCTCCGTGCCGAGCCCGGCGACTACGCCGAGGCCGTGCTCCTACCAGGCGACCCGCTCCGTGCGAAGCTCATCGCCGAGACGTTCTTCGACAACCCGCGCCAGGTCAACGGCGAGCGGGGCATGCTCGGATTCACCGGCACGTTCGAGGGCAAGCCGATCTCGGTGCAGTCCTCGGGCATGGGCTGCCCGAGCGCCGCCATCGTCACCGAGGAGCTGATCCAGCTCGGCGTGAAGCGCATCGTCCGCGTCGGGACGTGCGGCGGGCTGCAGTCCGACATGCAGCTCGGCGACCTCATCCTCGCGATCTCCGCCGTCCCGGCGGACGGGACGATGCTCACGTACACGGGCGGCGAGCCGCACGCGCCCACCGCCGACTTCGAGCTCGTGCACGCCGCGGTGCACCAGGCCAAGCACGACGGCACGAAGCTGCGCGTCGGGCCCTGCGTGTCCTCGAGCACGTTCTACGACCCCGACAAGGGCAGGGCGCAGCGCTGGTCCGACCGCGGCGTGCTGGGCGTGGAGATGGAAGCGGCCGTCCTCTTCACGATCGCCGCCCTGCGCCGCATCCAGGCGGCCTGCTTCCTCACGGTCTCCGACATCATCGTCGAGGGCGAGTTCAAGCGCATCTCGGACGAGGAGCTGAAGAACGCCGTCGCACGCATGACGGAGCTGGCCATCCGCGCGGCCCTGTCGGAGCCGAAGCACTGAGCGGTCGCGCGTACGTGATCGTCAACCCGGCCGCGCAGAACGGAGCGGCCGGCAAGCGCTGGCCGCGCCTCGCGGCGCGCGCCGGCGAGCTCGGCATCGAGCTCGAGTCCGTGTTCACCGAGGCGCCGGGGCACGCCACGGAGCTCGCGCGCGCGGCCGCCGCCGACGGGCGCGAGCTGGTCTGTGCGCTCGGCGGGGACGGCACCGTCAACGAGGTCGTCAACGGCCTCGCGCCGACCGGCGCCGCCGGCCCCGAGCTGGCGATCCTGCCGTTCGGCACCGGACGCGACACGATTCGCACCTACGGCATCCCGAAGCGGGCCGAGCGCGCGCTCGAGCTGCTGCGCGGCGGGCGCACGCGCACGATCGACCTCGGGCGCGCGACGTTCCGCACGCCCTCCGGCGAGGGCTCGCGCTGGTACATCAACATCGGCTCGTGCGGTCTCACGGGCGCCGTCGCCGAGCGCGCCGAGCGCACCTCGAAGCGGCTCGGCGGAACGCCCTCGTTCCTGTACGCGACCGTCGCCACGTTCGCGGCGTGGCACAACGTGCCGTTCAGCGTCCAGGTCGACGACGAGCCGCCGCTCGAGCTGCTCGCCAACAACGTGATCTGCGCCAACGGCCGGGCCTTCGGCGGCGGCATCAAGGTCTGCCCGCAGGCGGAGCCCGACGACGGCCTGCTCGACGTGCTCGTGTGGGGCGACGTCGGGCAAGCTCGATCTCGCCCTCAACCTCCCCCGGCTCTACCGCGGCACGCACCTCGGCCACAAGAAGGTCACGGTGCTGCAAGCGCGCCGCGTCCGCGTCGAGCCGGCGCGGCCGCTGCCCCTCGAGCTGGATGGCGAGCTGCCCGGAACGACGCCGGCGACGTTCGAGATCGCGCCGGCGGCGCTGCGCCTGCGCGTGCCTAGCTGGCGACGATCTCGACCGGCGTGCCCGCCGGCACGATGCGCAGCAGGCGCCGCATCTGCTCGTTGCGCACGCGAAGGCAGCCGTTCGAGACCGCGTCGCCGACGGTGCGGGCGCTGTCGGTGCCGTGGATCGCGACCGGTCCGCCGCGCGTCCAGCCGGTCAGCACCGGCGAGAAGCTCGAGAGCCCCAGCGCGCCCGGCCCGTACGGCCCGGTCGCGTTGCGCAGGTAGAGCCGCTCGAACACGTAGAACGAGCCCGTCGGCGTCGGCGTCGCGGCCGTGCCGATCGCGACCGTCAGGCGCAGGCGCTCACGTCCGCCCTCGTAGGCGATCAAGCGGCGGTTGCCGAGCTCGACGCGGATGCGCCAGCGCACGACGTACGGCTTCAGCCCGGCGGCCGGGACCCAGCCGCGGACCCCGTTCGGGCGGATCGGGAGATCGACCCGGTACCAGACGGCGCGCACAGCTCGCGTCCACGACGCGCCGGCGCACGAGGAACACGCGCGTCACGCCCTCGGGCGTGCGCGGCCCGAACGTGCGGATCGCCGGCGCCCCGGCGTCGGGAGCCGTGCGCGCCGTCAGCTTCCCGCGGTCGAGCTCGACCGCGAGCCGGACGTTCTTCGTCCCGACGTCCTCGACCGCGCCCGGCGCGCACGCGGCGGCGTGCGCGGACGGCGCCACTGCGGCGCCGCAGGCAACTGCCGCGACTAGCGCGCCACGAAGCGGTAGAGCTGTCCCTCGGCCGAGCACACGTATAGCATGCCCGATCCGTCCTGCCCGAAGGAAACGATCGCCTTCGCGCCGGCATCGCTCGCGACGCTCGAGACGTCGCGCGGAGCGCCGCCGGAGGTCCCGAGCGTCCACATCTTGTCGGAGCAGTAATCGGCGTAGACGTAGCGGCCGCTGAGGCCCGCGATCCTGGGCCCGCGGTAGACGTAGCCGCCCGTGATGCTGCAGCCGTCCGAGTGGCTGTACTCGGCCACCGGCCCGCGCAGCTGCCCGCCTACGAGCGGCGTGCCGCTCTCGAAGTCGTGCCGGCCCTCGTAGCGGTTCCAGCCGTAGTTGATGCCGCCGACGCCGCGCTTGACGTGGTCGACCTCTTCCCACGCGTTCTGGCCGACGTCGCCGATCCAGAGGTCGCCGTTGGCGCGGTCGAAGGAGAAGCGCCACGGGTTGCGCAGACCCAGCGCCCAGATCTCGGGCGCCCAGCCCGCCTGGCCGACGAACGGGTTGTCCTTCGGGATCCCGTACGCCTTGCCGTCCGTGCGCGTGTCCACGTCGATGCGCCCGAGCTTGCCGAGCAGGACGGCGGGGTTCTGGCCGTTGCCGTGCTCACCGTGCTGATCGCCGCCGCCGCCGCCGTCGCCGTCGCCGAAGTAGAGCATCCCGTCGGGCCCGAACTGGAGCTGCCCGCCGTTGTGGTTGCCCTCGGTGTCGGCGATCTCGAGCACCTTGCGGTGGCCGGGCCGGATGCTCGCGGCGCCCTTGCGCGCCCGCAGCTCCCAGATCTCCTCGTTCCCGGACTTGTTCGTGAAGTAGACGTAGAGCTTGCCGTTCGTCGCGAACTCGGGATGGAACGCGACCGAGAGGAGGCCCCGCTCGCCGCCGGCGGTGACCGCGCTGCGAATGTCCGCGTAGGCCCTGGCCGAGACCTTCCCCTTGCTGACGGTGCGGATGGTGCCCTCCTGCTCGACGACGAACAGGCGCTTGTCCCCGGGGGCCGAGGTCACGTAGACCGGAGAGCGCAGCCCGTCGGCCACCTTGGCGAGCCTGAAGGACGCCTCGGATCGGGCCGAGGCCGGAACGGTGATGAGCGCGCAACCGAGCGCTGCGATGGCGAGGGAGATGGGAATCTTCACGTTCCGCAACCTACACGCGATGCGGCGCGATCCGGGATAACGTCGCTCGATGGAGGATTAGCGGTGGACGACGACGGGCTCGCGGCCTGGTGCGAGGCCTGGAACGACGGCGGGCGGCTGCTGCCGCGAGCGCCCGCAGACCTGCGCCACGAGGCCGCGACGCTCGGGCTGTGCGAGCGCTTCGCCGCCGGGCCGAGCGAGCAGCCGAGCGCGGTCGGCGCCCTGCGGCGGCACTTCGCGTTTCGCCAGGACACGCGCCTGGCGCTCGATCTGCACGTGCGCCCGGCGCTGCGCGGCCGAGGGCTCGGTGGCTCGTTGCTCGCGCAGCTACTGGCGCGGGCGCGCGAGCTCGGCGCCGAGGTGGTCAGGGGCTACGCTCCGCTCGGGCGACGCCGCGTGGGACGCCCTGGCCGCCCGTCATCACTTGCAAGAAGTGGAATGTGATCGCTTTCTCTTGCTGGAATTGGATCGCGCAACTATCTCCTCCGGCCCCGGCCCGGCCGTCCGTCCGCTGGCCGGCGAGCCCGTCGAGAGCGAGCGGGAGGCGTGGAGGCTCGAGGCGGAACTGCATGCCGCCCTCGGCACCAGCGCGGCCTATGTCCCGGAGACGTTCGCCGAGTGGCGCGCCCGGGTGCTCGAGGCGCCGGGGGGCGATGCGGCCAACGTGCTCGTGACGCGCGCGCCCGGCGGCGAGCTGGCGGGCATCTGCGCGTTGCGCGTCTGCGTGGCGCAGCCCGAGACGGTCTACCACGCGTTCACGGGCGTGGCCGGCTCCGCACGCGGTCAGGGCCACGGTCGCGCCCTCAAGCTCGCGGCGATCCGCCGCGCGCGCGAGCTCGGGGCGCGGCGGCTGGTCGCAGACACGAGCCCCGGCAACGTCGCGATGCTCAGGCTCAACGAACAGCTCGGCTATGTCCCGGTGCTCGACGTCCGCAACCTCGAAGGAACCCCGTGAGCGACTTCCGCATCGATCTGCGCGTGCGCTTCGCCGAGACCGATGCGATGGGCGTCGCGCACCACGCCGCCTACCTGCCGTACCTCGAGACGGCGCGCGTCGAGTACCTCCGCTGGCTGGGGCATCCGTACCGCGACATGCGCGACCGCGACGGCATCGAGTTCGCAGTCGTGGGCGTGGACATCCGCTATCACGCGCCGCTGCGCTTCGACGATGCGTTCACCGTCAGCTGCGCGCTCGTCGAGCGGGCGCGCGCGACGTTCCGCCTCGCCTACCGCGTCGAGCTCGACGGACGGCTCGTGCTGGACGGCCGCACGCGGCATGCGGTGCTCGACCGCGAGACCGGCGCTCCGCGGCGCCTGCCGGAGTGGCTGGCGGCCCTCCCGGTCGAGGTCCCGTAGGGTGCAGGCATGCCTAGACGACTGATCATGCTCGCCGCCCTCGCGGCCTTCCTGCTCGCACTGCCGGCAGGCGCCCTCGCCGCCACCAAGCCGGTGCCGGTCAACCTCGCCGGAGTGACTCTTCAACGGCAAGGAGAACGCGAAGGTGACGCTGAAGCTCGGCGGCTCCCTGCGCTTCGTCTGGAAGGACGGCTTCCACAACGTCCTCACGTCCAAGGCGCCCGCGAAGGCCAACAAGGTCAACAGCGGCGAGCCGACGGACGACCACAAGCCGATCGTCTTCAAGCCCACGAAGAAGGGCAAGTACGTCTTCTACTGCGCGCCCCACAAGGCGCTCGGCATGGTGCTGACGCTGACCGTGAAGTAGCGACCCGGCGGCCGCGGCTCACCAGCTGCGGCCGCCGTCGGTCGAGACGAGCAGCTCGCCGTCGGGGGCGACGGCGTACCAGATGCGCTCGTTGCGGGGATCCGAGGCCACGATCGTGGCGCGCGGGCCGCTGCGGTGCCAGGTCGCGCCGTAGTCGTCCGACCACGACAGCTCGGGCAGCGCGGCGACCACGCGCTGCCAGCGCGCCGGCGTCGTCGCCACCGACTGCGCGTTGGCCCGCACCGGCAGCCGCGACCAGCTCACGCCGGCGTCCACCGAGCGCCACAGCCCTGCGCGCCCCGTTGCGGCGTAGAGGACGTCGGGCCTGCCCTTGGCGCGCGCCACCGCGATCGCGCGCGCCGAGCGCGGCAGATCCAGCGCGGGCCGCGGGTACCACGAGCGGGCCGAGTCGAGCGTGACGTAGAGGTGCCAGTAGGTGCCGCGGACGAGCGCGTAGAGCTTGCCGCCGGGGAGCCACGAGAGCGCCAGCACGCTGCCGCCGTGGAACGGCGAGCGCTTGGGCGCATCGACGTGGTCGTACGAGAGGTTGCCGCGCTGCAGGAGCCGTCCCCGCGAGACGATCGTCGAGGCCTGGGTGAATCCGGCCGCGAGGGCGCCCCAGACGTGCCGCTGCGTCGTGTGCCAGGTGCGCCCGCCGTCGCTCGAGCGGTAGACGCCGAGTGGCGTGCCCACGAGCAGCGTGCCGGTCGCGTCGAAGGCCTGGGCGAGGAAGGTCGGCTTCCCGCCGGACGTGGGGACGGAGCGATGCTCGTCGGCCTCGCGGGCGCAGCCGGCGAGCAGCAGCGCGCACACCGCGAGGACGAGGAGGCGGCCGGGCATCTCAGATCCCCAGCAGCGCGCGGAGCCGCTGCGCCATCAGCATGTCGCCGCTGACCGCGAGCAGGCCCGTCGCCCAGGCCACCTGCGGCGACATGCTGCCGTCGCAGAGCTGCTCCCAGTGCTCCCGCGTGCACGTCACCGTCACATCCGCGGGCGCAACGCCGGGCTCGACCGTATTCGGACCGAGCCGCAGCGTCCAGCCGCCGTCGGGCGCGCCGGCCAGCGCGAACGCGATCACGGCCGGCCCCGGATCCTCGCCGGCCGCGCTCAGGCGCTCGGGGAGCGCGGTGAAGAACTCGGCGGCGGCCGTCACGTGGGTACCCTACCGACATGGCTCGCACAGCAACCGCTCCCGAGCGCCTGCCCTTCACCGGCAACGACGAGGCCGACCGCCTGATCGCCGCCGACCCGCTCGCGCTCCTCATCGGCTTCGCGCTCGATCAGCAGGTCACCGTCCAGAAGGCCTTCGCGGGGCCGCTCGAGTTGCGCACGCGCCTCGGGCACCTCGACGCCGCGCGCATCGCGGCGAGCGATCCCGAGCAGCTCGCCGAGGTGTTCCGCGAGCGCCCGGCGCTGCACCGGTTCCCCGGCGCGATGGCCGAGCGCGTGCGCGCGCTCTGCGCGTTCCTCGAGGAGCGATACGGCGGGGACGCGGCGCGCGTCTGGCGCGAGGCCGAGAGCGGTGAGGATCTGCAGGCCCGTCTCGCCGAGCTCCCGGGCTTCGGCGAGATGAAGGTGCGGACGGTGCTGACGCTGCTGGCGCGCCAGTTCGGCGTGCAGCCGCCCGGCATCGACGCACTGCTTCCCGACCACCCCACGCTCGGCGACGTGCGCACGGCCGAGGAGCTCGCCTCCTACCAGGCGGGCAAGCGCGCCGCAAAGGCCGCGCGCGCGCGCGGCAGCCAAGTAAGGAGATCCGTGTTCGACTACTTCAGGGCACTCGACGGCCTGACCGACGAGGAGCGCGACATCCACGCGACCGTGCGCGCGTTCGTGGACGAGACCATCGTCCCGGACGTCCAGGGCTGGTGGGATGCCGACACGCTGCCGCGCGAGCTGATCACGCAGATGGGCGAGCTCGGGATCCTCGGGCCGACGACCCCCGCGGAGTACGGCGGGAGCGAGATCTCGAGCACGGCCTACGGCCTCATCTGTTACGA
Source organism: uncultured Actinomycetes bacterium (assembly GCA_963705965.1). Taxonomy (GTDB): domain Bacteria; phylum Actinomycetota; class Thermoleophilia; order Gaiellales; family JALYLC01; genus JALYLC01. Next base: position 275,716 of record CAVPLI010000001.1, on the reverse strand, counting down.
GCTCGAGCGCGGCGACTCCGGCGTGCGCTCGTCCGCCAGCGTGCAGGGCAGCCTCGTCATGTACCCGATCTACGCCTACGGCTCGGAGGAGCAGAAGCGCAGGTACCTGCCCGAGCTGGCGGCCGGCAAGATCGTCGGCTGCTTCGGCCTGACGGAGTCCGACGGCGGCAGCGACCCCGGCGCGATGCGCACGCGCGCACGCCGCGACGGCAGCGACTACGTCCTCAACGGCTCCAAGATGTGGATCACCAACAGCCCGCTCGCGGACGTCGCGGTCGTCTGGGCCAAGGACGACGACGACGTCATCCAGGGCTTCCTCGTCGACAGCGACTCGAAGGGCTTCAGCGCTCCGGTCACGCACAGCAAGGCGAGCCTCCGCGCGAGCATCACGGGCGAGATCGTGCTCGAGGACGTCCGCGTTCCGGCCGAGGCTCGCTTCCCGGTCGACGGCGGCCTCAAGTACCCGCTGGGCTGCCTCACGCAGGCCCGCTACGGCATCGCGTGGGGCGCGCTCGGATCGCTCGAGACCTCCCTGACCGCGTCGCTCGAGTACACCAAGACGCGCGAGACGTTCGGCCGTCCGATCGCCGCGCGTCAGCTCGTCCAGCAGAAGCTGACGACGCTCGCGACACAGCACTCGCTCGGCCTGCTGATGGCGCGGCGCCTCGGCCAGCTCAAGGACGCCGGCGAGATGAACTACGCGCAGGTGAGCATGGCCAAGCGCAACAACGTGCGCGTGGCGCTCGAGGGCGCGCGCCTGGCGCGCGAGATGCACGGCGGCAACGGCATCACGACGGAGTACCCCGTGATCCGCCACATGCTCAACCTCGAGACGGTCGACACCTACGAGGGCACGCACGACATCCACACGCTCATCGTCGGTCGCGACCTGACCGGCGAGAACGCACTGGGTTAGCCCTCCACTCGTGCTCGAGGATCGCGTAGACACGCTCGCTCTGCCATTCGCCCTTGACCCACTCGTTCTCGACGAGATGGGCCTCCTGGCGCATCCCGATGCGCTCGAGCACGCGCGCCGAAGCCGAGTTGCGCGCCTCGAGCCGTCCGATCACGCGGTGGAACCCGCATTCGCCGAAGGCGAACGCGAGCAGCGCGCGGGCTGCCTCGGTGGCGTAACCGCAGCCGTGGTGGTCGGGGTGGAAGACGAAGCCGATCTCGCCCTGGCGATGCTCGTCGCTGACGGTGAACACGCTGCAGTCGCCGATCAGCTCACCCGTGCTCTTGAGCACCGTCGCGAAGCTGAGCCCCGAATCGCCCAGCTTCTCCGCGAGCGCCGCGCGGACGGCGTCCGCATCCCGCGCCTCCCAGTAGAGCCAGCGCGCGACGTCCGGCCGCGACTGCATGGCGAGCAGCGATTCGAAGTCGGCGGGGGTGAACGGCCGCAGCAGCAGTCGTTCCGTCTCGAGCGAGAAGTCGTGCGCCACGGCCGGCGCAAGCGTACACGCGCGTGTGGAACGCTCCTGCGCATGCGCGCGTCCGGATGTTCATGAGCGGCGAGCAGCTCGCCGCCGCACGCGATCCCGAGCGCTTCCGCTCGCTCGGCCACGCCGTCGTGGATCGCCTGGGCGAGTATCTCGCCGCCGCCCGCGAGCGTGCGATTCCCGTGTCCCGGCCGGTCGCCGCCGACGGGATGGCGGAGCGCTGGCCGGCCGATTTCCCCGGCGGCGCCGACCCGGTCGCGCTCGTCGAGCGCGTCCTCGCCGAGTCCGTGGTCACTCACCACCCCGGCTACGTCGGGCATCAGCTGGCCGCACCGCTGCCGCTGGCGTCGCTGGGGACGCTCGTGACCGCGGTGACCAACGGCTCGGGCGCGATCTACGAGCTGAGCCAGTCGAGCACCGCCTGCGAGGCAGCGCTCGCGCGGCATCTCGCGGAACGGCTCGGCCTCCCGGCGACGGCCGGCGGCATGATCGTGCACGGCGGCACGATCGCGACGCTCACGGCGCTGCTGGCCGCGCGCCAGGCACAGGCCGGCTTCGACGTCTGGCGCGACGGCGCGCACGCCGGCCCGCCGCTCGCGCTGCTCACCAGCGATCAGACCCACTATTCGACGTCGCGCGCCGCCCAGATCATGGGCTTCGGCGATGCCGGTGCGATCGCAGTCGAGACGGACGAGCGCTTCCGCATGCGACCGGCGGCGCTCACCGCCGAGATCGCCGCGGCGCGCGAGCGCGGATTGCGCCCGATCGCCGTCGTCGCGACCGCGGGCACGACGTCCACCGGGGCGTTCGACCCGCTCGACGCGATCGCCGACATCTGCGCCGCCGAGGGGCTGTGGCTGCACGTCGACGCCGCGCACGGCGGCTCGGCCTCGCTCAGCCCGGCGCTCGCGCCGCAACTCGCGGGCATCGGCCGTGCCGACTCGGTGGTGTGGGATCTGCACAAGACCCTGCCGTTCCCGGCGCTCGCCTCGCTCCTCGCGTACGCGCGCGCGCGGGATGCGTATGGGGCATTCGCGCAGAAGGCCGACTATCTCTTTGCCGACGACCCGGGCGCGGAGAACATGGGCACGCGCACGCTCGAATGCACGCGCCCGCAGCTCGCCGTCGTGGCCTACCTCGGATTCGCCGCCGTCGGGACGGACGGCATGGGGGCGCACGTCGAGCGCCTCTGGGCGCTCGGCGCCCTGCTCGCCGAGCTGGTGCGCGAGAGCGGCGACTTCGAGCTCGCGCTCGAGCCCGAGTGCAACATCGTGTGCTTCCGGCACCGCGCGCCGGAAGGCGCCGATCCCGACGCGCACCAGGAGCGCATCAAGAGCGCGGTCAACGCGAGCGGGAGCTACTACCTCGTGCAGACGCGGCTGCGCGGCACGACCTGGCTGCGCTGCGCGCTGATGAACCCCGAGACGACGCGCGACGACCTGCTCGGGCTACTCGCCGCGCTCCGCGCTTCTGCCGGGCGACTCTGACCGCGCCGCCACCGGCGCGGCGAACCCGAGCAACGGGGGCAACTCGGCGAGCCCGCCGACGCGCTCGCCCGCATACTCCGGATGGCGGTCGCCGCGGTCGACGAGCACCGCGCGGAGGCCGCTCGCGATTGCGCCCTCGATGTCGTCCGCGAGGTTGTCGCCCACCATGACCGCCTCCTCGGGCGCCGCGCCTCCGAGCGCGAGCGCGGCGGCGAAGATCGTCGCGCACGGCTTGCGCCGGCCGTGCGCACTCGACGCGAGCGCGAAGTCCACCGCGATGCCGAGCTGCGCGGCGAACGGGGCGAGCTCGCGATCGGTGTTGGAGACGAGACCGACGCGGCAACTGCTCGCACCCAGCACGTCGAGCAGCGGGACGACGTCGGGGTAGAGCTCGAAATTGCCCGGATCGCCCCACTCCTGCTCCGCGGCGATGCCGATCTGCTCGGCCACGGCGCGCGGCGCGCCCATGCCCCGCACGATCTCGACCGCGAAGCGCCGGTGCTGCGCACTGCGGTGATCGAGCGTCTGGCCGTGCCAGACGTGGAACGCATCCTGGCGCGCCTGCTCGTACCGAGCCGGGTCGAGCCGGACGCCGAAGCGCGCGCCGAGCTCGGCATAGCCGTTCGCGTCGAAGACGCGGCGCGGGCGGATCAACGTGAAGTCGACGTCGAGCAGAACGAGCTGTGGCGGGGGGTGCACCGCCCCGGACCATAGCGAGGGGCCGCGCGGTCGCGCGGCCCCTCCTGGCTCAGCCGGAGGCTGCGCCTCCCATGACCTTGCCCAGCAGTCCGATGACCGCCGCCTGGAACTCCGCCTGCGTGCCGACCGAGGACGGGGCCGAAACGTCCGGAGCCTCGGCGTCGACGGTTGTCACGTCGAAGTTCAGCGCCAGTGCGTCGATGCCCGAGCTGGTCTTGGTGGCGTCGTCCATCGTGGCGTCGACGGTGAATGCCACGCGATGCACCTTGTGGTCGTCCTTGCCGACCCACAGATCGACATGCGCTTTCTTGACGATGTCGTCAAGTTGCGCGGCAACTTTGTCGATTTCGGCCTGCGTCGGCGCCTTCCCGTCGCTCGTGCCGACCGACTTCGAGACGTTGGCCACGGCATTGGCAACGCCTGTCATGTTGACATCGCCCGACACCTTGTCGGAATCGATGCCCTCGACCTTCTCACTGGACACCGAGGCGTCTTTCAGCAACTTCGAGGGATCACCGATCGCCGCGAGAATCTTGCCCGCGTCGAGACTGCTCACCGAGGTTCCGCTCGGCAGCGACTGACCGGTCGTGGAGGAGAGTGCGTCGGCCGGAAGGTCATACCACTTGCCGTCGATCTGGATCCACGACTTGCTGCCGCCGTAGCGGATTTCCGCTTCGATCGGTGTGTCGCCGAGCGTGACGCTCACGTTCACGTCACCGGACTTACCGGTGGCATCGACCACGCCGTCGAGGCCGAGCTTGATCGGCTGCTTCGTGAAGACCGCGAGTTGCGCATCCTTGGGCGAGCCCTTGATGTCCAAGGTGAGGTCGAGCTTCAACTTCTGCGGACCGGTCGCGGCCTGGGTGTCGATCGCGGAGAGAATGCCGGCTGCGTTGCCATTGTCACTAGCCGCAGACTCCGTGCCGGAAGTGTCCGACGACGAGGCGCCCGAACCGCCACAGGCAGCCGCCGTCAGCGCCACGGCAACGAGAGCCAGCGCCACTGGGGAACGACGCATCTAACCTTCCTCCTATGCAGGATGCGCGATTCGCGCGTGGTATATGCAGGGCGTATCGACGCGCTTGACAGGGGACCTGAAGCACTCGATCACCCGTCTCACCCTACACTACCGTTGTCCGTATTCGAGGCTCGCCGAACGTTGATTGGCGACCGCATCGAATGCGGCAATCCTCCAGACAGCAACCCCCAGACAGCGAGGGACAAAATGGCGGCAACCGCAACCCGCGGCAGCATTGGCAAGGCGAGTTACGAGGCGGTCCGGAAGCACATCGACGCAGGCAAGAAGGCGACCGAGGCATTCCGGCTCGTCGCGCAGGAGACCGGCCGCTCGACCGCGACCGTGCAGACTGCGTACTACCGCGTGGCGCGCTCGCTTCCAGGCGGGGGTGGCGTGCAGCTCCGCCCGCGCAAGAAGACCGGGGCCAAGCGCGCCTCGGCCAGGGTCGCCGCCGCCGGGAAGCCCGCCGCGCGCCGCGGCCGCCCGCCCAAGAATGCCGCGGCGCCCACCGGATCCGCGGCCGCCATTGCCCGCGACCTGAGCAATGCCGCCCAGGCGCTCGTGGCGCACATCTCGCGCCTCGAGAGCGAGCTCGCCGAGTCCCGCAAGGATCGCGAGCGGCTGGCCGCCATCGAGCGCGCCCTGGGCCGTTAGTCCATTCGTAGCCCGGGTGGGCGCGCGCCGATGAGGATCTGGATCGATCTCTCGGCGCCCGCCCACCCGGTCGTTTTCCGCCCGCTCGTGCGGCGCCTGCGCGAAGCCGGCCACGAGGTCGAGGTCACCGCGCGGGACTTCGCGCAGACCCTCGAGTTGGCCGAGATCGCAGGCCTGGACGCGCATGCGGTGGGCGCGCACGGCGGCCGCTCGGCGGGTGGCAAGCTGCGCAGCCTGGCCGGCCGCTCCACGGCGCTGTGGCGCTGGGCGCGGACGCGGCCCCGCTTCGACCTCGCCGCAGCCCACGGCTCGAACGACCTGCCCATCGTCGCGCGCGCGCTGCGCGTGCCCGCGGTCGACCTCTTCGACTACGAGTGGGCGACCTTCCAGCACATGATCGGCTGCCGCCTCGCGCGCCGCGTGATCGTGCCCGACGCGATCCCTCCCGAGCGCCTGAAGCGCTACGGCGCCGGACCGCGCAAGCTGCGGCGCTACCCGGGACTCAAGGAGGAGTACTTCCTCCACGACTTCGAGCCCGACCCGCAGATCCTCGAGAAGGTGGGTGCCGACCCGGCGCGCATCGTCGTGGTGCTGCGCACGCCGCCCGTCGCCGCGCTCTACCACCGCGTCCACAACCCCGTCTACGCGGAGCTGCTCGACCGCCTGGGACACGACCAGGGCATCCACGCCGTGGTGCTCCCGCGCCTGCGCGAGCAGGCCGAGGAGCTTCGCCGCCTGGCCCTGCCCTCCGTGATCGTCCCCGAGCACGCGATCGACGGGCCGAGTCTCGTGGCGGCCTCCGACCTCGTGATCTCCGCCGGCGGGAGCATGAACCGCGAGGCCGTCGCGCTCGGAGTGCCGGTCTACACGACGTTCCAGGGGCGGATGGGCGGCGTCGACGAGAAGCTCCTGCGCGAGGGCAAGCTGCGTCGCCTCGAGCACGCGAGTGACGTCCAGATCGAGCGCCGCGACCGCGGCGCCCCGCGTCTGCGCCGCGACCCGCAGCTGATCGTCGACCTGATCCTCGGCGCGCTGTGAGGCCTACTCGGACGGGTCGAACAGCCGCAAGTCGTCGTTCTTGACCGAGTTCACGAGCATCGAGGCATCCGCGGCGGTCATCGCGCCGGCCGGGTAGGGCTGGAGCAGCGAGAGCGCCGCGTCCACCGGGACGGAGCGGTCGAGCCACTCGTCCTCGAGGCCGCGCGGCAGCAGCACCGGCATGCGGTCGTGCACGGGTGCGACGAGCTCGTTCGCCGTCGTCGTGATGATGGTGCAGGAGCGCAGCGACTCGCCGCTCTCGGGATCGCGCCAGCTCGTCCACAGGCCGGCGAAGCCGAACGGCTCGCCGTCGAGCAGCGTGTAGCGCACGGGCCGCTTCTTGCCGTCCGGGTCGAGCCGCCACTCGTAGAAGCCGTCGGCGAGGATCAGGCAGCGGTTCTTCTCGAGCAGCGGGCGGTAGGCCGGCTTCTCGGCGAGCGACTCGGCGCGGGCGTTGATCATGCGCGCACCGGCCTTCGTGTCCTTCGACCAGCGCGGGATGAGGCCCCAGCGCGCGGTCATCAGCTCGCGACCGGCACTGCGCTCGGTGAGCGCGAGCACGCCGTCCGTCGGCGCCACGTTGAAGCGCGGGGCGAAGTCCTCGGGCAGGGCGATGCCGAAGCGCTCCGCGAGGAGCTGGGGATCGACCGCGACGGTGTAGCGCCCGCACATGCCGTCATTGTGCCGCGGGAGTGCGCGCGGCCGCCGCCGGTCGCCGGGCAGTTCGCAGCGACGCACCCGGTCTCATACCCTGTCGCGAGTGACGACGTACGGTCTCAGCTCGGCCGAGGCGGCGCGCCGGCTCGAGCAGCGAGGCCCGCCGCAGCAGCACGCAGGCAGCCTGTCCTACCGGGCGATCACCCGGCGCAACCTGCTCACGCTGTTCAACTTCATCCTCGCGGCCTGCGCGGTCGCGCTGATCGCGACCGGTCAGCTCGCAGATCTGCTCTTCGCCGCGGTGCTCGTCGTGAACTCGGGCATCGGCATCGTCCAGGAAGTGCGCGCGAAGCGGGCGCTCGACCGGCTGGCGCTGCTCGCGGCCCCTCGCGCGCGCGTCCTGCGCGACGGCTCCGAGCGCGTCGTCCCCATCGGCGACGTCGTCGTGGGCGACGCGATCGTCGTGCGCCCGGGCGACCAGATCGTCGCCGACGGGAGGCTGCTCGAGGCCCGCGGACTCCAGGTCGACGAGTCGATCCTGACGGGCGAGTCCGACCCCGACGCGCGGCGCGCCGGCGACGAGCTCCAGTCCGGCTCGTTCTGCGTCGCGGGCAGCGGCGTCTACGAGGCCGAGCGCGTCGGCGCCGACTCGTACGCCAACGAGCTCACGGACGCGGCACGCGAGGATCGCCGCGAGCTCTCGCCCCTGCAGCTCACGATCAACCGGCTGCTGCGCCTGATGATCGCGATCATGATCCCGATCTCGATCCTGCTGCTGTACGCGCTGCGCGCGCATGACGTCCCCGTGCAGGAGGCCGTCTCGACGGCCGTCGCCGGCATCGTCTCGCTCGTGCCCGAGGGTCTCGTGCTGCTGGCGAGCCTCGTCTTCGCGGTGGCCGCCGCACGCGTCGGCCGCAGGGGAGCGCTCGTCCAGCGCCTGCCCGCGGTCGAGGCGCTCGCCGGCCTCGACGTCGTCTGCCTGGACAAGACCGGGACGCTCACCGACGGCACGCTCGCCGTGGAGGAGATCGCGCCGCTCGGCAATGCCGGCGAGCCCGACGTGCACGCGCTGCTCGGCGCCTTCGCGGCCAGCCTGGGCGCACGCAACCCGACCGCGGACGCGCTGAACACCCACCTCGCGGGCGCGACGCGGAACGTCCGGCTCGAGGTGCCGTTCTCGTCGCGCTGGAAGTGGAGCGGGATCGCCTTCGACGACGGCACCGAGCTCGTCCTGGGGGCGCCCGAGATGCTGATGCGCGGGGACGCCGACCCCGCGCTCGCGCACGCGGTGGGGAGCCGCCAGGAGCAGCGCCTGCGCGTGCTGCTGTTCGGGCGCGCGCGCGGTCTCGCGGAGCCCGAGGGCGACGGCGAGCCGTGCCTGCCCGAGATCGTGCCGCTCGCGCTGCTCGCCCTGAGCGAGCGGATGCGCCCCGACGCCGCCACGACCGTCGCCTACCTGCATCGCTCGGGCGTCGAGGTCAAGATCATCTCCGGCGACGGCCCCGCGACGGTCGCGGCGGTCGCGCGGGCGGCCGGGATCGAGACGGAGGGCCGCGTGACGACCGGCGCCGAGCTCCCCGCCGAGGCGTCGGCGCTGCGACAGAGCGCGCTCCAGCACACCGTCTTTGCGCGCGTCCAGCCGGAGCACAAGCGCCAGCTCGTGGAAGCGCTCCGGCGCGGCGGCCGGCGCGTGGGCATGGTCGGCGACGGCGTCAACGACGTGCCTGCGCTCAAGGAGTGCGATGTCGCCGTGGCGCTCGGGTCGGGCAGCCAGCTCGCGAAGGGCGTGGCCGACGTGGTGCTCGTGAACGAGAGCTTCGAGGCGATCCCCTTCGCGATCGAGGAGGGCCGCAAGATCCTGCGCAACGTGCAGCGCGTGGCCAAGCTGTTCGTGACCAAGTCCGTCTTCGCCGCCGTCCTCATCCTGACCGTCGGCGTCGGGGGCGGCTCCTACCCGTTCCTGCCGCGCCAGCTCTCGCTGGCCGCGGCGATCACGGTCGGGATCCCGGCGTTCGCGCTGGCGCTCGCACCGGCGACGCAGACGCCGCTGCGCCCGTTCCTGCGCGACGTCGCCGCGTTCGCCATCCCGGCCGGAATCGTCCTCGCCGTGGCCGTCCTGCTCGGGCACGGCCTCGTGCACACGTCGATCGGGCGCTCGGCGGCGGAGTCGCAGACGACGTCGCTGACGATCCTCGTCTTCGTCGGGCTCTACCTGGTGCTCGTGCTGGAGGCGGGATCCATGCGCCGATCGCGCGTGCGCGGCGCGCTCGTGCCGCTGCTCGTCGCGCTGCTCGCCGTGTCCTACCTCGTCATCCTGGCCTTCCCCAGCACGCGCGAGGCCTTCGGGCTCAGCACGCCGTCGGGTCTCCCCATCGTGGTCAGCATCATCTGCACGACGTTCGCGATCGGGGCGCTGGGCATGCTCGGTCTCTCGCTCACCCGCCCCGGTGGCGAGGAGGTGCAGGTCGTGCGCTTCTGGCGCCGGGCGAGCAGTTGAGCCGGTTGTGCGATAATCGGCACTTCCGGGGTGTGGCGCAGCCTGGTAGCGCGCTCCGTTCGGGTCGGAGAGGTCCCCAGTTCGAATCTGGGCACCCCGATGCGCTGCCGGGGCCGCAGCGCGGCCCCGGCAGAGCTTCCGCCTAGACTCCGCGCGTGAGCGCCGCCCGCGACGAGATCCTGGAATTCCTCGACGCCGAGCTCGAGACGCACCGCTACCGCGACTACGCGCCGATCGGCATGCAGGTCATCGGTGACGAGCGCGTCGAGCGCGTGGCCTGCGCCGTGTCCTCGACGCTCGAGGTGTTCGACCGGGCCGCCGTCGAGGGCGCCCAGCTGCTGCTCGTCCATCACGGGATGTTCTGGGACAACGAGCCGCGCGTCATCGGCCGCCACATGAAACGCCGGCTCGAGCGGCTGTTCGCCTCGGGCATCACGCTCGCCGCCTATCACCTGCCGCTCGACGGCCACCAGCGCATCGGCAACAACGCGCGTCTGGCCGAGGAGCTGCGCTTGCGCGTCGACGGCTGGTTCTCGGAGCACGGGGGCATCCCGCTGGCCGTCCACGGCACGCTCGCGGCGGCCGTGCCGCTGCAGGTGCTGGCCGAGCGCGTGAGCGAGATCGCCGGGCGCGTGCCGATCGCCTTCCCGGGCGGGCCCGAGCGCGTGCGGACACTGGCGATCTGCTCCGGCCGGCCGGGCGGGATCGCGCTCGAGGCGGCGTCGACCGGCGCCGACGCGCTGCTCACCGGGGAGCCCCAGGAGGACTTCCGGGCGCTCGCGCGGGAACTCGGCATCTCGATCGTGTGCGCGGGCCATCACGCGACCGAGACGCTCGGAGTGCGCGCGGCGGCCGAGCTCGTGAGCGAGCGCTTCGGAATCGAGCACGTCTTCATCGACGCCCCGAATCCCGTCTGATGCCGGCTCGCGCGCGCTTCACGCACGCCTAACCTTTTGCTCTTGCCGACGTCCGCGCGCGGCGCTACACTCCACCCCATGGAAGGCAGCGTCTACCAATGGTGACCGACACGGAAGCCGCTACCTGATCTGCAAGCCCACCACGGCCTCGCCTGGTGGGTTTTGTCGTTTCAAGGGCCCAGTTCAACGTGCAAGGGAGTCGCGAACCATGCCGAACCACCTCACGCCCGAAGAGCTCTCCCGTGAGTTCGGGATCGAACGCGCAGAAGTGATCCGCATCTGCGTCGAGGAGCACGTCCCGGTCTATCACGGCAGAATCGACAAGACGCTCTTCGACGCCGTGCGACACATCCACGAGCCGCAGCAGGTGCACGCCTCGTCCACAGCCTGACGGCGCATTGACGGCCGGTCGCTCCGGCCCCTGTTCGCGCGCCCAGACGCTACCCTCGTGGGGTGCGCGTCCGCTTCTGGCGTCCGCTCGTGCTCGTCTTCGTGGCCGTGGTCCTGCCGGCGGCGTCCTCGGGGACGGCGTCCGCGGCGACCGGGCCGCGTGAGCGCGCCGCGCTCGTAGAGTTGTTCGCGACGCACGCGGCGCTCGTCCGCGCCCGCGACGGCGCCGAGGCCGCCCAGGCCCGTCTCGCCCGCGTGCGCAGTGAGCTGCGAAGTGTCCGCGAGCGCCTGGGCGTCGCACGCAGCAACCAGCGCGCCTCACAGAGCGCGCTCGCGCGACGGCTCAACGAGATCTACCGCGCACATCCGCTCGACACGCTGGGCGTCCTGCTGGCGTCGCGCTCATTCGCCGACATCAGCGAAGGACTCGATCTGCTCGACCGCCTCTCGCGCGCGGACGGCTCGCTCGTCCGTTCCGCCCGCCGCTGGCGCCTGGCGCTCGAGGGCCAGTCGCGCACGCTGCGAACGGCCGAGGGGCGCGCACGGTCCGAGCAGGTCGTGTGGGAGGCGCGCGTCGCCGACCTGAAGCGCGCCGATGCCGCTCAGCGCGAACTCGTGCGGCGCCTGCGACGCGAGCACGTGCGCTCGCTGAAGGAACTGACGGCCACGGCACAGCGCGATGTCGTCCGTGCGCGGGCGGTCGTCCGGCCGCAGCCGCACGGCGGCGGTAGCGACACCACCCCGGTGCCGCCGGCGCCGCCCGCGCCGTCGCTGGCGGCGGGCACGACGCTCTCGGTCGCGTCGACGGCCTATTCGCTGCCCGGACACACCGCCAGCGGCCTGCCCGTCGGCCAGGGCATCTGCGCGACGGATCCCCGTGTGATCCCGCTGGGAACGCGCTTCGACGTGCCGGGCTACGGGTCGTGCGTGGCCGCCGACACCGGCTCGAGCGTGATCGGCGCGACGATCGACATCTGGATGCCCGGGCCGCAGGCGGACGTGTACGGGACGCAGACCATTACCATCACGTTCCGATGATGCGGCGACTGCGCCCATGCCTGCTCGCGCTCGCGTGCCTCGCCATTGCGGTCCCGGCCGCCGGCGCGCGCGACGGCGTGCAGGACGCGGCACTCGCACGCGGCATCGCCAAGGCGCTCGCCGCGCACGGCCTGGGCGGAAAGGGCACCGGCGTGGCCGTCGCCGATCTCGCGACGGGCGAGCTCATCTACCGTCGCAACGGCTGGCGGCCGTTCGTACCGGCCTCGACCGAGAAGCTGTACACGAGCGTCGGCGCCTTCAGCACGCTGAAGGCCGACTTCCGCTTCGCCACGACCGTCGTCGGCGTGGGCACGCGCGTCGGTCCGACCTGGAAGGGCGACCTCTACCTCGTCGGCTCCGGCGACCCGACGTTCTCGAGCAGCGACATCGCAGCGCTCGCCCGCGAGGTGCGGGCTCGCGGCATCCGCAAGGTGACCGGCCGCATTCGCGGCGACGCGACGATCTACGACACGGCGCGCTGGGGCCCGTGGCCGACGCGCTACATCGGCGTCGAGTCGCCGCCCCTCTCGGGCCTCGCACTCGACCGCGACCTGAACGCGAACGGCCACGACGTCGCCAATCCGTCCCACAGCGCGGCGCGCGCCTTCCGCCGCGCGCTCGCCGCCGAGGGCGTGAGCGTCGGCGTCCGCTTCGTGGCCGGCGGACGCGCGCCCAAGGGCGCGCTCGTCCTGGCGCGCACGCAGTCCGAGCCGCTGTGGAGGATCGTGCGCTTCATGGACCGGCACAGCGACAACTTCACGGCCGAGATGGTCGCGAAGGCGATCGGCGCCTACGCCGGCGGAATCGGCTCGACCGCGCGCGGCATGCGCGTGGCCGGCGATGTCGCCGCGCCGATGCTCGGCGAGGACGCATCGCTCGTCCATCTCGCGGACGGCTCGGGTCTCTCGCACGCCAACCGGACGACCGCCAGCGCACTCGCCCGGCTGCTCGCGGCGGCAGCGGCCGACCCGGCGATCGCGAAGCCGCTCGCCGACTCCCTCAGCGTCATGGGGGCGAACGGCACGCTCGCCCGCCGCCTCCCCGCACTGCGCGGCCGCGTGCTCGGGAAGAGCGGGACGCTCGACGACGTCTCCGCGCTCGCGGGCTACGTGACGGGGGTCACCGGGCGCCGCTTCGCGTTCGCGGTGCTGATCAACGTACGTGGGCTGAGCGACTGGAACGCCCACGGCGCCCAGGACGCGATCGTCACGCTGCTCGCGAAGAGATAAGTTCCTAGCCGTTCTCCAGGAGTTCGCTGGAAGCCCTCGTCGTCGAGGACGGTCACGCCGAGGCTCTCGGCCTTCGCGAGCTTCGAGCCGGGGCTCGAGCCGGCGACGACGTAGCTCGTCCGCTTCGAGACCGAATCGGTGACCTTGCCTCCGCGCTCGACGACGGCCGCCTTCGCCTCGTCGCGCGAGAAGGACGGGAGCGTGCCGGTGATGACGAACGTGAGCCCCGCCAGCGGCCCCTCGCCGGGCGCCGGAGCGTCGCCCGTCAGCTCGAGCGTGAGCCCGGCGGCGGCGAGATCGTCGAGCACGATGGCGTTGGGCTCGAACGCGAGCCAGGCCGCGACCGACTCCGCGACGATCGGCCCGACGCCCTCGACCTCCGCGATCTCGTCCGCCCCGGCGGCGCGCAGGGCGTCGAGCGAGCGGAAGTGCTGCGCGATCGCCTCGGCGGTGACCGCGCCCACGTGCGGGATGCCGAGGCCGAAGAGCACCCGCCCGAAGGGGCGCTGCCGCGACGCGGCGATCGAGGCGATGACGTTCTCCGCCGAGCGCTGCTGGAAGCCGTCGAGCTCGGCCAGCTGCTCGGCCGTGAGGGCGTAGAGATCGGGCGCCCGGCGCACGAGCCCCAGCTCCCAGAAGCGCGCGATCAGCTTCTCGCCCACGCCGTCGATGTCGAGCGCGCCGCGCGAGACGAAGTGGCGCAGGCCCTCGAGGCCGCGGCTCGGGCAGTACGGGTTGACGCAGCGGTGCACGGCCTCGCCCTCGAGGCGGACGATCTCGCCGCCGCAGGCCGGGCAGTGGTCGGGCATGCGGAACTCGGTCTCGCTGCCGTCGCGCCGCGCCAGGACGGGGCCCGACCACCTGCGGAATCACGTCGCCGGCCCGCTGGATGATCACGTGATCGCCGATGCGGACGTCCTTGAGCTTGATCACGTCCTCGTTGTGCAGCGTCGCCATGCGCACGATCACGCCGCCGACGGCGACCGGCTCGAGCACCGCGTACGGATTCAGGGCGCCGGTCCGCCCCACGTTCAGGCCGATGTCGATCAGCCGGGTGACGGCCGTCGTGGGCGGGAACTTGAAGGCGATCGCCCAGCGCGGGTCGCGTCCGACCGATCCGAGCGCCTCCTGCTGGTCGCGGCGGTCGATCTTGACGACGCAGCCGTCGATGTCGTAGTCGAGCTCGCCGCGCAGGTCGACGAGGCCCTCGCAGGCCTCGGCCATGCTCTCGAACGTCTCGTGGCGGCGCGACAGCGGATTGACCGGGAAGCCCTGTTCCCGCAGCCACGCGAGGACGCTCCAGTGCGACTCGAACTCGATCCCCTCGAGCGCACCGACGCCGTAGGTGAGCAGCGCGAGCGGACGCGACGCCGTCACCGCGGGATCCTTCTGGCGCAGCGACCCCGCCGCCGAGTTGCGCGGGTTCATGAGCACGCTGAGACCGGCCTCGAGGCGCTCCTCGTTGAGCCGCTCGAAGGCCGCGAGCGGCAGGTAGATCTCGCCGCGCACCTCGACGAGCGCGGGCCGCGCGTCGCCCGCGAGACGCCGCGGCAGCGCGTCGATCGTGCGCAGGTTCGCCGTGACGTCCTCGCCGATCAGGCCGTCGCCGCGCGTCGCGCCGCGCGCGAGTACGCCGTCGCGATAGACGAGCGAGATCGCGAGCCCGTCGATCTTCGGCTCGGTGACGTAGGCGACGTCGTCGTCGAGCCCGCGCTGGGCGAGCAGGCGCCGCGCGCGCGCGTCCCATGCGGCCAGCTGGTCGCGATCGCGCGCGTTGGCGAGCGAGAGCATCGCCTGCAGGTGCTCGGCGGGCGCGAACCCCTCGGCGGCGCGCGCGCCCACGCGCTGCGTCGGCGAGTCGGGCGATCGCAGCTCGGGCTGCCGCTCCTCGAGCTCCACCAGCTCGCGGTAGAGCGCGTCGTACTCCGCGTCCGAGATCTCCGGCTCGTCGAGCTCGTGGTAGAGCCGCAGATGGCGAGTCGAGCTCGCTCTGCAGCCACGCGGCGCGCCGCGGCGGGGTCGTCAGCCATCGGCGGAGAGGATGTCAGCGAGCTCGGCCGGAGTCGTCGCGATGGCGTCGGGCTCGACCGCGGCGAGCCCCTCGTAGGAGAACGCGCCCCAGGTCACCCCGACCGCGTCCACGCCCGCGGCGCGCGCCGGCCAGCATGTCGCTGACGGCGTCGCCGACGTAGACGGCGCCCTGCCTCGGGCGCCCCAGCAGCTCGAGGGCGTGCTCGATCGGCTCCGGTCCGGGCTTGTGCGTCTTCGTGTTCTCGATCGTGACCATCGCGTCGATGCGCTCCTCGAGCCCGGGCACGACGCCGTACGCGAGCACCACCGCATCCAGCATCTTCGACGTGGCGACCGCCACGGGAACGCCGCGCGCACGCAGGTCGTCGCACAGCTCGAGCATGCCCGGGAACGCCGTCACGTACTCGTCGTGGACGCGGTGGTTGAACTCGCGGTAGACGTCGAACAGCTCCTGTGCGCGCTCCTCGTCGAACACGCGCATCTGCTCGAGCAGCGGACGCCCGATGCCCTCGCGCAGCTCCTCCTCGGGCAGACTCGCGGCCGAGTACGGTCGCGAGCGCGTGGCGGTGCGATGCGACGATCAGCGGCACCGTGTCGATCAGCGTGCCGTCGAGGTCGAAGATGACGGTCGAGTAGCTCATATGGGCAGCAGCGCGCCGAGCGCCGCCAGCGCATCCTCGGCGAAGAGGTCGAAGCGCAGCGGCGTGAGCGAGATGTAGCCCTCCGCGACGGCGGCGATGTCGGTGCCCGGCTCGCCGTCGAGCCGCAGCACGTTGCCGTAGAGGCGGTAGTGGCGCCGGTTGCCCTCGGCCTCACCGGCCGGTCGCAGCCGCGGCTCGTAGCGCCGGCGCCCGAGCGGCGCCACGCGGACGCCGCGCGAGGCCCCGGCCGGGGCGTTCACGTTGATCACGACGCTCGGCGGCAGCGCGCCGGAGCCGAGCAGCGGCACGAGCCGCGCGGCGAAGCGGCAGAGCTCCGTGGCGTCGTAGCTGCCGTCCTCGGAGGCCTGCTGCGAGAGCGCGGCTGCCGGCAGGTCGAGCAGGGCGGCCTCGAGCGCCGCCGCGACCGTGCCGGAGTACGCGACGTCGTCGCCCAGGTTGATGCCGAGGTTGGGCCCGGAGATGACGACGTCCGGGACTCCCCCTGCGAGACCGAGCGAGCCGAAGCGGACGCAGTCGGCGGGCGTGCCGGTCACGGCGAACGCGGCGCGGCCATCCGCCATCTGGACCTCGTCGACCGCGATCGGGCCGCCCAGGCTGAGCGAGCGCGACACGCCGGTCATGTCGCTCGCGGGCGCGATCACGTCCACGTCGCCGACCTCGTCGAGCACGGCCGCCAGGGCCGCCAGGAGCGGCGAGCGGATGCCGTCGTCGTTGGTGAGCAGGATGCGCATGACCTCGGGCAGGATAGAGTCCAGGCCGTGGGGGCCATGGCAAGCGAGTCGCGCGGCTTCTCGCGGGCCGACCTCATCGCGTTCGTCATCGCCGCTGCGGCGTGTGTCTTCGCGCTTGCCCTGCGCCAGTTCGGAGCCGTCGGATACGTCGTCTTCATCGCGGCCGCGGTGAGCGTGATGGCGCTCGCCTACGTGCTCGGCGAGGCGACCGAGCAGGCCGGAACGGCCTCCGGGCCCCGCCTCGCGGCGCTGCTCAACGCGACGTTCGGCAACCTGCCGGAGCTGATCATCGTCGTGCTGACGATCCGCGAAGGCCTCATCGAGGTCGCACGCGCCTCGATCATCGGCTCCGTCGTCGGCAACATCCTGCTCGTGCTCGGCGCGTCCATCCTGCTCGGCGGGCTGCGCAACGGGCCGATGAAGTTCGACCAGCGCGTCGTCGGCGTCAACGCGTCGATGCTCGTCCTCGCCGTGGTCGCGCTCGGCGTGCCCTCGCTCTTCGGCCATCTCGACGGCACGACGCACGACGAGCAGGCCTCGCTCTCGTACGGCGTCGCGATCATCATGGCCGTGCTCTACGTGGCGTATCTCGTCTACTCGTTCACGCAGCCCCAGGTCGCCGGCCACGAGGGCGGTGGCCGCTGGGGTCCGCGCTCCTCGATGCTCACGCTGGCGATCACGGCCGTCGTCACCGGCGTGATGTCGGAAGTGCTCGTCTCCGCGATCGACCCGACGATCGAGGAGCTCGGCATCGGCACCGTCTTCGTCGGCATGGTCATCGTGCCGCTCGTGGGCAACGTGCCCGAGCACTGGGCCGCGGTGCGCATCGCACGCGGCGGCAACCTCGACTTCTCGATGAGCATCGCCTTCAACTCGGGCCTGCAGGTCGCGCTCGCGGGCACCGCGCTCGCCGTCGTCGCCGGCGCGATCTTCAGCCACGAGGTCCTGATCGTCTTCCCGCCGCTCGAGCTCGCGCTGCTGGGAGCCGCGACGATCATGACCGGCATCCTCGCCAGCACGGGCAGGGCGAACTGGCTCGAGGGCTTCCAGCTCTTGACGGTGTACGCGATCGCCGCGCTCGCGTTCTGGTTCCTCTAACGCAAACGGGGGCCGGTCCGCCAAGCGGGCCGGCCCCCGGAATGCGTGAGCGGGGTGGCTCGGGTCGAGTTACGCGAGGCGCAGCGCGCGGAGGCGGCGGATGCGCTCCTCCATCGGCGGGTGCGTCTGGAACAGGCCCGCGACGCCGTGATGGCGCAGCGGGTTCGCGATGTACAGGGTCGCCGTTGCCGGCGAGACGGGCAGGGGAATGGCCGAGACGCCGCGCTCGAGGGTCTCGAGCGCATCGGCGAGCGGCTTGCTGTCGCCGATCAGGGCGGCGCCGGTGGCATCCGCGAGGTACTCGCGCTGCCGCGAGACGGCCAGCTGCAGGATCATCGCCGCGATCGGCGCGATGATGATCGTCGCCAGCGCGCCGAGCATGCCGAGCGGGTTGTCGCGATTGTCCGAGCCGCCGCCGAAGATCATCCCGAACTGCAGGATGTTGGCGATGGCCGAGATCGCCGCGGCGATCATCGCGGCGATCGAGCTGACGAGGATGTCGCGGTTCTTGATGTGGGCGAACTCGTGCGCGAGCACGGCTCGGATCTGATCCTCCGGGAGGTACTTGCGCAGCCCCTCGGTCACGGCCACGGCCGCGTGCTTGGGGTTGCGGCCGGTCGCGAAGGCGTTCGGCTGCTCCGAGGGGATCATGTAGACGCGCGGCATCGGTACGTTGGCGCGCTGCGCCAGGTCGGTCACCATCGCGTAGAGGCGCGGGTCCTCCTCCTCGGAGATCGGCACCGCGCGGCTCGCGCGGAGCGCGAAGCGATCCGAGAACCAGTAGGAGCCGAACACGAACGCAACGGAGATGGCGCCGAACAAGAGGTAGCCGGCGCCACCGAGGAAGCGTCCTCCGATGACGACGAGCAGGGCCGCCAATCCGGCGATCAGAACCCAGGTGCGAGCCTGGGTCGTGAAGCGGGTCGCGGTCACGTTCACGGGTGTCTCACCTTTTCTGCGGCGGCATTTCGGACTGTCACCGGGCCACCGCCTTCCGGTACCTGGATCGTAGATCGGCGCACGTTCATTTTGTGTTGTATTCAGTAGCGGACGCCGACCAGGCACAGGCCGTGCGGCGGCGCCGTCACACCCGCGTCCGCGCGCGGCGCGCCCTCGAGCAGGCGCGCGAAGGCCTCGGGCGGGCGCTCGCCGGCGGCCGTCTGGAGCATCGTCCCGACGAGCGTGCGCACCATGTGGCGCAGGAACGAGTCGGCCTCGACGCGGAAGAGGAGCTCGTCTCCGCGGCGCTCCCAGGCGGCGTTCAGCACCTCGCGGCGGAACACGTGGTGCTGGGTCTCGGCGGGTGTGAAGGCGCGGAAGTCGTGCTCGCCGACCAGCGTCCGCGCGCACGCCTCGAGCAGCTCGTGCTCGACGTCGCGCGGCCAGTGCCAGACGCGCGCGGCGCGCAGCGGCGACGGGGCGCGGGAGCGCAGCACGCGGTACTCGTAGAGCCGCGAGAGCGCCGAGAAGCGCGCATGGAAGCCGGGAGGCGCCTCCGTGCAGCGCAGCACCGCGACGTCGAGCGGCAGGTGCGCGTTGAGAGCGGCCGCCACGCGTCGCGAGCTCGGGCCCGCCGCTCACCTCGGCGCTCACGACCTGCGCCGAGGCGTGCACCCCGGTGTCCGTGCGTCCCGCGACCGCAGGACGGCTGTCGGGCCAGAACACGCGCAGCGCCTCGGTCATGACTCCTTCGACCGTGCGCAGGCCCGGCTGCGCGGCCCAGCCGTAGAACTTCGCCCCGTCGTACTCGACGTCGAGACGGAGTGTGGTCACTGCGAGCGTTCGAGCCGCCGCTGACGCGGCGGGTCGAGGCGATCGACGAGCGCCCAGCGCCCGCCTCCCGCGCCGATCACGACCAGGGCGAGCAGGATGAAGATCGGCGGGAACGTGAGGTAGAAGCCGCCGTCGGTACTGCCTGCGAGCCACATGACGAGCACCGCCTCGATCAGGATCAGCCAGGCCGCGAGGCGCGGTGCGATGCCGAGCAGCAGGATCAGGCCGAGCACGATGGCCGACACCGGCAGCGCGACGCCCGTGAAGTCGGGCGACGGAAGGCCCCACACGCGCGCGTCGGCCACGGCGGCGTGGTGACGCTGCACCTGGAACACGCCCGCCACGAGCACGATCAGCGCGAGCCCGAAGCGCACGAGAGCGACGCCGATCGCGGGGCGGTCGTCGAACGGACTGCGCGCGCTCACCCGCGAAGCACCTGGAGGGCACCGTCACCGGTCGCGGCGGGGCCGGCGAACCGCAGGCCGTCGAGCGCCTCGCGGAAGGCCGGCTCGGCCTCCGGGAACGACTGCTCGGTGGCCGTCCCGCAGATGGCGTAGCCCAGGCCGTCGCGCACGAAGAACGCCTGCAGCTGCATGAGGGCGGATTCTCCGACCTCGAAGCGCACGATGCGCACCAGCGTGCGCTCGCCGTCGAGCGTCTCCCAGCCGTTCGAGAGCAGCTCGTATGCGGCGACCTGGTCGCGCATCAGGTTCGCGTGGCCGTCGGCGAAGCCGCCGAGCCCCATTCCCTGGCAGAGCGCCTCACGCGTGATCACGAGGTTCGGGACCGAGCCGTCGGCGGCGGCGGGCGCCGCCAGCGTCACGGCGGTACGGTCGGACCAGCCCGCCGGGAGCGGCAGCTGGTAGGCATCCGTGCGCACGGTGGCCACGGTCGCCCTTCCGCTCAGACGAGCTCGATGTACGCCATCTCGGCCGCGTCGCCGAGACGGGGTCCGAGCTTGATGATGCGCGTGTAGCCGCCGGGCCGCTCCGCGTAGCGCGGGGCGACGTCCTCGAACAGGCTCTTCACGACCGTCTTCTGCCGCAGGAACGCGACGGCCTGCCGGCGGGCGTGGAGATCGCCGCGCTTGCCGAGCGTGATCATCTGCTCGGCGACGGGGCGCACTTCCTTCGCCTTGGCGAGCGTCGTGCGGATGCGGCCGTGCTGGATCAGCTCCGACGTCAGATTCGCGTAGAGCGACTTGCGGTGCGCGCTGTCGCGCCCCAGCTTGCGTCCGCGCTTCTGATGTCGCATCAGTCGTCACCTCGGAGCTTGAGGCTGTGCACGGCGAGCGTCTCGCGCACCTCCTCGATCGACTTCTTGCCGAAGTTCGGAATCGCGGCCAGCTCCTGCTCGGTCTTCGAGATCAGGTCGCCGATGGTCTCGATTCCGACGCGCTTGAGGCAATTGTACGAACGGACGCCGAGCTCGAGCTCCTCGATCAGGATGTTCTCCATCCCGTGGGCCTCGGGCATCTCGGGCTCGAGCGCGCCGACGGGCGAGGCCGCGGCCAGGCTCGTGAGATCGCTCGTGTCGATGTTCGTGAAGATCGCCAGCTGGCGGATCAGCACCTCGGCGGCCTGCTCGACCGCCTCGCGCGGCGTGACCGAGCCGTCGGTGTAGATGTCGAGCGTGAGCTTGTCGTAGTCGGTGCGCTGACCGACGCGGGCCGAGTCGACGTGCACCGAGACGCGGCGCACGGGCGAGAAGATCGAGTCGACCGGGATCATCCCGATGGTCGTCTCGGGGCCCTTGTTGCCGTCGGCGGCGACGTAGCCGCGGCCGCGGCCGATCGTCAGCATCATCTCGAGGCGCGCGCCCTCGGCGAGGTGGCAGATCTCGAGCTCCGGATTCAGGATCTCGAGCTCGGAGCTCGCGTCGATGTCGGCAGCCGTGACGACGCCGGGCCCCTCCTTGAGGATGCGGGCCTCGATGTCGGAGATCTCGCCGTGCAGGCGCGCGACGAGCCCCTTGAGGTTCAGGATGATGTCGGTGACGTCCTCGCGGACGCCCTTGATCGACGAGAACTCGTGCGCGACGCCCTCGATCTTGACCGAGGTCACCGCCGTTCCCTCGATCGTCGACAGCAGCACGCGGCGAAGCGAGTTGCCGTAGGTATGGCCGAAGCCGCGGTCGAGCGGCTCGATCACGAACGCCCCATGGGTGGGCGTCACGTCCTCGTGCGTGATCTTCGGAATCTGGAAATCCATCAGTGCAGGCATTCGGAAAGTCTCCGGACGGGCGGGAGTGCGGACAGGAGCAGCGGCTGTGAGCGCTACTTGGAGTAGAGCTCGACGATCAGCTGCTCCTGGACGGGCGTGTCGATCTCGACACGCTCGGGGAGGCGCAGGACCTTGCCGGTGAGATTGTCGTGGTCGGCAAGCAACCAGCTCGCGACCGACGACGTGAGGTCGGTCGCATCACGGATGACCGCCTCGGCGCTGGAGTTCGGGCGGATGTTCACCAGGTCGTTGGGGCGAACATGGAAGGAAGGGATGTTCACGCGCCGGCCGTTCACGTGGAAGTGACCGTGGCGCACGAGCTGCCGCGCCTGGGCGCGGGATGCGGCAAAACCGAGCCGGTAGACGACGTTGTCGAGACGCGTCTCGAGCATTCCGAGCAGGTTCTCGCCCGTGATGCCCGACTTGCGGCTGGCCTTGTCGTAGTAGTTCGCAAACTGCTTCTCGAGCACGCCGTAGTAGCGCTTGGCCTTCTGCTTCTCGCGCAGCTGGAGCAGGTACTCGCTCTGCTTGATGCGGCCGCGGCCGTGCTGGCCCGGCGGATAGGCGCGGCGCTCGACGCCGCACTTCTCGGTCAGGCAGCGCTCGCCCTTGAGGAACAGCTTCATGCCCTCGCGGCGGCACTTCTTGCACTTGGCGTCGGTGGAACGAGCCATGGCTAGACCCGCCGCCGCTTGCGCGGGCGACAGCCGTTGTGGGCCTGCGGTGTGACGTCCTTGACCGAGATCACTTCGAGCCCGGCGGCCTGCAGCGAGCGGACCGCCGTGTCGCGGCCGGAACCCGGGCCCTTCACGAAGACCTCGACCTTCTGCAGGCCGTGCTCCATGCCCTCACGCGCGCATGCGTCGGCCGTCACCTGTGCGGCGAACGGCGTCGACTTGCGCGAGCCCTTGAAGCCCGCGCCGCCGGCCGACTTCCACACGATGACATTGCCTTCGCGATCGGTGATCGCGACGATCGTGTTGTTGAACGACGTCTTGATGTGCGCCTGGCCGACGGCGATGTTCTTCCGGGCCTTGCGCCGGGCACGACTACGTGCCGCGGTGCGACGGGGAGCAGGGGGCAATGCGGGTTCCTCGATCCTTTCTCGAGCGCGGCGGTCGCGCCCGAAGTCCTACTTCTTGCGCTGCTTGCCGACGGTCTTCTTCGGCCCCTTGCGGGTGCGCGCATTCGTCTTCGTGCGCTGACCGTGAACCGGCAGCCCGCGGCGGTGGCGCAGCCCGCGGTAGCAGCCGATCTCCATCAGGCGCTTGACATTCTGGGAACGTTCGCGACGCAGGTCGCCTTCGACCATCAGGTTCTGGTCGATGAAACCGCGGAGCTTCGAGACCTCTTCCTCGGTCAGGTCGCGCACCTTGGTGTCGCGGTCGATCTCGAGCGAGCTCAGGACCGACTGCGAGGTGGAGCGACCGATGCCGAAGATGTAGGTGAGCCCGATCTCGACGCGCTTCTCGCGGGGGAGGTTGACGCCTGCAATTCGCGCCATCCCTCAGCCCTGCCGCTGCTTGTGGCGGGGATTGGGGCAGATGACCATGACGCGTCCATGGCGTCGGATGACGCGGCACTTGTCACACATGGTCTTTACGCTCGCCCTGACCTTCACGATTCCCTTTCAAGATGCAACGATGAAGCGCGCCCGGCTGCGTCTGCCCGAGCGGGCATGCAGCGGCAAAGCGCGAAGCTGCATGGTAGCAGAACCCGGCGTCCGGACACCCGTTGTTCAGGGGGTCGATCGCGACCTCGTCGTCGACCGGCGACCAGCCCTCGTGGCGGGTCAGGACGAGCGGCCCGTCGTCGGTCACGGCGACGGTGTGCTCGTAGTGCGCCGTGAGCGAGTGGTCGGCGCTGTAGATCGACCAGCCGTCGTCCTCGTCGAGCTGCACGTCGGTCTCGCCGCTGGCGGTGATCATGGGCTCCACGGCGAGCGTCATCCCGGGTCGCAGCACGTGCCCGCGGCCGGGCGGGCCGTAGTTCGGGATCTGCGGATCCTCGTGCATGCGCCGGCCGACTCCGTGGCCGACGAGCGAGCGGATCACGCCGAACCCGTCGGCCTCGACGCGCGTCTGCACGGCGTGCCCGAGATCGGACAGATGGGCGCCGTCGACGCACTGATCGAGCGCGGCGAAGAGCGACGCGCGGCAGGCGGCGAGCAGGCGCGCGCACGTCCTCGGGCGGATCGCCCTCGCCGACGTACAGCGTGTAGCCGGAGTCCGCGACCCAGCCGCGCAGCGTGACGCCCACGTCGACCGAGAGGACGTCGCCCTCGCGCAGCGTGTAGTCGCCCGGGATCCCGTGCACGACCATGTCGTTCGGCGAGGCGCAGATCGAGGCCGGGAAGCCGTGATAGCCCTTGAACGTCGGCACCCCGCCCTGGCCGCGGATGAACTCCTCGGCGGCGCGGTCGAGCTCGCCCGTCGTCACGCCCGGGCGGGCGCGGTCGCGCAGGAGCGCGAGCGTGCGCGCGACGATCGAGCCGGCCGCGGCCATGCGCTCGAGCTCGCGGCGCGACTTGCGCAGGATCACGGCTGCCTCAGGGCGTGCACGGCGTTCACGAGCTCGGCCTCGACCTGCTCGGGGCCGCGCGCGGCGTCGATGGCCACGACGGGCGTCCCCAGCGCGCGGTAGTGCTCGCGCACGGGCGACGTCTCGCGCTCGAAGAGCGCGACGCGCCCGCGCGCGACGTCCTCGCGGTCGTCGTCGCGCTGATACAGCTCGGAGCCGTCGATGTCGCACACGCCCGGCACCGCCGGCGGCGCCTCGGTCACGTGGTAGGGATGGCTGGCGGCGCGGCACACGAGCCGGCCGGCCAGACGGCGCACGAGATCGTCCTCCGGCACCTGCATGTCGAGCACGCCGGCGACCTTCGCCCCGCGCTCGGCGAGCATGCGGTCGAGCGCGCCGGCCTGGTCGAGGTTGCGCGGGATAGCCGTCGAGGACGAAGCCCGCCACGGCATCCGGCTGCGAGATGCGGTCGGCGAGCATGCCGATCGTCACGTCGTCGGGCACGAGCGCGCCGCTGTCCAGGTAGCCGCGCGCCTCGAGGCCGAGCGGCGTGCCCAGGCGCATGTGCTCGCGGAACATGTCGCCCGTGGCGATGTGCGGCATGCCGCTGGCAGCGGCCACGGCCGCCGCCTGGGTGCCCTTCCCTGCACCGGGCGGGCCGAACAAGAGCACGGCCAGCACGAGCCCCTACTTCTTCAGGACGCCTTCGTAGTGGCGCATCGTCAGCTGCGACTCCATCTGCCGCATCGCGTCGAGCGCCACTCCCACCACGATCAGGATCGACGTGCCGCCCAGCCCGCGCGCGGTGGCCTGCGAGAACCCGCCGTAGCGGATGAAGAGGTTCGGCAGCACGGCGATCAGCCCGAGGAAGATCGCGCCCGGCAGCGTCAGCCGCGTGAGCACGCGGTCGAGGTAGCGGGCGGTCGGCGCGCCGGGACGGACGCCCGGGATGAAGCCGCCGTACTTCTTGAGGTTGTCGGCCTGGTCGACCGGGTTGAACGTGACGGCCGTGTACAGGAACGTGAACATGATGATCAGCGCGAGCTCGAGGATGATCGCCGGCCAGCCGCCCGGGGCGAAGAAGTCCGAGAGCGGCTTGAGGCCGGGGATGAGCTGGCCCACCGTCGACGGGAAGAAGAGCACCGCGACGGCGAAGATGACCGGGATGACGCCCGCCATGTTGACGCGCAGCGGCAGGTACGTCGATCCGCCCGACATCATCCGGCGGCCGACCTGCCGCTTGGCGTACTGGATCGGGATCCGGCGCTGGCCCTCGTTCATGAACACGACCGCGAGGATCACGCCGAGCGTCACGACCGGCAGCGCGAGCCGCTCGAACGTGCCGCCGTTCAGCCAGGCGTCGATCGCCGGCGGGGCGGCCGTCAGGATCGAGGCGAAGATCAGCAGCGAGATGCCGTTGCCGACGCCGCGCTGGGTGATCAGCTCGCCGATCCACATCAGCATCGTCGTGCCGGCCGTGAGCGTCGTCACGATCAGGATGAAGCGCCCGACCGTGAGATCCGGCAGCAGGTTGCTGGCGCCGATCGCCGAGCCGTTCTTGAACAGGAACACGTAGCCGGCCGACTGGAACGCAGCCAGGACGACCGTCAGATAGCGCGTGTACTGCGTGATCTTCTTGTAGCCCGACTCGCCTTCCTTGGCGAGCTTCTCGAGCGACGGCACGACCGTCTGCATCAGCTGCACGATGATCGACGCCGTGATGTACGGCATGATCCCGAGCGCGAACAGCGAGAGGTTCGCGAGCGCGCCGCCGGCGAAGATGTTGAGGACGCTGAGGATGGTGCCGTTGGCACCGTCGCCGAAGAACGTGCGCAGCGACTCGGTGTTGACGCCCGGCGTCGGCAGCCAGGAGCCGACGCGGTAGAGCGCGATCATTGCGAACGTGAAGCCCAGCCGGCGCCGCAACTCGGGCACGCGCCAGATGTTCATCAGTGCGCCCATCAGGCTTCGTCGCCCTCGGTGCTCTCTTCGGCGGCCGGCTCGTCGCTCTCGGCGACGGCCTCCGCGGGCTCGTCATCGTCGTCGTCGTCGTCGTCCACGACCGGCTTGGCGGGCTCCGCCGCGGCACGCGCCTCGGCGGCCGCGCGCTTGACCGGGTCGCGCACGGGCTCGGCGGGGACGTCCTCGCCGCCGATCACGACGACGCTGCCCCCCGCTGCCTCGATCTTCTTGCGCGCGCTGGCCGAGAAGCGGTGCGCGTGCACGGTCAGCGCGACCTCGATCTCGCCGTCGCCGAGGATCTTGACCGGGTGGCGCAGCGTGCGCAGCACGCGCGCGGCCAGCAGCGCCTCGGGCGTGACCTCGGCGCCCGGCCTCGAAGCGCGCGGCGAGCGCGGAGACGTTCACGCCGTGCGTGTAGGTGCGGAACGGCCCGATCGGCATCGAGTCCTTCGAGTGCGCGCCGCGCAGCTTCGGGACCTGCATGTGCAGCGGCATCTGGCCACCGATGAACCCGGCGCGCATCATGTGCGAGCCCGAGCGGGACTTCTGGCCCTTCTGACCGCGGCCCGACGTCTTGCCCGTGCCGCTGCCCTGGCCGCGACCGACGCGCTTGCGCGCCTTGGTCGAGCCGGGCGTCGGCGAGAGGTTGTGGAGGCCGATGCGCTCCTGCTGGTCCTGCTGCTCGTCCATCAAGCGCCCTTCTTCTCTTCAGCCGTCGCGCCCTCTTCGACCTTCACGAGGAATGCCACCTTGTGGATCATCCCGCGCAACGTCGGAGAGTCCTCGTGCACCGCTGCTCGAACCGATGCGGCCGAGACCGAGCGCCCGCAGCGTACCGCGGTGCTCGTGCTTGTGGCCGATCTTCGACTTCACGAGGGTGACGCGCACGGCCATCAGGAGTCACCGTCCGGTGCGGCGGCTGCCGCGACGGGGGCCTCCGCCACAGCCGCTGCTGCGACGGGCGCCGGCTCGGTGCGCTTGCGCGGGGGCAGGACCTCGGCGATCGTCTTGCCGCGCAGCTTGGCGACGTCCTCGGGGCGCCGCAGCGCCTTGAGGCCGGCCTCGGTGGCGCGCACGAGGTTGATCGGATTCGACGTGCCGAGCGACTTCGCCAGGATGTCGCGGATGCCCGCGAGCTCCAGCACCGCGCGCACGCCGGCGCCGGCGATCACGCCGGTGCCCGGGCCGGCCGGCTTGAGCATGACGCGCCCGGCGCCGAAGATGCCGACGACCTCGTGCGGGATGGTCGCGCGGTAGCGCGGCACCCGGAAGAGGTTCTTCTTGGCGTCGTCCACGGCCTTCGAGATCGCGACGGGGACCTCGTTGGCCTTGCCGTAGCCGATCCCGACCTGCTCGGACTCGTCACCCACGACGACGAGCGCCGTGAACGAGAAGCGGCGGCCGCCCTTGACGACCTTCGCCACGCGGTTGATCTCGACGACGCGCTCCTGGAGCTCGCCTCCGTCCCTCTGCTGCGGAATGCGTCCCATCTAGAACTCCAAGCCGCCCTCGCGGGCGCCGTCAGCGAGCGCCTTGACGCGCCCGTGGTAGAGGTAGCCGCCGCGGTCGAAGACGACCTTGGCGATGCCGGCCTCGCGGGCGCGCTGCGCCACGAGCTTGCCGACCTCGGCTGCCTTTTCCGATTTGCTCCCACTCGCCCCGTCCAGCACGAGGGTCGAGGCCGAGGCGAGCGTGACGCCCGCGTCGTCGTCGATGACCTGGGCGTAGATGCCCTTGCTGGAGCGGAACACGCACAGGCGCGGACGCGCCGCGCTGCCGTGCACGCGGCCGCGCACGCGGCGGTGCCGGCGCTTGCGCTTCTGTTCGGTCGAGAGTTTCATGCGCGCTTACCGACCTTGCGGCGGACGACCTCGCCCGCGTAGCGGATGCCCTTGCCCTTGTAGGGCTCCGGGGGCCGCAGGCGGCGGATGTCCGCGGCGACCTGGCCCACGGCCTGCTTGTCGATGCCGCGCACGATGATCTGCGTCGGCGCCGGGATCTCGAACTCGATGCCCGCCGGCGCCTCGACGACGACGGGGTGCGAGAAGCCGAGCAGCAGCTCGATCGAGTTGCCCCGGAGCGCGGCGCGGTAGCCGACGCCCTGGATCTCGAGGCGCTTCTCGTAGCCGTTCGTCACGCCCTCGACCATGTTCGCGACGAGCGTGCGCGTGAGGCCGTGGAGCGAGCGGTGCGGCCCGCGGTCGGTGGGCCGCGTGACCGTGACGACGCCCTCGTCGACGCTGACCGTCATCTCGTGCGGGACGGCCTGCTCGAGCGCCCCGCGCGGGCCCTTCACGCCCACGCGCCCAGGACCGATGTCGATCTCGACTCCGGCGGGCAGCGTGATGGGGGCTCTTCCGATGCGGCTCATTGCAGGACTACCAGACGAAGCAGAGCACTTCGCCGCCGATGCCGCGCTCTGCGGCCTGACGGCTGGTGATCACGCCGGAGGGGGTGGACATGATCGCGGTGCCGAGACCGCCGAGTACCTTCGGCAGCCGGTCGGCCTTGGCGTAGATGCGACGACCGGGCTTCGAGATGCGCTTGATGCCCTGGATCACGCGTCGACGATCGTCAGCGTACTTCAACGTGACCGTCAGCACGTCGAACGACTCCTCGCCGCGTGCGACGGAGAACGCCTCGACGTAGCCCTCGTCGAGCAGCAGGCGGGCGATCTCGACCTTGAGCTTGGAGGTGGGCATGGACACCGTCTCGTGGCGCGCCAGGTTGGCGTTCCGGATGCGGGTCAGCATGTCTGCGACTGGATCGGTCAGCATCGCGGCCTACCAGCTCGACTTCGTCATGCCGGGGATGACGCCCTGGTGCGCGAGCTCGCGCAGGCAGATGCGGCACACCCCGAACTTGCGGAAGACCGCGCGCGGCCGTCCACAGCGATTGCAGCGCGTGTAGTTGCGCACCTTGTAGCGGTGCGGCTTCGCGGCCTTGACTCTCAGCGACGTCTTCGCCACGTCACGCCTCCCTGAACGGCATTCCGAGCGCTCGCAGCAGCTCGCGTGCCTCTTCGTCGGTCTTCGCGGTCGTCGTGATGGTCACGTCGAGGCCGCGCACGGTATCGATCCGGTCGTAGTCGATCTCGGGAAAGATGATCTGCTCGCGCACGCCCAGGGAGTAGTTGCCGCGGCCGTCGAACGAGGCCGGGTCGAGCCCCCGGAAGTCGCGGATGCGCGGCAGCGCAACGGACGTCAGACGGTCGAGGAACTCCCACATGCGGGCGCCGCGCAGCGTCACCTTGCAGCCGATCGGCATGCCCTCGCGCAGCTTGAAGCCGGCGATCGACTTCTTCGCCTTGGTGGTCAGAGGGCGCTGGCCCGCGATGATCGCGAGCTCCTCGACGGCAGCGTCGAGCGCCTTCGAATTCGTCTTTGCGTCGCCGACGCCCATGTTCAGCGTGATCTTGCTGAGGCGCGGCAGCTGCATCGGCGAGCTGTACCCGAAACGCTCCTGGAGCGTCGGGCGCACCTCGCTCTCGTAGCGGCCGCGCAGGCGCGGCGGCGTGATCGTGGTCTCAGCCATCAGTTCACTTCTCGATGTCTTCGCCGCAGCCGGGGCGGCGGCAGTGGCGGATCTTGTCGCCGTTGTCCGCGAAGCGGTAGCCGACGCGCGTGGCGGCGTTGCAGCGGGGGCACACGAGCGCGACGTTGTCGATGCGCAGGGGTGCCTCCATCTCGATGACGCCGCCCGGCGTCATCTGCGCGCCGCGCGAGCCCTTGACGGGCCGCGGCTTGGTGTGGCGCTTCACGATGTTGAGCTTCTCGACGATCAGCCGGCCCTCGGTCGGGATGACCTCGAGCACCTTGCCGCGGCGCCCGACGTCCTTGCCGGTCAGCACCTCGACGAGGTCGCCGCGGCGGATCTTCAGCTTCTGAGCGGTCTTGGTTGCGGTGCGGGTCATCACAGCACCTCCGGGGCGAGCGAGACGATCTTCATGAAGTTGCGCTCGCGCAGCTCACGGGCAACCGGCCCGAAGATGCGCGTTCCGCGCGGGTTGCGCGCCGCGTCGATGATCACGGCGGCGTTGTCGTCGAAGGCGATGTAGGTGCCGTCGTCGCGCGCGAACGACTTCTTCGTGCGCACGACGACCGCGGTGACGACCTCGCCCTTCTTGACGGAGCCGTTCGGCGTCGCCTGCTTGACGGCGCCCACGATCACATCGCCGACACGAGCGTAGCGGCGCTTCGAGCCGCCGCGCACGCGGATGCAGAGGATCTCCCTCGCGCCCGTGTTGTCGGCCACGCGCAGCCGGCTTTCAGCCTGGATCATCGGATCCTCACTTCGCCTTCTCGACGATCTCGACCATGCGCCAGCGCTTCAGCTTCGACAGCGGACGCGTCTCCACGATGCGCACGACGTCGCCGACACCGGCCTCGTTGCGCTCGTCGTGGACGTGCAGCCGCGTCGAGCGGCGCACGATCTTGTGGTACTTGGGGTGCGGCTTGGCGGAGTCGATGCGGATCGTGATCGTCTTGTCCATCGCGGCCGAGACGACGATCCCGCGGCGCTCCTTGCGACGGCCCTCGACCTTGACCGGCTTCGGCACGCGCACGTGCTCCTTGCGCTCCTTGGGCCGCGAGTCCTTCTTGAGCGGCTTGGCGCGGGGAGTGCGCTTCGGCTTGGCGGCCGCCTCGGCGGCGGGCTCCGCGGCCTTCTTGGCACGCGGCTTCGCAGCCGGCTTGGCCTCCTCGGCGGGCGCTTCCTCGGCCACGGCCTCCTCGGCGGCAGGCTCCTCGGCCACGGCCTCCTCGGCAGGCGCCTCGGCGGCGACCTCCTCGGCGGCCGGCGCAGCCTCTTCGGCGACGGCCTCCTCGGCCGCCTCCTCCGCCACGGGCTCGGCCTTCTTGGCGCGTGCGCGCTTGGCCGGCTTCGCCGGCTCCTCGCTCACGGCCGCAGCATCGGTCTCGGGCGCCTCGGGCGCCTCGACCTGCTCGTCGGCCTGGGTGTTGTCGTCCGCCATCACGCACGCTCCTTCGCGGATGCGCGCTGCAATTGCAGCGTCAGCAGCCGCGCGATCTGCTTCTTGACCAAACTCAGCCGCGCGGTGTTCTCGAGCGCTCCCGTGGCGTGCTGGAACCGCAGGTTGAACAACTCGCGCCGGCTCTCCTCGAGCTTCTGTGCGACCTCGTCGTCGGTCAGGTCGCGGATCTCACTAGCCTTCAAAGAGATCACCCTCCCGCTTGACGAACTTCGTCCGCACCGGCAGCTTCATCGCGGCCAGGCGGATCGCCTCGCGCGCCAGGGGCTCCGGCACGCCGGCGAGCTCGAACATGACGCGTCCCGGCTTGACGACCGCGACGTAGCGCTCCGGCGGGCCCTTGCCCGAGCCCATGCGGGTCTCGAGCGGCTTCTGGCTCACGGGCTTGTCCGGGAAGATCGTGATCCACACCTTGCCGCGACGGCGGATCTTGCGCGTCATCGCGATACGGGCGGCCTCGATCTGGCGGTTCGTGACCCAGCCGTTCTCGAGCGACTTGAGACCGAACTCGCCGAACTGCACGGTCTGGTGGCCCTTCGACATGCCGGCACGGCTGCCGCGCTGCTGCTTGCGGTACTTGAAACGACGTGGGAGCAGCATCAGGACTCACCCTCCGGCGCTGCGGAGGAGTCCGCGGGCGGAGCTGCGGGAGCCTCGACGGGCGGGGCCTCGACGGCCGGGGTCTCGGGCGGAGCCTCGCGGGCGGGGCCTCCGCGGCGGGCTTCGCCGAGCGATCCGGCGCGCGCCTGCCGACCGGGGTCGACGGGCCGGACGGACCGGTCTGCTGACCGCGCCCACCGGGACCGCTGCCGGAGCGACCGCCACCGCCACCGGGGCGACCGCCGCCACCGGGACCGCCGGGACGGCCACCGCCGCCACCGGGGCGACCGCCACCGCCGCCGCCCGGACCGCCACCGCCGCCACCGGGGCGACGGCCGCGCTCGGGCCTCGACGGACCGGTGTCCTCGGTGATCGTCGTGACGCCGCGCCGGCGGCGCGCGTCGACCTCGCCCAGACGCGTCGTCTGCTGCTGGGCGCCCTCGTAGCCGGCGGGCATGATCTCGCCCTTGTTGATCCAGACCTTGACGCCGATGCGGCCGGCCTGCGTCTGCGCCTCGGCGAAGCCGTAGTCGATGTCCGCGCGCAGCGTGTGCAGCGGGACGCGACCCTCGGAGTACTGCTCGGTGCGCGACATCTCCGCGCCGCCGAGGCGGCCGCCGCAGCGGATGCGCACGCCCTGGGCGCCGGAGCGCATGGCCGAGGCCAGCGAGCGCTTCATGGCGCGGCGGAACGAGACGCGGTTCTGCAGCTGCTCGGCGACGGACTGGGCGACCAGGTTGGCGTCGAGCTCGGGCCGCTTGATCTCGTTGATGTTGACGTGCACGGCCTTGTGCGTCATCGCGTGGACGTCCTGGCGCAGCGCCTCGACCTCACTGCCCGACTTCCCGATCACGATGCCGGGGCGCGCGGTGTAGATGTCGATCGTGATGCGCTGGGAGTCCTTGCGGATGTGGATGTCCGAGAGACCGGCGTGCGAGAGCTTCCCGCGGATGTGGTCGCGGATGCGCACGTCCTCGATCAGGTACGCGCCGAACTCCTTCTCGGAGAACCAGTTGGACTTCCAGTCATGGATGATCCCGATGCGGAAGCCGCCCGGGTGAATCTTCTGACCCATTACGAGTCCCCTTCTTCGGCGGCGTTTGCGTCCGCATCGTCGGCGGGCAGCGACGCCGGTTCGGTGGGCTTCGCGGCAGGCTTCTTGCGCGGCGCCTTGGGCGCCGCCGCCTTGGGTTCGTGCAGTCTCGGATCCGCGGCCTCGGTGGCGGCGGCCTTCGGGGCGCGCGGCTTGCGCGCGGCCTTCGGCGCGGCCGCCTCGGGCTCTGCGCCCTCGGACTCCGCGGTCTCGGCGGGGGCGGCCTTGGGCGCACGCGGCTTGCGCGCGGCCTTCGGCGCCGCCGTGGGCTCGGCGGTCTCCTCGGCTCCGGTGTCCTCGGCCGCCGCGTCCTCGCCCGGGGTCTCCCGGAGCTTCTCGGTGAGCGCCGCTGCGCCCGGCACCCTGCGGGTGCGCGCGCGGCGGCTCTCGGCGGCGATCGTGGCCTGGGCGGCCGAGATGTCGCGCTGCTCGGGCACCTCGACGTGCCGGAGCACGATCGTGACGTGGCACATGCGCTTGTGGATGCGCGCTGGCGCGGCCGCGGGCACGCGGCTTGAAGCGCTTGAGCGTGCGGTCCTCGTCGGCGTAGCAGTGGTCGATCACGAGCTCGGCCTTGTCGATGCCGTGGTTCTCCTTGGCGTTCGCCGTCGCGGAGCGGAGCACGCCGAGGACGTCCCGGGCGGCCGCGCGCGGGGAGAACTGCAGCGTCGCCTCCGCCTGCATGACGGAGAGGCCGCGGACGTGGTCGAGGATCGACCCGCGCCTTGCGCGCGGACGTGCGCAGATGCCGCACCTGGGCGCGCACGAGCGTCTGCTCTTCGGTGGTGGTCGCCACGTTACCGCCGCTTCGCCTGCTTGTCGGCGTGCCCACGGTAGGTGCGCGTGGGCGCGAACTCGCCGAGCTTGTGGCCGACCATCGACTCCGACACGAACACGGGAACGTGCTTGCGCCCGTCGTGCACGGCGATCGTGTGCCCGACCATCTCCGGGAAGATCGTCGAGGCGCGCGACCACGTCTTGATCATGCGCTTGGAGCGGGTGGCGTTCATCTCCTCGACGCGCTTCATGAGGCGCTCTTCGATGAACGGGCCCTTCTTGGAGCTACGAGACATCGCCTACGACCTGCCCTTCCCGCGCTTGCGTCCGCGGACGATGTCGCGGGAGCTCGCCTTCTTCGGGTCACGGGTCCGCCGCCCGAGCGTGATCTTGCCCCACGGCGTGACCGGGTGACTGCCCTTGTTCTTGCCCTCGCCGCCACCATGCGGGTGGTCGACCGGGTTCATGGCCGTGCCGCGCACCGACGGGCGCTTGCCCAGCCAGCGCGAGCGGCCGGCCTTGCCGCTCGATTGGTTCTGATGCGTCGCGTTCGAGACGATGCCGATCGTCGCGCGGCAGGTCTCGGGGACGCGGCGGAGCTCGCCGGAGGGCAGGCGCAGCAGCGCGCGCCCCTCCTCGCGTGCGACCAGCTGGGCGCTCGCCGCCGGCCGAGCGCACCATGCGCGCGCCCTGCCCCGGCCGCAGCTCGACGGCGTGCACGATCGTGCCCGTCGGGATCGCCGAGAGCGGCAGGCAGTTGCCGACCTTGATGTCGGCGTCGGCGCCGGACTGCACCGTCGATCCGACGCCGAGACGGGCGGGCGCCAGGATGTAGGCCTTGTGGCCGTCGACGTAGTGCAGCAGCGCGATGCGCGCCGAGCGGTTGGGGTCGTACTCGATCGAGGCGACCGTGGCCGGCACGCCGTCCTTGCGCCGCTTGAAGTCGATGATGCGGTAGCGGCGCTTGTGGCCGCCGCCCTGGTGGCGCGTCGTGATGCGGCCGGTGTTGTTGCGGCCGCCGTGGCGCTTGACCGGGGCGAGCAGGCTCTTCTCCGGCTTGTCGGTCGTGACCTCGTCGAAGTCCGAGATCGTCATGAAGCGACGACCCGGCGAGGTGGGCTTGAACTGACGGACTCCCATTAGCGCGCCCCCTCGAACAGCTCGATCGAGTCGCCCTCGCGCAGCTGGATGATCGCCTTCTTGTAGCCGGGGCGGAACCCGGCCACCTGGCCGCGCCGCTTGGGCTTGCCGGGCACGTTGACGATCTTGACGCCGACCACGTGCACGCCGAAGAGCAGCTCGATGGCCTGACGCACCTGCGTCTTGTGGGCCTTCGGGTGCACCTTGAACGTGTACTTGTCGAACTGGATCAGGTTGTAGGCCTTCTCCGAGACGACCGGCTCGAGGATCACGTGGCGCGGATCGGTGGTCACCGACGTCACGAGGCACCTCCCTGAAGCTCGGCCAGCGCGACCTGCGAGACGAGCAGGCTGCGCGCCCAGAGCAGCTCGACGACCGTGATGTCCTCGGACCAGGCGACGATCACGCGCTCGAGGTTGCGGAACGAGAGCGCGGCGGCCGACTCCTCTTCGCCCACGAGCACGACGAGCGGCAGCTGCTGGCCCCAGCCCGACGACGAGCCCGCGGGCCTCCTTCGTCTTCGGCGCCGAGAACGCCGCGCCGTCGAACACGCCGAGGCTCTCGAGCGCAGCGTGCTGCGAGAGCGCGATGAGCTTGGCGCGCCGCGTCGCCTTGCGATTCATCTTGACGCCGTACTCGCGCGGGTGCGGCCCGAAGACGACGCCGCCGCCCTTCCAGAGCGGCGAGCGGGTCGTGCCCGCGCGCGCCCGGCCGGTGCCCTTCTGGCGCCACGGCTTGGAGGCGCCGCCGGCCACCTGGCCGCGCGTCTTCGTCTGCGACGTGCCCTGGCGGCGCGCGAGCATCTCGGCGCGGACCGCCTCGTAGAGCAGCTGCCTGTGCGTCTCGTGACCGAAGATCTCGGCCGCGAGCTCGACCTTCCCCGTACCGCCCACGACGGGCGCGGTGAGCGTGGCCATCAGCGATCCTCCCGCACGAACACGAGGCCGCCGGTCGGGCCCGGAACGGCGCCCGTGACCAGCAGCAGGTTGCGCTCGACGTCTCGGTCGAGCATCTGCAACCCGCGCTGCGTGATGTTCTTGTTGCCCATGTGGCCCGCCATGCGCACGCCCTTGATGACGCGCGAGGGCGTGGCCGACTGGCCGATCGAGCCGGGGGCGCGGACGTTGTGCGAGCCGTGCGAGACCGGGCCGCGGGAGAACCCGTGGCGCTTGATCGTGCCGGCGAAGCCCTTGCCCTTCGAGCGGCCGCTGACCTTGACCGCGTCACCGGGCTCGAAGCCCTCGACGGTCACGACCTCGCCGGCCGTGAGCTCGAACGCACCGCGGAACTCGTGCAGGTGGCGATGCGGCGCGATGTCGTTCTTGGACAGGTGCCCGCGCTCGGGCTTCGAGAGCTTGCGGTCGGGCACCTCCTCGTAGGCCAGCTGCACGGCGTCGTAGCCGTGGTCGGCCTCGGTCTTGACCTGCGAGACCGGGCACGGACCAGCCTGGATCACGGTGACGGGAATGTGCTGCCCGTCCTCCGTGAAGAACTGCGTCATGCCGAGCTTGCGGCCGATGATGACTTTCGCCATTGCCCTCGCCTACAGCTTGATCTCGATGTCGACGCCCGCCGGCAGGTCGAGGCGCATGAGCGCGTCGACCGTCTTCGGCGTCGGCTGATGGATGTCGATCAGGCGCTTGTGCGTCCGGATCTCGAAATGCTCGCGGGAGTCCTTGTCCTTGAACGGCCCGCGGATCACGCAGTAGACGTTCTTCTCGGTCGGCAGGGGAACAGGACCGGAAACGGTCGCGCCGGTGCGCTGCGCGGTCTCGACGATCGAGCGCGCCGAGAGATCGAGCTGCGCGTGGTCGTAGCCCTTGAGGCGGATGCGGATCTTCTGCTGTGCCATGGCGGTCGGCGCGACGGCCGGGGCCCGCGTGAACGCGGGCCCCGGGGGTCGACGGTCTCCTTCGCTACTTGATGATCTTCGTGACGGCGCCGGCCCCGACGGTGCGGCTGCCTTCGCGAATCGCGAAGCGCAGCCCCTCGTCCATGGCGATCGGCTGGATGAGCGAGATCGTCATGACGGCGTTGTCGCCGGGCATGCACATCTCCACGCCGTCCGGGAGCTCGATGTCCCCCGTCACGTCGGTCGTGCGGAAGTAGAACTGCGGGCGGTAGCCCTTGAAGAACGGCGTGTGGCGGCCGCCCTCGTCCTTCGAGAGCACGTAGACCTGCGCCTCGAACTCGGTGTGCGGCGTGATCGAGCCGGGCTTGGCCAGCACCTGGCCGCGCTCGACGTCCTCGCGCTTGATGCCGCGCAGCAGGCAGCCCGCGTTGTCGCCGGCCTGGCCCTCGTCGAGCGACTTGTTGAACATCTCGACGCCCGTGACGACGGTCTTCTCGGTCTTCGGGTGGATGCCGACGATCTCGACCTCCTCGCCGACCTTGACCTCGCCCTGCTCGATGCGGCCCGTGACGACCGTGCCGCGGCCCGTGATCGTGAACACGTCCTCGATCGGCATCAGGAACGGCCGGTCGATCGCGCGCTCGGCGTCCGGGATGTAGGAGTCGACGGCGTCCATGAGCTCGACGATCTTGTCGCCCCACTCCTTGTCGCCCTCGAGCGCCTTCAGCGCCGAGACCTGGATCACGGGGGTGTCGTCGCCCGGGAAGTCGTACTTCGAGAGCAGCTCGCGCACCTCGAGCTCGACCAGCTCGACGAGCTCGGGGTCGTCGACCATGTCGGCCTTGTTGAGCGCGACGACGACGTACGGCACGCCGACCTGGCGGGCCAGGAGGATGTGCTCGCGCGTCTGCGGCATGGGGCCGTCGGCGGCGGAGACCACGAGGATCGCGCCGTCCATCTGCGCGGCGCCCGTGATCATGTTCTTGATGTAGTCGGCGTGTCCCGGGCAGTCGACGTGCGCGTAGTGGCGCTTCTCGGTCTCGTACTCGACGTGCGCGGTCGAGATCGTGATGCCGCGCTCGCGCTCCTCGGGAGCCTTGTCGATGCTGCCGAAGTCGATGTACTTGTTCGAGCCGCCCACGCGCTCCGCGAGCACCTTCGTGATCGCAGCCGTCAGCGTCGTCTTCCCGTGGTCGATGTGACCGATCGTGCCGATGTTGAGATGCGGCTTCGTCCGCTCGAACTTCTGCTTGGCCATCGCCGGTTCGTACTCCTTGAAAGGGTTTTTTGAGAGCCCTGGGGCTCGGAGATTCCTTGGTGTCTAGCGACCCGCGACGATCTCGTCGGCGAGCGCCTTCGGGACTTCCTCGTAGCTTGCGAACTGCATGGTGTAGGTCGCCCGGCCCTGGGTCAGGGAGCGCACCGTGGTCGCGTAGCCGAACATCGTGGAGAGCGGCACGCGGGCCGTGACGATCTGGGTCTTGCCGCGCGGCTCCATGCTGAGGATCCGCCCGCGCCGCGAGGAGAGGTCGCCGATGACGTCGCCCATGTACTCCTCGGGCGTCTCGACCTCCACCGCGAAGACCGGCTCGAGCAGCGTCGGGTCGGCCCGTGGCATGGCCGCCTTGAACGCCATCGATCCGGCGACCTTGAATGCTATCTCGGACGAGTCGACGTCGTGGTAGGAACCGAAGGTCAGCGTCGCCTTGACGTCCACGACGGGGTAGCCGGCGACCGTGCCCGACTCCATCGCCTCGCGGATGCCCTCGTCGACCGACTTGATGTACTCCCTCGGGATCACGCCGCCGGTGATCTTGTTGTCGAACTCGTAGCCCTTGCCGGGGTTCGGCTCGAGCGAGATGACGGCGTCGCCGTACTGGCCGCGGCCGCCGGTCTGGCGCACGAACTTGCCCTGGATCTTCTCGACCTTCTTGCGCACGGTCTCGCGGTACGCGACCTGCGGCTTGCCGACGTTGGCCGCGACGCTGAACTCGCGCACGAGGCGGTCGACGATGATCTCGAGGTGCAGCTCGCCCATGCCGGAGATGACGACCTGTCCGGTCTCGTCGTCGGTGCGCACGCGGAACGTCGGGTCCTCCTCCGAGAGCCGGGCGAGCGCCTGCGCGAGCTTGTCCTGGTCGGCCTTCGTCTTGGGCTCGACGGCCAGTCCGATGACGGGCTCGGGGAACGTGATCGACTCGAGCAGGATCGGATGCGCCTCGTCGCACAGCGTGTGCCCGGTCGTGACCTGCTTGAGGCCCACGGCGGCGGCGATCTCGCCGGCGCCGACGGACTCGCGCTCCTCGCGGCTGTTGGCGTGCATCTGGAGGATGCGGCCCGACGCGCTCCTTGCGGCCCGTCGCCGGGTTGTAGACGTGCGAGCCCGCCTTGAGCACGCCCGAGTAGACCCGGAAGTACGTCAGCTTGCCGACGAACGGGTCGGACATGATCTTGAACGCGAGCGCGCAGAACGGCTCGTCGAGGCTCGGCTTGCGCTCGAGCTCCTCGCCGGTCTTCGGGTGCGAGGCCGTGCACGGCGCCCTTGTCGAGCGGCGTGGGCAGGTAGTCGATGATCGCGTCGAGCAGCGGCTGGACGCCCTTGTTCTTGAACGCGGAGCCGCACAGGACGGGCGTGATCGAGAGGTCGAGCGTGCAGGCGCGGATCGCGCTGCGCAGGCGCGCGGCGTCGATCTCCTCGTCCTCGAGGAAGGCCATGGCGATGTCGTCGTCGTGGTCGGCGACGGCCTCGATCAGATCGTGGCGCGCCTGGGCGGCGGCATCGGCGAGATCGGCCGGGACCTCGGTCTCTTCCCAGGTGTCGCCGATCGAGTCGGTGTAGCGGATCGCCTTGCGCTCGACGAGGTCGATGATCCCCTCGAATGCGTCCTCGGCGCCGATCGGCAGCTGGATCGGCACGGGGCGCGCGCCGAGGCGGTCGACGATCGACTGCACCGAGGCGGCGAAGTCGGCGCCGACGCGGTCCATCTTGTTGATGAACACGAGGCGCGGCACCTGGTACTTGTCGGCCTGGCGCCAGACGGTCTCCGACTGCGGCTGCACGCCGGCGACGGCGTCGAACAGCGCGACCGCGCCGTCGAGCACGCGCAGCGAGCGCTCGACCTCGACCGTAAAGTCAACGTGGCCGGGAGTGTCGATGATGTTGATGCGATGGTCACGCCAGAACGCGGTCGTCGCGGCGGACGTGATCGTGATGCCGCGCTCCTGCTCCTGGGCCATCCAGTCCATCGTGGCCGAGCCCTCGTGGACCTCACCGATCTTGTGGGTCTTGCCGGTGAAGAACAGGATCCGCTCGGTCGCCGTCGTCTTGCCGGCGTCGATGTGGGCCATGATCCCGATGTTCCGGACCAGGCCGAGCTCATCCATCTTGGGAATCTTGGTGTCTCTTCGTGTTGCGACTTGAGGCATGAAAAAGCTTCTGCTTACCAGCGGTAGTGGGCGAAGGCCTTGTTGGCCTGCGCCATGCGATACATGTCGTCCTTGCGCTTGAACGCCCCACCCTGCTGGTTGATGGCGTCAAGGATCTCGGCGGCCAGGCGCTCGACCATCTCGCGCTCGCGGCGCTGCCGCGCGAACGTGACGATCCAGCGGACGGCGAGCGTGCGCGCGCGGCGTGCAGGCACCTCGATCGGCACCTGGTAGTTCGCGCCGCCGACGCGGCGCGACCGCACCTCGAGCGAGGGCGTGACCGACTTGATGGCCTGCTCGAGCACCTCGAGCGCGGGCCGGCCGGAGCGCTCCTCGACCTTGTCGAGGGCGGCGTACACGATCTGCTCGGCAGTCGACTTCTTGCCGCCGACCATCACGCGATTGATGACCTGGCTGACGAGCGTCGAGGAATGAACGGAATCCGCGGGCAGTGCACGCGGCGTGATCTCAGCGCGACGGGGCATCGCGCTAGCTCTTCTTGGCGCCGTACTTGGAGCGCGCCTGCTTGCGGTCGTTGACGCCGGAGGTGTCGAGCGCGTGGCGCACGATCTTGTAGCGCACGCCCGGCAGGTCCTTGACGCGGCCACCGCGCACGAGCACGACCGAGTGCTCCTGCAGGTTGTGGCTGATGCCCGGGATGTAGCAGGTGATCTCCATGCCGTTGGTGAGGCGCACGCGCGCGACCTTGCGCAGGGCCGAGTTCGGCTTCTTCGGCGTGACCGTGTAGACACGCGTGCAGACGCCACGCTTCTGGGGCGAGCCCTTGAGCGCGGGGGTCTTGGTCTTCGCGTGCTCAGGCGAGCGCGGATGACGCACGAGCTGATTGACGGTCGGCATGCGGCCTCGTGACGGCTTGGACGGGGAGAGCGCGCGCAACGTACGCGCGCACACGAACGGCCCGCGAACGGGCCGGATCAGCAGCGTAGCGAACGTCCGTCAAGCCCGCAAACAGCGGACACGCGAAGCGCGGAACACCACCGAACAACGGGATTGTAGCGAATGCCGAGGCTACGAGGCTGCGGCGTGCCGCGGCGCCTCGGCCCGCTCGGCGAGCTCGGCGTGCTGGTGCTCGGTCGTAAAGCGTGGCGCGCGCGCGAGGCGGTAGTCCTCGTCGCCCCGGTCGAGCACCCAGACGAGCGCCGCCACGACCTCCGCGTCGAACTGGGCGTCGGCGTTGCGGCGCAGCTCGGCGATCGCGTCGTCGGGCGTCACCGAATCGCGGTAGGGGCGGTGCTGGGTCATCGCGGCGTAGGCGTCGCAGGCGCCGACGATGCGCGCAGCGGCCGGGATCTCGCTGCCGCGCAGGCCCTGCGGATAGCCGCCGGCCGTCCACGCGCTCGTGATGGTGGCGGACGATCGCGAGCAGCGTGTGGCTCGAGGGCAGGCCCGCGACGATGCGCGCGCCCGCCTCCGGGTGCCCGCGCACGAGCGCCCACTCCTCCTCGTCGAGCGGCTCGGCCTTGAGCAGCAGCTCGGCCGGCAGGGCGAGCTTGCCCACGTCGTGCACGAGCGCGCCGAGCTGGATGGCCGGCGGCGGAGTCGGCGTCGGCCCCGAGATGCAGGGCGACGTCGCGCGAGTAGAGCGCGACGGCGGCCGAGTGCTCGGCGGTCTCGGAATCGAAGGCCGCGAGCGCGCGCACGAGGGCCACGCCCGTCGCCAGCGACGCGCTGTCGACGGCGCGGGCCGCGCTGCGGCTACGCCATGGGGTGCGGAGGAATCGGCTCACGTGTGCTCAACGACGGGCGGCGCAGGGCGCGAACGGGTCGCGCGCATCGCCCCTTCCGTCTACGACGCGCTTCGGTCAACCCCTGCGAAACGGCTGACGGCCGGTGCAAGCACCGGCCGTCAGCTTTCGTACAACGAACGGCTTGGGCTGTTACCAGCCGTGGGCCCAGCCATGGGCCCAACCGTGGGCCCAACCGTGGGCCCATCCGTGTGCGTCCATATGACGCTCCTTCCGGTTCCCGGGACTGCATCCGAGGTCGCCCGGGAGACGATCCTCGGACCATCGACACGGCGTTTGTACCGCATGGGGACCCAGTCTGCAAGCAGTCTCGAACCTGTCCCGAACAACTCATCCCGGAAGCGCTATGTGCCGCGAGCACCGATGAGATATGCCCCGCAAATCGCAGGAAAACGCGCCCGCGCGCGGGCGCGCCGCTCAAGCCCGCATGGACCAGGCGAATCACCCGCGCCGGCGCAGGCCCTAGATCCGCAGGACCCACACGTTTCGCGAGCTTCATTAAGAAATCAGCGGAAACGTCGCGCAGCCGGCGTAGGGCCGAGCGGGGTGCACACCCCGCCACGTGGGCGCCCGCGACTGCAACCCGAGGGTGCGATCACCCTTGGCACCGGGGTGATCGCACGTCCGCGGCCTGGCCTCGCAGGTGCGAAAACGCAGAAGGGCCGCCCTCACGGACGGCCCTTCTCGCGTTCGTGCCGGGCTCGGGTCTCTGGGACCCGAGCCGGGTTAGGTCCTACTCTTCCTCGGCGGGTGCTCCCTCGCCGAAGCCGAAGTCGGCGTCCGGGCCGAAGATCAGCGCCTCGGACTCGGAGTCCACCGTGATCTGCGCCGCGACGTCGGCCAGCAGCCGGTCGCGGTCGTAGAGCT
This sequence comes from uncultured Actinomycetes bacterium, assembly GCA_963705965.1. Taxonomy (GTDB): domain Bacteria; phylum Actinomycetota; class Thermoleophilia; order Gaiellales; family JALYLC01; genus JALYLC01. The sequence goes on along the minus strand of CAVPLI010000001.1, from coordinate 233,143 downwards.
CGGCACCCTCGCCCGGCGTGATCTCGATGCGCCGGTAGGCGCGGAGACCCGTGGAGGCCGGGATCAGCTTGCCGATGATCACGTTCTCCTTGAGGCCGTTGAGGCGGTCGATCTTGCCCTCGATCGCCGCGTCCGTGAGCACCTTGGTGGTCTCCTGGAAGGAGGCCGCCGAGAGGAAGCTCTCGGTCGCCAGCGAGGCCTTCGTGATGCCGAGGATGACCGGCTCCCACTGAGCGGTCTCGCCGCTCTTCTCCTCCTCGACGCGCCGGTTCTCGCGCAGGATGCGTGCGCGATCGACCAGCTGGCCGGGCAGGAAGCGGGTGTCGCCGGCGTCGTCGACGCGGGCCTTCTTGAGCATCTGGCGGACGATCAGCTCGATGTGCTTGTCGTTGATCTCGACGCCCTGGGACTCGTACACGCGCATGACCTCGCCGACGATGTAGAGCTCGGTCACGGTCGGGTCGTCGAGCCGCAGGAAGAGCAGCTCCGCCGGGTTCAGCGGGCCCTCCATGAGCGGCTGTCCGCGCTCCACCCGGTCGCCCGTGCGCACGAGCACGATCGTCCGCCGCGGCAGCTGGTACAGCTCCTCGGCGGGCCCCTCCTCGTCGCCGTTCTTCGGCGCGTCGGGGGTGACCGTGATCTTGGCGCCGCGCTCGGTGTCCTCGCGCGTCACCACGCCTGCGACCTGCGAGAGCACCGCGGCGCCCTTCGGGTTGCGCGCCTCGAACAGCTCGACGACGCGCGGCAGGCCGTGCGTGATGTCGGAGCCGGCGACGCCGCCCTCATGGAACGTCCGCATGGTGAGCTGGGTGCCCGGCTCGCCGATCGACTGCGCCGCGATGATGCCGACCGCGTCGCCGATCTCGCTCATCTCGCCCGTGGCGAGGCTGAAGCCGTAACAGCTACGGCAGACCCCGACCTCGGCCTCGCACTTGAGCACCGAGCGCACCCGCAGGCGGAGGTCGGAGGCATCGTCGTGCTCGGCCAGGAGCTGCGCGTAGATCTCGCCGCTGAGCGGCGTGTTCGCCGGCACCTTCTCGCCGTCGAGCTCGATCTCCTCGGCCAGCACGCGGCCGACGAGCGCCCGGTTCGGGCGGCCGCTGCGGTAGAGCTTCGCCTCGATCGACTGATCCGTGCCGCAGTCGTCCTCGCGGATGATCACGTCCTGCGACACGTCGACGAGCCGGCGGGTGAGGTAGCCGGAGTCGGCGGTGCGCAGCGCGGTGTCGGCAAGGCCCTTGCGCGCACCGTGCGTCGAGATGAAGTACTCGAGGACCGAGAGGCCTTCCATGAAGTTGGCCTTGATCGGGCGCTCGATGATCTCGCCCTTCGGATTCGCCATCAGGCCGCGCATGCCGGCCAGCTGGCGGATCTGCTTGAACGATCCGCGTGCGCCCGAGTGGGCCATCATGTAGATCGGGTTGAGCTTCCACATGCTGTCGCGCATGGCGACCTCGACCTCGTCGGTCGCCTGGCCCCACAGGACGACGACCTTCTCGTGGCGCTCGGAGTCGGTGATCAGCCCGTACTGGTACTGGTCGCCGACGTCCGCGACCTCCTTCTCGATGCGCTCGAGGATCCCGCCCTTGGCGTCCGGCGTGACGATGTCGTTCTTCGAGATCGAGACGCCGGCCTGCGTGGCGTAGAGGAAGCCGAGATCCTTGACGGCGTCCAGCACCGGGGCCACCTGGCTCGCGCCGTAGACGTCGACGAGCTTCGAGACGTAGTCGCTGATCTCGCTCTTGCGCATCGTCGTGTTGACCCACTCGTGGGCGGTGGCGTCGAACTCGTCGCCCATCGCCTCGACCAGGGCCTCCTCGATCGCGCTGTTGAAGATCACGCGGCCGGGCGTGGTCACGAGCTTCTCGAGCGTCGCCGGGCGGCGGAACCAGATCGTCTCCTGCAGACCGAGCTCGCCCTCGTGCACGGCGAGCTGGACGTCGTCCGCCGAGCCGAAGAGGCGCAGCGGGGCGTCCTTGCCGGGCGTCATCGACTCGAGATCGTCGTCGAGCGAGTACGTCAGGTAGTAGATGCCGATGACCAGGTCCTGGGTCGGCGTCGCCAGCGGCTTGCCGTGGGCCGGCGAGAGGATGTTGTTGCTCGAGAGCATGAGGATGCGCGCCTCGGCCTGCGCCTCGACCGAGAGCGGCAGGTGCACCGCCATCTGGTCGCCGTCGAAGTCGGCGTTGAAGGCGTGGCAGACGAGCGGGTGCACCTGGATGGCCTTGCCCTCGACCAGGATCGGCTCGAAGGCCTGGATGCCCAGGCGGTGCAGCGTCGGTGCGCGGTTGAGCAGCACCGGATGCTCGGCGATGACCTCCTCGAGGACGTCCCAGACCTCGGGCACCATCGAGTCGACCATCTTCTTGGCCGCCTTGATGTTCTGGACGGCCTTGCGCTCGACGAGCCGGCTCATGATGAACGGCTTGAAGAGCTCGAGCGCCATCAGCTTGGGCAGGCCGCACTGGTGCAGCTTGAGCGTCGGGCCCGACACGATCACCGAGCGGCCGGAGTAGTCGACGCGCTTGCCGAGCAGGTTCTGGCGGAAGCGGCCCTGCTTGCCCTTGAGCATGTCGGAGAGCGACTTCAGGGGCCGGTTGCCCGGGCCCGTGACGGCGCGGCCGCGGCGGCCGTTGTCGAAGAGCGCGTCGACGGCCTCCTGCAGCATCCGCTTCTCGTTGTTGACGATGATCTCCGGCGCGCCCAGATCGAGCAGCCGCTTGAGGCGGTTGTTGCGGTTGATCACGCGCCGGTAGAGGTCGTTGAGGTCGCTGGTCGCGAAGCGGCCGCCGTCGAGCTGCACCATCGGGCGCAGTTCCGGCGGGATGACCGGGATCGCGTCGAGCACCATCCAGTCCGGCTTGTTGTCGGACTCGCGGAACGCCGACACGACCTTGAGGCGCTTGATCGCGCGCTGCTGGCGCTGGCCCTTGGAGGTCTTGATCGTCTCGCGCAGGTCGAGCTCGAGCGCGTCCAGGTCCTCGCGGCGCAGGAGCTCGCGGATCGCCTCGGCGCCCATGCCGCCGTCGAAGTAGACGCCGAAGCCCCAGTCGGAGCCGAAGCGGTCGTGCAGCTCGCGGAAGAGCCGCTCGTCGCCGACGACGTCCTTGGGCTTGATCTCCTTGAACAGCTCGAACGCCTGACGCAGGGTCTCGACGCGCTCCTCGGTCGCCTCGTCGGCGTCCTTGCGGCGCGCCTGCGCGTCCAGGTACGCCTCGCGCACCTTGAGCGCCCAGGCCTCGAGCACCTTGACGTCGTCCTTGGACATCCGGCCGTCGGTCTTGAGGCAGAGGTCGTTGGCGAGGTCGCGCAACTCGGCGCGCTCCTCCTCCGGGAGGTCGATCGCGTTGCGGACGACGTCGGCCAGCAGGCCGCCGCCGAGTCCGCGCGCGCGGTCGAGCTCCTTCTGCGTCTCGCCCTTGGCCTCGAGCATGCGCTCGATCAGGCCGTCGTCCTTCTTGGCGTCGAGCGCGTCGTTGTCGCCCGCCAGGTAGAGGGCGATCCGCTCGATCGCCTTCTTGCCGTTGGACTTGGCCGTGCCCTTGCCCTCGCGGGCGTCGGTGACGGCCTTCTCGTCGGAGTCGAGCGCGACCTTGGCCCAGGCCGCGACCGCGTCGAGCTCGCGCGCCGAGAGCTGCCGGTCCTCGCGCACGGCGGCCGAGCGGACGAGCTCGCGCACCTTGCGCGTGTCCTCGCCGGCGATCGCGGCGGGCGACGTCCTTGAGCACGCCGCTGGCGAGCTCGCGGGCCTCCTCGAGCTGCGGGAAGCCCTGGTCGTCGGCCCACGCGGCGAGCGTGCGGGCCCAGTACTCGTCGTCCTCGTCGAAGCCGTCCGTCGCGCCGGACGCGAAGAACTCGCGGCGGCGCAGCAGGCGCTCCTCGACCTCGCCGAACTGCTCCTCGCGGTCGACCGCGAGCTGCTCGACCTCGGCCTCGACCTTGTCGGACAGCTCGCCGAGGTCGGCCAGGCGCTTCTCGTCGTCCACGTGGACGACGATCGAGGCCGCGAAGTAGAGGACCTTCTCGAGCTCCTTCGGAGCGATGTCGAGCAGGTAGCCGATGCGGCTCGGGACGCCCTTGAAGAACCAGATGTGCGAGACGGGCGCGGCGAGGTCGATGTGACCCATGCGCTCGCGGCGCACCTTCTGGCGGGTCACCTCGACGCCGCAGCGCTCGCAGATGATGCCCTTGTAGCGGACGCGCTTGTACTTGCCGCAGTAGCACTCCCAGTCCTTCGTCGGACCGAAGATGCGCTCGCAGAAGAGGCCGTCCTTCTCGGGCTTGAGCGTGCGGTAGTTGATCGTCTCGGGCTTCGTGACCTCGCCGCTGGACCAGTCGTGGATCTGCTTGGTCGAGGCGAGCCCGATCTTGATCGCATCGAAATTGTTGATGTCGATCACGTGCACCCCTTCGGGGTTGTGGTGGAAGAAAGACGGGAGCGGATGAGGGACGCCGCCCGCAGGCAGCGTCCCTTCACGCGCGTCAAGCCTGGATCTCGGGGGCGTCGGCGCCGAGCACGAGCTCGTCGACGGCCACGTCGTCCACGTCGTTCAGGACCTCGTCGGCGGGCACCTCGTCGGCGGCCTCCTCGGCCGGCGCGCCCTCCTCGAGCTCCTGTGCTTCCGGCTCGCGCGGCGTTGCGCGGAGCGAGCCGGGGGAGATGTCGATGCCGAGCTCCTCGGCCGCGCGGAGGAGCTCGTCGTCCTCCTCGCGGATCTGGACCTCGCCGCCGCCCTCGGAGATGACGTTCACGTCGAGCGCGAGCGACTGCATCTCCTTGAGCAGCACCTTGAACGACTCGGGGATCGAGGGCTCGGGGATGTTCTCGCCCTTGACGATCGCCTCGTAGGCCTTGACGCGGCCGACGGTGTCGTCCGACTTGACGGTGAGCATCTCCTGCAGCGTGTAGGCGGCGCCGTAGGCCTCGAGGGCCCACACCTCCATCTCGCCGAAGCGCTGACCGCCGAACTGCGCCTTGCCGCCCAGCGGCTGCTGGGTGACGAGCGAGTACGGGCCCGTGGAGCGGGCGTGGATCTTGTCGTCCACCAGGTGCAGGAGCTTGAGCACGTAGAGGTAGCCGACCGTGATCTTGCGGTCGTACTCCTCGCCCGTGCGCCCGTTGTGCAGCACCGCGCGGCCCGAGCACTTGCGGCCGTGGTTGTCGTCGGCGTCGATCGTGAGTCCGATGCCGTCGTCGAGGTGCGTCTCCTGGTAGCTCACGAGCGCCTCGTCGACCTGCTCCGGCGTGGCGCCGTCGAAGACCGGGGTGGCGATGAACTCGGGTGCCGAGCCGTCGCCGCCGTGTGCGGCCGCCCAGCCCAGGTGCGTCTCGAGGATCTGCCCCACGTTCATGCGGCACGGGACTCCGAGCGGGTTCAGGATGATGTCGACGGGGCGTCCGTCGGCCAGGTACGGCAGGTCCTCCTCGGGCACGATCTTGGAGATCACGCCCTTGTTGCCGTGGCGGCCGGCGAGCTTGTCGCCCTCCGAGATCTTGCGCTTGGTGGCGACGTACACGCGCACGAGCTCGTTGACGCCGGGAGACAGGTCATCTCCCCGCGCGCGCGAGAACGTCTTCACGTCGATGACCTTGCCGCCCTCGCCGTGCGGGACCTTGAGCGAGGTGTCGCGGACCTCGCGCGCCTTCTCCTTGAAGATCGCGCGGATCAGCTTCTCCTCGGCCGTCAGCTCGGTCTCGCCCTTGGGCGTGACCTTGCCGACGAGCAGATCGCCCGAGCGGACCTCGGCGCCGATGCGCACGATGCCGCCCTCGTCGAGGTCGCGGAGCGACTCCTCCGAGCGGTTCGGGATGTCGCGCGTGATCTCCTCGTCGCCGAGCTTCGTGGAGCGCGCGTCGATCTCGTACTCGTGGATGTGGATCGACGTCAGGACGTCGTCCTTCACGAGCCGCTCCGAGAGGATGATCGCGTCCTCGAAGTTGTAGCCCTCCCAGGACATGAACGCGACGAGCAGGTTCTTGCCGAGCGCGAGCTCGCCCTGATCGGTCGAGGAGCCGTCCGCCAGCACGTCGCCCGCCGTGATCTTCTGGCCGGCGAAGACGATCGGCTTCTGATGGATCAGCGTGCCCTGGTTCGAGCGCATGTACTTGATGAGGTCGTAGGAGTCGACCCCGTCCTTGGTCTCGATCAGGATGCGCTCGGCATCGACCAGCGCGACCTTGCCGGCGCGCTTCGCGAGCACGACGTCGCCGGTGTCGACGGCGGCCCGGAACTCCAGGCCGGTGCCGACGTACGGCGCCTGCGTGATCATCAGCGGCACTGCCTGCCGCTGCATGTTCGAGCCCATCAGCGCGCGGTTCGCGTCGTTGTGCTCGAGGAACGGGATCAGCGCCGTCGCGACCGAGACGATCTGCTCGGGGGCGACGTCCATGTAGTCGACGGCCTCGGCCTCGACCTGATCGGGCTCGCCGCCGCGCCGGCGCACGAGCACCGGAGAGACGAGCTTGCCGGTCTTGGCGATCTCGGCGTTGGACTGCGCGATGACGTGGCGCTCTTCCTTGGAGGCGTCGAGATAGATGATCTCGTCGCTCGGCTTGCCCTTGACCACCTTGCGGTACGGCGCCTGGATGAAGCCGTACTCGGACACGGTGGCGTAGCTCGAGAGCGAGCCGATGAGGCCGATGTTCGGGCCCTCCGGGGTCTCGATCGGGCACATGCGCCCGTAATGGGTCGAGTGGACGTCGCGCACCTCGATGGGCGCGCGCTCGCGCGTGAGGCCGCCCGCGCCGAGCGCCGAGAGGCGGCGGCGGTGGGTGAGGCCGGCGAGCGAGTTCGTCTGGTCCATGAACTGCGAGAGCTGCGACGAGCCGAAGAACTCCTTCAGCGCCGCGACGACCGGACGGATGTTGATGATCGTCTGAGGCGTGATCGTGTCCACGTCCTCGGTCGTCATGCGCTCGCGCACGACGCGCTCCATGCGGTACAGGCCGATGCGGAAGGCCTCCTGGATCAGCTCGCCGACGTCGCGCAGACGGCGGTTGCCGAAGTGCTCGTACTCGTCGAGCTCGTGCGCGATCGGATCGCGCTGGAGGTTGCGGGCATCGTCGGCGTAGTCGCGCGAGTCGTGCGGGACGCCGAGCATGTCGGGCAGCGAGACGAGCTTGCGCGCGAGCGTCAGGATGTCGCGCGTCGTGAGGACGCGCACGTCCATCGGGATCGGCGGGTCGCCGCCCTGCGTGTCGTCCCACCCGTGCAGGCGCAGGTTGAGCTTGTAGCGGCCGACCTTCGTGAGGTCGTAGCGCTTGGGGTCGAAGAAGAGCGAGCGCAGGAGGGCGCGCGCGTTGTCCAGCGTCGGCGGCTCGCCGGGGCGCTGCTTCTTGAACACCTCGATGAGCGCCTCGTCGGCGCGCGTCGTGATGTCCTTCTCGAGCGTGTACCCGATGTAGAGGTTCTCTTCCTTGGTCTTGGGATCGCGGAAGAGATCGACGATCGCCTCGTTGGACGTGGTGTCCATGACGAAGCCGGTCGTCGGGTCCTCGTGCGGGAGCGCGCGCAGGAGTGTCGTGATCGGAAGCTTGCGCTTGCGATCGATGCGGACCGTGACGAGGCCCTTCTTGTCGATCTCGAGCTCGAGCCACGAGCCGCGGGACGGCATCAGGTTGGCGGTGAAGAGCTGCTTGGCAGCGTCCTTGGGCTCCAGGATGTAGGCGCCCGGGGAACGCACGAGCTGCGTCACGACGACGCGCTCGGTGCCGTTGATGATGAACGTGCCCCACTCGGTCATGAGCGGGAAGTCGCCCATGAAGACCCGCTGCTCGCGGATCTCGCCGGTGGACTTGTTGATGAAGCGGACGGTCACCGAGAGCGGTGCCGAGTACGTGAGATCCTTCTCCCGGCACTCCCGGATGGAGACGGGCGGGGGGTCGAACGCGTACTCGCCGAACTCGACGGCCAACGTGCCCGTGTAGTCCTCGATCGGCGAGATGTCGTCAATGACCTCCCGCAGCCCCTCCTCCATGAATCGCCGGAAGGAGGCGACTTGAATATCGATCAGGTTCGGAACGTCGATTACCCGAGGCAAACGGGCATACGATCGACGCTGCCGCGGTGCACGGGACGGGGCAATGGCTGCCACGACGGCAATCCCTCCTCGCAGGGATCGAAAGCGGACGGCGACGCGCGCACGCGCGACTGCAGGCATGCAGGTGCGCGGCGCGAACGTGCAGCATAGCAACGCGCGAGGACGGAGCGCAACCTGAAGGTGTGCGACCGGGCGCAGCGGGGCTGTCCAGAGGGCCGCGACGGTACCAGCTTGTGCCGCGGCGCGCAAGCCTCATTGTGGATAACCGGCCTGGTTACGGGGAGAACGGGCGCCGAGCGGTGCATAACTCTCCGAACCGGCGCGTGCGCCGGCACGTACATCGCTTAACCGAGCGTTCACGTCGACGGGGTTTTGAGGGCGTCGAGGCGGCGCTAGAGTTCTACGAGTCCCACCTCCGACGTTCATTCGTCGCGCCTCGCGCGTGACTTCTTCTTCTCTGGAGCAGTCGATGGATCAGCCGACCACACCGGCCGAGCACCCCGATCAGAGGCCGACCGTCGCCGAGGCGGTCGTCACGGCGCCCGCGACCCCGCAGTCCTCGCGCCACTCCGGCGGGTTCATCGCGCGCGGCACCGGTATCGGCCTGGCCAAGCAGTGGCGCACGTTCAACCTGGTCGCGAACCTCGTCGCGCTCGCCGCCGCCCCCGGCGTCTGGATGATCTACCGCGACAACGCCGGCCTCTCGCAGTTGCACGCGTTGCTCGCGACCTGGGGCACGCTCGCGGCCGTCCGCGGCACGTTCGACATCCTCGCCCACCGCTTCATCCCGTGGCCGAGCCTCTTCGGCGCCGACAGGTCCTACCTCAACGAGGACACCTCGCTGCGCCGGCGCATCGCGTTCTGGCGGTTCATGTGGAAGATCAGCCTCTTCTACATGGCGATCTTCGCCGTCATCCCGTACTTCATGGACATCTTCCGCGGCGACCCGGCGAACTTCGCCGACAGCGTCACCTGGGCGATCGACCGCTTCGGGACGTTCTCGAGCTTCTGGAACGGCATGGCCGCGGCCGACCGCGCGCAGCTGCTGTTCATCCTCATGATCAACCTCTTCATCGGCGCGATCTTCATCGTGCCGATGGTGCTCATGGCGATCCGCCAGATGAAGTCGTACGAGCCGGGCGACGCCAGCTGGGGCGTCGAGATCGACCACGTGCGCGGCCAGGCGGACGTCAAGGAAGAGGTCCGCAAGATCATCGAGCTCTGGCAGGCGAGCGACCAGTTCAAGAGCTCGGGCGGCAAGCCGGAGCGCGGGCTGCTCTTCATCGGGCCGCCGGGCACGGGCAAGACGATGCTCGCCAAGGCCATCGCCACCGGCTTCAACGCGCCGTTCATGGCCGTGCCGGGCTCGGGCTTCGCGCAGACGTTCATCGGCATGGACGTCGTCGCGGTGCAGTGGATGGGCCACAAGGCCAAGAAGCTCGCGCGCAAGTGGGGCGGCCACTGCATCGTCTTCATCGACGAGATCGACGCGATCGGCATGCGCCGCGCCGCGCTCGGCGGCGCCTCCAGCGAGCGCGCGGTCGAGTCGGCCCTGCCGATGTTCGGCTCGAACGGCTCGCTCTCGGCCTCGGGCGACCTCCGCTGCGAGACGCGCGGGTGGCGCGAGCGGCAGGCCGACCTCATGATCCCCGAGCGCGTGCCGGTGCGACGCGGGCCCTTCGGCTCGGTCGTGCGCGCGGTGATGCCCGGGATGTTCGGCGGCCAGGGCAGCGGCGCCCTCAACCAGCTGCTGGTCGTGATGGACGGCGTCGACAACCCGCCGTTCCTGAAGCGCATGGGAACGCGCTTCGTCAACACGCTGGCCGATGCCTCGTACATCGTCCCGCAGCGCCTCTGGAAGGTCGCCCCTGCGCCTGCCGCGCCCCAAGCCGCGCAACGACCAGGTGTTCTTCATCGGCGCGACGAACGTGCCGCTCGGCGTCCTCGACCCGGCGCTCACGCGCGCGGGACGCATGGGACGCCAGGTGCAGTTCCGCATCCCGAACAAGATCGACCGCATGGACGTGCTCGACTTCTACCTCGCCAAGGTCGCCCACACGCCCGACATCGACGCGCCCAAGCGCCGCGACGAGCTCGCGCGCATGACCGGCGGCTACTCGCCGGCGCAGATCGAGCAGGTCTGCTCGATCGCGCTCATGGCCGCCCACCACGACGGGCGCGCCGAGTTCGACCGCGACGACATCCTGACCGCCATGGCGACGGTCGAGATGGGCTCGGTCGTGGACTTCGAGTACACGGCCGACGAGTTGCGCGCGACCGCGATCCACGAGGCCGGTCACGCGACCATCGCGCACGCCTACCAGGCCGAGACGCACGAGTCGGCGCGGCTGTCGGTGCGGATGCGCTCCGACGGCTCGGGCGGCCACTACGCGTGGCGCGAGAAGGACGACCGCTCCGTGTACTTCCGCTCGGAGCTCTTCAAGTACCTGCTCATCGGAATGGGCTCGGTCACGGCCGAGCACGTCTTCTACGGCGAGAACACCGAGGGCGTCGGCGGCGACATGCAGGGCATCGCGAGTCTCGCCGCGCGCATGGTCGGCCATTACGGCATGGCGCCCGAGCGCCTGCCGATGCCGGCCACGATGACGCAGACCGAGGAGAAGGAAGCGCGCAAGAGGCTCAACGAGTACCTCGAGGACACGGGCGGCAAGCTGCTGGCCGTCGCCTCGCTGAGCGACCACTACGCGCAGGCCCTCGGCCGGCCGGACAAGCGCGCGCTCGCCGCGCGGCTCGTCGGGCAGGCCTACCTCGTGGCCTACAAGTTCACCGAGCAGAACCGCGAGGCGATCCAGCAGGTCGCGGACATCCTGGTCGAGAAGCGCGAATTGAACGGCGACGAGGTGACGGAGCTGCTGAACTCGCTGAACCTGAAGCCCGCGGTCGTCGACTACCTGGAGGAGCGCACGTGGCCACGCCTGTGACAGACGCGGCGGCGACGCCCCCCGCACCCCCGGCACCCCCGAAGGTGCACCGCCGGCGCTTCGCATTCCTCTACGCGGCCCTCGCCGTCCTGCTCGCCGCCGGTGCGGCCATCGGCGTCCACATGGCCACGCGGACGGTCGTCACGCCGCCGCCGTGGTCGACCTGGGTGCCGATCAACAACACGCCCGAGGCGGCGGTGCGCGAGATCGCCGTGCACGTCCAGAGCACCTATGTCGGACCGGACGGCAAGGAGATCTCGACGATCCGCGGCGGGCCGCTCTCGGTCGGCAGCGACCCGGCGGTGCTCGTCAAGCCGGACGCTGCGGCCACGGGCGGCTACAAGTTCTTCGAGGGCTCGTCGGTCGAGTACCAGATCTGCGGCACCACGACCAAGGGCAACTGCACGATCGACCAGAAGAAGATCTCGCCCAACACGTCCGGGGCCCTCACGCGGCGCATGGCCTACGAGCTCGCGCTGACGACGTTCCACTACGTGCCCGAGGTGCAGAACGTGGCGGTGCTCCTGCCCGCCGTGATCAAGGGCCAGAAGGCGCGCATGCTCGTGCTCTCGCGCAGTGAGAACAAGGACCCGAAGTCGCTCGACGCGGCGATCACGCCGATCCGCAAGATCGGCAAGCCGACGTCCGAGGAGGCGCTCAAGATCGCCGCCGCGACGGATCCCCTGATCTTCCACTACGAGGTCACCGCGACGAGCGACAACCAGCCCGTCTACCTGATCACGCCGCTGCTCATCAAGGACACCGCGGCGGCCGCGGGTAGCGCGATGACGCCCTAGGGGCGGGTTCGCTCGACGGCGCCGCGCGCCTCGAGCTCATAGCGGTTGCCCGCGTAGCCGCGCAGGTACGACAGCGGCATGCGCAGCGGCCGGTGCTGCATCTGCCAGACGTGGCACAGCTCGTGGGTGACGAGGTCGCCGTGTGCGAGCAACTCGTGCGCGCGCACGAGGATCACGCGGTGCGTCGCGTAGCCGTCGAAGCGCCGCAGCCACGGCAGGCGGAAGAACCACGGCGCCGCCACGAGCCGCACGCCTGCGATCCGCACGGGCCGCGGGTAGAGCTCGAGCCGGTCGAGCCGGGACTTGGCGCCCACCAGCGAGGGATGCGGCGAGCGCGCCATCGGCTCCGTGCACGATAGGGGTCAGACCCCTATCGTGCACGGCGCTCGAATGGGGCCTGGCCCCATTTGAGCAGTGCTACTTGACCTCGACGGTCGCCCCGGCCTCGTCGAGCTCGGCCTTGAGCTTGTCGGCCTCGTCGCGCGGCACGCCGGACTTGATCGCCTGCGGTGCGCCGTCGACGAGGTCCTTGGCCTCCTTGAGGCCCAGGCCCGTGGCCGCCTTGACGACCTTGATCACCTGGATCTTGGAAGCGCCGGCCTCGGTCAGCACGACGTCGAACTCGGTCTGCTCGGCCTCGGCCGAGTCGCCGCCGCCGCCACCGCCGGCGCCCGGGGCGGCCGCGACCGCGACCGGGGCTGCGGCTGCAGAGACGCCGAACTCCTCCTCGAGCGCCTTCACCAGGTTGGAGAGATCGAGGACGCTCATGCCCTTGATCTCTTCGATCCACTTCTCGACGGTCATCGTCGCCATCGTTTCGTCCTTTCAGGAGCGGCGCAGGGTGCGCCGCGATTCATCTCGGGTAGTGCGGCCTAGGCGGCCGCTTCCTTCTGCTGCCGGACCTGGTCGAGTGCGACCACGAGGCCGCGCGGCAGCTGTGCCAGTACGTTCGCGAACCCGCTGATCGGCGAGATCATCCCGGTCACGAGATTGGCCAGCAGCTGTTCGCGCGACGGCAGCGTCGCGAGCTGCTTGACGCCGTCGGCGTCGAACGCCACGCCATCCAGATACGCGCCGCGCAGTGCGAGCTTGCGCGACGTGCGACCGAAGTCGGACAGCGTCTTGGCTGCTGCCGCCGGGTCGCCGGGGACGAGCGTGACGGCCGTCGGCCCGACGAGCAGGTCGACGAGCGCCTCGCGATCCGCCGCGCGCGCAGCGATGCGCGCGAGCGTGTTCTTGGCCACCCGGAACTCCGCGCCGCTGGGACGCAGGCGATTCCGCAGGTCCTTCATCTCGGCCACGCTGAGGCCGGTCGGGTCGGCGACGATCATCTGGGTCACGCCGCCGAACTCCTCGGTCAGCGCGCTGACGATCTCTTCCTTGCGTTGCTTGAGCATTTCCACCTCCTTCGCTCGTTCGTGCCCACCTGGCGAACGGTGGACGGCGACGAGCGAAGGCGTGCTCCGCAACGTGCTCTCTCCACCTCGGCCGGTCTTCTGCCCTCACGGGGCTGCCGGCTGTCTACGGCGTGGGGCTGATGTCTTCGTGCAGCGTAGCCGCGCTACGCGAGTGCGGGCTCCGAGTCCCGCTCCTCGAGCAGGTCGCGGGTGCGGCTCGGATCGACCTTGATGCCGGGGCCCATGGTCGTCGCGAACGCGATCGAGTAGATGTAGCGCCCCTTGGCCGAGGCGGGCTTGACGCGCAGGATCTCGTCCAGCACGACGGCGTAGTTCTCGACCAGCTGCGTGGCCTCGAACGACTTGCGCCCGATCACGACGTGGACGAGGCCCGCGCGGTTCTCGGTGCGGTACTCGATCTTGCCGGCCTTGATCTCCTCGACGGCCTTGGCGATGTCGAAGGTGATCGTGCCGCTGCGCGGGTTGGGCATCTTGCCCTGCGGCCCGAGCACGCGGCCGAGGCGGCCGACGACGGCCATCATGTCCGGCGTCGCGAGCGCGACGTCGAAGTCGGTCCAGCCCTCCTGCACGCGCGTCGCGAGGTCGTCGGCGCCCACGTAGTCGGCTCCGGCCTCCTCGGCGGCCTTCGCGTGCTCGCCCTGGGCGAACACCGCGACGGTCTTCGTGCGACCCGTGCCGTGCGGCAGCATGAGCGAGCCGCGCAGCTGCTGGTCGGCGTGGCGGACGTTGAGGCCGAGGCGGAAGTGCACCTCGACGGCCTCGTCGAACTTGGCGCCCTCGAACGACTTGAGCAGCCGGAACGCCTCGAGCGGCTGATAGAGGTGCAGGCGGTCGACCTGGGCCTTCGCGGACTTGAGCCTCTTGCCGGCCATCAGACCTCCACCTCCACGCCCATCGAGCGCGCCGTGCCGGCGATGATCTTCATCGCGGCCTCGACGTCGTTGGCATTCAGATCGGGCATCTTCGTCTCCGCGATCTCGCGCAACTGCGACTGCGTGAGCTTGCCGACCTTGTTGCGGTTCGGCTCGCCCGAGCCCTTCTCGAGGCTGATCTGCTCCTTGATCAGCACGGCCGCCGGCGGCGTCTTCGTGATGAACGTGAACGAGCGATCCTCGAAGATCGTGATCTCGACCGGCGTGATGCGCCCGGGGATCGACGACGACGTCGCGGCGTTGAACGCCTTGCAGAACTCCATGATGTTGACGCCGTGCTGGCCCAGAGCAGGGCCGACGGGCGGGGCGGGATTCGCCTGCCCGGCGGGGATCTGGAGCTTCACGAGCGTCATGACCTTCTTGGCCATGTCCCACTTCCTTCCGTGGTCAGGCGCCCGCGGCGCGGGCTCCCACAGGCGCCGCGCGGGTTACGCGGCGCGGTCGTGCGTCAAGCAGCCTAATCGAGGCGCTTGACCTGATCGAACGTCAGGTCCACCGGGACGCTGCGCTCGAAGATCGAGACGGCCACCTTGAGGCGGCCGGCCTCGGCGTTCACCTCGATGATCTCGCCGTCGAAATCGGCGAGCGGGCCCGAGATGACCTTGACGGTCTCCCCGAGCGAGAACTCGGCGGTCGGGCGCGGCTTCTGCTCGAGCGTCGCGACGTGCAGGATGCGGTCGACCTCGCCCTTGGAGAGCGCGACCGGCTTCTGCGCGCCGACGAAGCCCGTGACTCCCGGCGTGTTCTTGACGACGTGCCAGGAGTCGTCGTCCAGCTCCATGTGCACGAGCACGTAGCCCGGAAGCGTGCGCTTCTCGACCTGCACCTTCTGCCCGTCCTTCGTCTCGACGACCTGTTCGGTCGGCACGACGACGCGGCGGATCTTCTGCTGCTGGCTCATGGTCTCGACCCGGTGCAACAGGTTCTGACGGACCTTGTTCTCGTGGCCCGAATACGTGTTGATGACATACCAGTGGAACATCAGTGTCTCTCAGCGATCTCTCAGTGGGCGGCGTACTGGTCGATCAACCAGCGCGACGCTCGGAACAGCACGGCATCGAGGGCTGCGATGTAGACCCCGACCACCACGCAGACGACGATCACGACGCCGGTCGCCTGCCAGAGCTGGCGCCGGTTCGGCCATTGCACCTTGCGCAGCTCTGCGATGCACTCCCGGATGAACTGGCCGAGCCCGGAACGGGATGCGCGCACTCCGCCCTGGCTCTTGGGCGGTGCCTTCTGGGCGCGTGCCTGTGCGACACGCTCGCGGCGCGATGCCCGGCGCGACTGCGCCGGTGTTCGCGAGCGCTCGCCGGACCGCTCTTCCTTGCGATCCCCGTCGGCCACGGCCTACCGGGTCTCGCGGTGCGCGGTGTGCTTGCCGCACCAGCGGCAGTACTTGCGCAGCTCGATCCGCTCGGGATCGTTGCGCTTGGACTTGTTGCTCTGATAGTTACGCCGCTTGCACTCGGTGCAGGCGAGCGTGACAGCAATTCGGACGTCGGAGGCCATGGTTCCTCGCTAGAAGTTCGGGCAAGCCGCCATGAGGCGGTGATAGCGGCGGTAGGACTCGAACCTACGACACGCGGATTATGATTCCGCTGCTCTAACCAGCTGAGCTACGCCGCCTCGAGAGCGCGGTCGTTCAGGCGTCCTAGGGCGGCGCCCGCCGGCGGAGCATAGCAGCGCGCAAACGTGTGAGGTGCCGCATCGGGCCGACTCGTGGGGGTCTGGCGTCCGTACCCTTGACGGCGGCCGCTCCGACCTATTGCATACGCACTCCCTGTACCCGGACACGAGGGAGGTGGTCATGGCAGTAGCTTCGGTCGATGACCGAGAGCTGATCAAGGCGATGAGCTGGTTCGATGGCTTCGTCGTCGCTCTCGCCAACCCGAGCTTCCTGCTCACGGCGCTCGGTGGCTCCGTGCTCAGCCTGGGTGGCTGGGGTGCGACCATCGTGTGGACTTTTTCCGTCGTCATCGGTGCGCTCCACAACAACATCTACGCCGAGGTCGCGACGATGTTCCCGAAGCTCTCGGGCGGCGTCGCGGTCTACGCGCACGAGGCGTGGAAGCGCTACACGTCGTTCGTCGGCCCGATCGCGGCCGTCGGGTACTGGCTCGGCTGGTCGGTCGTGCTGTCGCTCAACGGTGCCATCGTCGGCTACATGCTGCAGGCGCGCTTCTTCCCCGACAGCACGTTCGGATCGACCACGAAGGACTGGGGCATCGTCGACTTCTACTCGAGTCCGGCGATCCTGGTCGGAGCCGTCGCGATCCTCCTGATCTGGGGGGCGAACGTCTGGGGCGTCCGGCCCGCGGTCTGGACCGGCTACGTGACGGGCGGGCTGTTGCTGTTCCCGCTCTTCGTCCTCATCGTCGTCCCGTACATCACGGGCGACTGGAGCTCCAGCAATCTCCACAGCTTCATCGACTGGGGCAACTTCAACACCTACGAGACCCAGGGCTCGGGCGACTCGATCGTCTACAACGACGGCTGGCGGCTCGTGATCACCTGGCTCTACCTGATGTGCTGGTCGTCCTACGGCTTCGAGTGCTGTGCCTCGTTCGCCCCCGAGTACCACGATCCGGTGAAGGACACGGCGAAAGCCCTGCGTGCAGCGGCCGTCTTCGGGATCTTCGTGTACGCCCTCCTGCCGATCGGCGCCCTCGGCACCTTCGGCGATCAGAACGTCACGCTCCAGAACACCCTGACGTTCTATGGCGACACGTTCGAGATCCTGCTCGGCAACACCGCTGCCGACATCCTCGTGATCATGCTCTGCGCGGGCATCGTGCTGTCGATGAACACGGCCACGATGGACGGCTCCCGCGCGCTCTACGGGATATCCCAGGACGGCATGACGATCCGCTGGCTGGGCAAGCTCAACCGCAACAACGTGCCCGGCAACGCCATGACGCTGGATGCGGTGCTCAACCTGGTGCTGCTGTTCGTCGCGATCGGTGCGCTGGCAGGAGGCGGCTATCTCAAGATCCTCGCCGTCTCGAACTTCGGCTACGTGATCGCGCACATCTTCGCGATCTCGGGGTTCCTGCTGTTGCGCAAGGACCGCCCGGGCTGGCCGAGACCGATCAGGCTGGGGAAGATGTGGGTACCGCTCGCCGTCCTCTGCCTGGTGCTGGACATCATCTACGTGGCCATCGGCTCGTGGTCGTTCAGCCTGACGGGCTACTCCGGAGGCAGCGAGGTCTTCCTCTGGGGCCTGATCGTGCTCATCATCGCGGTCGCGCTGTACATCTACCGCGTCGTGGTCGAGGACAAGGCGCCCCTGCGCTGGAGCCTCCCGGCTCCGGCCACGCCTGCCGAGGAGCAGTCGGGCGTAGGGCAGTGACGAACGGCCTGACAGGCCGGCGGGGTTCCCTCCTCGCCGGCCTGTCAGGATGTACTCATCGTGCGTAGCTCCCCCAAGATCACGATCACCTGCGACTGCGGCGAGCAGCACAAGCTGGCCTACGGCGACGAGTACGTCTGCGCCTGCGGGCGCGCCTGGTCGACGAAGCAGATCCCCGCTGCCGACTACGAGGCGATCCGCTCGCTCGATCGCAGGTACCGGCGCAACGGCTGGCTCGCGTTCGGCGGCTTCTTCCTGATCTGCCTGCTCATCGTGTGGCAGCTCAACCCGGCGACGCTGATCTTCCTGATCCCGGCCGGGATGATGGCCTGGTTCACGCTCTTCCGGCCGATGGTGCGGCGTCGCCACTGGCGGGCGATCCAGGCGCTCACGCGCCGCTGGACGCTGCGCGCGGAATGACGATGCGGCCGGTGATCGCCGGCTACGTGCGCTCGCCGTTCCAGCCTGCGCGCAAGGGCGCGCTCGTGGACGTGCGCCCGGACGAGCTGTGCGGGCAGGTCGTGCGCGCCCTCGTCGAGCGCAGCGGCATCGACGGCGCGACGATCGAGGACGTCACGGTCGGCTGCGCCTTCCCGGAGGGCGAGCAGGGCATGAACCTCGGGCGCATCGCGGGCGTGCTCGCGGGACTCCCGCGCTCCGTCGCCGGAGCCACCGTCAACCGCTTCTGCGGCTCGTCCATGCAGGCCGTGCACTCGGCCGCCGGCGCGCTCGCGCTCGGGATGGGCGAGGCGTACGTCGCGGCGGGCGTCGAGTCGATGACGCGCGTGCCACAAGGCGGCGTGGGCTACGTGCCGCACCCCGGCCTCGCCGCGTCCTACCCGCAGATCTACCTCGCGATGGGCGAGACCGCCGAGGAGGTCGCCGAGCGCTTCGGCGTCTCGCGCGAGCGGCAGGAGGCGTTCTCCGTCGAGTCGCAGCGCAAGGCCGCCGAGGCGCAAGCGGAGGGCCGCCTCGAGGCCGAGATCGCACCGGTCCGCACCGCCGGCGGCGAGGTCGCGCTCGACGGCTGCCTGCGCCCGGGCACGACCGCCGAGGTGCTGGCGACGCTGGCGCCGGCGTTCCGGGAGGACGGCAGCGTCACCGCGGGCACCTCGTCGCCGCTCACCGACGGCGCGTCGGCGTGTCTCGTCACGACGCCCGCCTACGCCGCGCGCAACGGACTCGAGCCGCTCGCCTCCGTCCGCGCCTTCGCCGTCTCCGGCTGCGACCCGGAGATCATGGGCATCGGTCCGATCGAGGCCACGCGCAAGGTGCTCGACCGGGCCGGCCTGACGATCGAGGACATCGACCTGATGGAGCTCAACGAGGCCTTTGCGAGCCAGGCCGTCGCCGTGATCGACGCGCTCGGCATCGATCCGGCGCGCGTCAACCTCGACGGCGGCGCGATCGCGATCGGGCACCCGCTCGGCGCCACGGGCGCGCGCATCACGGGCAAGGCCGCCCAGCTGCTGCAGCGGACGGAGGGTCGCTACGCCATCGCCACGCAGTGCATCGGCGGCGGGCAGGGCATCGCCACCCTGCTCGAGAGGGTGTGACGGGACGCTCTAGGCGAGCGCTGCGTCGAGCGTGATCTCGACGTTGCCCTTGAGCGCGCGCGAGACCGGACAGCCGTCCTTCGCGGCCGCGGCGACCTTCGCGAAGCCGTCGGCGTCGATGCCGCCCGCCGTGCCGCGCACCGTGAGTGCGACGCGCGAGATGCTCGGCGCGCCGTTGACGATCTCGAACGTGACGGTCGCCGAGACGTCGAGATGCTCGGGTGTGGCACCCGCCTCGGCAAGCTCGTGCGAGAACGCCATCGCGTAGCAGCTCGCGTGCGCCGCGGCGATCAGCTCCTCGGGGCTGGTGGTGCCGGCACTGCGCTCGGTGCGGTGCGCCCAGCTGACCGCGAGCGGCCCGGCGACGCCGCTCGCGAGCGTCGTCTGGCCCGATCCGTGGGCGAGCGTTCCCTCCCAGGACGTGGTCGCGCTGCTCTCTGCGTGCATGGCTCCAGCTCCCCGATCGTCTACGACATCGAGGTCGATGCTAGCGCGTGCCCGAATCAGAGGTTCGAAGCGATCATCTAGGGTTCAGCTGTGAGCATGGAGTCGCCCGCCGAGGAGACGCCGGACGCACCCGTGATCGAGCCCGGCCTGAATGGCGGCAACGCCCAGGTCGAGGAGCCGGTGAGCGAGGAGCCGGTCGCCGCCGAGGAACCGGTCGCCGTCGAGGTGCCCGAGGCCGAGGAGGCCGAGACCGCAGGCGGTCCGTCGGACGACGCCGTCGCCGAGGAGCCTGCCGCTGTCGAGGCGCCCGCCGAGGCGCCCGCCGCCGAGGAGCCGGCTGCTGTCGAGGAGCCCGCCGAGGCGCCCGCCGCCGAGGAGCCGGCTGCTGTCGAGGAGCCCGTCGAGGCGCCCGCCGCCGAGGAGCCGGCGCTGCGCCCGCCGAGGAGCCCGCCGCTCGAGGAGCCCGCCGCGCCGAGAGGCCACGGCCGAGACCGCAGACGCAGCCGCACCCGCCGATGCCCCTGCGTCCGGCGCGGCGGAGGGCGATGACGAGCCCGCCGCCGAGGAGGCGCCGTCCACCGAGATGCCGGAGCAGGTCGTGCTCTCGGGCGAGGACGAGCGCGCCCTGGCCGAGGTGCTGCGCACCGCGATCGCCGAAGAGGCCGAGCGCCTGGCCGCGTCGACGCGCTACGCCGAGTCGGCGCAGGGCTTCCGCGACCTGCTCGAGCGCTGGAAGTCGGCCCCCTCGGCCGGCCAGATGCGCGACCGCGAGCTGTGGCGCCGCTTCGCCGCGGCGCGCGAGGCGTTCTACGAGCAGCGCAACCGCGCCTACGCGGAGCGCGCACGCGAGCGCACGGCCACCGTCGAGCGCAAGGAGGCGCTGATCGCGGAGTCCGAGGCGCTCGCCTCCTCCGACGACGGGCGCGCGATCGGCGATGCGCTCGAGCGGTTGATGACCGAGTGGAAGGCCGCCGGGCACGCCGGGCGCGACCAGGAGCAGGCGCTCTGGGAGCGCTTCTCGGCCAGCCGCCGCGCCGCCTTCGACCGCCGCCGCTCCATGGCCGCCGAGCGCGACCGCCAGCGCGGCGGCGCACGCGCCGCCAAGCGCGCGCTGATCGAGCAGGCGCAGACC
Source organism: uncultured Actinomycetes bacterium (assembly GCA_963705965.1). Taxonomy (GTDB): domain Bacteria; phylum Actinomycetota; class Thermoleophilia; order Gaiellales; family JALYLC01; genus JALYLC01. The sequence goes on along the minus strand of CAVPLI010000001.1, from coordinate 212,527 downwards.
TTGATCGAGCCGTTCGACGCCACCGTCGCCGAGCCCGCACTGGCGCGTCAGATGGACGAGTGGAAGGCCGCCGGCAGCGCCGGGCGCGCCGACGACGAGGAGCTCTGGCAGGCGTTCCGCGCAGCCCGCGACCAGGTGCTCGCGCAGTTGCGCGCGGCACGGCCGCAGCGCCGCCGCGAGGGCGGCCCCTCCGCGGGCCGCCGCGAGGGCTCCGGCTCGCGCGGCGCTCCGAGCGCGCCCCAGCAGCCGCCGCAGCCGCCGGTGAGCCCGCTGACCGTCGCGCTGCGCAAGCACGAGGAGCGCGTCGCCGAGGTCGAGCTGCGGCTCGCCGAGGCGAAGAGCGCAGGTCGCTCGCGCGCCGCCGAGGCCCGCGCGCTCGAACGCAAGCTCGCCGACGAGCAGGGCGCGCTCGAGCGAGCCCGCGCGCTGCTCGCCTTCGCCGGCTAGGAGCTAGATGTCGGCGTCGTGCGTGCCGACGCGGTCGAGCTCGACGCCGTCCCCCTCGAGCCGCCAGAAGTGCAGGCGCCGCGCCGAGGGCGAGTGCACCTGGAGCGCGCAGCGCCAGGCGCGCGCGCCGTCGGCGCGCTGACGCTGCTCGGTCCCGCCCGCTCCCGCGCGCAGCGGGTGCAGCTCGAGCCCGGGGATCTCGCTCGCCCGGCCGGTCGCGACGTGGACGCAGGCGTCGAGCACCTTGTGCAGCGAGCAACCCTGGAGCTCGCGCATCGAGTCCAGGAACTGCGGGCCCACGACGACGCGGCGCAGCGGGTAGCGCGCGCGCTCGGCGGGATCGTAGATCCGCGCGTAGCGCGACCCCGAGCCAGGCCAGGAACGCGCCCGGGTCGCGCAGGGCCTCGTCGCGCAGCAGCGAGTCGCGGTCGGTCGAGCCCTCGTGCGTGCTGCGCAGGTCGGCGGCCAGCGCTCGGGCGCGCACGCGCTCGTCGCGCAGCTCCTCGAGCAGCCGGTCGCGCTCGGCGCGCACGGCGTCGGCATCGGCCAGCGCCTGCTCCAGGCGCGCCCGCACGTCGTTCAGCTCGCCCTCGCTGCGGTCCAGCTCGCTCGCCGAGCGCTGGGCGGCCACGTCGTCGCTGGCCAGGAAGACCGGCCCGTCGGGGTAGAGGCGCAGCGGCCGGGCGCCCTCCGCGCTCTCGGGCGCGTCCGCGAGCGAGACGACGATGCGGCGGTCGGAGACGTCGAGGCGGACGATGCGCGCGGCCAGCACGTCGTCGCGCTCGGCGTGGATCTCGGAGGGGCAGTGCTGGAGCGGCACGAAGGCGTCCGCCCCGGGCAGCAGCTCCACCTGGTAGCCGTTGTTGCTGCGCCGCCGCACGCGCACGCGCACGACGTCCCCCGGCCCTGCCTGCTCGGCGATCGTCGCGAGCTCGTCGGCCTGGAACGGCTGCAGGTCGAGCCAGGGCGTGCCGTCGGGCGCGAGCTCGCGCACGCGCGCCCTGACGTGCTGGCCGATCCGCAGCACGTCGTGGCAGGAGTGCACGAAGCCGCGGGCGAGGTCGCCGGCGCGCACGCGCGCGCAGCCGTCGGGGAGCGCCAGCGTCGCCGTGCGCGAGTCGAGCGAGACGACGTCGCCCTCGACGTCGTCGCCGACGGAGTAGCGGTCCTCGGCGTGCGCGTCCTCGATGCCGAGAGCGGCCAGCAGCCCGCGCTCGGCCTCGCTCTCGCGCCCCTCGAACGCGTAGATGCGCGGATGCTGCGAGGCGCGGTCGTGCAGCGTGAACCCCGGGTAGTACACGCGCGCGGCACCGCCCCAGACCGCGAGCTCGTCGCCGAGCGCGTCGCGCAGCGCGTACGTGGCCTCGCCCGTCTCGACGAGCACCACCTGCGCGCGCCCGCCGAGTCGCCGCGCGAGCGCGCCGGGCTCCACGAGCGTCCGGCCGTGGCGGGTCGTGATCACGACCTCAGGCAGCTCGCGCTCCGGCGCCAGAAGCCACAGATGGACATGCTCGCGCACCTCCTCCGGTGGCAACCGCACGTAGAGCTCATCCGAGGCCCGTGCAGGCACGAGGGAAGTGTGTCAGGGTTGCGAACCGGTTTCCAGAGCAGGTCTGTACTACCAGCCGCGCGACAGCACCTCGTCGAGCGTCTCGACGAGCCACTCCACGTCGCGCATCTCGATCACGAGCGGCGGTTTGAGCTTCAGCACGTTCTCCCCGTCGCCCGTCGGCTGCACGATCGCGCCGCGCTCGCGCATGCGCTCGCAGATGGCGTAGGCCTCCTCGCGCGCCGGCTCCCTGGTGTCGCGGTCGCGCACGAGGTCCAGACCGAGGTAGAGGCCCATGCCGTGCACGGCGCCGGCGATCTCGTGGCGCGCGACCAGCTGCTCGAGTCCCGCCCGCAGCGCGCCGCCCACGCGCAGGGCGTTGTCCTGCAGCCGCTCCTCCTCGATCACGTCGAGCACCGCCAGACCGATCTCGCAGGAGACCGGTCCGCCGCCCACGGATGCGAAGAACCCGCCCTGGCCCTGCAGCGCGTCGGCGATCGCCGCGGTCGTGATCACGGCGGCGACCGGGTGCCCGTTCCCCGTCGCCTTCGCGATCGTGACGATGTCCGGCACGACGCCCTGCTGCTCGAAGCCCCAGAAATGCGCCCCCAGACGCCCGTAGCCGACCTGCACCTCGTCGGCGATGCAGACTCCCCCTGCCGCGCGCACGTGCCCGTAGGCGGCCTGGAGGTACCCGTCCGGGAGCACGATGCCGCCCGCGTTGCCGTAGAGCGCCTCGCAGATGAACGCCGCGGGTGCCCGGCCCCGCTCGGCCAGGGCCGAGATCGCGTCGCGCACCGACTCGGCGTAGCGCGGCCCCGCATCGGCTCTCGCCCGCCCGGATCGGGCCGCGATAGGTGTCCGGTGACGTCACCGTGTGGACGTTGTCGGGCTGCGACTGCGCGCCCAGCGGGTTGTCGACGGAGCTCGTCGAGACCTCGTAGGTCGCGGTCGTCCAGCCGTGGTAGGCGTCGCGGATGCAGAGCACGTCCTCGCGCCCGGTCGCGGCGCGGGCGAGTCGCAGCGCGAGGTCGTTGGCCTCCGAGCCCGTCGACACCAGGAAGACGCGCTCGAGCGGGCCGGGCAGCAGCCCCGCGAGCCGCTCGGCGAAGCTCGTCATGCTCGGATAGAGGAAGCGCGAGTTCGTGTTGAGCAGCCGGAGCTGGCGCGTCGGCGGCGGCCGTCACGCGCGGATGGCTGTGGCCGACGCAGGCGACGTTGTTGACGCAGTCGAGGTAGGCGCGGGCGTCCGCGTCGTAGAGGTACTGACGGATCCCGCGCACCATCTCGGGCGGCTCGGCGTAGTACAGCGGCTGCGCCTGCGGGATCACGGCGCGCCGGCGAGCGAGCAGCGCGCCGACCCGCTTCGGCGGCACCGCGAGCCCGAGCAGCGGCCCGGGATGCGGGCAGAGCGCGAGCCACGCAGCGGCGAGCGCCGGCGTCGCAAGCCCCGGGAGCGCGGTCAGGCCGGCCGGCGCCACCTGGACGTGCAGGTGAGCCGGCAGCGCGCCGCCCTCCGTCAGGTGCCCGACCACGGCACCTTCCGCCACATGGTCGCCCGACCGCCACCGCGGGCGCGAGCCCGGCCAGGCGCAGCGTGAGTCCGCCGGCCGCCACTGACGAGCTCGCCCGCTTCCGCGCGCTCGACCCGCCCGGCCAGCGGTGCCCGCACCTCCTGGCCTTCGGGCGCGAAGACGTCGAGGCCGAGGTGGATCGTCGCGGGCTCGGCGGCCGACAGCTCGCGCGTCGCGTGGAAGCGCGCCTCGCCGTGCGCACCGATCGCGCCGGCCGGCGTGAGCGGATCGAGCGCGACCGGCGAGAGGTCGGTCTCCGCGCCCGGCTCGATGCCCGGGAGCGGCCACGTCCCGGCGGGCACGCGCGGCGTGCGGCCCGACGCGTCCCGCCCGCAGGCGAGCCGGAAGGCCGCCTCCGCGAGCGCGGTCGGCACGCCGGCCGCCGTCTCGCAGATCGCCCAGTCGCCCGCACGCACGCGCTGGGCGTAGTCGTTGTGCGGCTCGAGCAGCGCCTGCTGCTCCGTGCCGACCGCGACGATCGCCGCGCGCGCCGCGATCAGATGCGGGACGGCTTCCAGCTCGGCGTCCTCGAGCGGGCAGGCGGCGTCGAAGCCGCGCACGATCTCGGCGGCGGCCGCGATGGGGTCGTCCAGGTCATGGCCGTACGCGACTCGCCGCGGCGACCGCGAGCTCGCACACGCGCAGCGTGCGCGTGACGTCGCCGAAGTCGATCACCCCGCACGGCATCAGCCGTCCGGCGCGATCTCTCCGGCCGACGACGTTCCAATCCGTCACGTCGCAGTGCACGATCTGGCTCGGCAGGCGCGGGCTGAGCCGCTCGACGGCCTCGGCCGCCGCGCGCGCCGACTCCGGCGACGAGCTCGCGCCTGCGCGGGTCCTCCACGTGCGGAGCGAGCGCCTCGACGACCGCGCCGACGTGGCGTGGATCCCACTGCATCGCGCGGTCGGCGGCGGCGTGCTCGAAGTCCTCGAGCGAGCGCGCGACCTCGCCCGCGACCGCGCCCAGCGAGCGGAGCACGGGCGGCGCGAGGTGCTTCGCGTCGATCAGGGGCTCGCCCTCGATGAACGTGACGAGACGGAGCAGGTAGGTCACGCCGTCGCGCTCGACCGCGACGAGCTCGCTCCCGTCGAGCGCCGCGCAGGGCAGCGGCACCTCGAACGACAGCCGCTCGGCGAGGTGCGCCATGGCGCGGTTCTGGAGGTCGAGCTCGGCCTCGCCGAAGGCCGCGTTGGCGATCTTGAGGACGAAGCGCGCCGAGCCGGTGTCCACGAGCACGTTCTGATCCTGGTGGGAGCCGAGCTCGCTGACCGCGCCCTCGACGCCGAAGCGCTCGCGCGCCAGCTGCCGCGCGTCCTCGAGGGCGAAGCGCGGAGAGTGCAGCTCATGGCCGGCGAAGCTCACGCTCACGCGGGCTACGGTATCGCTTCATGCAGCTCTCGCCCCAGGAGCGTCGCGTCGTCGACGCCGTGGCCGCCCGCCGTGACGCGCTCGTCGCGCTCACGAGCGAGCTCGTCGCCTTCGACACCGTCACCCACACCCCCGGAGCGGCGCCCCGCCAGGAGCGCGCGCTGCAGGAGCACCTGGCCGGCCTGCTGCGCTCGCACGGCGCCGACGTCGTCCTGCACGAGCCGGACGCAGCCTCGCTCCGGCCGCACCCGATGGTGCCCGACGAGCTCACGTTCGACGGGCGCCCGCAGCTGGTCGCGCGCTTCCGCGGCAGCGGCGGCGGCCGCACGCTGCTGCTCAACGGCCACGTCGACGTCGTCGACGTCGAGCCGCGCGGCGACTGGACGCAGCCGGACCCGTTCGCCGCCGAGATCCGCGACGGCAGGCTCTACGGCCGCGGGGCGTGCGACATGAAGGGCGGCGTCGCGAGCATGGTCGTGGCCGCCTGCACGCTCGCGGAGCTCGGCGTGCCGCTGGCCGGCGACCTCATCGTCAACACGGTCACCGAGGAGGAGTCGACCGGCGCGGGCGGGCTCTTCGCCGCGCGCCTGCTCGCGGCCGACGCGGCGATCGTCCCGGAGCCGAGCGGCCTCGTCGTGTGGGTCGCGTGCCGCGGCAGCCTGCTGCCGCGCATCACCGTGCGCGGGCGCGCCGGCCACGCCGGCATCCACCAGCTCCCGCCCGAGCAGGGCGGCGCGGTCAACGCGATCGAGAAGATGGCGCTCGTGCTCGAGGCCGTACGCCGGCTGCGCGAGCACTGGGCGGAGCGCCCGCGCCACCCCTACCTCTCGCCCGGCGACTGCGTGCCCACGATCGTCGCGGGCGGCGAGTGGCTCGTCTCCTACCCGGCCGTGTGCACGCTCGAGTGCCACATCGAGTACCTCCCCGACCGCGCCGACGAGCACGGCTACGGGGCCCTCGTCGAGCGCGAGTTCACCGACTGGATCGCAGACGCGGCGGCCGCCGACCCGTGGCTGCGCGAGCATCCTCCCGAGATCGTCTGGGGCGTCGGCGGCGTGCCGCCGGCCGAGGTCGCCGAGGACGACCCGATCGTGCAGGCGCTGCTCGCCGCGGGCGACGACCTCGGCCAGATCCGGCGGCTCGGGGGCCTCGACAACTGGCACGACGGCGCCACGCTCACGGTGGAGGCCGGCATCCCCGCCGTCTGCTTCGGCCCGGGCGACGTCCACCGCGCCCACACGGCGGACGAGTACGTCCCGATCGACGACCTCGTCGCCTGCGCCCAGCGCATCGCGCTGGCCGCGATGCGCTTCTGCGGCTGAGCGTGGCGGCGTGCGCGATCGGGGTCTGACCCCGATCGTGCACGCGGACGTCCTAGTCCGGGATCGGCGGTGCGTGCGACTCGAGATGGCCGCGCGACCGCGCCACGAGGACGACGCCGATGCCGATCACGACCCAGATGAGCGCGAGCCACCAGACCTTGTCGAACCAGTAGATCGGCGGCGCCTTGTGGACGACGCCGTAGAGCGCCGCCAGCGCGGTCGCCCGGCGAGGAGCACCGGCGAACGCGAGCCCGGCGCGGTTCTCCCCCGGCTGCCCCCGGAACCCCGTGATCGCGATCAGCAGGTAGACGATGAAGATCAGGAACGCCCCGATCGTGGCGCCGAACTGGAAGATCGGGAACCAGTGGCCCGGCGGGTCGGTCGGCGTGCCCGGCGCCAGACCGTCGCTGAAGTACACGATGAGCGCGACGGCGATGGCGGCGACGGCGAGCACCGTCGCCGCGACGTAGGGCGTCTTGTAGCGCGGGTGCACGGCGGCCAGCGGCCGCGGCAGATGGCGGTCGCGAGCCAGCGCGAAGAAGCCGCGGGTGGTACCCGTTGCCGTTGCCGAGGCCGACGGCCGCGATGTCGATCACGACCATCCACTGCACGATCTCGCTGAACGTGTCGCCGCCGAAATCGGGATTGCCGGTCGCGACGTAGAGCGGCGGGAAGCTCTTCAGCAGCTCGGCGACGTTGAGGCCGAAGGCCAGCAGGAGCGCCCACGAGAGGATCACGTAGAAGATGCCCGCCGCCGCCACGCTGTAGAAGATCGCGCGCGGGATGTTGCGCTTCGGCTCGGCCGTCTCCTCGGCGAGGTTCGCCGCCGACTCGAATCCGACGAAGATCAGCCCGGCGTAGACGATGCCGTAGGTGATGCCGGTGAAGTCGGACTCGCCCGGATTGAACGGGCGCAGCGAGAAGCCCTCGCTGCCGCCCTTGAGGACGACGTAGAGCGCCCACGCGAAGATCACCGTGACGGAGACGAGCGCGAGCACCAGCTGGGCGCGCGTCGAGATCTGCACGCCGAGCACCGAGATCGCCCAGGTGACGATCCAGAACGCGAGCGTGAACCAGATCCAGTTGATGTCGACGTCGTGAACCGTCGAGGAGCGTCAGGCTGACGAAGCCGCCGAACGCCAGGCCGATCGCGAGCGTCAGCATCAGCGCGCCGCCGTAGTACACCCAGCCCGCGAAGAGGCCGGCCGGGCGGCCGAGGCCCTCGCGCACGTAGTCGTAGAGCGCGCCCGCCGAGTGGATGCGCTTGGCGTAGCGCGAGATGATCCAGGCCAGCGCGAGCATGCCGATGGCCGTCAGCAGGATGGCGAACGGCGTGGCAATGCCCGCGCCCTTGCCTGCGAATCCGAGTCCGACGATCGTCGGAATGAAGAAGGTGCCGGAGAAGACCGGCCCCATGTAGCCGACCGATTGCGCGACGACGTCCTTGAGGGTCAGATTCCCCGTGCCCAGACGTTCGCCATCGTGTTCAGCCATACGCCCTCCCTCTCGCGGTGAGCGCCGACTGTACTCCGCGCGGGAAGCGCGCGCCGGGAGGTCAGGCGCCGACGGCGACGCGTCCGCTGCGGCGCTCCGGCGCGAGCGTCGGGCGGTCGAGCCGGAAGCGTCGCGCCTCGGGCGGCAGCGGCCGTTCCTCGGCCAGATCGGCGAACAGCTCGCCGAGCGCGGGCGAGAACTTGAAGGCGTGGCCGATGCAGGCGGCGCCGACCACGATCGGCCCGCGGCGGTCGATCACGAACTGCTCGTCCGGGACGAGCGTGATCGGCCCGGCCTCGTGGTGCAGCGGCGTCGGATCGAAGCCCGGGAAGTCCTCGCGCACGCGCTCGACCAGCGACAGCTGGTCGGCGCGGTCGAACGGCCGCACCTTCGACGACTTCCAGAACGTCATCGGGTTGATCGTCGCCCAGCCGAGCTTGAAGCCCTTCCCCGGCTCGGGCATGCCGTAGACGCCGTCCCCGTGCGTGCGCTCCATCAGGCCCGGGCGCGCCTCCCAGCCCTCGTAGCGGCTGCGGAACGAGGTGACCTGCGCGAGGCCGGCCTGCAGCGGCAGGCGCAGGCCGAGCGGGACGAGCAGCGGCAGCGACCACGGCCCGGCGCACACGACCGCGACGTCGGCGTCGATCCGCCGGCGGCGCGTGAAGGCGCGCACCCCGTCGCCCTGCGGCGAGAGCGCGATGCACTTCTCGCGCTCGTGCACGACCGCGCCCGCGGCGACGGCGAGCTCCACCTGCACCTCGATCGAGCGGCGCGCGAGGATCACGGCGCCGTCGGGCTGGAAGATCGCCGGTGCATCCGGCTGCGGGCGCATCTCCGGGAACAGGCGCGAGACGTCGCGGTGATCGAGCTCGTCGTAGCCCACACCGGCCTCGCGCAGCGCCGCGGCCATCGGCGGCACGACGGAGCCGCGCTGGAGCAGGCCGTTGCGCCGCAGCAGCGTCACGCCGCTGCGGCGCTCGAGGTCGTTCCAGAGCTCGAGCGCGCGCACGGCCAGGCGGACGTCGTCGGCGTGCGAATGCGAGAGGCGGAACGAGCGCGTGTCGTGGCCCGAGCCGCCGAGGTCGTGGCCGATCGCGTGCTGCTCGAGCAGCGACACCGCCCAGCCGCGCTCGGCGAGAGCGCGCGCGGCAGCGGCGCCCATGGCGCCGGCTCCCACCACGACGGCCGTCCTCACCGGTCGGCCTGCCCCAGGGCGGCGACGGCATCCACGAGGTCCGCGTGCACGGCCTCGGCGACGTAGACGGTCCACGGGTGCGGACGGGGCCCGCCGGTGTACGCGATCACGCGCTTGCCCTTCGAATGCGCGTACCAGGCCTCCATCGCGGTGCCCTCGTCGGGCGCCGTGAAGGCGGCGAGCACGGCATCGCACGAGTCGATGTCGGCCAGGTCGCCCTGCACGATCTCGTCCTCGTTGCCCTCCGTGCGCCCGCGGAAATCGCGCCGCATGGGATCGACCGGCTCCCACCCGAGCGCGCGCACGAGCTGATCGGCGCGGTGCCGGTACTCCTCGGCAAACGGCGGCCCGGCGAGGTAGACGCGACGCGGCATCGGCATACACTACGGCCTGTGGAAGCATCCTCGTCGACGCCGCAGTTCGAGTCGCTCGGACACGCCGGTCAGCAGAACTACGCCGGCCTCGAGACGTTCCCGAATCCCGGCGTCGAGCGCGTCGAGATGACGAGCGACGAGCTCGCGGCTCTGTGCCCGATCACGCTGCAGCCCGACATGTACGTCGCGACGATCGAGTACTTCCCCGAGGCGCTGTGCCTGGAGTCGAAGTCGGTGAAGCTCTACCTGATGCAGTTCCGCAACGAGGGCCAGTTCTGCGAGGCGCTCACGGTGCGGATCCGCGACGACGTCGCCGCGGCGCTCGAGCTCGCGGCCGGCAAGGTGCACGTCACGCTGCGGCAGAAGTCCCGCGGCGGCATCACCATCGTCGCGAGCGTCTAGCGCCCGACGTCGCAGGGTCGCCACCGGGACGCGCGACCCAGAAGTGCGCGCCGCATGAGGCCGGCATCCAGTACCGCCCGAGGGATCGCCGCCTCGAGCACGCCTCCGGCAGCACGCGCCCGCCCAGCCGATCCAGTAACGCGTCGAGGGGTCATTGCGGAAACCCGCCGCGCGACGACGTGAACCCGGCCGAGGACCGCAATGCCACCACCGAACCTCGCGGGTCCAGCGGGGGCAGACCTATGGCACGCATCGAACCCGCCACCCAGGACAACAGACAGGTCTGACCCCTGCGCCGACGGTCGCACCCACGACCCGGAGAGGCAGCGTCACGGGTTGCCACCGTCGCCGGAGGCGTGCTTCCAGGGCGACCTGCAGCGCTGCCCCTCGCCGGCTACGGGTTTGGACGCCCGCGCAGGGGTCAGACCTGTCTCTCGTCGTAAGCGCGGGTGCTGACCGTGCAATAGGTCTGCCCCCGTTGGACCTGCCGCGTCGGTGGTGGCATTGCGGTCCCGCCTCGGGTGTGATCGTCGGGCGGGTTTCCGAATGACCCCTCGGCGTACTGGATCGCCGGCCTCAGGGTCGCGGCTTCCGGCACGTGCTCCAGGTCGGCGACGCCCTGCGCCTACTGGATCGCCGGCGCGAAGGGCGCGATGCTACTGCGCCAGGTAGCCCCCGTCGACCGCGAGCACGTGACCGGTGACCATCGCCGACCCGCGAGCCGCGAGGAAGAGCACGGCGTCGGCCACCTCGCCCGGCTCCGCGAGACGGCCGAGCGGGTGCGCTCCTCGATCTGCCGGAGCACGCCGGGATCGGCCACGAGGCCGGCCGTGAGGGGCGTGTGCACGTACGTCGGCGCCACCGAGTTGACGCGGATCCCGTGCTCGGCCCACTCCAGCGCGAGTGCGCGCGTGAGGTTGATGACGCCGCCCTTGGCCGCCTGGTAGGAGATGTTCGGGTAGACGCCGCCGCCGACCACGCCGAGCACCGAGGCGATCGTCACGATGCTGCCGCCGCCCGCGGCGATCATGTGGCGCGCGGCGGCGCGGGCGCACAGGAAGACGCCGGTGAGGTTGACGTCGACGACCTTCTGCCAGTCCGCGAGCGAGAGCTCCGTCGCCGGCCTGCGGATCGCGATCCCGGCGCTCGCCACGAGCACGTCGATCCGCCCGTGGCGCTCGGCCACCTCCGCCATCGCCGCGTCGATCGCGGCCTCGTCGGTGACGTCGAGCGTGATCGCATCGGGGCCCGGCGGCACCTCGCGGTCGAGCACGACGACCGTCGCCCCCGCCGCTGCGAGCAGTTCGGCACAGGCGGCGCCGATGCCGCTCGCGCCTCCGGTGACGACCGCGACACGGCCGCGCAGGTCGGTGAGGCGGGAGGGATCGGGCATGCGCGTTCACGACGGCGCCGGCGGGCGCCGCGAGCTCAGCTCGGGGGCGGGTCCTGGGGCGGCAGGATGACGGTCGCGGCCGCGTGGCCCAGCTCGGCGCCGGTCTCGGGGCCCTCGGCCGACGCGGCCTCCCCGTCCATGACCGGCGGGGGCCCGTCGGGGAGCACGCGGAGCGACTCGATCGGGAGGTGCACGGACACCGGCGAGCCCTGCGAGTACGCCGGCTCGGAGCCGTCGTTCGGCTGCACGGCCGTCACGAGCGCACCGCCCAGGAGCCGCACGCGCACCTCGCGGAAGCTGCCGAGGAAGACGAGGTGCTCGACGAGGCCCGGCAGCCGGTTCTCGCCCTCCGTGCCGTGCGGCTCGACGCGCACGCGCTCCGGCCGGATCATCGCCTTGACGGACCCGCGCGCGTCGATCTCGCCCTGCGCGGCGCGCAGCGAGACGTCACCGATCTTGAGCACGCAGGCCCTCCCGTCCTGACCCGCGGCCTCGGCGCCGACGAGGTTCGAGACCCCGAGGAAGTCGGCCACGAAGAGCGTCGCCGGCTCCTCGTACATCTCCTGCGGCGGGCCGCTCTGCTCGACGCGCCCGCCGTTCATGACGGCGACCCGGTCGCTCATGGTGAGCGCCTCTTCCTGGTCGTGCGTGACGAACACGAACGTGATGCCAAGGTTCTCCTGCAACGTCTTCAGCTCGACCTGGAGGTCCTTGCGAAGGCGGGCGTCGAGCGCTCCGAGCGGCTCGTCGAGCAGCAGCACGCGCGGGCGCAGCACGAGCGCGCGGGCCAGCGCGACGCGCTGCTGCTGGCCGCCCGAGAGCTGCCCGGGCTTGCGCTTCCCGTAGTCGGCGAGCTGCACGAGGGCGAGCGCCTCGTTCACCATCGTCGTGCGCTCGGCCTTCGTGACCTTCTTGTACTTGAGCCCGAAGGCCACGTTGTCGGCGACGTTCAGGTGCGGGAACAGCGCGTAGCTCTGGAACACCGTGTTGACGTTGCGCCGGTGCGGCGGCGTCTGCGCGACGTCGTCGCCGTCGAGCAGGATGCGGCCGCTCGTCGGCCGCTCGAAGCCCGCGATCATGCGCAGCGTCGTCGTCTTGCCGCAGCCGGACGGCCCGACCATCGTGAAGAACTCGCCGGGTGGCATGTCGAGGTCGATGCCGTCCACGGCAACGACGTCGCCGAACGACTTGACGAGCGACTCGAGACGGATTTCGCCCTGCATCGGCTACACCTCCAGGGCGGCGACCGCGGTGGCGTCTTCGCCGCCCGCGAAGCGCCGATAGACGAAGTACACGAGTGTGAGCGTGCCCAATGTTATGAACAGGGCGATCGTCGCGAGTGCGTTCAGGGCCGGCGTCGGCGCTCCGCGGGCCGATGCGTACAGCAGCATCGACACCGTGGTGGTGTCCGCGTCGCCGGCGAGATACTGCGTGACGACGAAGTCGTCGATCGAGAGCGCGAAGACGACCGCGGCACTCGCGAGGATCGCGGGCGAGAGCAGCGGCAGCAGCACGCGGAAGAGCACGTCGTGCGGCGGAGCCCCGAGGTCGGCGGCCGCCTCCTCGTACTCCGGTCCGATCGAGACCAGCCGGCCGCGCACCATGACGACGACGTACGAGAGCGTGAACGTGATCTGGCCGATCGCTCTGCGCCGTCGTGCCGAGGCCGATCTGGTTGAAGATCTGCAGGAAGAGCAGCAGCAGCGCGACGCCCATCACGATCTCGGGCGTGACGAGCGGCAGCAGCATCAGCACGTTGATCGAGCCGCTGCCCCGTCCGCGCCAGCGCTGCAGGCCGAGCGCGAGCGTCACGCCGAGCGGCACGGCGATCGCCACGCACAGCACCGCCAGCAGGAGCGTGTGCTTGAGCGCGCCCTGGAGCGCCGGGTCGTGCCACACGCTGAGCGTCTCGTCGCCGTAGAACCAGCGCATCGAGAAGCCTTCCCAGGACGTGCGCGAGCGCGAGTCGTTGAACGCGAAGAGGATCGCGATGACGACCGGGACGACCGACCAGAAGATGTAGAGCGCCGTGACCAGCGGCAGGAAGCGCGGGCGGCCCCAGGGATTGCGCAGCCAGGCCATCAGCGCGCTCGCTCGAGGTCGGCGCGACGGGTCGTGCGCAGGTAGTAGAACATCAGCACCAGGAGGACGAGGGCGAGCAGCATCGTCAGCACGGCGCCGACGGTCTTCTGCGAGCCCTGGCGGGTGAACTGGTCGATCTGGTTGCCGATCATCGTCGTGCGCGGCGAGGCCGAGATCAGGTCGTTCGTGTAGTAGTCGCCGAACATCGGCAGGGCGATCAGCACGGCGCCGGCCAGGATGCCCGGGACCGAGAGCGGCAGCGTGACGCGCCGGAACGCGGCGAACGGGCTCGCGCCGAGATCGCGCGCCGCCTCGATGTGGCGCTGGTCGATGCGGTCGAGGGCGGCGTAGAGCGGCAGGATGAAGAACGGGATGTAGCCGTAGACGAGCGCGATCACCACGGACGACGCCTGCCCGTTGAGCCAGCCCCCGTCCTGCGACAGCAGCCCGAGTTTCTCGAACAGCGCCTCGATGCCGAAGTTGTGCAGGAACCGCGTGCCCCAGCCGTCGGGCGAGAGCAGGTTGATCCACGCCAGCATGCGCATCAGGTAGTTGATCCAGAACGGCAGGACGAGCAGCAGCAGCACGAGCGCGCGCCACCTGCCGGCGTGACGCGCCGCGTAGTACGCGACGGGGTAGCCGATCAGCAGCGAGAGCGCCATCGCGAGCGCGACGTACGCGACGGTGCGCATGAAGACCGTGAAGAACGGGCCGCCCTGCCAGATGTTGCGCAGCGTCTCGACCAGGTAGCCGACGTTCCAGTCGAGCGGGTTCCAGAACGGCACGGGCTCGTTGAGCGTGTTCTGGTTGCCGAGGGCAACGCAGAGCACCGTGTACATGGCGACCAGGAAGAAGACCGATAGCCACACGACGCCGGGAGCGGCGAGCACGCGCCAGATCCAGCGGGACTCCACTAGCCCGCCTTGAACTTCGCCCAGGCGTTCTGCCAGAGCTTGCTGCCCTCGACGCTGAGCGCGAGCAGCTCCTGGTTGTTTGCGAACTGGTCGGGCCGCAGGACGGCGCCCGCGATGCTCTCGGGGATCAGCTTCTGCTTGACGAGCGCTTCGGCGTCGATCGTCTTCTGCGGCGGCGTGTAGCCGTTGAACTGCACGAAGTTGTCGTACGCGTTCTTCTTGTCGAGCATGAAGTTGAGGAAGGCGTGCGCGAGCACGGGCCGCTTCGACTCCGACGAGATGAAGAGCGTGTCGTTCTGGACCACGCCGCCCTCGTCCGGCCCCCAGAACGAGATCACGTCGGGCTTGGTGCCCTTGGGGAGGTAGTACAGCACCGCGGCGAGCATGTCGCCCGACCACGCCTGATGCAGCCAGGACTTGCCTTCCGGCAGCGTCTGGTAATCGGTGATGTCGACCTTGATGTTGCTGATGGACGTGAGCTGCGCGAGGTCCTCGCCCGCCTTCGCGATGATCGCCGGGTCCTCCGTGTTGAGGTCGGGGATCACGCCCTTGCGCATCGCGTCGCGCTGCATCGGCATCGCGAGCGCGTCGCGCTCGTCGTCCAGGATCCCGACCTTGCCGGTCCAGGGCTCCGACTCCCAGAAGATGTCCCACGGCACCTGCATGCCGGCGATGTCCTTGCCGATCTTGTCGTTGCGCCACCCGATGCCGTCGAGCCAGACGACGTAGGGCACGCTGTAGCGCGCGCCGCGGTCGTAGAACGGGTCCTGCAGCGGTGCCCAGATGTTCTTCTCGAGATTGGGCAGGTAGCTGTGCGTGAGCGGCAGCATCAACTGCTGCGCGAGCAGGGTCACCTGGTTGTTGGCGCTGAGCCCGATGACGACGTCGAAGCCCACGCCGCCCGCCGAGAGCTTGGCGGTCGCCTCGTCGGCGGAGTTGTAGGTCGCGATCTTGACCTTGCAGTCGAACTCCTTCTCGAAGCGCTTGACGAGGCCCGGCCAGATGTAGTCGGCGTAGTTGAAGACCTGCAGCGTCCCGCCCTCGGTCTTCAGGCCTTCCTTGATCTTCGGGTTGTCGTCGGTGATCGCCCACGTCACGCTGTAGTCCGGGCGCGGCAGCGGCAGGCCGTCCGGGCCGGTCGGCCGCGGGACGACGAGCTTCTGCACCGCGGCCGTGCCGCCGCCCTCGCCGGATCCGATCGCCGTGCGTGGTGTTCTGGCACCCGGCCGTGACGCCGGCCACGCCCACGACGGCCCCGGCGCCGAGGGCGCCGCGCATCAGGTTGCGCCGGGTGAGCCGGTGTTCGCGTGGATGCATTCAGTTGCCGAGATCGCCGCGCCGCCGTTGCGGCGACTGATCGGGGAGTCAAGCGCAGCGGCGGGGTGGCGTCAAGCGCGCGGGCTGAAGCCTCGCGATCGCAGGGCGTGCATGATCTTCGCCGAGATGCGCATCACGAACGTCGAGACGATTCACCTCCGCCTGCCCGAGATCGAGCTGCGCGCCGACGGCACGCAGGACGCGTTCATCGTCCGCATCGACACGGACGAGGGCGTGAGCGGCTACGGCGAGGCCGACACCTCGCCGACCGTGGCCCAGGCCTTCATCGACATGCCCGCCTCGCACTCGATGCTGGTCGGCATGCGCGAGACGCTGCTCGGCCGCGACCCGTTCGACATCGAGCCGATCTGGCACGACCTCTACGAGACGACCGCGCACGCCGGCACGCGCGCCGCCGCGATCCACACGATCTCGGCGATCGACATCGCGCTCCACGACCTCGTGGGACGCGCGCTCGGCCAGCCCGTCCACCGGCTCCTGGGCGGCAGCTTCCGCGACAGCGTGCGCGTCTACGCGAGCGCGCTGATGCCGGAGACGCCGGATGCGGTGCGGCGCCACGTCACGACGCAGGTCGAGCGCGGGCACCGCGCGCTGAAGCTCGGCTGGGGCCCGCTCGGGTTCGACGCGCGCCGCGACGTCGCGCTCGTCGCCGCGGCCCGCGAGGCCGCCGGGCCCGACGTCGACGTCATGATCGACATCGGGCGCCGCTGGCAGTTCAAGCACGCGCTCGAGATGTCCCGCCGCTTCGCCGAGTACGAGCTCTACTGGCTCGAGGAGCCGCTCGCGGTCGAGGACATCGACGGCTACCGGCGGCTCTGCGAGGCCAGCCCGCTCAAGATCGCCGCGGCCGAGCACGAGGCCACGATCTGGTCGTTCCGCGACTGGATGGTGCGCGGCGGGCTCGACATCGTCCAGCCCGACCTCGCGCGCTGCGGCGGCTTCAGCCAGGGCCGCCGCATCGCCCAGGCGGCGTTCGAGCTCGGCCGCGAGTGCGTGCCGCACGCGTTCTCGACCGGCATCCTGATCGCAGCGTCGCTGCAGATGGTCGCGTCGATGCCGCGCGGCACCTACTGCGAGTACACCGTCGCGGAGTCGCACGACGCGCTCGACGTGCTCGCGTCGGGCTTCGAGTTCGCCGACGGCTTCGTGCGCGTGCCCACCGGCCCCGGTCTCGGCATCGAGATCGACGAGGCGAAGCTCGCCCGCCACCGGGTGGCCTAGAGGTTCAGGGCCGAGCCAGCGCCCAGCGCGCGGCAGCTGCGCCCGCGAGCAGGGCGCCCTCGATCCACCCGGCCTCGCGCGGCGCCACGTCGGCCGTCGCGAACGCGACGCGCCCGTGCGGCGGGAAGCGCTCGCCGGACAGCACCTCGGCCCGCCCGACCGGCGCAGTCGCCCAGGTGCCGCGCGAGAACGGGTCGGCGTTCCAGTCGTGGTGGTCGCAGGCGACGAGCGCCGCCTCGGGGAAGAACGCGCGCAGCGCTCGCTCCACGTCGTCGCGATCGGCGGGGTCGAACGCATCGTCCTCGTAGCCGAAGCCGAGCAGGAGCACGTCGCCGCCCTCGAGCACGCGGTCGGCGTAGAGCCAGTGCAGCCCCTCCCCCGCGCCGGCGGCGAGCACGCCGGCCGGTACGCCGCGCGCGCGCAGCCAGACCTTGTGCGCGCGGCCGGCGTTCGTCCCGAGCGCCTCGGCGGTCGCGCCCGGAAGGCTCGGCGTGAAGCCCACGGCCGGGAGCGTGTTGACCGGCAGCGCCAGCACGGCGCAGCGGGCGCGCCACGTCGATCCGTCGGCGGCGGTCAGCTCGACGCCATGCTCGTCCTGCTGCAGCGAGCGCAGCTCGGTCTCGTAGCGCAGCTCGACCCCGGGGCTCGCGGCCATGCGCTCCGCGAGGGCGCTCCAGCCCTCGACCGGCGCGTGGCGCAGCGTCGTGAGCAGCCCGGTCGTTCCACCGTGCGCCGCGATCGCGGCGAGCGCGTCCACGACGGCCCCGCGCTCCGGATGCGTGCCGCCGATCATGACCCACCAGGCCGAGAGGAACTCGCCCGTCGCGCGCGGGACGCCGAGGTCGCGCAGGTAGTCCGCGCAGGACAGCGACGCGCGGGCGCCGAGCGTCCCGGCGCGCAGCGCGGCCGCATCGGCCGCGATCGCGACGAGCGCCTCCTCGAGCGCGCCGAGCTCGCCGAACGGCACCGGCAGGCCGTCGCGCAGCTCACCGCCCGTGCGCCAGCGCACGCACGCCGGCGCTCCGAACGTCCGCGTCTCGAGCCCGTAGCGCACGAGCTCGTACGGCACTTCGAGATGCTCGGGCGTGAACCACGAGCCGCCGACCTCGACCGGCGGGCCCGAGCCCGCGAACGGCCGCGTCCACGTCCGCCCGCCCGGTCGGTCCCTCGCCTCCAGCACGAGCACCGAGCGCCCCGCGTCGGCCAGATCGCGCGCGGCGCGCAGCCCGGCGAAGCCGGCGCCGGCGACGATCACGTCGGCGTCGCCGCGTCATGCCGGATCCGGGGCGAGGTCCTCCCATTCGGTCACGCCCCACGTGATCGTCAGCCACACGCAGTCGGCCCCCGCGGCCGCGCCGTGGAAGTGGCGCTCGCCCGCGGGCGTGACGAGGTGGTCGCCGGGCGTCAGCTCGTGCTCCTCGCCGGGCAGCCCGAAGCGCCCGCGCCCTTCGAGCAGCAGCAGCTGCTGCCCGCCCGGATGGCGGTGCCAGTTCGACACCGCGCCGGCGAAGAAGTGCACGCGCGCGACGTCCGGTCGGTCGTCCGCCTCGGCGGGAGCCAGCATCTCCAGCTCGACACGGCCGGTGAACCGGCCGCCGTAGGTCTCGCTCCGCTCGCCCTGCCGCACGATCCGCATGGCGCCGATCGTATCGGCGTGTCCCCGGAACCGCTTGACACGGGACGCAGCGGGCGGTTTGCTGCCGTGCGTGGCGGGCCTGGGCGTGCAGGAGATCGAGAGCGGATTGTGGCGCTGGACCGCGCCGCACCCCGAGTGGGAGCCCGATCCCACGTCGACCACTGGCTGGATCGAGGAGGTCGGCAGCGTCTACTGCGAGCTGCCCGGCGCGATCCTGCTGGTCGATCCCGGTCGTGCCCGCGGACGCGGGCGAGGCAGCTCGCCTGTGGAGCGCGCTCGACCGCGACGTCGAGCGCCTCGGCCGCCCGGTCTGCGTGGTCGTGACCGTCCACTGGCACCGGCGCGGGGCCGATGCGATGGTCGCCCGCTACGGTGCACACGACGGCGTCGTGCCCGACGGCGCGCGAGCGATCGCCCTCGGCGACCCGATCGGAGAGACGGCCTATGTCCTGCCCCAGTTCCGCGCGCTCGTGGTGGGCGACGTCGTGATCGGCGGAGACGCGATCGAGGGCGAGCACGCCGGCGGCGTGCGCGTGTGCCCTCCCGGCTGGTACGGCAGCACCGCCGCCGAGCGGGCGTGGTACGGAGGCCCTGGACTCCCCGGCGCACTCCGGCGCCTCGCCCGGGAGCCTGTCGAGCGCATCCTGACGACCCACGGCTCGCCGCTGCTCGCGGGTGGCGCCGCGGCGCTCCAGGCGCTCGCGGACGGCGCGAGCGGGCGGCGGGCGGCATGAGCGCCGAGGTCGCCGCGCAGGGGGTCCCCGGCCAGGACGAGCTGCTCGACCGCGAGGCGCTCGACCTCGTCGCCGAGCTCCAGAACCGCTTCGGCGCGCGCCGCCTCGCGCTGCTGGCCGCGCGCGACGAGCGCGAGGCGCGCTTCGCCGCCGGCGAGCGACCGGAGTTCCCCGCCGAGACGCGCGAGCTGCGCGAGTCCGAGTGGACGGTGGCATCCGCCCCGCCCGATCTCGACGACCGCCGCGTCGAGCTGACCGGCCCGGCCGACGCGAAGATGGTGATCAACGCGCTCAACTCGGGCGCGAGCGTCTTCATGTGCTGCCTCGAGGACGCGCTCTCGCCGACCTGGGGCAACGTCGTGGCCGGGCACGCCGCCGTGCGCGACGCCACCCGCCGCACGCTCGAGTTCACGTCGCCGGAGGGCAAGAGCTACACGCTCGGCGACCAGCTCGCGACGCTCGTCGTGCGGCCGCGCGGCTGGCACCTCGAGGAGCGCCACGTGCTCGTCGACGGGCGTCCCGTGTCGGCCAGCCTGTTCGACATCGCGCTCTTCCTGCGCTGGAACGGGCTGGCATCGGTCGCGCGCGGCAGCGGGCCGTACGTGTATCTCGCGAAGCTCGAGAGCCGCCACGAGGCGGAGCTCTGGAACGACGTCTTCATCGCCGCGCAGGAGGCGGTCGGCCTGCCGCGCGGGACGATCCGCGCGACCGTCCTGATCGAGACGATCACGGCGTCGTTCGAGATGGAGGAGATCCTCTACGCGCTGCGCGAGCACTCGGCGGGCCTCAACGCAGGCCGCTGGGACTACATCTTCAGCGCCATCAAGAAGTTCCGCGACGACCCGGCGTTCGTCCTGCCGGACCGCTCCGCGGTCACGATGGCCGTGCCCTTCATGCACGCCTATACGGAGCAGCTCGTGCGCGCCTGCCACCGGCGCGGAGCGCACGCGATCGGCGGCATGGCGGCCTTCATCCCGAGCCGGGACGCCACCTTCAACGAGCAGGCCGTTCGCGCGGGTGCGCGAGGACAAGGAGCGCGAGGCCGGCCAGGGCTTCGACGGCACCTGGGTGGCGCATCCCGGCCTCGTGCCGCTCGCCCGTGAGATCTTCGACGCGGTGCTGGGCGACCGGCCGAACCAGAAGTCCCGCCTGCGCGAGGACGTGACACCCGATGGCGCGGCGCTGCTCGCGCTCGATCGCACGCCCGGCGAGATCACGCTGGCCGGCGTCCAGACGAACGTCTCGGTCGGCCTGCGCTATCTCGACAGCTGGCTGAGCGGCGTCGGTGCGGCGGCGATCGACAACCTCATGGAGGACGCCGCGACGGCCGAGATCTCACGCGCCCAGCTGTGGCAGTGGATCCGCCACGCGTGCCGAACGAGCGAGGGCGAGACGATCACGCCCGAGCTGTATGCGCGCGAGCGGGACGCCGTGCTGGCGCGCCTGGCCGGCGATGGGCGCGAGCATCTCGGCGAGGCGGCGGAGATCCTCGACGGGCTCGTGCTGGACGAGGGCTTCGCGCCCTTCCTGACGCTGCGCGCGGGCCGTCTCCTGCCGTAGCCCGGCGGGCGGCTCCCTCATGGGCATCCTCCACTCCCTGAACTTCGACCGCCGCGAGTCGCGGCTGCCCGCCTCGATCGCGACGCTCGTCGTGGCGGTGCTCTACACGCTGCTCCCCGGCCCGCTCTCGCTGGGGCCCGGGGTGATCTTCCCGATCGTGGCGGTGCTCGCCCTGATCCCGCTGACGATCGCCGACGGCCTGGGGCGCGGGCACCCGGCCTACCGGATGCTCGCGCTCGGCCTGCTGGGCCTCACCGTGGCCGCCAACGGCACATCGATCGCCCTGCTCGTGCGCGAGCTGCTCGCCCGCACCTCGGAGATGAGCGGGCGCGAGCTGCTCCTCGGCGCGCTGCTGGTGTGGTTGTCGAACCTGATCGTGTTCGCGCTCTGGTTCTGGGAGCTCGACCGCGGCGGCCCGCGCGCCCGCGAGCACCGCGCAGGCGAACTGCCGGACTTCCTCTTCCCGCAGATGACCGACGCCAAGGAGCTGATGCCGGACTGGCAGCCGGCCTTCTCCGACTATCTCTACACCGCGAGCACGAACGCGACGGCCTTCAGCCCCACCGACACGATGCCCATCACGGGGATCGCGAAGCTGCTGATGTCGGCCCAGTCGCTCTCGTCGTTCGTCCTCGTCGTGCTCGTGACCGCGCGCGCCGTGAACATCCTCAACTGAGATCCTGCGCGCACAGGTGCCGGTGAGTGCGATGCGGCCGCGGCGACCCGCGTCAGGGCGCTCCTCGCGGAATCGTGACGGTCGCGACCGTCCCGGCGCCCGGCCTGCTCTCGAGCGTGAACGCGCCGCCGAGGGCCTCTGCGCGCTCGCGCAGCGAGGCGAGGCCGATGTGGCCCGCGCGCACGCTCGCCGTGGCGACCCTGGGATCGAAGCCGACGCCGTCGTCGCGCACGCAGACGCGGTCGGAGGATCCGTCGTGCTCGAGCACGACCGAGACGTGCGCGGCATGCGCGTGGCGCGCGACGTTCGCGAGCAGCTCGCTGGTGCAGCGGAGCACCGCGCGGTCGTTCGGGCCGGGCGCGGCCTCGGCCAGGTCGAGCGTCAGCTCGAAGCCCGCGCGCGCCGCCGCGGCGCGGGCGTTCTGCCCGATCGCCGCCGCGAGCCCGGCCTGCTCGAGCAGGTACGGGTGAAGATCGGCGACCGCTCCGCGCAGCTCGGCCACCGTCGCCGTGATCGTCGCGTGCGCGCGCGCCTCCGGCCCGTCCGGCGCCGTCCTGGCCGGCACGTCCAGGTCGTGGCGGGCAGCGAGCAGGTTCTGGATCGCGCCGTCGTGCAGATCCTGCGCCAGCTGCCTGCGCTCCCGCTCCTCGGCCGTCAGCGCCTCGGCGACGAGCCGCTGGCGCTGGGCCGAGAGCATGCGTACCGCCGCGTCGCGGCGCGCCAGCAGCAGCGACAGCAGCGCCATCGCGAAGCCGAGCCAGGCCAGGTACGCGGCCTGCACGAGCACGAACGAGAGCGCGCCGCTGCTCGATCCGCTCGGGTGCGGCGCCGCCTGGAGCACGTACACGACCGTCGACGCGGCGGCGACCGAGGCCGTCACGAGCGGTCGCCCGCGGAAGGCGACGGCGACGACCGGGAACAGGAACGCGAAGCGCAGCTGCGAGAAGCCGCCGCCCGAGCTGTACGCGAGCGCCCCGGCGAACGCGATGTCCACGATGGCCATCCAGTGCGCGGCGGGCGTGAGCTCGCGCTGCGCGAGCGCGAGCGTGCCGAGCGCGTAGAGCCCGAACAGGACGACGACGACGACGAAGCGGTCCTGGGTGGGCGAGCTGCTCGGCACGTAGGCCTCGCCCACGATCAGCACGGGGACGGCGACGATGCGGAGGAGCGCCGTCAGGCGTTCCGCGTCCGGCAGCCGCGGCTCGTTCATTCCACGATGCCGCGGCGCATCGCCTCGGCGACGGCCGCCGCGCGATCCGACACGCCGAGCTTCTCGTAGAGCCGGCCGAGGTGCGACTTGACGGTCGTCGTCCCGAGGAACAGGCGCTGCGCGATCTGCGGCGCCGAGAGGCCCTCGCAGAGCAGCTCGAGCACCTGCCGCTCGCGCTCGGTGAGGACCGGCGTGTCGCCGTGGGAGCGCGCCCGGATCTGGTTGGCGAGGCCGGCCGCGAGCTCGGGCGCGAGCTGCGTGCGGCCAGCGCCGACGCCGTGGATCGCGCGCGCGATCTCCTCCTGCGTCGCGTCCTTCGTGAGATAGCCCGCCGCGCCCGCCTCGAGCGCCCGGTAGACGAGCTCGTCGTCGGCGAACGCCGAGAGCAGCAGCACGCGCGTCGCGAGGCCGTCGCGCGTGACGGCGTTCGCGATTCCGATGCCGTCGATCTCGGGCAGGCGGAGATCGACGCAGGCGACGTCGGGCAGGAGCTCGCGGATCTGCTCGAGCGCCTCGCGGCCGTTGCTGACCTCCGCCACGAGCTCGAGCTCCGGCCAGGCGCGAACGGCGCGCACGACGCCCTCCCGGAAGAGCGGGTGGTCGTCGGCGACGATCACTCGGAACCGGGACATGGAGCGATCGTAACCCCGAGGTGCGCGGCGGGCGGCGCGCTCGTCCGATCGGAGGAGACGGGGTGACCTCCCGGTCCGGTCGATCGGGCAGCGCGCAGCGCTCACCTGGGCGGGATGCTCCGACCATGGAAGCACCGCCGCGCGTGATTCGCGTGGTCGCAGCCGACGACCATCCCGCCTACCTGCGCGCCACCACCGAGACCCTGAAGCGCGCGGGCCTGGTCGTCGTGGCGGTCTCGTCCAACGGCGAGGGCGTGCTCGACTTCGTCCGCGTCCTCGCACCCGACGTCGCGCTCGTGGACCTGCGCATGCCCGGAATCTCGGGCGCGGACGTGGCGCGCACCGTGCGCGCGAGCTATCCCGACACCCGCGTCGTGATCCTCTCCGCCTACGACGACCGCGAGATCGTGCAGCTCGCGATGGCGGCGGGTGCGACCGGCTACGTCAGCAAGGACAGCGCGCCCGAGGAGATCGTCCGAGCCGTCTGCCGCGCCGCCGACGGCGAGCTGACGCTCCCGTACTGACGAGCGCCGACCACCCGAATCGCACGTTTGGGGCCAGACCCCGAACGTGCGAAACCGAGGACTCGCTCGTGCGGATCTGTCCAGGGCCCGGGCTCCGATACCGTGCCGGGATGCCGCATCGCCTCCCCTGTCTGCTGAACGATCCGCCGCCTGCGGCGGGGCGCACCTGGTTCGCGAACGCCCGCGTGTTCGACGGCACGACGGCGCCGGTGCGCGAGCGGGCGTCGGTGCTCGTCGAGGACGGGCGCATCGCGGCCATCGCGGGTGCGGGCGAGTCGCCGCCCGAGGGGGCTCGCGTGATCGACGTCGAGGGGCGCACGCTGCTGCCGGGCCTGATCGACGCACATCAGCACGCGACGGCCGGCTCGCGCTACTTCTGCAAGTCCGCCAACGAGGCGGGCACCGAGGAGATCTGGCCCGGGGCGGCAGCGCACGTCGTGGCGCAGGTCTTCCGCGAGCTGCTGCGCATGGGCATCACGACGTTCCGCGACGTCGGCGGCTACGACGACCTGCTCGTCGAGGCGCGCCAGGCGATGCGCTACGGGGCGTTCGACGGCCCGCGCGTCCTGGCCTGCGGCCGGATCGTCTCGGCGACCTCGCCCGGCGGCCGCTTCTTCCACGGCATGTACCGCGAGGCCGACGGTGCGGACGAGATCCGCAAGGCCGTGCGCGAGCAGATGCGCTACGGGGCCGACTTCATCAAGGTCATGACGACCGGCGCGCGCTCCGTCGAGCTCGAGGATCCCGACCCGGCACAGCTCACGCGCGAGGAGGTGCGCGTGCTCGTCGAGGAGTCGCACCGCATGGGCTACCGCGTCGCCGCGCACTGCGAGGGCATGCCCGGCACGGAGATCGCGATCGAGGAGGGCATCGACACGATCGAGCACGGCATGTATCTCAACCAGCGCCCCGATCTGCTCGAGCGCATGGCGCGCGACGGCCAGATCCTGGTGCCGACCGTGAGCTGCCTCTACGGCGTGGCCGGGCTCGGGGAGCGGATCGGCACGAGCTTCGACGACGAGGAGTACCAGGGCGGCGGCGGGAGCGGCATCAAGCGACCGCCGATGCCGACCTGGACGCCGCTCCTCGTCGACCTCGCGATGTACAACGTCGAGCAGTCCGCGCTCACCATCCGGGCGGCGCGCGCGGCCGGCGTGACGATCGCGATGGGCTTCGACTGGGGCCCGGCCCACCGCAGCGCGCTCGAGCTGGTGCGCATGATCCACCTGGGCCTGACGCCGCTCGAAGGCCTGCTCTCGGCGACGTCTGCCTCCGCGCTGGCGCTCGGTCTCGAGGAGCACGTCGGCACGATCGAGACGGGCAAGCTGGCCGACCTGCTCGTGGTCGACGGGGATCCGCTCGCGCGCCCGGAGGTGCTGCTCGAGCGCGAGAGCATCTGGCTCGTCACGCGCCTCGGGAAGCCGGTCGCCGGGACGTCACTCGAGCGCGACCCCGCACGACCCGCGGCCGCATGAGCACGCGGGGCGAGCGAGCCGCGGCGGGCGGCACGCGCGGCACGTTCAGCCGCGGCGGCGACCCGGACGCGAAGCGCCCCGAGGATCCTGCCGTTCGCCGCGCCAACACGCGCCGCATCCTCTCGCTCTTCCGCCCGTACCGCAGGAGCCTCGCGATCCTGCTGGCCCTGATCGCGGGCACCGCGGCGATCTCGACGATCCCCGCGTTCCTGCTGCGCGAGCTGCTCGACAACGTCTTCGCCGAGGGCAAGGAGATCGACACCAGCGAGCTCAACCTCCTGGTCGCGGGCATGGTCGCCATCCCGATCCTGACCGGCGTCATCGGCGTCGGCCAGACGTGGCTCTCCAACCGGATCGGCCAGGACGTCATGCACGACCTCCGCGCGTCGGTCTACGCGCACCTCCAGCGGCTCTCGCTCGCATTCTTCACGCGCACGCGCACGGGCGAGGTGCAATCGCGCATCGCGAACGACATCGGCGGCGTGCAGAGCGTCGTCACGTCGACGGCGACGTCCATCGTCTCGAACGTGACCACGGTCGTCGCGACGGCCTTCGCGATGCTGTTCCTGGACTGGAAGCTCTCGCTCGTCGCGTTCGCACTGCTGCCGGTGTTCGTCCTGCTCACGCGCCGCGTCGGCGCGCAGCGGCGCGAGATCACGCGCGTGAAGCAAGGCTCGCTGGCCGACATCTCGACGCTCGTCGAGGAGTCGCTCTCGGTCTCGGGCGTGATGCTCGGGAAGACGATGGGCCAGAGCGACGTGCTGACGGAGCGGTTCCGCGGCGAGTCGGCACGGCTGGCCGAGCTGGAGCTGCGGCAGCGCATGGCCGGGCGCTGGGTCATGTCGTCGATCCAGACGACGTTCGCGGTCATGCCGGCACTCATCTACGGCGTCGCCGGCCACGCCATGGCCGGTGGCTGGGGCGATGTCTCGGTGGGCACGCTCGTCGCCTTCACGACGATGCAGACGCGGCTGTTCTTCCCCGTCGGGAGCCTGCTCAGCGTGCAGGCCGACGTGCAGTCCTCGCTCGCGCTCTTCGACCGCATCTTCGAGTACCTCGACCTGCCCGTCGACATCGAGGAGAAGGCGGGCGCGACCGAGCTCGCGCGCGAGGACGTGCGCGGCGAGGTGCGGCTCGAGCACGTCTCCTTCGCCTACGAGGCCGACCGGCCGGTGCTCCACGACGTCGGCTTCACGGCCGCGCCCGGCTCGAAGGTCGCGATCGTCGGCGAGACCGGCAGCGGCAAGACGACGCTCGGCTACCTGATCGCGCGGCTCTACGACGTCAGCGACGGGCGCGTGCTCTTCGACGGCCACGACGTGCGCGACCTCAGCTTCGCGACGCTCCGCCGGATCGTCGGCGTCGTGTCGCAGGACACCTACCTGTTCCACGGCAGCGTGCGCGAGAACCTGCGCTTCGCCCGGCCCGACGCGACCGACGAGGAGCTCGAGCAGGCGGCGAGCGCGGCGCGCATCCACGACCATCTCGCCACGCTGCCCGACGGCTACGACACGGTCGTCGGCGAGCGCGGCTATCGCTTCTCGGGCGGCGAGAAGCAGCGGCTCGCGATCGCACGCGCGATCCTGCGCGACCCGCCGGTACTCGTGCTCGACGAGGCCACGAGCGCACTCGACGTCGAGACCGAGCGCCTCGTGCAGCAGGCGCTGGACGGCCTCGCGGCCGGGCGCACGACGATCGTCATCGCGCACCGCCTCTCGACGATCCGCGACTCCGACCAGATCCTCGTGCTCGACCACGGCCGCGTGATCGAGCGCGGCACGCACGACGAGCTGCTCGCGCTCGACGGCCGCTATGCCCGCCTCGTCGAGCGGGATGCCGTCATCGCCGTCTAGGACGGATCTCCTTCAGCGGAATTCGTCGCGGCAGCGCTTTTTTGCTGGTATTTCCGCCGAACCATTTGGTTCATTTCTTGACAAGCGGCGCTCGGATATTGCACCATTCGTATCAGAGAGGGCGACGAAGCCCGCTCGGTGGCAATGAAGCCGTACCCGGATTCCGGGGCGGCTTTTTCGTGGTCCCGAAGCGAAGGAGGCTGGTATGTCGCCAGAGCAACTGCAGCAACTGACGGACATGAAGGTCGCGATCGACACGGTCTGGGTCATCGTCGCCGCGTGCATGGTGTTTCTCATGCAGGCGGGCTTTGCCATGCTCGAGGTCGGTTTCTCGCGTGGCAAGAACGTCGGAGCGGTCGTCGCGAAGATTCTCGTCAACCTCTCGATCGGCACGGTCGCGTTCTGGGCAGTCGGGTTCGGCCTCGCGTTCGGCAGCGGCAACGAGGTGTTCGGCACGGATGGTTTCTTCCTGCACAACTCGCTGTTCGACTCGCTCTCCTTCTCGGCCGTACCCCTGTCTGCGAAGTTCCTGTTCGAAGTCGTCTTCTGTACCGTCAGCCTCGCGATCGTGTGGGGCACCATGCTCGACCGCACCAAGTTCGCCGTGTACGTGGTCTTCGCGGTCATCTTCGCGGCCGTGATCTACCCGCTCGTCGGTCACTGGATCTGGGGCGGCGGGTTCCTCGCCGACCTCGGCATGCAGGACTTCGCCGGCTCGACCGTCGTGCACCTCTGCGGCGCGACCGCGGCGCTCGCGGGAACGCTCCTGCTGGGTGCACGCATCGGGAAGTTCGACGCGAAGGGCAAGGCTCACCCCATCCCGGGCCACTCCATGCCGCTGGCGATCCTCGGCGTGCTGATCCTGTGGTTCGGCTGGTTCGGCTTCAACCCCGGCTCCACGCTCGGGGCGGTCGGCGCGCGCTTCGCGGACATCGCCGTGACGACGAACCTGGCCGCTGCTGCAGGCGTGCTGGGAGCGATCATCGCCGGCTACCTGCTGGGGCGCACGATCGACATCGGCTTCGCGGGCAACGGCGCGATCGCGGGCCTCGTCGCCATCACGGCGCCGTGCGCGTACGTGGATCAGTGGGCGGCGTGCGTGATCGGCCTGGTGGCCGGCATCCTCATGGTCTCGACGGTCGTCGCCGTGGACAAGCTCCGCGTCGACGATCCCATCGGCGCCATCGCCGGCCACGGCATGGGCGGCATCTGGGGCACGCTCTCGTGCGGCCTCTTCACCACGACGGCGCTCGCGAACACGAACGGCGTCGGCGATCCCGGCCTGTTCTACGGCGGCGGGCTGCACCAGCTCGGCGTGCAGGCCCTCGGCATCGCCGCGGTGTTCGCGTTCGTGTTCATCTCGAGCGCAGCGGTGTTCTATGCCTGCAAGAAGACCATCGGCCTCCGCGTCAACGCGCAGCAGGAGCTCGAGGGCCTCGACATCCACGAGCACGGCATGTGGGGCTATCCGGAGCAGTTCCTGCCCGGCTACGGCGCCACGCAGCCCTACGTCCTGGCTCCCAATCGGCGTCCGCAGACCCAGTCCGGCTCGCCGGTCACCGCCTACCAGGCCGTGTCCATGGAAGGCGGGGACTGACATGCAGAAGATCGAGGCATACATCCGGCACGAAGCGCTCGAGGCGATCCGCTCCGAGCTGTACGCGATCGGCCTGCCCAGCATGTCGGTCTCGGACGTCCTCGGCTCCGGCCGCCAGGCCGGCATCGTGGAGCACTACCGCGGGGCCTCGGAGGTGCTGTACCTCCGGCCGAAGCTCCGGCTCGACGTCGTCGTCGCCGACGAGGACGTCGAGAAGGCGATCCAGGTAATCCTCACCCACGCCCGCAGCGGCGAGATCGGGGACGGCAAGATCTTCGTCATCCCGGTCGCGGACGCGGTTCGCATACGCACGGGTGAGCGCGGCGAGGGCGTGGTGGCCGCGCACGACGAGGCGGCGACCACGGCCTGAGCGGGGCAGTCCCGGGCGGCATTGCGGTATCGGGCGATGCCGCCCGGGACGGGTGCCCCCGGGACACCCTTGAGCGCATTCGACATTGCGGGAACAATTATGTTCTTGCCAACGTTCCCTCCTTCAGAAAGCACTTCTGACTCTAGGAGGAACGATGTCCACCACCGTCACCACCGCGCTCCCGACCGGCACCTGGTCGATCGATCCGATTCATTCTTCGATTGGCTTTGGCGTCAAGCACCTCGGCATCTCCACGTTCCGCGGCGACTTCAAGCAGGCCGCGGGCACCATCGAGACCGAGGACGGCGCGATCCGCTCGATCGAGGGCAGCGTACGGGTCGAGAATCTCGTCACCGAGGAGCCCGCACTCACGGGTCACCTCCACAGCGAGGACTTCTTCGACGCCGCCAAGCACCCCGAGCTGACGTTCAAGAGCACGTCGGTCGAGCAGGCCGAGGACGGCCGTCTTCGCGTCACCGGCGACCTCACGATCCGTGGCGTCACGCGCCCGGTCGAGCTGGACGCCGAGATCGAGGGCGTCGGCGACGGCCCCGACGGCGCGACGCGCGCCGGCATCTCCGCGACGGGCGCGATCGAGCGCTCCGACTGGGGCATCACCTGGAACGCCCCGCTCGCCAACGGCGCCTTCGCCGTGGCCGAGCGCGTGACCCTGACCCTGCACGTCGAAGCCGCCCTGAAGGTCTGAGGCGACGTGACCCGGTTGCACATCCTCGCAATTCCCGGAAGCCTGCGGGCAGGCTCCTGGAACGCCGCCCTGCTGCGGCTCGCCCAGGAGCGCGCGCCCGAGGGCGTCCACATCGAGATCTGGGAGGGGCTGCGCCACGTGCCGCCCTTCTCGGAGGATCACGAGGTCGTGGCACCGCTGCCGGTCGAGGACCTGCGCGCCGCCATCGCGGGCGCGGATGCGCTGCTGGTGTCGACGCCCGAGTACAACGGCGGTGCGCCCGGACAGCTCAAGAACGCCATCGACTGGGCGAGCCGCCCGTATGGCCTCGCGGCCATCGTCGGCAAGCCCGCCGGCGTGATCAGCGCGAGCACCGGCAGCTTCGGCGGCCGCTGGGCGCAGGAAGAGGTACGCAAGGCGCTGCGCCTGAGCGGCGCCGCGGTGATCGGCGAAGGGCTCGCGGTCGGCAAGGCCGCCGAGCGCCTCGTCGAGACGGGTGAGGCGGACGAGGAGATCCTGAACGGCATCGACGACGTCCTCGAGCAGCTGGCGGCCAAGGTCGCCGAGCTGCAGCGCGAGCGCGAGCTACGAGCGACGTCTAGGCGACGTCTAGGCGCCTGCACGATAGGGGTCTGACCCCTATCGTGCAGGCGCGTCGCCGCCGACGTTTCGCGGGTGGTGGCAGGCCGCGAGGTGGCCGGTCGCGTGCGGGATCAGCGGCGGCTCGTCCGTCGCGCAGATGTCGGTCGCGTAGCGGCAGCGCGGATGGAAGTGGCAGCCGCTCGGCGGATTGATCGGGCTCGGCACGTCGCCCTCGAGCACGATCCGCTCGCGCTGTGCCAGCGGATCGGGGATCGGAACCGCCGAGAGCAGCGCCTCGGTGTACGGATGGATCGGCTTCTCGTAGAGCTCCTCGGCCGGTGAGAGCTCGACGATCTTGCCGAGGTACATGACCGCGATGCGGTCGGAGACGTGGCGGACGACGCCGAGGTCGTGCGCGATGAAGACGTAGGTCAGCGAGAACTCGTCCTGCAGGTCGTCGAGCAGGTTCACGACCTGCGCCTGGATCGAGACGTCGAGCGCGGAGACCGGCTCGTCGGCGACGATCAGCTTCGGGTTGAGCGCGAGCGCGCGGGCGACGCCGATGCGCTGGCGCTGGCCGCCCGAGAACTCGTGCGGATAGCGGTTGTAGTGCTCCGGCGCGAGCCCGACGACGTCCATCAGTTGCTGCACGCGCTTCTTCGCGTCGCCGTGCGATTCGCCGTGGATGATGAGCGGATCGGCGATGATCGCGCCGACGCGCTTGCGCGGGTTGAGCGATGCCGACGGATCCTGGAAGACCATCTGCATCTCGCGCCGCAGCGGCCGCAGCGCGCGCCGGTTGAGCCGCGAGATGTCGCGCCCCTCGAAGACGACGCTGCCGGAGGTCAGCTCGTGCAACCGCACGAGGCAGCGCCCGAGCGTCGACTTGCCGCAGCCGGACTCGCCGACGAGGCCGAGCGTCTCCCCCGCGTGCACCTCGAAGGACACGCCGTCCACGGCCTGCACGCGGGCGACCTCGCGCTGCAGCACGCCGGTGCCCTTGACCGGGAAGTACTTGGTCACGTCGCGCGCCTCGAGCAGCACCTGGGCGCTCATGCCGAGAGCTCCGGGTGGATCGTCGCGTCGCGGCGCGCGAGCTTCTCGACGACGGGCAGGTAGCAACGGTCGCGATGCCCGGGAGCAGCGCGCTGCTCGAGCCCCGGCGGCTCGTCCCAGCACGGCCCGAAGGCGTGCGGGCAGCGAGGCGCGAAGCTGCAGCCCGGCGGCAGCGAGAGGAGGGAGGGCGGCAGGCCGGGGATCGTCGTGAGGCGGTGCGGCCGGGGCCGGTCGATGCGCGGGATCGAGCCCATCAGCCCCCACGTGTACGGATGCTGCGCGTTCGCGAACAGCTCGCCCTTGGGGGCGTCCTCGACGATGCGGCCCGCGTACATCACGCAGACGCGGTCGGCCACGTCGGCGACGACGCCCATGTCGTGCGTGATCAGCACGATCGCGGAGCCGAAGTCGGTGCGCAGCTTGCGGATCAGCGCCAGGATCTGCGCCTGGGTCGTGACGTCGAGCGCCGTCGTCGGCTCGTCGGCGATCAGCAGGTCGGGATTGCACGAGAGCGCCATCGCGATCATCGCGCGCTGGCGCATGCCGCCCGAGAACTGGTGCGGATAGTCCTCGACGCGGAGCTGCGGCTCCGGGATGCCGACACTCTCGAGCAGCTCGATCGCGCGCCGGTGCGCGACGGCCTTCGAGACCTTCTCGTGCGCCCGCACCTGCTCGGCGATCTGCCAGCCGACGCGGTAGACCGGGTTCAGCGAGGTCATGGGATCCTGGAAGATCATCGCGATCTCGGACCCGCGGACCTCGCGCATCTGGCCGGGCTCGAGCTTGAGGAGGTCGCGGCCCTTGTAGATGACCTCGCCCTCGAAGACCGCGTTCGGATCGCGGATCAGCCGCATGACCGACATCACGGTCACGCTCTTGCCCGACCCCGACTCGCCCACGATGCCGAGCACCTCGCGCGGCGCGACGTCGAACGACACCCCGTCGACGGCGCGGACGAGCCCGTCCTCGGTGCGGAAGGAGACGCGCAGGTCGCGCACCTCGAGAAGCGGCGCGTCAGCCAACGCGCACGCGCGGATCGAGGAGGCCGTAGATGATGTCGACGACCGCGTTCGCGATGACGACGAAGAACGACGCGTACATGACCGTCGCCATGATCACGGGCAGGTCGAGGTTCTCGAGCGAGTCGTAGGTCAGCTTGCCGACGCCCGGCAGCCCGAAGACCACCTCGGTGAGCAGCGCTCCGCCGGCGACGAGCGCGCCGAAGTCGAGCCCGAGCAGGCTGACGAACGCGATCATCGAGTTGCGCAGGACGTGGCGGAGCAGCACGCGCTGCTCCTTGATGCCCTTGGCGCGGGCGGTGCGCACGAAATCCTCGCTCTGCGTGTCGACCATGCTCGCGCGCAGCACGCGCCCGTAGAGCCCGATGTACGCCACCGAGAGCGTGAGCCACGGGAAGATCAGGTGCTTGAACCAGAGCGCGGGATCCTCCGTGATCGGCGTGTAGCCGAGCGGCGGCAGCCAGGAGAACAGCTCGTCGTGGAGGCGGCTCTGCGTGATCAGGTTGACCACCTCGCCCAGCCAGAACACCGGCATCGAGATGCCGATCAGCCCGATCACCATGAGTAACGGGTCCACCACCGTGCCGCGCATGACCGCCGCGACCGTGCCCATGGCTATCGCCACCACCACCCATATGAGCGCGGCCCCGAAGACCAGGGAGAGCGTCACGGGCGCGGCATCCGTGATCTGCGGGATGACCTCGGCGCCGCGGTTGACGAACGAGGTCAGATCCCGGGTGATGAAGAGCTTCTTCATCATGATCGCGTACTGCACCGCCTTCGGGCGATCGAGGCCGAAGTCGTGACGCACCTGCTGGAGCGTCTGCGGATCGGCGTTGCGGCCGGCGATGCGCGCCGCGGGGTCGACGCCGGGCGTGGCGAAGAAGATCAGGAACACGAGCACGCTGAGCGCGAACATCACGAGGAGGGTCGCGATCAGACGGCGGATGACGAACGCGATCACCGGCGGCCCATCCGGCCCATCCGCAGGCGGGCGCGCGGATCGAGCGCATCCCGCACGCCGTCGCCGAGCACGTTGAGGCAGAGCACGGTCGCCGCGATCATGAGGCCCGGGGCGATCGCGACCCACGGCCTCGTGTACAGCAGCCCCTGGCCGTCGGCGATGATCGTGCCCCAGCTGGCATCCGGCGGCTGGACGCCGATCGAGAGGAACGACAGCGCCGACTCGGTGAGCATGTTGATCGCGATCATGAGCGGGAAGAAGACGATCACCGTGGTGACCACGTTCGGGAGCACCTCGGAGAAGATCAGGCGCCAGTTGCTCGCACCGAGGCCGATCGACGGCCTCGACGAACTCCTTCTCGCGCACCGACAGCACCTGGCCGCGGATCGGCCGCGCGACGTACGGGACGTAGATCACGCTGATGATCAGGATCGGGAGCCAGAGGCTGCTGGCCGCGAGCGTGACCGGGCCGACGCTGATCCCGCGCGTCAGCGCCACCGTCGAGATCGAGATGGCCGCGAGGAACACCGGGAACGCCCAGATGACGTCGAGCGTGCGCGACAGGATCTGATCGACGATGCCGCCGAAGAACCCGGCCGTGAGCGCGATGATGGTCGCGAAGAAGCAGCACAGCGCCGCCGACGCGAGCGCGATCAGCAGCGAGTTGCGGCCGCCGTAGAGCAGACGGGCGGCCACGTCGCGGCCCTGGTCGTCGGCGCCGAGGAAGTAGTGGTGGATGTCCCAGGTCGGCCCGATCGGGGTCACGCCGAGCCCGAGCCCGCCGGTGGACTCGACCATCACCGGCGACTCCTTGCCGTCGATGATCGTCGTGCCGTCGAGGGACGACTCGAACGGGTGCGTGTGCGCGACGGAGTCCGCGTACCACCCGGCGGCGAGGCACGAGACGACGATCACGCAGAACCCCGTGAGCGCCGCGAGCGCAACGCGATTGCGGAGCAGGCGGCGGCCTGCCAGCGCCCAGGGGCTGCGGCCGACGACGCGGGCAGTGCCCACGTCGCCGGCCGCCGCGACGACCTCAGCCACTCGGAGTCGCCCCGGGCCCGTGCACTACTGGACCCAGGCCTTCGAGAACATCATGTAGTACTGCGAGCTCCACACGAAGTTGCCGACCCGCTTCGAGAGGAAGTTGATCTGACGCGGGTTGAGCAGGACGGCGAGCGGCGCCTCGTCCGTCATCGCGTGATCGATCTTCGTCCAGAGCTTGAGTGCGCCCTCCGGATCGGAGATGCCCATGGAGAGGGCCTTCTTCATGTCGTTGTTGATCTTCTTGTTGCAGAAGCCGGCCATGTTGACGCTGGTGTCGCTGCCGGGGTGGAACGACTCGCAGCCGAGCAGCACGTACAGGAAGTCCGACGGCGCCGGATAGTCCTGGTACCACTGCGTGACCGAGATCTGGACCTTGTTGTTCGTGTTCTGGATATAGGTGAAGTGGATGTTGCCGGAGATCGCCTTGACCGACGCCTTGTAGCCGATCGAGTTCAGCACGCTCTGGACGTACACGCCCATCGCCTTGTTGACCTCGTCGTTCGCCACGGTCACCGCGACCTTCGCGCCGAGCGTGCCCGACTGCTTGACGAGCGCCTTGGCCTTCTCGAGATCGGGTGCCGACCACTTCGCGCCCGGGTTCTTCGTGTACGGGCAGTAGTCGACGCGCGCAGGGAAGCCGGCGGGCAGCACCTGGCAGCTCGGGATCGCCAGCTTCGGGCCGCCGAGGATGCGCACGGCGGCGTTGCGGTCGACCGCGTAGTTGACGGCCTGGCGCGCGAGCTTGTTGTTGAACGGCGGAATGTTGACGTTCATCGGCAGGTACCAGTTCGCGAGCTGCGTGTTGATGTGCACCTGCGACGCGTACTTGGTGCCGAGCTCGTTGAGGCGGTCGGCCGGGGGCGACTCGAGCGTCCAGTCGGCGGTGCCGTTCTGGATCTGCGTGATCTGCGCCTCGACGGTCTGGCCGAACGAGTACGTGATCTTGTCGACGTAGCCGTCGGGCTGCGCGTCGGCCGACCACTGCTTGAAGTGCGGATTGCGCTCCATGATCAGCTCGTGGTTCGGGTCGTACTTCGTGAACGTGTAGGCGCCGGTGCCGGGCGGGAGCTTGGTACCGAGGTCCTTGTTGGGCGTCCCGACGGGCAGGAGCGCCGCGTGCGGCACGGCGAGCTTGTCGAGCCACTCGGCGTCCGGCTGGGCGAGGTGGAACGTCACGCTGTTGGTCTTCGAATCGACCACGATGGACTTCGAGAGATCGCACGTGGCGGGCGTCTTGAGGCACTTGTCGGCGCCCTTGATGACGCTGTAGAACCCGCCGGCAGTGGGGGTGTGCACCTTGAAGATGCGCTCGAACGTGTAGAGCACGTCCTTCGGCGTCACGGACTTGCCGTTCGAGTACTTGATGCCCTTGCGCAGCTGGAACTTCCACGTCTTGCCACCGTCGGTGGGCTTCGGGATGGCGACTGCGAGGTCGGGCACGATCTCGAACGCGGCGTCGCCGCCGGCGGCCTTGAACGTGACGAGGCCGTCCTGCGTCGCGCGATAGAGCTGCCAGTACTCGAGCGTGTAGTTGACCTGCGGGTCGAGCGAGCCGCCCGCGGCCTTCGCGAGCAGCTTGAGTGTGCCGCCGCGGTGCTCTGCCATCAGCTTCGCGGACGTATCGGCGGCGGCGGGCTTGGCGGAGACCGCCGGCGTCGTCTTGGCGACGCCCGTGGCTCCGGCCGCGAGGGCCGTTGCCAGCCCGACCGCGATCGCCACGGGGATCCTGTAATGCCTCATCGTGCTCCTTCGGCTCGAACGGGGCCGCCGATCGTGCGGCTGGCCCGTCTGGACGGTCGACTGCTGCTTGCTGATACGCCCGCGAGGGCGAAAAGGATGGTGAATCACCCGAAGCTCAGTCGGCGAACGGCTGAGGGCACGCCGTGATCTTGGGAATCATCACGCGCGCGATCGACGAGAACGGCGACGGCTGGCAGGCCTGCGCGATGCCGACGTCGCACGCCACCGAGAGGAAGATGAACGCCTCGTCGAGCGAGAATCCCCACTGGTCGACGAGCAGGCGCGCGGCCTCCTCCGAGGCCAGCTCGACCGCCTCGCGCAGATCGCCCGACGAGGTCGCGTGGGCGACCCAGTGGCCGTCCAGCTCGGTCACGGGCCAGCGGCCCTGCCGCCCCTTGACGCAGCCCCAGGCGGATGTCGACCTCGCCCGCGATCTCCACGCCCGTGCCGCTGATCTCGCCGTCGCCCATCGAGGCGTGCATGTCGCCGGCGGCGAACATGCCGCCCGGCTGGCGCACCGGGAAGTAGATGCGCGCGCCCGGGCCGTGCAGGTGGTTGTCGAGATTCCCGCCGTGCTCGCCCGCGAAGCCGTTCAGCACCTCCTCCGAACCCGTGGCGACGCCCATGACCCCGAGCATCGGACGGATCGGAAACGAGATCCGCTCGTTCATGTGGATCGTGTCGCCGTCGACGTCGAAGAGCTTCGTGCGCGCATCCAGGCCGTGCCGGTGCAACTGGCCCACGCCCGGGATCACGAGCGCGACCCCGCTCGCGGCCGTGCGGATCGCGAGGATGTCGACGACGAGCGAGTCGCCGGGCTCGGCGCCGCGCACCGCGATCGGCCCGGTCGCGCCGTTCACGTGCGTGAGATCGAGGTCGGTGAGGATGTCGCGCACGAGCTGGTCCTCGCGCGTGATCTGGCCGTTCAGGCCGTCCTTCATCGCGAGCGTCACGACCGTCCCGGGATCGACCTCGAGCACCGGCGTCATCTTCGGTCCGAAGGCCCAGACGACCTGGTCGTCGGCGATGCGGTGATCGATGGCGAGCGCGCTCATGGCTACCTCCGTTCCAGGGAACGGCAGAGCCTACTGAGTCTGCAGCGCGCGGGCGCCTCTTCGCGGAGAGCGGTAGCGTGGCGCCGATGCTCGACTTCGCCCGCACGGCGCCGATCGACGCGGCCTACCTCCGGCACGTCGTCGACCGCCTCGCCTCGATCGGCTCGAGCCCGCTCGGATTCCGCGCCACCGGCACGCCCGAGGATCGCGCGGTCGCGGACTTCGTCGCCTCCGAGATGCGCGACATGGGCCTCGCCGAGGTCGCGATCGAGCCGGTTCCCGTGGACGGCTGGCGCCTGCTCGACGCGAGCGTCGGCGTTCCCGGGGGAGCCGAGTACCGGTGCGCCTCGATGGGCGGTGCGCCGCCGACCGGCCCGCGAGGCGTGCTCGCGCCGCTCGTCGACGTCGGCACCGGCGAGCGCCGGCGGCTCGACCGGCTCGAGGTGGCCGGGCGGATCGCGCTGCTGGACTGGCGCAACGCCCACAGCCCGGTTGCCGAGATCGGTCTCGAGCTCGGCCTGCGCGGCGCGCTCGGCGTGATTCTCAACTGCCCCGAAGGCGGGCCGTTCTACCAGTCGGAGCGAGCGCTCGGCTCGTTCGGCTCGCACTGGTACGCCGGCGCCCCGCCGTTCGTGACGATGGCCAAGGAGGACGCCGCGGAGCTGCGCGCGACCCACGCCGCAGGCGCGCTGGAGGTGCGGCTGACGCTGGACGCCGACCTGGTGCTCGATGCGCCGGGCAACAACGTCGTCGGGTACCTCCCCGGCGAGCGCGCCGGTGCGCCGATCGTGGTCGGCGCCCATCACGACGGCTGGTTCAGCGCCGCCTTCGACAACGCCTCGGGCGTTGCGGCGGTGCTCGCTCTCGCGCGCGCGCTCGCGACCGCAGGGCACCGCCCGCGGCAGACGCTCTGCTTCACGTCGCGCACCGCCGAGGAGTACGGCCTGACCGACAGCGCCTACGGCTGGTGCACGGGTGCGTGGGCCCAGATCAGCGAGACCCATCGGGCGTGGGCGACGGGCTCGCCCTTCCACCTCAATCTCGAGGCCAGCGGCCACCCGGCGCTGCGGCTTCTGATGGAGACGCCCCGCGAGCTGACGCGGTGGGCGCGCAGGCTGGCGCGCACGGGCGCAGCAGAGGGCTGGCTGACGAGCGGCTGGTACACGCTCGGGCCCCCGGTCACCGGCACCGAGGCGTGGCCGTTCCTGATCTCGGGCGTTCCGAGCGTGTCCGCCTACACCTGGGAGCGGTCGTTCATGCGCACCGACTACCACACGCAGTACGACACGGCCGAGACGATCGACTTCGCGCATCTCGAGCGGCTCTGCCGCTTCTACGCATTCCTCCTGCTGAGCGCCGACGACGACCCCGAGGGCATCCTCGACCACGCGGCGCGGGCGCGCGAGCTCGGCGCCCGCGCGCGAGCGCTCGGAGCACCTGGCGAGCAGCTGGCGAAGGCCGCCGGGCGGCACGCCTCCGTGCGCGGACGGCGGGCCTTCACGCCGCTCGGCCGCGGTCTCAACGGACTCGACGCGCACGGCACGACGACGTATCCGCACACGCAGGCGGCGCGCGACGTCGAGCGTCTCGAGGCGGCGCTGGAGGCGCTCGGCCGGGACGATCGGCGCACCGCCATCCGGCAGCTCTCGCGCGTCGGCCGCAATGCGCTCGCGCGGACGCTCTCCGAAGAGGTCTTCGCCACCCAGGGTGAACGCGTGCGAGCGACGCATCCGCGCGCCTCGTGGGGCGCGAAGAGCCACCCGCCGGTCGAGCCCCGATCTCTGGCGCGAGCTCGCGTCGCTGCGCGGCGAGCGCCGGCGCGAGCGGCGCCGGGACCCTGGATCGAGCGCTCGCTGAAGCGTCAGCTCGAGCGCTCGCGCGCCGAGCTCGCGCGGCGCCTCGCGGCGATGACGCGCTCGCTGTCCGCCGCGGCGCGGGCATCCCGCTAGAGCACTCGGGTCAGTCGTTCCACGTGCGCGGCGCGTCGAAGTCGCCGAGTACGTCGCGGTCGGCGCGGAAGAGCGCGATGTCGTGCACCGTCGCTCCGCCGAGCGCGAGCTCGGTGAGGATCCGGCCGATCTGCGTCGCGAACTTGAACGCGTGCCCCGCGCCGACCGCGAGCAGCACGCGGTCATGGCCGGGCAGCCGGTCGAGCACGAAGTCGCGGTCCGGCGGCAGCGTGTAGAGGCAGGTCTTGACCAGATGCTCGCGGCCCACCGCACGCGGGAACGTGCGGCGCATGAACTCGACGACGCGCGCGCGGTTGTCCTCGTCGGGTGCGAACGAGCGCTCCTCCGCCGTCGTCTCCGCGCCGCCCCCATCCTGCGCGACCTTCACGGCGGGCTCGCCGAAGACCGGGAAGCCGTAGTAGCAGGGATCCTGCATCCAGATCCAGACCGGGAAGCGCCCGGGCGCGAAGGCCGGCGGATCCTGCGGCTCGAGGTAGACCACCTGCTCGCGCGTGACGACGAGGTTGAGCCGGTGGCCGAGCAGGGCGAGCACGTCGTTCGTCCAGGGCCCTGCGCACACGACGAGGTGCGAGGCGCGGATCTCGCGTCCGTCCACCTGCACGCGCACCTCCCCGCCGTCGTCCGAGATCGCCTCGACGCGGGCGCCCTCGCGCAGGTCGGCGCCGTGTGCGCGCGCGAGGCGCTGGTGCGCGGCGTTGGCCCGCGCGGCGGCCGCGATGCCGGTCCGCTCCTGGAACAGCACCTCGGTCGCCTCGTCGACGCGCAGCTCGGGAAAGCGCCGCATCGCCTCGGCGCCGTCGAGCCGCTCGTAGGCCACTCCACACGCGTCCATCGCGCCGCAGTAGGCCTCGCGGTCGAAGGAATCCCGCGGCGGGAAGATGTCAATGCCACCGGTCTCGATCACGAGCTCGGCTCCCGCCTCGGCGGACACCTCGCCCCACGAGGCGTACGCAGCCTGGGCCAGCCGCACGTACGCGGGATCGTGGTACGAGAGGCGGATGATGCGCGAGTGATCCTGCGAGGCGCCGCGGTCGTGGCCGAGCTCGAATCGCTCCAGGCCGATCACGCGCGCACCGCTGCGCGCGAGCCAGTACGCCGCCGCGCTGCCGATCCCACCGAGCCCGAGCACGATGACGTCCGCCTCGTCCTCTGCCATCGCCGCTCCCTTCCGTCGTAGCGTTTCGAAAGGTATCGCACGGATTTGCACCACGCCGCCGAGGGATTTTCATTCCGGAAGGGCACGAGACTGGTATAGTTTTCATCAGGTCGATCCAAGCTCTCCGACCGACCTACCGGCCGCCCTTACCCCGGTTGGCGTTTGCGCCCCAATGCGCAATCACGCGAACGGAGTCGGGGATGAGAGCACACCAGCAAGCTGCGCCACTCGTGGTAATCCGCAGCGAAGCCGATTCCGGCAGGGTCGGGCTCAGGCTGATTGGTGAGCTGGACATGAACACGGTCTCGTTGCTCGAGGCCGAGCTCTCGCACACGCGGGAGCAGTCGTCGCCGAGCGTCATCGACCTGAGCGAGTTGCGCTTCCTCGACCTCGTCGGCCTGCGTGCGCTCCTGCGCGGCGTCGAGGGCGGCGTCGCCGGCACGACCCGGCTGGTCGGCGCTACGGGCATCGTACGCCGCCTGCTCGATCTGGCCAATACGCTCGACGGCGAGGCCGGCGAGGCGGCGCACGCACCCTTTCCGGCGGAGCCGAGAACGACGATCGCCGCGCGGCACAGCGATCAGCCAGTCTCCGCGAACGGCGATTGCGCGGGTGCGGCCTCGCCCTCGAAAACCCCGAACGGAAAACCTCGACGAGGAGCCGGCTGAGTACGCCGCCCCCTCCCTTTCGACGTCGGCAGTGACCGCCTCCTAGCCTCGACGTCGCCGACCGACGCGCGGGAAGCCGCCGATCCCCCGGGAATCGGCCGCGCGTCGGTCAGGATCTTCCTCCCAGAAGGTGCCGGCAGAGTGGACACGAGAGTGCCCACTCTGCCGGTGCGTCCCGGCCTCGATCGCACGCCGCCGGTCAGATCCAGCGGCGGCGCTTGAAGATCAGATACAGCCCGATGCTGACGAGCGAGCATCAGCCCGAGCGCCATCGGATACCCGAGGCGCCAGTCGAGCTCGGGCATGTTCGTGAAGTTCATGCCGTAGATCGTCCCGATCAGCGTCGGCGCGAACAGGATCGCCGCCCACGCGGAGATCTTCTGCACCTGCTCGTTCTGGTTGACCGAGACCTCGTTGAGGGCCTTGGTCTCGAGCGTCAGGTGCACGCTGAGGATGTTCTGGAGGAGGACGCGGAAGCCGTCGACGCGCTCCTCGATGCGCATGGCGTGATCCTGCACGTCGCGCAGGTACCGCCGCTCCTCGTCGTCGACGCCGGGCAGCTCGATGAGCTCTCCGAGAATGCCCGCGAGCGGCTTGGTCGCGCGCTGGAACTCGATCACCTCACGCGTCAGCTCGTAGATGCGCCGCGAGACGGTGGCGCTCCCGCTGAAGACCTCGTCCTCGATCTCGTCGATGTCGTTCTCGAGACCGGCGACGATCGGCTGATAGCAGTCGACGACGTGGTCTGCCATCCCGTAGACGACGGCGACGGGGCCCCGCGCCAGGAGCTCGGGCTTCGCCTCCAGCGTCCGGCGGACGTGCCCGAGAACGGGCGCATCGCCGTGTCGCACGGTGATCACGAAATTCGGCCCGGCGAAGACGTCCAGCTCGCCGAAGACCACCGCCTCGCGCTCGTCCACGTAGCGGGCGGGACGGAACACGAGGAAGAGCATGCCGTCGTAGTGCTCGAGCTTGGGTCGCTGATGCGCCTTGACCGCATCCTCGACCGCGAGCTCGTGGAGCCCGAAGCCCTGCACCATGGACTCGAGCTCCTCCATCGTCGGCTCGTAGAGGCCGACCCACACCATCGCGTCCCCCGCCCGCCAGGCGGCGACGAGGTCGTCGATCTCCACCACGTCCGGGTCGCGCACCCCGTTGCGGTAGACGGCGCGGTCGACGATCACGGCGCGACGAGTTGCGGGCGGCGGCGGGCGGCGGGCTCCTGCACGGGGAGAGCCTACGCTCCCCGCCCCGCCGCTACTTGCCGGCGGCGTTCAGCTCGGCGCAGCGCCGGCACAGCGGCAGCTTGCCGGTGCCGCGGGCGAGGTTCCGGTCCTCGACGTTGTTGCCCTCGATGCAGCGCGAGTTGTCGTGGTGCTTGGTCGCACCGGGTCGAGTGGAGTACCACGGACGTTGCTTGGGCATGACGTCGGTCCTCCGAGTCGTTTGGCCATCTCGCGCAACGCGGTGAGCAGCAGGCGAGCCGGCCGCTCGGCGTCGATATTCCACGCGCCGCCTGGGCGACGAGTGGGTCGCGGAGTCTCTATCCTAGTGGACTCAGGCCGTACGGGGGCGAGAACGCTGGGAGCAGGGGATCACGAGAGCCGACATGACCCCCCGCCCGCGCGGCCCGAGAGCCTGGGCGCTCGACTGATCGGAGTCGCCAGCGCCGCCGGTACACGGTTCTTCGCGTCCGGCTGCCCGCAGCATGCGGCAGCCATCGCCTACCGCGTTCTCTTCTCGCTGGCCCCCCTCGCAATCGTGCTCGTGTCCGTCTTCGGCCTCGTGCTCCAGGACGACGAGGTGCGCGAGCGGGTCATCGACCGGGTCATCGAGGCGCTTCCCGTGGACGCGGCGGGGAGCACGGACATCCAGAACGCGATCGAGAACATCGCCACACCCGCCAGCGCGGCCGGACTCGTGAGCCTGATCGTGTTCTTCTGGGCGGCGTCGGGAATGATGGGAGCACTCCGGAAAGGCCTCGTGGCTGCGACGGGCGTCGTCCAGGGACGCCCGATCGTGCGAGCGAAGCTCGTCGACTTCGCGCTCATCGTCGGTGCGACGCTGTTCGTCCTGGTCTCGGTTGCCATCGGACTCGTGGCGGAGTTGGCGAGCGAGGTCGTCGCGCACCTGTCGACGGCGCTCGGCATCGACACGGTCGTCGAGGGGAAGGGGATCGCGCTGGCTCTTGCCTTCCTGCTCTGGATCGCGACCTCGCTGCTCCTCTACCGGTTCGTTCCGGCTGCGGGGCTTCGGCTGCAGGACGCGCTCGCGGGGGCGATCGTGACGGCGATCATCCTCCTCGGCATCTCGCTGGCCTCCGACCTCGTCTACGCGCGCACGACCGACTGGAGTGTCATCTACGGCTCGCTGACGAGCCTGCTCATCTTCCTCTACTCCGTCTACCTGTACGCGGGGACGCTGCTCCTCGGAGCCGCGGTTGCCACGGAGTGGTCACGTCCGCATGCGTCCACCGACGAGCCCTTGAGCCGAAAGCTGCGGAGTGCCGTGACCGGGCTGTTCGTCCGCAAG
Source organism: uncultured Actinomycetes bacterium (assembly GCA_963705965.1). Taxonomy (GTDB): domain Bacteria; phylum Actinomycetota; class Thermoleophilia; order Gaiellales; family JALYLC01; genus JALYLC01. Next base: position 169,112 of record CAVPLI010000001.1, on the reverse strand, counting down.
GGGGAGGAACTCGCTCCCATGAGACGCGTCCGCTCGCAGCCGCTAGGGACGTTCGCTCGCCTGCGGCTCGTCGACGGCCTCGACGTCGAGCATGAGACCGTCCACCGCGACCACGCGGACGCGCGAGCCCGTGGGAAGCTCGGAGACCGAGCGAGCCTGCCAGATCTCACCGAGGACGCGGACGTGGCCGGACGGGGCGAGCGGCTCGGTCACCTCGCCGGTTGCGCCGACCAGATTCCCGACACCCGTCTCGACCTTGCCGCCCCGCGAGCGGCGATGCCAGAACGCGACCTCGCCGACCGCGAGCACGAGACTCGCGAGCCCGCCGATGACGTTCCACGGCGACGGCAGGACGATGAAGAGCACCAGGGCGAGGAGAAAGCACATCGTGGCAACCGATCATTCGCCCCCGGGTCCGTCCACGCATCACCCGCTGCGGATGAGGCCGGCGGCGGCGAGCGCGCTGGCATGCGGTGCGCCGCGCACGCGGGAGTCATTCGAGCGTCGTCAGCACGAACGCGAGCGCGAACCCGAATGTCGTCGCCAGCCCCGCGAGCTTGCCGCCGTGCTCGAAGGCCTCCGGCATCATCGTGTCGGCCAGCATCGTCAGGATGGCGCCGCCTGCGAACGCGAGGACGAAGGCGACGGTCCGCGGCGAGGCGCTGTCGAAGGCCGCGTACCCGATCAGCGACGAGAATGCGCACACGATCATGACCGCCGTCCAGAGCCACGTGATGCGCGCGGCCGCCCAGCCCGCGCGCGCCAGACCGGTCGTCGCGGCGATGGCCTCGGGCAGGTTGGAGAGGAAGACGGCCGCGATCACGGCGACGCTGACCCCGCCGCCCTCGAGCAGGCTGAGGCCGATGACGATCGACTCCGGAATGCCGTCGAGGACGATGCCCAGCACGATCGCCAACGGCGACCCGGAAGCCTGCGCGCCACCCGAGTGCTTGCGTTCTCCGCCGCCCAGCCTGTCGATCAGGTAATCGCCACCGAAGAAGACCCCCGCGCCCGCGAACAGGCCGAGACCGACGCCGCCGCTGCCCGCCGACGTGTTGAACGCCTCGCCCACGAGCTCGTAGGCGACGGCACTGATCAGGACGCCGCCGCCGAAGGCCATGATCAACCCGATCAGCCTCTGGGAGATGTCGAAGCGGAGCGCGACCACGCCACCGAGGACGAGCGACGACCCTCCGACCAGCCCCCACAGGAACGCGCCCGACATCAGCCGCGCACCGACGGTGTGCTTTCACGCGACACGAGTCGCCGTGCTCTCGGAGCGCGCTGCTCGCCAAGCTCCGGATGCGTGCGAACTCACGACGACGACCATCGCGAGCGGCGAGCACCGAGCGCATCACCCCGTACGGGCGATATGGACTCGAGGCGCATTCGAGTACTGCGCCTCCTCAGGTTTGCAGTTCGGCGCCAAGCCCGTTGCGCCGCCGCGGTGTGTGCGAGATTCTGCACATGAACGACGATGGACTCTTCGCCGAGCAGCGAGCGTACTACCAAGCTCGTGCGCCCGAGTACGACGAGTGGTGGCAGCGGCGCGGCCGCTTCGACCGAGGTCCGGAGTCAGCCGAGGAATGGGATCGGGAGGTTGCACAGGTGGCAGCCGCACTCGAGACGTTCGGCGCTACGGGTGACGTATTGGAGCTGGCAGGGGGCACCGGATGGTGGACGACGCGTCTGGCCCGCACGGCTGGGCGTCTGACGGTCATCGACTCGTCACCCGAGACCCTGGAGCTGAACCGCAAGCGCGTCGCTCGACCAGATGTGGACTACCTCGTTGCCGACCTGTTCACGTGGCAGCCGCCGAAGACCTATGACGTCGTATTCTTCTCGTTCTGGCTCTCTCACGTGCCGCGGTCACGATTTTCGGGCTTCTGGTCCTTCGTGCGATCCTGTCTTGCACCGGGGGGTCGGGTTTTCCTCATCGACAACCGCGACGAGTCGCATCCGACTCGCGAAATCACGGACCCCTACGTCATCCGACGCGGCTCGGATCTCGAGCTCCGCCGCTTGCACGACGGAAGGGAGTTCCAGGTCGTCGAGGTCTTCTACGAGCCGGACGAGTTGCAGTCACTTCTCGGTGACGAAGGTTGGACGGCAAGGCTCGATGCAACGCGCTGGTTCATCTTCGGAGAAGCATGCCTCGCTGACGCCAGGCAGCCCGCCAGGCCGGATGCGGCACCGAACGCCCGCTGAAACCCGCGGCGACGCACCAGGCGCATTCGAGTACTGCGCCTCCTCAGGTTCGAACGGGAGCGACGGGACTCGAACCCGCGACCTCCGGCGTGACAGGCCGGCGTTCTAACCGACTGAACTACGCCCCCGGACGGCGCCCGAAGGCACCGCTGAAGAGCATACAAGGCCCCTCGTCCCCCTGACGAGGGAAGGCCGTATCGCCCCCGGAGGACGATACGGGGCACATGCCGTCCCGCCTCGTGTCCCTGATGGCCGTGAGCGCCGTGTCGCTCACGGCCGCGCTCGCGCTGCACCTGAGTGCGGGCGGATTCGAGACCGGCGCGGCCCCGTCCTCGGCCCGGGCGAGCGCAGCCGCGCCGGCGAAGGGCGGCGCCCTTCCGCGTACGGAAACCCCGCGACCGCGCGGAGCCGCCGCGCAGGCCGTTCACGTGGCGCCCCCGGTAACGCTGCCGGTCGACTCGCCGTGGGCGCTGCCGCCCGTGCTCGTGCTGCACTCCCGCACGGGCGGCCGCGCAACCCCCGCACTGCGGCGCTGGGTGCTGCACCTGAAGCGCCTCGCGCTGTCGCCTGCCGCCCGCCGCAGCGTGCAGCGAGGCGCGGCTTCCGCGGGCGCGCTGAAGATGCTCGCGGCATTCCCGCGCACGAACGGACCGCTGCTCGTGCTCTCGGTCGACGGCCGTCGCGTCCGCGCGCAGGAGACGACGCTGTGGATGACCCGCAAGGCGCTGCGCGGCGTGCCCTCGATGCCGCCCCGCCTGCGCCCGAAGCGCCTGCTGCTCGAGCCCGTCGCGAGCGATCGCGTCGATCTCGCCGGCCCACCGCGCGCGAAGCCGGGCCAGTTGCGCACGCTCGTCGGCATCTATCGCAACGCGGGCTACCAGTACGGCATCGACTGGCGCATCCTCGCGGCGATCAACCGGGTGGAGACGAACCTCGGCCAGAACACGCACGTCTCGAGCGCCGGCGCCGTCGGCTGGATGCAATTCATGCCGTCGACCTGGCGCCGCTGGGGCACCGACGCGTCCGGCGACGGCGTGGCGGATCCGTACGACCCGCAGGACGCGATCTTCAGCGCCGCCCGCTACCTCGACGCCGCGGGGGCGCGCAAGGACCTGCGCCGCGCGATCTTCGCGTACAACCACGCCGACTGGTACGTCAACGAGATCCTCTCGCTGGCGGCGACGCTGCCCGACGACTACGGCAGCTAGAGCGAGTTGACCCCGGCTCCGTCGCGCGCCGTCGAGCCGGCGGCCCAGAGCGCGTAGGCGTGCGCATAGGCCGCGAGCATCTTGCCGCGGCGCTCCTCGCGGGGCCGCCGTCCGACGCCTTCGGCCCAGCGATAGCGCTCGCGCGCGAGCTCCTCGAGACCGTGATCGCCGAGCTCGGCAGCCGTCGCGCGGCCGGTGCGGGCGCGCGAGCGGATGCCCCGGAGCGCGGGCTCCACGGCGCGATCCGAGCGCTCCAGCTGCACGAGCTCCGCGAGGCACGCCGGACAGGGGCGCAGCGCGGGGCGCTCGACCGCCGGCCCGCTGCAGTGGCCGCACACGGGGCAGCCGTACGCGACCGGGACGAGATCGCCGGGCGCGGCGGAGGAGCCGTCGTCGAGCTCGACGCGCGTGTCCTCCCCGGTCCCGGTCGCCAGCACCGCGAGCACCGGCTCGGAGGCGGGATCGCGCCCCGGCACGAGTCGCGTCACGAGGTCGCCGACGCGGAAGGACGAGCGGTTCTGCTCCGGCGTGCGCGCGGGCGGGCGCACGACGCGCTCCGGCTCGGCCGTGCGCAGCGCCTCGGGCGCCATCGGCTTCGGCCACGGCTCGCCCGCCTCGAGCCACCACTCGCACAACTCGCGCGCCTGGTTGAACGCGGCCGTGACGCGCGTCGCCGCACCTGCGCGCTCTGCGTTGCGGTCGGGGTGCGTGCGCGCCACGCGCTCCTTCCAGGCGCGGCGGATCTCCTCCGCGCTCTCCGGCGCGTCCAGTCCGAGCAGCCACTGCGCCCGCGCGATCTGGGGATAGGAGGGCGCACGACTCGACATGCCCTCAGGGTACCGGCAGCGCGGGGGCGCCGACCGCCGCATCCGCGCGCACGAGCCCCGCGCCGTAGCCCGTGTCCTTGCCGGCCGGGCCGAGGTCGAGCGCCGTCCGCGTCAGCAGCCGGGCGACGCCGGCCGCCGTCGTCGCGCGCCCGGCCGCGAGCGCGAGAGCTGCGACGCCGGCGACGTGCGGGGTCGCCATCGAGGTGCCCGAGAACGACCGGTCGGCGTAGCCACCCGCCTCGTCGAGCGTCTGCTGGAGGATGCCGACGCCGGGCGCGACGAGGTCGAGCGACCGGCCGCCGGCACTGAACGGAGCGCGCACGAGCGCGACGTCCACGGCGCCGACGGCGAGCACGCCCGCGAGCCGGGCGGGAAACCCCACGCTGCCGCCGTCGTTGCCCGCCGCCGCGACGATCAGCACGTCCTTGTGCCGCGCATAGACGACGGCGTCGGCCAGCACGGTCGAGCTCTCGCCCCCGCCCAGGCTGAGGTTGACGACTCGTGCACCGTGATCGGCCGCCCAGACGATGCCGGCAGCGACGTCGGCGTCGCTGCCGGTGCCCTCGGCGTCGAGCACCTTGACGGGCAGGATCGAGGCCTCCGGTGCGACGCCGGCCTCGGCCAGCCCGTTGCCCTCGACCTCGGCGATCGTGCCTGCGACGTGCGTGCCGTGGCCGTTGTCGTCGGCCTGGCGAGTCGCTGCCGTCGATGACGTTCCAGCCCGGCAGCATGCGCCCCGCGAGATCGGGCGCAGGGGCGACCCCGGTGTCGACGACGGCCACCACGACGCCGGCGCCGCGCGTGACGAGCCAGGCGCCTCCGATCCCGACCGCGTCGAGGCCCCATTGCTGGGCGCGGCCGGGATCGGGCTGGGGAGTCTCGAGCGCGCGCAGGCGTCGCTGCGGCTCGGCGTAGCGGACGGCGCGCGACCGGCGCAGGGCGCGCAGCGCCGCACTCCGGCGGGTCGCCGGCAGGCGCACGACGATGGCGCGGAGCTTCGGGACCGCTCCCACCTGCACGGCGCCGGATGCGCTCAGCGCGGTCGCCACGACGGCGCCCGGTCGCAGGCCCACGACGATCGTGTCCGCGCCCTGCGCAGCGCTCGGGGCGAGCAGCGCGAGCGGGATCGCGAGGCCGGCGCCGCGCCGGAGGAGGTGGGCGAGTCGGTTCATGGCGGGAGCGTCGGGCGAGGTGTGCGTGACGGCGCAGGCGCGCGGCGTGCCGGATGTGTGACGCTGCCCCCGTGGAAGCCGGCTCCCCTCACGTGCGCCGCGTCGCGCGCGCCGGCGTCCTGGCGCTGTGCGACCGCATCGAGCGCGCGCCCGGTACGACGACCTATGCCGAGGGCGCCGTGCGCTTCGCGACCGCCGAGGAGCGCATCGCGATCGCGCCGCCGTTCCGCTTCGACCACTGGGAGCAATCCGACCGCATCGAGACGGCGCCGCTGCGCGAGCACCTCGCGGTTCCGCGGCTGGTCGGGCTCCTCGTGGTGCGGCTCGGCGGCTACGGGGCCGGCGTCTACGCGGACGAGAAGCTCGTGAGCGGGCGCCACGGCGTGCGCTTCGTCAAGAACCGCAACAAGAAGGGCGGATCGTCGTCGAACCGCTTCCGCCGCCGCCGCGTCGAGCAGGCGCGCGACGCCTACGACCGCGCGACCGCCCTGGCCGAGGAGATCCTGGCCCCCCACGCCCCGGCGCTCGACGAGTTCGTCGTCGCGGGCGACCGCGCGGGGATCGACCAGGTGCTCGAGCGCTCACCCCTGCTCGCCGGGCTGCGGGAGCACGCGCTGACGCTGCCCGTGCACGTGCCGGAGCTGCGCCGCGCAGTGCTCGAGCAGCTCGGCCGCGAGCTGTGGTCGTCCACCGTCGAGCTGACGCGTCAGAAGGGGACCGAGGGGGTGGCCGGAGGCGAGGGAGCCGCGGGATCCGCGCCTTCCCACGAGTCGCCGGGCCCGAGCGCGTAGCGCCCGGCGAACTCCCGGATCGTCTCGGCCACCGCGTCGGCGGCCGCCTTCCCGTCGATCGCGAGCACGTTCTCGGCGTTCTCCTCGCCCGCGCGCGAGTGGTTGTAGGAGCCCGCGAAGGCCCAGTCGTCGCAGACCACGAGCTTCGCGTGGAGGAAGTCGTGCACGGTGTGCGGGCCCCACGGAATGCTGCGCTTGCCGCTGAAGCCGGCCTTGGACGCGACGAAACGGAACGCGCCGGGCTTCCAGGAGGCCTTCGGCAACCCGCCCCACTGGCGCAGGACGTCCTGCATCTGGGTGCGGTCGACCACGCCCGTGACGGGCACCGTCCCGCGCCCGACGACGTCGGAGAGCGCCCCGAGGATCGGCCCGGACGTGAGCACCGGCGAGCAGATCAGGATGCGCTCGCTCGCACACGCGATACGGCTGCCGATCAGCGCCGCGAGCTCGGGGCCGCGCCCGGGGCAGAAGAACGGGCGCACGCGCACGGGCTGCCCGCCGAAGGTCGCGTCCGACCATTCGCTGTCGAAGCGCCCGCTCTTGTCGAGGTGCTTCGGCCGCCTCCAGAGCTCCTCGAAGTCGCGCAGGTAGGCGGCCGCGACCTCGGCGCAGTCCAGCCTGACGATGCAGTTCTCCTGGAGCGTGAACGAGTCCTGCGTCCAGTTCATCGAGCCGGTCCAGAGGTGCCGCTCGTCGACCACGACGTACTTGTGGTGCATCAGCGTGCCGAAGCCGATCACGGGGCGGACGTCGAGGCCGAGCGCGTCGATGTACTCGGGAGGCGCCGCGGGCCGCGGCACGTTGTCCGGCACCTCGCGCTTCACCTCGCGCTCGTCGTGATCGAGGATGCGCACCCGCACTCCGCGGCGCTGAAGGTCCTGCAGCGTCCTGGCGATGACCTGCGGGGGCTCGTCCTCGACATGGAAGTCGTAGATCGCGATCGCCACGTCGCGCTGCGCGGTCGCGAGGAACGCCGCCAGCGATCCGGCGATGTCCTCGACGGTCTGACCACCCTGGCGCAGGAAGCGCAGTTCGAGCGCCCCGCTCAACGCGGGGGGCCGCTCGTGGCGATGCTGCAGACCTCTTCGGTCGTGTCGACGACCTGGATCAGATCGAGGTCGGACTGCGAGACCATGCCCTCCTCGAGCAGGCGGCCGCGAACCCAGTCGAGCAGGCCGCTCCAGTACTCCGAGCCGTACAGCACGACCGGGAACCGCTCGACCTTCGCGGTCTGGATCAGCGTGAGCGCCTCGAACACCTCGTCGAGCGTGCCGAACCCGCCGGGGAAGACGACGAAGGCCTCCGAGTACTTCACGAACATCGTCTTGCGCACGAAGAAGTAGCGGAAGTCGATCGAGAGGTTGGAGTACGGGTTGGGCGACTGCTCGTGCGGCAGCTCGATGTTGCAGCCGATCGAGAGCCCGCCGGCCTCGAGGGCGCCGCGGTTGGCGGCCTCCATGAGCCCCGGGCCGCCGCCGGTGATGACGGCGTAGCCGCGCTCAGCGAGGCCGCGCCCGACTTCCCGCGCGGCCTCGTAGTACGGCGATCCCTCCTTCACGCGCGCGGATCCGAACACCGTCACGGCCATGCCGACCCGTGCGAGCACGTCGAAGCCGTCGACGAACTCGCCCATGATGCGGAGCACGCGCCAGGGATCCGTGTGGACGAAGCTGGGATCCTCCTGCCGCTGCAGGAGTCCTTCGTCGGCCTGCCTCAGGTGCTCGTCGCGCGGGCCCTTGGACGTGATGCGGCCCTTGCGGTGCTCGTGATCCTTGCTCATACGCTCTCCTCGACGCGGATCGTGCCGGCCAGGACGCCGGCGTCCACGTTGCCGCCCGAGAGCACGACCCCGATGCGCTCGCCCGGGACGGCACCGGCGGCGATCGCGGCGATGGCCAACGCCGAGGTCGGCTCGATCAGGAGTTTCGTCGCGTCCCAGACGAGGGCCATCGCGGTGCGCGCCGCGTCGTCGCCGACGAGCTCGATTCCCGCGCACAGCTCGCTCAGGACGGCGAACGTCCGCTCACCCACCTGCACCGTGCGAGCGCCGTCGGCGATCGTCGACGGCGCGTAGTCGAGGCGCACGCGGCGCCCCTCGGCGAGCGAGCGCTGCGCGTCGGGCGATGCCGCCGGCTCGGCGCCGTAGGCGCGCGTCGCCGGCGAGGCGAGCCGGCAGGCGAGCGCCGCGCCCGAGAGCAGCCCGCCGCCGCCGATCGGCGTGACCACGGCATCCAGCCCGGGCACCTCCTCGAGCAGCTCGAGCGTGGCGGTGCCCTGGCCCGCGATCACGTTCCAGTCGTCGAACGGGTGCACGAACGCGAGCCCGTCGCGCTCGGCGAGCTCGCGGGCGATCTCCTCGCGATTCGTCGGATCGACGCCCTCGGAGACGATCGTCGCGCCGTAGCCGAGCGTCGCCGCGCGCTTCGCGCCATTGGCGTCGGCGTTCATCACGACCGTGACCGGCAGGCCCGCGGCGCGCCCGGCGTAGGCGACGGCCTGTGCGTGGTTGCCGCTCGAGACGGCGACCACGCCGCGCGTGCCCGCCGGCAGCGAGCGCACCGCATTGGTCGCGCCGCGCAACTTGAACGAGCCGGTGCGCTGGAGTGGCTCGCACTTCAGCCACACGGCGCAGCCGAGCACCTCGTCGAGCACATCGCTGCGCCACACGGGCGTGCGCACCACGGCATCGGCGATGCGGGCGCGCGCCGCCTCCAGATCCGCCTCGAAGCGCATGTGCGAAGCGTTGCAGGTCGGCGCCACCTCTACAGCAGGTGCTCTTGCAGGAACGCTGCCACGCGCGGGTAGCAATCGAGCCGGTTCGGGAGGCGCGTGATCCCGTGGCCCTCGTCCTCGTAGCGCAGGTACTCGACCGGGGCGCCGCGGGCCTGCAGCGCGGCCACCACCTGCTCCGCCTCGCCCACCGGCACGCGCGGGTCGTTGGCCCCGTGGATCACCATCAGCGGGCAGGCGATGCGGTCGATCTTCCGGATCGGGGAGATCGACTCGAGGAAGGCGCGGTCGCGCTCGAGCGAGCCGTACTCGGCCTCGCGCAGCGCGCGGCGGTACGCGCCCGTGCGCTCGAGGAAGGTCACGAAGTTGACGATCCCGACGATGTTGACGGCGCACGACCACAGCTCCGGGTGCTCGGTGATGGCCGCCATCGTCATGTAGCCGCCGTAGGAGCCGCCCATCACGCCGACGGGCGTGCCCGACCCGGCTCCGAGCGCGCGACCGAGCGCCGCGAGATCGCTCACGGAGTCGAGCCGGCGCTCGACGTCGTCGAGGTGGTGATAGCTGCGTCCGTAGCCGGTGGAGCCGCGCACGTTGGGCGCGGCGACGGTGATGCCCTGCGCGCAGAGGTACTGGATCACCGGCGCCATCTGCGGCCGGAACTGCGACTCGGGCCCGCCGTGCACCCAGCACAGTGCGGGGCCGCCCGGCGGGCCGAAGCGGAGGTACGGGATGCGGCGGCCGTCGAAGCTCTCGACCTCGTCGAGCACCGGCCGCACGAATGCCGAGCGGTCGAGCCCGCCGACCGCCGAGCGGGTGCGGCGCTGAGCGGGTGCGGCGCTCCAGACGTCCGTGGAGTCGTCGGGCGGGCCGGCCGTGACGGTCGGCGAGCCGTCCGGGGCGAACGCGAGCGCCGAGACGACGCCGTCCGGCAGGCCTGCGACGCGCTCGCCGTCGAGCCACACCTCGCTCGCGCCGCCGCGGTTGACGACCCAGGCGCGGCGCGTGCGCGAGGCGTCCAGGGCGACGATCTCGACGTCGGCGTCGTCGGCCGTCAGGAACTCCGGCTCCGCGCCCTGGCGCAGGAGCGCGAGGCGCGTGAACTCGCTCCCGGCATCGCAGGCGCAGAGGACGGAGCCGCCCGGCAGCAGACGGGCCGAGTCGTAGGAGACCTCGCCGGCATGCGGGGTGAGATGGGTCAGCGCCCCGCTCCCGGGATCGACGAGGAAGAGATCGTGGTCGAACGGCGTGTTCGCCCGCTGGACGAGGATGCCGTCCTCCGACCAGTCGGTCACGTGCGACCAGCCGCCCGGCTGCGCGAGCTCGCTCCGTCCGCCGCCGTCGAGCTGGACGACGGCGACGTCGAAATCGACGCCGTTGCGGCCGGTGTGGGTGAACGCGACGCGCGAGCCGTCGGGCGAGAACGCGCCCGGGACGTGAATGGCGGCCGGATCGTCCGTCAGCGCCAGCTCGGAGCTGCCATCGGCGTCGATCGAGAAGAGCGCGTGGCGCTCGTTGCCGCCGGCGTCCCGCGCGACCACCCAGCGCTCCTCGCTCGGCGAGGCCAGGGCGGCCGTGATCCGCTCGCTTCCGAACGTGACCTGCTCGTGCAGCCCGTCGGGCGCGACCCGCCAGAGCTGGAGCAGTCCGGTGACATCGGCGAGATAGCCGAGCTCGCCCGAGGGCAGGTGCCCGGCGACCGTGGCCGCGCGGATCTGCAGATAGCGCTCGATCACGCGATTTCGCCGCGCGCGACGCGCGCCAGCGACGAGGAGTCCTCGTCGCCGTGACCCGAGTCGACGAGCCGCTGGGCGTGCTCCGCGACGAGCCGCGTCACCTCCATGGGCAGGCCGAGGCGATCGCGCCTCGGCCAGGGCGATGCGCAGGTCCTTGAGGTGGAGCGCCATGCGGAAGCCGAGCGGATAGGTGCTGTTGATCACGTTGGCGGAGCGGTTCTGGAGGATCCACGAACCCGCGGCACCGCCGCCGAGCGCCTCGACGAGCGCCTCGAGCGGCAGGCCCTCCTTCTCGCCGAGCGCCAGTCCCTCGCCGAGCGCCGCGTAGGTGCCCGAGATGAGCACCTGGTTGACCGCCTTGCCGGCCTGTCCGGCGCCGGGCCCGCCGAGGTGCGTGATCGACTTGCAGAACGCCTCGAGCGCCGGCCGGGCGATCGCGACGTGCTCGTCCTCACCGCCGACGAACGCCGTCAGCTGCCCCTTGCGCGCGCCTTCGGACCCGCCGGAGACCGGGGCGTCGACCGCGCCCGCTCCGCGCGAGGCGAGCTCGCTCGCAACGCGCCGGGCGGTATCCGGCGCGATCGTCGAGCAGTCGAGCACCACGGCTCCGCTCGCGATGCCCTCGGCCACGCCGCCGGGTCCCAGGACGACAGCCTCGACGTCGGGCGAGTCCGCGACGCAGATGCAGACGAGGTCGGCGCCGCGCGCCGCCTCGGCCGGCGTCTCCGCCCTGCGCGCACCGCGCTCCGCCAGCGCCCCCTCGCGGTCGCGCGTGCGGTTGTGGACCGTCAGCTCGTGTCCGGCGTCCATCAGGTGCCCGGCCATGAACTCGCCCATGGTGCCGAGTCCGATCCATGCAATCTTCATGGGAGGCAGGCTAGATGGTTGGCGTCCGATCCTCCGGTGGTTGCCGTTAGGATTTCGCCATGGCTACGAGCGTCGAGGAGCGGCGGACGCAGTTCCGCTGGATGGACAAGCTGAGCGACGAGGACGTGACGGCGGTGCCCCTGGCCGATCCGGGCACCGAGCTCGCGGATCTCGACGAGTACGTCGATGCGACGAGCCCCAAGCGCGGGCGCGTGGTCTCGCTCGAGGGCGAGCGCGTGCCCGTCGGCGGCGTCTACATCGTCAAGAGCGCCAGCCCGCCGGAGCTGTGGGAGCGCATCGGCGAAGCCATCCGCTGAGGTACCCTGCGGGGATGGAAGCTTCTACCGCAACGACGCCGCAGAACATCGCCGTCTATGTCTGCTCCGACGGTCACCGCACGCTTGCGCTGACCTCGACTCCCGAGACGTGCCATCACCGCGCGAGTCGCATCAAGCCCTACTGCGGCAAGCCCGTGCAGTCGCTCGCCGACGCGCCGGCCGACGTGCAGCAGAAGATGCTGAACCCGCTCAAGGCCTCCAAGAAGGCCTCGAAGAAGTAGTTCCGCTCGCCGCTCGGCCCGCGGGACTTCCGCGGGCTGGGCGAGCGGCGTCACGAAGCGGGCGGTCTCGACCGGCACGCCCAGCGGCGGCAGCTCGACGGCCTTCTTGGCTGCGGCGATCGGCTTCAGGCCGAGCATGCGCCGCATCAGATCGCGTGCCTGCGGATACGGGTTGAACCCCGTCTGGGACGTCAGCGTGAGCACGGCGACGTTCTGGCCGCGCGGCACGAGCACGATCGTGAGCGAGGCCTTGCCGCCGCCGAGCAGCTTCGTCGCGGCCACCGCCGCGAGGGCGCCGTGCGGCAGCGCGGTCGGCTTCTGGGCGCGCACCGTGGCGGCGGTCGGCTTCTTCGTCCACTCGCGGTTGACGTCCTTGCGCTCGGCGCGCGCGAAGCGCACGGCCTGCGCCGCCGTGCGGCAGCGCACGACCGAGGTCCAGACGGCGACCGGCTTGGTCACGTCCTTCGTCTCGGTCGTCTGGAAGAGCGCCGTCGCCGTGCCGCCGCGGAAACCGCACTGGCGCAGCTCGACGCGGTCGCGGGCGCGGCTGTGATCGTCGCTGTACACGGCGACGAAGCGCTTGATCGTCGTGAGCGGATGCGTGGCCGAGAACGACGCCTTCATGCCCGGCAGGTCGCGCTCCACGAGGACACGAGGCCGAGCGGCGCCGGCGCTCGCAGCGGGAAGCAGGGCGAGCGCAAGCGCGGATAGGAGCGCGGCGCGCCTCACACCCTGACGGTAGCACCGCTCAAGCGGCCGGAAAAGCCCAGATGGGTAGGGCGGAGCGCATTCTCAGCCGGTTCTCAGCGGGCGCGCCGAGTCGTACAGATGCGCATCGGAGCTCGCACCGGTGGCGAGCAGCTCGCTGATGATGCGCCCGGCGGTGAAGCCGTTCAGGTTGCCGGTGCCGTTGTAGCCCCCGGCGACGTAGAGACCGTCGTGCCCGGGAACGGCGCCGGCGAACGCACGCTCGTCGCGTGAGTAGCCGACCAGCCCGACCCAGCGGTGCGTCACGGGCGCCTCGACGCCGAGATCGTCCCGCAGGAAGCGCTCGATGCGCGCGTGCACCGCGGGCGAGGGCTCCTCCGCGGTCGTGTACGAGTCGGCCGCCCGCTCGCCGTCCATGTCCGAGAACCCGCCGGCGGCGATCCGGCCGTCGGGCCGCTGCTGGAGGTACTCGTAGCCCCAGCGCGCACCGATCGCGCAGGGCACGACGCGCTCGGCGAGCGGTGCGGTGGCAACCATGTGCAGGCGCTTCGTGCGCACGCTCGGCGCGTAGTACGGCACGAGCTGCGGCAGGGCGCCGTCCGCCGCCACGACGACGCGCTGCGCGTGCACCGTGCCGCCGCCGGCGCGCACCGCGAAACCGCCGTTGCGCGCGGCGTCGAGCGGCTCGGGAACCGGGCTGCGCTCGAAGATCCGCACCCCGCGCTCCTCGATCGCACGCGAGAACGCCCGCACCCAGCGCGCCGGGTGCATCGTCGCATCGGGCGGCGAGAAGATGCCGACGCGACCGGGACGCCGCACGATCGCGGGCAGATCGGCCTCGTCGACCCATTCGGCCGGGAGGTCGTCGGCGCGCATCGCCTCGTACTGCACGCGCGCGTGCTCCAGCTCGTCCGGCTCCCAGGTGACGCGCAGGCAGCCCACGTGCGCAAAGTGCTCGCTCGCGCCGATCTCGCCGGCGATGGCATAGATCCGCTGCTCGGAGGCCAGCGTGGCGCGATAGATGCCGAGCGCGACCTCGTGCCCGAACTCCCGCACCGCGTCCTGATGCGCCGGCGCCGCGCCCGCCACGAGAAATCCGCCGTTGCGGCCGCTGGCGCCGCTCGCCGCCGTGCGGGCCTCGACGACCGTGCAGTCCACCCCGCGCTCGGCCAGGTGCCACGCACACGAGAGCCCGGCGATGCCCGCGCCGATCACGAGGACGTCGGTCTCGCAGTCGCCGTCGAGCGGCGCGCGCTCCTCGTAGGGATCGTCGTGCCAGAGGGGCAGGGGCGTCACGCGGGGATCCTAGGAGCAGGAACGGCGAGGGGCGGCACGTAACCTGCGAGAGGTTGAGCAGCTTTTCCGCATTCACGGACGCGGCGCGCGTATTCCTGAACCATCTCGCCGAGGTCAAGCTGTGGCCGCTCGCGATCGCGCTGCTCCTGCACACGATCAACCTCCTGCTGCGGACGTTCGCCTGGTACTCGATCCTGCGCGCCGCCTATCCGGGCGTGCGCTACCGCTTCCGCTCCTGCGCCGGTGCCTATCTCGCCGGCGTCGGCGTCAACGCGATCGCACCCGCCCGCGGCGGCGACCTCGTCAAGATCTTTCTCACGCGCACGCGGCTCGAGGGCTCGACGACGCCGACGCTCCTGGCCTCTCTGCTCGTCGAGACGATGGTCGACATCGTGTTCGGGTCTGGGAATCTTCGCGTTCGCGCTGACGCAGCACACACTGCCGCGCGTTCCGGAGCTGCCCTCGATTCCCGCGTTCGAGTGGTCGTGGGCCGCCTCCAATCCGACGCTCACGGCGATCCTGGCGACGGCGCTCCTGCTCGCAGGCATGCTCGCCGCGCGGCGCGTGAAGGTCGCCGGCAAGGCGTTCGCCGAGCGCGTGCGCCAGGGCTTCACGATCCTGCGCACGCCGCGCCGCTACTTCCTGCTCGTCGCGATCCCGCAGATCGCCGGCTGGGGCTGCCGCGTCGCATCGGCCGCCGCGTTCCTCGAGGCCTTCGCGATCCCGGGCACGCTGCGCAACGCCCTGCTGGTGATGGTCGTCGGGTCGCTCACGACGCTCCTGCCGGTGACGCCGGGCGGCGTGGGCACCCAGCAGGCGCTGATCGTCGTCGTGCTCAGCGGCGCGGCGAGCGACGCCCAGCTGCTCTCGTTCTCGGTCGGCATGCAGGCCGCCGTGGTGGTCTCCAACGCGCTGCTGGGCGGACTCGCCCTCGTGCTGATGCTGCGCACGTTCTCGCTGCGCTCGGCGATCGGGCACGCGCGCCACCATCAGCGCGCGGATGGCGCGCCGCCCTAGCTCGCCGAGGATCTCCAGGCGCCGAGACCTTCGCGGAAGGCCGTCGCGCCGCCGTTGGCCGGGTGGCGAACGCACGCGTCGCAGTCCAGGCCGAGATCGCCGAGCGCGCGCTCCGCGCTGCGGCCCACGGCGACCAGCGCGCGCGGCCGCAGGCGCTCGATCAGCTCGCCGAGCACCTCGGCGCCCGCGCGCAACTCGCCGACCGCGGGCGTGCGGTTCGAGAGCGGCTCGCCCGGCCGGTGAGGGTGCGCCGGCACGACGTTCCAGAGCACCGTCTCGGCCTCGATCCCGAGCGTCGCGAGCGCGCCGTGGACGATCGTCCCCGACTGCTCGGCCCAGCCCTCGGGCCGGACGCTCGTGGCCGCGTACGGAGGGCCCCAGCCGTGCAGCGTGCGTTCCGCGGTGAACGCGATCCCGGTGAACCGCCCGCCCGCGTAGCCCATCGCCTCGCCCACGAGCAGCAGCGGCTCGCGACCGGCGCGCGCATTCAGATAGGCAGTGGCGTTGGCGCGGCGGAGCGCCGGGGCATCGACGCACTCGAGCGCCGGATCGGCCTCGCGGAACATGGGGAAGGCCGCGCCGAACGAGCGCTCGGCCACGCTCTCGATGAACCGCGCGAAGCCCTCAGGCGGGGGCACCGGCGCTCTCGACCGCGTGCACGTGTGCCGCGATGAGATCGCGCACGGCCTGCTCGTCGCCCGCGCGCAGGAGCTCGATCGGGTCGGGCTGCGCGTGCACGATGGCCTCGAAGAAGACCTTGCGGTCCTGGTAGGTCGGGAGCGTCTCCCTGGCCCAGCCGCGGATGTCGTTGAGCAGCTCCGCGAGCACCGCGTAGGGCTCGCCGTAGCGCTCCGAGATCTCGGTGCGCAGCCGCTTGGCGAGCGCCGGGCTGGCGCCCCGGGTGGAGACCGCGATCGAGATCGGCCCGATGCGTGCGATCGCGGGCATGATGAAGTTGCAGAGCGGGGGCACGTCGACGACGTTCACGAGCATCGTCCGCGCCTCGGCCTCCTGGAAGACCTGCACGTTGAGCTCGGTGTCCTCGGTGGCCGCGAAGACCAGGAAGGCGCCTTCGAGGTCGTCGCTGCGATACGCGCGCAGCGCGAGCTTCAGCGAGCCCTCGCGCGCCAGCTCCTCGACCTCGGGCAGCGCGTTCAGCGCGACCACGTGGACGTCGGCCTCGGCCGCGAGCAGGCCCTCGATCTTCTCGAGTCCCACGGGCCCGGCACCGACCACGACGCAGCGCCGTCCGCGCAGATTGAGAGCCGTCATGAAGAACGGGGTCTCGACGAGGTCGCGGCTGCACGAGTTGTCGCAGCCACCCCCGAGCGCACGCTGGCACACGCAAGGACGCCCAGTACTCACTCTGGAAGGGTACCCGGGCTCCGCCGTCATCGCTGCAGCCGCTCGGCGACGAGCTCCGCCGTGTGCAGCACCCGCACGCCGTCGAGACCGGCCCGCTGGACGCCCTGGCGGAACTGCAGGAGGCACCCGGGATTGCCGCTCACGATGGCGTCGACCTTCGCCTCGGCGATCTCGGCGAGCTTCACGTCGAGGAAGCGCATGGAGTCGGCCGGCCGCATCAGCGCGTAGGTGCCGGCCGCACCGCAGCAGCGGCCGGCGCTCGGCAGGTCGACGACCTCCACGCCGGGCAGCGAGGCGAGCAGCGCGCGCGGCTCGAGCACGACCTTCTGGCCGTTGCGCAGGTGGCAGGAGTCCTGGTAGGCGACGCGGATCGGCACCGCGTGCGCCGTCGGCAACGGGCGCCCGGCGAGCAGCGTCGAGTAGTCGCGGACGCGCGCGCCGAAGTCCTCGGCCTCCGGCGTCCCGAGCAGCAGGCCGTAGTCGGCCATGAACGCCCCGCAGCCGCCGGCCGTGGTGACGATCGGGCCCTTGCTGCCGGCGAACGAGCGCACCGTCCAGTCCGCCAGCTTGCGCGCGCCGTCGAGATCGCCGTTGTGCGCGTGCAGCGCGCCGCAGCACCCCTGCTCGCCCGGCGTCGTGACGCAGTAGCCCGCGGTCGCGAGCGTGCCGCAGGCCGCGTGCGACGCGCCCGAGAACATCACGTGGCCGACGCATCCGAGGAACAGCGCGGCCGGGTCGCCGGTCTCCGGGCCGACCGTGCGGCGCACGCGCCAGGCCGACGGCGACGCCACCGCCGGCGCCGCCTTTCCCGCCGCGCGCAGCGCGCGCGAGGGCGCAAGCCGGTGCAGTCCGAGCAACTGGCCCATGCGCAGCATGCGGCCGGCGAGGCGGGTGCGGCGGGGCGAGCCGACCGCGAGCAGGAGCCCGCGCAGCTTCGCATCGCGAGCCGGCCCGATCGCGTCGCGGCCGTGCTCGAGCAGCGCGCCGTACTTCACGCCCGCCGGGCAGACCGGCTCGCAGGCCCGGCAGCCGAGGCAGAACGAGAGCTCCTCGCGCACGTCGTCCTCGACCAGTGTCCCGGCCTCGAGGGCGCGCATCAGGTTGATGCGCCCGCGCGGCGAGGAGGCTTCGTTTCTCGTGTCCTGGTAGGTCGGGCAGGCGGACAGGCAGAACCCGCACGAGATGCAGGTACGCAGCAGATCGTCCGGAAACAGCCCGCGGCCGGGGGCCGCGAGATCGGGCGCCGCCGTCACGGCACCGCCTTGCCCGGGTTGAGCAGCCCGAGCGGGTCGAACGCGTTCTTGATGCCGCGCAGCAGGTCGATGCCGACGGGCCCGAGGCGCTTCTCCAGGTACTGCAGCTTCGTGACGCCGATGCCGTGCTCCCCCGTGATCGTCCCGCCCCGCGCGAGCGCGGCGTCGAAGATGCGGTCGAACGCGCGGTGCACGCGCGCGACCTGGTCGGGATCGCGGTCGTCGATGCAGCAGGTCGGATGCAGGTTGCCGTCGCCGGCGTGCCCGAACACCGCGATCAGGAGGCCCTCCTCCTCGGCGATCTTCTGCACCTCCCGCACCATGCCCGCGAGCTCGGAGCGCGGCACCGTCGCGTCCTCCAGGATCAGCGTCGGCGCGAGGCGCGCGAGCGCGGGAATCGCCCCTCGGCGCGCGGCCAGCAGCTTGCCCGCGGCGTCCTCGTCGGCCGCGACCTCGACGCTGATCGCGCCTTCCTCGCGGCAGATCTCGGCCATCATCGCCGTGTCGCGCTCGACGACGGGCGCGGCGCCGTCCTGGCCGAAGATCAGCATGGCGCCGGCGTCCTCGGGCAGCCCGAGGCCGGCGCTCTCGTCGACGACGCGCATCGTCGCCTGGTCGAGGAACTCGAGCGTCGCGGGCAGGATGCGCTTCTCGATGATGCGGCTGACCGAGCGCGCGGACGCCTCGAGGTCGCGAAAGTACGCCGCCCCGGTGGCCTTGGCCTCGGGCGCGGGCAGCAGCTTGAGCGTGATCTCCGTGAGCACCGCGAGCGTTCCCTCGGAGCCGACCAGCAGGCGCACGAGGTCGTACCCGGCGACGTCCTTGGTGAGCTTGCCGCCGACGCGAAACGTGCGCCCGCCCATCAGCACGGCCTCCATGCCCATCACGTAGTCGCGCGTGATGCCGTACTTGAGGCCGCGCAGCCCGCCCGAGCACTCCATGACGTTGCCGCCGATGGTCGAGATCACCTGCGAGCCGGGATCGGGCGGGTAGAACAGGCCCTTCGCCGCGACGGCCTCCTGGAGCAGCGCGTTCTGCAGACCCGGCTCGCACGTCGCCGTGAGGTTCTGCTCGTCGATCTCGATCAGCTTGCGCATGCGCGCGCACGAGAGCACGAGCCCGCCGGAGAGCGGCACCGCGCCGCCCGAGAGATTCGTCCCCGAGGCGCGCGGCGTGACGGGAAAGCGATGCTCCTCGGCCAGGCGCAGCACCCCGACGATCTCGTCGCGGCTGCCCGCGAGCACGACGGCCTCCGGCAGGGCACGCTGGAGCGGCGTGGCATCCGTCGAGTACGCCACGAGGTCGTGCTCGCTCGTCAGTACGTGCTCCGGCCCGACCAACTCACGCAGCGCGTCGAGGGGGAGCGCCATGGGCGCGAGGGTACCATCGGGGCGGATGGCGGGCGGCTGGCAGATCGAGGCGTACGGGCGCTCCGTGCGCGGAGCCGAGTTGCGCGTCCATCTGCCGCCGAGACCCCGCCACTTGCTCGTCGCCGGGCTGCACGGCGAGGAGCCCGAGACGGTGCAACTCGCGCGCGGCATCGTCGACCGCGTCGCTGCCGCCGACTCCTCGTGCGCGATCGTGCTGTGCGCGAACCCCGACGGCGTCGCGGACGGCACGCGCCAGAACGCCCGCGGCGTCGATCTCAACCGCAACTTCCCCGCGACCAGCTGGCGATCCGGGACGACGCCGAGCTACCCGGCCGGCATCGACCCGGCGGAGCGCGTCCCGGCCAACCGCACGAACGTGTCGTCGACTGGCAGCTCGCCGCTCTCCGAGCCCGAGAGCGCGGGCCTGGCGGCGCTGATCGAGCGGCTCGAGCCCGCGCTCGTGCTGGATCTGCACGCGCCGCTCGAGCTCGTGCTGACCACCGACCTCGTGCCCGCCGAGGTCGCGCGCGAGCTGGCCGCAGCGGCAGGGCTCGAGCTCACCGAGGAGCTCGGATCGCCCGTGCCGGGCGCGCTGCGCGACTGGCTCGGCGACGGCGGCGTGCCCTGCATCACCTACGAGGTCGAGCACGCCGGGCTGCCGGCGCTCTACCGGCGGCACCTGCCGGGGCTCGTCGCGTTCACGCGAATGCGCGCAACGTCGCGAGATTGATCGCGACCGTGTCCTCGATGCGCTCGGCGTAGCCTCCGGCGAGCGTCACGCACACGGGAATCCCGGCGCGCAGCAACTCCGAGCGCACGAGGCGGTCGCGGCCCGCGAGGCCGCCGTGCGTCAGCGCCAGCCGTCCGAGGCGGTCGCCCGCGAACGGGTCGGCTCCCGCCAGGTAGAAGCACAGCTCGGCCCGCGCACGCCCGATCGCCTCGGGGAGGAGCGCCGCCAGCGCGTCCAGGTAGGCGTCGTCGCCCGTCCCCGGCGGGAGATCGCGCTCGAGATCGCCCGCCACGCGGCGGAACGGGTAGTTGCCGAGGCCGTTGAGCGCGAACGTGAACGCCTCGTCGTCCTGTGCGAACGCCGCGTGGGTGCCGTCGCCCTGGTGCACGTCGAGGTCGACCACGAGCACGCGGCGCAGCTTCCCGCGGTCGCGCAGGCCCCGGGTCGCCGCCACCACGTCGTTGAAGACGCAGAAGCCGCGCCCGACGTCCGGGAATGCGTGATGCGTCCCGCCGCCCAGGTTGGCGCCGGCACCCGCCGCGAGTGCGGCGTCGGCCGCCTCGAGCGTGGCCCCGACCGAGCGCCGGGCGCGCTCGACGAGCGCCGGCGACCAGGGGAGCCCGAGCGCCCGCTGCTCGTCGCGCGTGAGCTCCCCGGCCTCCGCGCGCCCGACCCAGTCGGCCGTGTGCGCGCGCAGGATCTCCTCCCGCGTCGCCGCCCGGGCGTCGTGCACCTCGAAGCGCGGGTCGCCCGCGACGCGCGCGCGCAGCAGCGCGTACTTGCCCAGCGGAAAGCGGTGCCCCTCCGGCAGCGGATAGGCGAACCCGTCGTGGGCGTAGCAGTGGAGCGCGGGGGTCAGCGTCTCAACCCGGCAGGCATTCGCCGCCGTCGGCGACGAGCGCGTGGCCGGTCATGTACGAGGCGTCGTCCGAAAGCAGGAAGCAGGCCAGCTGTCCCGCCTCCTCGGCCGAGCCGATGCGCCCGAGCGGGACGAGGCGCGGCACCTCTTCGAGGAAGCGCTCGCGCCCGCCGAAGTTCTCCCACGCGGGCGTGTTGAAGGGCGTGTCGATCCAGCCCGGGCAGAGCGCGTTGACGCGGATGCCCGCGCTTCCGTAGTCGCGCGCGACCTGGCGGGCGAGGGCGAGCGCCGCGGCCTTGGTGACCGCGTACGGCGCGATCTTCGGCTCGGAGAGCAGCGCGGAGTTGGATGCGGTGATGCAGATCGCGCCTCCGCCCGCCGCGCGCAGATGCGGCACCGCGGCGCCGCACACGACCGCATGGGCGCGCACGTTGATGGCGAACGAGCGGTCGAAATCCTCCGGGCTCGCGGTCTCGACGGATCCCCCGATCTGCACCCCCACGTTCGACCAGACGTAGTCGAGACCGCCGAGCGCTATCGGCGGCGTCCGCGACGAATGCCTGCAAAGCGGCGGTATCCATGGCGTCGACATGGAACGGAGCGGCGCCGATCTCGGCGGCGAGCGCATCGACTCCGGCCGCATTGATGTCCCCGAGCGCCAGCCGATCGCCGCGCGCGGCCAGCAGCCGCGCGCCGGCATTGCCGATACCCGTCGCACATCCCAGAACCAGCGTCCGCTTCGCCATGGAACGGGATTCTGACCCAGCTGCGAAAAAAGTGCTCAACTCCCGCGCAATGGAGCCGATACAACCTTCGTGAGCGAACATTCCATCACCCCAGCTGCACCCGCCGCCGGCGACGTGGTCGAGATCGTCGACCGCCTTTCGGGCGTTCGCGTGACTGCGGTCGTGGAGAGCGCAACGTCGGAGCTCGCCTACGTGCTGCGCTTCGATCGCCCGCTCAAGGCGCCCGACGAGGCGCACGTCCGCTGGTTCGACGGCGACACCGCCTACCAGGCGATCTCGAAGCTGAAGGCGCTCGACGAGACCAGCGCCAGCTGCGAGCTCGCCCCGTCGAGCGAATGGGAGCCGGCCCAGGTGCGCCGCTCGCTGCGCGCCCCGGTGGACAACTCGCCCATGCTCGTCAAGGTCGTCAGCAGCTCCGTGCTCGCCAAGGGCCGCCGCATCCACGCCGTCTGTCTCGACATCTCCGACAGCGGTTGCCGGGCCAGCTGGCCCGGCCGCACGCCGCTCGTCGGCGACGCGGTCGACGTGGCGTGGGACGTCGGCGACTGGCAGGCCGAGGATGAGCCCGGTTGGGTCTCCGCACGGGTCGCGCGCATCGTCGCGCTGCCCTTCGGTGCGCGGCAGGTCGGCTTCACGTTCGAGATCGCCGACTCCGATCAGGCCGCGCGCGTGCGCCAGTGGCACCAGGCCTGGCTGCACGAGCACCGGCAGCGCCTGCTCGACCAGCGCGCCGCCTGAGCCGACCGGCTGCGGCTACCGCTTGCCCGCGAGGATCGCGAGGCCTGCATCGACGGCCTCCGACCAGCGCTTCGTCGCCGTGTGCGATGCGCGCCGGAGATCGTCTGCCGGGAGATCGTCGAGCGGCAGCGGCGCCCCGTAGTACACGCTGATCCGCGGGAAGCGCGGCGGGAACAGCTTGATGCGATCGCTGCCCGCGATCGAGACGGGCACGAAGGCGGCGCCGGCCTCGAGCGCGAGGCGCGCGGCGCCCAGCTGCGGCCGCGCCTTGCCGTGCCGGTTGCGGGTGCCCTCGGGGAAGACGAGCAGCATGGCGCCATCGGCCAGGAGACCCATCGCCGTCTCGTAGGCGGCCGTGTCCTGGACGCCGCGGCGCACGGGGAAGCCACCACCCAGCGCGATCGCCCGGCCGATCACGGGAACGAAGAACAACTCGTACTTGGCCATCGCACGGAAGCGGCGGCCCCGCAGCGAGACGCCGACGGCGAGCGTGTCGATGTACGAGCGGTGCATCGGGGCGAGCACGACGCCGCCCTCGAGCGGCACGTTCTCGAGCCCCTCGGTGCGCAGTCGGAAGACGCTGCGCAGGAGCAGCGCACTCGTCCCGCGCACGAGGTCGTAGAACCACGGGCGGTAGTGCGGGAGGGCGCGCAGCCGTGCCGCGCGCTCCTCTTCAGTCGGCGTAGACGCCATCCTCGAGCGTGTCGGGATCGGGCCACGGGCTCGCCTCGGCGCGCGTGACGGCCTCGGCGATCGCCGCCTCCACGTCGCGCTCGTGCACGGCGAGCTCGTCGTCCGTGAGTTCCGCGTGCTCGCGCATCCAGGCCTCGAAGCGGCGCACCGGGTCCTGCTCGCCCCAGCGCTCGTAGAGCTCGGCCGGGACGTAGGCGCCGTCGTCGTGCACGGCGTGGCCCTCCATGCGCAGCGTCATCAGCTCGAGCACGGTGGGGCCGCCGCCCGAGCGCGCGCGCTCGATCGCCGTCTGCGCCTCGCGGTACACGGCGAGGACATCGGTGCCGTCCACCACGACGCCCTCGAACCCGTACGCGGGCCCGCGGGCCGCCAGCGAGGCGGAGGCGAAGTTCAGGTGCGTCGGCGTGGAGTAGGCGAACTGGTTGTTGTCGATCACGAACACGACCGGCAGGCGCCGCACGCCCGCGAAGTTCATCGACTCGTGCGCCGTGCCGTTGGCCGACGAGCCGTCGCCGATCCAGCCGAGTGCGACCCGCGGCTCGCCGCGCACGCGAAACGCGAGCGCGGCGCCGACGGCGACCGGCAGGATCGACGGCAGGTGCGACGGCCCGGCGACGATGCCGATCCCCGGCGTCACGTCCTGCGTGCGCAGGTTCGAGTCGCGGCCGTTCGTCGTCCCGCCGACGCGGCCCATGTACTGGCAGAGCACCCGCCACGGCTCGACGCCGCGGTAGAGGTGCAGGCCGAGGTTGCGATGCAGCGGAGCGGCCAGATCGTCCGGCGCCATGGCCGCGGCGACGCCGACCGACGCCGCCTCGTTTCCCTTGCAGGTGTAGAACGAGCCCGGCAGCTTGCCCTGCTTGAAGAGCACGTGCCCGCGCTCGTCGAGCCGCCGCGTCAGCAGCAGCGAGTGCAGGATGCGCACGAGCGCCTCGCGATCGAGCCCGAGCGCCTCCGCCTCCCGAAGCCCACCGCCCGCCTCCGCGGTGCGCACGCTCGCAATCGCCATGGCGCCAGCGTAGCGACGTCTGCACGACTCGGGGTCAGACCCCTATCGTGCACGCGCCGTGTCCGGTGTCCCGCGGCGGGCCTGGCGTGCACGATGGGGTCTGACCCCAATCGTGCAGGCGGCGCGCCCGTTCGCAGGTTCACGGCGACAGCGGGGTCGCGCACCGCGCACGTCCTCAGGTAAACTGAACGAGCGTTCAGTTATCGAGAGCGAGGTTCCGCGGTGGCCGGCATCAGTTTCAGCATCAGCGACGAGCAGCGGGACTTCGCCGCGCTCGCGCACGAGTTCGCGGAGCGGGAGCTGCGGCCGATCGCCCGCGCGGTCGACGACGCCGACATCGAGCCTCAGCTCGAGGTCGTGCACAAGGCCGCGGCACTCGGCCTGACCTCGTACATGCTCCCCGAGGCCTACGGCGGCGGCGGCATCGACAGTCTCGTCACGGACTGCCTGATTCTCGAGGAGCTGTCCTGGGGCGACGGCGGGCTCGGGGCGCTCGTGACCTCGGGCGGCTTCTTCGCCGCACCGATCCTCGAGATCGGCAGCGAGGAGCAGAAGGCGCGGTTCCTGAGCCCGCTCTGCGGCGAGCGCCCGCCGCTCACGGCGCTCGCGACGACCGAGCCCGACTACGGCTCGGACGCCGCCGGCATGACGACGCTCGCGACGCGCGTGGACGGCGGCTACCGGCTGCGCGGGCAGAAGACGTGGGTCTCCAACGGCGGCATCGCCGAGCACTACATCGTGTTCGCCCAGACCGAGCCGGGCTCGCGCTCGCGAGGGATCACGGCGTTCGTGATCGGGCTCGGCGACGAGGGCGTCGCGTTCGGCGAGCCCATGCGCAAGCTCGGCGACCGCGGGATCGTCAACTCGGAGCTGTTCCTGGACGACGCGTTCGTGCCCGACGCCAACCGCATCGGCGAGGTCGGACAGGGCTTCGTCGGGCTCATGCGCACGTTCGACAAGTCGCGCGTCACGCTCGCCGCGGGCTGTGTGGGGATCGCGCGCGCGGCCTACGAGTACGCAGCGCAGTACGCGCGCGAGCGCGTGCAGTTCGGCAAGCCGATCGTCGAGCACCAGGCGGTCGGATTCCGGCTCGCAGACGTGGCGATGCGCATCGACGCGGCGCGGCTGCTGACCTGGCGGGCGGCCGAGGCGTTCGATCGCGGCGAGACCGTCACGGCGCACGCGTCGATGGCCAAGCTCTACGCCTCCGAGGCGTGCATGTTCGCGACCTGGGCAGCGCTGCAGACGCTCGGCGGCTGGGGCTACTCGCGCGAGTACCCGGTGGAGAAGTGGTTCCGCGACGCGAAGCTGCAGGAGATCTGGGAGGGCAGCTCGGACATCCAGCGCCTGATCATCTCGCGGGCGATCGCCAAGGGCGAGCTGTGACGGCAGCGCGCGACCTCGAGCCGCTGTTCGCCCCGCGCTCGGTCGCCGTGCTGGGCGCATCGACCGATCCGAGCAAGTGGGGCAACTGGCTGGCGCGCAACGCCCTGCGCGGCGCCCACCGCCGCCCCGTGCACCTGATCAACCGCCGCGGCGGCGAGATCGACGGGCATCCCCTGCTCGCAGGCCTCGCCGATGCCGGCGGGCAGGTCGAGACGGTCGTCGTCTCCGTGCCGGAGGCCGGGCTCGAGCAGGCGGTCGAGGAATCGCTCGCCCAGGGCGCACGCGCGCTGATCGTGATCACCGCGGGGCTCGCCGAGAAGGGCGAGGAGGGCCGCGTGCGCGAGCGCGCGCTGGTCGAGCGCGTGCGCGCGGCCGGCGCGGTGATGCTCGGCCCGAACTGCATCGGCGTCTATGACGCCCTCTCGGAGTTCCACGTCTCCTCGAACGACTATCCCGCGGGGCCCGTGGGCCTGATCTCGCAGTCCGGGAACCTCTCGATCGAGCTGGGCATGCTGCTCGAGCGCTGCGGGCTCGGGCTCTCGCGCTTCGCCTCGATCGGCAACCAGGCCGACATCCGCCTTCCCGATCTCGTCGAGCACCTGGCCGGGCACGAGCCCACGCGCGCGATCGCGATCTACGCCGAGGACGTCGCCGACGGGCGCGCCTTCGTCGAGGCGGCGCGTGCCGCGACCGCCTGGAAGCCGGTCATCCTGCTCAACAGCGGCCGCTCGGCCGCCGGAGCGCGCGGCGCGGCTTCGCACACCGGAGCGCTCGTCTCGAGCGACGCCGTGATCGCCGCGGCCTGCCGCGAGGCGGGCATCGTGCGCGTGGACTCGCCCGGCGAGCTGATCGACGCCTGCCAGGCGTTCGTGCGCTCGCCACGCGCGCGTGGCCGCCGCGTCGCGGTGATCGCCGACGGCGGCGGGCATGGCTCGGTCGCGGCCGACCTGCTGACGGCCAACGGCCTCGACGTGCCGGTGTTCTCACCTGCGCTCGTGGCGCGCATCGAGCCGCAGCTCGAGCAAGCCGGCGGCATCAGCAACCCGATCGACATCATCGACGGCGCCGACGGACTGGCGTCGTTCACGGGGATCGCCCGCGCATGCCTCGAGTCGGGCGAGATCGACGCGGTCATGCTCTCGGGCTACTACGGCGGCTACGCGCTCTACAGCGACGAGTACCGCGAGGAGGAGCCGCGCGAGGCGCTCGCCATGGCGGCATTGCAGGGCGAGCTCGGCCGGCCGATCGTGGCGCACTCGCTGTTCGCCGACGCGGTCGGCGAGGGCACCGACCTGCGCGCGAGCGGCCTCGCCGCGTACGAGCGCAGCGAGCAGGCCGCGCGCGCGGTCGCCGCGCTCGCCACCCCGCCGCCCGGGCCTGCGATCGCCGTGCCTGCGCCCGCCGCACCGCTCCAGGGCGCGCCCGGCTACGTCGAGGCGCGGACGCTGCTGCTCGAGGCCGGCATCGCCTACGGAGACGGCGGGCCCGTGCGGGACGCCGACCAGGCCGTGGCGCTGGCGGACCAGCTCGCGCTCTACCCCGTGACCCTCAAGGCCGTCGACGCGACGCTCGTGCACAAGTCGGACGCCGGCGGCGTGCGCGTCGGACTGCCCGACGCCGCGGCGCTGCGCGCGGCCGCGCTCGAGATGACCAGGCGCCTCTCGCCGGACCTGCTCTTCGTCGAGCGCACGGCCGACGTCGCAAACGGCGTCGAGCTCGTCGTCGGCGCGACGCGCGACGCGCGCTTCGGCGCGGTCGTGCTGGTCGGACTGGGCGGGATCCTGGTCGAGACGCTGCGCGACACCGCGCTCGCGCTCGCGCCGCTCGATCTCGCCTCCGCCGAGCGGCTGCTGCGCTCGCTGCGCTCCGCAGCCGTGCTCGACGGCGTGCGCGGCAGGCCCGCCGTCGACGTCACGGCGGCCGCCCGGGCGGTCGTCGCGCTCGGCAACGCGATGGCCGCGCACCCGGAGATCGCGGAGCTCGAGGTCAACCCCCTGCTCGTCACGCCTCACGGCGCCGTCGCGCTCGATGCGCGCATCGCCCTCGAGGCCACGTCTTCCAACCCGACCGAGTGAGGCCCACGTGGACCTGCGCCTGACACCCGACCTGATCGAGATCCGCGAGCGCTCGCGCCGCTTCTGCGACGAGTGGCTGATCCCGTTCGAGCTCGAGACCGAGGAGGCCGGATCGCTCTCGATGGAGAGCTACGCGCGCATCCGGCAGGCGGTGCTCGACGCCAACCTGAACGCCATGAACATGCCCGTCGAGTGGGGCGGTCAGGGCTTCTCGATCCTGCAGCAGGTCATCGCGCTGGAGCAGCTCGGACGCGTGACGAATGCGCTCTGGGCCTGCGTCTGGCGTCCGGCTCAGGTGCTCGAGCACTGCACTCCGGCGCAGCGCGCGCGCTTCCTCGAGCCCGAGTGCCGAGGCGAGCGGCGCTATGCCTACGCGATCACCGAGCCGAACGCGGGCTCCGACGTCGCGCGCCTCGAGACGGTCGCGCGGCGCGTCGACGGCGGCTGGAGCATCAGCGGCGAGAAGTGGTTCGTGACCGACGCCGACATCGCCGACTACCTGATCGTCGTGGCGGAGGCGGACGGCTTCGGCCAGACCTGCTTCCTCGTCGACAGCGCCGCCGACGGCGTCCGCGAGACGCGCCGGCCCCGCTACATGCACACGTTCGCGTTCGAGCACCCGGAGTACGTCTTCGAGGACTGCTTCGTGCCCGACGACCAGGTGCTCGGCGCGCCCGGCCAGGGCAACGACCTCTCCAAGGACTGGTTCACCGACGAGCGCCTGATGATCGCCGCGCGCTGTCTGGGCGGCGCCGAGCGCGCGCTCGAGACCGCGCTCGCGTACGCGCAGGAGCGCGTGCAGTTCGGCGGGCCGATCATCGACAACCAGGGCGTCTCGTTCCCGCTCGCCGACTGCGCGGTCGAGATCGCCGCGACGCGGGCGCTGACCTACCAGGTGGCCTGGGAGTGCGGCACCGGGCATCGACCGCAAGACGATCCACGCCAAGGCGTCGCAGGTCAAGCTCTACGCCAGCGAGATGGCGGGCCGGGTGGTCGGATCGCTGCGTCCAGGTGCTCGGCGGCCGCGGCTACATGCGCGAGAACCCCTGCGAGCGCCTCTACCGCGACCTCCGCGTCGACCGCATCTGGGAGGGCACCAGCGAGATCCAGCGCATGGTGATCGTCAACGAGCTGCGCAAGCGCGGCCCGGGCGCGGTCACGGCCTGGCCGGTGTGAGAACCTCATGCGGCCGTCGGTCGAGCCGGAGCGGCGCGAGCAGCTGATCGAGGCTGCCGCGCGCGTGATCGCGCGCAGCGGCTACGACGCCGCGACGGTGCGCGACGTCGCGCGCGAGGCCGGGGTCTCGACGGGCGTCATCGCCTACTACTTCGAGGGCAAGGACGACCTCTTCGCGCACGTGCTGCGCTCGGCCTCGCGCGCGTTCCGCACGCGTCTCGAGAGCGCGCGCAACGCCGCGCACGACCCCGCGCGAGCGCTTGCTGGCGCTGGCCGAGGCGGCGACGCCCGCCGACGACGACGCCGTGCGCGCGCACGCGCTGTGGATCGACTTCTGGGCGCGCGCGGCGCGCGATCCGGAGCTCGCGAGCCTGACCGTCCGGCTCTACGACGGCTGGCGCAGCGAGATCGCCGAGACCGTGCGCGAGGGCCAGCGCGCCGGCGCGTTCCGGCCCGACGCCGATCCCGAGGCCTTCGCGCGCGGCTACGCGGCGGCCGCCGACGGCCTTGCGACGCACGTGGTGCTGCACCGCGGCGTCGTCTCGCCCGACGACATGCGCGCCGGGTGCGCCGCGCTCGTCGACGCGCTCGCGCGCTGAGGCGGAACCGGAGGCCGGTGAGGGGTGTATCGCCGGCAGACCATCCCGTCACGAAGGAGCCCGCCATGCGCCGCTCGCTGCTCGTATCCCCGCTCGCGCTCGTGCTCGTCGTGCTCGCGGCAATCCCGGCGGCAGCAGGCGGCTGGGCCACCGTCGGGCTCGACTCGACTCCCGCGGGCGTCGTCCCGGGAAAGCCCTGGAACGTGAACATCACCGTGCTGCAGCACGGGCGCACGCCGCTGAGCGGGATCACGCCCTCGGTGGCGATCACCTCCGGCTCCGTGACGCGCGAGTTCGCGGCAACGCCGACCGAGAAGCCGGGCGTGTACCGCGCCTCGGTGGTCTTCCCGACGGCCGGTCGCTGGTCGTACACGGTGGACGACGGGTTCATGGGACAGGTCCACACCTACCCGGCGGTGACGATCGCCGCCGCGCCCGCCGCGGCCCCGCCCGCGACCGCTGCCGATGACGGCGGAGTCTCGGCCGGCTGGCTCTGGGGAGCTGCCGGAGCGCTGGTGCTCGCCGTCATCGTGCTCGGGGTGGATCGCCGGCGGCGCGCGTCCGGCGCGCTGCCCCACACGCCCGAGCCCGCGGCGTGAGGATCGCGACCGCGATCGCGGGAGGCCTCGTGCTCGCGGCGGCGGCCATGGCCGCGGTCGCGTTCACGAGCGGCGGTGAGGGGTCCGGGGGCGAGGCCGCCCCGGGCCCGGTCGCCACCGCCGCGACGGCGCCCGCCGCGCAGACGCGCGGCGGGCTCGCCGTCTGGGTGGCGCAGGGCTGCGGGTCCTGCCACACGCTCGCGGCGGCGAACGCGCACGGCACGTTCGGACCCGACCTCGGCGTCAGCCTGGCCGGTACGTCTGCAGCCGCGATCAGGAGGAGCATCGTCGACCCCCGCGCGGAGGCCGCAGCCGGCTACGAGACGGGGATGATGCCCGACGACTACGCGACGAGAATCGCGCCGCGCGACCTCGACCGGCTGGTCGCGTTCCTCCGCGCCGGCGCCGGCTGAGGTCGCGCGTCGGCGCGCCCTACCAGCGGCTCAGGCCCGCGATGTGCTCGCGCGCCTCGCGCCGGCGCTGCCGCGCGTTCTGAACCTTGTAGCCGATCATCTGGGACATGGCCATCATCACGGCAATGCCGAGCCCGGCAAGCGCCGAGTTCATGCTTCGCGCCGCGGCAACTCCGACGATCAAGACCATCGCGACGCGCACCGGCACGGAGCGCGACCACTCTTTATATGCGCCCCAGGGCGTCGTTCCGGATGGATTGCTCATGCGGCCAACGTAGAACGGGACTCGCCCGAGGGACAAGTCACCCGTACGGGGGAACCGCGGTTGTCAGGCGCGCAGGCGCGCTGCCCCCGATGCCGTAGAGCGCGAGCCGCTCAGGGAAGCGGCGGAAGCGACGCCTGATCCGCGGGCAGCGAGCCCTCGGCGGGGTCGCCGCCGAACGACGGGTAGCGCGGGTTGACGAGCAGCACGTAGGCGTACGACCGCACGCGGAAGCGCAGGATCCAGAGACCCACGCGCTGCAGGCCGGCGGGCACGCGCCCCGTGACCAGCGCGACGAACCAGCACCCGACCGCGATCAGCGCGAGCAGCGGGTCGAGCACGTAGCCCAGGAGCACCATGCACGGGAGGACGAGCACCGCGCGGAAGAGCACGGTCAGGCGATTCTGCGGCACCGGCGCGTCGATCTCGACTGCGACCGCATAGGGGGCGTCTCCGTTGAACGGCGGGAACGGATCGGTGAGGATCGCCGCGTAGGCGATCACGTACGCCGAATAGCGCACGTAGCTCGCCAGGAAGTCGTGCAGCGGCGGCAGCACCCGGCCGGTGACGAGCGCCACGAACCACGCGGCGATGACCGCGATGAACGCCGCGAGGCCGTAGAGCATGAGCGCGAGCACGTGCGGGATCAGGAGGACGAGCCTGAACAGCACGGTGAGGCGCGAGCGCCCGAGGTCGTCGCCGCCGGTGAGCCGGACGGGATATGGGGGACTGGTGCTCATGCGGAGGCTTCGGCGGCGCGCTACGGAACCGGCGGAAGCGACGCCTGGTCCATCGGCAGCGTCCCCGGGGTCTCGCCGAAGGCCGGATAGCGCGGATTGACCAGGAGGATGTAGCCGTGCGTCCGCACGAGGAAGCGCAGGCAGAACATGCCGAGCGTCTCCAGGCCGGGCGGCACGCGGCCCAGGAACAGCGCCACGAACCAGTTGCCGATCGCGACCAGGTAGAGCAGGTTCTGCAGCACGTAGAGCACGAGGATGCACGGGATCGCCAGGAAGATCCGGAACAGCACCGTGAGCCGGTTCTGCTCCACCGGTGGGTCGATCTCGAGCTCGACCGGGTAGCTGCCACCCGCCCCGAACGGCGGGAACGGACCGGCGAGGATCGTGCCGAACGCGAGGACGCGGGCGTAGTAGCGCAGATAGCCCGCGATGAAGTTGTGCATGCCATCGGGCACGCGGCCCGTGAAGAGCGCGGCGAACCACGCGATGATCGCAACCACCAGCGCACCGATCGCGTAGAACGCCAGCACGATCACGTGCGGTATCAGCAGGAAGGTGCGGAAGAAGACGGTGAGGCGGGAACGCTCCAGCGCCTCGCCGCCGACGAGCCGGACCGGGTATGGCGTTGTACTCATGCCCTACAGCCTAGAAGGCGGACCGCCGCGCGCGGCGGCGGATCACCCGCTCGGGTCACCCGTCCTAGGTGAGACCCTCGCGCGCCTCGCGCACCAGCATGACCGCCTCGGGGAAGAGCACGCGGATGGCGTCGCGCACCTGCGCCGCCTGCTCCTCGGGCTTCCCCGTGAGATCCATCCGGTTGATGCACGCGACGGTCATCTGCACCGCGAGATTGATCGCGTTGTCGGCCCAGCCGACCTTCTGGGCGGTCTGCATCTGCTCTGCCATGTCCTGCAGGTGCTTCTGCATGTCACCCGGGTCGCCGAACATCCCGAACGGGAATCCGCCTTCCATCACGCTCTCCTCAAGCCGCTTACCGAGCCTGCACGTTAGACGGTCGCGGTGACGGGTGCCACTACGTGATCTCGCGCAACGTCATGGAATTGATGCGCGACCGGCTCGCTGGGCGGGCCGTCGCCGCGGCCGAGCGCGTCGATGCGCGCGATCGTCGCGAGCGACTCGTCGTCGCGCGCGTGGCCGAGCATCCCGTACTCCGCCGGCAGGCCCTCGCCGCTCTTGCCGGAGATGACGAAGAACTGCGAGCCCGACGCGCCGGGGGGCGCGATCGCCGTCTTGGCCATCGCGAAGTCGCCGACCTTGTACTCGTAGAAGCGCGGCGGCGTGCCGACGACCTCGTAGCCGGGATTGCCCGTGCCGGTGCCGTTCGGGCAGCCGCCCTGCAGCACGAAGCCGGGGACGACGCGGTGGAAGCGAGAGGCCGTCGTAGAAGCCCTTGGTCGCCAGGAACGCGATCGAGTTCGGGATCGGCCCGCCCAGGTCGGGGTCGAGCACGGCGCTGATGGGGCCGTGCGAGGTGTCGAAGTCGAGCGCGTAGCGCTTGCCCTCCTCGAGCACCTGCTCGGCAGCGGAGTAGCTCGTCATTGCGTCCAGTCCTCTCCGGGTCGAATGCTGCGGCAGAAGCTGGCAACCAGGTCGATCGCGAGCTCGACGTCGCGCAGGTCGCAGGTCTCCGACGGCGAGTGCATGTAGCGCAGCGGAATGCCCACGAGTCCGCACGGTACCCCGCCGCGCACTTCCTGCACCGCTTCGCTGTCGGTCCAGGACGCGCTGCCGTCGGCCTCGAGCGTGTACGGGATGCCCGCCTCGCGCGCGACCGCGATGAGGCGCTGCGCGACGCCCTCGTGCTGCGCCGCGCCGCGGGAGATGGACGGGCCCGAGCCGAGCGCGCGCGAGCCGGTCACGCGCGCCTGGTCGGCTGTTCGGGTAGTCGTCGGTGTGCGTGACGTCGAGCGTGATCGCGACGTCGGGCTCGACCGCGAAGGCCGCCGTGCGCGCGCCCGCGTACGAGGTCTCCTCGCGCACCG
This sequence comes from uncultured Actinomycetes bacterium, assembly GCA_963705965.1. Lineage (GTDB taxonomy): Bacteria > Actinomycetota > Thermoleophilia > Gaiellales > JALYLC01 > JALYLC01. The sequence goes on along the minus strand of CAVPLI010000001.1, from coordinate 135,977 downwards.
AGGCGACCGCGATGACCTCGGCGCCGCAGGTCGCCGGCGGCTGCCGCGCGCCGCGCGGCCTCGAGCACGACGAGCGCGCCGAGGCGGTTGTCGAGCGCGCGCGAGGCGAGCCGCTGACCGCGCAGCTCGACCGGCTCGGCGCGCCATCACGATCGGGTCGCCGATCTGCACGGCGCTCGGCGGCATCCTCCTCGTCGCGCGCGCCGATGTCGATCCAGAGGTCGTGCACGCGGGGCACGCGCTTGCGCTCCTCCTCGCTCAGGAGGTGCCGCGCGGCCTTGCCCATGACGCCCGGCACCGGGCCCGCGGCCGTCAGCACGGTGACGCGCTGGCCGACCAGCACGGCCGGATCCCAGCGAGCCGATCTCGCCGACGAAGAGCACGCCGGTGGAGTCGATGTGCTTCACGAGCAGGCCGATCTCGTCGACGTGCCCGACGAGCGCGACGCGCGGGCCGCCACCGGCATTGACCGTCGCGAACGAGTTGCCGAGTGCGTCGCCGCGGACGTCCGCGAACTCGCCTGCCGCCGCTCCGCCAGATCTCCGCTGCCGGCCGCTCGTAGCTCGAGGGCCCAACCGCGCGCAGCAGACTGTCCAGCAGGACGCGCGTGCGCGCGTCGATGCCCTCCTCCGTCATGCGTCCGAAAGATAGTTGAACGATCGACGGTCAGGTCCGGTGGGTGCGCGCGCGAGCACCGGGTACCATCGCCCGATGGCATGGAACGCATCGCGATCACGGGTATCGGCAGCGTGTCGCCGGTGGGCCTCTCGACCGACGAGGCCTGGGAGGCGCTGCTCGCCGGGCGCTCCGGCGTCGCCGAGATCACGCAGTTCGACGCGAGCGACATGCCGGTCCGCGTCGCGGGCGAGGTCAAGGGCTTCGATCCGGTAGCCGTCGCCGGGGCCAAGGAGGCCCGGCGCATGGACCGCAACGTCCTGCTCGCGCTCGCCGCCGCGAAGGCGGCGGCCGACGACGCCGCGCTCGTGGTCGACGACCCGTCGCGCGTCGGCGTCCTCTTCGGCACCGCCATCGGCGGCTTCCACACGATGATGGAGCAGCACGAGATCATGCGCGAGCGCGGCTGGGAGCGCGTGGCGCCGTGGTTCCTGCCGCAGTGCCTGCCCGACGTCGCGAGCGGCGCGATCGCCCAGCTGCTCGACCTGCGCGGCCACAACCTCGCGCCCATCTCGGCCTGCTCGACCGGTGCGCACGCGGTCATGGAGGCCGCCGAGCTGATCCGCCGCGGCGACGCCGACGTCGTGCTCGCCGGCGGCGGCGAGGCCTGCATCCACCCGCTCATCATCGCGGGCTTCACGACGATGAAGGGCCTCGGCTCGCCGCGCCCCGGCGAGGGCCCGGAGACCGCCTCGCGGCCGTTCGACGCGACGCGCGACGGCTTCGTCTGCTCGGAGGGCGCGACCGTGCTCGTGATCGAGTCGGTCGAGCGCGCCGAGCGCCGCGGCGCGCGCATCCACGCCGAGGTCGTCGCGGGCGGCAACACGAACGACGCCTACCACGCCGTCACGCCGCGCCCCGACTCGCTGGGCGTCATCGACGATGATGCGCGTCGCGCTCGCGAAGGCCGGCATCGAGCCCTCGGAGATCGGCTACATCAACCCGCACGGCACCTCGACGCCGCAGGGCGACGCGGCCGAGACGAAGGCCATCAAGGAGGTCTTCGGCGACCACGCGCGACCGCATGTGCGTCTCGTCGACGAAGTCGGCCACGGGCCACCAGTTCGGCGGCGCCGGCTCGTTCGAGGTCGCCGTCTGCGCGCTCGCGCTGCGCGACCAGATCGTCCCGCCGACGCTCAACTACCGCGACCCCGACCCCGACTGCGACCTCGACTACGTGCCCGAGGGCGCGCGGAAGGTCGACATCGAGTACGCGCTCTCGAACTCGATGGGCCTCGGCGGCCACAACGGCTGCGTCATCCTGCGCCGCCACCACGGCTGAGCGAGCACGGCCGAGCAGCTCAGGCGCGGATCTGGCCGTCGCCGTGCACGACGTACTTCGTCGTCGTGATGTCGGCGAGCCCGATCGGGCCGCGCGCGTGCAGGCGGGCGGTCGAGTTGCCGATCTCGGCGCCGAAGCCGAACTCGCCGCCGTCGGTGAAGCGCGTCGAGGCGTTGACGTAGACGCAGGCGCTCGAGATGCCGCGCGACGAAGGTGCCCGCCGCCGCGAGGCTCTCGGTCACGATCGCCTCGGAGTGGCCGGTGGAGTAGCGCTCGATGTGGTCGATCGCCTCCTCGACCGAGCCCACGGTGCGCACCGCGAGCACCAGGTCGAGGTACTCCGTCGCCCAGTCCTCCTCGTCGGCCGGCACGCTGGGCGCGCCGAGCGCCGCGGCCGCCTCCGCGTCGGCGCGCAGCTCGACGCCGCGCTCGGCCAGCTCGGCGCCGATCGGGCCGAGCAGCGGCAGGGCGTCGCGGTGCACGAGCAGCGTCTCGGCCGCGTTGCACACGCCGGGCCGCTGCGTCTTGGCGTTGATGACGATCGGCAGCGCCTTGGCGGGATCGGCGTCCGCGTGCAGGTAGACGTGGCAGTTGCCGCCCGCGGCCACGAGCACGGGCACGCGGGCGTGCTCGAGCAGGAACTTCTTGAGTCCCTCGCCGCCGCGCGGGATGACGACGTCGCAGGCGGCGGGGTCGGCGACGATCGCCGCCAGCTCGTCGCGCGTGGCCTCGAGCGAGATGACGGCGTCCTCGGGCAGTCCGGCGGCGACGAGGCCCTCGCGCACGCAGCGCAGCAGCACGGCGTTCGTGTGGCGCGCGCTCGTCGAGCCGCGCAGGAGGCAGGCGTTGCCGCTCTTGAGGCACAGGCCGGCCACGTCCACGGTGACGTTCGGGCGCGCCTCGTAGACGACGAGCAGCACGCCGAGCGGCACGCGCACCTTCTGGATGTCGAGGCCGTTCGGCAGCCGCCAGCCGCGTGACGACGTCGCCGACCGGATCCTCGAGCGCGGCGATCGCGCGCACCGCGTCGCACAGCTCGAGCACGCGCCCGGCATCGAGCGTCAGCCGGTCGAGCAGCGCGCTCGACTGGCCGGCGGCGCGAGCCGCGGCGAGATCCTCGGCGTTGGCCTCGACGATGGCGGCCGTCTCGCGCTCGAGCGCGAGCGCGATCTGCTCCAGCGCCGCGTCCTTGGCCCCGCGCCCGAGCGTCGCCAGCGTCCGCGCCGGCGCGCGGGCGCGGGCGCTCGCGGATTCAGTCGTCACTGCCATCGTGGAGGACCAGATTATCGCGATGGATGGCCTCCGGGACGCCGGCGACGGCCGAGTGCTGGCCCGCTGCGCGGCGCAGCTCGGCGCTGCCCATCGCCACGACGCCCGTCGCGAACGGCTCGCCGTCGAGCGTGCAGACGCGCACCGCGTCGCCCGCCCGGAACGTCCCCTCGACGCGCTTCACGCCGACCGGCAGCAGGCTCGCGCCGCGCGAGAGCAGCGCCGTGCGCGCTCCGGCGTCGACGAAGCACGCGTCCGGCCGGCGGCTTTCCGTAGCGCAGCCAGAGCTTCCACGCCGAGACCGGGCCGCGCGTCGGCGCTGAAGCGCGTCCCGACCGCGCTGCCGGCGACGGCCCGCGAGATCATGCCCGGGCTGCGCGCCCGAGGCGATCACGCAGGCGACGCCGCCGCCCGCGGCCATCGAGGCCGCGACGACCTTCGAGCGCATGCCGCCCGAGCCGAGGCCGCTCGCCGAAGCGGCGTCGAGGTCGAGCTCCGCGAGCAGCGAGTGGTCGTGCACCTCGCGCACCAGCTCGGCGCCCTTGGCCGCGCGGATCCCGCGTGTAGAGGCCGTCGGCGTCGGTCAGCAGCACGAGCAGGCGCGCGCGCAGCAGCAGCGCGACCTGGGCTGCCAGCGCGTCGTTGTCGCCGAACGTGATCTCGTCGGTCGCCGTCGAGTCGTTCTCGTTGACGATCGGCACGACGTCCCAGGCCAGCAGCGCCTCGAGCGTCGCGCGCGCGTTCAGGTAGCTCGTGCGGCGGCGCACGTCGTCGGCCGTCAGCAGCACCTGGGCGGCGCGGCCGCCCGCCGAGGCCAGCGCGCGCTGCCAGGCGCCGGCCAGCAGGCCCTGCCCGACCGCCGAGGCGGCCTGCAGGCTCGGCACGTCGCTCGGCCGCACGTCGCGGTCGAGCGCGCCCAGGCCGAGCGCGATCGCTCCGCTCGAGACGACGCACACGGGCGTCCCGGTCTGCTGCAGCGCGACCAGCTCGCTCGCGATGCGCGAGAGGCGGGCACGCCGCAGGCGCCTCCGCCCGTCCACGAGCGTCGACGACCCCAGCTTGACGACGACTGCCCGGCGCATGCCGAGCCAGCGTAGCCGCGCGCTCCCCCAGGCGGGGGATCGATCTGCACCTTGCGCGGATCGATACCCGGAATGCGCCGATAGGCGCCTCGACAGTCGGGCGGGCAGGCCCGGAGCCGCCAAGCAGCCGTTCCCTCCTCCGGTGGCACCGGGCCTCCCGTTCCGATGAGTTTCCCGAGTTGCCTCCAAGTGGGGCCAGGAGGCGCCAGGCCCCTGCTAGGGTCAGCCTGATGTCCGACACCGGCGACGACTACCGAGGCGACTACAAGCAGGCCATGGATTCTGCTCTGAATGGCCGCATCGGGTTCTATGCGGACTTCGATTCGCAGCGCCAGGAAGAGGTCTGGCGCCTGCTCTCGGCCGACCGCGACCGGCTGCTCACGTTCGCCCGCCGGCACGCGATCACGATCGGGAAGCTCGAGGTGCGCAAGACCCTCAAGAGCCCTCAACCGGTCTACGAGCTGATCGCCGTCGGCCGCGACGCGCGCAGCGTGCGCGAGTACCTCGGCTTCGAGCGCTCGCAGCACTGATTCCTCAGGCTGCGGTCGACGTCTAGGTCGTGGCGGCCAGCGCGTCGGCGAGGATCGCGACCACCTCGGTCGAGCTCGGCATCCGCGATCGTGAGCGGCGGCGCGAGCATGACCGCCTCGATCGTCGTCGCTCCGATCGGCGTCGGGCACGAGTAGATCATGAGCCCGCGCTCGCGGCAGGCCGCGACCAGCCGCGCGGCGGCGCCGGGCGGCGGCGCGAGCGTCTCGCGATCCTGGACCAGCTCGATGCCCTGCAGCAGCCCGAGTCCGCGGACGTCGCCGATGCGCGGCGACGCCGCCGCGAGCGCGTCCAGGCGCTCGCGCAGCAGTGCGCCCTTGCGACGTGACTCGGCGACGAGGTCCTCGTCGCGGATCACGCGGATCGCCTCGGCCGCGACCGCACAGCCGAGCGGGTAGCCCGAGAAGGTGTGACCGTACGGGAAGCCCTCGGGCGACCGCTCGAACGAGTTCCGCCACGGCGCCGCTCACGAGCACGCCCGAGAACGGCACGATGCCGCTCGTCACGCCCTTCGCGAACGTGATGATGTCGGGCGTCGCGTCGGGCCAGTGGCAGGCCGCGAACCACTCGCCCGTGCGACCGAAGGCCGTGATCGTCTCGTCGAACACCAGCAGGACGTCGTGGCGGTCGCAGATGCGGCGCAGCTCCGCCATGTAGCCCGGCGGCGGCGCGATGGCCGCGCCCGAGGCGCCCGTCACCGGCTCGATCACGACGGCTGCGACGTTCTGCGGTCCGCGCCGTGCGATCGCGTCCTCGAGCTCGCGCGCGGCCCACGTCGCCTCCTCGTCCGGCGGCCGGCGCCGGCGGATGTCCGCGTTCGGCACGGGCGCGACGGGGTACTTGGCGAGGATCGGCTCGTAGAACCCGCGCCACTTGGAGCCCGAGAGCGAGAGCGCGCCGAGTGTCGAGCCGTGGAACGACGGCCAGCGCGAGATCAGGTCGATCTTGCCCGGCTTGCCCTGCAGCTGCCAGTAGCGCAGTGCCAGCTGGATCGCCGACTCGACGGACTCCGAGCCCGACGAGTTGAAGAAGCACCAGGTGTCGGCGAGCGGCGAGATGCCGCGCAACTCCTCGGCGAGCTCCAGCATCGGGCCGTTGCGGAACGAGAAGCGGTACGTGAACGAGAGCTCGGCGACCTGCCGCTGCACGACCTCGACGAGACGCGGGTGGCAGTGCCCGAGCGACATCACCATCGCGCCGCCGCAGGCGTCGAGGTAGCTGCGGCCGTCCTCGTCGAGGATCGTCGCGCCGCCGGCACTGGCGGCCACGGCGAGCAGCGAGCCGGGCGACGCGGTCAGCGAGAAGTCGGCTCGGCGCGCCATGCGATCGGACGGTAGCGCGGCCGCACGTGTTCCGAGCCGGACACCAGAACGGGGAGCGCACCGTCGTAGCCCGCCGACGGTGCGCTCCCCGTTGTCAGGAGCGTTCTGTGGTGCGTCGCTAGCCGGTGACGCCGGCCGTGCGCTTGAGCTTGCCCTTGACGCCGTGCTTGGCCGGCACCTTGATGGTGGCGTCGGCCTTGGCGCGGCCGGCGTCGTCCGAGGTCGCCGTGGCGTTGTTGGTGAGCGACCCGGCCGGGGCATCCGACGTCGACCCGTGCCCGCAGCGAGAGCGTGAGCGAGCCGGAGAGGTCACCGACCACCCAGCAGGCCTTGCCGTTCTGCAGCGTCGCGGTGCCGAGCGAGACGTACGTCATGTGGTCGCGGCAGCTTGTCGCAGACGACGACGTCGTGCGCGGTGCCGCCGGTCGCCTTCACGACCAGCTGGTAGCGGACGGTCGAGCCCGCCGGCACGGTCGTCGCGAGCGCCTTCTTGCGCAGCGTGATCTTCGGCGGCGTCGAGGGCGTCGACGGTACGACCGGCGTAGCCGGCACGACCGGGGGTGCGACGGGCTGCGCGGGCGGCGCCGGCGGGGCCGGCGGCGGCGTCGTCACGGCGCGGAGGCGGCGGAGGCGGCGGCGGCGGGCGGCGGCGGCGGCGGCGGCGGAGGCGGCGGAGGCGGCGGGGGCGGCTTCGGGCAATGCAGCTTGGTCTTCGGGATCGACCCGCCGCTCCACGACGCGCTGGCGTAGATGTCGCCGGTGACGCCCGGCCAGGTGTGCGTGCCGACCGTGCACGGGCACCGTGTACTCGTAGCTCACGCCGTTGACGATCTCGGTGGAGACCTTGCTCCGGCCGAAGTCGGCGTTGTACGTGAACACGACGCCCGTGCTGTCGCACTTGACCGAGGCCGTGTTGGCGGAAGCGACCCCCGGCAGCACGAGCGACAGCGCTATCACGCCGATGATCGGTATGGCGATGTCGTGCTTTGAACATCAGAACGTTCCCCCAGATGAAGACGTGCGCCGCGGGCTACGGCAGCTTGGCTTCCAGCCGTTCAATACCCATTCTGAGGGAATCTTACGCTTCCTGCCCCACGGTATGCTCAGATGGCATCTCGTTGCAGCGGCAAAGTCAGGCACGTCGGGCCTCCCGAGCCCTTGATCGCCACGTCCGACCCCTCGATTTCCTGTACCCGGCAACCAGCCGAGCGTAACCTCTCGGCGGTCTTCGGGTTGCCGGCGAGCATGACGACGTCGCGCGGCCCGAGCGCGAGGACGTTGGGCGCGAGCGAGTCCCACTCGGCCGGGTCGATCTCGATCAGCTCGACGCCGCGCGCGCGCAGCAACTGGTAGAGGTGCACGGGCATGAGCGGCAGCGAGACGACGGCGAGGTCGCGGTCGAGCATCGAGATCACGCTGAGCGTGTGCAGGCAGTAGTCGGCGCCCTGGTCGATCGGCAGGTCGACCACGTGGATCTCGTCGACGTAGGGCTCGAGCGCCTTCTTGATTGCGCAAGCACCGGCGTCGTTCGTGCGGAAGCCCGCGGCCGATCACGAGCGTGTGCGAGTCGAGCCAGAGCAGGTCGCCGCCGTCGGCGAGCTCCGGCTCCGTCAGCCGCGCCAGCACCGGGATGCCGTTGCGCTTCGAACCACTCCCCCATCGCCGCCGCCTCGGGCTGCCGGATCGCCTTGCCCGAGCGCAGCAGCAGCGCGCCGCCGTCGCACACGAGCGCCGGGTCGTAGGTGTAGATCGAGTCCGGGCCCGGCCTCGTGCCCGAGCCGCTCGACCTGCGCGCCCGAATCCTCGAGCAGGGTCACGAGCGCGTCGTGCTGCGCCTGCGCGACGCCGAGGTCGATGGGCTCGGCGTAGAACGCCCCTTCGGTCTCGTGCGCGGCGCCGAAGCGCTCGCCCGGCCGGTTGACGAGCACGCGGAGGAGGCGACCCGCCATGCCCTGTGCGCCGTAGGTCATGCACGCCGCTGTCTACCAGACGCCCGGTAGCGTCCGCAGCATGTCCGACGTGACGATCTACCACAACCCCCACTGCCACGCCTCGCGCAACGCGATCACGATCGCCGACGAGCTCGGGCGTCGACTACGACGTCGTCCTCTACCTGAAGGAGAGGCCCGACCGGGCAACCCTCGAGTCGATCGTCGACCGGCTCGAGGATCCCGTCGCCGATCTCGTGCGCAAGGACTCGCGTCTTCAAGAAGCTCGGCCTCGACGAGGCCGACTACGTCGAGGCGGGTCCGGTGATCGAGCTGCTCGAGCGCAGCGCCCGCGCTGCTCCAGCGACCGGTCGTCGTGCGCGGCGACCGGGCGATCGTGGGCCGCCCCAAGGAGCGGATCCGCGACCTGCTGAGCGGCTGACGCCGGCAGGCTCCCCGAGCCGCGTCGGGCGCTACGGTTTCGCCACCTGCCACGCCGAGGAGTCGTAATGCCCGTTGCCGACATCGAGACGCTCTCGATCGACACCATCCGCTGCCTCGCCATGGACGCGGTGCAGAAGGCCAATGCCGGCCATCCGGGCACCGCCATGGCGCTCGCGCCGGTCGCCTACGTGCTCTACCGCGAGCGCATGCGCCACGACCCGGCCGACCCGTAGTGGCCCGATCGCGACCGCTTCGTGCTCTCGGCCGGGCACGCGTGCATCCTCCAGTACGCCGCGCTGCACCTGTCCGGCTACGACCTCACGATCGACGACCTGAAGCAGTTCCGGCAGTGGGGCTCGCGCACGCCCGGGCACCCCGAGATCGTGCGCGGCGAGCAGCTCACCCCGGGCGTCGAGATCAGCACCGGCCCGCTCGGCCAGGGCGTCGGCAACGCCGTCGGGCATGGCGCTCGCCGAGGCCATGCTCGGCCGAGCGCTACAACGGCGACGGCGAGCCGCTCGTGGATCACCGCACCTACGCGATCTGCTCGGACGGCGACGTCATGGAGGGCGTGTCCGGCGAGGCCAGCTCGCTCGCCGGCTTCCTCGGCTCGGCAAGCTCTGCCTGATCTACGACGACAACCACATCACGATCGAGGGCTCGACCGGCCTCGCGTTCGGCGAGGACGTCGGGCTGCGCTACGAGGCCTACGGCTTCCACGTGCAGCGGCTCGACGACGGCTGGACGACCGACGACCTGCGCGGGCGCGCTCGACGCCGCCGAGCGCCGAGACGGAGCGGCCGTCGCTGATCATCGTGCGCACGCACATCGCGATCGGCGCCCCGCACGCCCAGGACACGCCGGAGTCGCACGGCGCGCCGCTCGGCGAGGAGGAGGTGCGGCTCACCAAGCAGGCCTACGGCTGGGATCCCGACCGCACGTTCTACGTGCCCGAGCGAGGTCTACGACCACTTCGACCAGCGCGAGCGCGGCGCCGCCGACCACGCCGCCTGGGACGCGCTGCACGCCGCCCAGCTCGGCCGCCGATCCGGCGCGCGTCGGCGAGTTCGACCGCGTGCTCTCGGGCGAGCTGCCCGCGGGCTGGGAGGACGCCCTGCCGGACTCTCAGCGGCGGCGATCGCGCAGGCCACGCGCGTGAGCTCGGGAGCCTGCATCGCCGCGCTCGCGGCCGCGATCCCGGAGTTCATCGGCGGCTCGGCCGACCTCGCGCCCTCCAACAACTCGCACGATCAAGGGCGAGCGAGGCGATCGCGGGCGCACCGCTCGCCAACAAGGAGAACGCGAAGGCCGACTCGGTGCTGCCGGGCCGCATGGGCGGGCGCACGCTGCACTTCGGCATCCGCGAGCACGGCATGGGCGCGATCCTCAACGGCCTCATCGTGCACGGCGGATTCCGCGCGTTCGGCGCGACGTTCTTCGTGTTCTCCGACTACATGCGGCCCGCCGTGCGCCTCGCCTGCATCATGGAGCTGCCGGTCATCTACGTCTGGACGCACGACTCGATCGGACTCGGCGAGGACGGCCCGACGCACCAGCCGATCGAGCACCTCGCGTCGCTGCGCGCGATGCCGCACATGCGCGTGATCCGGCCGGCCGACGCGACCGAGACCGTCGAGGCCTGGCGCCTCGCGCTCGAGCGCACCGACGGGCCCGTCGGGCATCGCGCTCTCGCGCCAGAAGCTGCCCGTGCTCGACCGCACGCGTGCTCGCGCCCGCGAGCGGCGTGCGGCGCGGCGGCTACGTCCTGGCCGACAGCGCCGGGCATCCCCGACGTGATCCTGATCGGCATCGGGATCCGAGGTGCACGACCTGCTGGCCGCGCGCGAGACGCTGAGCGGCCGACGGCGTCGGCGCGCGCGTCGTCTCGCTGCCCGACTGGAACCTCTTCATGGCACAGCCGCAGAGCTACCGCGACGAGGTGCTGCCGCGCGACGTCTGGCGCCGCGTGTCGCTCGAGGCCGGCGCGACGTTCGGCTGGTCGGCCCTCGTCGGCGACCGCGGCACGGCGCTCGGGCTCGATCGCTACGGCGCATCGGCGCCAGCTCCGATCATCGCGCGCGAGCTCGGGATCACGCCCGAGGCCGTCGTGGCAGCGGCGCGCGCGCTGCTCCAGCAGGTAAACGAGACCGACCTCACTTCTGGGGTGACTGAGGGGTGTTCGTGCGTCTGGACGCGGAGGTTCCGGGGAAACAATCCGCTGAACGGGAGCTCGCCGCCACCCCACAACGACGGAGGAGAGACGATGAAGCTGAGAACCAACTGCTCGGATCGCGGTCATCGCCGCGCTCATCGCGGTGCCCGCCGCGCAGGCGAACAAGGGCACCGGCAACGGCTGGAAGGTCGGTCGCCAGCGGGCTCGACAACCCGCGCGGCCTCGACGTCGCGAAGAACGGCGACTCTGGATCACCGAAGCCGGCAAGGGCGGCACGGCGCCGTGCGTCGCCGAGGCCCGAGAGCGACTCCGGTCTGCTTCGGCAACACCGGCGCCTTCACGCTCGTCCACAACGGCGGCAGAAGCGCGTCGTCTCGGGCCTGCCCGTCGTTCGGCGACGAGGGCACCGGCGACAACGCCACTCGGTCGCCGCCGACGTCATCGTCAACGGCAAGAAGGTCACCGGCCTGATCGGCGGCGGCGGCACGCCGGAGCAGCGCGCCGTCGCTCGGCAAGGCGCGGGCGCGCTGTTCGGCTGGGTCGTCAAGATCGACCCGTGGAAGGGCACGGTCTGGCCGTTCGCCGACTTCTCGCAGTACGAGGCCGACGAACAACCCGGACGGCGGCGAGATCGACTCGGACGCGTACGGCCTCGCGCAGCGTCACGGCGGCTTCGTCGTCGCCGACGCGGCCGGCAACGACGTGCTCGGCGTCAACTACAAGAAGCAGCATCTCGACGCTGGCCGTGTTCCCGGACACGCAGGTCGACGCACCGCCGTTCCTCGGCGCTGCCGGCCGGGGACGAAGATCCCGATGCAGGCCGTCCCGACGACCGTCGCGGTGCGGCCGAAGGATCCGAACGTCTACGTCGGCCAGCTGACGGGCTTCCCGTTCCCGCCCGGCGCGGCGCGAGCGTGTGGGCGCATCAAGCCCGACGGCTCGACAGACCGTGTACGCCTCGGGCTTCACGAACATCATCGACATCGCGTGGGGCCCGAAGGGCTCCCTCTACGTGCTCGAGATCGCGGCCAACGGCCTCCTCTCCGGATGACCCGACCGGCGCGCTCATCCGCGTCTGGCCGAACGGCAAGCAGACCGTCGTCGCCAGCAAGGGCCTCGTCACGCCCACCGGCGTCGCGATCGGCAAGGACGGCTCGGTGTACGTGTCCAACTACGGCACGAGCGCCGGCAAGGGCACCGTCGTCAACATCGGCAAGGTGTAGACCGAGCTCAGCCGGGCTCGAGCGTCTCGCGTCCCTCAGGGCGCGAGGCGCTCGATCGTCCAGGCGGAGCCCGACCGGCGATAGCGGAGCCGGTCGTGGAGGCGGCTCGGCCGGCCCTGCCAGAACTCGATCTCGGCGGGCACGATGCGGAAGCCGCCCCAGAACTCCGGGCGCGGCACGTCGACGCCGTCGAAGCGCTCGTCGACCTCGCGCACGAGCGCCTCGAGCTGCGCCCGATCGGCGATGGCCTCGCTCTGCGGCGAGGCCCAGGCGCCGATGCGCGAGCCGCGGGGGCGCGAGGCGAAGTAGTCGTCGGACTCCGCCTCGGTCACGCGCTCGACCGTTCCGCGCAGGCGCACCTGCCGGTGCAGCTGGAGCCAGCCGAACGCGGCGGCCGCCGCCGGGCGTGCGGCCAACTGGCGCGCCTTGACGCTCGTCGAGGTTCGTGTAGAAGGCGAAGCCGCGCTCGTCCACGCCGCGCACGAGCACGAAGCGCACGTCCGGCACCCCGTCCTCGCCCGCGGTCGAGAGCGCCATGGCGTGCGGCTCGGTCACCCCGGCGGCGACCGCCTCGTCGTACCAGCGCTGCCACTGCCGCACGGGATCGGGATCGATGTCGGCGACGTCGAGACCGGCGCTCTCGTATTCGCTGCGGCGGCTGGCGACGTCGCTCATACCGGCGGCAGAGTAGAGGCTCGTTCAGGTGGGTACGATGCAATCGACCCTCGACCAGGGAGCCTCGCATGGGCAACCCGCTGCTTGAAATCAAAGCTCTGGGCCAGTCGATCTGGCTCGACAACATCAGCCGGGAACTGCTCGACACCGGCACGCTCGCACAGCTTGATCGCCGAGGACGGGATCAGCGGCGTGACCTCCAACCCCACCATCTTCGAGAAGGCCATCGGCCACTCCGATCTGTACGACCGTGCGCTCAGCGCAGCCGCGCACGACGGCCTCGACGCTCGCGCGATCTTCTTCAAGCTCGCGTATGCCGACATCCGAGAGGGCGCCGACCTGCTGCGGCCCGCGTTCGACGCGGCCGACGGCCAGGACGGGCACATCTCGTTCGAGCTCCCGCCGGAGCTCGCGCTCGACCCGGCCAACTCGGTCTCCGAGGCGAAGCGCTTCTTTGCCGAGATCGATCGCCCGAACGTGTTCATCAAGGTGCCGGCGACACCCGCCGGCGTCGAGGCGTTCCGCCGAGCTGACCGCGGCCGGCGTCTCGGTGAACGTCACGCTGCTGTTCGCGGTCCAGCGCTACGAGGAGATCGCGAACGCCTGGATCGAGGGCCTCGAAGAGCGCGTCGCGGCCGGCGAGCCGGTCGACCGGCTCGCCTCCGTCGCGAGCTTCTTCGTCTCGCGCGTCGACGGCGAAGGTCGACGCGCGACTCGAGCAACTCGGGCACAGCGAGCTGCAGGGCATCGCCGCGGTCGCGAACGCCAAGCTCGCCTACCGCTCGTTCCAGCGGATCTTCTCGGGCCCGCGCTGGGAGGCGCTGGCTGCCAAGGGCGCGCACGTGCAGCGCCCGCTCTGGGCGTCGACGTCGACGAAGAACCCGGCCTACCCCGACACGCTCTACGTCGACACGCTGATCGGCGCCGCACACCGTCAACACGATGCCCGAGACGCACGATCGACGCGACGCGCGACCACGGCCACGCGGCGCACACGATCGACCAGAAGGTCGACGCCGCCGCCGAGCACATGGCGGAGCTGCGAGCGCCTCGGCGTCGACCTCGACCGGATCCTGCTGCGCGAGCTCGTCGACGAGGGCGTGGAGTCGTTCACGAAGTCGTTCGACTCCCTGATCACGACGATCGCCGACAAGGCACGCGAGCTCGCCCCGGCCCGCGCATGAGCATGGCGGCCGAGGTCGCGCGCCTGTTCGCGCGCGACGCGGCACTCTGGACCGACTCGGGCGAGGACGCCTGGCTCGGCTGGATCGACGCGGTCGAGGAGGGCCAGCTCGGCCTCGCCGACCTGCAGGCCTGGGCCGGCCCGCTCGGGGCGAGCCACGAGCGGGTCGTGCTCTGCGGCATGGGCGGCTCGAGCCTGGCCCCGCTCGTGATCGGCGAGCTCAACGGCAGTGATCGGCTGCTCGTGCTCGACTCGACCGACCCCGACGCCGTGCGCGCCGTGCCGGTCGAGGGCTCGCTGTTCGTGATCGCGTCCAAGTCGGGGTCGACGCTCGAGCCCAACTGCTTCGCGGACGCGTTCTGGGAGAAGACCGGCGGCGACCGCTCGCGCTTCGTCGCGATCACCGATCCGGGGTCGGCGCTCGAAGAGCGGGCGCGCAGCGAGCGCTGGGCGCACGTCGCGCATGGTCGCCCCGACGTCGGCGGGCGCTACTCCGCGCTCACGGCGTTCGGGCTCGTCCCGGCGGTGCTGGCCGGCATCGACGTCGCGCCCCTGCTCGCGAGCGCGTCCGCGGCGCTCGCGAAGTGCCACGACGACTTCGGGCGTCAACCCGAGCGGGACGCTCGCGACCGTGATCGCGAATGCGCACGCGCGCGGGCGCGACAAGCTGACGTTCGTGATCCCGCCGCAGCTGGCCTCGATCGGGCTGTGGCTCGAGCAGCTGATCGCCGAGTCGACGGGCAAGGCCGGGCACGGGCGTGCTGCCGATCGCGGGCGAGCCGCTCGGCCACGCGAGTCCTACGGCGCCGACCGGCTCTTCGTCCACCTCCGCCACGGGCCCCACGACCCGAACGACCCGGCCATGAACACGCTGCGCGCGGCCGGCCACCCGGTGTTCACCCAGCAGTTCGACGGCGCCGCCGACCTGGGTGCGCTGTTCGTCGAGTGGGAGATCGCGACCGCCCTGGTCGGCGCGAAGCTGCACATCAACCCCTTCGACCAGCCGAACGTGCAGGAGGCCAAGGACCGCACGGTCGCGATCCTCGAGGGCTTCGCGCGCGACGGCAAGCTGCCCGTCGAGGAAGCGGGCTCGATCGCAGAGACGCTCGCGCATGCCGAGGAGGGCCGCTCCTACGTGTGCCTGCAGGCGTTCGTGGCACCGACCGCCGAGCGCGCAGGCCAAGCTCGAGCGGCTGCAGACCCGTATCCGCGACGTGCTCGGCTGCGCCGTCAGCGCCGGCTTCGGGCCGCGCTACCTGCACTCGACCGGCCAGTACCACAAGGGCGGGCCGCCGAACGGCGTGTTCGTGCAGCTGCTGGCGGGCGAGCAGGACGACGAGATGATCCCCGGGCGCGCGTTCGGGTTCCGTACGCTGCGCGATGCGCAGGCGCTGGGTGATGCGGGCGCGCTGCGCGGCCGTGGACTGCCCGCTGGCGCGCATTTCCCTGGCCGCCTGCGAGGCGGCGATCGAGCGGGCGCTCGAGAACATCGACGAATACGAGGACCAGCACATGAAGATCGCCTTTGTCGGACTCGGGCGCATGGGCGCCGGCATGACCCACCGCCTGCTCGACGCCGGCCACGAGGTGCACGCCTGGAACCGCTCGGAGGGGCCGCGCGCCACGCTCGCCGAGCAGGGAGGGCAGCCCGCCGCGTCGCTCGAGGAGCTCGTCGCGAACCTCGGCGAGGGTCGCCGCGCGGTCTGGGTCATGGTGCCGTCGGGAGACGTCACCGAGCAGACGATCGACCAGCGTCGCGGGCCTGCTGCGCGAGGGCGACATCCTCATCGACGGCGGCAACTCGCGCTTCACGGACGGCAAGCGGCGCTCGGCCGCGCTGGCCGAGCGCGGCATCGTCTTCGTCGACGCGGGAACCTCGGGCGGCGTCTGGGGCTACCAGGTCGGCTACTGCCTGATGGTCGGCGGCCCCGACGAGGCCGATCGCCCACCTCGCCCCCGTCCTGACCGATCTGGCGCCGCCCGGCAACGGCTGGCTCCACTGCGGCCCGGCCGGTGCGGGGCACTTCGTCAAGATGGTCCACAACGGCATCGAGTACGGCCTCATGCAGGCCTACGCCGAGGGCTTCGAGATCATGCACGCGAGCGAGTACGACCTCGACGAGGGCGCGATCGCGAAGCTCTGGATGCAGGGCTCGGTCGTGCGCTCGTGGCTGCTCGAGCTGCTCGGCCTGGCGTTCGACGCGGATCCGGGCCTCAAGGGCATCCGCGGCTACGTCGAGGACTCCGGCGAGGGCCGCTGGACGGTCGAGCAGGCGATCGACACCGCCGTGCCCGCGCCCGTGATCGCGCTCTCGCTGATGCTGCGCCAGCGCTCGCGCCAGGACGACTCCTACTCCGCCAAGGTCAACGCGGCCCTGCGCCAGCAGTTCGGCGGGCATGCGGTGAAGGACGCGTGAGCACGAACCCGCTGCGTGACGGCATGCGCATGTCGCGCGTGCCGGGCCCCGGGCGCGCTCGTCATCTTCGGCGCCTCCGGCGACCTCGCGCACCGCAAGCTCCTGCCGGCGCTCTACAACCTGGCGCTGCGCAACATGCTGCCGCCCGCGTTCGCGCTGATCGGCGTCGCGCGCAGCGACTACGGCGGCGACGAGGGGTATCGCAAGGAGGTGCGCAAGGCGCTCGAGGCGTACTCGCGCACGCAGCCGATCGACGACGCCGTCTTCGACACGTTCGCGCGCGGGCTCTTCTACGTCAGCGGCTCGTTCGACGACCCCAAGACGTACGCCGAGCTCAAGCGCCGGCTGGCGCAGGCCGACCGCGAGCGCGGCTGCGCGGGCAACGCCGTCTTCTACCTGGCGACGCCGCCGACGGTCTTCCCGCTCGTGACGACGAAGCTCGGCGAGGCGGGGCTGTCGCGCAGCCGCAGCTCGACGCGCTCGCTCGTCATCGAGAAGCCGTTCGGCCGCGACGCCGCCTCGGCGAAGGCGCTCGACGCCGTCGTCGCCGCGGCGTTCCGCGAGCGCCAGGTCTTCCGCATCGATCACTACCTGGGCAAGGAGACCGTCCAGAACATCCTCGTGCTGCGCTTCGCCAACGGCATCTTCGAGCCCGTCTGGAACCGCAACTTCATCGACCACGTGCAGATCACCGTCGCCGAGTCGCTCGGCGTCGAGGGGCGCGGCCGCTTCTACGAGGAGGCGGGCGCGATGCGCGACATCGTGCAGAACCACCTCCTCCAGGTGCTGTCGTTCGTCGCGATGGAGCCGCCCGGGTCGTTCGACGTCGAGTCGGTGCGCAACGAGCGCGCCAAGGTGCTGGCGACCCTGCGCCAGCTCGGGACGGCCGACGTCGTGCGCGGCCAGTACGACGCCGGGCTTCAGCGGGGGCAACGCCGTTCCCGCCTACCGCGACGAGGAGGGCGTCGACCCCAACTCGCTCACCGAGACCTACGTCGCCGCGCGCCTGGCCGTCGACAACTGGCGCTGGGCCGAGGTGCCGTTCTACGTGCGCACCGGCAAGCGGCTCGCCAAGCGCGTCAGCGAGGTCGCGATCCAGTTCAAGCGCGTGCCGCACCTGCCGTTCTCCTACGCGGCCTCCGAGCAGCTCGAGCCGAACGTCCTGGTGCTGCGCATCCAGCCCAACGAGGGCATCGCGCTGCGCTTCGGCGCCAAGGTGCCGAGCACGCGGACGCAGATCCGCACCGTCAACATGGACTTCGACTACGACACCGCGTTCGCGACCGCGCCGGCGGAGGCCTACGAGACGCTGCTCGTCGACGCGCTCCGCGGCGACGCCACGAACTTCATCCGCATCGACGCCGTGATGGACGCCTGGCGCGTCGTCGATCCCGTCATCCACGCCTGGCAGAACGAGGGCGGCGCCCCGCACCTCTACCCCGCGGGCACCTGGGGCCCGGAGGCGGCGGACGACCTGCTCGCGCGCGACGGGCGCAGGTGGCGCCGGCCGTGAGCGCGATCGCGGCCGTCGAAGAGCGGCTTGCCGAGCTGCGCGGCGGCGAGCGGGGCGAGGCCCGCACGCAGCTGCTCGACCTCGTCGTCCTGACCGACGAGCCGCGTGAGGCCGCGCGCATGGCCCGCCTGCTGGAGGACCTGCCGGGCAACCGTCCGTCGCGGGCGATCATCGCGCTCGCGACGCGGGGCGAAGCGGAAGCTCGACGCGAGCGCCGAGGTCGTGACCACGCGCTCGCCGAGCGGCGACGGCGAGCTGCGCTGCGAGCTCGTGAACCTCGCCGCGGGCGACGACGGTGCGGCGCTGCCGAGCGTGATCGCGAGCCTGCTGCTGCCCGACCTGCCGGTGTTCCTGCTGCTGCGCCTCGATCCCGGAGCGCTGGGAGCCGCTCGTCAAGGATTGCTGGTCGTTCGCGACGCGCGTGGTCGTCGACTCGACCGGAGAGCGCTCGGGCCTGCACTCGCTGCCCGGACTGCTCGCGCGTCGAGCCCACGCGCAGCGTCACCGACCTCTCCTGGACGAAGCTGACCGGCTGGCGCGAGCTCGTCGCCCGGCTCTTCGATCCGCCGAAGGCCGCGCGCGCACTCGCCCGCCTGGATCGCATCGAGCTGACGCACGCCGGCCGCTCGCAGGCGCAGGCGCGGCTGCTCGCGGCGTGGGTGCTGAGCCGGACGGGCCGGCACCCGAGCGTCGAGCTGACGAGCGAGCGGCGGCGCGACATGCGCTCGGGCTCGCTGATCGGCGTGCGGCTGACATGCGGCAAGGAGCACTACGAGGTCGTCCGCCTCGGCGAGGGCGTGGCCGAGGTGCGATCGCCGCACCTCGAGCCGCAGCAGGCGCGGCTGTGGGTGCCGCACCTGCCGACGCTGGTCGCCGAGGAGCTCGGCATCTACGAGCGCGACGCCGGCTTCGAGGCGGCCGTCGCGCAGCTCGCCACGTGAACATCGACGTCTCCCCCGACCCGGATGCGGCGATCGCGCGGCTGTGCGAGCTGATCGTCGGGCGCCGCGCCCGCGCACGCTCGTCCTGACCGGCGGCACGACGGCCGGCGCCGCCTACGAGCTGCTCGCGTCGGAGGCGTGGCGCGACGCGCCTCGACTGGTCGCAGGTGACGCTCTACTTCGGGGACGAGCGCCGCGTTCCGCCGGACGACGAGCAGTCCTGCTACCGGCTCGTGCGCGACACGCTGCTGCGCGGCGTCACGCCGGCCGGCGTCGAGCGCATGCGCGGCGAGGAGCCCGACGGCGACGCCGAGGCCGACCGCTACGCCGCGCTGCTGCCCGAGCGGTTCGACGTGACGCTGCTCTCGATGGGCGAGGACGGTCACTGCGCGTCGCTGTTCCCGGGCTCGCCGCAGCTCGCGGAGCGCCGGAAGCTGTGCACGACGGGACTGGCGCCGTACGCGCCGCACGAGCGCATCACGCTGACGCTGCCGGCACTCGACCGCTCGCGCCTGGTGCTGATCCTCGCGCTCGGCGAGCGCAAGCGCGAGGCGCTGGCGCGCATCCGCGGCGGCGAGGCGCTGCCGAGCGCACAGGTCGCGCCCGTCGACGGCGAGGTCGTCTGGATCGTCGACCGCGCCGCGCTGGGCGAGCTCTAGGCTCAGCCGCTCGCCGCCACCTCGACGGGGATCGGCTTCTCCGGCGATGCAGGCTTCTTGATGGTCTTGGCCGCCACCGGCTTCTTGACGACCTTCTTCGCCGGCGGCTTCGTGACCGCCGCCTTCTTCTTCTTGCTCTTGGGCACGACGGCTTTGCCGGGTGCGACGATCAGCCTGGTGACCCTCGAGAAGTTGCCGGTGACGTCGAGGGCGAACAGGTTGACGTAGGTGCGCTTGCCGGGCGTGAGCGTGAACGTCGCGTGCAGCACGCGGCCCTGCCCGACGACCTTGCCCTTCGACGGCTTCGGCGCCGGCCCGGTGTCGTAGAGCGTGACGCGGAACTTGCTGAGATCGCGATCCTTCGGCGAGACCCACTTCAGCGTGTAGGTCAGCCCGGCGCGCGTGAGCAGCACCTTGGTCGGCTTGTGCGGCGGCTTCTTGTCGACGGAGTGCGGGACCATCGAGATCACGACCGGCGGCGAGTAGTTGGGCACCTCGTCGAGCGCATACACCGCGAACGTGACCTTCTTGCCGGTCTCGAGCTTGAGCGCATCGCAGATGTTGTCCCTGGGATCGTCGTTGCGGCAGACGACCGTCCCGTCGTTCTCGCTCGCCGGTGCCTTCGCGCCCCTGCGCAGCATGATCACCCGATAGCCCGCGATATCCGCGTCGGCGCCCTTGAGTGCGGGCACCGTCCACGTGAGCCGGGCGTAGGTGCGGTCGAAGCTGAGGACCTTGAGATTGGCCACGGCGTCCGGGGACTCCGTGTCGATCGCGCGCACGGTGGCCTCACGACGGGCCTTGTTGCCCGCGGCATCGACGGCGAACACGGCGTAGCCGTAGGACGTGCCGCTCTTGGCGGTGGTGTCGACGCAGTCCGTGTCCGACGGCGTCACGTTGCAGATGCCGGTGCCGCCCGAGACGTCGCCGGGAGCCGACGTTCCCCGGCGAACGACATAGGACGAGATCCCGGACGCCGGAGCGGGATCGTCGGCACTCGGCCACTTGACGGCCACCGTCCCGTTCGGATTGGCCTTGGCGGTGAGGGGTGCGAGCACCGGGGCGACCGTGTCGTACGTCACCGAGACCGGACTCGACATGTCGCCCGGACTGCCACCGCTCATCGCCTGCACCGCGTACGTGTGCGGACCCTGCGGCGCGGCCGCGTCGTCGAAGCTGTTCGCCGATGCGTCGCCCAGTGCCTGCAGCGGCGCACCGTCACGGTAGATCTGCCAACTCGTGACGGCGAACGTGACCGGCGGCTGCCACGTCAGGTGGGGCGGCGCGTTCGTCGGCGAAGCGGCGGAGACGGAGCGCGGCGCTGTCACGCTCGGCGGCACGACGACGATCGGCGTCGTGAGCGACGAGGCCGAGTTCCCCGCCTGGTCGGTCGCCCTGACGACGTACTGGTAGGTGCCGGGCGCGAGCGTGCCCGGGTCGGTCCAGGGCGGCATCACCGCCGGGGCGACGACGGCCCCGTTGCGGGAGACGCTGTAGGTCTCACCGCCGTGCGTGGCCCAGGAGAGCGTCGGACTCCCCGCTACCGGGGACTGCGCCGTGATCACGGGAGCCACGGGCGCGACGTTGTCGACCGTGACCGAGATGGTCGACTCGGCCGGGTTCCCGGCAAGGTCGACGGCGGTGGCGCGCAGCGTGTACGTCTGCCCGCTCGTGGCGAGCGCGACGGTGTTCCAGGTCAGCGGGGACGCCGTGGCGGTCGTCACGCCGACGACCTGGACCGTGACGGAGCCGACGCCCGAAGCCGCCGTCGGAGGCGCTGGCCTGGATCTGCACGGTGCCCCGGACGATCGAGCCCGCCACCGGGTTGGTGATCTGGACCGTCGGCGCCACGGTGTCGACCATGACCTGCGTCGTCGCGCTCGACGTCCGTCGCCGGACGGTCGTAGTGACCGGTGACGCGGTAGCAGTAGATGCCGTCCGCCGGACGCGGGGTGTCGGTGAACGGCGACGTCGCCGGCGTCGCTGCGCCCGAACACGGGAGCTGGCGCAGGTGCCGTCCGCGCGCGCGACGTCGTAGGTCGGTCGCGATCGCCGCCTCTCACCCCAGCTCAGCACGGGTGCGAGATGCGTGAAGGCGGCGAGCGGTGAGACCGGTCGGCGCGCCGAGCGGCGACGGCGCCGCACACTCCGATCGCCACCGCGGCCGTCGCGCCGCCGATCGCGATCCACTTCCTTCTCCGTCTTGCAGCCATTCGCTTGGATCCTCTCCTGGCCACTCGCGCGGCGAGCGTCCCGGTGCGGCCTACCCGGCCGCGACGCTCGTCGTGTCAGGGGCCCGAGGTAGGGGAGGCCCGCCGTAGCGGGCCTCCCCAACGTACCCCGGTCTTGCCGATCGGTCTAGCCGATCAGCGAGACGGTCACCTTCGCGGTCTTTGCCGGGATCGGCAGGTTCTTCACCGCGACCTTCTTGTTGGCGAGGACGAAGCGCTTGTAGGTGTGCGTCGTCTTGCCGAGCTTGATGGTGATCTTGAGGGCCACCATGCCCTTCACGCCGTTGACCCGCACCTGCAGGACGCGCTTGCCGTGGAACGGCTTCACGACGCGAGCAGTCCGGATCTTGTGCAGGACCTTCTTGGTGGCGTTCTTCGACGACTTGATGACCTTGGTCTTCACGGCCTTGCCGTCGACGAGCACCGGACCGACGACGCCACCGGTAGCCGCGAGGCTGGCCTTGATCTGCGTCGGGGTCGGGACGTGGGTGATCGGGCCGGTGTCACTCAACGAGCCAGGCGCGCCTGCGTTGAAGTTGACCGGGATGTCGCGGAAGATGATCTCGTTCATCCACTCGGCCATCACGTCGACCGAACCACCCTCGGAGTTGCCGACTTCGACTGCCGTGTTGCCGTGCTCGTCAGTCGTCGTGCACTGCCGGCCGCTGTACGGGTCGATGAAGTACCCCTGCTTGGCCTGCCAGGAATCGATGTGCGCGACCTCGGCTCCGTTCTGGTCGAGGATCGTGCCACCGGCCTGACTGGTCGGGTAGAGGTGGATGTAGCCGGCACCCTGCTCGCTCCAGCAGACGATCTCGTGAGCGAGCGGGGACCCGTCGATGTCCTGCGCGTGTGCGAGGACGACGCGGACGTTGGCGTTCTCTGCTCCGGGGCCCTTCGCGTAGGCAGCGAGGGTCTTGTGGAACAGGGAGTGCACCACGAACGGCGCCACGGCAGCGGACGGATCCGGGGCCGTGACGGGCTGGTACGGATAGCGAGCCTGCACCGACGAGGTTTGCGCGTGCCGATCGGGTCGATGTTCTCGATGTCGCAGCCGCCGTCAACGTTCTTGATGGCGCCGAGATTGTCGAAGTAGAACCCCATGCCAGGCACGTAGTTGACCTGGGCCTCGCCGTGCTCGTCGGTGTAGACCGTGACCGCGCTGTACGCCGTAGGGAAGCGGGCGGTTGTGCAGCTCGTCGCTCGGGATCGAGCGGTAGTCCAGGCACGACGAGAGGCGTGTTCGGGTGGTAGCTCGCCGTGTAGGCGAACTGCCAGTTCTGGTACAGGCCGCGGAACCAGAAGCCGTTGAAGCCGTCCGGATCGCCCGAGCCGTCGATGCCCGTCGGCTGTGCGCCGCCGCCGCCGCCGTACGGAGCCGAGCCGGCCGGATCGACCGGGCGGTCGGTGGCCGGGATGTACTGGTGGTAGAACGGGGCGAAGTAGTTGTGACCCGCGTTCGTGCCCAGGCCGTCACGGCTGTAGGTGTCGCTCTTGTAGCTCGGCACGAGGTAGCCGACGCCGCTGATGTCCGCCGGGCCGCCGGTGTTCTCGGCGATCGTGACGTCGATCTGCGCGGCCGGCATCGGGGCGTCGCCCGCGTCGACCTTGCCGTCGGAGAGCATCGTGTCGTGCGGGTACAGCGGGTCGAACGGACCGTCGGAGTAGCCCGTCGCGCGTGGGATTACCGAAGACCGTGGAGAACCAGCCGTGGGTGCCACCGAAGGTCGCAACCGCATCGACGGTCAGGGTGCAGTTGTCGACCGCGTCCGTCGAGCCGGCTGCGTTCGGCCGCCCCGTCGCACTGGGCCGGGTTGACGTGGCCCTCGGTGTTCGAGCAGGTCGTCATGGATGTCCCAGTTGGTGATCCAGTCGGACTGCAGGTGATCGTTCCACGAGCGCGCGGCGACGGCTGCCCACCGGCCCCAGTCGTCCGGCATCGTGAGATGGTCACCCAGGCCCCACTCGCTGAAGTTGGCCTTCAGCGGGATGTTGCCCTTGACGTTCGCGGTCACGAGGTGCGTGTTGTCGGCCGCCGGATCGCAGACGCGATACGGGTCGACTGAGGCCGATGAACCGCTCGCTCGATCTGCCGGACGTTGCAGTCGCCGGCGTTGACCGATCCGCCGCCGGTCACGGTCGGCGTGCTGAGGTCCATCCACGCGACCATGAACTGCTTCTCATAGTCGTTCCGGCCGGCCTCGCCGCTGACGACGAGCTTGATGAATGCGACGCCTGCCTTCTGAGACGTCCAGTTCGAATAGACGCAGCCGTTGTAGAAATGACGCTGGCCGAACATCTCCTGCGGAACCGGAACGGAACCGTTGAGCGGATCACCGCTCCAGTCCTCGAGCGCCCAGCTGACGTCGCTCTCCGACGAGATCGCGAAGTCGAAGTCGCAGAAGCCGAGGCGGACATGCTCGCCGCGCCACGCCAGATACGGGACGTTGGCTTCCTGGGTATCGAGCCCCTTGGTGGGCACCGTTGCCGATGCCGGACTCGCTGCTACGCCGGCGACGAGGACCATGCGGCCACCACAGCCGAGCAGCATCTTCCTGAAACTTCTCAAGTCGTGCTCCTCTCCGTTTTGAAACTCCGCCGTGCCATCGGCGCCGCACTCCGACGCCGTCGCATGCACGACGCGAGCGCTCCCCTAGCGCTCGCCCCTTCGATACCTGCCGTCCTGCAGCTTCGCGACGCTCCCGGCGGCACGGACTGCAGGACTCTTGCTGGTGGTCGCACAAGCCATCCAGGTGCTGCGCTGACGCAGGTTGACGCCATGGATCGGTTGGCCGGTCGGTGCCGGGCCGTCCTGGTGCCGATGACCCCCGGTCGGGGCCGAGCGCACGCGAGCTTGGATGACGAGAGCGTTTCCCACCACCGGCCATGTTCGCGAGTCCGGGAGGCCACGGCAATGGGCATTTCGCCTCAAACCCGGCCCACACGATCCTGCAGGAATCTGTGGGTCTTTCCTAGGACTAGGCCTAGGCGATCTGGGCCTTTCGGGTAGGCCCTGGGTGGGTCTGGGACCTCAGCGCCACCCGCGACCGGAGGGGTCTTCGGACCCACGCAATGCCGCTGCAGCAGCCGCACGATTGGCCACGCCGAGCTTCGCCAGGATGTTCGAGACGTGGTTCTTGACCGTCTTCGTCTGCAGGGAGAGGCGCTGGGCGATCTCCTTGTTGGAGAGCCCGTCGTCGATCAGTCGCAGGATCTCGCGCTCGCGCAGGGTCAGGCGGGCGTCGCCCGCGGGCTCCCGGCGCTGACTCGCGAGGGCCGCCACGCGCCGTGCCAGGACCGCCGCCACACCAGGGGGGCACACGACCTCTCCGCGCGATACGCCACGGGCGGCCGCCACCAGCTCGTCGGTCGATCCCGACGTGGTCACGTAGCCGGCGACGCCGATCTCGGCGCACTGCACGACGATGCCCTCGAGCTCGGGGACGCTCACCACGATGACGGGAAGATCTACCCGCAAGCGCCGCAGTTCCGCGACGCTGCGCAGGCCCGGCGGGCGCGCCACGTCGACGAGTGCGACATCGGCGTCGTGGAGCATGAGCTCGGCCGCGGAGCCGGCGACGCCGACGACGTCGAGCGCCGCCTGGGCGCCCAGCAGATGGGCGAGCCCCTCGCGGTACAGCCGGTTCTCCGAGATGACGATCAGGCGCAGGGCGACGGCAGGCGCAAGCGCATCCTCGACGCGGGCACGCATGACATGCCCGCGCGCAGACGGTCGCTCGAATGGCGCGTCCGTGCCCCCATCCATCAAAACCTGCTCCTATCTCCCCCGAACCTACGTCCCGACCGTCACAAGCATGACGGTCCAGTAGGTCCCGGGTCAAGTGCGGCTTTAGGTGGGGACCGGGGTGTTGGATGGAGTGCTCCCTCCACCACCGCTTAGGGTGCAAGGCCCACCCTGTTGGTGGGTATGTGAGCGGCCGGAGCGCCCTGGAGCGCCGAGCATCTAGGCTTCCCGCGTGAGTTTCCCCGAGGTTCGCATGCGCCGCCTGCGACGCTCCGAGGGTCTGCGCCGCCTGCTGCGCGAGACGCGCGTAGCGCCCGCAGACCTGATTCAGCCGCTGTTCGTCGTCAGCGGCTCGAACGTCGACCGGCCGATCTCGTCGCTCCCGGGCCAGCGTCACGTCTCCGCCGATGTGGCGGCGGGCCTGGCCGCCCAGGCCCAGGCCCGTGGGGTGGGCGGAATGCTGCTGTTCGGGCTGCCCGATAGCAAGGATGAGCAGGGGTCTTCCGCCTGGGACGACGCCGGACCGGTGCAGACGGCGATCCGCGCCATCCGGACCCAGGCACCGGGACTCCCGGTGCTGACCGACGTGTGCCTCTGCGGGTACACCTCGCACGGCGCCTGCGGCGTCCTGCGCGACGGCGACGTGGACAACGACGCCACGCTGCCGCTGCTCGCACGGGTCGCACTCTCGCACGCGCGCGCGGGCGCCGATGCCGTCGCGCCCTCCGACATGATGGACGGGCGCGTGGCCGCGATCCGCAGCGCGTTCGACGGCGAGGGCCTCGAGGACGTCGCGATCTTCTCGTACAGCTCCAAGTTCGCCTCGGCCTTCTACGGGCCGTTCCGCGACGCCGCCGGCTCCGCGCCCAAGTCGGGCGACCGCAAGGGCTATCAGCTCGATCCCGCAAACGCGCGCGAGGCGGTGCGCGAGGCGCTGCTCGACGCCGCGGAGGGCGCCGACGCGCTCATGGTCAAGCCCGCGATGCCCTACCTCGATCTCATCGCGCGCGTGCGCGACGCCTCGCCCCTGCCGCTCGCCGCGTACCAGGTCTCAGGCGAGTACGCCATGCTCGAGGCGGCCGCGGCGGCCGGCGCCCTCGACCGCCGCACCGCGATCCTCGAGTCGCTGACCGCGATCCGCCGTGCCGGCGCCGACCTCGTCATCACGTACTGGGCGAGCGAGGCGGCGGAGTGGCTGGACTGACGCTCGATGCCATCGCGGCAGCTGCCGCGAACGAGCGCGGTGCGCTCGCGACGACGCTCCTGGCGGCCGAGGCGCGCCGCGGCGGCGAGGTCTGGGCCCCACTCTGCGGCGAGCCGTGCGCGGCCGGCATGGAGGCCATCTACGAGGGCTACCTCCTGCACTACGGGCGGCCGCGCCTGTTCGCGCCGCACGACGACGGCGAGCGGCTCCTGTGCGGCGACCACCTCTACGCGCAGGGACTCGTCTGGATCGCCGCGATCGGGGATCTGGCGGCGATCGACGCGCTGGCGACGCTGATCGGCACCGCGGCGGCCGTGCGTGCGCGCGGCGACCTGGACGGCGACCTCTGGGCGGCCACGGCGCTCGCGCTCGCGGGCGTGATCGACTACGAGGGCCTCTCGCGCGCCGCGCGTGCACTGCGGCTCGAGAACGACGGCCTGCCGCTGGCCGCCCTGATCGCGGGCCGCGACGTGGTCGAGGCGCAACTCGCGCACGCGCGTCTGACGGCGTGACCCATCCACTAGCCTCCCGCTCGTGATCTGCGACGACCTGCGCGAGTGGATCGACCTGCTCGGGCGCGAGGGAGAGCTGGTCGAGGTCGCGGCCGAGGTCGACCCGCACCTCGAGATCAGCGAGATCGCCGATCGCGTGGTCAAGGCGGGCGGGCCCGCGCTGCTCTTCCGCAACGTGCGCGGCTCCTCGCTGCCGCTCCTGATCAACCAGTTCGGGACGGAGCGGCGCATGTGCCTGGCCTTCGGCGTCGAGCGGCTCGACGAGCTCGGCGAGAAGGTCGCCTCGGTGCTCGAGCTGCAACCGCCCCAGGGCATGGGCGACAAGATCCGCGCCCTCGGCAAGCTCAAGTCGCTCGCCGACTCGCGGGCGAAGACCGTGTCGAAGGGGCCGTGCCAGGAGGTCGTGCTCGACCGGCCGGACCTCGATCGCCTGCCGATCCCCACCTGCTGGCCGGGCGACGGCGGCCCGTTCATCACGCTGCCGTCGGTCTTCACCAAGGACCCGCGCACGGGCGGCCGCAACGTCGGCATGTACCGGCTGCAGAAGTACGACGCGACCTCGACGGGCCTGCACTGGCAGATCCACAAGGACGCCGCCGCCGACTGGCGCGACGGCGCGGGCCGCATGGAGGTCGCGATCTCGATCGGCAGCGACCCGATCACCGCCTACTCCGGCTCCTGCCCCGCTCCCAAGCACGTCGACGAGCTGATGGTCGCGGGCTTCCTGCGCGGCAAGCCCGTCGAGGTCGTGCAGTGCAAGACGGTCGACCTTCAGGTTCCCGCGCGCGCGGAGATCGTGCTCGAGGGCTACTGCGAGCGCGGCGAGCTGGCCGACGAGGGGCCGTTCGGCGACCACACGGGCTACTACACGCCCGCGGAGCCGTTCCCGGTGCTGCGCCTGACGTGCATGACGATGCGCCGCGACGCGATCTACCCGAGCATCCTGGTCGGGCCGCCGCCCGCCGAGGACGCCTGGCTCGGCAAGGCCACCGAGCGGCTGTTCCTGCCCGGCGCTGCGCACCACCCTGCCCGAGCTCGTCGACTACGACCTGCCGGTCGCCGGGCGCGTTCCACAACTGCTGCATCGTCTCGATCCGCAAGGCCTATCCCGGTCACGCGCGCAAGGTCATGCACGCGGTCTGGGGCACGGGCCTGCTGTCGCTGACGAAGATGGTGATCGTGGTCGACGAGTGGGTCGACGTCCACGACTACGGCGAGGTGGCGTGGCAGGTCGGCGCGAACACCGACCCGGGCCGCGACGTGGAGCAGGCGCACGGGCCGCTCGATCAACTCGACCACGCGCCGTCGCTGCAGGCGCTCGGCGGCAAGCTCGGGCTGGACGCGACCGCGACCTGGCCCGGCGAGGGCTACCCGCGCGAATGGCCCGAGGTCGCGCGCATGAGCGACGAGGTGCGCCGCCAGGTCGACGAGCGCTGGGACTCGCTCGGGATCGCCCTCCCGTCCGCGCCCGGGGCCGCGCGCGCGGCGAGCCGGGGGCGACGCGGATGGCGCCGCTCGTAGCGGTTCTGGGCGCGAGCCGCTTTCTCGGCCGGCTCGCGATCCCGCTGTTCGTCGCGGAGGGCTGGCGCGTGCGCGCGCTCGACCGCCGGCAGGCGGCGATCGCGGGCATGCTCGGCGTCGAGCGCGACTGGGCGGATCCACTCGACGAGCGCTCGCTCACGCGGGCCACGACCGACTGCGCGTGCGTGCTGGACCTCAGCTCGAGCGAGTCCGGCGCCGACGCCGTCGCGGCGACCGAGGGCGCTCTCCTGGCGGGTGGCGCGGGCCGGGTCATCCGCGTGGAGCGGCTGGGCACGCCGATCGCCTCGCCCGGGGGCGATCCGGCGCGCGTCACGGTGGTGCGCTGCGCACCCGTGATCGGGGCCGGCGCGCCCTGGGTCGTGCTGCTCGGTGCGCTCGGCGACCGGCTGCCGGTGATCCCGTGCCCGGCCTGGATGCGCCGCGCGACGGAACCGGTCGCCGCGGCCGACGCGGTGCGGGCCGTCGTCTGGCTGGCCGGCGCGGCCGAGGCCGACCCCGACGGCTACGACCTCGCCGGCGGTGACCGCACCACCTATCGCGATCTGCTCGCCCAGGTCGCGGCCGCGCACGGCCGGCGCCCGCGTCTGGTCGACGCCGGCATCGCCGGCGACGTCGTCACGCGCGTGGCCCTCGGCGTCGCCGCGCGCAGCGAGCCCGAGGTCGCGGCGCTCGCCGCGGCGCTGCCGGCGCCCGAGTCGGTCGCGCGCGGCGACTCCCTGCTGCGCCTCGCCGACCTGCCCATCACGCCGCTCGCCTCGGCCGTCCGCGCGGCGGCCGCCGGAGGGCGGCGACGCGGGATCTGAGGCCCTGCTGGCGCACCGCAGTTCGTGGCAGACGCCTCAGCGTTGCGGAGTGCCGCCGGATCGGCTGTAATGCTCCCTGGCAGATCGCGACCGGAGGTACGACTCGTGGCGGAGACGCCCGACCAGCAGGACCACACCACCACGCCCGGCGAGGCCGCGGCGGCGGCTGCCAACCCCGGCTCCGCGCAGTCGGCGATGAGCCGCCAGAAGTTCCTCTCCGGCGCGACGGTCGGTCTCGGTGCCCTGATGGGCGCGATCATCGCGGTGCCCGTGACGGTCGCGGTGCTCGCGCCGTCGTTCGAGACGATCGACGACGTACCCGGTCGATCTCGGCCCGACGACGCTGTACCCGCCGGCCAAGTCCGGCGAGATCCCGTATCACGAGGTCACCTTCGAGAGCCGGCCGAACGACATCTCGGGGTTGTCGCGGCGACTCGTCTTCATCCGCAACGACGGCGACGACAAGTTCACCGCGGTGGCGAACACCTGCATGCACCTCGGGTGCCCCGTGCAGCCCAACACGACGGGCTTCGCCTGTCCGTGCCACGGCGGTCAGTACGACAAGGAAGGCCGCCGCACCGCCGGACCGCCCGTACGCCCGCTGAATCGCTACGAGACGGAAGTCAGCGACCAGGGCCACCTGATCATCAAGCAGCTCTACGCGATGGACGACAGCCTCCAGCGGCACCAGCTCAAGGGCCCCGGCCAGCCGGTCGAGGGGATCCTCTCGTACCTCTATCCCCCCGCCCCGCAAGGCTAGGAGCGCCAGCCGATGCCTCGCACACGTCCCACCGCCCAGGAACTCGTCGTCGATGCGCCGCTCGAGTGGGTCGAGGAGCGCTCCGGCTTCGTCGGGCTCGTCGAGGCGTTCCTGTTCCGCAAGGTGCCGGGCGACACGTCCTGGCTGCAGACGCTCGGATCCTCGCTGCTGACGGTCTTCCTGCTGCAGGCCACGACGGGCGTCATCCTCGCGATGAGCTACCACCCCGATCCGGCCTCGGCCTACGAGTCGATCCGCTACATCACGGACGATCAGACGATGGGCTGGCTCGTGCGCGGCATGCACAAGTGGGGCTCGTCGGTGATGGTGATCCTGCTCTTCCTGCACATGGCCCGGGTCTACGTGTTCGGCGCCTACAAGTATCCGCGCGAGCTGACCTGGATCACGGGCGGGATCCTCTTCATCATGGTGATGGCGATGTCGTTCACGGGCTACCTGCTCGTGTGGGACCAGCGCGCCTACTGGGCCACGGTCGTCGGCGTCAACATCAACGGCACGGGCCCGATCGTCGGCCCCTACCTCGCCAACTTCTTCAAGGCCGGCCCGGTCTTCGGCGAGCAGACGCTCTCGCGCTTCTACTCGCTGCACATGCTCGTGATCCCGGGCGGGATCTTCACGTTCATCTTCATCCACATGTGGCTCGTCGTCCGCCTCGGCGTGACGTCGCCGCCCTGGTCGCGCAAGCGCTACGACGAAGCCGCTGCGCGCGAGGCCGTGGAGAGCACGCGGTGAGCGACTGCCGCACCTTCACCGGCCGGGGGGACGCGTAATGGCACGGCTGACCGCGCGCGAGCGCCGCGAGGCGTATCTGCGCGAGTACTCGTACCAGAAGAAGACGGGCAAGTCGTTCTTCCCGCAGGTCATCCTCCACGACGTCGTCGTCAACCTCTTCTTCGTGCTGCTGATCGTGGGGCTCGCGATCCTCTGGCACGCGACGGCCGACGGCGAGCAGAGCGGCATCCTGGGGCCGTTGTACGAGGCCAAGGCCGACGCCGCCGTGGCGATCTACGACCCACGGCCGGACTGGTACTACTTCTTCCTCTTCCAGCTGCTGCGGGTGTTCGACAACCCGAACCTGCTGCTGCTCGGCACGATCATCATCCCGAGCATCTGGATGGGCATCCTCATCACGCTGCCCTTCATCGATCGCACGCGCGAGCGCCGCGTCTCGCGCCGCCCGATCGCGATCGGCTTCGCCGGCGCGATGGCCGTCCTGCTGCTGACGCTGACCTGGAAGGGCTCGAGCGCGCCCAACATCGAGGGCGAGGCAACGGCGACCGGGCCCGGCATCGCGTTCGTGAAGCAGCAGTCCTGCGGGAGCTGCCACACGCTCAAGGCCATGGGCTGGGGCGGCAACATCGGCCCGAACCTCGACACCGCGAAGCCGAACTACACCCTGGTGCTCGATCGCGTGACGAACGGCAAGGCCCCGATGCCGGCGTTCAAGGGCGAGCTCACCGAGGCGCAGATCAAGTGCATCGCGACGGTCGTCGCCACGCTGACCACCGGCGGCGAGGCTCGCCGACCACGCAAGCGGTCGCCTGCAAGGACTTCGCCTAGAGCGACGTGCGCTACGCGACCGCCGGCTCGCGTACATCGCTACCCTGCTCGTGTGAGGTTCTTCCTCGGCATCACGGGCGCTTCGGGTGCGCCCTATGCCGCCCGCGTCCTCGCCGGCCTGACCGCGGCCGGGGCCGAGGTCGGAGTCTGCGCCTCGCGCGCAGCCGGGGAGGTCATCGCGTATGAGGTCTACCGCGATCGCTCGCTCGACCCCGCCGAGGCGGTGCGCCGCCTGGTCGAGGAGAACGGCGGCGAGGGCACGACGCTCTACGCCGAGGAGGATTGGTTCTCGCCCTACGCCTCGGGCTCGGCGAAGGTGGACGGCTACGTGATCT
Source organism: uncultured Actinomycetes bacterium (assembly GCA_963705965.1). Lineage (GTDB taxonomy): Bacteria > Actinomycetota > Thermoleophilia > Gaiellales > JALYLC01 > JALYLC01. The sequence goes on along the minus strand of CAVPLI010000001.1, from coordinate 103,929 downwards.
GCCCGTGCTCGATGGCGACCGCCGGCACGATCGCCTCCTCCGCGCAGTCCAACCTCATCCACCGCGCCGCGGGCGTGGCGCTCAAGGAGGACCGCCGGCTCGTGCTCGTGCCGCGCGAGACGCCGCTCTCGGTCGTCCATCTCGAGGTCCTGCTCAAGCTCCGGCAGGCCGGAGCCCTGATACTGCCAGCGATGCCCGCGTTCTACACGCAGCCCGACACGCTCGCCGACGCGATCGACTTCGTCGCGGGCAAGACGCTCGACCTGCTCGGCGTGGAGCACGACCTCCTGCGCCGCTGGGGTGCAGCGTGAACGTCCGCGACCGCCTGCGACCCGGCCGACGTCGAGCGCATGTTCGACCGCATCGCCGGGCCCTACGACGCCATGAACCGCGTCATGACGGCCGGCCTCGACCGCCGCTGGCGCGCGATCGCCGCGCGCGAGAGCGGCGTCGGCCGCGGCGCCACGGTGCTCGACGCGTGCTGCGGCACCGGCGACCTCGCGCTCGAGCTGGCCCGCGTCGTCGGTCGCAGCGGCCAGGTGACCGGGCTCGACTTCTCGGCCGAGATGCTGCGCCGCGCGGCCCGCAAGAAGCAGCGCGACGACGCGGCGGAGATCCAGTGGGTCCGCGGCGACGCCACGGCGATGCCGTTCGCCGACAACTCCTTCGCCGCCGCGACGATCGCGCTTCGGCCTCCGCAACCTGCCCGATCCCGAAGGCGGCCTGCGCGAGCTGGCTCGCGTCGTGCGCCCGGGCGGACGCGTCGTCTGCCTCGAGATCACGCGCCCGTCCCACGGCGCGCTGAAGAGCTTCTACTCGCTCTGGTTCGACCGCGGCATCCCGGCCCTCGGCAAGGTCTTCGACCGCGGCGGGGCCTACTCGTACCTCCCCGCGTCGGTACGCCGCTTCCCGGGCCCCGACGAGCTCGGCGAGGCCTTCCACCGCGCCGGCATGAGCAACGTCCGCTACCGGCTCCTGGCCGGCGGGATCGTCGCCCTGCACGTCGGCGAGGTGTGTGAAGTGACCGCGGTGGCGCAGGACGTGAGCACCCTCGCGGGACCGCGCACCCTGCCGTTCCTGGCGGCGGTGGAGCAGCGGCTGGCCGCACAGCTGGCGGACGATCCGGTCGGGCGCGCGTCGCGCGAGACGCTGGCGGCGGGCGGCAAGCGCCTGCGGCCCCTGCTCGTCCTGATCGCAGCGCCGCCGGAGGCACGCGAGCGGCCCGAGCTCGAGATCGCCGCCTGCGCAGCGCGAGCTCGTGCACATGGCGACGCTCGTCCACGACGACGTGCTCGACGCAGCGCCCCTGCGGCGCGGCCACGCGACGGTGTGGGCGCGCCACGGCGAGGCGCTCGCCGCGCGCCACCGGCGACCACCTCTTCGCGCTCGCCTTCGCCGGCCTCGCGCAGGCGGGATCGCCCGAGGCCGTTGCGCTGCTCGCGCAGGCGTCGCTCGACCTGGCGCGCGGCGAGGCGCTGCAGAGCGAGCAGGCCCGCCGCCCCGAGATCACCGTCGAGGCCTACCTCGAGCGCTGCCGCTTCAAGACCGGCCGGCTGTTCGCGGCCGCCTGTGCGCTCGGCGGCATGTTCGGCGGTCTCGACCGCGCGGGCATCGAAGCGCTCGAGCGCTTCGGCGAGCAGCTCGGCATCGCGTTCCAGCTGGCCGACGACCTGCTCGACTGCGACGGCGATCCCGAGTCGACCGGCAAGGCGCTCGGCGTCGACCTGCTCGACGGCACGGTCACGCTGCCGCTGCTGCTGGCCGCCCAGCGCGACGAGTCCGTCGCCGCCGCGCTGGTCGACCGCGACCGCGCCGCCGCCGACGTCCTCGGGATCCTCGCCCGCGTGGCCGCGACCGGCGCGATCGCCGACACGCGGCGCGCGGTGCTCGAGCACGCCGAGGCGGCCCGCACGGCCCTGACCGCGCTGCCCGAGCGAAGCGATCGCCGCGCACTCGAGGCTATCGTGCAGGCAGCGACCACCCGCGACCACTGAGAGCCGATGGCAAGCACGCTTACGCGCACGCTGATCGACCCCGTCCGCGAGAAGGTCATGGCGGGGGAGCGACTCGATTTCGACGACGGCGTCGCGCTCCTCGAGAGTGACGACCTGCTCGGCCTCGGCGAGCTCGCGGATCAGGCGCGGCGCCTGCGCGGGGGCGGCGACGAGGTCTACTTCGTCAACAACCTGTACCTCAACCACACGAACGTCTGCCGCGTGAAGTGCAAGTTCTGCGCGTTCGCGCGCACGAACAAGCAGGACGGCGCGTACACGTGGGAGATCGGGCCGCTGACGCAGCACGCCGTCACGCGCTACGAGCAGGAGGCGTACAGCGAGATCCACATGGTCGGCGGCGAGAGCCCCTACCTCGACCTCGACTACTACCTCGACCTCGTCCGCAGCCTGAAGGCTGCGCTGCCCGACGTGACGCTCAAGTGCTTCACGGCGTCCGAGGTGCACCACATGACGAAGCTCTCGGGCCTCACGCACGAGGAGGTCCTGAAGGAGCTGTTCGCGGCCGGCGTCGAGACGCTGCCCGGCGGCGGCGCCGAGGTGTTCGCCGACCGCGTGCGCAAGATCGTCGCGCCCGGCAAGGAGCACCCGGACATCTGGCTCGAGGTGCACCGCCTCGCCCACGGCATGGGCGTGAAGACGCACTGCACGATGCTCTACAACCACGTCGAGACCTACGAGGAGCGCGTCGACCACCTGCTGCGGCTGCGCGACCTGCAGGACGCGACCGGCGGCTTCATGGCGTTCATCCCGCTCCCGTTCCACCCCGAGAACACCGTCTTCGAGCGGCGCGGCTGGACGTTCACGAGCGGTCACGACGACCTCAAGATGCAGGCCGTCTCGCGCCTCATGCTCGACAACATCGAGCACATCAAGGCGTACTGGATCATGATCTCGACGCCGCTCGCCCAGGTCGCGCTGCACTTCGGCGCCAACGACATCCAGGGCACCGTGGTCGAGGAGACGATCGCTCACGCCGCCGGCGCCGTCACGCCGACCGAGGAGAAGGTCGCCGACCTCGTGCGCGTGATCCGCGAGGCCGGGCGCGTGCCCGTGCAGCGCGACTCGTTCTACAACGTCGTCCGGCGCTTCGATTGATGCTGCGCCTCGGCCGCGTCTCGTTCATCAACACCTTCCCCGTCGAGTGGGCGCTGTCCCGGCATCTGGATCCGGGCGAGGTGCGTGAGGTCGCAGCCGTTCCCACCGAGCTCAACCGCATGCTGGCCGCGCGCGAGCTCGACGTCGCCAACGTGTCGAGCGTCGAGTACGCGAACAACCCCGAGAGCTACGTCCTGCTGCCGTCGCTGTGCGTCGGCAGCGACGGCGCCGTCGAGTCCGTGCAGCTCGTCACGCAGCTGCCCCTGCCGGCCGTGCAGAGCATCGCGGTGACGAGTGCATCGGCGACCTCGGTCGCGCTGGTGCGCGTGCTCGTTCCCCACGCGGAGATCCGCTCCGAGGGCGCCGATGCCGACGCCCGGCTGCTGATCGGCGACGAGGCGCTCTCCTCGGCGTTCTCCGATCCGACGCCGCATCACGACCTCGGCGCACTCTGGCGCGAGCGCACCGGCCTGCCGATGGTGTTCGCCGTCTGGGCCGCCCAGCGCGACTGCGACCCCGACGCGCTCGCCCGCGTGGATCGCGCCCTGCGCGGCGCCGTCGCGGAGGCCTCCGAGCACGCCGACCTGGTCGCGAAGGCCGCGGGCGAGCGGCACGGCTTCCCGGCCGGCTACCTCGCGCGCTACTTCGAGAAGCTCCGCTACGGCTTCGGCGAGCGTGAGCGCGCCGGCCTGCAGCGCTTCTACGCCATGGCCGCCGAGTGCGGCGCGATCCCGGGCGTGCCCGAGTTGCGCTTCGCCGCGACCGCTCGCGTACGCTGACGCGGATGGCAGTCGACGTCGCCACCCGGCCCGTGCAGGCGATTCTCGAGCAGGTGCTCGAGGGCGCCCGGCTCGAGGACGATGACGCCGCGGCGCTCCTGCGCTCGCGCGACCTGGTCTCGATCGGGCGCGCCGCCGACGAGATGCGCTCGCGCAAGACCGATCCCGACGAGGTCACGTTCATCGTCGACCGGAACATCAACTACACGAACGTCTGCATCACGGATTGCGACTTCTGCGCCTTCTACCGGCGCCCGGGCGACACGCGCGAGGGCTACGTCCTGCCCAAGCCGGTCATCCACAAGAAGATCGAGGAGACGCTCGCGCTCGGCGGCACGGCCGTGCTGATGCAGGGCGGCCACCACCCCGACCTCGGGATCGAGTGGTACGAGGACCTCTTCTCGGGCATCAAGTCGCGCTACAAGATCCACCTGCACGCCCTCTCGCCGCCGGAGATCCAGCACATCTCGCGGCGCTCGAAGCTGACGGTCGCCGAGACGCTCTCGCGGCTGCGCGACTCGGGTCTCGACTCGCTGCCCGGCGGCGGCGGCGAGGTGCTCGTCGACCGCGTGCGCAAGATCATCGCGCCCAAGAAGACGAAGACCGCCGACTGGCTCGGCGTGATGCGCGAGGCGCACCGCCTGGGCATGTCGACGACCGCGACGATGATGTACGGGCACGTCGAGACGCTCGAGGAGCGCGTCGAGCACATGCGCCGCATCCGCGACCTGCAGGACGAGATGCACGGCTTCCGCGCGTTCATCTCGTGGACGTTCCAGCCCGACAACACGCGCCTCGGGCAGCAGGTCAAGGAGACGCCGACCTCGTTCGACTACCTGCTCACCCAGGCGGTCTCGCGGCTCTACCTCGACAACGTCGACCACATCCAGTCGTCCTGGGTCACGCAGGGCCTCAAGATCGGCCAGGTCGCGCTGCACTTCGGCGCCGACGACCTCGGCTCGATCATGATCGAGGAGAACGTGGTGTCGGCCGCCGGCACGACGTACTGCGCCTCGGTCGACGACTTCTGCCGCCTCATCCGCGCGGCGGGCAAGCGGCCGGTGCAGCGCGACACGCTGTACCGCCGCGTTCGCGCCTACGACTGAGAGGTTCTGACGCCGGCCGGCTTCCAGGCCGGGTCGGTGCTGTCGTGCGGGCCGGTCGTGAGCTGCCTGCGCCCGCTGCCGTCGACGCCGACGACGTAGACGGAGCGGTACGGGTGGACGCTGCCGGCATCGGCCGCGAACGCGAGCTGGGAGCCATCGGGCGCGAAGCTCGGCCGGCCGGGATTCCGGGCCGCGACCACGAGCTTCGCCGGGGCCTGGCCGTCGGGCGTCCCGAGATAGATCCCCGTCTCGGTGCTGAACGCGAGCTGCTTCCCGTCGGGGGACCAGGCGAGCGCCATGATCTTCCCCGCGGACGCCGGCAGGAGCCGGTGCCGATCGGCGCCGTCGGGCGCCGCGCCCCAGGCCGTGCGATCGTCGATGTCGACGAACGCGATGGTGCCGCCGTCGGGGGACCAGGCCGGCGACACCCCGTCGACCGCGACCGGCGTGCGGCGACCCGTCTTCACGTCCACGACCGAGACCCCGGCGGCCACGATGTCTTCGACGGCGATCCTCGTCCCGTCCGGCGACCAGCTCGGATTGCCGTCGTTCGGCTCCGTCCCGGAAGCGGCAGGCGCGACGACCGAGAGCTTGCGGCCCCGGGCGTCGGCTACGACGATCCTGCTCCCGCCTGCCGGATCGCCCGAGGCGTAGGCGAGCTTCGTCCCGTCGCGGCTCCAGGCGGGCGCCATGACCGCCTTGCCGCCGAGCCGGCGCTGTCCGCCGCCGTCGGCCCGCATCGCCCACAGCTCGGCGCCCGGAGAGGCGCTGCCGTTGTAGAGCACCGCGCTGCCGTCGCCGAGCCAGCCGAGCCCGCTTGCGCCCTTCTCCTCGTAGGGCATCCGCGCGACGACCCTCGCCTTGCGAGCGAGCTGATCGCCGATCTCGACCCTGACCGTCCCGCCGGTCACGACCGTGAAGGCATAGCGCCCATCGCGCGACCAGCTCCCGAATGGCTGGCCGGCGAACCGCCGCACCGGTCCACCGGCGACCGCTGCCATCTGCGGCTCGCCGAGCCCGCCCGCGAACACGATGGTGCGCCCATCGGGCGTGAAGGCGACCCAGTACGGCTTTCCGCTGCCACCCCGGTACACGACGTGAGGGGCACCGGCGACGCCCGGGCGGATCAGGGCCAGCGCGCCGGGGCGGACGAGCGCGAGCGTCGTTCCCGTCGCGCGACCAGGCGCGTGCCACGCCGGCTGCGCGGGCGATCGAGCGGCCGGATGCGCTCAGGACCTCGGTGCTCTTCTCCCCCGCGACGGCCAGCCTGCCGTCGGGCGACCACAGCGCGGACGTGCCAGGGACGGTGAAGCGCACGTCCCCGCCGAGATCGGCGATCGCCACCTGACCGGCGGTCTTGCACGCGATCAGCTTCCCGTCGGGCGAGAGCGCGGGCGTGCTGCATTCGCCCTTCAGCGTGCGCGCCGGGCCCGAGCGAACGCCGGCGACGGCGTACTCGATCCTCTGTGCGATCGAGTCGAGCCCGAGATACGGGATCAGCAGTCGCGTCCCGTCGGCCGAGAACACCGGCGGCGCGGGCGGGAAGTCGGCGCCCGCGCTCCCGCCGACCACGACGCTGCGCAACGCCTTTCCGTCCGGCGCGATCATCAGCCGCCACGGCCCCGCCCGGTTGCTCCAGAAGGCGAATGCCCTGCCCGCTGGGCGACGTCGCCAGCGCGACGTCGGCATACGGGCTGTGCGTCACGTTGCGCGCCGCGCGACCCGCGGTGAGCGCGTAGATCTCGCCCGGATTCGCGGTGGCGCGATCGCTTGCGAAGACGATGGGGGAGCCTGGCTCCGCGCGCTCGCTCGCCGACCCCGTCACGGCGGTCGCCGCTGCGACGAGACCCGCGAGTGCGGTCGCGAGCAGCAGCCGGCGGTGACGGTGCACGGCTACGGCAGCGTGACGAGCTTCGTCGAGACGATCCAGACGTTCTTGGAGGGCGGGCAGTCGCAGTTCGCGAGCGCGGCGATGCGCTTGATCGTCGCCAGCGAGGCCTTGTCGGCCGCATGGCCGAGCAGGCCGTAGTCGGGCGGGAGTTGCGCGCCGCTCGCACCCGAGATGACGAAGAACTGCGATCCGGCTGCACCCGAGGGCGCGCTCTGGGTCTTGGCCATCGCGAGGTCGCCGACCTTGTAGCGGTACGAGCTCGGGGGCTTGCCGACGACCTCGTAGCCGGGCCCGCCCGTCCCGTCACCCGACGGATCGCCGCCCTGGAGCACGAAGTTCGGGACGACGCGGTGGAACGTCAGGCCGTCGAAGAAGTGCTTCGAGGCGAGGAACGCGATCGAGTTGGGGATCGGCCCACCGCGCTTGCGGTCGAGCACGACGCGGAGCGCGCCGCAGGTCGTGTTCATGACGAGCGCGTAGCGCTTGCCCTTGGCGAGCACGGTCGCGGGCTTCTTGAAGCTGGGCTTGGACTTGCCGGCCGCGGCGGGCTTCGCAGAGGTGCACCCGGCGGTGCTTGCGGCCTGCGCCGGCGCGGTGACGATCGCAGCGGCCGCGATCGCGGCGAGGGACAGTGTGAGACGGAATCGCATCGCCGCAGAATGCCACGACGGGCGCTCCACGGGACCACCCCTACTAGGCTTCGAGGCGTGAGCGACGACGATCGCAGCGGCTACCTGTTGTTCGTGCCCTCGCCGCAGGGCTACCGGCTCGAGGAGCGCGACGGCCGCGCGCCTGCGCGTGACGAGCGCGTGGAAGTCGACGGCGGCGCGTTCGTCGTCTCCCGTGTCGGCGCGTCGCCCCTGCCGCTCGACCCGCGGCCCTGCGCCTACCTGCTCTCGTGCTGAAAGCCCTCACCGACGCCATCACCCAGCTCATCGGTGACCACGGAGTGCCTGCCGTGTTCTTCCTGATGATGCTCGAGTCGATGTGCCTGCCCGTGCCCAGCGAGGTCATCATGCTGTTCGCCGGCTACCTCGTCACGCTCGACAAGATGAGCCTGACCGAGGCCGTCGCCGCCGGCACGCTCGGCAACATCGTCGGCTCGTGGATCGCGTGGGGGGTGGGAATGAGCGGAGGTCGCGTGCTGCTCGAACGGCACGGGCGGTACCTGCACATCACGCCCGCACGGCTCGACATGGCCGATCACTGGTTCGAGAGACGCGGGGAGCGCATCGTGCTGATCTCGCGCTGCCTGCCGATCATCCGCACATTCATCTCGCTTCCCGCCGGCATCGCGCGCATGCCGTTCTGGCGCTTCACCATCTACACCGCGATCGGCTGCCTGCCCTGGGTGCTCGGGCTCACGCTGATCGGCGTGCAGGTCGGCGCGAAGTGGGAGGAATGGCATGACCGCCTGCACTTCCTCGACTACGTCGTCATCGCCGGAATCCTGGCCGGAGCCGGGTACCTCCTCGTGCGCTGGAGGCGCGGCCCCGCGACCGCATGAGCTCGGGCTCGGGTCTGCCGGGCGAGGAGCGCTTCCTCGAATGGGCGCACCGGCGCGCCTACGAGTCGCGCGTGGGGCCGCGGCTCCACGCGCTGGAGTCCGGCGTGCCGTACGCCAGCGCCGTCCTCGTCTACGCGCTGCTCGGCGCCCTCGCCGTCAGGAAGCCCGAGGACCGCGGCCCGGCCGTGACGGCGATGGCGGCCGGCGTGGCCGCCTGGGTCATCAGCAACGTGCTCAAGCTCGCCGTGGAGCGCCCACGGCCGTGTCTGCACTTCGTCTCGTGCGGCCACCACTCGTTCCCCGAGGGCCCCGGCATGGTGCTCGCCGCGATCGCCGTGGCCATCTGGCCGCGCTCGCGCGCGATCGCAGTCGTCGCCGTCGTCTGCGCGATCACGGATGCAGCCGTCCAACTCGGGTACGGCAGCCACTGGCCGAGCGACCTGATCGGCGCGTGGATCCTCGGCGGGCTGTGCGGCCTGATCGTCCTGCAACTGGCGCCGGCGGTCGTGCGCGCCTACGAGGAGCGATTCGGTGGGGAATAGCCGTCTGAGGCTCTGCGTTAGCTGGGTCCGGTGTACGTTTCTCTCATGGAGCCCGAAGTGACGGCAGAGTCGTCCGACGCGCGCGACCTCGCGGTGCGTGCGCGCGACCGCGTGCGCTTCGAGGAGGACGCGCTCACCTACGCCGACGACGCCTATCGCGTCGCGCGCCGGCTGACGGGCTCGAGCGAGGCTGCCGAGGACCTCGTGCAGGACGCGTACATGCGCGCATTCCGCTCGTGGGAGCAGTACACGCCCGGCACCAACCTGCGCGCGTGGCTGCTTCGCATCGTCCACAATCTCGCGGTCGACGCCGGGCGCAAGCGCCAGCGAACACCACAGATGGAGCCCGTGGAGGAGAGCGATTACTACCTCTACCAGCGCATGGGGGGCACGTCCACGCCGGAGGAGGCCGACACGGTCGTCGAGCGCCTCTCGCAGGGCGGCGTCGTGAGCGCGCTCGCCGCGCTCCCCCAGCCGTATCGCGACGCGGTCGTCCTCGTCGATCTCGCCGACTTCTCCTACCAGGACGCGGCGGACATCCTGGACGTCCCGATCGGCACGATCATGTCGCGCCTCCACCGCGGACGGCGCATGCTCAAGACCGAACTCGCCCAGACGATCGAGGACACAGCGGAGGCTGCAGCATCGTGAGTACGACGACTGGAGCCTGCGGGCACGCGGAGAGCCGCATGCAGGCGTATCTCGACAAGCTGCTGTCCGAGGGCGACGCCCTCGTGATCGAGCAGCACCTCGCCGTCTGCAGCGAATGTGCCTGTGCATACCGCTTCGAGGTCAAGCTCCGCCAGCACGTGAAGGCGTGTTGCGGCGGCGCGGCCGACCAGGATCACTGTCGCGACGAGCTCCTCGCGAAGCTGAAGTCCTGCTGCGGCGGCGCAGCGGACGAGCAGCCCTCCGCCTAGGCGCCAAACGCGGCGTGTGAAGCGCCGGTTACGGGTCGCGGAGAGCGGTCGGAGCTTCTGACAGACTGCGGGCGTGGTCGCGACCGCCGAGCCGCCTGCGCCCCCGCCGGTGTCTCGGGAGCCGGGATTCGTGCTTCCCGCAGCGTCGCTGAGCGTCCGGCGCGGGCACACCGTGGCCGGCATGCGCTGCCTGACCCGGCGAGACGTCGACGCCGTGCACGTCGAGATCTTCGTCAACCGGCGCGTGCTGCTCCTGCCCGCCGGAATCGGGCTGCGGCCGCCGCTCCGGCGTGCCGGCCTCGCCCGGCTCGCCGGGGGAACGTGCGCGTATCCGCTGCACACGCTCGATCCGACCGGGACGATCTTCGTCGACAGGCGGCGCGAGCGGACGCTCGGGGAGCTCTTCGCGGTCTGGGGCCAGCGGCTCGCACCGCGGCGCCTGCTGTCGTTCAGCGGCCGCGTGCGGGTGTTCCGCAACGGGAGCGAGTGGCGCGGCGATCCGCGGCGGGCGCCGCTCGCGCGCCACGATTCGATCGTGCTCGAGATCGGCGGCTACGTCCGGCCGCACGCCCGCTATCTGTTCCCGGAGGGCCAGTGAGGCTCGGGCGCCCCGCGGGGCTCATCGCGCTGGGCCTTGCGGCGGCCGCCTGCGGCAGCGGAGGCGGAAGCGGGTCGCCCGCACCGCCGACCGTCGCCCCGGCGAAGGAGTACACGCTCGACTGGCAGGGCCCGAAGACGGTCGCCGCTCCCGGGAAGGTCACGCTGCAGCTCGCGGTGCGCACGCCTGACGGCAAGGTCCTGACGAAGTACCGCACCGGCGCCGGCCCGCACACGGGCGTGCACGTGATCATCGTGCGCGACGATCTGTCCTCGATCATCCACAAGCACCCGCCGGTCCCGGCGAGCGGCCGCCTCGCGCTGCCCGTCACCCTCCCCCGCGCCGGCCGCTATCACGTGCTGGTCGACGTCTATCCGGCTGCGGACACCGGGCCGCGCAACTTCCAGCTCACGCACGACCTGCAGGTCGGCAGCGGCGGCGTGAAGGCGCCACTCCCGGCGTACAAGAAGGTCGTGAGAACCGGCGGGCTCACGTTCCGCGTCAAGAAGCTGCCGGCGCTGCGCCTCGCGGAACCGGCATCGATGGTCGTCGACGTGACCGATGCCAACGGCAAACCCGTCAAGTTCACGCCGTTCTACGGCGCGCTGGCCCACGCGATCTTCTTCCGCGACGGCTCGCTCGACTACTTCCATTCGCACATCTGCGGCAGCGACCCGGCCTGCTCGGCCGGCTTCGGAACGCCGGCCACGGCGGGACGCAGCACGAAGCCCGGGCGCCTCGAGCTCGGCGTCCTGCTCCCGGCGACCGGGCGCTGGCGGCTGTTCCTGCAGGTCACCCACCGGGGCAAGCTGCTGACCGCGCCGTTTACGCTGAGCGTCCAATGAGACGGCGCGAGCATGCTGCGGGGTTGCTCCTGGGACTCGTCCTCGTGCTTCTCGGCGGCCGGGCACTGGCCTACGCGGCCACGCCGACGCCGCTCACGGGCGAGCTCGGCGGCCCGCGCCTTCCGGTGATCGCCGTCGTCGCGCTGGGCGCGGCGGCGCTGCTCGCGTTCGGCGTGCTCTGGCTCGCCGCGCTGGGCGTGCGCGAGCGTCATGCGCTCGAGCTCGCGCCCGGCCCGGCTCCCCGGCTCTCGCTCGCCCGCTTCGGCCTGGACAGCTTGCTGCTCGGCGGTGGCTCGCTGGCCGCGTTCGCCGCGCTCGAGACCCGGATCCACGCGCGCGCCGGCATGCACATGCACTGGTGGCAGTGCCTCGACGGGCCCGTGCACCGCAATGCGGTGCCAATCCTGCTCGCGCTCTCGCTCGCCGCTGCGGCGACGCTCGCCGCCTTCCGCCACGTCCTCTCCTGGGCCCGGCGCGTGGCGCACGTCCTGCGGCGCCAGCTGCTGCCGCGCGCGGCGATCCGGCCGCAGCCGCTCGCCGTCCGTCGCATCGCGGCACCCTCGTGGCTGCTCGCACGCGCACTGCGCGCACGCGGGCCGCCCGCGCTCTCCCTTCCGTAGCCACACCACGAGAGGAGAGACATGCATTGCACCCAGGCGTGCCGCGCGCTCGCGCGCGCCGGCGTCCTCGTCGCAGCCCTCGCGCTCGCGCCGAGCGCGTTCGCACATGCCCACATGTATCCGGACGAGGTCGCGGCCGGTCACGATGCGCTGATCCAGCTCGCCGTGCCGAACGAGGAGGAGAACGCCTCCACGACCGAGATCACGATGACCGTGCCCAGCGGGTTCGAGGTGGAGAACGTCGCGACCGTCGCCGGGTGGACGGCCACGGTGAACGGCGACAAGGTGACGTGGAAGGGCAAGCTGGACGGCGAGGAGCTCGTGCTCCTGCCCTTCACCGGCTCGGCCAAGGACGAGGGCGACTACACCTTCAAGGTCAGCCAGACCTACTCGGACGGAAGCGTCGTCGACTGGGCGGGCTCCGAGGACTCCGACACGCCCGCGGTGGTCCTCGCGGTGGGCGCCGCGGAGCACGGAGCGGAGGAGTCGCACTCCGACTCCACCAAGACGATCGCGATCATCGCGCTCGTCCTGGGCGCGCTCGGGCTGGTCGTCGGCGGCGTCGCTCTCGTCGCCGGGAGGCGCTCGGAATGAGGGTCGGCGGACGGGCGGGCGCGCTGCTCGTCGCCTTCGTGGTTGCACTGGCCGTGCCGGCGCTGGCGCAGGGACACGCCACGCTGCTCGCCACGCAGCCGCAGGCGAGCGGCGTGCTCTCCCAACCGCCGACCCAGGTCCGCCTCACCTACAGCGAGCGCATCGAGCCGCGCTTCGCGGTCATCTCCGTCACGGATGCCGGCGGCAACCAGGAGATCGCGGGGAGTCCCGCGCGCGCGGCCGACGACGAGAACTCGATCTTCGTTCCCGTCAAGACCCTGTCCCAGGGCTGGTACCTCGGTGTGGTGGCGCGTCATCTCGGCGGACGGGCACCCGGTCCGCGGTGCGTTCACGTTCGCCGTCGGGCCGAGTCCCGGGCCGCCGCCGCAGTTCGTCATCCCCTCACTCGGGGAGAGCGCCGCGACGCCGAGCCTCGTCGGGAGCCGCTGGGTGCTGTTGCTGGCGATGATGGGCGCCATCGGCCTGCTCGCGTTCCGCGGCGTGATCGCACGGCCGCTGCAGGTGACGGGCGGCAACGAGCGCGCCCTGCAGGGCGTGACGACTGCCGCGGCCGTCGCCCTCGGGGTCGCCCTCGTCGCCGCCCCGGTCTACCTGCTGCTCGCGACCGCGGAATTCTCGCTGAGACCGTGGAGCGACATCGGCGAGGTCGTGCCGCTCGTGCGCGACTCCGGCTTCGGTCGCGCGTTCAGCGATCTCTGGATCGTGCTCGGACTGCTCGCCGTCGCCGCCGGGGCGGCCCTCGCGCTCGACCGTCCGGGACGCAAGCGGCGTTCCGCGGAGGCATTGCTGGCGGGACTCGGCGCGGCCGGGTGTGCCGCGGCCGCGCTCGCCTTCCCGGGCCTTGCGGGCCACCCGTCGACGACCAGCCCCGTCGGAGCCATGCTCGCGCTCGACTGGGCGCATCTGGCCGCAGCGTCGATCTGGATCGGCGGGCTCGTCGGCCTGCTCGTCCTGGCGGCGACGACGCAGGCGGGGAAGCGCTACGAGGTGCTCGCGGTCGTCGTCCCGCGCTTCTCGCGCGCGGCGATGGGCAGCGTCGCCGTCCTGCTCGCGACCGGGATCATTGCGAGCATCGTCCATCTGCCGACGCTGAGCTCGCTCTGGGAGACGAGCTACGGGCAGGCGCTGATCGCGAAGAGCATCCTGCTCGTGTGTGCACTCGCGCTCGGCGCCGTCAACACGCTGCGGTCGCGACCGCGGCTCGTCGCGGCCGCGCAGCGCCGCGACCAGGCGCTCGGCGACAACGCCGCCGGCCTCCTCCGGCGACTCGTGCTCGGCGAGGTCGCGCTGCTCGCCGGCGCCGTCGTGGCGGCCTCGATCCTGACGAGCATCGCACCTCCTTCCCAGGCGCTCGCACGCGCCGGGAAAGCCGACGGCAAGGTGGGCCCCGGGGTCGTGGCTCGCACGTTCACGCGCGACGGCGTGCGCATCCAGGTGGGCGTGCGGCCCAACCGCGCCGCGATCGACAACGCCTTCTCGCTGCGTCTGCAACGCGCGGGCAGGCCCGTGCGCAACGCGCGCATCACGACCCAGCTCGACATGCTCGACATGAGCATGCAGCAGCAGGCGTACACGCTGCCCGAGACGTCGCCCGGGATCTACGAGCGCAAGCGCCCGGCACTCGTCATGGTCGGCCACTGGCTGCTCGGCTACACGATCGAGATCCCGGGGCGCAAGCCGATCCGGCTCCAGGTCATCGACAAGGCGGACGGATGAGCGCCCGCGACCTCCTGCTCGCGCTGCTCGCGCTGGCCTGCGGCACGGCTGCGCTCCTGATGGTGGCGTTCGTCATCGCGGCTACCGTGTGAGCGTGCTCCGGCGCGTCGCCCTGGGATTGCTGCTCGCGCTCCTGCTCGCGCCGTCGGCGCTCGCCGACGGCGACCCCGCGAGCGACATCCTCGTGCCGCCCGACGTCCGCGTCTACATGACGAACGGGGCGACCAGCGGGGATCTCGAGAAGACGGTCCAGGCGACCGCCCAGAAGGTCTCCGACGCCGGCCTGCCGATCAAGGTCGCGATCATCGGCAACAAGACCGATCTCGGCGCCGTGCCGCAGCTGTGGGCGAAGCCGCAGACCTACGCGCGCTTCCTCGGAGCGGAGCTCCGCTTCGTCTACAAGGACACGCTGCTGATCGTGATGCCGCAGGGATTCGGCATCAACGGGCCGTACCCGTTGTCGAAGGCGCTCGCCGCATGGTCCGGCATCGACCCGCGCAAGGACACCACGCCGAAGGGACTGGCCGACTCGGCCGACAAGGCGCTGCGCGCGCTCGCCAAGGCCGACGGCAAGCCGATCAGCAGCGGCACCGGGAGCGGTGGCGGCCTGCCGCTGCCGTTGATCGCCGCAGGCGTGATGGTGGTCGCCGGCGTGGCGGGCGGGGCGCTCATCCTGCGCGGCAACAACAAGCCGCGCCGGTAGCTACGCCGGCAGGTCGGCCGGCGTGTCGGCGTCGCCCGGCGCCGGCAGGTCGCTGCAGTCGACGAGCACGGCCGGCTCGCCGAGCACGCGCGCTCCCTGCTCGCCCTCGCGCGGGAGCTGCGCCCAGAGCGCGCGCGGGATCGCGACGGGATGGCTGCTCCGGCCGCCCCCGTAGGTCGCGGCCACGAGGCCCTCGGCGCCCTCGGCCGCGAGCGCGACGCGGCGGATGGCCTCGGCCGCCAGGCTGGGGCCGTCGCCGAGCACGACGACCGCCGCCGTGCAGGCCGGATCGAGCGCCTCGAGGCCGGCGTGCAGCGACGAGGCCATGCCTCGCTCCCAGTGGTCGTTGCGCACGGCCCTCGCGCCGTGCAGGTCGATCGCGGCGAGAAGCTCGTCGGCGTGGGCGCCCAGCACGACCACGCGGTCCCCGAGCGGCGCATCCGCCAGAGCGGCCAGCGCCCGCTCGACGAGCGGCCGCCCGTCGAGCTGCGCGAGCAGCTTGACGCCACCGCCCGCGGCGCGGAAACGGGAGCCCGCGCCGGCTGCCAGCAGCACGCCGCCGATCATCCGGGCCCGCGACCCCCGCCGACGCGATCGCCGCGGCGCGCGAAGCGCCCGTAGGCGAACACCGACCAGTCGAAGCTGCGCACGCTGCCATCCACGACCAGCTCGGCGGTGCCCAGGCCGAGCGACGGCGCGAGCTTGAAGCAGTGCCCCGACATGCCCGTCGCGGTGATCAGGTTCGAGCGGCCGGGAACGAAGTCGATCACCGGATTGCCGTCCGGCGTGAAGTCGTAGAAGCTCGACCAGGAGCCCCGCCAGACGCCACCGGCCATCCCGGGGAAGCGGTGCGCGAGCTCGCCGGCGAACGTCTCGAGCATCGAGTCGTCGGCACCCGCCTGCCCGGTCGGCCGCTTGTACGGGCTGCGGTCGAGACGGCCGCCGCGCCCGCCGATCAGATAGTGGCCGTCGGTGCCCTCGGGCTTGATCCAGAGCTCGTGCGCGTGATCCGAGATGATCGTTCCCGGAGGGCCGAACGCGTGCGGCGGCCGGAAGCGGCCGGCCTGGCCGCGCGAGAGCGAGAGCGGCACGACGCCGCCGAGGCCGCGCGTGAGCTTGTTGGCCCACGGCCCGCAGGCGACGATCACGACCTCCGCGCTCGCGCGCGTGCCGTCGCTCAGCCACAGCGTCCAGCCCTGGCCGTCGGGTCGCAGCGCCGTGACGCGCGTGCCGAGACGGATGGTCGCGCCGTCGCGCTCGGCGGCGCGCACGAAGCCGTCGGCGACGAACAGCGGCTGCGCGTGCCCGCCGGTCGGCTCGTAGCAGCCGATCGTGAGATCGTGCGTGGCGAGGCGCGGCTCGAGCTCGAGGATGCGGTCGACGCCGCACAACTCGACCTCCACCCCGCGCTCGCGCATCGCCTCGTAGGTCGTCCGGATCACCGTCTCGCGATCCTCCGGGCCGACGACGAGGTAGCCGGACATCGAGTAGCCCGACTGGAATCCCGTGCGGGCCTTCATGTCGGCCAGGAACTCGCAGCCGTGCTTCGCCATGTCGATGATCGCCGGCTGGCTGTAGTGCGCCCGGCACATGCCGGCCGAGGCGCCCGACGGCCCGCCGGCGGCGCGCGTCTTCTCGTACACGACCGGCCGGAGGCCGCGCTGCGTGAGGAAGTAGGCGATCGACGAGCCGGTCGTGCCGGCGCCGATCACCGCGACGTCGTAGGCGGCCACGCGTGGATTATCGCGACGCGACGCGGGCGAGCGCGCGCTCGCACAGCACGCCCGCGAGCTCGCGCTTCCAGCCGGTCTGCTCCAGGCCGGGCAGACCGGCGAGTGGATCGGCGGGGTCGAGCAGACGCGGCTCGTTCGTGATGCCGATGGCGGCCAGGCGCACCGTGTCGCCGAAGCGGGCGGCCGCGATGCCCGTGAGCGCGAACGACCACGCCGCGCGCTCTCCGGCGCGCTCGTAGGCGGAGGCGTCGGGCGCGGCCGGCAGCTCGACGGCGGTGATCAGCTCGCCGCGGGCGAGCTGCAGCGAGGAGCGGTGCCCCTCGCTCGGGCGCGCGTAGAGCTCGGCGATGGGCAGGCTTCGCCGCCCGCCCGGCCCGGTGACGTGCACGCTCGCATCGAGCGCGAGCAGCGCCCCGGCGAGGTCGGAGGGCGCGACCGAGATGCAGTCCCCGGCCTCGAGGCCGTGCTTGCGGTGGTCGCCGATCTGCGCGTAGCAGGTGTCGCCGCCGGCCAGCCAGCAGGTGAGGTCGGGGTGGCGGAAGTACCAGCAGCGCACGTGCTGGGCCAGATTGCCCGCGACCGTGCCCTGATTGCGCAGCTGCGGCGATGCCGCGAGCCCGGCCGCCTGCGCGAGCGCGGCGTAGCGCTCGCCGATGACCGCAGCGGAGGCCACGTCGGCCACGCGCGTCGCCGCGCCGATCACGAGCCCGTCGCCCTTGCGCTCGATCGCGTCGCTGAGCAGCCCGCGCACGTCCACGAGGGTGCCGGCCGCCTTGCCGCGGCTCTGCAGCGGCACGAGGTCGGTGCCGCCCGCGAGCGGCTGCACGCCGGGCGCGTCGAGCAGCGCGAGCGCCTCCTCGATCGTGCCGGGGCGGACGTAGGCGCTCATCCGGCGCGCGCCTCGAGGAAGCGGTGGCGCGTGATCGGCGACGTGCGCACCCGCACGCCGGTCGCGTGGTACACGGCGTTCGCGATCGCGGGCGCCGTCGGCACGATCGGCGGCTCGCCGAGGCCCTTGAGGCCGAGCGTCGATGCGTGCGGATCGGGCTTGTCGATGAACTCGACCACGATCTCCGGGCAGTCGGCGTGCGTCGGCAGCTTGTAGTCCTCGAGGTTGCCGTTCACGACCGTGCCCGTCGTGGGATCGACGACGCGCTCCTCCATGAGGGCGAAGCCGAGCCCCTGCAGCACGCCGCCCTCGACCTGGCTGCGCGCCTGCAGCGGCGAGATGACGCGGCCGATGTCGTGCACGGCGACGATGCGCTCGACCGTGATCTCACCGGTCGCGGCATCGACGGCGACCTGCGCGATCTGGCAGCCGAACGTGTTCACGCGCATGCCGTCCGGATTCGGGCCGCGCGAGCCGGTGCCGACGAGCTGCGCCTGGCCGAGCTTGCCCGAGATCTCGGTGACCGGCTCGCGCAGTGCGCCGTCGAGCGAGACGAACTCGCCGTTCACGATCCTGAGGTCGTCCGGCGAGACCTCGAACACGTCGCCGGCGAGCTCGAGCAGCTTGCCGCGCAGGTCGTAGGCCGCGGCGCGCACCGCAGGAGCGACCGACGGCATCGTCTGCGAGCCGCCCGAGACGGGCGCGTAGACGCCGTAGCGCGTCGAGCCGACCTCGACGCGGACGCGATCGAGCGGGCAGCCCGAGCTCCTCGGCGGCGACCATCGCGAACGCGGTCGTCACGCCGGTGCCGATGTCCTGCGCGCCCGTCACCACCGTGACGACGCCGTCGTGGCCCATGCGCACGAGCGCGTGCGCCGGCGGCCCGCCGCCGCCCCACCAGATCTGGCAGGCGGCGCCCAGGCCGCGCACGCGGCCGTCGGCGTGCTCGCGGTCGCGCAGCGCATCGCGGTCGCGCCCAGCCCGCGAGCTCGGCGGCGCGGTCGATGCAGGCCGTGAGGTGCTTCGAGGTGTACGGAAGGCCGCTGTCCTGGTCGACGTCGGCGTCGTTGGCGCGGCGCAGATCGAGCGGGTCGAGCGAGAGCGCGACGGCGAGCTCGTCGAGCGCGCTCTCGTAGCCGAACGTCCCCTCCATCACGCCCGGCGCGCGGAACGCGTTCGGACGGCTCGACGTCGATCAGGAGCGGGATCGCCTGCGCGCGCACGTTGGCGCAGCGGTAGAGCGTGCGCGCCGGGACCGTCGTCGGATTGACCCAGCCGCGCATCGGATTCGCGATCACGGACGTGACCTCGATCGCCGTCAGCGTCCCGTCGCGGCGCGCGCCGATGCGGTAGGTCTGCTGCGTGGACGCGCGATGGCCGGTGGCGACGGCCTCGCTGTGGCGGTCGTTGAAGACGCGCACGGCACGGCCCGCGGCGGCGCGCGAGAGATAGGCGGCGATCAGGCCCTCGGTCGTCGGCCCCTGCTTGGCGCCGAAGCCGCCGCCCATGAACTCGCAGGTGACGTGGACGCGGTCGGGATCGAGATCGAACGCGCGTGCGAGCGCCTGGCGCGCGTCGTAGATGCCCTGCGTCGAGATGTGCGCGTGCAGCTCGTCGCCGAGCCACTGCGCGACCGCGCAGTGCGGCTCGAGCGCGTGCTGCACCTGCGCGGACGTGCGCGTACTCGCCCTCGACGATCACGTCGGCCTCGCTCATGCCGGCCTCGACGTCGCCGGACTCGTCCTCGACCGGATCCTCCTGCAGCCGCTGCTCGGCGCAGTGCCTGGGCCGGGTCGACGACGAAGCCGAGCTCGCTGTAGCGCGGGTTCAGCGCTGCGATCGCGGCGCGCGCCGCCGCCGCGTCCTCGCACGCGAGGGCCGCCACCGGCGCGCCCGCGTAGGTCGGGCTCGCTCTGGAAGATCGGCCTGCGCCCCTGCCTGACGCTCTCGTCCGCGGCCGAGAGCACGGCGTGCACGCCCGGCACCGCCAGCGCCGCCGCGACGTCGAGCTCGACCGTCGCGTGTGCGTGCGGCGAGCGCACCACGACGCCCTGGAGCATGCCGGGCAGCGCGATGTCGGAGACGTAGCGCGCGGCGCCGGAGGCGCGCCGCGGGCCGGTCAGGCGCGGGACGCGCGTGCCGGCGACGCTCAGCTCGCGGTCGTCCTCCCAGGCCTCGCGGCTCCTCCTCGACGAGCACCCAGCGCTCCTCGAAGCGGCCCTCCATCTCGACGCTGACGTCTTCTGCAGCTTGGCCATCAGCGCGAGCTCCTCGGCAGCGCGGAGCACCGCGCGCTCGATGCCCGGGTACGCCCCGCAGCGGCAGAGGTTGCCGCTCATCGCGGCGCGCACCTGCTCGCTCGACGGCTTCGGGTTCGCGGCCAGCAGCGCCGTCGCCGAGACGACCTGGCCGGGCGTGCAGAAGCCGCACTGGAGCGCGTCCTCCTCGACGAACGCGCGCTGCAGCGTCGACAGCGTGCCCTCGTCGCCGAGGCCCTCGATCGTCGTGACCTCGCAGCCATCGGCCTGGGCGGCGAGCAGGATGCACGAGAGCACCGCGCGCCCGTCGACGAGCACCGTGCACGCGCCGCACGTGCCCTCGGCGCAGGCGATCTTCGTGCCCGTGAGGCCGGCCTGGTCGCGCAGCACCTCCGCGAGCGTCGCGCCCTCCGGGGCGCTTGCGCGCCACTCGCGCCCGTTGAGCGCGAGCGTGACCTCGCTCACGCCAGCACCGTGTCGGCCTGGGCCTGGTTGAGCAGCCGCCAGACGCGGCCGCGCCCGACCAGATCGGGCGGCGCGCCCGGCACGAGCGTCTCCGCCCACTGGTTCCAGACGGCGCGGGCGCAGCGCACGAGCTCGGCCTGATCGTCGAGGCCCTCCTCGTGCAGCGCAGCCTCGGCGAGGCCCAGATATCCGACGTGCTCCGGCATGCCCATCCAGAGTAACGAGGTGGCGCCCGCCATATACATCGTGGCGCGGATGCGCGCGTACGAGGAGCGGAACTCCGGGTCGGCGAGCGGCGCCGAGCGACTCTCGGGGCGCCGGCCCTCGAGCAGGCCGAGCGCGTTGTCGCGCAGCATCCCGCGCAGCAGCTCGTCGCCGGCTCCGCTGACGCGCGCCGAGCGCGCGAAGACGTTGAGCGCGGCGAGCGGCTCGCCGTACGGGATGTCGGAGGCCCACAGGATCTGCTCCGGCGGCACCAGCGAGAGCAGGTTGAGCTGGTCGAGCGGCGTCCACGTCGAGCTGTCGAAGAAGATGTTCTCGACGCTGCGCGCAAGCTTGCCGATGCCGGCCTGCGCCACGATCGCGGCGTGCGCCAGGATCAGCGAGGCGTCGGGGTGCCGCTCGGCGACGTGCCCGAGCTCGAGCGGCATGCCCGGCGGCAGGCCGCGGCCCGCGTGGATGAGCACCGGCAGGCGCCGCTCGTGCGCGAGCGCGAAGACCGCCTCGAGCTTCGGATTGTTGACGCGGAAGGCCTGTGCGCGCGGGTGCAGCTTGATGCCGCGCGCGCCCCGATCGAGGCAGCGCTCGGCCTCGCCGAGCGGATCCTCGTCGAGGCTCAGCCGCACGAACGGGAAGAGCCGGTCGGGCGCCTCGGCGGCCCACTTGAGCACGCGGTCGTTCGGCGCGCGGTAGGCCGGCTCGCGGTCGGGCTCGTTGAGCGCGAAGACGTTCGCGCCGCACACGCCGGCCTCGTCCATGAGCGCGAGATGCTGCGCGACGGACAGCGTGTGGCCGTCCTCGTCGAGTCCGAGATGCGTGTGCGCGTCGAACGGCTCGCAGCCCTCGGGGAGCAGCGAGGCGACGTTTCCGGCCTGTGCCGCGAGCAGCTCCTCGGCACGTTCGATCAGCGGCGGCATCGGACACCACCGGAGCCTATACGCTCTCCCCATGCCCGAAGCCACGCCACTTGGAGCCGATTCTCACGCGACCGCGACCTCGCGTCCGCCGAGCTGCGGAGAGGCGATCGTGCGCCTGCTGGAGCAGTACGACGTCGACACCGTGTTCGGCATCCCGGGCGTCCACACGCTCGAGATCTACCGCGGCCTCGCCGCCTCCGACATCCGTCACGTCTCGCCGCGCCACGAGCAGGGCGCGGCGTTCATGGCCGACGGCTACGCGCGCGTCGCGGGCAAGCCCGGCGTATGCGTGCTGATCACGGGCGCCGGTCTCACCAACGCGGCGACGCCGGTCGCCGGCGCCTACCACGACTCGATCCCGATGCTCGTCGTCTCGAGCGCCACGGCCTCGCGCGACAACGGCCGCGGGCACGGCTCGCTGCACGACCTGCCCGACCAGCGCGCGTTCATGGCGACGATCACGGCCGAGTCGATCGACGTCCGCGATCCGGCCGATCTGCCCGAGGCGTTCGCACGGGCGTTCGAGATCTTCGAGTCGCGCCGGCCGCGACCCGTGCACATCGGCATCCCGATCGACGTGCTCGATCTGCCCGCACGGTCGTTCGAGCGCCTGGCGGCGCGCGGCACGGCTCCCGTCGCCGACGCCGCGCTCGTGGAGCGCGCGGTCGAGCTGCTCGCCGGTGCCGAACGCCCGATGCTGCTGCTCGGCGGCGGCGCGGTCGGGGCGGGCGCCGAGGCGGCCTCCGTGGCGGAGCGCCTGGGCGCGCCCGTCGGCATGACGGTGAACGCCAAGGGACTGCTGCCCGACGGCCATCCGCTCAGCCTCGGCACGTCGCTGACGCTCCGGCCCGTCCACGCCGCCTTCGCCGAGGCCGACGTCGTGCGTCGCCGTCGGCACCGAGTTCTCGGAGACCGACTACTTCTACACGCCGAACGCCGGCGCCCCCGAGTTCTCGGGCGCGCTGATCCGCGTCGACATCGATGCCGGCCAGCTCCAGAGCCAGCGTCCCGCAGCCGTCGGTCTGCACGGCGACGCGCGCGCGACGCTCGCCGCGCTCGATGCCGGCCTCGCCGCGCGCGGACGCGAGCGGGACGCGAGCGCCGACCGCGCGGCCGCCCTGCGCGGCGGCCGGCTGTGGCCGGGCGCCGAGGTGCATCTGCCGTTCCTGAAGGCACTCGCGGACGGGCTGCCCGACGACGCGATCCTCGTGGCCGACTCGACCCAGCCGGCCTACGTGGCCCACCACTGGTGGCCCGGGCGCGCGCAGGGGGCGTACATCGCTCCCGGCGGCTTCGGCACGCTCGGCCCCGCCCTGCCGATGGCGATCGGCGCCCAGATCGCCGCGCCCGGCCGCCCGGTCGCGGCACTCGCCGGCGACGGCGGCGCGCTGTTCACGATCCAGGAGCTCGCGAGCGCCGCCGACCTCGGACTCCCGATCGCGCTCGTGATCTGGCAGAACGACGGCTACAACGAGATGCGCGACTCGATGGATCGCATCGGAGCGCCGCGCCTGGGCACCGAGATCAGCTCGCGCGACTTCGTCAAGCTGGCCGAGGGCTTCGGCTGCCGGGGCGTGCGCACGGGTTCGCTGAGCGACCTGCCGGGTGCGCTCGCCGAGGCCTTCGCGGCCGACGGCCCGACACTCGTCGAAGTGCGCGGCTGATGCCGGAGCTGCAGAAGGTGGTGCTCGACGAGGCGGCGCGCAGCCGCCCGGAGTTCTGGTCGCAGCTCGTGGTCGGCGAGGCCAACGGCAGCCTCTTCAAGGTCGCCAAGGGGATCGAGTCGACGACCTGGCACGCCCACGAGGATCAGGACGAGGTGTTCGTCGTGACGAGCGGCGAGCTCACCGTGCAGCTGCGCTCGGGCGACGTCACGCTCGGGCCGGGCGAGATGCTCGTCATCCCGCGCGGCGTCGAGCACTGCCCCAGGGCGGACGACGTCGTGCACTTCCTCGTGATCGGCTCCGAGATCACCTCGAACGAGGCCGGCGGCAAGCCGGCCTGGAGCTACGGCAGCGGAGACCCGGCGTAGGAGATCGGCCCGGCGCTCAGGCGTCCGCGAAGACGGTCGCCCAGTCGTTCTTCATGCTCACGACCGTCCAGTTGTGCTCGTCTGCGCTCTTGAGGGCATCTTCCGCGCCGGCCGTGTACGCGAATTCGCGCTCGTGGTCGTCGTGGAGCACGAGCACCCGGAGGGCCGGGCGATGCTTTCCACCCGCGTACCTGAGCATGGGAACGTCGCCGTTCGAGTTGCCGACCGCCAGGATCGGTCGCCGGCCGATGCGGCTCCAGATCCGCACCGGCTTGACCGGGCCGTCGTCGAAGACCTCCATCGACGCCAGATAGGAGACGCTGCCGCCGTGCTCGTCGTCCACGTAGGCGAGGCCGTTCGAGCTGCCGATGACGCGCTCGGCGGGGATGCCGTAGATCTCGCCGGTCACGGGCCGCATGAAGTCGCGATCGCCGCCCGAGGCGATGTAGTTCGTGAAGCCGTTGTCCTCCAGATAGCGCAGCAGGTCGATCATCGGCACGTAGCCGCACTGGTGGAAGCCGCGGCCCAGGGTCGGGTGCTCCTGGCCGCGCAGGAACGCATCTGCCGCGGCGCGAGTACTCCTCGACCGTCTGCCCCGCGAAGGCCTGCACGATGCCTCCCATCAGCACCTTCACCTCGGAGTCGTCGCCTTCGTAGTGCTTCGTGATCGCTTCGCCGAGCCAGCCGTAGTCCTTCGCATACGCGGCCTTCCACGGCTGGCGATCGCGCAGCGACGAGTCGGCCGCGGCCATCTCGGCGAGCCGCTTCAGGATGAAGCCGAGCTCGATCGGCATCGGCTTCTCGCACCAGAGCGTGCCGTCGTTGTCGAAGACCGCGATTCGGTCCGCGGGCGCGACATAGTCGTCGGATCCCTCGCTGGTGACCCGTTCGACGAACTCGACGACGGCCGTGCGCGGGGAGCATCAGTCCAGGATCGGAGTGCGTCGCTCATCCCGGAACAGTCGCGCGAACGTGACGGCGGGAGCCTCACCCGTGCGGGGTGAACGTACCCGCGCAGCTAGCCGAGCAGGGCCTCGAAGCGCGACTCGTCCTCGAACGGGCCGATCGCGGCGAGGCGGAGCTTGTCGCGCGCGAGCAGGTCCTGCGCGACGCGCGCCACGTCCTCGGCCGTGACCGCGTCGAGCCCGGCCAGCACCTCGGGGATCTCACGCGGCTCGCCCTCGAGGATCGTCGTGCGCAGACCGAACGCGACGATCGAGCGGGGATCCTCCAGCCCGAGCACGAGACGGCCCTTGAGCATGTTGCGGGCCTTCGTGAGCTCGTCGTCGGGCACGCGCTCGCCGACGATGCGCTGAAGCTCGCTCACGATCGTCGTGACGGCCTCGTCGGCGCGCTTGAGGTCGACGCCGGCCTGCGAGAAGAGCGAGCCGGCCTCGACGTACTGCCCGTGCTGCGCGCCGATGTAATAGGCGAGACCGCGGCGCTCGCGCACCTCGGTGAAGAGGCGCGACGACATGCCGCCGCCCAGCACGGCCGCGAGCACCGAGGCGGTGTAGCGGTCGGGGTGCAGCAGCGGGAGTCCGTCGCCGCCGATGCGGATGTGGAACGAGTCCGATTCCTTGTGGTGGATGCGCACGCGCGGATGCGGCTCCGGCGTCCACGGCTCGGGGTCGCCGCTCTCGATCGCCGGCAGCGTGCCGAACAGCGCCTCGACCGATGCGCGGGCCGAATCCGTGACCGCGCCGCCGAGGCCGATGACCGTGCGCGACGGCACGTACCAGCGCGCCGAGGTGCCGCGTGAACGTCTCGCGCGTGGCCGCGCGCACCGTCTCCGGGGTGCCGATGATGTCGCGGCCGAGCGGTGTGTCGCCGTAGCAGAGCCGGTCGTAGACGCCCGGCAGATAGCTCGTCGGCGTGTCGAGGTACATGTTCATCTCCTCGACGATCACGCCCTTCTCGCGCTCGATCTCCTCGGCGTCGAAGAGCGAGTGCAGGAGCATGTCGCCGAGCACGTCGATCGCGACGGGCACGTGCTCCTTCGCGCACTTGACGTAGTAGCCGGTGTACTCCTTGCCGGTGAACGCGTTGAACTCGGCGCCGATGCCGTCGATCTCGGTCGCGATCACGCGCGCTGTCGGGCGGCGCTCGGTGCCCTTGAAGAAGAGGTGCTCGGCGAAGTGGGAGATGCCGCCGGTCGCGTCGTCCTCGTACCGCGAGCCGACCGCATACATGACCATCACGCAGGTCGACTGTGCGTCGGCCTGCGGAGCGGTGAGGAGGCGGGTGCCATTGTCGAAGTGCTGGATCTCGAACACGCCTGCACCGTAGTAGACCGCTGAGCTAGAGGCCCGAGGGCGCGATCTCCTTGCGCATCCTGACGAGGGGCACCGGCGCGCCGCCGGACGCATCCTCGACCTCCTCGACCACCGCGAAGCCCGCGGTCTCGTACAGCGGGCGGCCCGACAGCGTGCCCATGAGCTCGAGCTGCGTGAATCCCTCGGCGGCCGCGGCCGCCTCGCAGAGCCGGAGGATCAGCCGGCCGACGCCGCGCCGCGCGAACGCCGGATGGGTGTACATCGCCCGCACCCGTGCGGCGTCCACCGCGGGGTCGAGCAACGCGGCATCCCTGCCGGCGGTGTGGTTGCCGCCGAAGAGCGTCGCGCGGCGGCTCCAGCCGCCGCAGCCGGCGAGCTGCCCGTCGACCTCGACGACGAAGTACGTCTCGTCGTCGATCAACTGCGTGTCCAGGCCCATGATCGCGCGACTCGACTCGATCTGGGCGTCGTCGAGGAACCCCTTCTGCAGCTCGGCGATCGCCGCGCCCATCAGCGGCAGCAGCAGCGGGACGTCATCCCGGGTGGCGAGGCGACTGGTCAGGGCCACGGTGGCGCGAATGTTGCACTACCGTCCCCTGCCGTGCGAGTTCTCGTCTGCCGCTGCACGATCGGCTACGCCGGCCGCCTCACGACGCGCCTCGCGTCGGGCGATCGGGTGGTGCTGTTCAAGGAGGACGGCTCGGTCGCCGTCCACGCGCTCAAGGGCGCCAAGCCGATCAACTACATGGCCGGCCCGACGAGCGTGCGCGAGGAGGACGCCGTCATCCGCATCTACCGGCCGGCCTCCGACGAGACGCTGACGATCGTCGTCGAGCAGGTGCACCGCGACGAGCGCCACGCGCTGACCGACACCGCCCTGCTCGAGCGCGAGGGACAGGAGCGCGAGCTGCACGAGCACCTCGCGCGCGCCCCGCACCTGATCGAGACCGGCCTCGCCGTGGTCGAGCGCGAGCGGCTCACCGACGTCGGCCCCGTCGATCTCTGGTGCCGCGACGCCGACGGCCGGGTCGCGCTCGTCGAGGTCAAGCGCGTGCGCGCGGTTGCCGCGGCGGTCGATCAGGTCGTGCGCTACCGCGAGCAGGCGCTGCGCAATCCGGCGCTCGGAGAGATCCGCGCGCTCGTCGTCGCACCCGATTTCGCGCCCCAGGCGAAGGTGATGGCCGAGGCGCGCGGCGTCGAGTGCATCGTGCTCGACGTGCCCCGGCTGCTGGCCGAGGCCGGCCCGGACGACCTCACGCTGTTCTCCTGACGCCGCTCAGGCGGCGACGCGGAGGCCGGGCACGGCGGCGAGCACCGGCCCGCCGAAGGCCTCGCGCGCCTGGCGCAGGGCCGCGGTGCGCTCGCGAACGTCGAGGTGCGTGAGCATCAGCGTCTTGCAACCGCCTCGCGCGCGATGCGGCCGGCCTGGGTCGCCGGGAGGTGGATCTCGGACTCGCGGCAGCGCCGTCGCCTCCGTCAGCAGCAGATCGGCGCCGGCGGCGTGCTCGGCGAGCGCGGGCGTCGGCGCCGTATCGCCCGAGAACACGAGGCAGCCGCCGCCGGCCTCGACGCGGATGGCGCGTGACGTCCCGGGATGCACGAGCTCGCGGAACGTCAGCTCGGCGTCGCCGATCGCGAGCGCCGAGCCCACGTCGTACTCGGCGACGGTCAGTCCGCACACCTCGAAGTGATCCGCGACCGGCACCGCCTGCCTCGCACAGCGCGGCGAGCCGTGCGGCGCCGCCCGGCGGGACGTGCAGCGATGGCGCCTTCCAGTCGCTCGCCAGACCGATCTGATGGGCGTACGCGAGCGGAATCAGGTCGCCGACGTGATCGAAGTGCAGGTGCGAGAGCACCACGGCGTCGAGCGGAGCCGCATCGCGCGCCAGAAACGCCGAGACCACACCGGGCCCGCAGTCGAGCAGGATGCGCGAGCCGCCGGCCGTCACGAGATACCCCGAGCACGGCTCTCCCGGGTTGCCGCCCGCCGTCGCACAGCCGAGCACGTGCAGCGCAGGCCGCCGGATCACGTAGCTAGAGGCCCATCGCGTGGTAGCCGGCGTCGACGTAGAGGATCGTGCCGGTCACGCTCGCGGCCATCGGCGAGAGCAGGTAGAGGCCCGGCCTGCCCGACGTCGTCGGCGTCGATGCCGCGCTTCATGCGGCGCCCGCTCGGCGATCACGCCCTCCATCTGGCTGAAGCCGGCGATGCCGCGCGCGGCGAGCGTGCGCACCGGGCCGGCGCTGATCGCGTTGACGCGGATGTTCTTGGGCCCGAGATCGGCAGCCAGGTAGCGCATCGACGCGTCGAGCGCCGCCTTCGCGACGCCCATGACGTTGTAGCCCGGGATCGCGCGCTCGCCGCCGAGGTAGGTCATCGTCACGATGGCGCCTCCGCCGCGCGCCTCCATCAGCGGCTCGGCGCGCTGCGTCATCGCCACCAGCGAATAGGCGCTGATGTCGACCGCGAGCCGGTAGTCGTCGCGCTTGGTGTCGGTGAAGCGGCCGGCGAGATCGTGCGCCTGCGCGAATGCGATCGAGTGCACCATCAGGTCGAGTCCGCCCACGCTCTCGACCAGTTGGGCGAAGGCCTTGTCGATGCTGGCGTCGTCGGCGACGTCGCACTCGATGACGACGTCGGAGCCGACGGACGCCGCGAGCTCGCGGACGCTCGACTCGATGCGCTCGCCCTGATAGGTGAACGCGAGCGTCGCGCCCTGCTCGGCCAGCCTCCGGGCGATCGCCCAGGCGAGCGACCGCTTGTTGGCGACGCCGGCCACGAGGGCGATCTTCCCGTCCAGCAAACCCATGCGCGGAGGCTACCGGATCGATCCCGCGATGCGACTGATCGCATATACGGCATCCTGCAGTCCTGATTGAATGGTCCGATGCGACGCCCGCGGATGCGGCCAGCAGGCCCCGTCGCGGCGCTCGCCGCGAGCGCGCTCGCGCTCGGTGCCGCCAATCCTGCCCGCCTCTCGGAGGTGCACGTTGCGCTGGTCTCGGTGAGTGCGCAGCCGAATCCGCGCACGGGCGGCGTGCCCCTCGTCCTGCGCCGCGACCGCGCGACGCGCTGGCGCGTCACCTACACCGTGACCGGCCGGACGAGCCGCGCGCTCGCGAGCTACGCGCGCATCACGCTGCAGCACGGATCCACCCGCTGGCGCTTCCGCTCGGCGCAGGTATCGCAGAAGGGCGTGACGACCTGGCAGTACGTCGCGCCGGTGCCGCGCTGGTTTCCGAGCGGCCGCGCGACGCTCGTCGTCGAGGTGCACCTGACCGTGCGCGGACAGGTGGAGGAGCTCGCCTCGCGGCGCTACACCGTCAGGACCCGCTGAGGCGGCCTTTGCGGCCGCCGTCCTGCCCCAGCGCACGCGTTCGCCGTCAGGGGTAGAGCACGCGCTCGAGCGTCGTGGTGAAGAGATCGACGATCTCGTCGACCGAGAGCCCGCGTCCCGTGTAGAGCACGTCGAACGCGTCGAAGCTCCCGTACATCCAGATGAGGCTGTTCGCGTCGGCGACCGTCACGCCGTCGCGCAGGAGGCCCTGGTCGCCGAGCCGCTCGGCCATCCGGGCCATTCCCCTGGCCCGCGCCTCCTCCAGGCGGTGAACGGCACCGCCGACGGCGTGCTCGTCCAGCTGCGCCATCGAATACAGCACGCGGAAGACGTCGCGGTGGGCGGCCATCATCTCCGTGGCACCCCGGATCCCGCCGCGCAGGTGCTCGCGCGCGTCCGGATTGGCTGCGGCCGCCTCGACGCGCGCGAACTCGCCGGTGCGGAAGAGCTCCGCGGCGAGCGCGTCGAAGAGCCCCGCGCGCGATCCGAAGACGAGGTAGATCGTCGACCGGGCGACGCGCGCCAGGCGAGCGACCTGCTCCACGCTGACCGGCTCGGAGGGCTGCTCGCTGAGACGGGCGTAGAGCGCATCGAGGATGCGCTTGCGGGTCTCCTCGGCGGCCTCGGCGCGCAGGCCCTGCTCGTACTTGCGGGTGGGCATCACGGTAATCCTACCGTATTGACTTGACATGGTGTCCATCGTAAGACAAGGTGTATTTCAGAATACACACTGTCCGATGGAGACTTCACAATGACTCATGAACCGAATACGACGTGCCGGTGCTGATCGTGGGCGCCGGGCCGGCAGGACTCGCGACCGCCCTCGAGCTCGCGCGCCACGGCATCCGATCGCTGCTCGTCGAGCGGCGCGCCGAGACGTCGCAGCTCCCGCGGGCGACCGCCGTCAGCACCCGCTCCATGGAGCTGATCCGCATGTGGGGGCTGGAGGAGGAGGTGCGCGCGGGCGCGATCGACGCGAGCTGGCTGATGCTGCAATGCGAGTCGCTCGCACGCGCCGAAGCGGGTACCGCGATCCAGGTCGGCATGCCGATACCGGAGCAGACCGTCCTCCTCAGCCCCGTCGAGGCGGCGTGCGCGCCGCAGGATCACCTCGAGGCCGTGATGCTGAGCCACCTGCGTGCCCACAGCGGGGCGCGGGCCGAGTTCGCGACCGAGATCGTCGGCGTGGACAACGGGCCCGACGGCGTGCATGCCGTCGTGCGGGATACGGCGAGCGGGGACGAACGGGTCGTGCGCGCCCGCTACCTCGTCGCGGCCGACGGTGCGCACAGCACCGTGCGCCGCGCTCTGGGCATCCCCATGCGAGGCCCCGATCACCTCGCCGAGGTCGTCACCGCACTGTTCCGGGCGCCGCTCTGGGACGTGGTCGGCGAGCATCGCCACGGCATCTACAGCGTCATCCGTCCCGATGCCATGGGCCTCTTCCTGCCCGCCGGAGGGGACGACCGCTGGCTCTACGGCGTGTACTGGGATCCCGAGGTCGAGCAGGCGGCCGACTTCGACGAGGAGCGGCTGCTGCAGCTGATCCGGCTCGGCGCCGGCGTACCCGAGCTCGAGCCGCAGATCGAGAGGATCGGCGCCTTCTCGTTCGCCGCACAGATCGCCGACGACTTCCGCCGGGAGAGCACGTTCCTGATCGGCGATGCGGCCCACCGCGTCACGCCGCGCGGCGGCACCGGCATGAACTCCGCGATCCACGACGGCTTCGACCTCGGCTGGAAGATGGGCTGGGTGCTGCGCGGCTGGGCCGATCCGGCACTCCTCGACTCCTACGAGCGCGAGCGCCGGCCCGTCGTCGAGCACAACGTCGTGCGCTCGGCCGACCCGAACGGCTCGCACCGGGACGTGGGGCGCGAGCTCCACATCGACCTCGGCGAGCGCATCGAGCACGTCTGGCTGCCGGGGTCGACCGGACTCGTCTCGACGCTCGACCTGATCGGACCTGGCCTCACGCTCTTCACCGGGCCGGAAGGCGAGGCCTGGGTGAGCGCCGCCGCGGAACTCGGCGACGCGCCGCCGCTCGTCGTGCGCAGCCTCGACCTGGTCGGCGCGCGCGCGCTGGGCATCCGTCTCGGCGGTGCGCTCCTGGCCCGGCCCGACGGCGTACCGGCCGCATGGTGGCCGAACGGCGCCGATTGCGAGCGCGCTCTGCGCGCCGCGGTCGAGTCCTGCACGCGCGGGGCGCGGCCACTCGCCGAGCTCGCAGCGGCATGACACATGCCGGGGTCGGGCAACGCAATCCGCGTGCCCGATCCCGGCGTATCTCCACCCGGTGTGGCACTTGCCGATCGGCCGGGTACCGCGCTATCTTGGTTCGGCTCCATCCCTACGGAAATGCTCGAGAGGAGGATCGACGTGCTCAGTGTGACGCTCGAACATCGCAGCGTCCATCGCCTACCCAGGTAGGTCGGCCCCCGCATGGGGTCGATCGACAATGGAAAGGAGCTGAGCATGGGCATTCCGTACCGGGCTCGTGTCAACGAGCGCTGGTTCCTGAACCTGCCCGGCTTCCACGCGGGCGCATATGTCGTGGCATACGTCGAGGACACGAGTGAGTGTGGCCTCCGGCGCAATCCCTATTGCGACGACGACGACTGCGCCGATTGCCCTGCGAACTTCGAGCCGCGCATGACGCTCGAGATCGCCGACTGCTACAAGCGGGTGAATCTCGATTTCGACGTGGACTCCGAGGAGGCTCGCGTCAACTCGCTGCACAAGCTCGACACGCTCATCACGGCTCTCCGTGTGTTCCGGACGGGCCTCGAGGACGAGTTCGAGCACTACGTGCGGCGTGAGCGCGAGGTCGAGGAGCGCAAGGGTGAGTAACGCCGCGGAAGCAACCGAGCGCGGGACGGCAATCCGGTCGTCCCGCGCTCGTGCAATCCCGTACCCTGCAGCCATGATCGCGGTGTCCTCGTTCGACTCGCCGATCGGCGTCCTGACGCTCGCGCGCGGCCCCGAGGGCCTGCTGCGGCTGGCGCTCGCGGGCGAGACCCCGCAGAGCGTCGCCGACGATCTGCTGGCACGGCTGGGCCGTCGCGCGGCCGAGGACGACGCCGCGCTCGCCGACGTGCGCGATCAGCTCGGACGCTACTTCGCGGGCGAGCTCGAGGAGTTCGACGTCGAGCTGGACTGGAGGCTCACGACCGGCTTCCGTCGCGCCTGCTGCGAGGCGATGATGCGCATCCCCTACGGCACGACGGTCACCTACGGTCAGCTCGCGGCCGACGCGGGCAACCCGCGCGCGGTGCGGGCGGCCGGCCAGGCCTGTGCAACGAATCCGATCGCCATCATCGGCCCGTGCCACCGCGTGCTGGCCGAGAACGGCTTCGGCGGGTATGGCGGCGGCCTCGACCAGAAGCGCACGCTGCTGGCGCTCGAAGGCGCCCTGCTCGTCGCGTAGGGCGGGCTTGCAACACTCCGACGCGTGAAGGGCGCGGAAATCATCGACGACCTGCTCGCGCGCGGGCTGCTCCAGGATCACACCGACCTGGACGCGCTGCGCGAGCGACTCGACCGGGGGCCGATGGCGCTCTACGTCGGCTTCGATCCGACCGCCGACAGCCTGCACATCGGGCAACCTCGTCCCACTGCTGCTCCTGCGCCGCTTCCAGCTCGCCGGCCACCTCCCGATCGCGCTCGCGGGCGGGGCCACGGGGATGGTGGGCGACCCGGGCGGTCGCAGCGAGGAGCGCAACCTGCTCGACGGCGAGACGCTCAGCCGCAACACGCAGGCGATCAAGGCACAGCTGTCGGCATTCCTCGACTTCGAGCCGGGGCCGTGCCAGGCGCGTCTCGTGGACAACCGCGACTGGACCGAGCCGCTGGGCGTGCTCGACTTCCTGCGCGACGTCGGCAAGCACATCACGGTCAACTACATGCTCGCCAAGGAGTCGGTCAGGAGCCGCGTCGCGAGCGAGCACGGCATCTCGTTCACCGAGTTCAGCTACATGCTGCTCCAGGCCAACGACTACGCGTGGCTGCACGAGCACCTGGACTGCGAGCTGCAGGCCGGCGGCTCGGACCAGTGGGGCAACATCACGGCCGGCATCGACCTCGTGCGCAGGCGCTCCGGCGCGTCCGTCTACGGCCTGACGGTGCCGCTCGTCACGCGCTCGGACGGCGAGAAGTTCGGCAAGAGCGTCGACGGGGCGCTGTTCCTCGATCCCGCACGCACGTCGCCCTACGCGCTCTACCAGTACTTCGTCAACCTGCCGGACGCCGACGTCGAGCGCTACCTGCTGCAGCTCACGCTCGTTCCCGTCGAGGACGTTCGCACCGTCGCCGCCGAGCACGCCGGGCGCCGGAGAAGCGCGCCGGTCAGCAGCGCCTGGCCTGGGAGATGACCGCGCTGATCCACGGGGATGCCGCGGCGGAC
This sequence comes from uncultured Actinomycetes bacterium, assembly GCA_963705965.1. Lineage (GTDB taxonomy): Bacteria > Actinomycetota > Thermoleophilia > Gaiellales > JALYLC01 > JALYLC01. Next base: position 70,451 of record CAVPLI010000001.1, on the reverse strand, counting down.
GAGGCCGCGGCGGCATCGGCGGGGTTCACGAGCGCGGCGGACTCGCTCACGCCCGAGCAGCTCGGCGCGCTCGCGGACGAGATCCCCACGACGCGAACCGAGATCGCCGGCCGCGACGCCATCGACCTCCTGGTCGAGACGGGCCTCGCGGCGAGCAAGGGCGAGGCGCGCCGGCTGATCGCCGGCGGCGGCATCTACCTGAACGACGTCGCGCTCGCCGAGAGCCGCACGCTCGGCGCGGACGACCTGCTGCACGGGCGCTACGCGATGCTGCGCAAGGGCAAGCGCCAGCGGCACCTGCTCGTCAGCGGCTGACGTCGCTAGCGCGTGGGCTCGGCCGCGGCCGTCTCGGTGGCCTCTGCGGCCTCGTCGACGACGTGGATGCGGCCCTTGGCGTCGCGCAGACGGCCGCCGTCGCGACCCGCGCGGAACCCGATGATCTCGGCCAGGATGGAGACCGCGGTCTCCTCCGGCGTGTGCGCACCGATGTCGAGGCCCACGGGCCCGGAGATGCGCGCCAGCTGCTCCTCCGAGATGCCGGACTCGCGCAGCCGGTCGCGGCGCTTCTCCTGCGTGCGGCGCGAGCCGAGAGCGCCGACGTAGCCGACCCCGCGGCGGAGCGCGCCCGAGATGGCCGGATCGTCCAGCTTCGGGTCGTGCGTGAGCACGACGATGTGATCCTCGGGGCGCAGCTCGATGAGGTCGTAGCCCTCCTCGGGCCATTTCACGACGATCTCGTCGGCCGACGGAATCCGCTCGGCCGTCGCGAAGGCGCTGCGCGGGTCGATCACCACGGTGCGCCAGCCCAGCGCGGCGGTCATGCGGCAGAGGGCATCCGCCGTATCGACCGCGCCGACGACCACGACCCGCGGCGACGGGACGAGCGCCTCGGCGAAGATCAGGCCGTCCTCGTCGAGCAGGACGGTCTGGTTGCGCTCGGCCGAGATCGCCTCCTCGCCGGCGGCCACGATCTTGTCCGCCAGCTCCTCGGGCACCTCGCCGGTCGCGCCGTCAGCGGTCACGAACGCGTGCGTACCGGCGTGGTCGCCGTTGATGACCGTGACGCGGGCGGCGCGCTCGGCCGGGATCTCCCAGCCCTCGTAGCGCTCGATCCAGACCCAGATCTCGCCGCCGCACGCGAGGCCGACGTCCCAGGCCTCGTCGTTCGCGATGCCGTAGAAGACGAGCTTCGGCGGGCCGCCCTTGAGCACGCTCTGGGCCTCGGCCACGACCGCGCCCTCGACGCACCCGCCGGAAACGGAACCGGCCATCTCACCGCGCGCGCCGACGGCGAACTTGGAGCCGAGCGGGCGCGGCGCGGAGCGGCGCGTGCGCACGACGGTTGCCAGCGCAACCTCGTCGCCGCGCGTGCGCCAGCTGTCGGCGGTGCGGAGGGTGTCTTCATTCATGCGCTACGCCGCAGCCTACCGCGTCCCGGAGTGGACGAGGCCTCGTCGATCTCCTCCAGAACCTCGGCCAGCGTCTCGAGCGCGCGGAGGTTGTGGCCGGGCAGGAAGTAGTCGACGTACGGCAGCGCGGCCTGCATCCCGGCGACCAGCGGGCGGTAGCCCTCGCCGCCCGCCAGGGGGTTCGTCCAGACGACGCGGTGGGCGGCCAGATGCAGGCGCTTCATCTGCTCGGCCAGCAGCGTGGGATCGCCGCGCTCCCAGCCGTCGGAGGCGATCACGACGATCGCGCCGCGCGTCGTCCCGCGCCGGCCCCAGACGTCGTTGAAGGCCTTGAGGTTCTCGCCGATGCGCGTGCCGCCGGCCCAGTCGGGCACCGCGCGGGCGGCGTTCGCGAGCGCGCGGTCGGGGTCGCGCCCGGCCAGGTGCGGCGTCAGCCGCGTGAGACGCGTGCCGAACGTGAACGCCTCGACGTGCCGCCCTGCGCGCACGGCGGCCTGCAGGAACATCACCATCGCCCGCGCGTAGGGCTCCATCGAGCCGGAGACGTCGACCAGGTACACGAGCTTGCGCGGCACCAGCTTGGGCTCGCGCCAGGCGCGCTCGATCGGCACGCCGCCGGTGCGCATCGCCTCGCGCAGCGTCCGCCGCGGATCGAACGTGCGGCCCGAGTTCGCCGGCTGCCTCCGCAGAGAGCGACGACGCGGCGATACGCGCGCGACGCGCGTCACCAGCGCGCGTGCTCGCCGCAGCTCCTCGGGGCCGTAGCGCGCGAAGTCGCGGTCGCGCAACTGCTCGTCGGCCGACCACACGGCGGCCGCCATCTCGTCCTTCTCGTCGTCGCCCGTCTGCTCGGGATCCGCGCCGTCGCGCATCTCGCGGCCCATCGCCTCGGCCTCGGCGGACTGGGAGTCGTCGTCGCTCTGCGTCTCCTCGGGCAGCTCGACGTCGATCTCGACCGGCCGGCGCTCGAGCGTGATGCGCGGCGCGCGCTCCCAGAACGCGGCGAACGCGGCGTCGAACACCTCGATGTCGTCGCGCCGCGAGACGATCGTGCAGCGCAGCGCCCAGTAGACGTCGTCGCGATTCGAGAGATCGACCGCCGCGAGGCCGAGCAGCGCGTCCTGCATCCGCCCGGGCCCCACCTCGAGCCCCGCCTCGCGCAGGATGCGCCCGAACGTGACGAGCTTGCGCACGAACGCGTCGCCGCGGTGGCGGTGCTCCTGGTGCAGCGGGTTCACTGCGGGGTCAGCCCGCGCGGGCCGCGGCCTCGCGGGCCTCGGCGAGCAGCTGCTGCAGCCCGTGGTCGCGCACGCGCTGCAGGTCCTCGTGGTACTTCAGGACCGAGCCGAGCGTCGAGTCCACGATGTCGGCGTCGAGCTCGAGCTGGCCGAGCGCGACGAGCGCCTGCGTCCAGTCGATCGTCTCGGCCACGCCGGGAGACTTGGCCAGGTCCATCGTGCGCAGGCGCTCGACGAAGGCCGCGGCCTCGGCCGCCAGCACCTCGGGCACGCCGGGCACGCGCGCACGCACGATCGAGATCTCGCGCTCGAGCGACGGGTGGCCGATCCAGTGGTAGATGCAGCGGCGCTTGAGCGCGTCGTGCAGCTCGCGGGTGCGGTTCGAGGTCAGGATCACGACCGGGCGCTGCTTCGCCGAGATCGTGCCGATCTCGGGGATCGTGATCTGGAAGTCGGAGAGCAGCTCGAGCAGGAACGCCTCGAACTCGCCGTCGGCGCGGTCGATCTCGTCGACCAGCAGCACGGGCGGCACGACGTCGTCGTACTCGATCGCATCGAGCAGCGGCCGCCGCACCAGGAAGTCGCGCCCGAAGACCTCCTTGAGCGCGCCGGAGGCATCGCCGGCCGCCTCGAGCGTGCGGATGTAGAGCATCTGGCGCGCGTAGCTCCAGTCGTACAGCGCGTGTGCGACGTCGATGCCCTCGTAGCACTGGAGGCGGATCAGGCGCGCGCCGAGCACGTCCGCGAGCGTCTTCGCGACCTCGGTCTTGCCGACGCCTGCCTCGCCCTCGAGCAGGAGCGGCTTGCCCAGCTGCAGCGCCACGTGCAGCACCGTCGCGAGGCCGCGATCCGCGAGATACGCACGCTCGCCGAGGGCAATCGTGAGATCGTCGATCGAGGCGGGCTGGGCAACGCTCATGCGCCGCAGCATAGGGCTGTAGAGCGCTCCGATCCCCCGGTTGAGCCACGCCGAGGCTTCCGCAAGGATCCGGTAAGGGTTCCGTGAGTGCTGGGGGCGGTTGGGTGGTCGTGGGCTACCCTCAAGCCCATGTCCAAACTCCACCATCGCACCAAGAGAATCCTCCGCGTTGCTATCGGCGCGGCCGTACTCGTCCTGCCTTCGACGGCGCTTGCGGATTGTTCGACGGTCGTCGCCAAGGCGGCCTTCAAGGGCGCGATCGCCGAGTACTACCCACAGGCGTGCTACTCGGCGGCCCTCAAGTCGCTCGGACCGGACGTCAACACGTACTCGCCGAACGTGGCCCGCAACCTTAAATCGGCCATGCGGCGCGATCGCACGCGCAAGGTCAAGACCACGATCCAGTGGCTGCCGAAGAACAAGGTGCGCGTGACCTCGAACTACAAGCTCAAGAGCAGCATCCAGCTGCGCAAGGGCGCGAAGATCCTCACCAAGGGCTCGATCAGCGCCAAGACGGCCGTCCTGAAGCTGAAGAAGACCAACGGCAAGCTGACGACCGCGCTGATCTGGACGCTCGGCAAGAAGAAGATCACGCTCACGACGCCCGCGACCCTCGCGAAGGTCGTCAAGAAGAAGAAGTAGTCACGGTCGCCGCGAGCCGCCGCCCCAGGCGATGCAGCTCGATCGGTAGACCGAAGGCGGCGCTCAGCGTCGCCGGAGTGAGGGCAGTCGCAACCGGTCCCTGCGCCACGCTCGCGCCCTCCCGCAGGAGGAGCGCGTGCGTGGCGCAGGCCGGGATGTCCTCGACGTGATGGACGACCATCACGGTCGCCAGCTCGGGCTCGTCCGCCGCCAGGCGCTCGAGCGCCCCGATCACGGTCTCGCGCCCGGGGAGATCGAGGCTGGCGGTGGGCTCGTCGAGCAACAGCAGGGGCGGCTCGTTCATGAGCGCCCGCGCGACGAGCACCCGCCGGCGCTCGCCCTCGGAGAGCGACCCGAAGCGCTGCTGCTCGCGCCCGCCGCAGCCGAAGCGCCCGAGCAGCACGAGCGCACGCTCCCGGTCGGCCGGGGTGAGCAGATCCTCGCGCACGAGGATCGTCCCCGTCGCGCCGCCGAGCATCACGTCGAGCACGCTCGTCCAGGCCTCGTACTCGTCGACGAGGCGGCCCTGCACGAAGCCGATGCGCTCGCGCACGACGCGCAGGTCGACCCGGCCGAGGCGGCCGCCGAGCACGGTCACCGTGCCCGAGTACGGATGCTCCACCGCGGCGGCGAGCAACAGCATGCTCGTCTTGCCGGCGCCGTTCGGCCCCAGCACGACCCAGTGCTGCCCGGCCTCGACGCGCAGGTCGAGCGGGCCCATCACGATGCGCCGCTGGTGCGTGTCGGGATGGGCGCGCCGCACCGTCGCCGCCGCGAGCTCGATCACCGCCACGGCGGCCGATGGTACCCGGGAAGCGGCTCCCGCGCCGCCACTCGGGGTCTGGCGCCGCCTGGCGGTCGGGCGTCAGACCCCAGGTTGCCGATTGCAACCGGAGGCCTGACCCGTTTGGCTCAGGCGCCGGCTGCCTCGAGGGCGCGGCGCACCATCACGGTCGCGAGGTGGCGCTTGTACTCGGTCGAGCCGCCGAGATCGGCCTCGGGACTGATCCCCTCGGCCGCGTGCGGCTGCGGCGTCGGCCGCGGACGCTCCGCCGGCGAGCGCGCGCTCGACGGCGGCGGCGCGGACGGCCGTCGGCGCCGCGCCGCACAGGGCGACGCGCCAGCCGCCGGCGCCCTTCGAGACCGCGGCGCCCATCAGCGCCCAGTCGGCCGTCCGCCGGTTGAACTTGGCGTACGCGCCCTGTGACTGGCCGCCGGGGATGCGGATCTCCGTGATCAGCTCGCCCTCGTCGAGCGCCGTCGTGAAGTAGTCGACGAAGAAGTCGTCCGCGGCGACGGTGCGCGTGCCCGCCGGGCTCTGGACGACGATCTCGGCGCCGACCGCGAGCGCGACCGCGGGCAGGTCGCCGTGCGGATCGGCCTGAGCCAGCGAGCCGCCGATCGTGCCGCGGTTGCGCACCAGGTGGTCGCCGATCTCGCCCGCCGCCGACGCGAGGACGGGGGCGTGCGCGGCGACCTCGGCGCTCGCGGCGATGACGCGGTGGCGTGTGCACGCGCCGATCACGAGCGTGCCCCCGTCGACGCGGATGCCCGAGAGCTCGGGGATGCGCGCGATGTCGACGAGCGCCTCGGGCGCCGAGAGCCGCAGCTTCAGCGCCGGCAGCAGCGAGTGGCCCCCGGCGAGCGGGAGCGCGCCGCGGCCCATGTGCTCGAGCGCCTCGGCGACGGTGCCCGCTCGCTCGTAGGTGAATGCCTCGGGGATCATCAGTTGCCCGCCTTCGCCTGCTGGATGGCCTCCCACACGCGCGCCGGCTGGAGCGGCATGTCGAGGTGCCGGACGCCGAGTCCCGAGAGCGCGTCCACCACCGCGTTGACGACGCATGCGCTGGCCGCGATCGTGCCCGCCTCGCCGATGCCCTTGGCGCCGAGCGGATTGGAGGGTGACGGCGTCACCGTCCTCCCCGACTCCATGCGCGGCAGGTCGGCCGCCGACGGGATCATGTAGTCGACGAGCGAGCCGGTGAGGATCTGCCCGCCCTCGTCGTAGACGGTCTCCTCGAAGAGCGCCTGGGCGATCGACTGCACGATGCCGCCGTGCACCTGGCCCTCGACGATCATCGGGTTGATGACGTTGCCGCAGTCGTCGATCGCCGTGTAGCGCTCGATCGTGACCTTGCCGGTCTCGGCGTCGATCTCGACCTCGGCGATGTGCGACCCGAAGGGGAACGTGAAGTTCGGCGGGTCGTAGAACGTCGTCGCCTCGAGGTTGGGCTCGACGCCGGTGGGCATCGAATCTCCGGCCCAGGCCGCGAAGGCGAGCTCCTGGATCGTCTTGGCGCGCTCGGGCGAGCCCTTGACCTGCCAGCGCCCCGCCTCCCACTCGAGGTCGTCGGCCGAGCACTCGAGCAGGTGCGCCGCGACGAGGCGCGCCTTGTCGCGCACCTTCTCGCAGGTCAGATGCAGAGCCGTGCCGCCGACGGCCAGCGAGCGCGAGCCGTAGGTGCCGAGGCCGTAGGGCGACTGGCCGGTGTCGCCGTGGACGACCTCGACCTGGTCGAACGGGATGCCGAGCTCGCTCTCGACGATCTGCGACCAGGACGTCTCGTGGCCCTGACCGTGTGGCCGACGAGCCCGTGATCACGGTGACCGACCCGGTCGGGTGGATGCGGACGATCGACGACTCCCAGCCGCCGGCGCCGATCCCGATCGCCTTCGTGACCGCCGACGGCGCGAGGCCGCAGATCTCGACCCAGGTCGAGAGCCCGATGCCGCGGTAGTTGCCGCGCGCCTCGGCCTCCGCGCGCCGCGCCGCGAAGCCCGCGTAGTCGGACATCTCGAGCGCCATGTCGAGCGCCTCGCCGTACTCGCCCGAGTCGTAGGAGAGTCCGGTGGCCGTCGTGAACGGGAACTCGGTCGGGAAGTTGCGCCGCCGGAGCTCGGCCGCGTCGATGCCCAGCTCGTCGGCGAGCGCGTCCATCAGCCGCTCGATCAGGTGCGTGGCCTCCGGGCGGCCGGCGCCGCGATAGGCGTCGGTGGGCGTCGTGTTCGTGAAGACCTCGTCGAGCTTGATGTCGACGTGCTGCACGTCGTACGGGCCCGGGCACCATGAACACCGTGAGGTGCGCGATGCTCGGCGTGAGCAGCTGCAGGTACGCGCCGCAGTCCTGCAGCAGGTGCACCCGGATGGCCTGCACGCGGCCGTCGGCGTCGGCCGCGATCGTGGCGGTCTGCAGCTGGTCGCGACCGTGGATCGTGGAGACCATCGACTCGGAGCGCGTCTCGATCCACTTGACCGGCCGCCCGGTCAGGCGCGAGGCCTGCGCGATGGCGAACTCCTCGGCGTAGACGTTGAGCTTCGAGCCGAAGCCGCCGCCGACGTCGGGTGCGATCACGCGCACCTTCGCCTCCGGGATCCCGCAGATCGCGGCCACGAACGTGCGCACGAAGTGCGGCACCTGGGTCGAGGTGTAGAACGTCAGCTCGTCGCTCGAGGTGATCCAGTCGGCGAGCACGGCGCGAGGCTCGATCGAGACCGGCGTCAGGCGCTGGTTGTCGACCGTCAGCGAGACCTTCACGGGCGCGGCGTCGAACACGGCGTCGAAGCCCTCGGTCTTGTGCTCGATCGTGCAGCAGTGATTCCCGGGCGCCTCGTCGTGGAGCTGGGGCGCGCCGGGCTTGCCCGCGTTCTCGGCGTCGATCACGACCGGCAGCGGGTCGTAGTCGACGACGACGCGATCGGCGGCGTCGCGCGCCGCGGCCTGCGAGTCGGCGACGACGATCGCGATCGGCTCGCCGACCATGCGCACCTTGCCCTCGGCCAGGATCGGCCGTTTCGGCTGCACGGCGTCGCCGAACGGATTCGAGGCGCACGGCACGCCGCCCTCGAGCCCGAGGTTCGCGGCCGTCAGGACCTTGAAGACCCCCGGCATGCCCTCGGCCGCGGAGCTGTCGATGCTCTTGACGACGGCGTGCGCGTGCGGCGAGCGCACGAACGCCGCGTACGCCATGCCCGGCAGCTTGATGTCGTCGACGTAGCGGCCCTGGCCGGTGATCAGCGGCGCGTCCTCCTTGCGCAGGACGGACTGGCCGACTCCCGAGTTCATCACGGTGGCCATCGCGCTACGCCTTGGCCGCGGTCAGCACCGCGTTGACGATGTTCTGGTAGCCGGTGCAGCGGCAGAGGTTGCCCTCGAGCCCGAGGCGCACCTCCTGCTCGCTGGGATCCGGGTTCTGCTCCAGCAGGTAGACCGCGCTCATGATCATCCCGGGCGTGCAGTAACCGCACTGGAGGGCGTGCTCCTCGTGGAAGGCACGCTGCATCGGATGGAGCTCGCCGTCCTGCGCGAGGCCCTCGATCGTCGTCACCTCGCTGCCGTCGGCCTGCACCGCGAGCACGGTGCACGACTTCACGGCCTCGCCGTCGACGTGCACCGTGCACGCGCCGCAGGAAGAGGTGTCGCAGCCGACGTGGGTGCCGGTCAGCCCGAGTTGATCGCGGAGGAACTGGACGAGCAGCAAGCGCGGCTCGACGTCCTCCTCGACACGCCTGCCGTTCACGGTCAGGCCGATGGTCCGTCCCATGCGTCTCTCCTCGAGTTCGTCGGTGCGACTACGAGAATCAGTGCCTCCGAGCCGATGCTACACACGACCGGACGGGCGTCCAAGGTCTCTCGCCGCGGCGCGACTAGACTGCCGGGGATGCGTCTGCGCAGGCTCTTCGTCGCGACGGCCCTGCTCGCGCTCTCGCCCACTTCGGCATGGGCGAGCGGCGGTGTGTGGTCCCCCGTGCGCGTCGCGCCGGCGATCGCGAAGGGCAGCGCCGACCTCCCGCGCCTCGCCCTGGAGTCCGACGGAACGGCCGTCGCGACCTGGGCCGAGGGCGGCACGGTGCGTGCGGCGACGCGGCTGCCGGGCAAGGGCTTCGGAGCGCCGCGCGCGATCGCGACGAGCTCCACGCTCGCGGTACCCGACGCCGTCGTCGCCGTCGGCACGCGCGGGCTCGTGCTCTTGCACGCCCAGCAGGGATCCGGCGCCACGCTCGTGGCGGCGTCGGTCACCGGCGCCTCGGTCGGCGGACCCGAGCAGGCGGCGGCGACGACCGCGCCGATCACCGAGGCCACGGCGGCGCTGCGCCCCGACGGCAGTGCGCTGGCCGCCTACGCCGTCGCGCAGACGCCGATGACGATCTCGAGCGCGGCACGCGCCGCAGCGGGCGGCTGGGCGCCGGCCGGCGACGTGACGCTGCCGCCGACCGTCACGCTCGTCCAGCAACTGCACCTCTCGCCGCTGCCCGACGGCAGCGCCGTCCTCATGTTCCTCGGCCAGGGCCCGGCGGCGGGCGACGTCCCGCGTCCGTATGCCGCCGTGCGCTCGGTCGCGGGCGTGTGGGGAGCGCTCGTCTCGCTCGATCCGGGCGCCGTCGTGGCCTGCTCGGACATCGGGCTCGCAGTCGACGCCGGCCGGCAACACCTACGCCGCGTGGAGCGTCTCCGACGGCCGCGTCCGCACCTCGCTGCTGCCCGCGGGCGGCGGTTTCAGCGCCGCGCTGACGACCGCGGTGACGGCTCGCACTCCGCGTCTGGCAGCTGCTCCGGGCGGCGGCGTGCTGCTCGGCTGGATCGATGTGGCCACGCCGACGGCACCGGCGCTGAAGACCGCGGAGTGGGCTCCGGCCGGCTTCGCCGCACCGATCGCGACCGTGCTTCCGGCCGCCGCGACGACGCTGGACAGCCTCGCGCTCGCCGACTCGACCGCCGCGTCGGCGATCGTCACGGAGACGACCGGCACGGGAGCGACCCAGACCTCGGGCGTGGACGTGCTGGAGCGATCGGCCGCGTCGACGCCGTGGACGACGCAGAACGTGCGCACCGGCCTGGCCGAGCCGGTCGGCTCGCCGCAGCTCGCGATGGGCGCGCTCGGCGCGCTCGCGCTGTGGGTCGAGGGCAACGTGATCGTGGCCTCCGGCACCGATCACGGCCTCCCGCGCGTGCTCGCCCTCGCCAAGCCGAGGAAGACCGGCATCGGCGTGTTCAGCCCCTATTCGGTGCGCGCGAGTGACACCTGGTCGCCGGTCACGAGCGTCACGTGGCGCTACGGCGACGGCACCAGCGAGCGCGGAGCCTCCGTGCGGCATGCGTACCTGCGCGCCGGCAGCTTCCACGTGACGGTCGTCGTGCAGGACGCCGCGGGCAACGCGGCCCAGCGCACGTTCGTGGTCGTCGCGGCTCCCCTCGCACAGCCCGTCTCGGCGACGGCGGTCTCGGCGACCGCGACCGCGAGGGGCCTGCGCGTGCTGATCGCGTGCCTGCCCTCCAACCCGAGCGTGACGGGGAGCGTGACCGCCGCGATTCCCGGCGCCAAGCCGGTGCCGTTCCGCTGCAGCGTCCCCGGACGGGGCACCGCGCTCGTGCCGGGCCACGCGACGCGCGGCAAGCGCGTCGTCGTGCGCGTGACGGGTATCGACCTCGCAGGCCTGCCGCACCTGCGGGCTTCGACGCTGCGAACCCTCTGACGCGACCATACTCCGGGTCGTGCAGCGGATCACCGTCAGCGCGCCGGCGTCCTCGGCGAATCTGGGCCCCGGCTACGACTGTCTCGGGGTGGCGCTGCCGATGCGCAACGTCGTGGAGGTCGAGCGGCGGCCCGGGCCGCTCGAGGTCAGGGTCGCCGGCGAGGGCGCGGCGACGCTCCCGTCCGACGCGTCCAACCTCGTCGTGCGCTCGTTCGCCGAGGTCTGGGACGGCCCGCTCGACGGGCTGGCGTTCCACATGCGCAACGAGGTGCCGCTCGAGTCGGGCACGGGCTCTTCCAGCGCCGCGATCGTCGCGGGCCTCGCGGCCTCGCTGGCGCTGCAGGGACGGCCGTACGGCAGCGCCGAGCTGATCGCGCTGGCCGCGCCGATCGAGGGTCACCCCGACAACGTGGCCGCGGCGATCGCCGGCGGCTTCACGCTCGCGCTCGACGGCGAGTCGCCGCTGCTGCGGCGGATCGAGCCGCCGGACGGTCTCGCGTTCGTGCTGGTCGTGCCGGATCACGCGCTCGGCACCACGGAGTCGCGCAAGTCGCTGCGCGCCGAGGTGCCGCGCGCGGACGCCGTCTACAGCCTGCAGCGCACGGCCCTGCTCGTGCACGCACTCGCGACCGGCGCGCTGGACGCGCTGCCGCGAGCGCTCGAGGACCGGCTGCACCAGCCCGACCGCTCCCAGCTGACGCCGCTCTTCTGCCGCCTGCAGGATGCGCTCCCCGGCCTCGGCGGCTACGGCTGCACGCTCTCCGGCGCCGGCCCGAGCACGCTGCTCTGGGTGCGCGCCGGCGAGGCCGCTGCGATCGCCGCGCGGGTCTCGGCGATCGCGCCCGATGCGATGGTGACCGCTGTCTCCCCGGAGCCGCGCGGCGTGCTCGTCACGACTGAAGACGCCTGAAGAGCGCGAGCGCGATCCCGCCGAGGGCAGCCGCCAGCAGGAGCAGGTGACCACTCGCGGCGAGTGCGTCGCTCAGCGGCTCCGCAGTGAAGAGCGTCGCCCCGAACGCGCGTGCAGCGGGCGCGAACGGCAGGAACTCCGAGACGCCGGCCGCGAGCGGCGAGACCGTGCGCGGAACGAGGCCCACGAGCACGATCGGCGTGACGAGGGCCACGCCGACGAGCGAGGCGGCGCGCACGTCGCGCGCGGCGGCGCCGACGACGCAGCCGAGCGCCCCGAAGGCCGCTCCGGCGGCAGCCAGCGGCACGACCAGCAGCGGGATGCGCGCCCAGGCCGCCCCCGAGGACGAGATCTCCGCGGCGGCGCCGAAGCCGAGCGCGAGCAGCAGGCCGAGGACGACGCCGACGATCGCGCACAACGCGATCTTCTCCGCCACCAGGAGCGCCGGGCGCGTGCCGCTCCGCAACAGGCGGGCGAGCACGTTCTCGTCGCGCTCGAGCGTGAGCACCGCCGCGCCCAGCAGCAGCGTCACGAACGCCAGCGAGATGCCCAGCCCGTAGCTCTGCACCTGCGATCCCAGGAGGTAGGAACGGCCGCTCGTCGAGCGCTGCACGAGCCGCACGGGGTGCGCCGTCGAGGCCAGCGCCTGATGCGCCAGGCCGAGCGCGGCCGAGGCCTGACTCGCGAAATCCGTGACCGACTTCAGCTGCGCGCGCGCGGGGCTGTCCTCGGGCAACTGCGCCGCGACCTCCTCGATGCGCCTGCTGGACTCCTCGAGGCCGAGCACCTCGTACGTCCGCCCGAGCGCCTCGGCCTTCCCGCCGCTCACGAGGACGTCGAGGAAGTTGCTGTTCGAGCGGATGTACTCGGTCTGCACCGACGTGTTGAGCGTGTAGACGAACGACTGCGTCTCGCGCAGGATCCGATCCTCGTAGGCGTTGCGGTTCGTGAGCAGCAGCACGGTCGGGCTGACGATCAGCGACGACAGGTCGGAGACGAAGCCGCGGGGTACGACGATCGCTGCGACGACGTCGCCGTCCGCCAGGGCGCTCTCGGCGCGCGTGCGCGACATGGGGACGAGCTCCACCCGCTTGCCGGCCTGCTGCACGATGCGCCCGAAGTCGAACGAGCGGTCGCCGACGCGTACGACGTCGGGGATCGAGTCCTCGTTCACGAAGGCCACGCGGGGGCGCGCGCCCTGACCACCGAGGACCCCGCCCACGAGCAGCGAGAGCACGAGCGGGTAGAGCACGAGCACCGCGATCAGCGACCGCGAGCGCGCGAGCAGCACGAGATCCTTGCGCAGGAGGAGGGTGAACCTGCTCACGCGGCGCTCCTGACGCGCTCGACGAACGCGACGAACGCGCGCTCGTGCCCGCCGGCGTCGTCGACGGCCCCCGCCTCGCCCCAGAACGCCTCCTGGGGGCCCGCGTAGGCGGCTCGCCCGTCGACGAGCACGAGCACGCGGTCGGCCGCGAGGCGCGCCTCCTCGACGTTCTGGGTCGCGAACGCAACGGCGCCGCCGCGCTCGCTGACACGCTCCAGCATCGCCCACAGCGCCAGGCGGTGCTCCGGATCCAGCGCGGCCGTGGGCTCGTCCAGCAGCACGACACGGGGGCTGCCGAGCAGGCCGATCGCGACGTTGACGCGCTGGGCCTGCCCGAGCGAGAGCCGCTCGACGGGACGATCCAGCGCGTCCCCGAGCGCGACCACCGCCGCGAGATCGGCGATCTCGGCCTCGGGCTCGGAGATGCGCGCGAGCCGCGCGAACAGCTCGAGGTTCTCGCGCGCACTCAGCTGCCGGTACAGCGCCAGGCGCTGCGGGACGACGCCGATCTCCTGCAGGGCGGGCCGCTGGACGCTGCCCGCCGTCGGCTCGGCCGACCCCGCGAGCAGCGAGAGCAGCGTCGTCTTGCCCGCCCCGTTCGGGCCGAGCAGCGCGAGGCGGTCGCCGGGCTGCAGGGCGAGGTCGACCGGGCCGAGCACCTGACGGCCTCCGAAGCTCTTGGCGAGCCCCGCGCAGGCGATCAGCGGGGCGCCCGCGCTCACGCGCCCGCGGGTGGTTCGGGCTCGACGCGCACGGGCACCGCGATGTCGAGTCCGCCGCCCGCAAACCCACCCCGGGGCCAGGGCTCGAGCTGGATGCGGCGGTGGAAGAAGATCGCGACCTCGCGGCCCATGGCGAGCAACGGCAGCGCCAGGAGCGCGCCGAAGATGCCGTAGAGCTCGGCGCCGGCCACGAGTGCGAAGATCACGAGCAGCGGATGCGCGCCCAGCGCCTGGCCCATCACGCGCGGGACGATGACGTGCCCCTCGAGCTGATGGATGGCGAGGTAGAAGAGCCCCACCCAGAGCGCCGTGGCCGGGCGAATCGATCGCCGCGAGCGCGATTGCCGGGAGCGCGCCGAGGATCGGCCCCACGTACGGGATCACCTCGGTCACGGCCGCCCACAGGCCCAGGATCAGCGCGTAGGACTCACCGTCGGGCCAGACGCCGGTCAGCGAGAGGATCTCGATGCCGACGCCCGCGCTCACGCCGATCAGCAGCGAGACGGTCGCCTGACCCCGCACATAGCGGATCAGTCCTCTCTGCACCTGTGGACCGAGCCGTATCCCGTCGGAGCCCGGTGGGAACAGGCGGTCGAGCTTGCGCGCTATCCGCGGCGCGTCGAGCAGGAGGTAGATCGAGATCACGAGTATCAGCAGCAGCTCGATGATGCCCTGCACCACTTCGGCCGCGACCTGCTGGCCGATGTCGACGGCGCGCTTGGCGTACTCGTCGACGCCCTGCTTCTGGATGTTCTCGACGAGCCGGTTGCCGATGTCCTTGACGTGCACCCGCTCCAGGCCGCGGGCGTCGAGCCAGTCCTGGAAGCGGTCGACGCGGCGCTCGGCCGAGGACTCCCGCTCGCCCGGCTGCTTCTCGAACTCCTGCGTGATCGCGTCGCTCGCCGACGTCACCTGGTCGACGGCCGCGACGCCCGCCAGCCCGACCGCGCCGACGACGACGGCCGCAATCGAGAGGTAGACCACCAGCACGGCCACGCCGCGCGGGATCCGCAGCGACGCGATCGCCGAGACCAGCGGATTGAGCAGCATCGCGATGATGCCCGAGACCAGGAAGATGAAGAGCGCGTGCCGGACGGCGCCGGCGAAGATCCATCCGAAGAACAGGAAGGCGGGCAAGGAGACCAGCTGGATCCAGCGCGGGATGAGCAGAACTGCGCCGCTCGGCGATGGAGCCGGCGGAGGTGCGACCCCCGCGTTTTCTTGCTGATCGGACAGTGTGATCTCCTAGAGTTGCCTCGACACCACGAGGCACATGCTGTACCGTTCACCGAATGGCAGCTACTGCCCATGGCAGACCCCTGCCCGCGCGTCGGCCCGGCTCCCGCCGAGCCCAGCGCGCGCGGATCCGGCGGCGGCGGCTCGGTCTGGCGCTGGCCCTGCTGGCAGCGGCAGCCATCGGTCTCACGACGACGTTCGCCAGCGGTCCGACGGCTCCTGCCGAGTCGCGCCCGCTCTCGGATCAGGCCGCGCTGGCCGGGCAGCCCGCACCGCAGACGCTCGCCACGCGCGGCTCCCTGCAGCTCATGGTGCCGATCGACCAGGGCATCATCACGGGCATCGTCTTCCACCGCTACGAGGGCTCCGACGCGATCTCGCTCACGCCCGTCGGCCACCAGAGCAACGCGGGCTTCGTGGCGCGCATGTGGAACGGCGTGTTCGGCGACGACGGCGGCGGCCTCGGCTACAACGTCGACTCCGGCTCGACGCAGGGCGTCGACGTCGGCGCTCCCGCCGGCACGCCGGTCTATGCGCCCGCGAACGGCCAGGTCGTCTCGATCACGCCGTACGTGCTGAACGGCGATGCGACGCGCTACGGCCAGGAGATCGCGATCAGCCCGTCCTCGGATCCGTCCTTCGTCGTCAAGATCGCGCCCATCGAGCTCGCGGTCGGCCCGCTCGGCAAGCCGACGCTGCGGGTGGGCCAGCAGGTCACCGGCGGACGCACCAAGCTCGGCGCCGTCGTCGACGTGACCGGCGCCAGCCAGCCGGTGCTCTCCCGCTACGTCTCGGACGCAGGCAACGGCGCGAGCATCCGCGTCGAGCCGGCCACCGCTCCGGCGATGCCGTAGTGACCGCCGAGACAGGGCACTGAGAAGCGGGTTGCCGCGATGCGGCTGCTGTTCATCGCGGATATCTTCGGGCGCCCCGGTCGCGAGGCGGTCGAGTCGCTCGTCCCGCGCCTGCGCGAGGAGCTCGACCTCGATCTCGTCGTGGCGAACGGCGAGAACGCCGCCGATGGCGCCGGCATCACCGACCGCCTGGCCGACAAGATCCTCGCGAGCGGAGTCGACTGCATCACGCTCGGCAACCACACCTGGCACCAGCGCGGCTTCGGCAGCTACCTCGACACGCAGCCCCGCATCGTCCGGCCCGCCAACTACCTGGCCTCCAATCCCGGTCGCGGTGTGACCGTCGTGGAGGCGCGCGACGGAACGCCCGTCGCGGTCGTGAACCTGATGGGCAGGCTGTTCGTTCATCCCGAGCCGTCGTGCAGCCCGTTCGAGATCGCGGCCGCGACCGTCGCGGAGGCCAAGGCGCAGGCGCCCGTGGTGCTGGTCGACTTCCACGCCGAGGCGACGAGCGAGAAGGTCGCGATGGGCCGCCACCTCGCCGGCCGGGTCACCGCGCTTCTCGGCACGCACACCCACATCCAGACGAACGACGCGTCGCTCTGGGACGGCACCGCCTATCTCACCGACTGCGGCATGACCGGCCCGCACGACTCCGTGATCGGCGTCCGCACCGAGATCGCGCTGCGGCGCTTCCTGACGCAGCTGCCGGCTCGCTCGGAGCCGGCGCTCGGCGACGTCCGCATCGAGGGCGCACTCATCGAGTGCGATCCCGGGAGTGGGCGCGCGACGCGAATCGAGACGTTCCGGCGGCAGGCGTGAGCGCCTCCCGCGCGCGGCCGGCCGTCGCCCTGGCCGTCGCGCTGGCCGCCGCGCTGGCACTGGCGGTTCCCGCGACGGCCCACGGGCGCACCAGCGCCGTGATCGTGCAGATGCGGCCATCGCCCGCTCCGCTCCTGCCCGTCGCACGGAGCCAGGTCGCGACGCTCCTCCGCGAGCGCGCGCGGCGCGACCAGGCGCCGCTCATGCGCTTCCTGCGGGCGGCCGTCCGCCGCGGCGCGGCGAGCGACGTGGAGTCCCTCTGGATCACCGACTCGATCGCCCTGCGCGCCCAGCCGGAACTGATCGCGCAGCTGCGGCGGCGAGCCGACGTCCGAGCCGTCGAGCCCGACCGCGCGCTCCGGCTCGAGCGGACGGCACTGGCGCCGAGCGCCGTCATCCCGGGCACGAGCGTGGCCGCCACGGGCGCACCGCAGATGTGGGCGCAGGGCCAGACGGGGCGGGGCGCCGTCGTCGCCGTGATCGACACGGGCCTCGTCACGGGCTTCCCGCAGCTCTCGACCGCCCCCGGCAGCTGGTTCGACCCGTACGACCAGCACGCGACGCCGTTCGACGAGTCCGGGCATGGCACGGAGGTCGCCGAGGTCGTCGTCTCGATGGCGCCGGACGTCCGCATCCTCGCCGCGCGCGTCTTCAGCGACGGCGGCCGCAGCACGACGAGCGCCGTCCACCGCGTCTTCGAATGGGCGCTCGACCCCGACGGCAATCCGCGCACGAGCGACGCGCCCAGCGTCCTCAACGGCTCGTGGGACGACGGCGGGCCGGGCCACTGCGAGACCGAGTTCAACCGCGACCTCGCGGCGCTGCGCGCGGCCGGGATCGTCCCGGTCTTCGCCGCGGGCAACTCCGGTCCCGGTGCGAGCACCGGCGCGAGCCCTGCCTCGGCGCCGGGAGCGGTCGCGGTCGGCAGCGTGACCACCGCCGACGTCGTCTCGTCGTTCTCGGGCCGCGGGCCGTCGACGTGCAGCTCCGCGATCTTCCCCACGATCGCGGCCTACGGCGACGGGATCGCCGTCGGCGGGCCCGGTGGCGAGACGGTCGTGCAGGGCACGTCGTTCGCCGCACCGCAGGTGACCGGCGCCGTCGCGCTGCTCACGGCGATGTACCCGGGCGCGACGCCCGAGGCGATCATCGACGCGCTCGTGCGCGGCGCGCGCGACGTCGGCGCTCCGGGCGCGGACACCGACACCGGCGCCGGCATCCTCAACGTCGCGCAGGCCGCCGCCCTGCTCGCCGGCGCCGACCACGCAGGCCCGCGCGTCAATCTCAGGGCGCGCTGGTCGAAGGACGCCGACCATCTCGGCCTCGTGCTCTCGGGCCGCGCGCACGAGCGCGGCGGCGGGACGAGCGATGGCGTCAAGGCATCCGCCTTCATCTCGCGGCACGGCATACCCGCCTCGACGTTCCCGCTCTCGGCGACGCCGCTCGACCCGACCTTCGCCGCGCTCACGGGAACCGTCACGCCGCGCCAGGTGCGGCGCCTGGTCGACGGCCGGCACACGCTGTTCGTGCGCGCGCGCGACGCCGCCGGCAACTGGGGGCCGGTCCGCGCGATCGTGATCCCGGTCGACCGTTCAGCGCCGGCGGTGCGGGTGAGCGGCGCGCGCACGGGCGACGTCATCGACGCCGTCCTCCACGTCCGCGAGCACGGCTCGGGACTGGTGAGCCTGCGCTACCGCGTGGAAGTCGCCGGCCACCTCGGCCGCTGGCACCGGCTCGACCCCGCGGAGCGCGCCGAGGTCACCCTTCACGCCAGGCAGGGCCGGCGGGCGATCCTGCGCGTCCGCGCGCTCGACCTCGTCGGCAACGAGGCCAAGGCCGGCTTCGTCCTGCCGCGGTAGACCGCAGGAGACGACTCAGGGGGCGAGGCCCCTCCGGGCGCGGCAACGGGAGCGGCCGGTGGTTCGGGTCGCTCATCTACTGCTTCAAGGCCGGCCGGTGGCGGATCGCCGGTTCGCGTCAGGCAGCGCCGGCCTCGCGCATCTGCCGGGAGAAGAACTCGAGCGCCGTGCGCGTCTTCGTCTGTTGCTCACCGTCGAGCTCGACGCCCTTCGAGTGGAGGAATGCCCGAGACTCGGCCGCGACCTGGAAGGCCTCGTTCGTCCCGCACTTCGTCGAGAGCTCGAGAATGCGAGTTCCGTCCGGATAGAGCCACATCTCCACCACGAGCTTGCGGTTGAAGCCCTCGGGGGCGTACTTCAGCTTGAGGACGAAGATCGGCCCGAGGAGCTTGAGGTCGTCGAGCTTGACGCCGTCGGGCGCGTGGGCGGCGAAGAGCGCCTGCTGCTCCTTCGAGAACAGCTTGCGGGGCGACCGTCCGCCCTTCGCGGCCTCGAACACGAGGCCCGTCGTCGGCGCCCCCTTCATCGACCCGGAGCAGACGAATCCGCCGGGCCCCGCATCGACCTCGACCCCGAAGTTCGGGGAGCGCCGGATTGCGGGCTTGACCTCGGAGGGCACCACGGGCCGCAGCTTCACGACCGAGTCGTCCCCCTTCTTCTGCGATCGCCTCGCGCGCACGACCAGTCCCGCCTTGTCGAGGGACAGCTCCGGCGTCTCGAGGAAGTACACCTGGCGGATTTCCGCCTGCAGCGGGTCGAGCCCCAGCCCCATGACGGCCGAGCGCTGTGCCTCCTCGGGCACCGTCAGCTTCAGCTCGACCGTGTCAGCGCCCTTCATCAGTCCGAGGAGCTCCTGCAGTTCCGTGTCGCCGAGCGCGGGGCGCGGCGTGCGTGTTGCCATCGTTCGTCCTTTCCGGGAACGTCGGTTCAACCATCCCGTGGCGGATTCGCGACCGCATCGCCCCGTGCGGGTGATTCCCCACGCGGTGCGTGCGCGAACGGCTCTGCCGGTAGGGCATCCGGCACCGGTGCCGAACGAGGTCGAGATGGTGCCCGGTCGGCTCGAACGCCAGATCACTGCGAGGCTGGTCAGCTTGACGCTGCGCACGGCGCTCGGTCTGATCGTCGCGCTGGCCACAGTGCTCGCGACGGGTGCGGCCGTGCTCGAGTGGCTGATCGACCCCGCGTTCGACAACCTTGGGCAAGCCCTCTGGTTCTCGGTCACGACCGTCACCACGGTCGGCTACGGGGACTACGTTCCCGAGAGCGACGGCGGTCGGGTCGTGGCCGCTGCGCTGATGCTCGCCGGCGTCTCGCTGATTCCGCTGATCACGAGCATCGTCGTCTCGGTCATGGTCGCGCAGCGGACCCGCGAGGAGCGCGAGTCGGACCTGCGCCAGCTAGACTCGATCCTCGAGCGACTCGACCGGATCGACCGCAAACTCGAAGGCTAGGCCCGCTTTCCCGGGAGCCGGGAATCACCCGATGGGGGTGAGGACGCCGGACGGGGGCGGCCCGAGACTTCACGATGCCAACGGACCGACTGTCAGGAGACCTGCGAGATGGTGCTAGCAAGCGATTACCCCTTCCTCGGGGTGCTGTGGTCGATGATCGTGTTCTTCATCTGGATCGCCTGGTTCGTGATGCTGTTCCAGATCATCGGCGACGTCTTCCGGCGGGATGACGTGACTGGCTGGAACAAGACCGCGTGGCTGATCTTCCTGATTCTCGTCCCGTTCATCGGCGTCTTCACGTACCTGATCGTCAACGGGCGGGAAATGGCGCAACGCGAGGCGGATCGCAATGCAGCGCGTAACCGCTACATCGCCTCGGAGGTCATGTCCACCGCACCGACGGCCGAGATCGAGCGCGCGAAGGGCCTGCTCGACAGCGGCGCCATCACCCAGGCCGAATACGACGGGATCAAGGCGAAGGTCCTCTCCGCCTAGTCCTCTCCTAGTCAAGGGAGCCACGCATGGACGAAATCGGCCCAGTCGACTACCTGATCGTGGCGTTCCCGGGCAACAAGTTCCGCGGCGAGATCGCCCCGGCGCTCGCGGACCTCGTCGACGCCGGCACGATCCGGATCATCGACCTCGCCTTCGTCGCCAAGGACGCCGACGGAGAGGTTCTCGCGTTCGAGCTCAACGACCTGGATCCCGAGGTACGGGCCGGATTCGAGCGGGCCGGCGTCGAGGTGCAGGGACTCTTCAACGAGGAAGACCTGGCCGCGGCCGGCGAGGAGCTCGAGCTGAACTCGTCGGCCGCGCTGCTCGTGTGGGAGAACGTGTGGGCACGCGATGTCGCGCAGAAGATGCGCGATGCCGGCGGCATCCTGCTCGATTTCGATCGGGTCCCGCACGAGGTCGTCCAGGCGGCGCGAGAAGCGGTCATCGGAACCCCCTAGACAGAGCGGAGACCGAAGATGATGAGGCGACGCAGAGGCCCCGGCCTCGTTGGCGGCGTAGCAAGAACCGCAGTCGTCGTGGGCACCGCGACGGCGGTCTCGGGGCGGGTCGCCCGGCGGCAGCAGAACCGCTATGCCGCGGAGGATCAGCAGCAGCAGGAGGCCGCGTATGCGGCCGCGCCGCCACCCGCGGCGCCGGCCGCCGACGAATCCGGGTACATGGGGGAGCTCGAGCGCCTCGCAGACCTGCGCGACCAGGGCATCCTCACCCCGGAGGAGTTCGAGGCGAAGAAGAAGCAGATCCTCGGCATCTGAAGCGTCGCGGTCGCCTAGACCGCGACGCTCACGGGGAACGTCGCGATCCAGACGACCGTTCCCACGAAGAGGATGCAACCGACCGCGAGCACCGCTTTTCGCAGCCCCCCGGAAGTGAGCTTCGTGCTCATTCCCGCGAAGAAGAGCGCGACCGCGAACAGGACGACGCCAAGGACGTAGTTCGAGGAGCGCTGGATGTCCCGTCGGACGTTTGCGGCGAGTGCGTCGGCCGTCTGATCGAGCCGCTCGGCCTCCTCTCTGGCCGCCAACCGGTACTCCGGCATCACGAAGGGCGTCGGCGGAGCGTCCTTGGTCTGGAGCGGCTTCGTCGCCAGCCACGCATCGAACGCCGGGCTGAACTCCGGCCGGAAGCGTGCCCGGTAGAAGCTCTCGAGCTTGGCCTCTCCCCGAGCGTGCGAGTCCACCCATTGCATGAACGTCGCCACGTCGACCTGCTGCTGGGCGTTCGCAAGGCCCGACACGCGAGCGGCGTCGATCCGCGCCTTGTTCACGCGGCCCGACGTCTTCGCTTGCTCGCCGTTCCAGCGCGTGGCCTGATAGCTGCTCCACGTCGTCGCGACCGCCGCGCACGCGAGCAGCACCGTGGCGGCGATCTCGACCCAATCTCGCTTGCGCACACCGTTCACGCGATCGGATTCCCGCTGGTGTCACACGGCAGCCGCACGGTTCCACCGACAGCCTGCAGCGCCTCGTCGATGATGCGAAGCGTTCTCTCCATCGCGACCGGACGCACGCCGCCGACTCCATCCTGGAATGGGCTGTCCAGGAATGAGATGAGCAGGAGCATCGAAGCGACCACGATGGCGACCGAGCCCATCAAGACCGCCTGCGTGACCGCGCCCTCCGCCCGGTCGGCGAAGAACAGCATGAACACGAAGACGACGCCGGAGATGAGGAGCAGCGCCAGCCACAGAGGCGCCGGGATGACGCCCACGGCTCCGTGGATCCGGTCGATCCGCGCCGCCTCGCGCTCCGACGTCTGATCGATCCACTTTCCGTACGCCGCCTCCTCGCTCGGCGTCTTGGGCTGAAAGGCCTTGAACGTGCTGAACAGCGTGACGCCCCACGGGTTGATCGCATCCCCCTGCTCTCCCGACTCCGCGCGCGGCCATTCGATGTGGATGACCGAGCGCCCGTAACAGACCAGCTCGCCCGTGAGCTTGGTGGCGACCGGGGCGGGCAGGAACTGTGCGGTCTCGACCTGTTGCGAGAGCACGAGCGCTTCCTTCTCCGCCCCGGCTCTCGACTGGTCGTAGCTCTCGAAGGCGAGGAAGACGACGAACCCGAGCAGCACCGAGAACCCGGTCGCCAGCACTCCGAAGACGCCGGAGGCCCGGTCGCCGTCGGCGAAGCGACTCCCCTCGGGGGCGCGCCGCCGCACGAGCAGCATCGCCGTCACCGCGAGCGCGGCGACTGCGACGATGACGACCACCGACCAGACGAGATTCATCCGGGCGCTTCGACCCCCGCGCCGGCGCGCTCACCGCCTTGAAGCATGTGCCGCCAGCCCGAGAGCACGCTGTGCACCTGCTCGGCCCCGACGATGTCTTCGTCGGGGAGCGGAAAGCCGACCGGGTAGAGAATGAACGGCCGGGTCTGCGGTCCCCCGATCCCGCCGTGGAACGAGATCAGCTCCTCGAAGGCGCAGCCCTCTTCGAGATCGGGGTCGTAGAAGCTGCCGACCATGATGTCGGCGACGTGCGCAAAGCCATCGGTGCGCAGCAGGTGGCGAGGCGCATTCGGGGCGAACCGCGCGAGCGGATCCTCTCCCTCGACGATGCCGTCGGCGAGGTAGTGGGCGCCGGCGGCGCCGAGTACGACGGGACCCCGCTCCGCCGAGCGGACGAGGACCCAGCCGACGTGCGGGTGCGCGCGGAGCGCCGGGATCAGGCGGGGGTGGCGCGCGTCGATCTCCTCGAGCGTGAGCCTGCGCGGCTCCTCCATCAGCGAGATCAATCCGAGGTTTCCCGAGCCGAGCACGACGACCGGCTTCTGCGCGACGTCGTGCTTCGGCTCCTGCTTCCTCTCAGTCCGGCCGGTGGCCTCGCCGACCGCGAGCCCGACCATCGCGTGCTGCTCGTCACCGCCGGCGACCTCCTCGACGGTTCCGTCCTCCAGCGAGCGCTCGACGAGCTCGTCGAGCCCGTAGCCGTTGCGCTGCTTGAACGTCGCGCCCTGTGTCTGCCCGTGGTCCGAGAGCACGACGATCTCGTAGGGCCGCGGCGCATAGCGGAGGGCCCGGTCGATGCGCCCGAACTGCTGATCGAGCTTGCGCAGGGCCTCGAGCGTGTCTGCGCGCTCGAGGCCCGAGTGGTGCGCGACCTCGTCGTAGCTCGAGAACGTCGCGTAGATGGCGGGCCGGCCGTGCATCACGTCCGTGAGCACGCCGTACACGATGAGATCGCGGACGATCACGCACATCGCACCGCGAAGGAACGGGTAGATGCCGCCGCGGTGACCTCGAGGGCGCACATCGCGGCGGATCGCCCGGAGCGCCGCCAGCCACTCCAGGACGACCTCCCATGCGAACAGGACGAGAGCCCGCGTGACGTTGAACCCGTTGGCGAAGAACGCGCGATAGCCCGGGTTCGCCTTCTTCTCGGCATCCATGCGGCTGACGGTGAGGATGACCTCGTCCGCTTCCCCCGAGAGCAGGTTGCCGCGGCTCGAGCCGCCGTCCACCAGCAGGCCGATGCCCGTCGCGCGCTCGGTCTCGATGCGCACGCAGTCGGCGGGATTCGAGCATGCGGTGACCTTGCCGGTCGCCTTGTCCACCCAGCGGAACGCCGGGATGTCGTCGTTGTTGCCGAGCAGGATCCCCGCCTGACTCGCTCCCGTCTGCGAGGAGAGATCCGTCTCCCATTCGGTCAGGGTGTGCGTGCCCCGCGCGACCCAGCGGGCGAGATTGGGTGCGTTGCCGTCCCGCATCGCGCGCCGGAGAACCGGAAGCGCGAGTCCATCGATCTCGAGGTAGATGATGCCGGGAACCTCGCTATGGATCACACCGCCCTGACGGCGCGCGATCCGCTGGGTCACGCGCATCGTGTAGGTGTCGTCGTCGTTCGTGCCGAAGACCACCTCGAGGAAGACGCTCACGGCTGCGACGAGCAGCGCTGCGAGCAGCGCCCATCCGAAGTTGTCCACCGAGAAGGTGTTGTCCAGCGCGTTCGACGCGAACTGGAGCACCAGGGCGTTGAGCAAGAGGACGAGCACGAAGCCGAGCGCGAGCATGAACGGCAAGCGCAACGCCGCGAGCAACGGCGGGAGGACCGCGTTCAGGGCCGCGACCACGGCCGCGACGAGCAGGGCGCCGCCTGCGCCGACGATGTCCACGCCGGGAAGGATCAGCGCGGCGATGTGGAGCGCCGCCGCCGTCAGCGCCCAGGACAGCAGCAGGCGAAGCGGTCTGAACTTCGGCCGCTCGGGCTTCCAGGAGACGGCCTCTCCGTAGGAAGCAGGCGATGGAGGCGCCGTCACCCGGCGGAGCCGTACCGTTTCTTCTCGCGCCGGTCGACGAACCAGCCGATCAGGAGCAGCACGGCGGACAGGACGAGGAACATCCCGAAGAATCCCCAGCGGTACCACGCGCTGCCGATGACCAGGAGGACGGCGACGGCCGCCAGTCCGCACAGGAGTGCGCCTGCGAGGATCGCCAGCCAGAACTTCCCTCCGAGTTTCTCATCTTCCATGTCGTTCCCCTCCGTTCGTTTGAGGCTGCCCGAAAGCGGCGGCCGTCATGGCTGCTCCATCGCGGGCTTCAACTCGGCCACCCGCGCGCGCCGCTCCGACGTCAGCTCGCGGATCACGATCTGCGCCGCCGCGGTGACCGGCACGGCGACGAGCGCACCGAAGACGCCGAGCACCCCGCCGAAGACGAGCACGCTCGCGATCACGAGGAAGCCCGATATCTGCGTCGCACGGCCCTGGATCGTCGGCTGCAGGACGTAGTTCTCGGCCTGCTGGTAGACGAGCACGACGATCAGCATCACGATCGCCTGTGGCACGCCCACCGTGAGCGTGGCGAGCACCAGGATCGTGCCCGCGATCGTCGCTCCGATCTGAGGTATCAGGTCCAGTAGCCCTGCGATCAGCGCCAGCGCGAGCGGGTTCGGCGCGCCGAGTATCCAGGCCGTCGTGCCCATGATCGTGCCGGCGATGAACGCGATCGCGACGGCGCCCAGTGCGTACCGGGAGACGGTCGTGGTGATCTGCGACCGGAGGCGCCCGTAGCGGTCTGCGCTCTCGGGATAGAGGACGCTCTCGAGGGCACCGGAGAGTTGCGGCATGTCGGTGAGCAGGAAGAGCGTCAGGAAGATGAGCTCGAAGATGATGAAGAAGAAGCCGAACACGTGGCCTGCGAGACCGACGAAGTTCGACAGGGTGTCGGGCACCCTGGCAGCCAGGGCGGCCGCCTGCGTCTGCGAGTCCGCGCCGAAGTCGACCTGCTGATCGAGCGACTTGAACGCATCGGATTCGCGGATCTCCGAGACCATCTGCGGCAGCGCGTGCAGGAAATCCTGCAGGTCGCGCAGCAACGGGATCACGAGGGCGAGCGTCAGGAGCAAGCCCGCGACGACGAGGCACGCGACGACGATCAGGGCGGCGCGGCCGCGACCCATCCCCGTGCGCGCAACGAGCTTGGTGACCGGAGGGTCGAGCACGAGCGCCGCGAACACGGAGGCGAGGATCACGAGCACCGCGGTGCCGGCCGAGAGGAGCGCCCACCCGAGCACCAGCGCGGCCGCTATGACCAGAAGGCCGCGAACCGATACCGACACCACGACGTGGCGGCTGTCGTTCACCACACCTCAGTCGCAGACGGAAATGTCGGCAGCGAGGAGTGCGCCGCTGCGCGGGCGCACGCTGGGCCTGGCGTTCGGGAGCGTGGCTGGACATGGGTTCACGCCGGGGAGACTCGCGTGCGAGCACCGGCCGTACATCACCCCGCGCGGGTGGTTCCGGCGCGCCGCCGCTTGCGTAGCCTGGCCGAGGTGGACACGCCGGAAGCACCCGCGGAGGGCGGGCAGGCACAGGGCGATGGCGCTGCGCCGTCCCGGAAAGTCAAGGGCAGCACCTCGCCCCTGCAGCGCATCGTTCAGGCCGCGCTGACGCTCCTGCTCCTGGTCCTGATCTTCGGCGTCGTTCTGCCCCAGATCGCCGACTGGGGCGACGTCTGGGAGGCGATCCAGGAGTTGAGCGCGGCCGACGTGCTCGTCCTGATCGGGTTCTTCGTGCTGATCGAGTTCCTCAAGGGCGCGGAGCAGGCCGTGGCGATCAAACCGCTCCCGGTCGGCAAGGCGGTGGTGGCGTCCGAGGCCTCGACCGCCGTCTCGAACGTCATCCCCGGCCCGTCGGGCACCGCGATGCGGCTCGTCATCTACCGCTCGTGGGGGCTCACGAGCTCGGATTTCGCGCGCGGCTGGCTCCTCACCTCGGTCGTCAACAACGCGATCATCCTCTTCATGCCCTCGATCGCGCTGGCGATCTACGCCGCGCAGGGTGATGTCTCCGGACGGCTCATCGGACTTGCGGTGATCGGGGCAGTGCTCTCACTCGCATGCATCGGCATCGCCTGGGGCGCAATGCGCAGCGAGCCCTTCGCCGAGCGCGTCGGTCGCATCTCCGGCCGGATCGTCACGTGGGCGCGGGGCGTCGTCAATCGCCCTTCGAGCACCGACTTCGCCGCCCTCGCGGTGCGCTTCCGCGCGGAGACGCTCGAGACGGTCCGCGGGATGGGATTGCTGCTCCTGGGAGTCATCCTCCTCAAGTACATGGCCAATGCGGCGACGCTGATCTTCGCGCTGCGCGCGGTCGGCGTGCCGGCCGACGCGTTGACCATCGCGGGCGCGTTCGCGGCCTACAGCGTCGTGCGCCTCGTGACGGTCGTGGAGATCACGCCCGGCGGCGTCGGCGTGGTCGAGGTCGCCTATACGGCGGCTCTGAGCTACGTGACCACCGGTGACTACCACGCGGCGATCGTCGCCGGCGTGCTCCTCTTCCGCCTCGTCACCTACATCGCGCCGATTCCCGCCGGTGCGGTCTGCTACGTCATCTGGCGGAGAAAGCGCAGCTGGCGTGCCGATACGGTCGGCGAGGAAGAGGGCGATGTCGCGGTCGTCGCCGCGTTCGTGGACGAGTAGCTCGAGCGGGATCAGCCGAGATCCGGTGGACGCGCCCACGTGGTGGGCACGTCGCTTCCGCCCTCGGGGGTGATCCGGCCACCGACGCGCAGGTGCAGCGGCGCCGGGGCGAGGGCTCCGCGCATGCGTGGCCGGCGCGTCGACGAGCGCCCCGAGATGCAGTCCCTCGGGGTCGAGGCGCTCTGCCGCCCAGGCCGCGACGGCCTCCGGCGGGGCCTTCTGCGCGAGCAGCGGCGGCGTGGTCTCGACGACCGCGAACCCGCCGGGCTCGAGAGGCGTGCCGAGTGGCGCCTCGAAGGCGATGTGCGCCCGTCCGCCGATGCCGCGGCGGCATTCACGCGCTCAGCGCCCGAGCCGCTGTCGCCAGGGTCTCCGTCATCGGCGCCGCGCGCCCGCCGTCTGCCCGATCGGGACGCGCTCGCGCCCGAAGGCGTCGATGCGGCCCCAGCGGCCGCGGATGTCGAGCAGCTCGACCCGCCCGATGCCCTCCGGAATCGCCGGGTCGACGATCAGATGGTCGCCCGACGGCTCGAGGCCCAGCATGGTGCGCAGGAAGAGGAGCGGCGCGCCCGCCGACCACGCCTGCGGGCTGCACGCCGTCGGGTACTCCACCGGGTAGTTCGTCTTCGTCCGCTCGTAGCCGCCGAACGCCTCCGGCAGGCGTCCGCCGAAGAACTCGGCCGCGTCGAGGTTGCCGGCGGCGATCCGGCCGGCCTCTTCCTTGAAGCCGTAGCGCCGCAGACCCCACGCGATGAACGAGTTGTCGAACGGCCACACGGTTCCGACGTGGTAGCCGAGCGGGTTGTAGCGCGCCTCGCCCTCGGCCAGCGTGCGCACCCCCCAGCCCGAGAAGAGGCGCGGCCCGAGCAGATGCCGCGCGACGGCCTTCGCCTTCGACTTGTCGACGATCCCGCTCCAGAGCAGGTGGCCGTTGTTCGACGCGAGCGCGTCGACCTGCCTGCCCTCGGTGTCGAGTGCGAGCGCGAAGTACTCGCCGTCCTCGACCCAGAAGTCGCGGTTGAAGCGGCGCTTGAGGTCGGCCGCCTCCCGCTCGAGCCGGTCGGCGTAGGTCGCGTCCTTCCAGATGTCACGCGCCAGGCGAGCGGCGCGCACCTTGGCGTCGTAGGCGTAGCCCTGCTGCTCGGCGGTCGCCCGCGGGAAGCCGGGCAGGCGGCCGTCGCGGTAGGAGATGGAGTCCGGGGAGTCCTTCCAGCACTGGTTCTCGAGCCCCGTCTCCTCGTTGCGCCGCCGGTACCAGATGTAGCCGTTGCCCTGCAGGTCGGCGTACTCGTCGATCCAGTTGATCGCGGCACGCACCTCGACCTCGAGGTCGCGCACGAGCTTCGTGTCACCGGTCCAGCGCTCGTACTCGTCGAGCAGGATCACGTAGAGGGGGGTCGTGTCGGCTCCGCCGTAATACGGCGAATGGGGCCGCTCCTCGAACGCCGTCAACTCGCCGTAGCGCATCTCGTGCATGATCCGCCCGGGATCCTCGTCGCGGAAATCGTCCATGCGCATTCCCTGCCACTCCCCGAGCGCGCGCAGGGTCGCGAGGGCCAGCTCCGACGTGAAGGGCAGCGCCTGCAGGCTCGTGAAGATGCTGTCGCGGCCGAACATCGTCATGAACCACGGCAGCCCGGCCGCCGGCAGGTTCTTGCCGCCGGCCACCGCCGGCGAGAAACGCAGTGCCGCAAGATCGACGAGGCAGCGGTGGTAGGTCGCCCTCAATGCGTCCGAATCGCATTCGAGCCGGGGCGCCTGCGCGAGCCAGCGGTCGAGACTCTTCTGCATGTCCAGCGGCGAGCGCTTCCGCTGCGGCCCGCGCTTGCCGGAAGCTGCGAGCCCGCCGACGGCGGTGACGTCGACGGCGGTGGACCACTCGCCGTGCGACTCGATGCGGACCTTGAACGTGAGGCCGCCCTCGTCGACCTTGGCCGGGGTCGTCGCCTCGATGACCGTCGCGCGCCTGTACGTCTCGCGCTCGTAGCCGAGCACGAGCCGGCCGCGCTCGACCCGCCGGGAATAGCTGCCCTTCTTCGCGAGCGCGTCCTTGACCTCGAAGAGGTCGGCGAAATCCGAGTCCGCGTCGATGCGGACGGTGAGATCGATCGGCTTCACGTCGTGGTTGAGGATCGTGATCTCCTCGCGAAATCCGTCGCCGACGGCGCGCTGCCGGATCACGGACACCTTCGAGTCGGTGTACACCGACGCCATTCCCGGCACGAGGAAGAAGCGCGTCTCCCAGTAGTGCAGATCGTCGACCGAGAGCGCGGTCAGCCGCCGGCCGTCGATCGTCAGCACCCACTGCGAGATGAAGCGCGTGTCGTACGAGAAGAGACCGGAAGGATCCGTCGGCGACGCCTCGATGTCGCCCTGCCTGTCGCTCACGACGAACGTGTTGCCGTCGAGGATCCTGACGCCGTCCGTCATGACCGCTTCTTCTTCGGCCGGGCGGCCGGCGATGACGTCTTCGTCCTCGTCTTCGCTGCCTTCGCCTTCACTGCCGGTGGCCCGGGAACAGGCGCTGGAACCCGGCGAGCAGACCGATGTCGCCGTCGATCGACCACCGCGCCGCGCAGGGTCGCGGCGAGCGCGTTCGCCTCGCCGCCGACGACCGCGTCGAAGACGTCCCTGTCCGAGCGGACGGAGCAGTCGGCCTTGTCGTTGCGGCGCGAGACGGTGACATCGCCC
Source organism: uncultured Actinomycetes bacterium (assembly GCA_963705965.1). GTDB lineage: Bacteria > Actinomycetota > Thermoleophilia > Gaiellales > JALYLC01 > JALYLC01. The sequence continues at coordinate 40,467 of CAVPLI010000001.1, read as the reverse complement.
TTGCTGACCCTGACGAACCAGTGCTCGTCCCGCTCGCCGGTCACATCGAAGCGGAACGTCCCCGTGAGCTTCTGGAGCAACGGCTCGTGCCCTCGCCGGCCAAGCTCGGCGAAGAAGTCCCCCGTCGCGTCAGCCACGGTGGCTGCGGCCTCCACCGGTCGCGCGCCTGCGGCTGAGACGGGGCATGCCGGCAACCGTGACCCGCTTGCCGCCCGAACGGCTCACCCGGCAAGGGTGAACGCGGCGGGCACCGCTTCTCAGTGGTGTCCGTGCAGCACGGCGTGACCCTTGCCGCGGGCGATCAGCCGGCGGTTGACCGGGTACGCGACCAGACCGGCAACCGCGAGCGCGACCGCGAGGCTGCCCCAGAAGAGCGGATCCGTCAGCTCGGCGTCGAGCGCTCCCGGGATCAGCACCACGATCAGCGTGTCGACGATCTCCATGGTCGTGATCGAGAGCGTGTCCGACGCGAAGGCCAGCGGCGCGACCTGCCGGATCGGCATGCCGGAGCGCACCAGGGGCAGGCTCGTGAGCGCGTACCCGAAGAGGAAGGCGAGCAGGATCGAGGCGACGAGCGTTGCGCCGTTGCTCCAGCCGAACGCCGTGCCGAGCACCATGCCGAGTACCTCGCCGATGGCGCAGCCGGTGAGGCAATGGACGGTCGCAGCGAGCGCGAGCGCGTTCAGCGAGTGGGCGGCGTGGTCGTGCGTGTGGCCGGCGTGGTGCATGGCTTCCTAGCTGCGGCCCATCAGGCGCGTGACGGCGGCCATCATCTCGCCGGTCTTCTCGGCCCGCACGGCGGGATCCTCCGGGCCGATCACGCAGTGCGCGGCGTGCTGCTCGAGCAGGCGCAGGCCGACCTTGTCGAGGGCGGCCTGGATCGCGCTGATCTGGGTGAGGATGTCGATGCAGTAGCGCTCGTCCTCGACCATGCGCTCGATGCCCCGCACCTGGCCCTCGATGCGCTTGAGACGCGCCGTGAGGGCGTCCTTGTCGCCGATGTAGCCGGGCTCGACGTGCTTGGTGGTCATTGCGGTACCTCGCGGTGTGGCTGGAAGCGGCGGAGCCGCAGGGAATTGGCGACGACGAAGAGGCTGGAGCACGCCATCGCGGCGCCCGCGATCAGCGGGTTCAGGTAGCCGGCGGCGGCCAGCGGGAGCGCGGCGACGTTGTAGCCGAACGCCCAGAAGAGGTTGCCCTTGATCGTGGTGAGCGTGCGGCGCGAGAGCCGGATGGCATCCGCGCTCGCGAGCAGGTCGCCCGAGACGAGCGTGATGTCGGAGGCCTCGATCGCGACGTCCGTGCCGGTGCCGATCGCGAGGCCGAGGTCGGCCTGCGCGAGCGCCGGGGCATCGTTGACGCCGTCGCCGACCATCGCGACGACGCGGCCCTCGTCCTGCAACCGGCGGATGACTTCGGCCTTGTCCTCGGGCAGGACGTCGGCGATCACCTCGGCGATCCCCACCTCGGCGGCGACGGCACCGGCCGTCGCGGCGTTGTCGCCGGTCAGGAGCAGCGGCCGCAGCCCGAGCGCGGTGAGCTCGGCGACGGCCGCGGCGCTGGTCGGCTTGGCGGTGTCCGCGACGACGACGAGACCGCGCGCCCTGCCGTCCCAGCCGACCGCGACGACCGTCTGGCCCCTGGCCTGCGCCTCGCTGCGCGCGGCCTCGAGCTCGGGCGGCAGGCTCTGGCCCACGTCGGCGAGCAGGCTCGGCCGGCCGGCGACGACGGCGTGACCGTCCACGATGCCCTCGACGCCGAGGCCCTCGCGGTTGCGGAACGACCCGACGCCGGGGAGCGCGCCGCCCTCGCTCTCCGCAGCGCTCGCGATGGCGCGCGCGACGGGGTGCTCCGAGGCGTGCTCGAGCGCTCCGGCCAGGCGCAGCAGCTCGGCGCGGTCGCAGTCGCCGCGCCACGATGACATCGCGCACCTGCATGCGCCCGGTCGTCACCGTGCCGGTCTTGTCGAGCACGATCGTGTCGACGCGCCGCGTCGACTCCAGCACCTCGGGGCCCTTGATGAGAATGCCGAGCTGGGCGCCGCGACCCGTGCCGACGAGCAGCGCCGTCGGCGTCGCGAGCCCGAGTGCGCACGGGCAGGCGATGATCAGCACGGCTACGGCGGTCGTGATCGCGAAGGCCGCGCTCGCGCCGCCGCCGAGCCAGAAGCCGAGCGTGGCGACGGCGAGGGCGATCACGACGGGCACGAAGATCGCCGACACGCGGTCGGCCAGTCGCTGCACGGGCGCCTTGCCCGTCTGCGCGTCGGTCACGAGCCGGCCGATCTGGGCCAGCGCGGTGTCGGCCCCGATCTTGGTGGCGCGCACGACGAGACGCCCGCCGGCGTTGACCGTCGCGCCGACGACCTCATCGCCGGGGTGCTTCTCGACGGGGACGGACTCCCCCGTCAGCAGCGCCTGGTCGACGGCCGAGGAACCCTCCTCGACGATGCCGTCGGTCGCGATCTTCTCGCCCGGCCGCACGACGAAGCGATCGCCGACCTGCAGCTCGCCGATCGCGACGCGCCGCTCGCGATCGTTCTCGTCGAGCACCGCGACGTCCTTGGCTCCGAGCTCCAGCAGCGCCGCGAGCGCGGCGCCGGAGCGGCGCTTCGCGCGCGCCTCGAAGTAGCGCCCGGCCAGGACCAGGGTCGTGACGACGGAGGCGACCTCGAGATAGATCGTGTCGCTCGCCGCCGCGCGCGACGTGATCAGCTCGAACGGCATGCGCATCTCCGGCAGCCCGGCGTCGAGGAAGAAGAGCGAGACCACCGACCATCCCCAGGCGGCGAGCGTGCCGACCGAGATGAGGGTGTCCATGGTCGCCGTCCCGTGGCGCAGGTTCTGCCAGGCCGCCTTGTGGAACGGCCAGCCCGCCCACAGCACGACCGGCGTGGCGAGCTGGAGCGAGAGCCATTGCCAGTAGTCGAACTGCAGCGCCGGAATCATCGCCAGCGCCAGCACGGGCACCGAGAGGACGGCAGCGAACGTGAGGCGGAAGCGCAGCGCGCGAGTCGGATCCGCAACGGCGGCCGGCGCGACCCCGGCCGACGGCAGCAGCGCTGCGTAGCCCGCCGCCTCGACCGCGGCGACGAGCTCGCCGGGCGTCACGCGCTCCGCGTCGAAGCGGACGCTCGCGCGCTCGGTCGCATAGTTGACCGTCGCCTGCACTCCGTCGAGCCGGTTGAGATTGCGCTCGATGCGGTTGGCGCACGAGGCGCACGTCATGCCCTCGATGGGGAGATCGAGCCGCTGGGCGGTGGGCGGCGCGTTCACGGTGCCACCTCGACGGTGAAGCCCGCGGTGTGGACGACCCCGTCGATCTTGAACTGCAGGAACAGCCGGTAGGCACCCGCCGAGAGGAAGTCGGCCGCAAACGGAATCGCGCCGGCGGCGTCCTCGTGCTCCTCGGGGTGCGCGTGCAGATACGCGAGGTCGCCCTGGCGCAGCGCCACGAGATGGCCGCGCGCTCCGAGATACGGCTGGATCTCGCGGACGGGCCGTCCGCCGCGGCTGACGGTGAAGCGGAGTGCCGCTTCGCGGCCCGCGTGCAGCGCGGGCCGCTCGAGCCGGACGTCGTAGCCGTCCGTGCTCGCGGTCGGCGCCGGAGCGGGCAGTGCAGCCGGCCGGAAATCGCCCCCGGCGAGCAGGTCGGCGGCCAGCACGTGCTTCTGGCAGCTGCGCTGGAAGTCGGCGAAGACGCGGTAGGCACCGGGCTGCGCGACCTTCAGCGGCACGCTCCAGGTGCCGTCGGCGGCCATCGCCGGGTGCAGGTGCTGGTATCCGGTCAGGTCGCGGCGGACGACGATCAGGTGCAGGCGCCGCTGTGCCTCGACCTCGAAGCCCGCGCGCAGTGCCTGCCCGTCCTCGCCCAGCACGCGGAAGCGCAGCGGCCGGCGCCGGCCGGGCGCGACGGTGAAGGACGCGGGAGCGATCGTCGTGCCGTCCTGGGTCGTCGAGAGGCCGAGCGGCGAGTGGCCCATCCCGGCGTGCCTCGGCTCGCACGTCGCAGCGGGCTCCCCGGGGTCGACAGCGGCTCCGACCGCCGCCGCGACGCCGAAGACGAGCGCGAGCACGGCGGCGAACAGCCCGAGCCGGACGGCCGCGCTCTGCGTGAGGGTGCTCCTTCGCACGATCGAAGCATACACTACCCCCCTAGGGTATGCAGCGCCATGCCGCTCGTCGAGGGCCGATGCACGTCTGTCTCGCAGGCCGCGATCTACGTCGCGCGCGACGGCAGCACGAGCGGAAGCAGCGCGAACGGGAACGCCCAGGGCAGGTAGAGGTACGACCAGTGGGTGAGCACGAGCTCGAACCCCAGCATCAGGGCCCCCGAGAGCGCCGCGAACTGGACGAGGTCGAGCTTGCGCGGGCGGAACGCGAGCGCGACCGCACAGGTCACGAGCAGGGCCTCGAGCGCGACCTGGAGTCCGGCGAGATCGGGGAAGCCGGGATAGATGTCCCACGCCCAGACCGAGAACGGCGACGAGCGCCCGATCTGGAACCCCACCGTGCGATCCCAGAACACCTGCACGCCGTCGAGGCCGCCCGGGAGCAGCAGCAGGCCGGCGAGCGCCGACCCGAGCGCGAGGCCCGCGACGCCGCGGGCGAACGAGTGCCGCGGCTCGTCCTCGCCGCGCGGATAGCGGCTCCACAACGGCCACAGCACGAGCGGCGCGAACTTCGTCCAGGACGCGAGCGCGAGCAGGGTGCCGCGCCGTATCGGCGAGGCCGCGAACACGAATCCCCAGATCGCGAACGCCGCGACGATCATGTCGTTCGTGTTCGCCTGCAGCGCGTAGCCGGTGAACGGATAGGCGACCCACGCCAGCCCGCACAGGAGCGCAAGGCGCAGGCGCCCGAAGCGCCAGCCGACGGCGGCCATGCCGGCGACGCACGCGAGGTCGAAGACGGACGACGTGCCGTGCGACGCGGGCAGATCGTCCCAGCGCCCGGTCCATCCGGTGACCGCGACCGCCGGCACGTAGGCCGCGTAGTTCACGGGCCCGTAGGTGTCGCCGTTCGCGACCGGCGACTCGCAGCGCCCGCCCTGCTTTGCCTGGCGATAGGCGCTCGACGTGCCGTCGAGGTGCTTGACGCCGCACGGCGTGCCGCTCGAGTCCGGGAAGTTGCCGTAGGGCAACTGGCCCCGCAGCACCCGGTCGGCGCCGACGGTGCCGGCGTAGCCGACGTCGATCACGGTCGCGTCGAACGCGTTCAGCCCCAGCCGGAACCCGATCAGGAACACCATCAGCGTGGCCAGCGCCCAGGTCGGCAACCGGCCCGTGCGCATCGGCTGCGGCCGCGGGCGCAGCCCCATCCACGTCAGCCGCGCGATCAGGTAGATCATCGGGCGGGTACTGCAGCGGCACGGCCCAGAACACGAGGCCGCGCTCGAAGTACCAGAGCGAGACCGAGAACGAGAGCAGCGCGACGAGATCGAGCGTGCGCAGCGTGAGAATGCGCCGCCAGTCCACGAGCGCGATCAGGAACACGGCGCAGAACGCGAGCCACAGGCGCGTGTCGTTGAGCTTGCGGCCGAACCAGCCCTTGTAGCCGCGCGCCATGCCCCAGGCCACCTGCGGCCCGGTCCAGGCGTGGTTGACCTTCCCGGTGCGGTCGTCGATCTCGACCTGCGCGACCTCGCCGTACGGCTGCCCGGCGTTCACGTGCACGGTCCAGGTGTGCAGCGTGGGCTCGTAGGTCGCGTACTGGGTGTGCGCCTTGTAGCGCTTCAGCCAGTCGGCGACCTTCGGGTCGGCGAGCGCGAGCTTGATCGCGGCGGTGTCCACGAGGCGGCGGATGCCCCCGGGCGGCGACTGGCTCACGACCCGCCCGCTCGCGCGGTCGATCACCCAGGTCGCGAGCGGCGCGCCGGGCAGCGCCTGCCGCGCGAGCACGAGCCAGTTCTTCCCTGCGCGCCGCACGCTGAAGCGGGCATCCGGATGCGACAGCAGCAACGTCTTGCCGTCGGGCTGCCCCTTCGCGATCGCGACCGCCTCCTGCGAGGAGACATCGGCCCGTGCGACGACCGGCAACGCGACGAGCACGAGCAGGGCGGCGGCCAGGACGGCGGCTCGCCTCATGCGGCTAGCGGAACGACCAGTGCTTGTTGCCGAGGAACGAGATCGGCACGACGAGTGCGACGGCGAGCATCTCGGCGGGGATCTTGGGCATGCCGAGCCGCACGAACGTCTCGAGCAGCACGAATCCCGCCGCGGCCGCGAGCAGGCTGACGGCGAAGAAGCGCGCGCCCTGCATGGCCATGTGGCTGGCGTCGCGCTCGTGGCGGAACGTCCACACGCGGTTCCAGATGAAGTTGTTCGTCACGGCGACGCAGAACGCGAAGACGTAGGCCAGCCGGTAGTGGACGTCGAGCACGCGCAGGCAGAACGCGAAGACCGCGACGTTGATGACGAAGCCCGTCGCACCGACGAGCCCGAACTTGACGAGCTGGCGGAACGTGCGGTACCTCAGCAGGCCCGCGCGGAAGCGGGACGTGGTCTCCGGCTCGGCCTGCATCAGCGCAGGATCCGCAATCCCTGGTAGCGCTCGCCGCCGCGTCGGCGGGTACGCAACGCCAGGAAGATGGCGACCAGCGCCAGCGGATATCCGACGAACGGCACGAGTGCCGCCGCGGCCACGATCAGCGCCGCCACCGCCGCGATCAGCGCCGTGGCCGGGCGCGAGCCCGCACGCGCGGCGCCCTCGGACAGCGGGACGGCGGCGACCGCCATCACGGCGGCGCCGGCACCACCGATCGCGAGACCCGCCCAGGCGAGGTCGTCGTGCAGCCAGAACTCGCATGCCGCGGCGCCCGCCGCGATGCGTATCAACGTGCGTACGATCTGCGGCAGCCAGAGGTCGACGGCGGCGAGGACCAGGCTGGGAGCCCCGAGGGCCCCGAGAGCGCGCCCGTCGATGCCAGGCCAGAACAGCGGCACGAGCAACGCGATCGTCGAGAGCCCGCACGCGACGCCGAAGCCCAGCCCCTGCCCGATCGTGATGGCAAGGTCCATGCGGGGTCGCAGTCTACCGGGGCTGCGCGCCGGTCTCGCCGGGAGCAGCCCGCCCGAGGGCCGCGAGAGCACCGTCGAATTCCGTGAGATCGCCGATCACGACGGTCGCATCCGCGAGCGCGGCAGCCTCGTGGGTCGTCGTGATGCCGACCACGGGCATGCCCGCGGCACGTGCGGCCTCGATTCCCGCAGGTGCGTCCTCGAACGCGATGCACGTCTCGGGCGCCACGCCGAGCAATCGCGCCCCGGCGAGAAAGGATTCCGGATCGGGCTTGCCCCGCGTGACCTCGTCGCCGCACACCATGGCCGCAGGGATCGGCAGCCCGACCGCGGCGAGGCGGCGCTCGGCGAGCGAGCGATGTCCGGACGTGACGATCCCCCAGCTGCCGGCCGGCAGGCGGGCGAGCAGCTCGGACGCGCCGCGCACCAGCTTCAGGCCGTCGGTGTCGAACTCCTCCGCCGCATCCAGGCGCGCCGCCTCGGCCGCCGCGTCGACGCCGGGAGCGACCTTGCGGATGACGTCGACGCTGCGCACGCCGTGGAGCACGGCGAGCACGGACGGGAAGTCGAGCCCGAGGCGCGCGCAGAGGGCGCCCCATTGCCGCTCGACGACGGCTCGGGAATCCACGAGCGTGCCGTCGAGATCGAAGAGCAGCGGCGTCATACGAGGACCCTGGCGGCGTTCCGCGCGACGCCGTAGACGAACCTCCTGCACGTCGCCGAGGTCGTCGCCGTCGGCATGCAGCGGCATGCGGGCGAGGGCACGTCACGCGCACCTCGTCCACGTCGTGCAGGTAGACGAGCAGCCGGTCGGCGCGATACGCCTGACTCCCCGTGAAGAGCAGCTGAGTCGCGTAGCGCGGCAGGTGCCGCCGGAGCATGTCGCGGGGGACGACGACGTCGAGCCCGCCCTCGAACGTGGCGCGCGGGGCGAGCTTGAGCGCGATGGGACCGACGAAGCTCCACGGATGCACGTTCGCTGCGAAGACGCTGCCGCCGCGCGCCACGACCTCACCGTCCACGCTGACCTCGACCTGGGGCTGGCTGAACTCGCCGCCCAGCAGCGTGCGCAGGATCTGCGCCGCGAAGTACACATCGCCCGGCCGGCGTCCGCGCGGTCGTCCCCGCTCGTCGACGCGTCTCACGGCCTTGGCGTCGGCCCCCACTCCGGACGCGAACGCGAAGCGGCGGCCGTTGACCACCCCGAGGTTGATGCGCCGCTCGCGCCCTGCGACGAGGGCGTCTGCCACCTGCGCCGCCGCCGCGCCGATGTTCCTCGGCAGGCCCAGGGCGCGCGGCAGCACGCTCGTCCCACCGGCGGGGAGGATGCCGATCGGGAGCCGGTCGCCGGTGCCGTTGAGCACCTCGTTCGCGGTGCCGTCCCCGCCCATCGAGCCGACGGCGTCGAAGCCGAGCGCGACGGCCTCGTCCGCGAGCTCGATCGCGTGCTCGTGACGCTCGGTCTCGACGATCTCGACGTCGCACTGCAGCTCGAGCGCGCGCATCGCCGTCCGCACCGAGCGCTCGCCCACGCTGGAGGCGACGGGATTGACGATCAGCCGGAGGCGGGGTCGCGCCACCGCGTCAGCGTCCCTCGAAGCGCGCCTCGCGCTTCTCGAGGAACGCGGCGACGCCCTCTGCGTGATCGCTCGAGCGCACGGCCGCCGGCTGGAGCTGCGCCTCGAGCTCCATCACGTCGGCGAGCGGGCTCTGCTCGGCGGCGCGCATGAGGCGCTTCGTCCAGCCGAGCGTCTGCGTCGGTCGCGCGGCGAGCGTGTGCGCGGCCGCCTGCGTTGCCGCCGACAGCTCGTCGCGCGGCAGGACGCGCTGCACGAGATCGAGCGCGAGCGCCTCCTCGGCTCCGACGCGACGCCCGCTGGCCGCGATCTCGAACGCCCGCGCGTAGCCGACGATGCGCGTCAGGAACCAGGAGCCACCGCAGTCGGGCACGAGCGCGATGTTCGAGAACGCCATCATGAGCACGGCGTCCTCGGCCATGTAACGCTGATCGCAGGCGAGCGCGATCGAGAGCCCCGCGCCGGCGGCGGCACCGTTGATCGCGGCGATCGACGGGCTTGGGCATCCCGACGAGCGCCTCCACGATCGGGATGTAGGTCTCGCGGATCATGTCGTCGACGTTCTCCAGCGCGCCCTCCTCGCGGAGATCCTGGCCCGCGCAGAACGCGCGGCCGGCGCCGGTCAGGACGACGCAGCGGACAGCGTCGTCGGCCGAGAGGGCGCGCAGGTCCTTCACGAGCGCCCGCCGCGACGCCCGTGTCTGCGCATTGAGCGCGTCCGGGCGGTCGAGCGTGACGGTCGCGACCGCGCCGTCGTGCTCGACGCGGTGGGTCGGTTCCTCGGTCATTCGTCGTGACTCCAGCTCGGCGCCCGTCTCGCGACGAACGCGTCCATTCCCTCGCGCGCGTCAGCGCTCGCGAAGGCCTGTGCGAAGAGACGGCGCTCCTCGCCCAACCCGGCCTCGAGCGGCTGCTCGTAGGCCAGCTGCACCGCCTCGCGCGCGAGGCGTATGGCCAGCGCGGGCCGGCCGGCGATGCGCGCGGCCAGCGCCAGCGCCTCGCGCTCGAGCGCCTCGGGCGCGACCACGCGCGAGCAGATGCCGTGCTGCAGCGCCTCGCGCGCCGACAGCGTGCGGCCGCCGAGGATCACCTCGAGCGCGAGCGAGCGGCCCGCTGCGCGCGGCAGCCGTTGCGTCCCGCCTGCCCCCGGGATCAGCCCGAGGCCCGTCTCCGGCAGCCCGAAGCGCGCATTCTCGGCCGCGAGCACGATGTCGCAGGTCAGCGCGAGCTCGCAGCCGCCGCCGAGGCACCAGCCGTGCACCGCGGCGATCACCGGCACGCGAGCCGCGCGCAGCCGCTGCCAGCGCGCGCCGCGCTCACCTGCGAGCACGTCCTCGGCGGACAGCTCGCGCAACCCCGCGACGTCGGCTCCGGCCGCGAACGCACGCCCGGCACCGCAGAGCACGATGCAGCGCACGCCGGCCGACGCCTCGACCTCGTCGAGCGCCGCGCAGAGCGCACCGAGCAGCTCGTCCGAGAGTGCATTGAGCGCCTCCGGCCGGTTCAGGCGCAGCAGCGCGACGGCTCCGTGACGCTCGCTCTGGACGATCCCGCTCATGCGCCTCGGGGTGCACCTTTGGGGTAGCTTGCCCCGCGATCGCGGGCTAGGCTGAGAGCATATGCGGCGCATCCTTCTCACGTCGCTCGCCCTCGTGACGACGGCGCTCGCGCTCACGGCGATGCCCTCGGCGGCCGCGACCGACACGCTGACGCTCACGAAGCTGCGCGCCGACTGGATCGGCAGCAAGCACCAGATCTTCGTCGACACGACCTGGACGCCGAAGCGCTTCGCGACTCAGGTCACGGTGAAGATCAGCGTCAACGGCCAGAGCCTGCGCACGCTGCAGGTGAAGCGCTGGGTGATCGGTCGCAAGCTCTTCAAGCTGACCGTCCCCGAGTCGGTCACCGAGGACAGCAAGGCCCGCATCGAGGTGCGCATCCACTCGCAGGCCGGGACCGACAAGCGCGCGGTCAAGCTCGACCTGCCCTGACGACTCGAGTCAGGCGGCCGGCCGGATCGACGCGACGGGGAACCCGACACCCGCCAGCGCGTCCTGCACGCGGGTGCGAGCCTCGGGCCCGTCCAGTCGCACCGTGATCTCGCCCATCAGGTTGGCGTCGGCGGCGAGCAGCCCGTCGATGTCCGCCAGCGCCGCAGCGATCTTCTCGATGCAGCGCGGGCAGTGGACACCTTCGACCTCGTAGACCTCGGCGATCACGCCGCCAGCGTACCGGGCGCGCGACTGGGGGCGCGCCCGGTACGCTCGTGGCGTCCAACCGAGGTCTGACGATCAGCAGCCGGTCGCGAGCGGCTGGGTGCTGGCCGGCATCGAGCCGACCGTCACCGTGACGGTGCGCTTGGCGCCGTCGCCGCCGGTCACCGCGAGCTTGATCTTGTCGCCGGCCGCGTAGCCGGAGATCTCCGCCTGCAGGTCCTCGAGCGAGTTCACGTCGTGGCCGTTGATGGCGGTGATGCTGTCGCCGCCGACGCAGTAGCTCTGGCCGCCCACGACCTGCTTCTCGCGAGCCGCCCGTGAGGCCGGCGTTCGCCGCCGGGGAGTCCTTGGCCACGCCTGCGATCAGGAGGCCGTGCTCGGGGAGCTTGCTGTTGGCCGCCGTGAGCGAGTTGTTGATGGCATCGACGCGGATGCCCAGGTACGGATGCGACGCGGGCTTGCCCTGCTCGAGGTTCGCGAGCGCGCGCTTGGCGAGGTCGATCGGGATCGCGAAGCCGACGCCCGCGTTCGCGTTCGTGCCCGTCACGCTCGGATCGGCGATCTGAGCGTTGATGGCGATCACGTCGCCGTGGCGATCGATGAGCGGCCCGCCCGAGTTGCCGTGGTTGATGGCGGCATCGGTCTGGATCGCGTTGGGGATGATCCGTCCGTTGCCCTCGGGCGACTGCAGGATGCGGCCCTTGGCGGAGACGATGCCCGCGGTCACGGTCTGCGCGTAGCCGAAGGGGTTGCCGATCGCGACGACCGGATCGCCGACCTCGACGCTGTCGACCGTGCCGAGCTTGAGCGGGTGCAGCTCGCCCGCCGGCACGTCGACCTTGATCACGGCGAGGTCGTAGAGCTGATCGCGGCCGAGCACCGTGGCCTTCGCGCTGACGCCGTCCTCGAACGCGACGGTCACGGTGTTGGCGCCCTCGACGACGTGCGCGTTCGTGAGGATGCGGCCCTGCATGTCGATCACGAAGCCGGAGCCCTGCGACGTCTGCTCCTGCGACTGGCCCGGTCCGAACGGGTTGAAGTCGCCGGAGGTCGTCGACGTGGTGGTGGACGTGATCGTGACGACGCCCGGTGCGTCCTGCTTGTAGATCTGCGACACGGACTTGCCGCCGCTGCGCGCGAACGCGGCGCTGGCGTCGGCTCCCGACGAGCTCCCGGTCGTCCCGCCCGAGCTGGACGGGGCGGCCTCGACCGTCGTCGTCACCGTCTTGCTGGTGTCGTCGAGGGCGTGGACACCGACCGCTGCCACTCCGCCGGCGGCCAGGGCGACGACCGCCGCAAGTGCGGCGATCGCGCCCATTCGCGGCCGTCGATCGGAGGGGGGAGGGGAGGGAGGGGAGGGAGGGGAGGCAGGCGAGAACGGCGGATCGTGGAAGATCGGCCGCGGCTGATTGACAGGTGGCTCGGACTCCATGACCAGGTTGTACCCCGATCAGGTAGAGCGCCCCTGAGGATCAGGTTGGGTTCGCGTTAAGCAAGGCTGTGCGCACCATGTGCGCATCCGTCGCCGGCGCCGCGCACACGAATCCGCTGCACACGTAGACGGCCGCCTTGCCGCCGACCAGGCCCCGCCCTTCGAGGAGCGGAACGCCCCTCGCGTCGGCCCCGTCGCCGAACGCGACGGCGAGATCCGGCTCGTAGGGATCGAGCAGCGCCGTCGCGAGCTCGGCCGTCGCGGGATCGTCCGGTCGGCCCACCACGGCGGCCTCGCGCGGGGGCGAGAGCAGCGCGTCGCACACGCCGAGCAGGTGGCCGAAGCCCTGGGGCGCGCGGGCCAGCAGCGTCCCGACTTGATCGACGACCGCCTGCGCGCGCCGCTCGAGCTCGGGCTCCCCGTACGTCCGCGCGAGCCGGACGAGCAGCCCGGCCAGCGTCGAGTTGCCCGACGGCGTCGGGTTGTCGTCGAACTCGCGTGGGCGCGCGACGAGCTGCTCGGCATCGTGCGCGGTGTCGTAGAACGCGCCGTCCGGAGCGCCGAAGCGCTCGATCGCCAGCAGCGCGAGGCGCCTCGACTCGCCCAGGTAGCGATCGTCCCGCGTTGCCAGGTAGAGCTCGTGCAGCCCGAGCGCGACCTGCGCGTAGTCGTCCAGGAACGCCGGCACCTGGCTGCGTCCGGCGCGGTGCGTCCGCCAGAGGCCGCCATCCGGGTGCGACAGCGGGCCGAGCAGGAACGCGGCGCAGCGCTCGGCGGCCGCGAGCAGATCCGGCCGCCGGCACAGGCGCGCCCCTTCGGCCAGCGCGGCCAGGGCCATGCCGTTCCAGCTCGCGAGCGCCTTGTCGTCGAGCGCGGGCTGCGGGCGGGCAGCTCGCGCCGCGAGCAGTGTCTCGCGCACGCGCGCGAGGCGCTCGCGGTCCCCATCGTCCTCGGGCGGGGCGACGAGCGAGAGCACGGTCGCGCCCTCGAAGTTGCCCTCCTCGGTCACGCCCCACGTCTTCTCCGCGAGCTCGGCGTCCTCGGGCGAGAGCTCGGCGCGGAGCTGCGCGGGCGTCCACGTGAACGTCGCGCCCTCGACGCCGTCGGTGTCGGCGTCCTGCGCGGACGCGAAGCCGCCGTGCCCGAGCGCGAGCTCGCGCAGGAGGTAGTCGAGGATGCCCTCCGCGACCTCCCGCCACTGCTCGTCGCCGGTCACCTGCCAGGCCGCGAGGTACGAGCGGGCGAGCAGCGCGTTGTCGTAGAGCATCTGCTCGAAGTGCGGCACGAGCCAGATCGCGTCGACCGCATAGCGGTGGAAGCCGCCGCCGAGCTGGTCGTGGATCCCGCCGTCGGCCATGCGCCGCAGCGTGCGCAGCGCCATCGCGAGCGCCTCCTCGCTGCCGCTGCGGCGGTGCATGCGGAGCAGGAACGTGAGCACCGAGTGCGGCGGGAACTTGGGCGCGCGCCCGAAGCCGCCGTTGCGCTCGTCGTGCTGCCCGCGCAGCGTCAGCAGGGCGTCGAGGAGCGTCGCCTCCTTGAGCTGGAAGCCGGTCGGCGGGCGGCCGAGCCTCCCCTCCTGCAGGCTCGCGGCCATCTCCGCGGCCTGGTGCTCGACCAGCTCGCGGCGCTGACTGTAGGCCTCGTGGATGCCCTCGAGCACCTGGCGGAACGAGGGCAGGCCGCCGCGCGCCTCGGGCGGGAAGTACGTCCCGCCGTAGAACGGGCGCCCGTCGGGCAGCAGGAAGACGGTCATCGGCCAGCCGCCCTGGCCCGTCTGAGCGACGACCGCGCTCATGTAGAGGCCGTCGACGTCCGGGCGCTCCTCGCGATCGACCTTGATCGAGATGAAGTGGTCGTTCATGAGCTGCGCCGTGGCCTCGTCCTCGAACGACTCGCGCTCCATGACGTGGCACCAGTGGCATGCCGAGTACCCGATCGAGAGCAGCACCGGCCGGTCGAGCGAGCGCGCGAGGCCGAACGCCTCCTCCCCCCAGGGCCGCCAGTCGACCGGGTTGCCGGCGTGCTGCAGCAGGTACGGGCTGGTCTCGCCGGCGAGCTGGTTGCGATGGCCGCTCACGCCGAGGCCGCGAGCGCGCGCTCGACGTCCCAGACGATGTCCTCGATGTCCTCGAGCCCGACCGAGACGCGGATCATGTCCTCGGTCACGCCGCTCGCGGCGAGTGCGGCGTCGTCGAGCCGGCGGTGCGTGGTCGACCCGGGATGGATCACGAGCGTCTTGGCGTCGCCGACGTTGGCGAGATGCGAGCAGAGCTCGCAGGCCTCGATGAAGCGCCGGCCGGCGTCGCGCCCGCCCGCGATGCGGAACGCGAGGATCGCGCCCGGGCCGAGCGGCAGGTAGCGCTGCGCGGCCGCGGCGTAGGGCGAGGCCGGGTCGTCGGGGTAGCTGACGGCGACGACCCGCGGGTGCGCGCGCAGGAAGGCGGCCAGGGCGCGGGCGTTCTCGACGTGTCGCGTCATCCGCAGCGAGAGCGTCTCGAGGCCCTGCATGAGCAGGAAGGCGTTGAACGGCGAGAGGACGGGGCCGAAGTCGCGCATCGTCTCGACGCGCGCCTTGGTCACGAACGCGAAGTTGCCGAACGTCTCGTAGAAGCGCATGCCGCGATAGCCCGGCGAGGGCTCCGTGACGCCCGGGAAGAGCCCGCGCTCCCAGTCGTAGCGGCCCGAGTCGACGATCACGCCGCCGATCGACGTGCCGTGGCCGCCGATGAACTTGGTCGCCGAGTGCACGACGATGTGCGCGCCGTGCTCGAACGGCCGGCACAGGTACGGCGTCGCGAACGTGTTGTCGATCACGAGCGGCAGGCCCGCGTCCTCGGCGATCTGCGCCCAGCCGGCGATGTCGAGCACGTCGATGCGCGGGTTGCCGATCGTCTCGGCGTAGAGCACGCGCGTGCGCTCGTCGATCGCACCGCGCACCGCGTCCAGGTCGTGGGGGTCGACGAAGCGCACGTCGACGCCGAAGCGCGGCAGCTGCAGCGCGAACTGGTTGTGCGTGCCGCCGTAGAGGTTCTGCGACGACACGATGCCGTCGCCCGAGGACACGAGCGTGAGCATCGTGATCGCGGTCGCGGCCATGCCGGACGCCGTCGCGAGTGCCCCCACCCCGCCCTCGAGCATCGCCATGCGCTCCTCGAACGCGGCGTTCGTCGGGTTGACGATGCGCGAGTAGGTGTTGCCGAAGCGGTTCAGGTCGAAGAGGTCGGCCGCGTGCTGCGAGTCCTCGAAGACGTAGGCGGCCGTCTGGAAGATCGGCTGCGCGCGCGCACCCGTCGTCGCGTCCACGCGCTGGCCGGCGTGGATCTGGAGCGTGTTGAACCCGAACTGCCTATCGGCGGGCACGCGCCGGCTCCTCGCGGCGGGACGACACGACGCCGGTGGCGAGGCCGACCCAGTTCAGGCCGCCGAACCAGCGGCAGTGCTCCATCTTGATGCAGCGGTCCTGGACGAACGGGATGCCCGCGGCCCGCGCGCGCGCGGCCGCCGCGTCGTCCTTCAGTCCGAGCTGCAGCCAGATCGCCTTCGCGCCGAGCGCGATCGCCTCGTCGACGACGCCCGGCACCTCCGACTGCGCGCCGGAACACGTCGACGATCTCGAGCGGTCCCGCGTCGGCGAGCGTCGGCACGGCCTTGATGCCGAGCACCTCGTCGACCGTCGGGTTGACCGGCGTGACGTCGTAGCCGTAGGCGATCAGGTGCACCGCGGCGCGATAGCTCGGGCGCGACGGATTCGCCGAGAGCCCGACGATCGCCACGCGCGTGTAGCGCTGCAGCAGGTCGCGGCCCTCGAGCGAGAGCACGCCGTCGTCCATTCCGGCCATTCGCGTCATTGCGCGAAGTGTCGCAGGGGCGGAAGGAGACCGCGCCCGTTGGGCGAATCAGCGGTCATGCCGCACGACCGCAACCCCTCGCCCGGCGAGCTCGTCCGCCGCGTCCGCGAGCGCCATCACGTCACGCAGAAGGAACTCGCGCAGCGCGCGCACACCGCGCAGTCGGCGATTTCGCGCATCGAATGCGACCGCATCTCCCCGACAGTCGACACGCTCAGTGGACTGTTGAGGGCGCTTGGCGAGGAGCTCATGCTCGAGGCCCGGCCCGGTGGGCGTCCCGTTGTCCTGCGCGCCCGTGTGCTCGATTCCGAGGAAGCTGCACAGCCCTCGGAGCCGGACACCGCCCGCTCCGCCTAGAAGCTCGCCGGTCTCGCGGCGCTTCCCGCCGTCTCCTCCGATCGGATGACGCCGCCCTCCTCCGGCGGTGCGTCCGGGCGGACGACGGTCGCGCTCCAGAGGAGCTGGGAAGCTCCGGACTAAGGCGAGCTCCTCCCCCTCCCTCTCTCGCCTCGGACTGCGGCGCCCGTTTCTCCCTGGAGATCCGGGCGCCGTTGTCTTTCGGCAGTGAGCTGCTCGATCGGGGCCTGGCCCCTATCGTGCACCCCCGTGCTCTAGATGCCCACGCCGCCGATCGAGACGTACTTGACGTCCAGGTACTCGTCGATGCCCTGCGGCCCGCCCTCGCGGCCGTAGCCGGACTCCTTGACGCCGCCGAACGGCGCCGCGGCGGACGAGATGATGCCGTCGTTGGCGCCGACGATTCCGTAGTCGAGCTTCTCGGCGACGCGGAGCAGCCGGGCGTAGTCGCGCGTGTGGAAGTACGCGGCCAGGCCGTAGACCGTGTCGTTGGCCATGCGGATCGCGTCGTCCTCGGTGTCGAAGACGGTGACGCCGGCCACCGGGCCGAACGTCTCCTCGCGGTAGATCAGCATGTCCTCGGTGACGTTGTCGAGCACCGTGGGCGCGTAGAACGAGCCGTTGGCGAACGCGCCGTCGGTCAGCGCCTCGCCGCCCACCAGCACGTCGGCGCCCTTGGCGACGGCGTCCTTGACGTGCTCGTCGGCCTTGGCGACGCCGCGCGCGTCGATGAGCGGGCCGATCGTCACGCCCTCCTCGCGGCCGGGGCCGACCTTGAGCTCGCTCGCCTGGCGCGCGAGCTCCTTGACGAACTCGGCGTGGATGCTGCGCTGCACGTAGATGCGGTTCGCGCACACGCACGTCTGGCCGGCGTTGCGGTACTTCGAGGCCATCGTGTCCTTGACCGCGGCCTCGAGGTCGGCGTCCTCGAAGATCACGAACGGCGCGTGGCCGCCGAGCTCGAGCGAGAGGCGCTTGACCTGGTCGGCCGAGGCCCGGATGAGGTCCTTGCCGACCTCGGTCGATCCGGTGAACGAGATCTTCTTGACGCGCGGATCGGTGAACAGCGCGTTCGCCACGTCCGCGGTGCGGCGCGACGTGATGACGTTGACGACACCGGCGGGCACGCCGGCCTCCTCCATGCAGCGCACGACCTCGAGCGCCGTGAGCGGCGTCGCCGAGGCGGGCTTGACGATCATCGTGCAGCCCGCGGCGAGGGCCGGGCCGAGCTTGCGCGTCATCATCGCGGCGGGGAAGTTCCAGGGCGTGATCGCCGCGGTGACGCCGACCGGCTGGCGCAGCACGAGCACGCGCTTCTGCGGGTTCATCGGAGGCAGCACCTGGCCGTACACGCGCTCGGCCTCGCCCGCGAACCACTCGAGGAACGACGCGGCGTAGACGACCTCGCCCTTGGCCTCGGCCAGCGGCTTGCCCTGCTCGTCGGTCATGATGCCGGCGATGCGATCGGCCTCGGCGAGGATCCGGTCGGCGGCGCGGCGGAGGATGCGGCCGCGCTCGAGCGCGGCCAGCGCCTGCCACGGGCCGAGCGCCTCCTCGGCGGCGTCGATCGCGCGCTTCACGTCCTCGGCGGTCGCGTTGACGACGGTGCCGACCACCGCGCCCGTCGCCGGGTTCGTGACCTCGAAGCGCCCGCCGTCGCTCTCGCCCCAGTCACCGCCGATCGGCATCTGGTAATCGGTTTCGGCCATCGTCGCCATCGTGTCTCCTTGGTTCACCGGAAATGCTCTGGGGCAGAAAAGCTCTCAGGGCAGTCTACGCGCGCTCGCGTGAAGAGCCCGGACGGCGCGTTTCGCCCGGATTGCGTAGGGTCGGCGGCGCACTCCTGTTCCGCAACCCGGAGGTGGATCGTGATCAAGGAATTCCGCGAATTCCTGCTGAAAGGCAATCTCATCGAGCTGGCGGTCGCGTTCGTCATGGGCGTCGCGTTCGCCGCAGTCATCAAGTCGCTCGTCGACAACATGATCACGCCGATCATCGGCATGATCGGCGGCGTCGACTTCAGCAGCGAGACGTTCACCATCAACGGCAGCGTGTTCCGCTACGGCGCATTCATCAACGACGTCATCTACTTCGTGCTCGTCGCCGCCGCCATCTTCTTCCTCGTCGTCAAGCCGGTCAACGCCATCATGGCGCGTGTCCGCAAGCCCGAGGAGCTCGGCCCCGACGCGCCGACCGAGACCGGTCTGCTGATCGAGATCCGCGACCTGCTCGCGAAGCGCCCGGCCTAGTCGCGCGCGGTTCACATGGCCCCCGGGCACGGAGGCCGGATGGTCTACGGTGACGTGCGCCATCTACGACCGAGGGCGCCGCACCGGGCCCGGGGAGCCATGTGAGCGACGCGATCATCCAGCTCGAGCACGTCTCGAAGCGCTTCGGCCAGCAGCTGGCCGTGGACGACGTCACGGTCGAGGTCCCGCGCGGCCGCTGCTTCGCGTGGCTCGGCCCCAACGGCTGCGGCAAGACGACGCTGATCCGCATGATGCTCGGCCTCGCGCAGCCCAGCGGGGGGAACATCCACCTGCGCGGCTTCGAGGTGCCGAAGGACATCCGCAAGGCGCTCTCGCGCGTCGGCGGGATCGTCGAGGAACCGCGCTTCTATCCCTATCTGAGCGGACGGCGCAATCTCGACATCTGGGCCGCGCACTACGGCGGCGAGGCTCGCTCGCGCATCACGTCGGTGCTCGAGCGCGTCGAGCTGAGCGACCGTGCGGGCGACAAGGTCAAGACGTACTCGCTCGGCATGCGCCAGCGCCTCGGCGTGGCGCGCGCGCTGCTCAACGACCCCGAGCTGCTCGTGCTGGACGAGCCCACGAACGGGCTCGACCCCGCCGGCATGCTCGAGTTCCGCAACATGATCCGGGACCTCGTCGAGAAGGAGGGACGCACCGTCTTCATCTCGTCGCACATCCTCGACGAGGTGCAGAAGATGGCCGACGACATCGCGATCGTGCAGGCCGGCCGGCTGATCTCGTGGGGGCCCGTCGACGAGCTGATCGCGAGCGGCCGCCACTCGGTGCTCCTGCGGACCGACGACGACGAGCGTGCGCGCGGCGTGCTCTCGGGCATCTCGTTCGTGACCGGAGTGGGCCGCAACGAGCAGTACAAGGCGCTCGACCTCGAGGTCGCCGACATCAGCGACGAGCGGTTGATCGCGATCAACCGCACGCTGGTCGAGGCCGGGGTCGGCGTGGCCGAGATCTGGCGCGAGAGCGAGAGCCTCGAGGATCGCTTCCTCGAGCTCACCGCCGACAGCAAGCCCGGCGACATGACGCCCGTGAAGAAGGACGGCGACGATGCTGGCAGCTGAGATTCGCCGCATCGCCGGCCGGCGCGGCTCGTACTGGAGCGCGCTCCTGATCGGGCTCGGCGCGGTCGTGCTCATGGCGATCATCCGGATCTACCAGGACGGCGACGCGGGCGGCACCGAATTCCTCGACGCGATGGGGCCGATCTCGCTCGTCGCCACGCTGATGGCCGTGCTGGTGGGAGCGCTCGCGGGCTCCTACGACACGGCCCAGGGCACGATGCGCTACCTCGTGATGACCGGCGTCCCGCGCCGCCGCCTGTACGCGACGCGCGTGCTCGGCACCGCGCTGGCGACCATCATCTGCTGCGCCCCGGCGATCGTCGTCGGCATCGTCGCCGCCTACGCCCTGCGCCACAGCTCCTTCAACGACCCGACGGCGAGCTCCGTGCTCGGTGCGATCTGGGCGTACCTCGTCAACCCGGTCGTCTACGCCCTCGTGAGCGTCGGCGTGGGATCGCTCCTGCGCTCGAACGGCGCGGCGATCGGCGTGTCGCTCGGCTTCGCGCTCGGCGGCGGTGTCATCACGGGGCTCGTCAACGCCTACGTGAGCGAGAGCCTCAGCGGCTACCTGCTGACCGCCGCGGCGCCCATCGTCGCCGACCTCGACCGCCACGCCGAGATCCCACTGGCGGCGGCGTTCGCCGCGCTCGTCGCGTGGGTCACGCTGTTCGTCTGCGCCGGGCTCTGGCGCACGCTCAACGACGAGTACTAGTGCTTCGCGCCGGAGGTGGCTCGCCCGCGGCGAGCCACCTCCGGCCGGAAGCTAGGCCTCGGTTGCGGGCCGCGCCGTGGGCACGACCGCATCCGGCGGCCGCTCGGTCGGCGGCTCGATCGTGATGTTGGGCAGGATCTTGTCGAGCCAGCGCGGGATGTACCACGACTTCTCGCCGAGCAGCGAGAGCAGCGCGGGCACGATCGTGAGCCGCATGAGGAGCGCGTCGGTGAGGATCGCGACCGCGAGCAGCAGGCCGAACTCCTTGCTGATGCGATCGGGCGCCAGCATGAAGGCGATGAACACGGCGGACATGATGATCGCCGCCGCGAAGACCACGCGGCCGATCGCCGCGACGCCGTCGCTGACGGCCGCCTTCGTCTCCTTGCCGTGAACGTGCTCCTCGCGGATCCGGCTCATGAGGAACACCTCGTAGTCCATCGAGAGCCCGAACAGGATGGCGAACGCGATCGGAGGCACGAAGCTCTCGATCGGCCCCGTACGGTCGAGGCCGACGAGGTCGAGGCCGTGGCCCATCTTGAACACCGCCGTGAGGACCGCGAAGCCGACGGTGGCCGAGATCAGCGTCGTGATCGCCGCCTTGAAGGCGATCACGATCGAGCGGAATGCCATGGAGAGCACCAGGCACGTGACGCCGATGATGTAGAGCAGGAACCATGGCGCGCGCTCGTAGATGCGGTTCGAGATGTCGATGAACGCCGCGTTCTGACCGCTCACGTAGGCGTGTGCCCCGCTTCCCGCGAGCGCATCGGGAACGGTGTGATCGCGCAGCCTCGAGATGAGGTCGTCGGTCTCCTTGTCCTGCGGCTTCGTGGCCGGCGAGATCACGACGAGGCCGACGTCCTTGCTCTTGTTGTAGATCGGCTTCTGCACGAAGGCCGCCATGCTCTTCGGGAGCTTCTGGGCCGCGGCGTAGATCTTCTGCGACGCGCCCGGATCGGCGGCCTGATCGACGACGATCGGAACCGGTCCGTTGAACCCGGCGCCGAAGCCGGTCGTGAGCAGGTCGTAGGCCTGGCGGCCCGTGGTGCTCTTGGACGCCGTGCTGGCGTCGGCCGTACCGAGCCGGGTTCCGAGGACGGGAAGCGCGAGGAGGAGGATCAGCGCGATCGCCGCGATCAGCACGGCACCCGAGTGCTTCACGGTGAACGCGCCCCAGCGTCCGATGATGGTCTTGCTCCGCGCCGCTTCGGACTCGTCGCTCTCGCGCAGGAACGGCACCTTGAGACGGTCGATGCGGTGGCCGATCATCGAGAGCAGGCCCGGCAGCAGGAACGTCGCGTACAGCACTGCCGTGAGCACGCCGAGCGCGCCACCCATGCCGAGCTTGGTGATGAACGGAATGCCGATCACGGCGAGGCCGGTGATCGAGATCGCGACCGTCACGCCGGCGAAGATCACGGCGCGGCCGGCCGTCGTCGACGCGTAGGCGGCGGCCTCGCGGGGTGGCATGCCGTCGTGCAGCGCCTGTCTGAAGCGCGTCACTATGAAGAGCGTGTAATCGACGCCCACGCCGATGCCGATCATCGAGACGAGGATCGGTGTGATCGTGTTGAAGTCGGTCAGGTTCGCGAGCAGGAAGAGCAGCGCGAACGCCGTCAGCACCGAGACGAACGCGAACAGGATCGGCACGCCCGCCGCCACGAACGTCCGGAACACGATCAGCAGCACGATCAGCGCGACGAGGATGCCGAGCGCCTCGCTGGCGCCCTGCTCCGGCGGCGGCTGGTCGGCGTCGCCCGTGTACTCGGCCTGGATGCCCGCCTTGGCGAGCGTCGCGTCCATCGACTTCTCGAGCGCCACGATCTTGTTGCGGGTCAACTCGAACCCGTCCTTGGAGAACTGCACCTCGGCGTAGCCGATGCCCGGATGCGTCTTCGAGAGCCGCTGGTTGTTGTCCGCGAACGGGCCGCTGACGTTGGTCGCGTACTGCTCCTTGCCGGCCTGCACGAGCGCCGCCGTGATCGCCGCGCGCCGCTCGGGTGTGGCCAGCTTGCCCTCAGGCGAGTTGAACACGACCTGCAGGATGGCGCCGTTGCGCGCGCCGAACCTGTCCTTGAGGAGATCGGTCGCCTTCTGCGCGTCCGAGCCCGGGATCACGAACTTGTTCTCGAGCGTGCCCTTGACCGGCCCGAAGGCCAGGAAGCAGATGACGATGAAGACGAAGAGGCCACCGAAGACGGTGCGCTTGGGATGCGAAGCCTGGCTCGTCGCGATCCTCGATAGCAGCCCCGTGTGGTGGCGCGACTCCCATTCGGCAGGAGTGATGTCGGTCATGTCGTTCCCTTTCCTGCGCTCCAGCGGCGTGCAGAGCGGACGCTTCCCCTAGGCGTATCCGTCACGTGCACGACGGACTCGGACACCCTAGCCGCCGCGAGCATGTGAACGCCGTTCACCCTAGCAACCCGGCGTGAACGGTGTCAACATATGCCGGACATGATGATCCCCTCGCGTCCGACCTACCACCACGGCGACCTGCGCAACAGCCTGATACGGGCCGCACTGGGGTTGGTCGCGGAGCGCGGGGTCGAGGGCTTCTCGCTGCGCGAGGCGGCGCGGACCGTCGGCGTCTCGCGCGAGCGCGTGCTACCGGCACTTCGCCGACCGCGAGGAGCTGCTCGCGGCCGTGGCGCACGAGGGGCTCGACACGCTGGCCGAGAAGATGCGCGTCGCCGCGGCCGCGCACGAGGGCGAGAGCGCGTTCGACGCCGTGTGCCGCTTCTGGGCCTACAGCGAGGCCTACCTCCACTTCGCCCTCGAGCACCCCGCGCACTTCCGCGTCATGCACGCCGTGCCGAAGTCCGAGCACAGCCGCGAGATCATGCTGCCGCGCAGCCCCGCCGTGCTCGCGCAGTCGGGCATGGAGGCGCTCGTCGCGACCGGCGTCGTCGCGCCCGAGGCGGCGGGACGCGCGCTGCTCGCATGCTGGACATCGGTGCACGGCCTCGCCTCGCTCGCCGTCACGGGCCACCTCCCGCTCGACGACGAGCTGACCCTCGAGGCCGCACTCGATGCCGTGCTCCGGACCGCGATGCTCGGCGCGGGCGCCGATCCTGCGCTGTTCCCGCCCGAGCACCCGCTCCCGGGCGGCGCCTGCCCGGGCCTGGCCGAGCTCGTGCGCGAGCCGGCCGCCACCGCGCCGAGCGCGACGTCGCGACCGTAGTCTTCCCCGCGTGACGCTTCTCGATCTCTCGCCCGACGAGCTGCTCTCCACCACTCGCTCGGTGCGCAAGCGGCTCGACTTCGACCGGCCGGTCGAGCGCGAGGTGCTGGACGAGTGCCTGGCGCTCGCGCAGCAGGCGCCGAATGCGTCCAACTCGGAGCCGTGGCGCTTCGTCGTCGTCACCGAGCAGGCGACCCGGGCCAAGCTCGCAGAGTGCTACGCGACGGGTTGGGCCGGCTATCGCAAGGCGATCGAGGAGCGCTCCGGCGGGGGCGCCGACTCGCCGGTCCTGACCTCCGCGCAGTACCTCGCCGACCGTTTCCACGAGGTGCCGGTGATGGTGCTTCCGTGCCTCATCCCGCGCGCCGACACCGGCCCCGTCGGGAGTCAGGCAGGTCAGTACGGCTCGGTCATCCAGGCCGCGTGGAGCTTCCAGCTGGCCGCGCGCGCGCGAGGGCTCGGCACCTGCTGGACGACGCTCCACCTGCGGACGCGAGCGCGACGCCGCCGAGATCCTCGGCATCCCGTACGACCGCGTCCAGCAGGTCGCGCTGATCACGGTCGGATACTCGCTCGGCACGGACTTCAAGCCCGGCCGCCGGGTCGCGCTCGAGCGCGTCGTGCGCTACGAGCGCTGGCGCTGAGCGGCACTCCCCCGTCACACCCGCGGCAGGACACGTCACGCACGCCTCGCGCATCCTCGGCGCATGACCTCCCCGCCGAGCATCTCCCCCTGCGAGACCGTGCGCGTCGACCGCGACGCGCTCCACGCATTCATCGACGTCCAGGCCGACCTGATCGAGCGCACGCCGGTGCCCGACGACGTGCTCACACCCGAAGACCTGTTTCCCGCGACGCTCGACCCGGAGCGACTCTGGCGCATCGCCGGGATCGCGACGCTGATCGGCCTCGCGATCTACGAGGACGCAGAGCGCTTCATCGCCGCACCGAGCCGGCCGTGACCCCTCTAGGCGGTCGCGACGGGCAGCCGCGCGCGCACGCGCGTGCCCCCGCCGGGGGCCGGGCCGACCTCGCACGATCCGCCGAGCTCGGCCGCGCGCTCGCGCATCGAGCTCAGCCCGACTCCCGCCCTCGCCGCGTCGGTGATGCCCGTGCCGTCGTCGACGACCTCGAGGTCGAGCGCTCCGTTGAGCGACAGGCGCACCGAGCACGTGCGTGCCGCGCCGTGGCGCGCGGCGTTCGTGATCGCCTCGGCCGCGATGCGATACGCCGCCACCTCCACCGCGGCCGGCAGGCGGTCCAGATCGCCCTCGGCGTGGACGTCCACGGCAAGGCCCGCGAAGCGCTGCCCCTGCTGGGCGATCGCCGGACCGAGCCCGAGCTCGTCGAGCGCCGGCGGGCGCAGGTCGTAGACGAGCCGGCGAATGTCGGCCAGCGCCTGGCGCGTCTGCTCCTGCAGCTCGGCGTGCAGGGCCCGCAGCTCGTCGGGCCGGTCGAGCATCGCGCTCGCCGCCGCCAGCTGCATGCCCACCGCCGCCAGCGTCGGGCCGAGGCCGTCGTGGAGGTCGCGGCGCAGGCGCCGGCGCTCCTCCTCGCGCGCGCTCACCAGCTGCTCGCGCGAGCGCGCGAGCTGCGCATTGAGGCGCACGGCGAGCACGGTGGGACCGGCCTGAGCCGAGAGCATCTCGAGGACCCGGCGATCGGCGTCGGAGAGCTTCTCGCCCGGCCGCCGCGCCGCGAGCAGCAACCGGCCGACCGTCTCGCCCTGGGCGACGAGCGGCACCGTGTGCGTGTCGCCGGTCGGCGTGCCCGCCTCGGCGGCGCGCGTGAAGCCGTCGCCGTCGGCGAGCTCGACCGCGACGTAGCCGAGGCGCAGCGTGCGCGCGATGACCGCGACGAGCGTCGGCAGCACGTCGGCGGGGTCCACCGTCTCGCCGAGGTGGCGGCCGAGCGTCTCGACCGCCACGGCGGGCTCGTGGCGTGCGCCGTAGAGCAGCCGGTTGACCCCGCGCTGCAGCCACGAGCGGAGCGGCGCGAACGCCAGCGCGCAGAGCGCGGCGGCGGTGGCCGCAAGGAGCGTGCCGTGCCCACTGGCGAGCGCGCCGACGCCGAGCACCAGGGCGGCATACGCACCGGCGATGACCGCGGTGAGCAGGCCGTAGGTGAGCGCCCGGTTGAGCACGAGGTCGATGTCGTAGAGCCGGTGGCGGACGATCGCGAAGGCGGCCACGACGGGCAGGCAGAGCACGACGGCCGAGCTCGCGTTGAAGAGCGCGTCGCCGTAGTAGTGCGAGAACGCGTACACCCCGAGCGCGACGATGAAGAGCGCGACCGCGCACAACCCGCCGAGCAGCCAGAGCTGCAGCTGCAGCTTCTCGCGTCCGCTCGACGAGCGGAAGCGCACCACCACGGAGAACAGCGAGAGGGCGGAGACGACCGCGAAGGCCGCGACCGCCGGCCCCTGAGTCCACGCCGGAAGGAATCCCGCGGGATTCTCGATGTCGTAGCTCTGCAGGTCGCCTTCGATCAGCGGTTGCAGCGCCGCCCCGAGCACGATGACGGCCACCGTCCAGGAGACGAGCGGCCGGAACCGCGGCGACGCGGGCTTGCCGTCCGGGAAGAGCTGAAGCAGGAGCACGTACAGCGTCGCGAACGCCGGGCTGACCATCCAGTCGGTGAGCCAGGCGAGCCACTCTGCGCCGTCGGAGCCTTCTGCGAGCATCCGCTGCGCGACGTACGCGAGCACGGTCTGCAGGCCCGCGGTGGTCGCGAAGAAGAGCAGGAACCAGGGCACGGGGTTGCGGGGCTGCCGCGACACCACGAGCACTGCGAGCGGCGCGTAGCCGAGCACGATCGCGAGCTCGACGAACGCCAGCCAGTGCGGCGACGGGCCTGCGTGGATGTGCTCCCGCGTCTCGAGGACGATTGCCGTCAGCAGGAGGGCGGTATCGAGCACGGCGATGCCGATCGCCAGGCGAAGACGAGAGCTGCGCACGCACCTATGGTGCGGGCAACCATGACCCGGCGGCAAGGGACAGGAGTCCCGACCGGCCGCGGGAAGCAGCCCCTGCAGCCGCCGACCGAACGGCGACGGAACCGGTGCGCTGCGCTATCTTGGGACGTCCGTGCCGACGTAGCTCAGCTGGTAGAGCACTTCACTCGTAATGAAGGGGTCCGGGGTTCGAATCCCCGCGTCGGCTTTCCCAGCAGGCCGCTTCCTTCCCCGTAACGCACGAGTGCCGGAAGCCGACCTTCAGCATTCTGGGGCGGCGGGAGCTCGATCCCGCGGCCGCGGTTCGGAGTAGCGTTAGCCGATCGTCTTTGCTGCTGAAACCGGGCCCGGTCTGACCGAGGTCGAGGCGAAGCGACGCCTGGAGGCGCGGGGTGGGCAGCAGCGTGTGCGTACGAGCCGCTCGTACCGCAGCATCGTCCGAGCCAACACGCTGACGATCCCGAACGCGATCCTGTTCGTGTTCGTTGTGCTGACGATCGGTTTCGGATCGTGGAAGGACGCGCTGTTCGTCGGGATCCTGATCTCGAACATCGCGATCGGGTCGTTCCAGGAGATTCGATCGAAGCGCGCGCTCGACCGGCTCGCGTCGCTCGTGGCGCCGCAGGCAGTGGTCGTGCGCGATGGGGTTGAGCGGCAGCTGTCGCCCGAGCAGGTGGTGGTCGGCGACCTGGTGCGAATGGCGGCCGGGGACCAGGTGGTCGCGGACGGGCTGGTGGTGTCGGCGGATGGGCTGGCGCTCGACGAGAGCAACTTGACCGGTGAGTCGGAGTTGGTGGTCCGCGGCCCCGGCGACCCGGTGTGGTCGGGGTCGTTTACCGTCGAAGGCGCCGGGCTGTTCGAGGCGACCGCTGTCGGGGCAGACAGCCGCGCGGGGCGTCTGACCGCGACTGCGCGCGCGTTCCGCCATCCTCGCTCCCCGCTCGAGCGGGCAAACGACCGGCTACTCCTCTTCCTGGTCGCGTTCTCCGTACCGTTGGCGATCGCGCTCGTCGTCACCGCCTTCACCCGCGTCGACACCGCGGGTGCCCGCGTGCAGCTTGTCACCGCCGGGGTTGTCAGCCTCGTCCCCGAGGGTCTGATCCTGCTGGTCAGCCTGACGGCTGCAGTGTCTGCGCTCAAGGTCGCACGGCGTGGCGTGCTTGCGCAGCAGCTGAACGCGGTCGAATCGCTGGCCTCGGTCGACGTCGTCTGCACCGACAAGACCGGGACGCTGACCGAACCGACGCTGCGAGTCGTCAGGCTCGCCCCCGCCGGCGGCGTCGACGAGGAGACGCTCGCGCGCGACCTTGCGCTCTACGCGGCGAGCGCTCCTTCTCGCAACTCGACGTTGCAGGCGATCGCGGATGCCGGCCTGGCCCCGGTCGAACCTCGTCGAGTCGTCGCACAGGTTCCGTTCTCGTCCCGGCGGCGGTGGAGCGCCCTCGACCTGGGTGACGAGGTCCTCGTGCTGGGTGCGCCGGAGCGCTTCGCCTCCGCCGACCTGGAACTCGCCGAGAACGCCCGAGACGAGGCGAGCTCGGGGCGCCGCGTACTTGCCCTCGGCCGCTCGCCAGGCCCGTTGCAAACCCACGACACCGAGCCGTCCTTCCCGCGGGATGTGACCGCCGTGGGACTCGTCGTACTCGCCGAGAGGTTACGGCCGAACGCAGCCGATACGGTCGCGTTCTTCGTCGCGCAGCAAGTCGACCTCAAGGTCCTCTCCGGTGACGCCCCGGCGACGGTCGGAGCGATCGCCCGCGACGCAGGCGTGCCCGGATCGACCTCGGCACTCGATGGCGAGGCACTGCCATCCAACCCGGCCGAACTGCGCGAGGCGGTCATGGCGGCTCCCGCCGTCGGCCGCATCTCGCCCGAGGGCAAGCGCGCAGTCATCGAAGCGCTCACCGGCGCCGGGAGCTTCGTCGCGATGGTCGGCGACGGGGTGAACGACGTCCCGGCGCTCAAGCAGGCCCGCCTCGCGATCGCGCAAGGCTCGGGGGCGCAGATGGCACGCTCGGTCGCCGACCTCGTGCTCGTCCGCGGCGACTTCGCGGTCGTGCCCGAGATGGTCGCAGAGGGCCGGCAGATCCTTCGCAACATCCAGCGTGTCGCACAGCTCTTCGTGACGAAGTCGGTCTTCGTCGCCGTCGCGGGCCTTACGGTCGCGATCCCGACCGCGACCTTCCCCCTCCTCCCGCGCCAGTTGTCGATCGCAGCCGAGCTCACTGTCGGCATCCCCGCCTTCGTGCTCGCGCTCGCACCGAGCTCAGGTCCCTGGCGACCAGATCGGTTCCTCCAATCGGTCGCCCGGTTCGCGATCCCGGCCGGAATCATGATCGGCGTCGGGATCGCAGTCGGCTACCTCCTCGCACGGTACGGCTTCCACCTCAGCCTCCCCCAGTCGCGTACGGTCGCCACAGGCATCGTCGTCGCGTGCGGGCTCGGCGTGGTCATGCGGCTCGAGAACGAATCCGGTCCACGTCGACTCGCTGTCGCCGCCCTCTGTGCCGCGATGGCCCTCCTCTTCATGGTCGCGCTCGCCGTCCCCTTCCTACGGGACTTCTACGAGCTTGCGAGGCCAACGGGCGACGCCATCGCCGCCTGGGCAGTCGGAGTCGCGATCGGACTCGGAGGGATGCTCGCCGCCCTGCGACTTGTCGGCGCCTGACCCGAGACCGCTCCGACGACGGCATGGACAAACGACCTGAGCAGAGCCACGAGCTACTGCGTATCTCCGGCATGGGCCAGCTTCTCGGCCCGTTGCTTGATGCCCCGCAACATCTTCCGCTCCATCACGAGCGACGCCGGTTCCATCGGAATCATCCCGATCTTGTCTCTCAGCCTCGGCAGCCGGAAGCGGTTGCGGCTGATCAGCCGAGTCGTGCCGTCCGACTGCGCCTCGACGACGAACGTCCAGACCCAGTTACCGTCCGCCGACTGCACAGCCAGGACATGTTCGGGCTCGACCCGCTTGAAGCTCATCTTGTTGGGCCCGTATCCGAAACCATCGCCGACCTGCGGGTGCTGGAACTCGGGGAGGACACGGTCGGCGCTGTGCATGTTCAGCCCGAGAAGATTCTCGATCCAGTCATAGGTGTAAGCGCCGCCACGCGGCGACGGTCCCATCTGCGCAACCCAGGGCCAGACCGCCCCGGGTGGTGCGTGAATCGTGATCGCACGCGTCGAGCGACCATCGGCATCCTCGAGGAGATCATCACCAGGCAGGCGCCTCTCAGCCTCGGCGACGGTTGCGCCCCAATTGAGGATGGGTCTGCGGAGAAACCTGAAGTACAGGGCGGCAGCTCCTGTCAGCGCTCCAGTGCTCGCGATGACCGTCCGCTTCGTCAACGCTCCCTCCTCCTGCGACGAAGGCTGCCAACTCGTGGCGGGCCTCGGCTCCTTTGCGCGCGAGGCGCCTGTAATCGTCGGGGAACTCCTTGCGGTGCGCAAGGGCGATCCTGCCGGCAGGGGTCCGGGGTTTGGATCCCCGCGTCGGCTCTCCCTACTCGTGCAAGCGCCGTGCGCGGCCGACGGGCCGGGGACGCGGCGCAGCACCCCGACCCGTCGAGTTGTTCGAACTACGGCGTCGGGTCCGGGTACGAGCCGCCGAAGATGTCCGAGTTGCCGAACGCCGGATCGCAGGCCTGCTGGGGAGCGGGAGCCGGCGTCGTCGTGTCGCCCGCCTGGAGTCCCATGCGCCACGTGTCGATGGCCGGGCAGTCCGCCGCGTTGCGGGTGTCGTTCCAGACCGCCGCGCCGAACGTGCGCGAGGCGGCAGCGTAGACGTAGTCGCCGAGGAACTCGTCGGTCAGCGCGTTCGCGCTCGAGCCACGCGGGTCGCCTGGCGCACCGCGGTGGAGTTCGGAGAACGCGCCCGTCGGCGCCGACGGATCGAGCGACGAGTCCGCGTGCTTGACGACGCCCACCAGGGTGCGGGGGTCGGAGGTGTTCGTTCGGAACGGCGTCGTGAACGCGTTGTAGACGACATAGACGTCGGTGCCGTTCGGGGAGATCGCCGGCGCCGCATAGAAGCCGCGATCACCGGTGGTCTCGATCGCCCGCGGCGTCGACCAGGTGACGCCCCTGTCCGTCGACTCCGCGAAGTAGACGTGCGGCTGATCGAGTTGACCGCTGACGTAGCTGAGCACGATGCGGTTCGTCGCGTCGGTCCCGGTCGGAGCGCCGTTCGCGATGTCGACGCTCGGCGCGGGCGCGAGGTCGCTGCGTGCGCCCGCGACGCCGTCGATGACCGGGCGGCCCTGGACGGGATCGATCGCGCCCGGCTGGCTTACCGGGCCTGCCACGGACCGGGGCGTCGACCAGGTCGACCCGCCGTTGGTCGAGCGCGACATCAGCTCGAACGGCTGGCCCCCCGCAGACGGGACGGTGCCGACGCCGAAGAGATAGGCGTTGCCGTCGGAGTCGGTGCGGATGGTGCAGCCGTCGGGCGGGTTGCGCTGGCCGTTGTTCGCGGCCGCCGAGATCGGGTGCTGCCGCCACGTGTCCCCACCGTCATGCGAGACGGCCACCTGCAGGGGCGCTGCTCCGCCGTTGCCCGCTCCCACGAACGCGGCCCAGCACACGTAGACGGTGCCGAAGAACGGGCTCGAGGACGCGTTGTCGGCCCAGATCTGCTCCTTGTCGGAAAACGTCGTGGACGATTGCCGGCTGATCACGACGGGCGCGCAACCGGCAGCGCCCACGCACCACGCGTTCTTGTCGCCGCTCGCGGCGGCGCGCATGTCATCGGTGCGCGAGACGGCGATGGCCTCGGGTCCGCGGAAGGCCGCGTCCGAGCGCGTGGCGCCCAGGTTCGACGTCAGGTTCGCGAAGTACAGCCGCTCGCCGTTGCCCCAGCTGAAACCGTTTGCGCCGGGCTGGGGTCCGATCGCGACGGCGGGATCGCCATCGGAAACGAGACCGTTCTCGGAGTACCAGGGCAGAGTGCCGATCGCGCCTGCGACCGGAGTGCAGTCGGGATCGCCGGCACCGACCGCGCCCAGGCAGCCGCGCGCCGTCAGGCCGCTGTAGGTCGGCTGCGTCCAGGTGTCGCCGCTGTCGAACGAGAAGTAGACACCCGAAACGCCGACGCCCGGCGTGAACGGGCAGGTGTTGTCGGCGCCGGCGTTGCACGCCTCCATATCGATCTCGTCGTTTGCACCCGCGACGAGGATGTTCGGGGAATTCGCGTCCACCGCCAGCGCCGGCTCGTTCTGCTTGTTCTGCGAGAACGGGCTGGTCGGGCTCCCGACGCTCACGAGGCCGTCCGGATCGAAGGCGAATGCCGAGACCGCCGCCACCAGCATCCCGCCGATGACGAGCGACAGCACGAAGCGCTTCACGTCGTGTCCTCCTCTTGAGACGCTGCCTCCGTCCCTGACCATAGCGCTTCTGCTATTCAGCAACCAAGTCGGATAACGGTGAGGTCGCTGCAAGCTCCTGGGGTCGCCTCGCAGCCTGATCAGCGACCGGACTCCCAGTCCGGCTGGTGGAGTTCAAGGTTGTCCTTTGTGGTGAAGGTGCGTCCCGAACCGTTCGGGTTCATCGTGGCGAGACCGGTTCTTGCCACTCCGCGCACGCGGCGGTTGTCGAGGAAGAGGATCTTGCGTCCATCGGGCGACCAGACCGGATCTGCGGACCCCGCTTCTCCCGCAGGATTACGGGTGAGGTTGCGGGGGCGGCCGCCGTTGGCGCCCACGACGTAGACGTCGCCGAAGGCATGCGGGTTCGGGTACGCCTCGAACACGATTCTCCTGCCATCGGGCGACCAATCCGCGTCACCGGCGTGGATTGAGAACGACGTCAACTGGTGCAGATCGCTGCCGTCGAGATGTACGGTGAACAGAGCGGCCTTCTCGGCGCCACCCTTGCCGCGGTAACGGGTGAAGACGAGACGAGTCCCGTCCGGCGAGAAGCGAGGCGAAAGATCGTTTGCGGCGTTCGCCGGAACGGTTGTGACCCTCCGACGGTTGCCGCCGTGGTTGTCGATCACGTAGATCCCCTGTTTGGCGGGGTAGTCGCCGCGATCTGCGTCGAAGGCGATGAGCGACCCGTCCGGCGACCACGCGGCATCAGCGCTCGCACCGCTCGAGTCGGTCAACTTCGTCACTCCCGACCCATCCGGATTCATCACGAAGATGTCGTTGACCTGCTTTGAGTCGGCGGGATCTGGATCCGTGCGCGAGCTGTCGAATGCCAGCTTCCTTCCGTCCCGTGACCACGCCGGCCAGCCACTGTCGGCCGGTTCCTCTGTGAGCCTCTTCACAGCGACTAGACGCTCGTTGGCGACCCAGACTTGCCAGTGTCCGTTCGCGTCCTTTCGCATATACGCGATTCGCCCGTTTCTGCCCGGCGATGTCGCGCCTGCTCTCGGCGTCGCCGCGTTGCCGTGCGCGGCCGATACTGTCAAGGCAACGGCCAACGAGACGACGAGAGCTGCTCGCCGCATCAGCAATCTCCACAGGGCGGGGTGAGCCGCGCGGCATGTCGGGGACTGCCCCCCGTGTGTGGCGGCATTGCTCCCGGGTACCACGCGGGTCTGCTCGGTCCGTGGTGGACGGCTGCCCCCTCGGTGGTCAGGCGCCTGAGTCCTTCACCCGAACTGTCGACGAGGTAGACATCGGGGTTCGTTCCGACGGCCAGAGCCTGGCCGTCCGGCGACCAGGCGGGGGCTCCCCGTGGCGCGACAGGCGGCGACGCCCCGGCCCTCCGCGGCGTGACGTCGACGCCCTCCGGCGTTACGAGCCTGACCCCGCCGACCGCTAGGTACGCGATCGTCCCCCCCGTCGGCGACCAGTCGGGCATCAGGGCGTGCGGTACGAGCAGGACTCGGTGGGAGCCGTCGATGTCGACGACGTAGACGGAGGTCGGCCCTGCCGCGCGCGTCTCTCCCGTGAACGCGATCCGTCGGCTGTCTGGCGACCAGGTCGGCCACGCGGCGAAGAAGAGACCGGTCCGAACACGGCGAGCTCCCGTGCCGTCGCGGCGGATCGTGACGATCACCTGGCGGCCCTCGGGCCCATAACGGGTGAGGCAGTCGTACGCCAACCTGCCGCCATCGGGCGACCAGGCGACGTTCGTCGGATTCACGCAACCCAGCCGGCGGGCCATGTGCTCCCGTATGTGCAGGTCGCGCCCGGTCTTCAGATCGAGGATATGCAGCCCGGTGTACGCGCTTCTGCCGCCGGACGCGTCGAGCGTGAACGCCAGGTGGCGTCCGTCGCGGCTCCAGTCGACGCTTGACAAGTCGCCGCAGAAGACATCGCGCGGGCATCGCCAGACAGGCGAGGTCTTGCCGTTCGGGAGTACCTGGTCGATGTGCGCCGGCCCGTGCGCTCCACCGACGAACGTGACGACGCCGGTGCGTGGCGAGTTACCGGCCACCCGGTAGGCGACGAGATACGTGCCCGTGGCGATTGCCGCCAGCAGCAGGAAGACGGCGAGCGCGACCGCGACCTTGAACGTCAGCAGGCGGCGACGCGGCCGCACACGCCGAAGCACGTCGCCCCAGTCGCCGACCGCGGATTCCGCAGGGACCATCCGATCGAGCCGGGACGCAAGATCGGGGCGCAGGTCGAACGGGCTCACGCGTGTGCCTCCTCGAGTACCTGTCGCAGGGAGTTGTGCGCCGCGTGGAGCGTGGCCGAGACGGTGCCGACCTCGATCACAAGTGCCTGGGCGATCTCTTCGTAGCTCAGATCCGCGAAATAGCGTAGGAACACCACGAGCCGCTGCCGTTCGGGCAGGGCAGCAAGCCGTCGACGGAGCTCGGGATCGGGATCCGGCGTTTCGACAACGCGGTCCCTCGCCGTCTCGGGCGCCGGGCGAGGCCGCGCCTTGCGCGCGCGGTTGACCACGCACCGCCACACCCAAGCCTCCAGCGAGCCCCGGCCTGACCACTGGTGCGAGCCGCGCAAGGCGTCCGCGAAGCCCTCCTGAACCGCTTCCTCCGCAGTTTCCGGGCTCCCGGCGATTGCGTTGGCAACGCGCATGAACCGCCCGAACCCGTGCCGGTAGATCTCCTCGATCTCCGCCCAGACGCCAACCGCATCCATCTCAGCACATGATCCCGCGCGGTGGCGGTTTTGTTTAGGCAGGCACACGTCACCGCGCCTGCGCGATCGCCGTGTTGCTCTTGCCCTGCGCCATTCGCGGTGCGCGGATCGACTCCGTCCGGTGTACTGGTGTGCGCGCGCGCGGCTTCGGAGCTCGATCGGTGATTCCCTGTCGAGAAGCTCTGATCGGCTCCGCTCACCAGGTGAAGGGCCGCGACAGACGCGGTCCACGCAACCAGGAGAACCACCGTGCCGAAGTACCTGCTCCTCAAGCACTACCGCGGCGGCCCGGAGCCGCACCACCCCTTCCCCCCGATGGACCAGTGGGCGCCCGAGGACGTGGAAGCCCACTTCGCGTTCCTCAGGCACGTCAGCGAGCTGCTCGAGGAGAGCGGCGAGTACGTCGGAGGGGAGGCGCTCACGCCGGCCCAGACCTGGGTGCGGTACGGCGGCCCGGAGGCCGCGCCGGTGACCACCGACGGCCCGCTGCCCGAGACCAGCGATCTGGTGGCGGGCTGGTACATGGTCGACGTCGAGTCGCACGAGCGCGCGGTCGAAATCGCGGCCTACATCTCCTCCGAGCCCGGCCCGGGCGGGGGGCCGCTGTACGAGTGGATCGACGTCCGGGAGGTCATGTCCGGGACGCCCTCGGACGACTGACGCGCCGTGCTCGACGAGCCGACACGACGGCGGGACGAGGGTGCGCTGCGCGCCCTCGTCCCGCGAGTCCTCGCCGGACTGGTCCGGCGGGGCGAGGACTTCGACGCCGCCGAGGACGCGATCCAGGAGGCGCTGCTGGAAGCGCTGCGGGTGTGGCCCGACCACCCGCCGCGCGACCCGCAAGCGTGGCTCGCGACGGTCGCGACCCGGCGGCTCGTCGACGCGCGCCGCAGTGACGCCGCCCGTCACCGCCGCGAGGAGGCGACGGACGCCGAGCCGCCGCCGGCCGTCACCGAAGAGGGCGACGACACCCTCTTCCTGCTCTTCTGCTGCTGCCACCCCGACCTCGCGCCCGCCTCCCAGGTGGCGCTGACCCTGCGCGCCGTCGCCGGACTCACCACACGGGAGATCGCCGACGCCTTCTACGTGCCCGAGGCGACGATGGCGCAACGGATCAGCCGGGCCAAGCGCGCCCTGCAGGGGCGCCGCCTGGACCAGCCCGGCGACCTCGCCGTCGTGCTGCGCGTGCTGTACCTCGTCTACACGGCCGGCCACGCGGGCCGGGTGGACCTGGCCGGCGAGGCGATCCGGCTCGCCCGCCAACTCACCCTCGTCACCGAGGAGCCGGAGGCGCGCGGGCTGCTCGCGCTGATGCTCCTGAACCACGCGCGGCTGCCGGCGCGCTTCGACGCCGAGGGCCGGATCGTCACGCTCGACCGCCAGGACCGCGACCGCTGGGACACCCGTGAGATCGCCGAGGGCGTGCGCGTCCTCCAGTCGGCGCTGGCCACGCAGAGCGAGGAGCGGCCCCCCGGCCGCTACCAGATCGAGGCCGCGATCGCCGCCCTGCACGACGACGCGGCGAGCACGGCGGAGACCGACTGGCCACAGATCCTCGCCTGGTACGACGAGCTCGTCGCGCTGACCGAAGACCCTGCGCGCAACGACCCGGCCGCAGTCCTCGGCCGCGCCGTGGCGGTCGGCCACGTGCTCGGAGCCGCCGGCGGGCTGCGCGAGACCGACCGGCTCCGCGAGGTGATCGGCGAGCGGCACCGGTGGCACGCCGTCCGCGGCCACCTGTACGAGCTCGGCGGCGACCTCCCGGCCGCCGCCTCGGCGTACGCCGAAGCCGCCCGCCGGGCCACGAACCTCGCAGAGCGCGACCACCTGATCCGTCAGGCCGCCCGCACGCGGGCCGAGATCGAATGAAGGTGTCCGGGCCGGGAAGAGGCCGGGCGCCCGCGCGCCGCGACGAACGTCAGGCTCTCGGGCACTGATCTGCGAGAGTTGCGCGCCCCCTTCGAACGCGAGGCGCAGAATGATCGAGCTCTACTGGAAGCCGGAGACCGTCGCGGACGTGGTGGCGATGGCTCTGCGCCTCATCGGCGTCGAGCACCGCATCGTCACGGTCGGCGAGGACGTCACGGAGGACGAGTACCTCCGGATCAATCCGGCAGGCACGGTGCCGGCGATGGTCGACGGTGACCTCGTGCTGTTCGAGTCGGTCGCGATCCTGATGTACCTGGCCGACCAGCATCCCGATGCGGGTCTCGCGCCCGCCCCGGGCACGCCGGAGCACGCGCTCTACGACCGCTGGCTCGCGTTCATCCTGGCGAACCTGATGGGCGCCTACTACCGCTGGTACCACGGCGACGAGATGATCGACGGCTCGCATCTCGAGGCGCTCAAGAACGGCGCGAAGCGCGACGTGAACGCGATCAACCGCCGCATCGAGTCGGAGCTCGGCGAGCGCGACTGGCTGCTCGCCGGCGGTCCGACGATGCCCGATCTCCTGCTGGGCAACGTCGCGACGTGGGGCGACGACATCGACGGCGTCGAGACCCCGGGGCCGCGGCTCGCGGGGCTGGTGGCCCGCGTCGCCGCGCTCTGAACGCTCGACGCGACGCGTTCGATACCCGGCCTACGGTGCCGGAGGCCGCCTGCCCGGCTCGATGTAGATCACGCGCGCTGCCGGGGTCGCCGCGCGGACGAGAGCCTCGGTGGCGTCGATGGACGCGATGATCTGCTCGAAGCTGAGCGCGGCGTCGAACTCGAGCTTGGCGGCGACCAGGATCTCCTCGGGCCCGAGATGCTGCGTCTTGAGGTGCACGATCTCGCGTACGCCGGGGCCGGCGGACAGTGCGCCGACGATCGCGTCCTGATCGGCCCGGCTCGCGGACTCGCCGATCAGGAGCCCCTTCATCTCGATCATCAGCAGGATCGCGATCGCGATCAGGAGCACGCCGATCACGACCGACCCGGCTGCGTCCCAGCGTGGGTCGCCGGTGACCTCGGCCATGACGATCCCGCCGAGGGCGGCGAACAGGCCGAGCTCGGCTCCGGCGTCCTCGAGCAGCACCACGGGCAGCTCGGGGTGCTTGGACGTGCGGATGAACTTCCAGTAGCCGACGCCCGGATCGCGTACGTGGTTCACCTCCTTGAGCGCGGTTCTCAGCGAATAGGTCTCGAGCCCGAGCGCGAACACGAGGATCCCGATCGCGACCCAGACGCTCTCGACCTCGTGAGGGTGACGGAGCTTGTCGATCCCCTCGGTGAGGGCGAACAGGCCGCCGACCGAGAACAGCACGAGCGACACTGCGAACGACCAGAAGTAGCGCTCGCGCGCGTAACCGAACGGGTGAGCGGGGGTCGCCTGCTTCCGGGCGCGGCTACCGCCGAGCAGCAGCAGCGCCTGATTCCCGGTGTCTGCGAGCGAGTGGATCGCCTCGGCGAACATACTCGCGGACTGGGTGATGGCGAAGCCCACGAGCTTGGCGACCGCGATACCGAGGTTGGCGAACAGCGCCGCCAGGATCGCCTTCCTGCTGCCGTCGGTCACGGGCGTGAGGGTGCCACATCCCGCCCGCCGGCGGCATCGCGGCGGCCGGGCGCGATCAGCGGCGTCTCGTCGCATCATGGAACTCGCGTGTAACGTCATTGCCGGACAGGGGGTCGGAGCTCTCCCGGCGCGACAGGCCTCGAGCGCCTGCCGGCGAGGACTGGGGTCGGTCGTGGAATCGCTGCTCGTAGCCGTGGCTGCAGCAACCGTCGTGGTCGGGCTCGCCGTCGAGCAGCGGTTCTTCGCCCGCGGCCGCACCGCCGGGCACCGCGAGGCCATCGTGTGGAGCATCGGCTGGCTCGCGCTCGCGCTGCTGTTCGCCGGCGGGCTCGCGATCGCGGGCGGCCCGGTCGGCGCGTGGACGACCGTCTACCTGATCGAGCGCTCGCTCTCGCTCGACAACGTCTTCCTCTTCTCGCTCCTGCTCGCCTACTTCCTGGTGCCGTCCGAGCTCCGAGGCCGCGTGCTCGCGATCGGCATCGCCGGCGCGCTCGTGCTGCGAGGAGTCGCGATCGTCGCGGGACTCGCACTCGTCGAGGCGGTCGAGCCGGTCGTCTTCGTCTTCGGCGCGCTGCTCCTGTACGTCGCATATCGAGCCCTGCGCGGCGGTGGCGAGGCGTCCGACCCCGCCGGCAACCGCGTGCTGGTGGGCGTTCGGCGCGTGATCCCGACGACCGAGGAGTTCCGGGGGACGCGGCTTCTTCGTGCGGGAGGGCGGCCGCGTCCACGGCACCCCGCTCCTGCTGGTGGTCATATCGATCGTGCTCGCCGACATCGCATTCGCAATCGACTCGGTCCCGGCCGCGCTCTCGGTGACGCGCGAGGCGGGGGTGATCTGGAGCGCGAACTGCTTTGCCCTCCTCGGCCTCGGCTCCTTCCTCGCACTCGTGGACCTGCTCGTCCGGCGCTTCCGCTTCCTCGACGAGACGATCGCCGTGATCCTCGGCTTCGTCGGGCTGAAGATCCTGCTGGCCGACCTCGTGCACGTCGGCGACATCGCCTCGCTCGCGCTGATCGCCCTGCTGCTCGCGAGCGGCATCGCCGCCTCGCTGCTCGCCGACCGTCTCGACCCGCCCGCGCGGGAGGAAGTCGCAGCGCGGAGGCCGCCGCGCTGCCCGCCCGAGCTCGTCCAGTGAGCTCCCGGGCTCCTAGGTCTGACCGCGGGCCGCGAAACCTCTCCAGTCGCTTCCCAGTCACGATTGACAACGGGCGCGGCACGGTCTAGAAACACCTGGGGCCAAACGTCGGACATTCGGAGGGCGCAATGCACAAGGTGCTGGTCATCGTCCCGTTCGCGCTCGACGAGAGCGGCATGGCGAACCGCGAGGCCCAGATGAACGACGTGCGGCTCGGGCCGGACATCTCGTTCGACTACCGCGGCGTCAAGGCCGGGCCCGCCCTGCTCGACAGCTACCACGACGCGGCCCTGGCCGAGGTCGCGCTCTTCGAGGCCGGCCGGACGGCGCAGGAAGACGGCTACGACGCGGTCTGCATCGACACGATGAGCGACTCCGGGGTGAACTCCCTGCGCTCGGTCCTCGACATCCCGGTGATCGGCCCGGGTCGCTGCTCCTACCTGACGGCCCTGATGCTCGGCGACCGGTTCTCGGTGCTCACGCAGTGGGACCCCTGGATCGCGCTCTACAAGAAGGGCCTCAAGGAGCTCGGCGTCGAGGACAAGTGCGCGTCGATCCGCTCCATCAACATGCTGCCCGACGTCTCGAACCTGCTCGGAGGCAAGGAGGACGTCGTCTTCCCGAAACTGAAGGCCGCCGCTGAGCAGTGCATCGAGGACGGCGCCGACGTGATCTGCATGGGCTCGACGACCATGCACCAGGCCGTCCCGTACCTGCGCGAGAACCTGCCGGTGCCCATCGTCAATCCCGGCCCGCTCACGTACAAGCTCGCGGAATTCCTGCTCGGCCTCGGGCTCACGCAGAGCCGCAAGGCATACCCGAGCCCGCGCGTGCCGAAGTACGAGATGCTCGCGGCGATGCTCGAGGGGGCCGCCGCAACCGAGACCGCGACTGCCTGAGCGTCCCGCCCCGCGGCAACGGCCTCACGGCGGAGAGACGCACCGGAACCCGACGTGGCTCATGCCGGTGTCGATCATCTGCGGCCGCCGCGCCGCGGGCCGGTAGCGCCGGCAATACGAGTCCGCGCAAAGGTACGAACCGCCCTTGACGACCTTGCGCCCGATCCGGAACTGCGGCTGGATCGGGTCCATGCTCCCGCGCTCGGTGCCGCCGCGCGGGTCATGAGGCGCGCAACACGGCTTGTCCGCCGCCG